>CAVPMU010000013.1:0-81846 GCA_963706535.1 uncultured Gammaproteobacteria bacterium
TCGCATCTGCCGGAGCCGCTGATCGAGGTCGTGCGCCGCTCGCTGCGGGGCGAGGTGTTCGTGCCGCTCGAGGCGCGGCTCGAGGTGCTGCGCTCGCGGCCCCACGGCCACGTGCAGGCCGTTCGGCGGGCGATGCAGCGGCTCGGGATCGACTCACTGCTCGCCTCGCGGCCGAGCCCCGAGCGCGAGCGGATCTGCGCCCTGATTGCCGCGCGGGTCCTCGCCCCGCACACCAAGCTCGCCACCACCCGCTGGTGGCACACGAGCACGCTCGCCGAGGAGTTCGGCGTCACCGCAGCCGATGAGGATGATCTGTACGCGGCGATGGACTGGCTGCTCGAGCGTCAGCCGCTGATCGAGCGCAAGCTCGCGGCCCGCCATCTCGGGCAGGGTGCGATGGCGCTCTACGACCTCTCCTCGAGCTACTTCGAGGGGACGCACTGTCCGCTGGGGAAGATCGGCTACAACCGGGACGGCAAGCGCAACAAGCTGCAGGTCAACTACGGGCTGCTGACCACGCGCACGGGCTGCCCGATCTCGGTGTCGGTGTACGCAGGCAACACCGGGGATGCCAAGACGCTGATGGCGCAGGTGGCGAAGCTGCGTGAAGGGTTCGGGCTCGAGCGCCTCGTGCTGGTCGGCGATCGCGGGATGATCTCGCACAAGGCGATCGGGGAGCTCAGGACGCTCGAGGGGATGGCCTGGATCACGGCGTTGAAGAGTACGCAGATCCGCTCGCTCATCGAGGCGGGCACGCTGCAGCTCGGGCTGTTTGATGAGCGCAACCTGTTCGAGTTCAGCCATCCCGATTATCCCGCGGAACGACTCCTCGCCTGTCGCAACCGCGAGCTTGCCAAGCTCCGGGCCCACAAGCGCCAGGCGCTGCTGGCGGCCACCACGCTCGAGCTGGAGAAGATCCGCGAGCGGGTGGCGCGCGGCGCGCTCACGGGGCAAGCCACCATCGGTGTGAAGCTCGGGCGCGTCCTCGACAAGTACAAAGTCGGCAAACACTTCGAGCTGACGATCACCAACACGCACTTCGCCTATCGCATCCGCGAGGATAAGGTCGCCGCGGAGGCGGCGCTCGATGGGATCTACGTGATCCGCACCGCACTACCGAAGAAGCAGATGTCCGCAGCCGAGGCGGTACGCAGCTACAAATCCCTCGCCCAGGTCGAGCGCGCGTTCCGCTCGCTGAAAACCGTCGACCTGAAGATCCGCCCGATCCATCACCGGCTCGAGCACCGCGTTCGTGCGCACATCTTCCTGTGCATGCTCGCCTACTATGTCGAGTGGCATCTGCTCGAGGCCTGGCGGCCCCTGCTGTTCGCCGATGAGGATCAGGCCGCCAAGAGCCACCGCGATCCGGTCGCCCCCGCGAAGCGCTCCGCGGCCGCGCTCGCGAAGGCGTCGACTCATCAGCGGGTCGACGGTGCGCCCGTGCACAGCCTGCGCACCTTGCTCGCCGAACTCGCCACGCTCGTGCGCAACACCTGCCGCACATCCGGCGCCCTCGAGCATCCGGCCACGTTCGAGCTCCTGACGACTCCGACCCCAACTCAACGCCGAGCCCTTGAACTGCTCGATCCGATCGCCACGTAGTCAGAAACCGCGCACCTCAAATCCACGCAGGTGCCTATCGTGCAAGGTAAACTCAACGCGCCAGCCAGCGGAACTTCAGGTTAGTAGGAACGGGCCTCATGCCAAAGTGGTCACCGACGCCAAGGTCGCGCCATCTGACTATCCCCTATCCCCTATCCCCTAACCCCTAACCCCTATCCCCTAACCCCTAACCCCTATCCCCTAACCCCTAACCCCTATCCCCTTCCTCCGCCTACGCATTTCGCCAACGCCTCCGCCAGCCGCTGCGCCGCGCCGAACCTCTCCTCCGGCTCCGCATGCGCGCCTGCCACGCGCAGCTTGCGCGGCCCGTCGAAACGCATGGCCTTCGAGCTGCGCTGCACCAGCAGGATCAGCGCGCCCGGGTCGATGGGCGTGTCGTCCGCGAAGGTCACCGAGCCGCCCGTGGGCCCGACGTTCGAGGCGCTCGATGCCGATGCTCGCAGCCAGCGTGCGCAGGCGCGCGATGCGGAACAGGTTCTTCGCCGGCTCGGGCAGCAGGCCGAAGCGATCGACGGTCTCGGCCTGCAGGTCGTCGAGCTCGGTCTCCGTGGCGACCCCGGAGATGCGCTTGTAGAGCACGAGTCGCGCGTGCACGTCGGGCAGGAACTGTTCCGGCAGCAGCGCGGGGACGTGCAGGTCGATCTCGGGGCCGTGGTGCAGCGGCTTCTCGAGCTCGGGCGTCTTGCCGGCACGCAGCGCGTTCACCGCGCGCTCGAGCAGCTCCATGTAGAGCGCGAAGCCGATCTCCTGGATCTGGCCACTCTGGCCCTCGCCGAGCAGCTCGCCGGCGCCGCGGATCTCGAGGTCGTGCGTGGCGAGCACGAAGCCTGCACCGAGGTCCTCGAGCGACTCGATGGCCTCGAGGCGCTTGGCGGCGTCCGAGGTCATGGCGTTCTTCGGCGGCGTGACGAGGTAGGCGTAGGCCTGGTGGTGCGAGCGGCCGACGCGGCCACGCAGCTGGTGCAGCTGCGCGAGGCCGAAGCGGTCGGCGCGGTCGATGATGATCGTGTTGGCGGTCGGCACGTCGATGCCGCTCTCGATGATGGTGGTGCAGAGCAGCAGGTTGGCGCGCTTGTGGTAGAAGTCGAGCATCACCTGCTCGAGGTCGCGCTCGCGCATCTGGCCGTGGCCGATGACGATGCGAGCCTCGGGCACCAGCTCGCCGAGCACGCGGGCGGTGTTGTCGATGGTATCCACCGAGTTGTGCACGAAATAGACCTGCCCGCCGCGGCGCAGCTCGCGCAGGCAGGCCTCGCGGATGGTGGGCGCGCTCCATTCGGCGACGAAGGTCTTGATCGAGAGCCGTGCCGCCGGCGGCGTGGCGATGAGCGAGAGGTCGCGCAGGCCCCCGAGCGCCATGTTGAGCGTGCGCGGGATCGGCGTCGCGGTCAGCGTGAGCACGTCCACCTCGGCCCGCAGGGCCTTGAGCTTCTCCTTGTCCCGCACGCCGAAGCGGTGTTCCTCGTCGATGACCAGGAGCCCGAGGTCCTTGAAGCGCACGCCTGGCTGCAGCAGCTTGTGCGTGCCGATGACGATGTCCACCTTGCCCGCGGCGAGCCCCGCGAGCGCAGCCTTCGCCTGCGCATCGCCACGAAAGCGCGACAGGAGCTCTACCTTCACCGGCCAGTCCGCGAAGCGGTCGGCGAAGGTCTGGTAATGCTGCTGGGCGAGGAGCGTCGTAGGCACCAGCACGGCCACCTGCTTGCCGCCCTGCACGGCGACGAAGGCGGCGCGCAGCGCCACCTCGGTCTTGCCGAAACCCACGTCGCCGCAGACCACGCGATCCATCGGCCGGGGCGAGGCGAGGTCCTCGAACACCTGCGCGATCGCGGCGGCCTGGTCGGCCGTTTCCTCGAACGGGAAGGACGCCTCGAAGGCGTGCAACTGCTGCGGGTCGATGGCGAAGGCGTGGCCCTCGCGCGCGGCCCGGCGTGAATACACGTCGAGCAGCTCCGCGGCGGCGTCGCGGATCTTCGCAGCCGCGCGGCTGCGCGCCTTCGACCACTGGTCGCCACCGAGCTTGTGCAGCGGCGCGGTCTCCGCCGGTGCGCCCGTGTAGCGACTGATGCGCTCGAGGGACTGCACCGGCACGTAGAGCTTGTCGCCGTCGGCGTACTCGAGCACCAGGAACTCGGCGGGCATGCCGCCGGCGTCCATGGTGGCGAGCCCGAGGTAGCGGCCGATGCCGTAGTCCTCGTGCACGACGGGCGCCCCGGGGCGCAGGTCCGCGAGTTGCTGGATGATCCGGGCCGGATCGCGATCGGAGCGACGCCGGCGGCGCTCCTGCCGGGCGCGCTCGCCGAAGAGCTGTTCCTCGGCGTAGACGGTGAGGGCGGGTTCGGCGAGCGCGAGGCCCGAGGCCAAGGGCGCGACCGCGAGTGCGATGCGGGCGTCGGAGTCGAGGAACTCCTGCCAGCCCGCCACCACCCGCAGCTCGACGCCGAGCGGTCGCAGCAGTTCGAGCAGCAGCTCACGCCGCCCGGGGGATTCCGCCGCAATCAGTACGCGGCCGGGGCTTGCGCCGAGCTGGGTGGCGAATGCGCGGATGGTTTCCTCGCGACGCTGGTCGAGGCGCGAGGGCGGGGCTTCGGACGCTCCGAGGTCGACGCACGTCTCCTCGTCCGTCACCGTTGCCTCGAGCGGTCCGTCCTGCAGCAGCAGTCGAGGCCGGGCGCCTGCGCTGGCGGTCCAATCGTCGAGAGCGAGGAAGACCTCCGCGGGTGCGAGCACCGGGTGCTCGATGTCGTAACGACGTTCCTCGTGGCGCTCCTCGATCGACTGCCAGGTGGACTGCAGCAGTACGCCGTAGTCCGCGGGCAGTGCGACGATGCCGCCGGCGGGCAGGTAATCGAACAGGCTCGCGGTGGCGTCGAAGAACAGCGGCAGGTAGTACTCGATGCCTGCCGCAGCGAGTCCCTCGCCCACGTCGCGGTACAGCGGCATGCGCGTCAGATCGCCTTCGAAGCGCGTGCGGAAGCGCCGACGGAACTCGCGCGCTGACTCGGTCGCCAGGCTGAATTCACGCGCCGGCAGCAATTCGAGGCGCGCGAGCTTGTCGCTGGAGCGCTGCGACTCCGGATCGAAGCTGCGGATGCTGTCCACCTGCCGGTCGAACAGGTCGATGCGCAGCGGCGCCTCGCTGCCCATCGGGAAGACGTCGAACAGCGAGCCGCGGATCGCGAACTCGCCGGGCGTTGCCACCTGCGGCACGCTGGCGTAACCGGCGGCGGTGAGCCTGAGGCGGAAGGCGTCGAGGTCGAGGTCCTCGCCGACCGCGAGCACCAGCGAGTGGCCGTCGATGAAGTTCCGCGGCGGCAGTCGTTGCAGCGCCGTCGCGAGGTCGGTGATCACGATGCCCTGGCGCAGCGTGGGCAGGCGCGACAGCGTCCTCAGGCGCTGCGAGATGATGTCCGGGTGCGGTGAGAACTGGTCGTAGGGCAGCGTCTCGTAGCCCGGGAAGGCAAGGATGGGCAGCCCCGGGGCGGCGAAGAACCGCAGCTCTTCCTCGAGACGGCTGGCCTCACTGGCATCGCGCGCGACGACCAGTATTGGCGTGGGATTTCGGCTGGCCGCTGTACCGAGATACAAGGCGGTGGCGGCGCCAGCGAGCCCGCCCCAGCGCACCGCTGGCCGTCCTGCATCCGGCAGTATTACGTCAAATAACATAATTAAAACAATACAATACGGACGAATCGTGAGATTCGTTCGAGGAGTGGCGGGCGGTGGATCAGCTCACCGCCGGGGCGGCAAGCGTAGCAGACCGGCTCCCGGGCCCGACACCCGGGGGAAGCCGCGTGGGAAGCGAACCGTCAGGGCTTCGCGGCGGGCGGCGGCGTGACCACGGCATGGAGCACGAGGTCGTATTCGAAGTAGACGATGAAGCCCGGGTAGACCCAACTCGAGATCGGAGGGCGGCCGACCGCGGCCACGCGCTCCGCCGGAGCACCGAACTTCTGCTCGACCTGCGCCTTGCTCATGCCTCGCGCCGGCGTCTCGGGACGGGCCTGGGCGCTCGGGGCGTCGGCCATCTGCAGGTTCTGGGCATACGCGGGCGCGAGGACCAGCCCGCAAGCCAAACCGAACGCTGCCAGCACATTCTTGCGCATGATTCCGACCTCTACACGGTAGCCGCGATCACTATAGCACCGGCCCGGAAGCCGGCGGGTGCGCAGAACCGCGGGATTGCGACGTGGTGCACGGCCCGGCCGGGCGGCGGGCGGCGTGCAAAGCCCGTCGTGCGCGGGTAGCCTTGCGGCCTTTCGCCCCGGACCCCTGGATGTTCCACCCGCTCCCCATCTTCGTCGGCCTGCGCTACGTCCGGACCCGGCGCCGGGGGTTCTTCGTCTCGTTCATCTCGTGGGTCTCGATGCTGGGCGTGGGGCTCGGGGTCGCGGCGCTGATCACCATCATCTCCGTGATGAACGGCTTCGAGGGCGAACTGCGCAGCCGGCTGGTGGCGCTCACCGCGCACGCGACCGTGCTCGGTCCATCCGCCCTCATGCAGGACTGGCAGGCGGTCGCACAGCGTGCGGCGAGCGTGCCGGGCACGCTCGGCGCGGCACCGTTCGCGGATACCGAGGCGATGATCGGGCGCTCGGGCAACCTGCTGCCCGTGCTGCTGCACGGCATCGATGCAGTTGCCGAGCCACAGGTTTCCGCCATCGAACGGCACCTGCTCGAGGGCCGGCTCGCGGACCTCGAGCCGGGCGCGCGCCGCATGATCATCGGTCGGGCGCTCGCGTGGCAGCTCGGTGCCGAGGTCGGCGACGAACTCACGGTCATGGTCCCGGGCCGGGACATGATCGAGTCGGGCGGACGACCCACGCTGCAGACCTTCGTGGTCTCCGGCGTGTTCGAGGTGGGACTGCAGGATCATGACGCCACGCTCGCGCTGGTCGCGCTCGCCGACGCCGCGGCGCTCGGCGGCCACGAGTCGGTGCCCTCGGGCGTGCGGCTGCGCTTCGACGACGTGATGGCGGCGCCGGCGCGGGCGGCTCGGGTGGCGGTCGCGGTCGGCGATGGTTACGAGGTGCGCGACTGGACGCAGGAGCACTCGGCGTACTTCCGCGCGATCCGCATCGAGAAGACCATGATGAGCCTGATCCTGATGCTGGTGGTCGCGGTGGCGGCCTTCAACATCGTCGCCGCGCTGGTGATGGTGGTGAACGAGAAGCGCTCGGACATCGCCATCCTGCGCACGCTGGGCCTCGCCCGCGGCGGGATCGTGGCGGCCTTCTTCACGCAGGGCATCGTGATCGGCGCGATCGGCACCGCGATCGGCACCGTGCTCGGCGTGCTGGTCGCGTCGAACGTGAGCACGATCGTGCCCGCGCTCGAGAGCGTGTTCGGCTTCCACGTGATGGACCCGACGGTCTACTACATCACCGAGATTCCCTCCGAGCTGCGGCCCGGCCAGGTGCTCGCCATCGCGGGCATCGCCTTCCTGCTGACCGTGCTCGCCACGATCTATCCGGCGCTCCGCGGCGCGGCGACCGAGCCGGCCGAGGCGCTGCGGTACGAATGATGGCGCAGGTTCCCTTCGAGCTCAGGATCGGCCGGCGCTACCTGCGCTCGACCGGTAATCGCTTCCTGTCGTTCATCTCCCTGATGTCGATGCTCGGCGTGGCCATCGGCGTGGCGGTGCTGATCGTCGTGCTGTCGGTCATGAACGGCTTCGAACTCGAGCTGCGCAGCCGCATCCTCGGCATGACGGCGCACGGGACGATCACGGCCTTCGGCGCGGGACTGCCGGGCTGGCGGCAGCTGCGGGAGCAGGCACTGGCGAGTCCCGAGGTCGTGGCGGTCGCCCCTTACGTGGAAGGGCAGGCGTTGATCATCGCGGATCGCGAGGGTGGCCCGTCGAGGGCCGCGAGCCTGCGCGGCGTGGACCCGGTGCTCGAGGCACAGGTCTCGGCGATCCGCGACAAGCTCACGAGCGGTTCGCTCGAGGCGCTCGCGCCCGGTGGCTACGCGGTCCTGCTCGGTTCCGAGCTCGCCTCCCGGCTCGGCGTCGCGGCAGGCGACAGCGTGGTGATGGCGATCGCGCAGGGCACGGTGACGCCGGCTGGCGTGGTGCCGCGCATGCGGCGCTTCACCGTGGCGGGCGTGTTCTTCTCGGGGATGTACGAGATCGACAACAGCCTCGCGCTCACGCACCTGCAGGACGCGGCGCGCCTGTTCCGGCTGGGCGATGCCGTGAGCGGACTGCGCCTCACGGTCGAGGAGCCGTTCCGGGCGCCGCTCGTCACGCGCGAGGTGGCGCGCGCGCTCGGTGGCGGGCTGTACGTGGACGACTGGACCCAGCGCCACGCCAACTTCTTCCGCTCCATCGAGCTCACCAAGCGGCTGATGTTCTTCATCCTGCTGCTGGTGGTCGCGGTGGCGGCCTTCAACATCGTCTCGACGCTGGTGATGGCGGTGAAGGACAAGCAGTCCGATATCGCCATCCTGCGCACGCTCGGAGCGCGGCCGGGGAGCGTGCTCGCGGTGTTCGCGACCCAGGGCACGGTCATCGGCCTGCTCGGCACGCTGCTCGGCGTCGCGCTCGGCGTGCTGCTCGCGCTCAACCTCGAGTCGCTGGTGCACGGCCTCGAGCGCATCCTCGACACGCGGTTCATGGACGCGAGCGTCTACCTGATGAGCGACCTGCCGGCCCGCATCGAGGCCGGCGACGTGGCCCTGATCGCGGCGACGGCGTTCGTGCTGTGCTGTCTTTCGACACTCTATCCTGCCTGGCGTGCGGCGAAGACCGACCCGGCGAGGGCCCTGCGACATGACTGACACCGAGATCCTGGCCTGCGTGGACGTCCGCAAGCATTTCGTCGAGGCCGGCCAGCGGCTCGACGTGCTGACGGGCGTGGACCTCAGGATCGGCAGCGGCGAATCCGTGGCGATCATCGGGGCCTCGGGTTCCGGCAAGACCACGCTGCTGCAGATCCTCGGCGGGCTGGACCTGCCCTCGGGCGGTACCGTGCGCATCACCGGACGGTCGCTGGCGGAGCTCTCGGACGGCGAACGCGGCACCTTGCGCAACCGCGCGCTCGGGTTCGTCTACCAGTTCCACCACCTGCTGCCGGAGTTCACCGCGCTCGAGAACGTGGCGATGCCGCTGATGGTGCGGCGCGTGGCGGTCGCGGAAGCGGAGCGCGAAGCGCGCGCGATCCTCGAGCGCGTCGGCCTCGGTGCCCGGCTCGGGCACCGGCCCGCGCAACTCTCCGGCGGCGAGCGCCAGCGGGCGGCCGTGGCGCGCGCGCTCGTGACGCGGCCGCAGCTGGTCCTGGCCGACGAGCCCACGGGCAACCTCGACGGCCACAACGCGCGTGCGGTTCTCGAGCTGATGCTCGAGCTCAATCGCGAACTCGGCACCAGCCTCGTGATCGTCACCCATGCGAACGAGATCGCCGCGCGCATGCAGCGCGTGCTGGTGTTGCAGGACGGTCGGCTCGTGCCGGCCTGAATCTGCGCATAGACGGTCGAAATTCGACTCGCCGGCCGCCGCCGCCCTGCGCACGCTGCGGTCTTCGACCGTTGGCGAGGCGCGCACGTGGTCCAGGTCGCGGCGGGAATGCTGGCGGGCATCTGCGCGCTGCTGCTGCTTCCCGCATTGCCGGGGTCGGGCGCGGTGGCGCTCGCCTGCGCGGGTGCGACGGCGCTTGCACTCCTGACGCGGCGCCCGGCTTTCCTCGCCTGCGCGATCGGCTTCGCGCTCGGCTGGTGGGATGCGGGCGCGAGGCTTGCCGACCGTCTCGACCCGGCGCTCGAGGGACCGACGCTCACGATCCGCGGCACGGTGGCCTCGGTTCCACAGATCCGCGCCGACGGTGTGCGCTTCCGATTCGCGACCGTGCCGCAGGCCGGGCTGCCGGCCCTGGTCGAGCTCACCTGGTACGAAGCGGAGTGGGTGCCACGCCCGGCCGAACGTCTCGTACTCGAGGTGCGGCTGCGGCGGCCACGCGGGTTCGCGAACCCGGGTGCAAGCACCTACGAGGCGCGCATGCTGCGCGACGGCATCGGCGCCACCGGCTACCTGCGCGGGGCGATCAGCGAGGGACGCGACGTTCGTGACGTGCTCGGCCGACCGGTGCTGGCGGCGCGCGGCGCGGCCTACGATGCGATCCGTGCGGCACTGGGCACGCGTCCCGCGACCGGCATCGTCGCGGGCCTGTCGGTCGGACTGCAGGATGCGCTCGGCACGGAGCAGTGGCGCGAGCTCGCCCGCAGCGGCACCAGCCACCTGATGGCGATCTCGGGCATGCACGTCGGCATGCTCGCCGTGATCGCGGCCTGGTTCGCCGCTCGCGTGCAGCGCTGGCGGCAGCGGCGTGGCGTGCTCGGCGCGAGTCGCGACGCCGCGGTGATCGCAGGCTCGCTCACGGCCCTGGGCTATGCGGCAGTGGCCGGATGGTCCGTGCCGACGCAGCGCACGGTGATCATGATCTCGGTCGTCGCGGTCGCGCTCAGGCTGCGGCGGCGACTCGGCGCGGCCGATGCGCTGGCGCTCGGTGCGATCGCCGTGCTGCTGCTCGAGCCGCTCGCACCGCTCGCGGTCGGCTTCTGGCTCTCCTTCGGCGCCGTTGCCGCCATCCTCCTGGTGTGCATCGGGCAACTGTCGCGACCGGGCATCCTGCGCGGCTTCACCCAGGCGCAGCTCGCCGTGAGCGTGGGCCTCGTGCCGATCCTCGTCGGCTGCTTCGGCAGCCTGTCGCTGGTCTCGGCACTCGTGAACGTCGTTGCCATCCCGCTGTACACGGTCGTCGTCGTGCCAGCCGTACTGATCGCGACGGCACTCGTGCTGCTCGTGCCGCCCGTCGGTGCGGCGACGCTCGGCGCCGTCGCGTGGCTGATCGAGACGACGTGGCCGGTGATCGCGGTCCCGGCCTCATGGAGCGTCGCGACGTGGGGCATGGCCGGCCTGCCACTGCTCGGCTGGTGCGTGCTGGTGACGGGCGCGATCGCCGCGCTGCTGCCGCTGCCGGGTCCGGGCAGGCTCGCCGGCGCGCTGATCGTGGTCGCGCTCGGGTGGTGGCGCGCAGAGGCGCCGGAGGAGGGCGCCCTGCACTTCGCAATGCTCGACGTGGGCCAGGGCCTCGCGGCGGTGATCGAGACCCGTCGTCACGTGCTGGTGTACGACACGGGCCCGGCCTTCCGCAGCGGCAGCGACGCCGGCGCGCTGGCGGTCGAGCCCTACCTGCGCCACCGTGGCGTGCGTCGCATCGACATGCTGGTCGCGAGCCACGACGACAACGACCACGCGGGCGGCGCAGGGACAGTGGCAAACCTCGTTCCCGTCGTGCGTCGCGTGGCGAGCGGACGCGCGCTCGACGCACTGGGGACCGTGGAGCGCTGCCGCGCAGGGGATTCGTGGACCTGGGACGGCGTCCGCTTCGACTGGCTGCACCCGGGCCCCGAGCTTCTGCCGAAGGACAACGATCGCTCGTGCGTCCTCAGGGTGCGTGCGGGGCCGCACGTGTTGCTGCTGCCGGGGGACGTTCGAGCGTGCGGCGGAAGCCGAGATTCTCGCGCGTGGCGGCACCGGCCCGGTCGACGTGCTGCTCGTGCCGCATCACGGCAGCCGCAGTTCGTCGAGCGAGCCGTTCGTCGCCGCAACGCGTCCAGCCTGGGCCCTGGTTGCGGCCGGTCATCGCAATCGCTGGGGCTTTCCCGTGGTGCAGGTGGTCGAGCGCTGGCAGGACGCGGGCGCGAACCTGCTCGTGTCAGCCAGCTCCGGAGCGGTCGAGTTCGACGTGCATCCCGATCGTCCGCTCGCGACCCCGAGGCAATGGCGCATCGTGCACGGGCGATTCTGGCAGGACCCCTGAGGCGCCCCGTGTGCGGCCCCGCCGGGCATCAAGTATCATCCGCGGGCGTTTACGGCAGGGACACCGCCCCGACATGTTCGAAATCGTGAAGGCCGGCGGCATCGTGATGGTGCCGATCATCCTGTGCTCGATCCTGGCCGTCGCCATCATCCTCGAGAGGTTGTGGACACTGCGCGAACAGCGCGTCGTGCCCGCGGAACTCACCGACAAGGTGTGGCAGTGGGTGGAGAACCGGGCGCTGTCCGACAAGCAGATCCTCGCGCTGCAGCAGCACTCACCGCTCGGGCGCGTGCTGGCGGCGGGGCTCGCGAACCGCCACCGTGACCGGGCCGTGATGATCGGCGCGATCGAGGACGCGGGCCGGCACGTCGTGCACGACCTCGAGCGCTTCCTCAACATGCTCGGCACCATCGCCGCGATCTCGCCGCTGCTCGGCCTGCTCGGCACGGTCACGGGCATGATCCGCACCTTCAAGGCGATCACCGTGGCGGGTGTCGGCAATCCGGCCGCGATGGCGGGCGGCATCGCCGAGGCGCTGATCACCACGGCCGCCGGGCTGCTGGTGGCGATCCCGGCGCTGGTGGCCTACCGCTACCTGCGCGGGCTCGTCGACGCGCACGTGATCCAGATGGAGAAGGAATCGATCAAGCTGGTGCAGGCGATCGACCGCAGCACCGGCACGCGACCGCTCGCGGCCGAGGAAATCGCGGCGTGAGGTTCCAGCCGCGGCGCAGCGAGGAACCCGACCTCAACATGACGTCGCTGATCGACGTCGTGCTGCTGCTGCTGATCTTCTTCATGCTCTCGACGCGTTTCATCGACGAAGGCCGCCTGCGGATCCGCCTGCCGGAAGCGGGGATCGAGCCGGACGCGGTGTCCGTGCGCGACGCCGTCGAGATCGCCGTGACCGCCGAGGGCGGCTATCGCGTCAACGGGCGTCCGCTCATCAACAACAGCCCGGACACGCTGGCCGTGGCGATCGGCCGCGCCGCCGAGGGCAACCGCGCCATTCCCGTCACCATCCGCGCCGACGCGCGCGCCATGCACCAGTCCGTGGTCACGGCCATGGACGTGGCGGGCCGGCTGGGCTACCGGCAGATCAACATCGCCACGGTCAACGATGGCGCGCAAGCACGGTAAGCCGCGCGACGGGCTGACGATGCCGCCGGGGGCGTTGTCGACCTATCGGCGACTGCTCGGCTACCTCCGCCCGCACAAGGCCATGTTCGGCGTCGGCGTCCTCGGCATGACCATCTTCGCCGCCACCGACGCGGGCTGGGCGGCGTTCGTGAAGATCTTCCTCGACGGCACCTTCGTCGAGAAGGACCCGCGCATGGTCTGGCTGGTGCCGGTGGCGCTGGTCGCGCTCTTCCTGCTGCGCGGCGTCGGCGATTTCATGCAGACCTATTGCCCCGGCTTCGTCGGCCGCAGGATCGTCAAGACGCTGCGGGCGGAGATCTTCGATCGCTACCTCAACCTGCCGGTGTCGTATTTCGACCAGCAGGCGACCGGCATGCTGCTCTCGCGCCTCACCTACAACACCGAGCAGGTCGCGCAGGCCGCCACCGATTCGATCACGGTGTTCATCCGCGACAGCCTGACGATCCTCGGACTGATCGGCTACCTGCTGTACCTCAACCCGAAGCTCACCCTCATCAGCCTGATCGTCGGACCGCTGATCGCGGTGCTGATCCGGCGCATCAACGCGCTGTTCCGTCGCTACAGCCGGCGTATCCAGGCCTCGATGGGCGACGTCACGCGCGTCGCCAAGGAGGCGATCGAGGCCCCGCGCGTGGTGCGGGTCTTCAATGCGCAGAAGTACGAGGCGGCGATGTTCGAGGAGGTGATCGAACACAACCGCCGCTCGCACATGAAGCTGATGTTCACCAAGGGCCTGAGCAACCCGATCGTGCAGGCGATCGCCGCGAGCGGGCTCGCGGCGGTGCTCTACCTCGCCACCGTCGAGGCGATCGAGGGCAGGATGACCGTCGGCGAGTTCACTTCGTTCATCGCAGCCTTGATGCTCATCACCGCGCCGCTCAGGCGACTGGTGAACGTGGCGGGCCCGCTGCAGCAGGGCATTGCGGCGGCGCAGAGCATCTTCGAGGTGCTCGATACGCCGCCCGAGCCCGCAGGCGGCACGCGCCGGATCGAGCGCGCCCGTGGCGAGGTCGAGTATCGCGAGGCCCGGTTCCGCTACCCGACCGGCGCCGAGGACGTGCTCCACGGCATCAGCTTCGCGGTGCGCCCGGGCGAGACCTGCGCGATCGTGGGCCGCTCGGGCAGCGGCAAGTCCACCATCGTGAACCTGCTGCCACGCTTCTACGACGTGACCGGCGGCAGCGTGCTGCTCGACGGCCACGACGTACGGGAGTATCCGCTCGAGAACCTGCGCTCCCAGGTGAGCCTGGTGAGCCAGGACGTGGTGCTCTTCAACGACACGATCCGCAGCAACATCGCCTTCGGCCACCCGGCCACCGCCGGGGAGATCGACGCCGCCGCGCGTTCTGCGCGCGTCACGGAGTTCACCGACCAGTTGCCACAGGGTCTCGATACCATCGTCGGCGACCGCGGGGCGTTGCTCTCGGGCGGGCAGCGCCAGCGCATCGCCATCGCACGGGCGCTGCTGCGCAACACGCCGATCCTGATCCTCGACGAGGCGACCTCCGCGCTCGACAGCGAGCTCGAGCGCCAGATCCAGGAACAGCTCGAGGCGCTGATGCAGGACCGCACCACGCTCGTGATCGCGCACCGGCTCTCCACCGTCGAGAAGGCCGACCGCATCCTGGTGATGGACGGCGGGCGACTGATCGAGACCGGCACCCACGAGGAACTCCTGGCCGCGAACGGCCAGTATGCGGTGCTCTACCGCATGCAGTTCAGCGAATGAGCGTGGACTCGCGCCTGCAACGACTCTGGTACGGACCGGCTTGGCTGAGCCTGCCACTGTGGCCGCTCGCGTGGCTGTTCCGGCTCGTGGTCGGCCTGCGTCACGGGCTCTACCGTCTCGGACTGCTGCGACGCGAGCGCGTCGACATTCCCGTGGTGGTGGTCGGCAATGTCACGGTCGGCGGCACCGGCAAGACGCCGGTCGCAGCCTGGCTCGCGCGCCAGTTGACCTTGCGCGGCCACAAGGTCGGCGTGGTGCTGCGTGGCTACGGCGGACGGCACTCGCGCCGCGTGCGCGTCGTGCCCGCCGACGCGGATGCGGCCGAGGTCGGGGACGAAGCGCTGCTGCATGCCCGTCGCGGGCCGCACGTCGTCGTGATCGGTGCGGACCGCGTCGCGGCCGCGCGTCTCGCGGCCAGCGAAGGCGCCGAGGTCGTGGTCTGCGATGACGGCTTGCAGCACCTGGCTCTCGCACGTGACTATGAGATCGCCGTGGTCGACGGCGCCCGTGGCCTCGGCAACCAGCAGTTGCTGCCCGCCGGACCGTTGCGTGAGCCTCCAGGCCGGCTGGAGAAAGTCGACGCGGTGGTGATCACGCAGCGCGGCGACGAGCAGGAGCCACGGGTCCATCCGCGCGGACCGTTCACGGCAGGCGCGCGCCTGCGCCTCGGCGAGGCGGTAAACCTCGTTTCCGGCGAACGCCGCCCGCTCGAGGCGTTCCGTGGCACGGGCGTCCATGCCGTGGCGGCGGTCGGCCATCCGGAGGCGTTCTTCAAGGGGCTCGAGGCCGCCGGGATCGAGGTTCGTCGGCACGCACTGCCGGACCACGCGAGGCTCGATCCTGCCGCCTTGCCATTCCCGGCGGGCGCAACGGTCCTGATGACCGAGAAGGATGCCGTAAAATGCCGGCAGTATGCGCAGCCCGGCTGGTGGTTCGTGTCGCTCGACGTGGTGATCGAGCGCAGGAGCGCCGGCGAGTTGCTGGCCCTGGTCCTGGAGCGCACGGCACTGACCGGCGCGGGAGTCAAACTTGGATAGCAAGCTGCTCGACATACTGGCCTGCCCGAACTGCAAGGGCCCGCTGCAGTGGCACAAGGAAGTCCCGTGCCTCGTCTGCCGTGCGGACCGACTCGCATTCCCGGTGCGCGACGACATCCCCGTGATGCTGGAGGAGGAGGCGCGCAAGCTCGCCTCGGACGACCCGCTGCTGAAGGACTGAGCGTGCCGTTCCACGTCGTCATTCCGGCGCGTTACGCCTCCACGCGGCTGCCCGGCAAGCCGCTGCTCGACATCGGCGGCGTGCCCATGGTCCAGCGCGTCGTGGAGCGGGCCTGCGCGAGCAGCGCGGCCGAGGTGCTCATCGCCACCGATGACGAGCGCATCGCCGCGGTCGTCTCCGATCCTCGCGCGCCCGGCCGGGTCGTCGCGGTGATGACCGACCCGGACCTGCCGTCCGGCACCGACCGGGTTGCGGCCGTTGCCGAGGCGCGGGGCTGGGCCGATGACACGATCGTCGTGAACGTGCAGGGCGACGAGCCGTTCCTGCCGCCGCGGCTGATCGAACAGGCCGCACACCTGCTGGAACAGGACCCCGCTGCGGGCGTCGCCACGCTGTCTGCGCCCGTCGGATCGCTGCACGAGTTCCTCGATCCCAACGTGGTCAAGGTCGTGACGGCGCGGGACGGCGCCGCACTCTATTTCAGCCGTGCTCCCATCCCCTGGACGCGGGACGGCGCGGCGGCCGGCTACGCGAGCCAGGCCGAGTTTGCGGGCGCGCAGCGACACGTCGGTATCTACGCCTATCGCGTGGCGGCCCTGCGTCGCATCAACCACCTGCCGCCCTCGGACCTCGAGCAGCGCGAGCGACTGGAGCAATTGCGGGCCCTGCAGAACGGCATCCGGATCGTGGTTGCGGCGTGCATCGAACTGCCGGCGCCGGGAGTCGATACCGAGGACGACCTGCACCGGGCACGCGAGCGGGCACGGGCCATGACGGCCTCGCCGAGGAGCTGACGAATGAACGAGGTACTGCTGAGCGCGTTCGGACTGACGATCACGCCGTGGAAGCTGATCGGTTACCTCGGCGTGGGGCTGTTCGCGGGCCGCTGGTTCGTCCAGCTGTATTACTCGCGCAAGTTGCAGCGGCCCGTGGTGCCGACGGTGTTCTGGATCATGAGCATCTCGGGCAGCCTGCTGCTGCTCTCCTATTTCATCTTCGGCAAGAACGACTCGGTCGGGATCCTCTCGAACCTGTTCCCGGCCGGCGTCGCGGGCTACAACCTGTACCTCGACATCCGCCACAAGCGCAGCCGCCGGGAGCAGGCCGCTACCTGAGTGTCAGCGTACGTCGAGTTGCGGGCAGCAACCCCCGCAGCTCCGCGGGCGTGAGTTCACGCCACTTGCCGATGGGAAGCGCTCCGAGGTGCACGTGCATGATGCGCACGCGCTGCAGGCGACGCACCGTATAGCCGAAGTGCTCGCACATCCTGCGGATCTGCCGGTTGAGACCCTGCGTGAGGACGATGCGGAAGGTGTTCTTCCCCACCTGCGTCAGCCTGCAGGGATTGGTGACCGTGTCGAGGATCGGCACGCCGCGGGCCATGCCGGCGAGGAACTCCGGCGTGAGCGGCCGGTCGACGGCGACGATGTACTCCTTCTCGTGCTCATTCTCGGCGCGCAGGATGGTGTTGACGATGTCGCCGTCATTGGTGAGCAGGATCAGGCCCTCGGAGTCCTTGTCGAGCCGGCCGATGGGGAAGACGCGCTCGCGGTGGCCGACGAAGTCGACGATGTTGCCCGGGACGTTGCGATCGGTGGTGCACTCGATCCCAATGGGCTTGTTGAGCGCGAGATAGATGCGCTTCGGCTTCGGGCGCAGCGGTTGGCCGTCGAGGCGGACGTTGTCGCCCTCGTCGACCTGCGTCCCGAGCACGGCCCTCGTACCGTTCACGGTGACGCGTCCGGCCTCGATCCACTGGTCCGCCTCGCGCCGCGAGCAGGCGCCGGTCTCGCTCATGAACTTGTTGAGTCGCATTGCGGGCGTGCTCAGCCGCCCGCGCGCTTGACCGTGTAGCCGAGCTTCGTCAGTTCCGCGACCAGCGTGTCGCGGTGGTCGCCCTGGATCTCGATCACGCCCTCGTGGACGGTGCCGCCGGAGCCGCAGCGCTTCTTCAGGCGTGTCGCGAGTTCGTCGAGGGCATCTTCGGCAAGTGGCACCCCGGTGATCACGGTGACGCCCTTGCCCTTGCGACCCTTGGTCTCGCGGCCGATGCGCACGACGCCGTCGCTTTTCCCTGGCGCCTGCGTTTGCGGCTGGGCTGGCTTGCTGCGCCTGCAGCGGCAGTCGGCGAGCGGGCGTGCGCACTCCGGGCAGAGGCGGCCCTGGCCGGTGGAATGGACGATCCTGGAGTTCGACATGGTCGGATGAAGGTGGGTGGCGTTGCCGCCGAAACGTAGTTTCGCATCCCGGGCGAACGTTGGTCCAACGGGCGCTGCTCCGCACTGCCTGAGTCGCGCTGGTTGACCCCGATTTTGACGCATGCTCTATTTGAGCCTCGTCTCGAGAGAACGCCGGCATCACCGAGGGCGAGCATGCTCACGTCTCTGCCGCTGCTGGTCTGTATCGGCGCCGGCCTGATCGGCGGCGTGTTCTTTGCGTTCTCCAGCTTCGTCATGAAGGCGCTGGCCGAACTCCCGGCTGCTCATGGCATCGCCGCGATGCAGCGAATCAACGTGGTCGTGCTCAATCCGCTTTTCCTCGGTGTGTTCATCGGCACCGCGGTGCTGTCCGCCATGTGCGTCATCGCCGGGTTCTTTCCCTGGGGTACGGGTCGGTCGCTCCTGCTGCTCACGGCCGGCGTGATCTACCTCCTTGGGTCCTTTGGCGTCACCGTGGCGTTCAGCGTGCCGCGCAACGAGCGTCTCGCCGGCATGGCGGCCGATACCATCCAGGCAAGGGAGTACTACCCGCTGGCCTCGTTCTGTCACAAGGTGCTCATCGCGCTGTACGAGAACGAAACCACGTTCGCGGCCGCGATGTGCCGGAGACCACCGTCGTCATCGAGTACCTCGATCGCTACTTTGCCGGGAGGCGCCCGTTGATCCCGGCCGGCTTCGACGAGGCGAGGCCTTACTTTCCGTACTACCCGTTCCATGCCGACATTCCGGAGCGGTTTTGCTGAGTGCGCTGAGCCTCGGGCGTCTCGGGTGGTCCCCGGGGAGATGACATGTCGCGCGCACGCATGATCGCCTTGACGTTGCTCGCCATGGTTGCATTTGCGTGCAATATCCTGCTGTGCCGTCTCGCACTGAAACACACTGCCATCGACGCGGCGAGCTTTACCACCATCCGGCTCGCCTCGGGCGCAGCGATGCTCTGGCTGATCGTTCGGGTGAGTCACGGTGCGCCTGCCGGCAGGGGCAATTGGCCGTCGGCACTTGCGCTGTTCGTCTATGCGGCAGGTTTCTCGTTCGCGTACGTCAGCCTGCCGGTGGCTACGGGTGCGCTACTGCTCTTCGGCGCCGTCCAGGCAACGATGATCGCCCATGGGTTCCGTGCGGGCGAACGCCTGCGCCTGCCGCAGCTCGTCGGCGTGGCGCTGGCCTTCGGGGGATTGGTCGGCCTGCTGTCACCCGGACTTTCCGCGCCGCCTCTGGCTGGATCCCTGTTGATGTTGAGCGCAGGGGTTGCCTGGGGCGTCTATTCCCTGCGCGGCAAGGGTACGGGCGATGCGACCAGGGTGACCGCCGGGAATTTCCTGCGCGCCGTTCCCATCGCGGCCGCATTGAGCGCGCTGTTGCTGGATCACGCCAGGCTGGATGGCGCCGGGGTGTGGTATGCGCTTGCGTCCGGCGCGCTTGCGTCCGGGGTGGGGTACGCCATCTGGTACACCGTACTGCCGGCGTTGCAGGCCACGAGCGCCGCAACGGTACAACTCTGCGTCCCAGTGCTGGCAGCCATCGGCGGCATCGTATTCCTCGATGAGTCGCTGACCCTGCGTCTGGTATTGTCGTCCGTGGCCGTACTCGGTGGAATCGCACTGGTGATCCTGGAGAAGAATGGCGGGGCGGGCGCCCGATAGGGCACGTGGGCGGAGAATGGCAATGGCGCCCGGATTCGTGTGTTGTGATGCAGAGGTCGTCGCGCAGTGGATTTCAGCGGAAAGGTCTCGGTAGAAAAGAACGGGCGCAGTGGCTCCGTGCACGTGGCGATTGATGGCCGCCGCCTGCGGTTCTACTGGGAGTACGGCGGCGGCGACCGCATCGCCATGTTGGCCGTGCCGACCGAAGCGGAATGGAGCGTGCTCGACCCCCGCCGGGAATTCGGACGTGGTTCTTTCCTGGCCGGACTGGCCCGGGAAATCGCCCGCCACGAGTGCCCGCATGCGACCATCGAGATCGCGCCCGAGGCAGTGTATTTTCTCGAACCCTCGTGACCTTGCGAACCTTGCCGGAGCATCATGCCCAACGACACCGATGCGGATTTCTTCAAGCGCGCCGACGCCATCATCGACGTCGCGAACCAGCAACTCGCCGAGTCTACCCGCGGCAAGGTCAGCGCTTCGTGCATGTACGCCACGGCGCGATTCAACGCCTGGGTGAGTGCCTGCAGTTTCGACACCGGGGAGGACATGGAGGCTGCCCGGCAGGAGGCGATCGACTACTTCACGGAGCAGTACCGGACCATGCTTACCGAGAACCTCGACGAGTACATCAAGAATTTTGGCAAGTACATGCGGCCGGGCGAGGCCTGAGCGGTCGCAGGGGATCGAGTCCATGCCCACGTTCGTGGCGCTGCTGCGCGGCGTCAACGTCGGCAAGGCCAGGCGCGTCCCGATGGCGAACCTGCGCTCCCTGCTGGGCGCGATGGGCCATACCGGCGTGGCGACGCTGCGCAACAGCGGCAATGCGGTCTTCCACGCGTCGCGGCGAGCGCCGGCGAGGCACGCAACGGATCACTCTCGGCTGCTGGTGGCATTCACGCAGGACGCGCGCGCGTTGCAGGGCCTTGCGGGCATCGGTTCGCTCGTCACGCCTCCCGAGCAATTCGTCGTCGGCAGGAACGCAGCCTACCTGCACTGCCCGCAGGGCATACTGGGAAGCAAGGCGGGGGAAGCGCTGCTCGGCAAGGCCGGCAAGGCAGCCACGACGCGGAACTGGGCGACCACGCTCAAGCTCGGCGCCCTGGTGCTGAGCGACAGGGACCAGCGATGGGAGGTGAAAGCATGATGAACTACTGGGCGGTCTTGCTCGCGGCCGTATCGAGCTTCCTGTTCTCGCTGATCGCCGCCTGGGTTTTCGCCCGGCTGCTTCGGCATCAACTGCCAGTTCGCGCAACGCAGCTTCAAGCTGTGGCCGGTGGACGGCGGCTACCACGTCGCGCAATTCGCCTTGTTCGGACTCGTCTTGGGGATGCTCGGTTGAGGCGACTCGCAGCGGTCGTGCTGTCGATCGGACTCGCGCTGCCGTGCCCCGCCAGCGAGCCGGACGGGGCCCAGGCGAGTGTCTGGCAGGAACGTGCGGACTGGGCGCAATACTTCAAGGAAGCAGGCGTCGAGGGCACCATCGTGGTGGTCGACGAGCGTGCTGGCGCCGTGGCGCGGTGGGTGCACGCGGAGAGCAGGGCGCGCCAGCGCTTCCTGCCTGCGTCCACCTTCAAGGTGCCGCACGCGCTGTTGCGCTCGACGCCGGCGTGGTCCGCGACGAGTTCCAGGTGTTCCGCTGGGACGGGGTGCAGCGCGACATCGAGTCCTGGAACGGCGACCAGAACCTGCGCTCCTCGATGCGCAATTCCGTCGTCTGGGTTTACCAGCGGATCGCGCGGGAGATCGGCGAGGAGCGCGAACGGCGCTATCTGGAGAGCATCGGCTACGGCAACACCGATCCCTCCGGCGGCATCGACCGATTCTGGCTGGAAGGCAAGCTCGGGATTTCGGCGCAGGAGCAGGTGGCGTTCCTGCAGCGTCTCTACCGGAACGACCTGCCGTTCCGGGTCGAGCACCAGCGACTGGTCAAGGACGTGATGATCGTCGAAGCCGGCCGCGACTGGGTCCTGCGTGCGAAGACGGGATGGCAGGCACGCCTCGACCCACAGGTCGGCTGGTGGGTCGGGTGGGTGGAGCGACCGGCCGGTCCGGTATTCTTCGCGCTCAACATCGCCATGCCCAACGGGGGCGCGGACCTGCCGAAACGCGAAGGCATCGCCCGTGCGGTCCTGCGCTCCATCGACGCCTTGCCGACCGACCAATCGGCACCCTGAAAGGTAAGGATCGTGGGAAATCATACGGCTGAGGTGCTCTGGCTCCGGGGCGACCAGGACTTCCACGACAAGCGCTACAGCCGGCGGCACACGCTGCGCTTCGATGGTGGTATCGAGGTACCAGGCTCGTCGTCACCGCACGTGGCGCCGCTGCCGATGTCCGAGGCGGCCGCGGTCGATCCGGAGGAGGCGTTCGTCTCGTCGCTCGCGAGCTGCCACATGCTGTGGTTCCTGTCGATCGCGGCGGCGCGCAAGTACCGGGTCGACCGGTATTTCGACTCGGCAGTCGGAGTCATGGGGAAGAACGCCGAAGGTCGCATGGCAATCACCGTGGTGACGCTGAGGCCACAAGTGGTCTTTTCGGGAGGTCACGTCCCGACGCGCGAGCAGGTCGAGCGCCTGCACCACCTCGCGCACGAGGAGTGCTACATCGCGAACTCCGTGCGCACCGAGGTACGTTGCGAGCCGGTATTCGAGTGACGGGAGGGCACATGCACAAGAGCAAGCTGGCCGGATTCATCATCGACTGCCAGACGGATGATCTCAGTGAGGCCGCCGGCTTCTGGAGCCAGGCGCTCGGCATGGAGATGCGTGCGCTGCCGGCCGAGGAGGGTGAGAAATACGTGCGTCTGGAGGACCCGTCCGGCGAACTGCACATCGAGGTGCAGAAGGTCGGCCACCCGAGCCGCGTGCACCTCGACATCGAGACCGACGACATCGAGGCCGAGGTGCGGCGGCTCGAGGCGCTGGGTGCGCGCCGCGTGCAGCAGGTTCACACCTGGTGGGTGATGGAAGCCCCGACCGGTCAGCGTTTCTGCGTCGTGCGGCAGAGCTCGCCGCACTTCACTGAGCGGGCCCGGGAGTGGACGTGAGCACCCGGTAGATCACGCCCGCGTAATCGTCCGATACGTACACCGCGCCGTCCGGTCCCTCGGTGACCCAGGCGGGCCGGCCGATGATGCCGTCGGGCCCGAGGAACCCGCTCAGGAAGTCGCGCTCGACGATCGTGCCGTCCGGTTGCCACTGCAGCGCCACCACCTTGTAGCCATCGGGCGTCCTGCGGTTCCAGGAACCGTGCAGCGCCACGAGCGCCGTGCGTTCGTATCCCGGTGGCAGGTTGGCCGAGCGCAGGAAGTGGATGCCGAGCGGCGCGTTGTGGGGGCGAAACTCGTGGGCCGGGGCGATCGCCGGGATCGACTCGTCGTAACCGTCACCCAGCTCGGGATCGGGCACGCCGTTGCCATTGATGAACGGCCAGCCGTAGAAGCCGCCCCGCTCGATGCGGTTCAGTTCGTCGGGCGGAAAATCGTCACCCAGCAGGTCGCGACCGTTCTCCGTGGCGTACAGGCCGCCGTCCCAGGGCGCCCAGTCGAACCCCACGCTGTTGCGCAGACCAGTCGCGACGATTTCGGCGCCCGAGCCGTCGGGGCGCAGCCGCATGATCGTCGCCCGCCGCTGGTCCTTCTCGATGCAGACATTGCACGTCGAGCCCTGCGACAGGTAGAGCCACCCGTCCGGACCAGATGCGATCGTGCGGGTCTGGTGGAATCCGTCCGACGTCAGACCCGTCAACACGTGGGAGTAGGGCCCGGTGGCCTTGCCTTCGGCCGCGTCGAAGCTCGCGCGCCCGATCGCAGTGCGCTCGGCGACGTAGAGCCAGCCGTCGCGCAGCGCGAGCCCGTGTGGCCCGTCGAGTCCCTCGAACAGCACGCGGTGGCCGTCGGGCCGGCCGTCCGAATTGCGGTCGCGCTCGAGCAGGGACACGATGCCGCCGCGCGTGCGTGACACGATCAGGTCGCCGGCCGGCGTGAAAATGATCACGCGAGCGAGGGGAACTTCCGTGGAATAGGCGTGCACGGCCAGGCCCGACGGCACCCTGAGCTGCATCGCGACACGGGTCGCCGTGGGCGCCTCGATGCCACGGCCGAGCAGGAAGCCGAGCATCACGCGTTTGTCGGAGACGGTAATCGGTCCCCACCACACGAAGGCGGCGAGGGCGGCCAGCAGGACGACGACGGCAATGGCGATGCCGGCGGCGATGCGTCGGGCTCGGGTCGGCATCAGTCGCGCTCCCTGGCGCTACAATGTACGCGCATGAAAATACTGTTCGTGTGCATGGGAAACATCTGTCGATCGCCCACGGCCGAGGGCGTCTTCCGCGAGCTCGTCCGTGCGCGGGCCCCGGGCCTCGACCTCGAGATCGACTCGGCCGGGACGCACGATTACCACGTCGGCGCCCCGCCTGATGCCCGCGCGATCGCAGCGGCGCGCCGCCGCGGGATCGATCTCGCACACCTGCGTGCGCGAATGGTCGAGGCGCACGATTTCGAGCGCTTCGACCTGATCGTGGCCATGGACAGGCTGAATCGCGAGATCCTGCTCGACCGCAGTCCACCGCAGTACCGGGAGCGCATCCGGTTGTTCACCGAGTTCGCACCTGCGAGCAACGTCGAGAACGTCCCAGACCCCTACTACGGCGGGCCAACCGGCTTCGAGCACGTGCTCGACCTCGTCGAGGAAGCCGCAGCGGGCTTGCTGGACGAGGTGCTGGCCCGGACCGAACCCCGGCGCCGCTAGAGCGCCGGGGCACGGATTCACGGTTCGCTGCGCGGCGCCTCGCGGGTCGCGTCGTTCGGCGGACCGGGCGTCCACTCCTGCACCTCGTGCGGCGGACGCACGATCGGCAGTGGGGCCGCCTCCACCGGACGTTCGACGGGCCGGGCCTCGGGAGCCGCCGCGACATCGCTACCGACGACGATCGCCGCTGGTGCGGCCGATTCCGGCGAGCGGCCTTCGCCACGCTGCTCGCCACCGAACTGCTCGCCACCGTCCCGGCGACGACGACGGCCGCCACGGCGTGAACGACGCCCGGTGCGCTCGCCCTCGGGCCGTTCGGACTGCTCGCCACGCGGACCGTCCGCTCCCGGCGCATTCTCGTTGCGCGGGGCGCCTTCACTGCGCGATGCCTGCGCTGCGACTGGCGCGACAGGCAGTTGCTCCGCACGGGGCGGCGGCGGGGGCTGCTGCTGAGATTGCGGCTGCTGTTGCTGCTGCTGCTGCGCCTGTTGTTGCTGCTGGGGCGGACGTTGCTGCTGACCTTCCGGCCGCCGCTCGCGCTGGCCACCCCCCTGGCCGTGTGCCTGGTCTGGGCGCCGACCGCGTTCGCCACGCTCCCCGCGCTGCTGGTCGCCGCGGCCTTCGGGACGTCGCTCGCCATCACGGCGCTCAGGACGGCGTTCGCCGCCTTCCCGGCCCGGTCCACGGCCTCGCTCGTCGCGCCGGCCGTCACGTCCGCCGTCGCGACCACCGCGGCCACCACGGCTGTCGTCGCGGTCACGCGACCGGGAACGCTCACGCTCACGATCCCGCTGGCCACGATCGGCCTGTACCGGTGCGGCCTGGGGCTGCGGCGCACGCTTGTCGCCGAACACCCAGTGCCACAGGCGCACGAATACACCGTCACGCGGGCCGTACCGGGGCACGGCGACCGCGGCCACGGCAGCCGCGACCGGCGCCACGGCCACCGGCTCCGGGGCTGGCGGAGGAGCCGGCGTGCTCGGCACCACGGTCGTGACCGCGGGCACCGGCGGCGGAGGTGGAGCCTTTTCCTCGGCCGCGATGGCGTCGAGGTCGATCTTCGGCTGCACGGCCATCTGGTGGCTGATCACCGAGTACTCGGGCAGGCCGAGTTCGTCGTCGCGCACACGGCGCAACTCGTAGGCCGGCGTGTCGAGATAGCGATTCGGCACGAGGATGACGTCCACCTCGCTGCGGGTCTCGATGCTGTGCAGCCAGTCGCGCTTCTCGTTCATCAGGTAGGTTGCGACGTCCACCGGCAGCTGCGCGATCACCTTGGCGGTGCGGTCCTTGCGCGCCTCCTCGCCGATCAGGCGAAGTATGGCGAGCGCCAGCGACTCGACGCTGCGGATCACGCCCATGCCGCTGCAGCGCGGGCAGACGATGTTGGTCGATTCGCTGATCGACGGACGCAGCCGCTGGCGCGACAGCTCGAGCAGCCCGAAGCGCGAGATGCGGCCGATCTGGATGCGGGCGCGATCCTGCTTCACGGCGTCGCGCAGGCGGTCCTCGACGGCGCGCTGGTTCTTCTGCGACTCCATGTCGATGAAATCGATGACGATGAGTCCACCCACGTCCCTCAGGCGCATCTGGCGGGCGATCTCGTCCGCGGCCTCGAGGTTGGTGTTGAACGCGGTCGTCTCGATGTCCGTGCCGCGGGTGCTGCGGGCCGAGTTGATGTCGATCGACACCAGCGCCTCGGTGTGGTCGATCACGATGCTGCCGCCGGAGGGCAGCGTGACCTTGTGCGAGTACGCCGACTCGATCTGGCTCTCGATCTGGTAGCGGGTGAAGAGCGGGACGTGGTCGTCGTAGAACTTGAGCTTGCGCAGGTTGCCCGGCATGAAGCGCTGCATGTAGTCCTGCGCCTCGGCGTAGATCTCCTGCTTGTCGACCAGGATCTCGCCGATGTCGTCGGACAGGTAGTCGCGCAGCGCCCGCAGGATCGCCTTCGACTCCTGGTAGATCAGGAACGGGGACGGCCGGCTGTCAGACGCGCTCTTGATCGCATTCCAGATGTCGACGAGGTTGTTGACGTCCCACTGCAGCTCCTCGGCGGTACGGCCGACGCCGGCCGTGCGCACGATGGCACCCATGCCGTCGGGGATCTGCAGGTTGTCCATGGCCTCGCGCAGCTGGTCGCGGTCGTCGCCCTCGATGCGGCGCGAGACGCCGCCGGCGCGGGGATTGTTCGGCATCAGCACCAGGAAGCGCCCGGCCAGGCTCACGAAGGTGGTGAGCGCCGCGCCCTTGTTGCCGCGCTCTTCCTTTTCGACCTGGACGATGAGCTCCTGGCCTTCCTCGACCAGGTCGCGCATGTTCGGCCGGCCACCGCCTTCCTGCCCGCCCTTGTCCTGGGGCTTGAAGTAGTCGCGGGAAATTTCCTTCAGCGGCAGGAAGCCGTGGCGCTCGGCGCCGTAATCGACGAACGCAGCCTCGAGGCTGGGCTCTACCCGGGTGATTCGGCCCTTGTAGACGTTGGCCTTCTTGGTTTCCCGGGACGGGATTTCGATATCGAGGTCATAGATCCGCTGGCCATCCACCAGCGCGACGCGCAACTCCTCTTCCTGGGTTGCGTTGACGAGCATTCTCTTCATCGGCCCTCTCAAATAGGCAGACAGGGGCCGTGAACGACCGGACGGGTGGTGCCGTGGCCTTGCGGAGAGGTCTTGCAGCGGGTGTTTGCATGCTGCTCTTTGCGGCACCGCGCGCATGGCGCCGTGCCTGACCGAATCCTGGTGCTTTCTGGCATCGTTCCCGCCGCGGATCGCGCCTCAAGCCCGCTGCCCGCCGGGGCTGCGGCACCTGCGCGTGTTCACGGCAGTTCGATGGTCTGAAACTTCAGAACCAACTAAGATGCGCGCGGCCCGCACCCTGCGGGTGACAGGCTCGCTACGCTCATTCCGCGCTCATCCGGCCGCACATACGGCGGCAGGTCGGCGCTTCGAGCCGGACTGTAACAATCGAACACCGGTAAATCAATGGCTTACGAGGATCCACCCGACGAGCGAGAGCCCGCGGCAGCGGCGAAGCCGGCCGCCGGGGTGCAGTATGTCGAGGCCGGCGAGGGCGATGCCGGCCAGCGACTCGATAACTTCCTGATCCGCGTGCTGAAAGGCGTGCCGCGCACCCACGTCTACCGGCTGCTGCGCAAGGGCGAAGTCCGGGTCAACAGCAAGCGCGCGAAGCCCGACCAGCGTGTCGAGGCCGGGGACCGCATCCGCCTCCCGCCGGTGCGGCGGCCGGAGCCCGCCACTGGCGCAGCGGCACGGCCGCCCAGCGCCTCGCTGCAGGCCTTCCTGACTTCCGCCATCGTCTACGAGGACGCCGACCTGATGGTCCTCAACAAGCCGGCCGGCGTCGCCGTCCACGGCGGCAGCGGTACGAGCCACGGCGTGATCGAGGCGCTCAGGGCCGCCCGGCCGGACCTCAAGGAACTCGACCTCGTGCACCGGCTCGACCGGGACACCAGCGGCTGCCTGATCGTCGCCAAGCGTCGCTCGGCGCTGCGCAACCTGCACGAGCAGCTGCGCGAGGGGCAGGCCGAGAAGCGCTACCTCGCGCTCGTGTGTGGCAAGTGGGACCTGGGACAGAAGCGCATCGAACTGCCGCTGGCGACGGGCGAGCGCCGCGGTGGCGAGCGGCACGTGGCGGTGCGCAGTCACGGCCAGATGGCGGTCAGCACGTTCCGGCCGGTGCAGTTCTTCGGCGTCGTCGCGACGCTCATGGAAGTGGAGATCGGCACCGGCAAGACGCACCAGATCCGCGTCCATGCGGCCTACGCGGGCCATCCGGTGGCGGGCGACGACAAGTACGGCGATCGCGAGCGCAACGCGGTGCTGCGCGACTACGGGCTCAACCGGATGTTCCTGCACGCCGCATCGATTGGCGTGACCCGCCCCGGCACGCGCGAGCCGTTGCTGGTGAGTGCTCCGCTCGGCGACGACCTGAAGGCGGTGCTCGACGCCCTGCTCAAGGCACCGGGATCCCGGCGCGGCGCAGCGCGCCGCAGAGCCAGATCAGCGGCAGGCCGGTAAGCGCGGTCGGGTCGGCGGACCCGATCGAGTCGAACAGGGAGATCCCGAGCGACTCGGCCTTGAATCCCCCCGCGCAATCGAGTGGACGGTCGGCGGCGACGTAACGCCCGATCTCCTCGTCGGTGAGCTTGCGGAACCGCACGACGGTGCGGTCGACGTGGGACTCGGCGCGACGGTTCGGACCATCCGCGAGATGCACGGCCGTCAGGAAGACCACCTCGCAGCCGGAGGATTCGCGCAGCTGTTCCACACAGCGCTCGACGGTGCCGGGCTTGCCGAGCAGGGTTTCGCCCAGCAGCGCCACCTGGTCCGAGCCGATGACCACGGCCCCTGGTCGCGACCTCGCGACGGCTTCAGCCTTCTCGCGGGCAAGGCGTGCAGACATCTGGGTCGCCGATTCCCCCGGCAGGGGCTGCTCCGTGACGCCCGGTGCGACGCACTCGAACGGCACGCCGAGGCGGCCGAGCAGGTCGCGCCTATACGCCGAGCTGGACGCAAGAATGAGATCCTTGAAAAACAAGGGTTTAAGCCTGATTCGTTTTGACAGCGGGGAGGGCGATCAATATTATACGCGCCCCATGTCGCACGCCCCGGCCGATCAAGTCAACGCGGTCGAGCTGGCAGGGCGCGCAGCCAGGCTCGAGCGCGATTATCGACTGGACCAGTTGCCGCGACTGGTCGAAGCCGGCGCGCTCGAGGGTACGTGGGCGCGTGCCGCACTTGGCTTTGCGACCTTCGAGGGGCGCGTGACGGTGGAGGCGCGGGTCGAGGGCGCGATCGTCCTGCCTTGCCAGCGCTGCATGCGACCCTGCGAGTGCGCCATCGACGAGTCGGCGCTGCTGGCCGTGGTGGCGAACGACGAGGTCGAGCTGCCGGGCGGCTACGAAGCCCTGCTCGGCGACGCCGAGCGGCTGTCGCTCGGCGAGCTGGCAGAGGAACAGATCCTGCTCGGCATGCCCCTGGTGCCGATGCACGAGGATGCCGGACAGTGCGGTGCCGGGGCGGCCGCGGAAGCCGTCGGTGGCACCGGAACGGAAGACAGACAGAGACCCTTTGCGAACCTGCGGCAGTTGCTCGGCGATGGCGAGCGCTGATCCGCGACAGGAGAGAAGACCATGGCAGTCCAGAAGAGCCGCAAGAGCCCCTCGAAGCGGGGCATGCATCGTTCGCACGATTCGCTGCGCCGCCCCGCGCTGTCGGTCGATCCCACCAGCGGCGAGACGCACCTGCGTCATCGCATCACCCCCGACGGTTTCTACCGCGGCAAGAAGGTGATCGAGAAGCCGGTGGCCGAGGAAGGCCAGGAATAGTCCGCTCGAGGCCCGCGCATGAAGGCCGGGCTCACCATCGCCGTGGATGCCATGAGTGGCGACCACGGCGCCGCCGTCGCGGTGCCCGCCGCGCTCGACGTCCTCGCTGATTCGCCCGACCTGCGGCTCCTGCTCGTGGGCCGCGGCGAAGTGCTGCGTCCGCTGCTGCGCACGGCGCCACAGCGCCGTTGCACGATCGTCGAGGCGAGCGAAGTGGTCGGCATGGACGAGCGTCCCCAGGATGCCGTCCGGCACAAGAAGGATTCCTCGATGCGCGTCGCCATCAACCTCCTGAAAAAGGGGGAGGTGACGGCCTGCGTATCGGCGGGCAACACCGGCGCGCTGCTCGCCACCTCGCGCTTCGTGCTCGGCATGATCCCCGGCATCGACCGGCCCGCCATCGTCTCGGCGGTGCCCGCGGCGCACGGCCACACCGTGATGCTCGACCTCGGTGCCAACCCCGACTGCAGCGCGGACAACCTGGTGCAGTTCGCGGTGATGGGCTCGATCATCGCGGCCGACCTGCACGGGATCGCGAACCCGCGCGTCGGCCTGCTCAATATCGGCGAGGAAGACATCAAGGGCACCGAGCAGATCCGCGAGGCGCATCGCCGCCTGGCCGGTGCGCCGATCAATTACCTCGGCTTCGTCGAGGGCGACGACATCTTCTCCGGCGAAATCGACGTGGTGGTGACCGACGGATTCACCGGCAACGTCGCGCTCAAGACCATGGAAGGGCTCGCGCGGTTCATCGGCGGCACCATGCGCGAGGAGTTCATGCGCAACCCGCTGCGCAAGGCGGGCGCGATCGCCGCGGCCCCATCCTTGAAGGCCTTGAAGCGCCGCCTCGATCCGCGCGCCTACAACGGTGCGAGCATGGTCGGCCTCGCCAGCGTGGTCATCAAGAGCCACGGCGGCGCCGATCGGGTCTCGTTCGCGAACGCGGTGCGTGTCGCCATCACCGAGGCACGCAAGGGCGTGCCGGGACAGATCGCGGAGTTGATGGCGCGGGTCGCCGCGGGCTGAGGCCTGCCTCAGCGGGCGGTGCGCTTGCGTTCCTCGGTGCGACGGCGACGCATGCGCGCCATGAGCTGGACCCGGCGGCGCGACAACCGTTCCGTGACCACCGCCGCATCCTTCGTCTTCGCGGAGCCCTTCGCCAGTTCCTTGCGGTAGCGGCGAAAGTCCTCGTAGGCATCGAGCTCGTGGCGCACTTCGCGGAACACCAGTTCGATCATGACGGCGTCGTCGAGCAGGCCGATGCCCGGGATGTCGTCGGGGATCAGGTCCTCGGGGTCGCAGAGGTAGGCGAGCGCCGAAAGCGCGGGATTGCGCTCCTCCTCCTCGAGACGCCACTCCTGGTCGGTCAGCATTTCGAGCAGGGTCTCGAGCTTGTCGAGCCGCTCGGTGACGAAATCCGGCAGGTCGGAACGGCGCATCGACTGCACGAGATCGGCCGCTGCGCCGAGGATTTCCTCGTCGTCGGCGATGCCCACGGCCTCGCGGGCGCGGCGCAGTTCGCGACGGAAGTGACGCAGGTCACGATCCGAGAGTTCGATGGTCAGCTTGTACGGCATTTGGTCCCCCGGGCGCGCAAGGCTACTGGCGGAACCCGCATGGGTCAACGAAGTCGAAATAGTGTCCGCGCACCCGTTTAGAATGCGTCGCGGAGGGCCAGGGTTGCACCAGATGCTCGATTCGATCGAAAAATACCGTCGCGCGGCCGTCGCGGTGCTGGCAATGCTGGCCGCGGGGACGGCGCAAGGCGGCGTGTCCGAGTACGTGCTGCCCGAGAATGGCGACAACGTCATCGGCGTCGTCACGACGGCGATCGCCGAGCACGAGGACACGCTGCTCAACGTCGGCCGGCGCTACGGCGTGGGCTACGAGGAAATCATCGCCGCAAATCCGGGCGTCGATCCCTGGTTGCCGGGCGACGGCACGGAGGTCCTGATCCCGACGCGCTTCATCCTTCCGGATGCGCCGCGCGAGGGCATCGTGGTGAACCTGCCGGAGCACCGCCTGTATTACTTCCCGCCCGCGAAGGCCGGCGAGCGGCGCATCGTGCGCACCTATCCGATCAGCACCGGCAAGATGGACTGGAAGACGCCGCTAGGCACGACGAGGATCGTCGCGAAGCAGGAGCGTCCCAACTGGTATCCGCCGGCCTCGGTGCTCGCGGAGCACGAGGCGCGGGGCGACCCGCTGCCGAAAGTGGTGCCGCCCGGGCCCGACAATCCTCTCGGCGAGCACGCCATGCGGCTCGGCATTCCCGGGGGCGCCTACCTGATCCACGGCACCAATCGTCCGGCGGGCGTGGGCATGCAGGTGACGCACGGCTGCATCCGGCTGTTCCCCGAGGACATCGCCGAGTTGTTCGGCTTCGTGCCGGTCAACACCAGGGTCAACCTGATCGACCAGACCACCAAGGTGGGCTGGCAGCGCGGCACGCTCTACGTCGAACGCCACGCGCCACTCGAGGGCACGCAGAATCCGGCCCACATGGACCCGACCGAACTCACCTCGCTGATCACGAAGGCCATCGAGGGACGCAGCGTGTCGGTCGACATGGCGGGCGCCATGGATGCGTTCCGTCTCGCCACCGGGGTTCCCGTGCCGCTCTCGGTGCCGGTGCGCGCCGCTCGGCAATAGCCGAAGTCCTCGCGAAAAAAAAAACGCCGCGGGATCACCGCGGCGTTCCGTTCGGCTAGCGAACGTCTCGAACAGTCAGTCGATTACTTGCCCATCGACTTCTTGAACGCGCGATCGATCTTCTCGTTCGTCGCGTCGCAGCAGGCCTGCGCGCCCTGTGCAGCCTGCAGCGCCTGGTTGGCGGTGCTCTGCGCGGCGCTCGCGGCATTGGCGGCGCTGGAGGCCGAGGCCGCAGCGGCGTCGGCCGCCGACTTGGCGGCAGCGGCGTCCTGCGCGGCGGCCTTGGCTGCAGCATCGGCCGCGTCGATCTTGGCGAGCGTCTCCTGGCTGGTGCAGCCACTGGCAACGGCCAGCATCAGGGCGGCGACGCCCACGGTCAGGGTCTTGACGATTGCGGTCTTCATGTTGTGTCTGTCCTCGGTGGTTGGGACTCGAAGAGTCTTGTACGTCGGCTGCACCGATCTGGACGCAAGATCCATGCGCGGATCACAGCCGAACGCGGGGATGGTAACCGATCCAAAATCGATGATAAAGGCGCGTTAGACGTTTTGCTCATGCGCGTGGAGCGTGCAGCGATGAGCGCGAGTGCTGCGGAAATGCAGCTGCGGCAGCATCGCGCGATTCGCACGGCCGCCGTGACATCGAGGCTTCGTTGCTGCGATGCGCCTCGCGGCGCGCCCTCGGTTCAAGGTCGTTCGACTCGCGCGCGAGTGGTTAGTTCACTCGTCGATTGCATCCGGCGTTCCGGCCCTCGTGCGTGTCGCTGGTCGAGCGCGATGGCGACGGCGATGGCGAGGCGCGAGGTGCGCAGCGGGCGCGCGTGTATGGCGCGAGCGCACCCGCGTGCGGTGGGGTGGGACTGGCCTGCGCGTCCTCGTTACGACTCGTGGGCGACGCAACTTGCCTCGCGCTCCAAAACTGTATATAAGAACAGTAGCTGTGAATGCATACAGGAGCCGCCATGGACGACCTCACCCCGCGCCAGCGCCAGGTCCTGCGCTTCATCCAGGACTCGCTGGTGGAAAACGGCATGCCGCCCACGCGTGCCGAGATCGCCGACGCGCTCGGCTTCAAGTCGGCGAACGCGGCCGAAGAACACCTGCGCGCCCTGCAGCGCAAGGGGGTCGTCGAGCTGCGGCCGGGCACGTCGCGCGGCATCCAGTTGCGGGACTCCCTGCGCGAGCAGCTCGGCCTGCCGCTCATCGGCCGCGTCGCCGCCGGTCGGCCCATCCTCGCCGAGGAAAACATCGAGGCGCACTACCAGATCGATCCGCAGCTCTTCCAGCCGCGTCCGCATTACCTGCTCAAGGTGCGCGGCATGAGCATGAAGAACGCCGGCATCCTCGATGGCGACCTCGTCGCCGTACACCGCACGCCAGAGGTGCGCAACCGCCAGATCATCGTGGCGCGCCTCGAGAACGAAGTGACGGTGAAGCGTTACCGACAGGACGGCACGATCGCGTGGCTGCTGCCGGAGAACGACGACTTCGAGCCCCTGCGCGTCGACCTGAAGCACGAGTCGCTGATCATCGAGGGCGTGGTGGTCGGGGTGGTGCGGCAGGAGGCGGGCAGGGCCTGAGGAGAGCGGATAGTGAATAGCGGATAGCGGATAGTGACGAGAGCCGGCGCGCTGGCCTGTTCTGCTTCTTCACTAACCGCCTTCCTGCTCTTCCACTATCCGCTATCCGCTATCCGCTTCGCCTCCGCCATGTCCCTCGACCAGCTCCTGCGTCACCCGAAGCTCTGGCGTGCCCGGGAGCAGGGCATGTCCGGCCAGCCACCCGGACTGCCCACGGGCTTCGCCGCGCTCGACCGTTGCCTGCCGGGTGGCGGCTGGCCGCGCCAGGGACTCGTCGAGATCCTCACCGATCGCTACGGCATCGGCGAGCTGAGTCTCCTGATGCCCGCGCTGGCCGCGCTGTGCCGCGATGAGCAGGAGGGCGGCTGGCTCGCCTGGGTTTCTCCGCCCCATCAACCATATGCGCCGGCGCTCGCGGCTTGCGGCATCGAAGTGAGCCGGCTGCTGGTGGTGCGCGCGCAGCCCGCGGAATGGGCGATGGAACAGGCGCTGCGTTCGGGCGCCTGCAGCGCGGTGCTCGGCTGGGCTGCGTTCCGCGAGCCGCAGTCCCTGCGCCGGTTGCAACTCGCGGCCGAGCAGTCACGCTGCCTGGCGGTGAGCTACCGGCGATTGCGCGACGCCCGCGAGCCGTCGCCGGCGGTATTGCGCATCGCCCTCGAGGCCGATCGCGACGGTCTCGTGGCGCGCATCGTGAAGAGCCGCGGCGGCCGCGCGACGAGCATGCGGCTCGGCTGGCTCGCCGCAGCGACACACACCGGTACGCACTGACCATGGCGCTGCCCGGGAAACATCGGGCCCCGCCCGAAGTCCCTCCGTCGCCGGCACCCACGCGCGAGGGGGCGAGGCTGCGGCCCGCGCTCGGCGGTGGCCGCGGGCGTGGCGACGGCGATCCCGCACGCACGGCCGCCGCGGGCAAAGAACTGTGGCTCGCCGTACACCTCCCGCATTACGTGATCGAGTCGCTGCGCTGGCCGGAACAGCCGGTCGCAGTGGAGGGAGCGCGCGCAGCCGGCGCACCGCGCGTCGTCGTGGATCGCGAGCGGGGCGGGAAGGTGGCCTGTGCCTGCGACGCCGCTGCCTCCGCAGCCGGCATCACGCCGGGCATGGCCCTCAATTCCGCGCTCGTGCTGTCACCGGATCTGTGCGTGCAGGCCCGCGACGAGTGCAGGGAGCAGGCGTTGCTCGAGGCCGTCGCGGGCATCGCGGGATCGTTCACGCCGCGCGTCACCCTCGAGCCGCCCGATGGCGTGCTGCTCGAGGTGCGCGGCAGCCTGGGGCTCTTCGGCGGCGTGCGGCGCCTGCACGCGCTGGCGCGCGAGCGCCTGCAGTCGCTCGGCATAGAGCCACGGCTCGCGATCACGCCGACGCCGCTGGCCTCGCTCTGGTTCGCGCGCGTGGGCGAGGAGGTCGCCCTGGGCCGTCGCGATGCACTCGCGAACCGTCTCGCGCCGCTGCCGCTCGCCTGCACGCGCTGGCCGGAACGCAGCCTGCAGTTGCTCGCGACGATGGGGGTGCGCACCGTCGGCGATTGCCTGAAGCTGCCGCGCGAGGGACTGGCGCGACGATTCGAGCCGGACATGCTACTCACCCTCGACCGCGCGACCGGTCGCACGCCCGACCCGCGCGCAGCCTTCGTCGCCCGCGAGCGCTTCGTGGCACGTCGCGACCTGGAGCCCGAGATCTCGGACGTCGAGTGGTTGCGCCACGCGGTCGAGTCACTGCTCGCCGAACTGTGCTCGTTCCTGCGGCAGCGCGTGCGTGGCGTGGAGGTGCTCGACCTGCGCTTCGCCCATCGCACGGCGCCGGAGACGCGGGTGCGACTGCGCTTCGTGGAGCCCGTGACCGAGATCGGGCGGATTGCGGAGCTGCTGCGCGAGAGGCTCGCGCGCGTGGAACTGCCCGAGCCCGTGCGCAGCGTGCGCCTGCGCAGCGGGCGGCTGGTCGAGGTGCGTGGGGTGGTCGCCGATCTCTTCGCGCTGTGGCGCGGCGGTGCGGCGGGTACGCCGCAGCTGATCGAGCGGCTGCGCGCGCGCCTCGGTGCCGAGGCCGTGCAGGGCCTGCGCCTCGTCCCCGAGCATCGCCCCGAATCCGCCTGGGAGAATGGGGGCATTCACCGATTTTCCCGTTCATCCCCGCGCGCAACGGGGACGGACGGGAAAATCGGTGAATGTCCCCAATGTCGTCCGTTGTGGCTGCTCGTCGAGCCCAGGGGACTCGGCGGCGGGGAGTATCCCCGCTATGAGGGCCCGCTCGAACTCGAGACGGGGCCGGAGCGCATCGAGTCGGGCTGGTGGGACGGTCGCGACGTCAGGCGCGACTACTACGTGGCGCGCACGCAGGCCGGGGCTCGCCTCTGGGTGTACCGCGAGCGCGGCGCCGCGGGTCGCTGGTTCCTGCACGGCATGTTCGGCTGAGCCGCCCGATGAGTTACGCCGAGCTCCACTGCCTCAGCAACTTCAGTTTCCTGCGTGGCGCCTCGCACCCGGAAGAGCTGGTCCGTCGCGCCGCCGACCTCGGCTATGCCGCGCTCGCGATCACCGACGAGTGCTCCGTGGCGGGCGCGGTGCGCGCCCACGTCGCCGCGCGCGAGCACGGCTTCAAGCTCATCATCGGCAGCGAGTTGCGGCTCGCCGACGGCCTGCGCTGCGTGCTGCTCGCCACCAACCGCCAGGGCTACGCGCAGCTCTGCCGGTTCGTCACCCGGGCGCGGCGGGCCGCCCCGAAGGGGCAGTACCGGCTCGAGCGGAGCGACCTGGAGAAAGCGGATAGTGAACAGCGGATAGCGGATAGTGAAAGAGTCGATCCGCCGACTGCGTCGGCCTCTTCACTATCCGCTATCCGCTATCCGCTATCCGCTTCCGCCCTCCTGACCCTCTGGCTCCCCGCCGCCCGCCCCGACCCCGCCGAGGCCGCATGGCTCGCCCGGGTCTTCCCCGGCCGGCTGTGGATCGCAGTGGAGTTGCTCACCACCGGCCAGGACCACCGCCGGCTCGCGAGCCTGCAGGAACTCGGGCGCACGCTCGGACTGCCGCTCTTCGCCGCGGGCGACGTGCACATGCACGCACGGGGCCGCCGCGCGCTGCAGGACGTGCTCACGGCGACACGCATCGGCACCACCGTGGATCGCGCGGGCTACGCGCTGCACCCGAACGGCGAGCGCCACCTGCGGCCGCTCGCCCGCCTGCAGGAGCTGTATCCGCGCGAACTGCTGGCAGCGACGCTCGAGATCGCCGCGCGCTGCACGTTCTCGCTCGAAGAACTGCGCTACGAATATCCCCGCGAGATCGTGCCCGAGGGCGAGACGCCCGCGAGCTGGCTCGGCAAGCTCACGGAGGAGGGCAAGCGACGGCGCTGGCCCGGGGGCACGTCGCCGCAGGTCGAGCAGGCCATTGCGCACGAGCTCGCGCTCATCGCGGAACTGCGCTACGAGCCGTACTTCCTCACCGTCAACGACATCGTCACCTACGCCCGCGCGCGCGGCATCCTCTGCCAGGGCCGCGGCTCGGCGGCGAACTCGGCCGTGTGCTACTGCCTCGGCATCACCGAGGTCGACCCCGCGCGCATGTCGCTACTGTTCGAGCGTTTCATTTCACGCGAGCGCAACGAGCCACCCGACATCGACGTGGACTTCGAGCACGAGCGGCGCGAGGAGGCGATCCAGTACGTCTACGGGAAGTACGGTCGCCACCGCGCCGCGCTCACCGCGACGGTGATCTGCTACCGGCCGAGGAGCGCGCTCCGGGACGTGGCGAAGGCGCTCGGCCTCGACCCGCTGCAGGTGAATGCGCTCGCCCGCTCGATGCAGTGGTGGGACGGGTCGAGCATCGACGAGGGTCGCGTGCGCGAAGCCGGGCTAGACCCCGCGAGCCCGGTGCTCGCGCGGGTCATTGCGCTCGCGCGCACGCTGCTCGGCTTCCCGCGCCACCTCTCGCAGCACGTGGGAGGTTTCGTCATCGCGCGCGACCTGCTCGAGGAACTCGTGCCCGTCGAGAACGCGGCCATGGCGGATCGCACGGTGATCCAGTGGGACAAGGACGACCTCGACGCGCTCGGCCTCCTCAAGGTCGACCTGCTCGGCCTCGGCATGCTCTCCGCGATCCGTCGCAGCTTCGACCTCATCGAGGGTTTCCGGGGGCGGCGCTGGACGCTCGCGAGCGTGCCGGCGGAGGACCCCGCCGTCTACGAGATGATCGGCCACGGCGACACGATGGGCGTGTTCCAGATCGAGTCGCGCGCGCAGATGGCGATGCTGCCGCGCCTCAAGCCCGCGACCTACTACGACCTCGTGATCGAGGTGGCGATCATCCGGCCGGGGCCGATCCAGGGCGACATGGTGCATCCCTACCTGCGGCGGCGCGGCGGCCTCGAGCCCGTGAGCTACCCGAGCCCCGAGGTCGAGGGCGTGCTCAAGCGCACGCTCGGCGTGCCGATCTTCCAGGAACAGGTGATGCAGCTTGCGGTGGTCGCGGCGGGCTTCACGCCGGGCGAGGCCGACCAGCTGCGCCGCGCCATGGCCGCCTGGAAGCGCAAGGGCGGCCTCGGCCACTTCGAGGAACGCCTCATCCGCGGCATGCGCGAGCGCGGCTATGCGGAGGAATTCGCGAAGCAGATCTTCCGGCAGATCCTCGGCTTCGGCGAGTACGGTTTCCCCGAGTCGCACGCCGCGAGCTTTGCGCTGCTGGTCTACGTTTCCTCGTGGCTCAAGCGGCACGAGCCCGCGGCCTTCGCCGCCGCGCTGATCAACAGCCAGCCGATGGGGTTCTACGCACCGTCGCAGCTCGCGCAGGACGCGCGCCGGCACGGCGTCGAGGTGCGCGCGGCCGACGTGCGCGAGAGCGACTGGGACTGCACCCTCGAGCGGCGAAGCGACGGCGGGCCCGCGCTGCGCCTCGGCCTCAGGATCGTGAAGGGACTGTCGCGGGCGGCGGCGCTGCGGCTGGTCGCGGCACGGGACGAAAACGCATTCGACAGCGTGCAGGACCTCGCCGAGCGCGCCATGCTCGAGCGCCGCGAACTCGGTTGCCTCGCGGCCGCGGGGGCGCTCGCCGGCATCGCGGGACATCGCCACCGCGCGGCCTGGAACGTGGCGGGAGTCGAGTCGCCGCTGCCGCTCATGCCCCAACCGCGCGTTCCCGAGGGCATCCCGCTGCTGCGCGCGCCGCGCGAAGGCGAGGACATCGTGGCCGACTACGCCCACACCGGCCTCACGCTGCGCCGCCACCCGATCGCGCTGCTGCGCCCGCGTCTCGAGGCGCGCGGCATCCTCGCCGCGGCGCGCCTGCGCGAACTGCCGGACGGATCGCTCGTGCGCACGGCGGGCCTCGTGATCACGCGCCAGCGGCCGGGCAGCGCCATGGGCGTCACCTTCGTGACGCTCGAGGACGAGACCGGCTACGTGAACCTGATCGTCTGGCGCGACGTGGCGGAGCGGCAGCGGCAGGCGCTCATCGCCTCACGGCTGATGGGCGTGGCGGGCAAGCTGCAGCTCGAGGGCGAGGTGCTGCACGTGATCGCGCACCGGCTGGTGGACCTGTCGCGCTGGCTGGGACGGGTCGCGACGCGCCCGCGGGACTTCCACTAGCGAGGCTGCCGCCCATGCCCCTTGGGGCTGGGCTTGCGGCCGTCGCCGATGTCGTAGTCGTCGAAGTCGCTCAGCAGCTCCGAGGTTCGTTTCTGTTCCATCAGCCGCTCGAGCTTGCGCCATGCCGGCTCTGCACCGCGCGGTGCCCCGCGCTTGCGCTTGTCCAGGTCCTGCATGAGCCGGTCGACGTTCGAGCGACTCCTCGTCGCTGGCGACGTCTTCGCCGTCTTCCTCTTCGAAATCGTCGGACTCGGGCTTCTCTGCCATTGCCAGACCCGCAGGCATCCCCGGTTGCGGTTCGCGGCTTCTTATACTTCGGCCACCCGTCACGGGCAAGACCGCCCGCCGGCGGGCCCGCTCAATGCAACAGGCTTGCCATCCGCCGACGGTAGCCCGCCACCAGTTCGTCGGCTGGTCCGAGCAGGTCGAAGGCCGCGAGCAGGCTGCGACGAGCCACCTCGTCCGCGTAGCGGCGGTCGCGGCGCATCAGCTCCAGCCATTCGGCGAACGCGGTCGCGTAGTCGCCCGCCAGCGCGTGATGGGCCGCGAGCGCATGCCGCGCCGCGTGGTCCGCCGGGTCACGGTCCAGCGCCGCGCGCAATGCGGTGAAATCCGGATGCGCGACCACTGCCTCCGTGAACGCCAGCCGGGCGCGCAGCGATGCAAGCCGCTTGTCCTGCGGGTCCTGCGCGGCCAGCTGCTCGATGGTCGCCGCGGCACCCGTCGCATCACGCGCGGCGAGCTGGCTTTCGGCCACCTCGGCGAGGCTCGGCGGCCGGTCGGGCTCCCCGGCCGGTGCCGGCGCCGCTGCCAGGTACTTGTCGAGGATCGCGCGAATCGCGTGCTCGGGCTGCACGCCGACGAACTGCTCCACCGGCTGGCCGCCGTGGAACAGCATCACCGTGGGGATGCTGCGGATGCCGAAATGCGCCGCGACCTGCTGCTGCTCGTCGGTGTTGACCTTCGCCAGCACGAAGCGCCCGCCGTAGTCGTCGGCGATGCGGTCGAGCATCGGCATGAGCGTCTGGCACGGACCACACCACGGCGCCCAGAAATCCACCAGGACGGGCTGCCGCGACGATGCCTCGACGACGGCGGGCACGAAGTTCTCGAGGGTGGCGACGATCTTGTAGGGGCTTTCGCTCATGACGGTGTCCTGGACTGGAACGAGAATTGTCGGCATCGGCGCGCGGGCAGGCAAGGGTGCCATGGCACGCATCGAGCACCAACGAGGAGATCCACGATGAGGAAAGCTGCGTTCCTGTCCGTCGCGGTCGTGGCCCTGCCGGCCGTACCGGCCATGGCACAGGCGGACTGGACCGCCAAGGGCGAACTCGGCGCGTCATTCGCGAGCGGCAACAGCGAGAACGAGGCGGCCCACGCGGTCCTCGCGGTCAAGCGCGCATACGACAAGTGGACCCACGGTGTTGGATTCGCCGGCAACTATGGCACCGACGGCGATGTGACCACGGCGCAGCGCTGGGAACTGCGCGGTCAGTCGGACTACAAGCTCACCGAACGCGCCTACTGGTTCGGTGCGGCGCGTTACGAGGACGACCGCTTCACTGCCTATGACTACCAGGCCTCGCTCGCCACGGGTCTCGGCTGCAGGATCATCGACAACGAGCGCACCAGGTTCTGGGTGCAGGGTGGCCCCGGCCATCGCTATGCCGAGCTGCGGGACACCGGCGAGTCCGAGGACGGGGTGATCCTCTGCGGCGATGCGGGGTTCGAGCACCAGATCACCGACACGACCAAGGTCGTCGACCGGTTCCTGGTCGAGACCGGTTCCGACAACACGTTCCTGCAGAACGACCTCGGCCTCGAGGTCACGATCAGCGGGGCGATGCCGGGTCGGCGACCAGGTCCGGCACAACACCGACGTGCTGCCGGGCATCGAGAAGACCGACACGCTGGCTACGGTCGGCCTGATCTACGAGACGAAGGCCTGAGCGGCCCGACGGTCCGCGGGTTCCCACCGGGGACCGCGGGCCGTGTCATTTGTGGCTAGAATCCACCCAACGCCGCGGCGAAGACACCGGTCGCGCCTCTTCTCCACTGACCGCCAACCGCCGATCATTAGTCACTCTCCTCGTTCACGCCCACCACCGCCACCATGTCCCTGAGCGTCCTCGACATCTTCAAGATCGGCCTCGGTCCCTCGAGCTCGCACACGATGGGCCCGATGAATGCCGCGTCCACCTTCGTCGAGGACCTCGCGGCACGGGGCCTGGTCGAGCGCACGGCGAAGGTGGCGGCGCAGGTCTACGGGTCGCTCGCGCTCACGGGCAAGGGTCACTGCACGGACCGCGCGATCCTGCTCGGTCTCGAGGGCGCGCGGCCGGACACGGTGGATCCCGCGCGCATCGACCCTGCGCTCGAGCGGATCCGCGGCTGTGGCAGGCTGCTGCTCGGGGGGCGGCACGAGATCGAGTTCGACGAGCCGATGGACCTGCTGTTCCACCGTGACCAGACCCTGCCGCTGCATCCGAACGGGCTGCGACTGACGGCGCTGGATGCGTCGGGCGCGGCGCTGTACCGCGAGGAATTCTATTCGACGGGTGGCGGATTCATCGTCCGCGCGGCGGAATTCGGCAAGCCGCGGGAGGAGGGCCAGGCGGTCGCGGCACCGCATCCGTTCGCCTCCGCGCGCGAGCTGCTCGACGGATGTCGCGAGCACGGGCTCGAACTGCACGAGCTGGTGCTCCGCAACGAGCGCGCCTTCCGTCCCGATGCCGACACGCGTGCCGCGCTGCTCAGGATCTGGTCGGTGATGAACGATTGCATCGAGCGTGGGTTCCAGGGCACGGGACTGCTGCCCGGCGTGCTCAAGGTGCGCCGGCGGGCCGCGCGGCTGCATCGCGTGCTGGTGGAGTCCTCGGCACCGCGTCCGCTCGACGCCATGGACTGGGTGAATGCCTACGCCCTGGCCGTGAACGAGGAGAATGCCGCGGGCGGCCGCGTCGTCACCGCGCCCACCAACGGTGCGGCGGGCATCGTGCCGGCGGTGATCGCGTACTACCGACGCTTCGAGCCGGGTGCGGGCGACGAGGGCGTGGTGCGCTTCCTGCTGGTCGCCGGCGCCATCGGCATGCTCTACAAGCGCAATGCGTCGATCTCGGGTGCCGAGATGGGCTGCCAGGGCGAAGTGGGCGTGGCCTGCTCGATGGCGGCGGCGGGACTCGTCTCCGCGCTGAACGGTACCAACGAGCAGGTCGAGAATGCCGCGGAGATCGGCATGGAACACAACCTCGGCCTCACCTGCGACCCGATCGCGGGCCTGGTGCAGATTCCCTGCATCGAGCGCAACGCGATGGGCGCCGTGAAGGCCATCAATGCCGCGCGCCTCTCCATGCGGGGCGACGGCACGCACAAGGTGTCGCTCGACCAGGTGATCACGACCATGCGGCAGACCGGCCGCGACATGTCGGTGATCTACAAGGAGACGAGCCAGGGCGGGCTGGCGGTGAACGTGCCGGAATGCTGAAGAGAGGGGATAGGGGATAGGGGATAGGGGATAGGGGACAGGGGACAGGGGATAGGGGATGGTGGGGAATCGGAAGCGCCGCCACCGGCGGCTTCTTACTATCCCCTATCCCCTATCCCCTATCCCCTATCATCCCCTATCCCCTATCCGCTCTCTTCCCCTACGGAGAGCCAGGATGTCTACGAAGAACCAGATCGTCGTCGTAACGGGCGCCTTCGGGGCCCTCGGCCGGGCCGTGGCGCGGGCATTCGCCACGCGCGGCGCGCAACTGGCGCTGCTCGACGTGGCCGCGCAGCCGCCCGCGAGCCTGCGCGAGGAGTTCGGTGCCGAGCCGTTGTTGTTCGGTGGCGTGGACCTGAGCGACATGGAAGCAACGCGGCGCGTCATGTCGGTGGTGACGATGCACTTCGGCGGCATCGACGCCCTCGTGAACGTGGCGGGCGGATTCCGCTGGCAGACCCTGGAAGGCGGATCCGTCGATGCCTGGGACGACCTCTACACGATGAACCTGCGCACGGCGGTCGTGTGCTGCAAGGCCGTGCTGCCGGCGATGCTCGGGCGCGGCGCCGGGCGCATCATCAACATCGGTGCGGGTGCGGCGGCGAAGGCGGGCGCCGGCATGGGCGCTTACACCGCCTCGAAGGCCGGCGTACAGCGCCTCACCGAGAGCCTGAGCGAGGAAACCAAGGACCGCGGCATCACCGTCAACGCGATCCTGCCCGGCACCATCGACACCCCGCGCAATCGCGCCGACATGCCCGATGCGGATTTCACGCGCTGGGTGGCACCTGCGGCCATCGCAGAGGTGATCGTGTTCCTCGCATCGGATGCGGCTGCCGCAATCACGGGTGCGGCCATCCCGGTGTTCGGGCGCGGCTGACGCAGGCCTGGTCGTGGCCCGCGCCTAGCCTGCGTTCTTCGGATAGTCGAACTCGGCGTCCTGGCCGCTCTCCCAGTCGAGCGCGCTCCAGTCGTCGATGTCGAAGGTGGCCGTGAACACGCCGCTGGTCGGCAGGTTGTCGATGTGCTCGCCGGCCGAGAGCCGGTTGGCGAAATCGGTGATGCCGGGGTTGTGGCCGAAGACCATCAGGTGCTTCGCCGACCCGCCCAGTTCCCGGATCACCGCGATCATGTCGTTGGGCGAGGCCAGGTAGAGCCGCTCGTCCTGTCGCACCTGGGCCGCCGGCACCTTCAATTCCCGGGCCATGATGGCCGCAGTCGAGAGCGCACGCACGGCCGGACTCGAGAGCACGAGATCGGGCTTCAGCTTGCGGGCCCGCAGGCGTCGCGCCATCTCGGGCGCGTCGCGCTGGCCACGCTTGTTGAGTGGGCGATCCCAGTCCTGCTGGCCGGGCAGGGACCAGTCCGACTTCGAGTGCCGGACGAGCGTGAGCTGCTTCACTCGCCCTGCACCTCGACGATGCCGTCGACCACGCGCGTCGGATAACTGCGTACCGGTTCGTACGCCGGGGGCGTCAGCGCAGCGCCGGTTCGCAGGCAGAAGCGCGCGCCGTGGCGCGGGCAGATCACCTGGTGATCCTCCAGCGCGCCCCCCGTGAGGCCGCCGCCGTCGTGGGTACAGACGTCGTCGATGGCGAAGAACTCGCCCTCGATGTTGAAGACGGCGACGAAGTTGCCGTCCACCTCGACCGCGGCGTAATCACCTGGCGGAATGCCGGCCGCCGGCCCGACCGCGACCCAGCTCACATCATCCCCGTCTGCAGCTGCGCGGCCTCGGACATCATCGACTGGTTCCACGGCGGGTCGAACACCAGCTCGAACGTCCGCGCGCTTCACGGTCGGGATGATCTCGACCTTGTCGCGCACGTCCTCCACCAGCACCTCGCCCATGCCGCAACCGGGCGCGGTCAGCGTCATGGTGATGTCGATCACGCGGCCGTCCGGCTCGGAGCGCACGGCGCAGGAATAGACGAGGCCGAGGTCCACGATGTTGATCGGGATCTCCGGGTCGTAGCAGGTCTTCATCTGCTGCCAGGCGAGCTCGCGCACGTCCTCGTCGCTCGCGTTCGGCGGCAGGTGGGGCACGTCGGCCATCTCCTTGCCGATCGCATCGGCGTCCTTGCCGGCGATGCGGAACAGGTTGCCCTCCACGTACACCGTGAAGCTCCCGCCGAGCGCCTGCGTGATGAACCCCTGCTGGCCCTGGCGCAGCTTCACGTTCAGGCCCGCGGGGACCATGATCGCGTCCACGTCGCGGGCGAAGGTGACCGGTTCGTTGTCAGCTCGATACACGTCCTTACTCCGGCGAGTCTGTCATTCGGTCGAGACGGGCGCGGCCTCGCGATGCAGCGCCGCGTCCAGCGTGTGCCAGCACAGGCTGGCGCACTTCACGCGCGCCGGGAACTCGCGCACGCCGGAGAGCGCGCCGAGCTTGCCGAGACTCGCGACGTCCACCGTCGAATCGTCGTGGGTGAGCAACTCGTGCATGGCAGAGAACAGGCGCTCGGCTTCCGCCACCGTCCTGCCCTTGACGCTCTCGGTGAGCAGCGACGCGGAGGCCACCGAGATGGCACAGCCGCTGCCCTGGAAGGCGACGTCGCGGATGGTCTCGCCGTCGAGCTTCACGTACAGCGTCAGGCGGTCTCCGCAGAGGGGATTGAACCCCTCGGCATGGGCGTCCGCGTCCGGCATCGGCCTGAAATTGCGCGGGTTGCGATTGTGATCGACGATCACGTCGCGGTAGAGGTCCTTCAGGTCCATCAGCCGAGCATCTCCCGGGCGACCTGCAGCGCGTCGACGAGCCGGTCGACCTCGCCGCGGGTGTTGTAGAAGGCAAACGACGCGCGGGCCGTCGCCGGCACGCCGTAGAACTCCATCACCGGCATCGCGCAGTGGTGACCCGTGCGGATCGCCACGCCCTCGCTGTCGAGGATGGTGCCGAGGTCGTGCGGGTGGACGCGTCCCAGCGTGAAGGACACGACCGCCGCCTTGTCGGGCGCCGTGCCGACGATTGCGAGGCCCGGGACGGCGGCGAGCCTCTGCGTCGCGTACTCGAGCAACTCGTGCTCGGCCGCGGCGATGCGCTCGAGCCCCAGGCCCTCGAGATACTCCGCCGCCGCCGCGAGCCCGATGGCCCCCGCGATGTGCGGGGTGCCGGCCTCGAACTTGTACGGCAGCCCGTTGTAGACCGTGCGCTCGAAGCTCACGGCCAGGATCATGTCGCCGCCGCCCTGCCAGGGCGGCATGGCCTCGAGCAGGGACTCGCGGCCATACAACACGCCGATCCCCGTGGGCCCGCACATCTTGTGGCCGGAGAAGCAGTAGAAGTCGCAGTCGAGCGCCTGCACGTCCACGGCGAGGTGCGGCGCGGCCTGCGCACCGTCGAGCAGAACGGGGATGCCGCGCATGCGGGCCTCCGCGATGTAGCGATCTACCGGCACGATGGTGCCGAGGGCGTTCGACACGTGCGCGAGCGCGAGCAGTCGGGTGCGGTCCGACAGCAACGCGAGGAACGCGTCGAAGTCGACTTCCCCGGACGGCGTAATCGGGATCACCCTGAGGCGCGCGCCGGTCTGCTCGCAGACCATCTGCCACGGCACGATGTTGGCGTGGTGCTCGAGCCACGAGATCACGATCTCGTCGCCGGGCCGCAGTCGCGGGCGGGCGTGGCTCTGGGCGACGAGGTTGATGGCCTCGGTGGTGCCCCGGACGAAGACGACCTCCCGCGTCGAGCGCGCATTCACGAAGCGACGCACGGTCTCGCGCGCGCCCTCGAAGAGGTCGGTCGCCTCCTGGCTGAGCGTGTGCACGCCGCGATGCACGTTCGCGTGATGCGACTCGTAATAGGCGGAGATGGCATCGATGACCGACTGCGGCCGCTGGCTCGAGGCGGCGTTGTCGAGGTAGCAGAGCGGCTTGCCGTGCACCTCGCGTGCCAGCACCGGGAAATCACGCCGGATGGCATCGATGTCCAGCGGTCGCGAGACGCACGCCGGCGGCGAGCCGGACTGGGCGGCAACGGCGCTCATGCTGGGATCTCCAGCAGGCGCGAGAGGCGCTCGTCGAACGCCGCGTGGACGGCGGTGGCGAAGGGCGGCAGGTCCATGCGCGACAGCACCGCCCCGGCGAAGGCGCGAGTGAGCGCGCTGCGCGCCTGCTGCTCGTCGAGGCCGCGCGAACGCAGGTAGAAGAGGGCGGCCGGGTCGAGCTGGCCGGTGGTGGCCCCGTGGCTGCACTGCACGTCGTCCGCATAGATCTCGAGTTCCGGCTTGGTGTCGATCTCGGCGCCCGCGCTCAGCAGCAGGTTGCGGCTCGACTGGCGGGCCTCGGACTTCTGCGCGCCCTCGTGCACGACCGCCTTGCCGTTGAAGACCGCGCGGCCGCGTCCGGCGGCGATGCCGCGATAATCGAGCAGGCTCCGCGTGTCGGGTGCGACGTGGTCCACGCGCGCATGCGTGTCGAGGTGACGATTGCCGTCGGCGAGGAAGAGACCCGTGAGCTCGGCGGCAGCCCCGGGCGCGACGAGGCGGGCATTGAGGTCGAGCCGCCCGAGCGAGCCGCCCAATTGAGCATCGTGCATGACGAAGCGGCCGCGCTGGCCCACGGTCGCGTCGATCCGCTCGATCAGGAAGGCCTTTGCGCCGGGCGCCTGCAGGCGGTAGAGGTGCAGCACTGCATCCGCGGCCACCTCGACGTTGACGTACGAGTTCGCGAATCGCTCGGCCGCGTCGTCGCCCGAGTGATGCAGGACGACGCGCGCCTCGCTGCCGCTGGCGGACCGGATCACCACACGAGGATGACTCATGGTGCCCGTGCCGGTGGCCGTCACGGCCAGGTGCAGCGCCGCCTCGGGCCGGGCCCCGGCCGCGACGTTGATGACGACGACATCCGGGCACAGCGCGGCGTTCAATGCGACGAAGCGCTCGGTGCCGCCCCCGGATGGAACGCGCAACAGCGGCGCGAGCGGTGCGCCATCCGCCTCGACCTGCTCGAGCGTGCGTACGCGCATTCCGTGGGGCAGGGCATCGAGCGTCGAGGACGCCACCTGCAGCGCGCCGTTATCGAGCATCACGACGTGGGTCGCCGGGGTCGCGGGCAGGTGAGCCGCAACGCCCGCGGGACCCGGCAAGGCAAAGCTGCGGGTCTCGAGACGGCGCAGGCTGGTGTATTTCCAGGCTTCCTCGCGCGCTGCGGGAAATCCCAGTTCGACGAAACGTCCGAACGCCGCGGCGCGGATGGGCTCGGTGACGCCCGGGCGCGGACGTGAAGTCTCGTACGCCGCGCGATACTGGGCCAGCGGCTCGGAGCGGGCGGCGGCGTTCATGCGACCTCGGCCTCCTGCCGCACCCAGTCGTAACCGCGCTTCTCGAGTTCGAGCGCCAGGCTCTTGTCGCCGCTCTTCAGGATCCGACCATCGGAGAGCACGTGCACGAAGTCGGGCTCGATGTAGTCGAGCAGCCGCTGGTAGTGGGTGACCAGCACGACGGCGCGCTCCGGACCGCGCAGGCTGTTGACGCCGTTCGCCACCACGCGCAGCGCATCGATGTCGAGGCCGGAGTCGGTCTCGTCGAGCACCGCGAGCTTCGGCTCGAGCACCGCCATCTGCAGGATCTCGTTGCGCTTCTTCTCGCCGCCGGAGAATCCCTCGTTGACGCCGCGGTTCAGGAAGCTCTCGTCCATCTGCATGAGCTTCATCTTGTCGCGGATCAGCGCCAGGAAGTCGAACGCATCGAGCTCCGACTCGCCGCGCTGCTTGCGCACCGCGTTCAGCGCCGCCTTGAGCAGGTAGGCATTGTTCACGCCAGGAATCTCGACGGGGTACTGGAAGGCCAGGAACACGCCGGCACGCGCGCGCTCCTCCGGCTCGAGGGCCAGCAGGTCCTGCCCGAGGTATTCCACCGAGCCGCGGGTGACTTCATGGCCGGCGCGGCCGGCCAGCACGCTCGCGAGCGTGCTCTTGCCCGAACCGTTCGGGCCCATGATGGCGTGGACTTCGCCGGCGCGGACCTCGAGGTCGAGTCCCTTCAGGATCTTGCGGGCGCCAATCTGTGCGTGCAGGTCGCGGATGCTTAGCATGGGCTTGCGTCTCTCGATCTCGGTTCAGCCGACGGCGCCTTCGAGGCTCACCGACAGCAGGTTCTGGGCCTCGACCGCGAACTCCATGGGCAGTTCCTTGAACACCGCCTTGCAGAAGCCGTTCACGATCATGTTGACCGCGTCCTCCTCCGAGACGCCGCGGCTGCGGCAGTAGAAGAGCTGGTCGTCGGCGATCTTCGAGGTGGTGGCCTCGTGCTCGACGACCGCGGTCGGGTTCTTGATCTCCATGTAGGGGAAGGTGTGCGCGCCGCAACGGTCGCCCATCAGCAGCGAGTCGCACTGCGTGTAGTTGCGCGCGCCGTCCGCCGAGGGGAGGATCTTCACCAGCCCGCGGTAGGTGTTCTGTCCGCGACCGGCCGAGATGCCCTTCGAGACGATGGTCGAGCGCGTGTTGCGCCCGATGTGGATCATCTTGGTGCCGGTGTCGGCCTGCTGGTAGTGATTGGCGAGCGCCACGGAATAGAACTCGCCCACCGAGTTCTCGCCCGTCAGCACGCAGCTCGGGTACTTCCAGGTGATGGCCGAGCCGGTCTCGACCTGGGTCCAGCTGATGCGGGAATTCGCGCCGCGGCACTCGCCGCGCTTGGTGACGAAGTTGTAGATGCCGCCGACGCCGTTCTCGTCGCCCGGGTACCAGTTCTGCACCGTCGAGTACTTGATGCTCGCATCCGCGAGCGCGACCAGTTCGACCACGGCCGCGTGGAGCTGGTTCTCGTCGCGCATCGGCGCGGTGCAGCCCTCGAGGTAGCTCACGTGGGCGCCCTCGTCGGCGATGATCAGCGTGCGCTCGAACTGGCCGGTGTTGGCCGCGTTGATGCGGAAGTAGGTGGAGAGCTCCATCGGGCAGCGCACGCCCTTCGGCACGTAGACGAACGAGCCGTCGGTGAACACAGCGGAATTGAGCGTGGCGAAGAAATTGTCGGTGTAGGGCACCACGCTGCCGAGGTATTTCTCGACCAGCTCGGGGTGGTTGCGCACCGCGTCGGAGAACGGGCAGAAGATCACGCCGGCCCTGGCGAGCTTGTCCTTGAACGTCGTCGCGACCGACACGCTGTCGAAGACCGCGTCGACCGCGACGCCGGCGAGCCGGGCCCGCTCGTGCAGCGGCACGCCGAGCTTCTCGTAGGTGGCGAGCAGCTTCGGGTCCACCTCCTCGAGGCTCTTCGGGCCGTCCTTCTCGCGCGGCGCCGAGTAGTACGAGATCGCCTGGTAATCGATGGGTGCGATGCGCACGTGCGCCCATTGCGGCTGCTGCATGGTGAGCCAGTGCCGGTAGGCCTTGAGCCGCCAGTCGAGCATGAACTGCGGCTCGCCCTTCTTGCGCGACACGACGCGGATCACGTCCTCGTCGAGACCCGGCGGCAGGGTGTCGGAGTCGATGTCGGTGACGAAGCCGTGCTGGTACTTCTGGCCGACGATCGCGTCGAGATCCTGCTGGCTGGTGGACATGGCTCAGGCCCTCGCCGCAGGCCCGCGGAATGCCGCGGACAGCCCCGGCCGCCAGACGGCAACCGCTTCCTGTCCCGACAACTGCGCGAGGCTGATGCCGTCGAGCGACGAGCGGATCGCCGCGTTGATGCGCTGCCACGACCCGCCGGTGCTGCACACCGTCTCGAAGTCGCAGGCGCTGTGGTCGCCGCTGCACTCGGTGATCGCGACCGGGCCCTCGATCGCGTCGATGATGGAGGCCGCGCTGATGGTCGAAGCCGGACGTGCGAGCTGGTACCCACCGTGGGCACCACGGGCGGAGGTCACGAGCCCCGCACGGTGGAAGCTCTTGAGGAGCTTGCTTACCGTAGGCAGGGCGAGCCGGGTTCGCTCGGCGACCTCGCTCGCCGTCTGCCGCTGCTCCGGCAGGGCCGCGAGGCAGGCGAGTACCACCGTGCCGTAGTCCGTGAGCTTGCTGATACGCAACATCTGCTGAGACTCCTCAATTAGGACGATTTTAGTCCCATTGGTGGGCGGGTGCAAAATCTGGGCCGGGGAATCGGGTGCCGTCCGTTGAACCTGTTAGAATTTCTACAGTCGAATCCTGACGTTGCCGGCCGGGACGGGGCGCGCAGGACGGAGGATCGGTCATGAATCGCAGCGATCGCGGGTCGGCGGACCGGGCGCAGGGCTTGTCCTGCACACCCGGATTGCGCAGTGGCCGCGCGCGGTCCCAGGCGGGCTGAAGCGTCCGCGAGTCGTCAACTTGAATACCCAGACACCCATCGCCCCCCGCAGCGATGCCGCTGCGGGCGGTGACAACATAGCCGCCTTGCGCGGCGTCCACTACTCGGTCGACACCAAGCACGTGTTCCGGGGCCTCGACATTGCCATCCGCCGGGGCCAGGTCACGGCCATCATGGGTCCGAGCGGCACCGGCAAGACGACGCTCCTCAGGCTCATCACGGGCCAGATCTGCCCCGACGCGGGCGAGGTCATCGTGGACGGCAACAACGTCCCGCTGCTCAGGCGGCGCGAACTCTATGCCCTCCGGCGGCGCATGGGGATGCTGTTCCAGAACGGCGCGCTGCTCACCGACCTCGACGTCTTCGAGAACGTCGCCTTCCCGCTGCGCGAACACGCTCGGCTGCCCGAGCGTCTGGTGCGCAACATCGTGCTCACCAAGCTGCACGCCGTCGGGCTGCGCGGCGCGGCGGGCATGAGGCCGCAGCAGTTGTCGGGCGGCATGGGGCGGCGCGTGGCGCTGGCCCGGGCCATCGTCATGGACCCGGACATCCTGATCTACGACGAGCCGTTCGCCGGCCTCGACCCGATCTCGATGGGCGTGGTGATGCGGCTGATCCGCTCGCTGAACGACGCGCTCGGCATCAGCAGCATCGTCGTCACGCACGACGTACGCGAGATCTCGCAGATCGCGGACGAGAGCTACATCCTCTCCGACGGACGGGTCGTGGCGAGCGGCACGCCGGCCGAGCTTCGCGAGCATCCCTCGCCGATCATCCACCAGTTCATGGAAGGCCTGGCCGACGGCCCGGTGGCGTTCCACTACCCCGCGCCCGAGTACCACGAGCAGTTGCTCGGTGCGGGGGAGGACCTGCAATGAACCTGCTCCGCGAACTGCTCGAGAGCCTGCGCGACTTCCTCGCGCACGCCGGAGCGATGGGGCGCTTCTTTGGCCGTCTGCTCATGCTTGTGCCGGGCGGTTTCACGCGTCCGCGGCTGCTCGTCGAGCAGGTCTACAACGCCGGTGCGCTCTCGCTCGTCATCGTCATGACCAGCGGGCTGTTCGTGGGCATGATCATGGGCCTGCAGGGCCACGACCTGCTGCAGCGCATCGGGTCCGAGGACTCGCTCGGCGTCGGTGCGGCGCTCACCATGCTCAGGGAACTCGGACCGGTGGTCACGGCGCTGCTGTTCGCCGGTCGCGCGGGCACCTCGCTCGCCTCGGAAATAGGGCTCATGCGCGCCACGGACCAGCTCTCGGCGCTGGAGATCATGGCGGTCGACCCCATGAAGCGGGTCGTGCTGCCGCGGTTCCTCGGCGGCGTGATCTCGATGCCTCTGCTCACCGCCATCTTCGTGATGGTGAGCATCTTCGGCGTGCAGCTCATCGGCGTGCAGTTCTTCGGCATCGACCAGGGCCAGTTCTGGTCCCAGATGCGCAGCGCCGTGGAACTCGACGACATCCGCGAAGGTCTCATCAAGGGCCTCGTGTTCGGCATCGCCTGCAGCCTGATCGCGGTGTTCGAAGGCTACAATGCCGAGCCCACCGCCGAAGGCGTGGGACGCGCCACGACCCGTACCGTCGTCACCTCCGCGGTGGCGACGCTGGTCCTCGACTACATCGTAACTGCCATCCTGCTCTGACCCGAGGCGACCATGCGTCAGTCACGCGCCATCGACGTTTCCACCGGCCTGTTCGTGTTGCTCGGCCTCGCCGCGATCATCTTCCTGGTGACGCAGATATCGAATCGCGAGATCTCGCTGCGTTCGTCCGCCTCCTACCGCGTCGAAGCCCAGTTCGAGAACATCGGCGGCCTCAAGGTCGGCGCGCCGGTCTCGATGTCGGGCGTGAAGATCGGTCGCGTGGAGTCGATCAACTTCGACATGGACCTCTTCAAGGCCGTGGTCACGCTGCGCATCGACGGGCACTACGACAGGATCCCGAGCGACAGCGACGCGAGTGTTTTCACGGCGGGACTGCTCGGTGGCCAGTACATCGGCATTTCGCCCGGCGGTTCCGACGAATTCCTCAGAGACGGCAGCCAGATCGAGTTCGTGCAGGACGCCGTCGTGCTCGAGAACCTCATCAGCAAGTACCTCTTCAGCCAGGCGGGCAAGGGCTCCGAGTCCGGCTCGGAACCAGAGGCGCCTGCCCCACAGGAGTGATGCACAGACATGCGCCACATGCTTCTTTCGCTGGTCTTCTGCGCCTTTGCCGCGCTGCCGGCCGTCGCCGCCGACGCCCCGGCGTCGACACCGGGCCTCGGTCCCCAGCAGTTGATGGAGAAGGTCTCGCAGGACCTGCTGGTCGATCTCGAGGGCAACCGGGAAGCGCTGCGCAAGGACCCGGCACGGCTGCGCGCGCTGGTCGACAAGCACCTGCTGCCGCACTTCGACACCGACCACGCCGCTCGACTGGTGCTCGGCAAGCACTGGCCCAAGGCCACGCCGGAGCAGCGCAAGCGCTTCGTCGACGCGTTCTATCAGTCGCTGATGGCGAACTACGGCGACGCGCTGCTCGAGTTCACCGACGACCGGGTGAAGTTCCTGCCGTTCCGCGGCGACCCGAACGCCAATTCCGCGACCGTGCGCACCGAGGTGAAGCGCAGCGACGGGACGGTGGTGCCCGTGAACTACAGCGTGCGACGCACGCCGAGCGGCTGGAAGGCCTGGGACGTGACCATCGAGGGCATCTCCTACGTCAAGAACTTCCGCACCGACTTCGGCGCGGAAATCGACCAGAAGGGCATCGACGCCGTCATCCAGCGACTCGAGGCGCAGAACCGCGCGCCGGTAAAGCAGGCCGCCGGCAAGGCGGGCTGAAGGTGGAACGCTTCGCGATCGCCGCGGACGGTGACGGACGCCTGCAGGCGACCGGCGACCTGACGTTCACGACGGCCGCCGCGGCCCTGAACGATGGACTGCGGCTGCTGCAGCGCAATGGCACCTGGGTCGTCGACCTCTCGGCCGTCACCTCCGGCGACAGCGCCGGTGTCGCGGTGCTGGTGGAATGGATCGCCGCCGTGCGCAAGGCGGGCGGCAGCATCCGCTACGCGAACGTGCCGGCGCAGATGCGCGCGATCGCGAGGATCGCCGACCTCGAGGACCTGCTGTTGTCGCGCTGAGCGCCGGCCTTCTGCCCGTCACTCTTCCCCGGGCAAATCCTCCTCGAAGGTCTCTTCATCCCACGCTTCCTCGGGCGGGTCCCCGTCGTAGACCAGGAACTGGCGGCGCTGCAGGTACGCGTCGCGCAGGAACGTGTACTTGTCGAACACGCGCTCCATGGCCGGCTCGAGCGACAGCAGGCCGGCGCGCTTGTCGACCGTATTGAGCGCCAGTGCAAACCAGCGCTCGTTGCCGTAGTCGTACCAGTAGTAAGGTTCGGCGTACCGGTTTGCATACGTGGACGGCGCATCGCGCACGGTCGACGGCCCGAACAGCGGCAGCATCAGGTAGGGACCCGGCGGCACTCCCCAGCGGCCGAGCGTCTGGCCGAGATCCTCGTCGTGGTGTGGCAGCCCGGCGCCCGAGGCCACGTCGAACACGCCCGCCCAACCGAGGGTGGAATTGATCGTGAACCGCAGCGTGTCCTGTCCGGCGGCGACGACCTTGCCCTGCAGCAGCTGGTTCACGATGGTCCAGGGATACGACAGGTTAGTGAAGAAGTTCCCGACCCCCGTCTGGAACCAACCGGGCGTGTGATTGCGGTACGCGCGGGCGACGGGCTTAAGTGCGGCCCGGTCCAGCGCATCGTTGAACCGGTAGACACCCCGGTTGACCGGCTCGATGGGATCGGCCCGGTTGCGCTCACCGGTGGTGGCGCAACCCGAGAGCAGCATCGCCAGCAGGACCGGCGCCGCAGCGCGGGCGGCGCGGGCGCTCATTCGACGCATCGTGATTCTCCAGCTCCGCGGTGTCCGGATCGCGGGAGGCACAATTCTACAGGCTCGTCCTACCGATTCGGTGCGGGATCGCGTCCGGTTGCCGGTTGCTGCATCCGGGCGCGTTCCTTGGGCATGGCCTCGCGCAGTTCCTGCAGCCGTGCCAGGAACCTGGCGCGCTGGACCGGGGTGACGCTCGGCACCGAGAGGGCCAGCTCGAGCTGGTTGATGGCGAGCGGCAGGTCGCCGCCCATGATGTGGTACTCGGCCATGTAGGAATAGGCGTCCGCGACGTCGCCGGCGGCGTTGGCCGCCAGCGCCGTGACGCGAATCTGCTGCTGCGTGGGCACCACGTTGTTGAACAGGTCCAGCAGCACCTCGTGCGCCCGCTTGGGACGGTTGGCCTGCAGCAGGGCCTCGGCGTACCGCAGCGTCACCGGCACGTTGCGCGGCGCGAGTTCGCGCGCGCGCTCGAGCGTCTCCAGCGAAGCCCGGGTGTTCCCGGTGGCGAGCTGCGCCTGGCCGAGCGCCGTGTGGAACTGCAGGACCTGCGGGTAGCTCGCGCGCAGCCGTTCGAAGGTGGGGATGGCGCCGGCCGCGTCCCCGCCCATCATCTGCGCGAGTGCCTTGCCGTAAACCTGGGCGACGGTCGCATCGGGCTCGTTGCCGGCCAGCGCGGCGTAGTACTGGCGCGGATCGGCGCTCGCCGGGGTCGTCAGCACGCGGATGCGCTCCTTCATCAGCGCATAGCTCATCGCGTCGCGCGCCTCGACCGGCGGGTACTGGGCGGCGCGTCCCTTCGACTCGGCGATGCGGGCACTGGTGACCGGATGGGTGCGCAGCAGCTCCGGGACCATGTTGGGGCCGAGCTGCGTGCGCCGGCCCATGGTCTCGAAGAACGCGGGCATCGCGTTCGGATCGAAACCGGCCGAGGCGAGCACGCCGATGCCGACCCGGTCGGCCTCGTACTCGTTCTCGCGGGTAAAGGTGATCTGGGCCTGTGCCGCGAGCCCCTGCGCGGCAGAGATCGCGCCCATGGTGGCGTCCCCGCTGCCGCCCGCCGCGGTGCCGACCAGGATGGCCGCCAGCATCGCCGCTGCGGAGACCAGGCTGGTGCGCGACTGCGCCTCGATGCTGCGCGCGATGTGCCGCTGGGTGACGTGGGCGACTTCGTGCGCCAGCACGCCGGCCAGCTCGCTTTCCGAGTTCGTCTCGAGCAGCAGCCCGGAGTGGATGCCGATGAAGCCGCCGGGCAGCGCGAAGGCGTTGATGGCGGGGTTGCCGACCAGGAAGAAGTTGAAGTTCCGGTTGCCGTCGTGGGCCTGGCTCGACAGGCGCAGGCCGAGCGACTGCAGGTACTCGGTGACCTCCGGGTCCTCGACGATGCCGCCCGATTCGCGCAGCCCCCGCATGACCATCCGCCCGATGCGGTACTCGTCCTCGATGCTGAGCGTGGATTGCGCCGCCGCGCCCATTTCCGGCAACTGGTCGCGGGCTTCCTGGGCGAGTAGCGGCCCCGGCAGCGCGAGCCAACCGCTGAGCGCGAAGCCGGCGAGGAGGGCGAGGGCGTTGCTGGGCGTGGGCAGGTGCATGTGGCGATTGGACCGGGGCGTGGCGGCCGGGTTCCTTGCCCCCGGCCCCGTTGCGTGGCTAGAGCATCTCGGAGGCGAAATCGGCCAGCCGCGAGCGCTCGCCGCGCATCAAGGTGACGTGCCCGTAGTGCCGCCAGCCACGGAAGCGATTGACCACGTAGGTGAGCCCGCAGGTGGTCTCCGACAGGTAGGGTGTGTCGATCTGCGCGATGTTGCCGAGGCAGACGAGCTTGGTACCGGGGCCCGCGCGCGTCACGAGCGCCTTCATCTGCTTGGGCGTGAGGTTCTGCGCCTCGTCGAGGATGATGTAGCGGTTCAGGAAGGTGCGCCCGCGCATGAAGTTGAGCGAGCGGATCTTGATGCGGTTGCGCAGCAGGTCGTTGGTCGCGGCGCGGCCCCAGCTGCCGCCTTCCTGGCTCTGGGTGAGCACCTCGAGGTTGTCCATCAGTGCGCCCATCCAGGGCTCCATCTTTTCCTCCTCGGTGCCCGGCAGGAAGCCGATGTCCTCGCCGAGCGGGACGGTGACGCGCGTCATGATGATCTCGTTGAACCGGTTGGTCTCGAGCGTCTGCGCGAGGCCGGCCGCGAGGGTCAGCAGCGTCTTGCCGGTGCCGGCGGGGCCGAGGATCGTGACGAAGTCGATCTCCGGGTCGAGCAGCAGGTTGAGCGCGAAATTCTGCTCGCGATTGCGCGCCGAGATGCCCCACACGCCGTGGCGTTCCTTGCGGAAGTCGTGCACCACCTCGAGCACGGCGGCATCGCCCTCGACGCTGCGCACGATGGCTTCGAGCCCGTGCTCGCCGCCCTGGTGGACGAACTGGTTGGGCGCCCAGCCGGCGGCCGCCTTGCCGCGGATGCGATAGAACGAGCGGCCCTGCTCGTGCCAGGACTCGAGGTTGCGCCCGGCGCGGTCCCAGAAGTTCGCGGGCAGCTCCTCGATGCCGGTGTAGAGGAGGTCCGCGTCCTCGATGGTCTTGTCGCTGTAGTAGTCCTCGGCGTGCACGCCGATGATGGCGGCCTTGATGCGCAGGTTGATGTCCTTCGACACCAGCGTGACGCGCGCCTTCGGGTGCTCGCGCTGCAGCGCCACGGTGTGGGCCAGGATCGCGTTGTCGGCCCCGTGGCCGGGCAGGGTGGCCGGCAGGCCCGTGGTCATCTGCTTCGTCTGGAAGAAGAGCCGGCCCGTCGGCGACTTCTTGCCGCCGTTGACCACCTTGGCGGTCGGCAGCTCGAGACCGCGGTCGATGTCCTGCTTGGAGGAACCCGCCATCAGCTCGTCGAGGAAGCGGCTCACCTGCCGCACGTTGCGGGCGGCCTCCGACATGCCCTTCTTCCCGGCATCGAGCTCCTCGAGCACGATCATCGGGATGAAGATGTCGTGCTCCTCGAAGCGGAAGATGCACGTCGGGTCGTGCATCAGGACGTTGGTGTCGAGCAGGAAAATGCGGCGCTGGGCGGCCTTCTTCTTGGACGGCAACGGCGGACTCCGGTGGACGGGGACGGGAGCGGCCGGGATCAGAGCTCGCGGGCCGCGGCGAGGACTTCCTCGGCGTGGCCGTCGACCTTGACCTTGCGCCACTCCTGGCGCAGCACGCCCTTCGCGTCGAGCAGGAAGGTGCTGCGCTCGACGCCCAGGTACTTCCTGCCGTACATGCTCTTTTCCTTGATCACGTCGAAGACCTTGCAGGCGACCTCGTCCACGTCCGCGAGCAGTTCGAACGGGAACTCGAACTTCGCCTTGAACTTCCCGTGCGAGGCCAGCGTGTCGGGGGAGACACCCACGATCTCGGTCTTCGCCTTGCGGAACTCGGCGTACAGGTCGCGGAAGGCGATGCCTTCCCTGGTGCAGCCCGAGGTGTTGTCGCGCGGGTAGAAGTAGACGACCAGCTTCCTGCCCGCGGCGTGAGCGGGCTTCCAGGGCTTGCCCGACGTCGAGGCGAGCGTGAATTCGGGAACGCGGCTGCCGATCGCAGCGATCTTGCTGGGCATGGGACCTCAGGCCTTCAGGGGTTCGAGGATCGCATCGAGGTTCAGGTGGTCGCACAGGTCCATGAATTCCTCGCGCAGGGCCGCGATGTGGATGCGCGTCGGGACGAGCACGACCATGTAGACGGAGAACATCGGTGCGCCGGTGTGCGCGGCGTTGTAGCTGCGCGTGGTGATGTCGCCGATGTCGATGCCGCGCGAGGAGAAGAACCCCGCCAGGGAGTGCAGGACGCCGGGCTGGTCGAGGCAGACCACGTCCACCGTGTAGGACACCATGTCCGTGCGCGGCGGCCGCTGCTCGGTGCGGCGGCTGGTGATCGTCAGGCCCGAGGATTCCGCCAGCTTCGCGAGCTCGCCCTCGAGCTTGGCGAGCGTGTGCCAGTTGCCGGCGACCAGCATGAGCGTCGCGAACTCGTTGCCGAGCGCGGTCATGCGGCTCTCGAGGATGTTGCCGCCGCAGTCGACCACCACACGAGTCAGGTCGTAGACCAGGCCGGTGCGGTCATTACCAATGGCGGAAATCGCGATGAGTTGCTTCATGGGGGCTATGGCCGGGAAGTGTAGCGGGGCGCGGCCTTGCCGTACACGCGCATTTCTTGCACCGCAAGGCGATGCGTGAGTAGCATCGCGGGCTACAGTCGAGGGAACAGAATGTTCGAGGGCAGCATCCCGGCGCTCGTCACGCCCATGAAGGACGACGGCGCGATCGATATCGACGCCTGGGACGCCTTGCTCGACTTCCACGTGCGGGAGGGCACCGACGGAGTCGTCGTCGGCGGCACGACCGGCGAGTCGCCGACGCTGGTGCGCGCGGAGCTCGAGCAACTCGTGCGTCGCGCCAGGGCCCGGCTGGCCGGCCGGATGCCGGTGATCGCCGGCAGCGGCACCAACGGTACGGCGCACAGCATCGAGCTGTCGCGCGCCGCCGAGGCGGCCGGCGCCGATGCGCTGCTCGTCGTCGCGCCGTACTACAACAAGCCGACGCAGGAAGGGCTCTTCCGGCACTTCACCGCGATCGCGGACGCGGTCGGCGTCCCGCTGATCCTCTACAACGTCCCCGGCCGCACGGCCTGTGACCTGCTGCCGGAAACCATCGTGCGGCTCTCCCGGCACCCGCGCATCGCCGGCGTCAAGGAGGCCACGGGTGACCTGTCACGGGCCGAGCCGATCCTGGCAGGCTCGCGGCCCGGCTTCGTGCTGCTGAGCGGCGACGATCCCACGGTCGCCCAGTTGATGCGGCACGGCTGCCGTGGCGTGATCTCGGTGACGGCGAACGTGGCGGCGCGCGCCATGCACGAACTGTGTGCGGCGGCGCTCGCGGGGCGCCACGACGAGGCCGCAGCGATCGATGCCCGCCTGGCCCCGCTGCACAAGGCGCTGTTCGTCGAGCCGAACCCGATTCCGGTCAAGTGGGCGCTGCAGCGCATGGGGCTGATCGGACCGGGAATCCGCCTGCCGCTCACGCCGCTCGCCGAGTCGCTGCGACCCACGGTCGAATCCGCGCTGCGGTCGGCGGGAATTTCGCTGCCCTGAACGCCTCGGGGCTTTCCCGCCCGGGGCCGACCGTGTAGGCTCTCGACCCCTTCCAGCGGAGAGGTGGCCGAGCGGTCGAAGGCGCTGGACTGGAATTCCAGTTACATCTTCACGGGTGTACGTGGGTTCGAATCCCACCCTCTCCGCCACTCCCGCCCGGTGTCCATGCGCGGCCCGATCCTCGCCCTGGTGATGCTCGTCCTTGCAGCCTGCGCGCGAGCGCCGCTGCCTGAGCGCTTCCAGGGCCCGACGATGGGCACCACCTACAGCGTGGTCGTGACGTCGTCGCCGCGCGAGGTCACGCGCGACTCGTTGCAGACGGTCATCGATGCGGTGCTCGCCGAGTCGAACCGCCACCTCTCGACGTACGATCCCGCTGCTGAACTGGCGCGGTTCAATGCCGCTGCCGGCACGGACCCTGTCCCGGTGTCGCAACCCCTGTTTGCAGTCCTGTCGATCGCACAGGAAGTGAGTGCCGCGACGAATGGTGCGTTCGACGTCACCGTGGGACCGCTGGTGCAGCGCTGGGGATTCGGCGGGGGTAGCGACACCGGCCCCGCGCCCGATGCGGCCGCGATCGCCGTTCTGCGCGAGTCGGTCGGCTACACGAAGCTGCAACTCGAGCCGGACGGGCCGTCGCTCAGGAAATCCATCGGATCCCTGCAGGTGGATGTCGGTGCCGTGGCCCCGGGCTGGGCCGTCGATGAAATCGCCCGCCGCTTCGAGGCGCTGGGCGTGGAGCACTACCTGGTGGAAATCGGCGGGGAAGTGCGCGGTCGCGGACTGAGTCCGGCCGGCCGACCCTGGCGCGTCGCGATCGAGGCCCCGCTCGCCGGCGAGCGGCGGCCATTCGCGCTCGTGGATCTCGACGGCATGGGCGTCTCGACCTCGGGGGACTACCGCGACTTCCGCATCCTCGACGGCCGCAAGGTTTCGCACACCATCGATCCGAGGACCGGTGCGCCCGTGCAGCACACGCTGGCGTCGGTGTGTGTCGTGCATCCGTCGACCGCCCATGCGGACGCCTTTGCCACTGCGCTGATGGTGCTCGGGCCGGAGGAGGGCATGGCGCTCGCGCGTCGCCTCGGGCTCGCGGCACTCTTCATCGAGCGGGTCGGGCCGGACGGGGAACTGCGCGAACAGTCGACTCCGCAGTTCGAGCGCTTGCGACGGCCACTCGGCTGAAGGCTATCATCGCCGCATGGCCGACCCCCTGACCCGCCTGCGTCGCCGGCCGCTGATGGCCCCGCTGCTCGTGCCGCTGCTGATTGCGATCGCGGCCGGCGCCGGGATCTTCTGGCTCGCCACCTCGGCACGAACGACCGTGGTGATACTCGTGCGGCATGCCGAGCCCGCGGCCAGCACCAGCGGCGATCCGGACCTGAGCCCCGCCGGCGAGCAGCGGGTCATGGGACTCGGCGAGTTCCTGGCCGGCGTGCTGGCGGGCGGCAAGGTCAATTACCTTTACGCTGCCGACACGCGGCGAGCACTGCAGACCGCGGCGCCGATCGCCAACCAGTTCAAGTTGCCGATCAACCTGCTGGCCAGCAGCGACTGGGACGGCGTGGCGACGCGGATCAAGCGCGAGCATCGCGGCGAGACCGTGGCGGTCGTGGGCTACGCGAGCACCCTGCCGGGCGTCGTGGACCGACTGAGCGCCACGCACGTCGCCCTGGCCGAGGACGAATACGGCGCGATATTCGTGATCGTGATCCCGAGCCCCGGGCAGACCCGGGTGCTGAAGTTGCGTTACGGGGACTGACCCGCGCCCCTCATCGTCGGCCCGCGAAAGCGTTTCCGCGGCAACGTTTCGTGGAGATCATTTCTAGAAAGTCTATATAACTATCAGATATTGCGATTATTTTATCTTCGCACCGGCCTCGATGGCCTGCCGCACGAAGGCCTCGTGGGCACCGATGCGCAGGTCGGCCAGCACCGAGTCCTTTATGAAGCCGTCCTTGCTGATCAGGTACGTGCCGCGCCGCACGCCGAAGCCCAGCGGCCCGTCGAGGTCGTAGGCCTTCACCACCTTCTTGTCCGGGTCTGCCAGCAGGGTGAAGTTGAGGCCGTGCTGGTCCGCGAACTTGCGGTGCGAGGCGACGTCCTGCGGACTCACGCCGACGACGCGCAGTTTCGCCTTCATCAACTCCTGGTGCAGGTCGCGGAAGCTGCACGCTTCCTTGGTGCAACCCGGCGTGAAGTCGGCGGGGTAGAAATAGAGGATCAGCGGCCCGTCGGCGAGCAGCGATTTCAGGCTGTGCTTGCGTCCATCCTGGTCGGCGAGTTCGAAGGCGGGCGCCTTGCTGCCATTCTCAAGCATCGTCGTTGCCTCCGGCGGACTGCACCGCCCCGGAATAGTCCACTTCCATCACCAGATAGCCACCGTCGCGCATGCCGCAGCGGCGATAGGTTTCCTGCGCACGCAGGTTGTCGCGGTCCACGTAGAGCCGGATGCCACAGACGCCGACATCGGTTCTGGCCAGCGACTCGACGTGCGCGTACAGCGCGCGAAAAACGCCCTGGCGACGGGACTCGGGATCGACGTAAACGCTCTGGATCCACCAGAACACTCCGTTGCGCCAGTCGCTCCATTCGTAGGTGATCATCAACTGGCCGACCACGCGGCCGTCGACTTCGGCGAGGTAATAGCGGCCCCGACCGACGTCTGCGAAGGGTGCATGCGCTCCAGCCCGCGCGATGACGGGATCGAGGCGCTTGTGCTCGGCCTCGAGCGCCATCGCGACATTGTTGGCCGCGATGGTGTCGGCATCGGCGGGAATTGCCGCCCGGATGGTCAGGTTCATGCCGGGATCATACTAGGTGCAAAGCTTCGGTTGCGGGGAGCGGACCCGATGCTACAATGCGCGCCCTCGCGTGGGGCGGTAGCTCAGCTGGGAGAGCGTCGCGTTCGCAATGCGAAGGTCGAGGGTTCGATCCCCTTCCGCTCCACCACGCATACACGGCCGGGTCTTTGCCCGGCCGTTTTCTTTTACACTTCCACCCCGCGCGCCCCGGTAGCTCAGTGGATAGAGCAACCGCCTCCTAAGCGGTAGGTCGTCGGTTCGACTCCGGCCCGGGGCGCCATCCACACCCCCCGCGCCGCTTTTCGCTAAACTACGCGGCCTTTCAGACCGGGTCCAGGTGGATCCGGACGTGCCCGCGATGCGAACCATCCTGCTGCGATGAGTGATCCGAAAGCAATGCTGCCCCCGACGCCTCTCTCGGCGGGCAATGCCGCGTACATCGAGGAGATGTACGACCGTTTCCTCGCAGACCCCGAACTGGTCGAACCGCGCTGGCGTGATTACTTCGCGGCGCTCGGCGGCCTCGGCACGGACGTGGCGCACGGCCCCATCGTCGCGGAACTCGAGCGACGCGCGTATGCGCCAAGGGCTGCCGCAGCGGTCGCGTCGGTACCGACGCCGGGATCCGAAGGCGCGGCGAAGCAAGGCGCGGTCTCCCGGCTGATCCAGATCTACGCCAACCGCGGCCACCTCGTCGCCAACATCGATCCGCTCGGGCTGCTGGTGCGGCCCACGCCGAAGGTGCTCGGGCTCGATTATTTCGGCCTCACCGAGGCCGACCTCGACACCGAGTTCGTCACCGGCAGCCGCAACGAAGCAATCAAGCCGCGCCTCAGGCTGCGCGACCTGATCGCCCAGCTGCGCCACATCTACTGCGGCACCATCGGCGCCGAGTTCGCGCACGTCTCGGACACCGACGAACGGCTGTGGCTGCAGGACCGTTTCCAGGTCGGGCGGACGGGCCAGCACTTCACCGTGGAGGAGAAGAAGGACATCCTCTGGAACCTGACCATGGGCGAGGGCCTCGAGCGCTACCTCGCCACGCGTTACCCGGCGCAGAAGCGCTTCTCGCTCGAGGGCGGCGACAGCCTGATCCCGCTGCTCGAGGACATGATCCAGACCGGCGGCGTGTACGGTATCGAGGACATCGTCATCGGCATGGCCCATCGCGGCCGGCTGAACGTGCTGGTGAACGTGCTCGGCAAGTCGCCGGCGGAACTGTTCTCCGAGTTCGAGGGCAAGTACGACCTCGCCAAGTTGAAGGGCTCGGGCAACGTCAAGTACCACAAGGGCTTCTCCTGCGACGTGAGCACGCCGGGCGGCAACGTCCACGTGGCGCTCGCGTTCAATCCCTCGCACCTCGAGATCGTGAATCCGGTCGTGGAAGGCTCCGTGCGCGCCCGCCAGGAGCGTCGTGGCGACCTCGCCGGCGACAAGGTCATGGCGGTGCTCATCCACGGCGACTCCGCGTTCGCCGCGCAGGGCGTGGTCGCCGAGACGCTGCAGATGTCGCAGGTGCGGGCCTTCGGCACCGGCGGCACGCTGCACATCGTCGTCAACAACCAGGTTGGCTTCACGACGCACGACCCGCGCGACACCCGCTCGACGCTCTACTGCAGCGACATCGCGAAGATGCTCGAGGCGCCGATCCTTCACGTGAACGGCGACGATCCCGAGGCGGTGGTGTTCGCGGCGCGGTTCGCGCTCGACTACCGTCTCAGGTTCCACAAGGACATCGTGATCGACCTGGTGTGCTACCGCCGGCTCGGCCACAACGAGGCCGACGAGCCCGCGGCGACGCAACCGGTGATGTACGCCGCGATTCGCAGCAAGCCCACCACGCGCCAGCTCTACGCCGAGCAACTGGTGAAGGAGGGCGTGATCCAGCCGGCGGACGCCGATGCGATGACGGACCGCTACCGGCTCGGTCTCGACGAGGGCAAGCCGCAGGCGCACCAGGTGCTGGGCCTGATCGGCAACAAGCACACCATCGACTGGTCGAAGTACCACGACGTCGACTGGACGGACCCGATCGCGACCGGCGTCAAGCTGGAGGTCCTGCGCGACCTCGCCGCGAAGGTCACGACCTTCCCGGACGGCTTCGTGCTGCACCGGCAGGTGCAGAAGATCATGGACGACCGTCGCAGGATGGCGGCCGGGCAGGCAATGGTGGACTGGGGTCTCGCCGAGACGCTGGCCTACGCCTCATTGCTCGACCAGGGCTACGAAATCCGCCTCACCGGGCAGGACACCGGCCGCGGCACGTTCTTCCACCGCCACGCCGTCGGTCACGACCAGAAGACCGGCGCTACCTACATCCCGCTCAAGCACATCAAGGCCGGCCAGCCGCGCTTCCGCGTCACCGACTCGCTGCTCTCCGAGGAGGCCGTGCTCGGCTTCGAGTACGGCTATTCCACGACCGACCCCAACTGCCTCGTCATCTGGGAAGGCCAGTTCGGCGACTTCGTGAACGGCGCGCAGGTCGTCATCGACCAGTTCATCAGCTCGGGTGAGTCGAAGTGGGGCCGCATCAGCGGCTTGACGCTCTTCCTGCCGCATGGCTACGAAGGGCAGGGGCCGGAGCACTCCTCGGCGCGACTCGAGCGCTTCCTGCAGCTCTGCGCCGAGAACAACATGTCGGTCTGCGTGCCCTCCACACCCGCGCAGATGTTCCACATGCTGCGCCGGCAGATGCTGCGCGAGTTCCGCAAGCCGCTGGTGGTGATGACGCCGAAGAGCCTGCTGCGGCACAAGCTCTCGGTCTCGGCGCTCGAGGACCTCGGCCGCGGCCACTTCCAGAACGTCATCGACGAGATCGACGACCTGCCGGCGGGCAAGGTCCGGCGCGTGGTGTTCTGCGCCGGCAAGGTGTATTTCGACCTGCTCGAAGCACGCCGCGCGGACGAGGTGCGCGACGTCGCGATCGTGCGCATCGAGCAGCTCTACCCGTTCCCGGCCGAGCAATACGCCGCGGTGCTGCGGCGCTACCCGAACGCCACCGAGGTGGTGTGGTGCCAGGAGGAGCCGCAGAACCAGGGCGCCTGGTACCAGGTCCGCCATCGCCTGCAGGAGCCGCTCACCCACAAGCAGGAACTGCTCTACTCCGGACGCGCACCCGCGGCCGCGCCGGCGACCGGCATTCCGCAACTCCACAGCCAGCAGCAGAACGGTCTCGTGACCGCGGCGCTCACCGCAACCACCAAAGTAGAATCGGCGCGCGTAACCACCAGGCTCCGCGCGACCGGCAGCAGGAAACGTCCATGACGATCGAAGTACGCGTTCCGCAGCTCCCCGAATCCGTCGCGGACGCCACGCTCGTGGCCTGGCACAAGCAGCCGGGCGACGCCGTGAGCCGCGACGAGAACCTCGTCGACCTGGAGACGGACAAGGTCGTGCTCGAGGTCCCGGCGCCGACCGCGGGCGTGATCAAGGAACTCAAGGTCCAGAACGGCGCGACCGTCACGAGCGGGCAGGTGCTCGCGATCCTCGAGGAGGGCGCCGTGGCAGCAGCCGCGCCGGCCAAGGCGGCCGCCCCGGCTGCGAAGGCCGACGCGAAGGCCGCGGCGGCGGCAGGCGGCGACAAGCTGGCACCGTCGGTACGCCGCCTCGTCGAGGAGCACAAGCTCGACGCCGGCGCGATCCCGGGCAGTGGCCGTGACGGCCGCATCACCAAGGCGGACGTGCTGACGCACCTGTCCGCGAAGGAAGCAGCGCCCGCACGACCGGCCGGTACCGCTGCGCCGGCTGCGACGGCCGCACCAGCGTCGGCGTCGACTCCGGCGGTGGGCGGGTCCCGCGAGGAGCGCCGGGTGCCCATGACCCGCCTGCGGGCACGCATCGCGGAACGCCTGGTGCAGGCGCAATCGACGGCAGCGATGCTCACGACCTTCAACGAGGTCGACCTGAAGGCCGTCAACGAACTGCGCGCCCGCTACAAGGAGCGCTTCGAGAAGCAGCACGGCGCGCGCCTCGGCTTCATGAGCTTCTTCGTCAAGGCGAGCGTCGAGGCGCTGCGCCGCTTCCCGCTGGTCAATGCCTCGATCGACGGCAACGACATCGTCTACCACGAGTACTACGACATCGGCGTGGCCGTCTCGACCGACCGCGGGCTCATCGTGCCGGTGTTGCGCGATGCCGACGCGATGGAATTCGGCGACATCGAGAAGGCCGTCGTCGGCTACGCCAATCGCGCCCGTGAAGGGTCCATCACGCTCGAGGAACTCACCGGCGGCACCTTCACCATCACCAACGGCGGGGTATTCGGCTCGCTGCTCTCGACGCCGATCCTCAACATGCCGCAGAGCGCCATCCTCGGCATGCACAAGATCCAGGAACGTCCCGTGGTGGTCGACGGCCAGGTGGTCGTGCGCCCGATGATGTACCTCGCACTCAGCTACGACCACCGCATCATCGACGGCCGTGACGCCGTGCAGTTCCTGGTCGCGATCAAGGACGCGCTCGAGGATCCGGCGCGGTTGCTGCTGCAGGTCTGACAACCAAGGGGGTAATGATCAGGGGGTAGGGGGTAGGAAGAGAGCGGATAGTGAACAGCGGATAGCGGATAGTGAAGAGCCCGGACGGCGCGTCGCGCCGTTCTGCCCACTACCCCCTACCCCCTGATCATTACCCCCTTATCTTGTCTGCATTTCGGAGAGCCCATGCCTGATTCCTACGATTTGATCGTCATCGGCGCCGGTCCCGCCGGCTATCCCTGCGCGATCCGGGCCGGGCAGAACGGGCTCAAGGTCGCCTGCATCGACGAATGGCAGAACCACGACGGCAGCCGCAGCTTCGGTGGAACCTGCGTGAACGCGGGCTGCATCCCCTCGAAGGCGCTGCTCGAGTCGACCGAGCTGTACCACAAGGCGCAGGGCGAATTCGGCGCGCACGGCATCAAGATCGGCGGCCTCGAATTCGACGTAGCCACCATGCAGAAGCGCAAGGCGAAGATCGTCAAGGCCTCGACCCAGGGCATCGCCGGCCTGTTGAAGGGCGCGGGCGTGACGGCGCTGCAGGGGCACGGCCGCCTGCTGCCGGGCCACAAGGTCGAGTACACGGCCGTGGACGGCACGAAGCAGGAGCTCACGGCGAAGAACGTGGTGCTCGCGAGCGGCTCGGTGCCCATGGAATTGAAGTCCATGCCGTTCGACGGCAGGAACATCGTCGACTCCTGGGGAGCACTCGAGTTCGACGCGGTCCCGAAGCGGCTCGGCGTGATCGGCGCGGGCGTCATCGGACTCGAACTCGGCAGCGTCTGGCGGCGACTCGGCGCGGAAGTGGTCGTGCTCGAAGCGCTCGAGCAGTTCCTGTTCATGGCCGACGGGCAGGTGGCGAAAGAAGCCCTGAAGCACTTCAGGAAACAGGGCCTCGACGTGCGTCTCGGCGCGAAGGTCACCGGCGCGAAGCAGGCCAAGGACGGCGTGACCCTCGAGTACACCGATGCTTCGGGCGCTCAGCGCGTTACCGTCGACAAGGTCGTCGTCGCGATCGGCCGGCGTCCCTACACCGCGAATCTGCTCGCCGACGGCACCGGGGTCGAGTTCGACGAGCGCGGCTTCATCAAGGTGGACCACGAGTGCCGCACGGTCGTCCCGGGCGTCTGGGCGATCGGCGACGTGGTGCGCGGCCCCATGCTCGCGCACAAGGGCAAGGAAGAGGGCGTGATGGTCGGCGACCTGATCGCGGGCCTCGTCTCGGAGGTCAACTACAAGGCCGTCCCGTCGGTCATCTACACCTCGCCCGAGATCGCCTGGGTCGGGCAGACCGAGGAAGAGGTGAAGAAGGGCGGGCGGCCGTACAAGGTCGGCAGCTTTCCGTTCATGGCGAGCGGGCGGGCCCGCGCGATGGAGTCGACTGCCGGGTTCTGCAAGGTCATCTCCGCCACGGACGACGACGAGATCCTCGGCGTGCACATCATCGGGCCGCTGGCGGGCGAGCTGATCGCCGAGGCCGTGCTCGCGCTCGAGTACTCGGCCAGCACCGAGGACCTGCAGCGCACCATGCACGCGCACCCGACGCTGAGCGAGGCGCTGCACGAGGCGGCGCTCGGCGCCGACAAGCGGGCGATCGACTACCCGAACCGCTGAGCGCAGCGGCTAGCGGCGACGGCGGGCGCTCAGCACGTTCGGCAGTCCGGCGATGCGCGCCAGCACCTGGCTCAGCTCGTCGAGGCCGTGCACGTGCAGGGTGATGTCGATCGTGGCAATGTTGTCGTCCGCGTCGGTCGCCGTGTTCATCGCGTGGATGTTGACGTGCGAGTCGGCGAGCACCGAGGTGATGTCGCGCACCAGCCCGCGGCGATCGTACGCCTTGATGGCCACCGCCACCGGGAAGGTGCGTTCCGCCGAAGGCCGTCCCCAGTCCACCGCCAGCACCCGCTGGGGCTGGGCGTCGCGCAATCGCAGCAGGTTGGCGCAGTCGGCGCGATGGATGCTGACGCCGCGTCCGAGCGTGATGTAGCCCGCGATCGGCTCCGGTGGCACGGGCCGGCAGCAGCGCGCAAAGGTGCTCAGCAGGTCGCCGACACCGTCGATGATCATGCCCGAGGCGCGATCCGTGGCCGCCGTCGGTCGCGCCGGGACGCGCAATGCCTTCGCCGGTTCCTTCTCGTGCAGGCGGCGCTGGATGGCGCCCGCGACCTGCGCGAGCGTCAGCTCGCCCTCGCCGAGCCCGAGGAACAGCGCCTCGGCATTCGGCAGCCCGAGCTCGTCGAGCACCTCGGGCAGCGCCAGCGCCCGCAAACCGAGCCGCTCGACCTCGCGCTCGAACATCTGCCGGCCCTGCTCGCGGTTCTGCCCCTCGTCGAGCTTGCGGAACCAGCTGCGGACCTTGGCGCGGTTGCGCGGCGAGGCCAGGAAACCGAGCGACGGCACCAGCCAGTCGCGGCTCGGGTTCGGGTGCTTGCCGGGAATGATTTCCACGGTGTCGCCGTTGGCGAGCCGGTAGTCGAGCTGCACCATGCGCCCGTTGACGCGCGCGCCGCGGCAGCGATGCCCGAGGTTCGTGTGCACGTGGTAGGCGAAGTCGAGCGGCGTGGCGCCGCGCGGCAGGTCCACGACCTCGCCGCGCGGACTCAGCGCATAGACGCGGTCCTCGAAGATCTCGGCCTGCAGTCCGTCGAGCAGGTCGGGCTCCATGCCGGCGCGGGTCGCGGGCTCCAGCAACTCGCGCAGCCAGTTGATCTTCTGCTGGAAGCTGCTCTCGGCCTTGCGACCTTCCTTGTACTGCCAGTGCGCGGCGACGCCGAGCTCGGCGTGCTCGTGCATCTCGCGGGTGCGGATCTGCACCTCGAGCGGCAGGCGGCCGGGGCCGATCACCGCGGTGTGCAGCGAGCGGTAGTTGTTCTCCTTGGGCGTGGCGATGTAGTCGTCGAACTCGCCCGGGATGTACTGCCACAGTCCGTGCACCACGCCGAGCGCGGCGTAGCAGTCGGCGACCGTCGCGACCGTGACGCGCACGGCGAGGACGTCCATGACCTGCTCGAAGGCGAGCCCCTTGCGCTGCATCTTCCGCCAGATGCTGTAGATGTGCTTCGGCCGGCCGGTGATCTCGCCCGCGACGCCGACCTTGTCGAGCTCGCGAGCGAGGTCCTGCTTCACGTCCTCGATGTATCGCTCGCGCTCGTCGCGCTTCACGCGCAGCCAGCGCGCGATGCGCTTGTACTCCACGGGGTCGCTGTAGCGGAAGGCGAGGTCCTCGAGCTCCCACTTGATGTGCCAGATGCCGAGGCGGTTGGCGAGCGGGGCGTAGATCTCGCGGGTCTCGAGCGCCGCGGCACGCTGCTCGGCCGCGGCAGAGTCCTTCAAGTTGCGCAGCCGCACCAGCTGCAGCGCGAGCCGGATCAACACCAGCCGTACGTCCGAGGCGAGCGCGAGCAGCAGCTTGCGCAGGCCCTCCGCCTGCTCGGGCCTGAGTGCCTGTCCGGGGTTCCGGCCCGCCGGGATGCCGCTGCTGCCGACTCGCAGGATCTCCGCCGCCATGCGCGCCGCCTGTTCGCCGAAGGCGGCCTCGGCCCCGGCCTCGTCCAGCCCGCCGGCCTCGAACCACGGGATCGCGAGCGCGGCCAGCAGCACGTCGTCGTCAGCCTGCAGCTGGGCGAGCACGGCGGCGACTTCGAGCGCCATGGCCGCCGCTTCCACCGGCGCCCGCCCGCGCAGTTCGGCAATCGCGGCCTGCAGGCGCGGCGACTGGGAAGCGATATCGAATTCGGCGGCTTTCACGGCGTGCGCTATCATACCCCGCCGTTCCCATAGACCCCGTGAGGTGAGTGCTTGCCCAGGCTGAATCGTAGTGGCCGGCGCTGGGCGCTCCCGGCGCGCGGGACCGTGAAGCACGGCGAGTCCGTGCGCATCCTGGGCCTCGACCCCGGCTCGCAGGCCACCGGTTTCGGCGTGATCGACTGGATCGACGGCGACGCGCGCTACGTGGCGAGCGGCGCCATCCGCACCAGCGGGCGCGAGTTCCCGCCGCGCCTGCGGCAGATCTTCGACGGAGTGCTCGCGCTGATGAGCGAGTACCGCCCGGGCGAGGTCGCGGTCGAGCGGGTCTTCATGCACCGCAACGCGGACAGCGCGCTCAAGCTTGGACAGGCGCGCGGCGCGGCCCTGTGCGCAGCGTTCGCGCACGATCCCCCGGTGTTCGAGTACGCCCCACGCGAGGTGAAGCTGGCCGTGGCCGGCCACGGCGGGGCGCAGAAAGACCAGGTCGAGCTGATGGTGCGCACGTTGCTCAAGCTGCAGGGCGAACTCGGGGCGGATGCGGCCGACGCGATCGGCATCGCGCTCTGTCACGCCTATTCGCGCCAGGCGCGCCTTGCGGTCGCGGACGGCGCCCAGCCGGTGGCGCGGCCGTGATCGGGTACCTCCGCGGGCGGCTCGCCGCGAAGCATCCGCCGCAGCTGCTGCTGGACGTGGGCGGCGTCGGCTACGAGGTCGAGGCGCCGATGTCCACGTTCTACGGCCTGCCCGCCGTCGGCGCCGAGGTGAGCCTGCACACCCACCTCGTGGTCCGCGAGGATGCGCACGTCCTGTTCGGCTTCGGCACGGAGCGCGAGCGCAGCCTGTTCCGCGAACTCATCAAGGTCTCGGGCGTCGGTCCGCGCATTGCGCTCGGCATCCTTTCGGGCGCGAGCGTCGAGGAGTTCCATCGCTGCGTCGAAGCCGAGGATGTCGCCTCGCTGGTGCGCATCCCGGGTATCGGCCGCAAGACCGCCGAGCGCCTCGTCATAGAGATGCGTGACCGGCTCAAGGTGCTCGCCGGGCCGGCCTTGCTGGCCGGCGGCCAGGCTGCAACGGGCGGGTCCGCGAGCCCGCAGTCGGAGGCCTTCGGCGCACTGGTGGCGCTCGGCTACAAGCCCGCCGAGGTCACGCGCCTGCTCGGCAAGGTGGACCCGGCCGTGACCTCGACCGAGGAACTGATCCGCCACGCGCTCAGGGCGGCCGCGACGTGAGCCTGGAGTGCAACGAATGATCGAGCAGGACCGCGTCATCTCCGCCGGCAGCCAGCGCGACGACGAGGCCTACGACCGCGCGGTGCGCCCCAAGACGCTCGCCGACTACGTGGGCCAGCCGGCGATGAAGGCACAGATGGAGATCTTCATCACCGCGGCGCGCAACCGGCGCGAGGCGCTCGACCACGTGCTGATCTTCGGCCCGCCGGGCCTCGGCAAGACCACGCTCGCGCACGTGATCGCGAACGAGCTCGGCGTGGGCTTCAAGCAGACCTCGGGACCGGTGCTCGAGCGGCCGGGCGACCTCGCGGCACTGCTCACCAACCTGCAGGCGAACGAGATCCTGTTCGTCGACGAGATCCATCGCCTCAGCCCGGTGGTGGAGGAGATCCTCTATCCGGCGCTCGAGGACTTCCAGCTCGACATCATGATCGGCGAAGGCCCGGGCGCGCGCTCCATCAAGATCGACCTGCCGCCGTTCACGCTGGTCGGCGCCACGACGCGCGCGGGGCTCCTCACCTCGCCGCTGCGCGACCGCTTCGGCATCGTGCAGCGACTCGAGTTCTACGGCCACGAGGACCTGCAGCGCATCGTCGAGCGCTCGGCGCGCATCCTCGGCGTGCCGACGGACGAGGCGGGCGCGGCCCGCATCGCGCAGCGCTCCCGCGGCACGCCACGCATCGCCAATCGCCTGCTGCGGCGCGTGCGCGACTTCGCCGAGGTCAAGGCACAGGGGCGCGTCACGGACGAGGTCGCGCAGGGCGCGCTCGACCTCCTCGACGTCGATCCGCAGGGCTTCGACCCGATGGACCGGCGCCTGATGCTGACCATCATCGAGAAGTTCGAGGGCGGCCCGGTCGGCGTCGACAGCCTGGCGGCCGCGATCGGCGAGGAGCGCGGCACCATCGAGGACGTCATCGAGCCCTACCTGATCCAGCAGGGATTCATCATGCGCACCGCGCGCGGGCGCGTCGCGACGCGCAGCGCCTACCTGCATTTCGGCCTCGCACCGCCGGCCATCGAGCGCCCGGGCGGCACGCTGGGCCTGTTCGAGACCTGAGGACCCCGCATGATCGGCGACCATTCCGTCCTGGACCTGGTATTGCAGGCGAGCTTCATCGTGCAGCTCGTCATGGCGCTGCTGCTCGCAGCGTCGGTCGTGTCCTGGGCGATCATCTTTCGCAAGAGCCGGCTGCTCAAGGACGAGCGGCGCTCGGCCGACGGCTTCGAGCAGGACTTCTGGTCGGGCGGCGACCTCGCGGCCCTCTACAAGTCGCTCGAGGGTGCTGCACCGACGGGCATGGCCGGGGTATTCGTGGCGGGTTTCCGCGAGTTCTCGCGCCTGCGCCAGCAGGTCGGCATGGCCGGGGCGCAACTGCTCGAGGGCAGCCGCCGCGCGATGAAGGTGGCGCAGCTGCGCGAAACCGACCGGCTCGAGCAGAACCTCTCGACCCTCGCGACCATCGGCTCGACGAGCCCGTACGTGGGCCTGTTCGGCACGGTCTGGGGCATCATGAGTGCCTTCCAGGGCCTCGGCAACGTGCAACAGGCGACGCTCGCCATGGTGGCGCCCGGCATCGCCGAGGCGCTGATCGCCACCGCGATGGGTTTGTTCGCGGCGATACCGGCGGTGATCGCCTACAACCGCTACGCCGACCAGGTCGGACGCCTCGAGTTGCGCTACGACGCGTTCATGGAGGAATTCTCGACCATCCTGCAGCGCCACGCCGGGGTCGGTCCGGGCTAGGGCCAACCAGCATGCGGCGCAATCGCAAGCGGCGGCTGATGGGCGAGATCAACGTCGTGCCCTACATCGACGTGATGCTGGTGCTGCTCATCATCTTCATGGTGACCGCGCCGATGCTGAGCCAGGGCATCAAGGTGGACCTGCCCAAGGCGGGCGCCGAGCCGATCGAGCCCGACGACCTCGAGCCACTGGTGCTCAGCATCGATCGCGAGGGGCGGTTGTACCTGAATCTCGGCGATGCGGACGCGCCCCAGGCGCCCGAGCGCATCCTGGAGATCGCCTCGGCGGCCCTGCGCAGGGAACCTGAGCGCCCGGTGCTGGTCAAGGCAGATACGGCCGTGGCGTACGGTCGTGTCGTGGAGGGCATGGTCCTGTTGCAGCAGTCGGGCGCGAAGAAGGTCGGGTTCATCACCGAGCCGCTGCCGGCCGAGCCGCGCAATCGCGGGAAAACCTGAGCGATGCCGGGATTCGTACGCGAGCACCTGCGGCCGCTCATGGGAGCCGCGGGCCTGCACCTCGTGTTGCTGGTGCTGCTCGCCGGCGCCGCGCTGCGCTGGACCGCCGGGCAGCCGCCGGTGCAACTCGCGATCGAGGGCGTGGTGGTCGATGCCAGGGACCTGCCGCGGTCCGTGCTCGCAGGCAAGCCGCTGCCCGAACCCCCGCCACCGCCCGTCGAGAAGGTGGAACCGGCCCCGCTGCCGGAGCCGGCGCGACCCGATCCGAAGGCGGCCGAGGAGGCACGAGCCGCCGAGCGTGCAGCTGCCGAAGCGCGCGCGGCGGACGAGGCCGCCCGCAGGCAGGCTGTGGCCGATGCGGAGCGCAAGCGACTCTCTGCCGAAGCCGAAGCCGATGCGAAAGCGAAGGCCGAGGCAGTGCGCAAGCGCGAGGAGCAGGAAAAGGCCGCACGCGAGGCGAAGATGCAGTCCGAGCGCGAGGCGGAGTTGCAGCGCCAGCTCGCGGCGGAGGAGGAGGCCGCGGCGGTCGCGCGTTCTGGCGTAGTGGACGAGTACCGCGCGCTCCTGATCCAGGCGATCGAGCGCAACTGGATCCGGCCGCCGTCGGCGCGGGCGGGCCTCGAGTGCACGCTGTTCGTGAACCAGGCGGCGGGTGGCACGGTCATCGACGTGAAGCTCGGCACCTGCAACGGCGATCAGGCCGTGCGTGAGTCGATCACCAACGCGGTGTATCGTGCCTCGCCCTTGCCGGCGCCGCGCGACCCACGGGCCTTCGAGCGGCGGTTGCAGATCGTGTTCAAGCCCACGGAGTAGACAGTCGATGCAAGCAGGGACAATCGGATCGCGCAGGCGATGGCTCGGGTTCGCCGCGCTGGCCGTCGGGTTGCTGGCGATGGCCGGCACGAGCCGGGCGCAACTGCGGCTCGACATCACGCAGGGCGTGCGCGATGCCGTGCCGATCGCGGTCGTCCCCTTCGGTGGGCAGGGCGAGGGCGCATCGACGGACGTCGCGGCCATCATCACCAACGACCTCCGACTGAGCGGTCGCTTCGCCCCCCTCGAGCGCCAGGACATGGTCGCCCGTCCCACCGTGGGGTCCGACATCCGCTTCCAGGACTGGCGGCTGCTCAAGTCCGACTTCATCGTCGTCGGCCGCGTCGAGGGCGACGGCGCGGGACAGTCTGTGACGTTCGAGCTCTTCAACGTGCAGACCGGGCAGGCGCTGCTCGCGCAACGCATGCCGTCCGGGGCGCGCAGCCTGCGTGCGACCGCCCACCGCATCGCCGACATGGTCTTCGAGCGGCTCACCGGGATCCCGGGCGCGTTCTCGACCCGCATCGCCTACGTCACGGTCGAAGGCCGCCCGCCGGCGCAGCGCTATCGCCTCGTGGTCGCCGATGCGGACGGCTTCAATCCACGCACCGTGATGGAATCGGGCGAGCCGATCATGTCGCCGGCCTGGTCGCCGGACGGCCAGAACCTCGCCTACGTGTCCTTCGAGGGCAAGGCGTCCGCCATCTACGTGCAGCGCCTCGCGAGCGGCGAGCGCCGGCGCGTGTCGGCGCGCTCGGGGATCAATGGCGCGCCCGCGTTCTCGCCGGACGGCCGTCGGCTCGCACTCACGTTGTCGCGCGACGGCAATCTCGACATCTACACGCTCGATCTCGCCACCCAGAGCCTGACCCGCGTCACCAGCGATTCGGCCATCGACACGGAACCGGAGTGGGCCGCGGACGGTCAGAGTCTCTACTTCACCTCGGACCGGGGTGGCGGCGCGCAGGTCTATCGCGTGGCGCTCGACGCGGCGCGCAGGGCCGAGCGCGTGACGTTCACGAACGGCTACAACGCCCGTCCGCGGTTGTCGCCGGACGGCAAGGAACTCGCGGTGGTGACGCTCGACCGTGGTGGCTACCGCATCGCGGTCATGGATCTGGCGACCCGCAACCTGCGCGTGCTGACGGACGCGCGGCAGGACGAGTCGCCGAGCTTCGCGCCGAACGGCGCGACGATCATCTACGCGACCCAGGAACGCGGACGAAGTGCGCTCGCCATGGTGTCCGCCGACGGCCGCTTCCAGCAGCGCCTGAGTGCGGACAGCGGCGGCGTGCGCGAGCCGGTGTGGTCCCCGTTCCCGTCGCGCTGATGATCGCGACCATCCGTTGTGGTAAAAGGCGCGCACTCTCGAAGGAGCCGATATTCATGAAGTTCATGCACGTACTCGCCGTCGCAGTCCTCGGCTTCGGCCTCGCGGCCTGCCAGAAGCCGAAGCAGGTCAAGCCGGAAGGGGAGGGTCCCGCCGCCACCACCGAGGCCGGCGGAGCCACGACCAGCGGCATCGGCAGCGATACGGCCGGCGCGGGCACCGATGCCGGCACCACGCTCACCGCCCAGCAACAGGCGCTCGCCGACCTCAAGGCGAAGAGCATCGTCTACTTCGACTACGACAGCAGCGAGATCCGCGCCGAGTATCTCGAGGTCGTGGCCGCCCACGCCGCCTACCTCGTCAAGTACCCGGCGACGCGCGTGCGCCTCGAGGGACACACCGACGAGCGTGGCTCGCGCGAGTACAACATCGGCCTCGGCGAGCGGCGCGGGCAGGCCGTGCGCAAGGCGCTCATGCTGCAGGGAGTCGCCGAGGCGCAGGTCGCGACGGTGAGCTATGGCGAGGAGCGCCCGGCCGTCGAGGGCAGCGAGGAAGCGGCGTATGCGCAGAACCGGCGTGTCGAGCTGGTCCATGTCCAGTAAGGTTCTTGCGGCGATGCGGCCATGGATTGCAGTTGCGGCCACGAGCCTGCTGCTCACGGAGGTCGCCTCGGGCGCTACCGCGAGCAACAGGGAACTCGAGGCGCGCGCCAACGAGATGGACGGGCGCCTCGCCACGGTCGAGCGCTCGACCCAGAGCCTCGTGCAGATGCAGCAGCAGATCGAGGCGGCGCGCCAGGAACTGCGCACCCTGCGCGGCCAGATCGAGGAAGCGAAGCACGAACTCGACTCCGTCCGGCAGCAGCAGCGCGACCTCTATGCCGATCTCGATCGCAGGCTGCTGTTGATCGAGAACGCAGGCGGCGTCATGGCCGCGCCGGGCGGCGCCACGCCCGCGCCCGGCCCCTCCGACATCGCCGCGGCCGACGAGACCACGGTCTACGGCGATGCCTTCGCGGCGCTCAAGTCCGGGCGCTACGAGGAAGCCGCCCGCGGCTTCCAGCTGTACCTCACCAAGTATCCGCAGGGCCCGCGCGCGGACAACGCGACCTACTGGCTCGGCGAGGCGCAGTACGTGCAGAAGGACTACGCCTCGGCACTCAAGTCGTTCCAGGCGGTGGCGAGCGGCTTCCCGGACTCGCGCAAGGCCGGGGACGCGCTGCTCAAGGTCGGCTACTGCCAGTACGAGCTGAAGGCCTTCCGCAATGCGCGCGCCACGCTCGAGAAGGTGCGCACGGGCTATCCGGGCACCGACGCAGCGAACCTCGCCATGCAGCGCCTGACGAAGATGGACGTCGAGGGTCGGTGAGCCGGGTCAAGGTCACCGAGACCTTCGTTTCGATCCAGGGCGAAGCCGACGCCGTCGGCTGGCCCACGCTCTTCATCCGCCTGACCGGCTGCCCGCTGCGCTGCGTCTATTGCGACACGCAGTATGCGTTCTACGGCGGTGACTGGCGCACGGTCGAGGAACTGCTCGAGGTCGCGCGTGGCAGCGGCATGCGGCACGTCTGCGTGACGGGCGGCGAGCCACTCGCGCAGAAGTCGTGCCTCGACCTGCTCACGGCGCTCTGCGATGCCGGGTTTCGCGTATCGCTCGAGACGAGCGGCGCGATGGACGTGGCGCCCGTGGACCCGCGGGTGAGTCGCGTGGTCGACATCAAGACCCCGGACTCGGGCGAGGCCGCACGCAATCGCCTCGCCAACCTGCCGCTGCTCGGCGCGCAGGACCAGATCAAGGTCGTGCTGTGCTCGCGTGCCGACTACGAATGGACACGGTCGCTGCTGGCCGAGCACGCCGCCGACATCGGCTGCCAGGTGCTGGTTTCCCCGAGCTGGGGACAGCTCGCGCCGCGCGAACTCGCCGAGTGGATCCTCGCCGATCGCCTCGACGTCCGCCTGCAGGTGCAGCTGCACAAGGTCCTGTGGGGCAACGAGCCGGGGCGATGAGCACAGCGCCGCCTGCCGTTGTGCTGCTGTCCGGCGGTCTCGATTCCGCCACCTGCCTCGCGCTCGCGCGCGCCGAAGGCTACGCTTGCCACGCGTTGAGCTTCGCCTACGGCCAGCGCCACGAAGTCGAACTGCGCGCGGCGGAGCAGGTCGCGCGCGAACTCGGGACCATCCAGCATCGCGTCATGAGCATCGATCTCGCCGCGTTCGGGGGCTCCGCACTCACCGACCCGAGCCTCGCGGTGCCCGAGTCCCCGGCGGCGGGGATCCCGATCACGTACGTGCCGGCGCGCAATACCGTCTTCCTGTCGTTCGCGCTGGCCTGGAGCGAGGTGCTCGGCGCGCACGACATCTTCATCGGCGTCAATGCCGTCGATTACTCGGGCTACCCCGACTGCCGGCCGGAATTCATCGCGGCGTTCGAGGCCATGGCCAATCTCGCCACGCGCGAGGGCGTGGAGGGTGCGACGAGGCTGCGCATCCGCACGCCGCTCATCGACTTGAGCAAGGCCGAGATCATCCGGCGCGGCCTCGCCCTCGGCGTGGACTATTCCCACACGGTCTCCTGCTACCAGGCGGACGAGCGGGGCGCGGCCTGCGGGCTCTGCGATTCCTGCCGCCTGCGCCGGGCCGGCTTCGTGGCCGCCGGCGTCCCTGACCCGACCCGCTACCGGTGATCCCGGCCGGTCGATCCGCTATCATTCACGCCCCTTCCCCCCGGGCGGGCCGTTAGCTCAGCGGTAGAGCAGCTGGCTTTTAACCAGTTGGTCGATGGTTCGATCCCATCACGGCCCACCAGCCATTCAAGCACTTACGCTCGCTGCGGCGGGCCACCGGGGGTCCCTGCTACCGTTTTGCTACCACGGGCCGGAGCAGCGCGCCGGCGATCTTCTCCGCGGCGTCGTCCATGTCCTTCGGCAGCGCGCCCTGCGAGAGGGCGAGGGTGCAGCAGGTGTGGCTCAGCATGTGTAAGGTGCCGACCACCGGCTCGCGCTTCGGGTGCTCCTCGCACGGGCCGGTCCGCCCGAGCATCTGCAGCCATGAGCGGTTGCGCCAGTTCGAGTAGTCGAGCGGCCCGCCGTCCTCGCCCGGGAAGATCACGCGCTCGTCCGCGCCCTGGTGAATCCGCACGACGTTGCCGTCGAGCTTCTCCTTGCGCGCCTTGAGCTCGGCCACGACCTCGGCTGGGACCGGGATCGAGCGGTGCGCATTCTCGGTCGTGAGGTCCGACCAGGCGCCCTGCGTGAACTGCTTGAGGGGCCGCACGCTGGCCGCCTCGAGGTCAACGTCGCCGTCGGAGGCCGTGCGGTGAGCGAGCGACCCATCGACGCGCTCCGGCGCGCGTTCGTCGACGTGCTCGAGACGATGCTCGCGGGCCCGCCGATCGCCGCGCGGAGTTGCAGGCTATACTGACGCGTGCCGCGGATTGCGCGGCCCGCCGGCGGGTGTGCCGCGGTAATTCGATCGTCGTCGCCTGGACGAAGTGTCGCTGGTTGGACTGGCGCAGCAGCCGTCGAGGGTGCTTTGGCGGGCGTATAATTCGGCCGTGACAGCCACGCCCAAGTTCCTCGATGTGGAGCGTGCCCGAGGTGCGCGACCATGACGATGCGGCCACGCCGTCCGATGCCGAAATTCAAGCACTTGCGGCCGGCGCCACCGGACAGCCCGATTTATACGCGTGGCTTTCGGGTTGGCGTGACCGTATTCGGCAAGAAAGAACCGGCTTCGCCCGCAGCGCCGAAGGCCAGCGAGAACGCGCCGGCAGTGCCCGTGGCGTTCCCGGGTCACTAGTAAATCAGGCTATCCTTGGCGACTACGGGCGGCCGCGTGCTGGGCGCCTCTACGGAGAAGCGCACGGGATGACGCGGGTCCGGGGGAGGTTGCCGACCGCAAACCGTGCGGTGACTCTCGATTGCTGTCCATATACTACTGTATATAATGCGCAACATAGACCTGCTGCCGGGGGGCCGTACCGATCTAGCCGCGCTCAGGGTAAAGGACCGTACCGCAGCCGCCGAAATAGTGGCGCTGCTGGAGGAGGCCGACGCCGATCCGCGCATCTTCGAAAAGCTGACGACGCATGGTGATGTAACGATCGGCAAGGGGCACCTTGTGAACGTCGTGGGTTGGGTGGCCGCCAGGCGCGGTAGTAACAACCTGTTTCGATTGAAGGCGCTCGACCCACCCGTCCCCGGATACCGGGTGCTCTACGGTTTTGACTGGCACACGAGACGTATTGGAATTCTCGCGGTGGTCAGGAGAGGAGACGACACGTATGAACTCGACGGCAATCTCGCACGGCGTATCCTCGAAGATTGGCGAATTGCAACCGGTGGAGTCCCAACCTAGCAGTACCACCAGTGCGAAGGTCTATTCGCACAGCTTCGAGATCGTCCGCCCGAGCCCGCTGCGTGGCGGCACGCCCATCGACGAGTTCGTCAAGGACTGGGAGGCCGACCCCGAGATGGCGGCGGAGCTGCAGCGCGCCCGCACCCGCCTTGCTAAGCACCTCGACAAGGCGGAGACACTGCGCTCGCTGCGACTCAAGGCAGGTTTATCCCAGGCGCTGCTTGCCGCGCGCGCGGGCACGACGCAGTCGCACGTAGCGCTCATCGAGTCGGGCGCGAAGGATCCACAGACGGACATGATTACTCGTTTGGCGGCTGCGCTCGAGCTTGACCCGGCTCGGGTCTTCCTGGCGGTCCGTACGCAGCGCGTCGCGAGGCAGGTTAGCGATGGCTGACTCGCGCTTCGTCGACTGCATCTATTGCGACGACATCCGCAACGAGGTCGGGAACAAGCTGACGCTCGTGGGCTGCTATGGCGCGGACTTGGTCATCGAGCGCGCTCCTGCCACCCTGCCGAAATTGTGCGTGCTCGCCAAGATGTTCACGCCGGTCGATCAGCCGTTTGAGCGGCTGACGCTTCGCGTCGTTGTTGGCGAGACGCTCCTTGCCGAGCTGCAGCTCCCTCGCGGTCAATTCGACCAACCTGTGCGCGAGGACTCCCGTTGGTTGGTCATCAATGCCGCGATGACGCTATCGCCTTTCTTCATCGAACAGGATTGCACGGTGCGAGTCGAGGCCGAGTCCGAGGACGGAACGCTGATCGGCCCGAAGTTGCGAGTCAGGCAGCGAACAGCTACGCCCCCGAAGGTGCCTGCCGCCGGCAAGCCACGCCAGGGCGTTCGCCGGAAATCGAAAGGAGTGAT
>CAVPMU010000014.1:0-29280 GCA_963706535.1 uncultured Gammaproteobacteria bacterium
GCAAGCACGGCGTCAAGGTCGTTTCCATAAGCCAGCAGACGGCCGACGATTCGTCCGGCCAGCTCGCCCGCCGAATCTTCTCGGCATTCGACGAGTACCAGAGCCAGGAGAATTCCAAGCACACCTCCCGGGCCATGCGTGAGAACGCCCGCCAAGGGTTACTTCAATGGATCGAACGCGCCCTTTGGCTACCGTGCTGCGGCGACGGAAGCGCTCGGTAATCGAGGCCGGCGCAAGCGCAAGCTCGCTGTTGATGAAGCCGAGGCGGCCACCGTGCGGCGGATTTTCGCACTGTACCTCAAAGGGTTCGAGGGTCGCCGGATGGGGATGAAGGAAATCGCCAAGCATCTGAACGAGCGTGGCCAGCTGATGCGGGGCCGCACCTGGGGAATCCAGAAGGTCTGCAAGGTGTTGTCCGGTGCCGTCTATCGAGGCGAGCATCATTACAACGTCATCGACTCTCGCGCCGGCAAGAAGCGTCCCCCGTCCGACTGGATCGCCGTCCAGGTCGATCCGATCATCGACGCTGAGACGTTCGAGCGCGTGCGGCAACGGCGAGCGAGCCGTAGGCCGTCCGCCGTGCCGCCGCGCCAGCTGTCGTCACCGGTGCTGCTGACGGGGCTACTGAAATGCGGCCACTGCGGCTCGGGGATGACGCTGACGACCGGCAAAAGCGGCCGATATCGCTACTACAAGTGCACGCGACGGGTGAACAAGGGCAATGCTCAATGCCCGGGCCGCAACCTGGGCGTGGCGATGCTGGATGAGCTGGTGCTGTTCCAGCTCGAGGGGCGTGTGTTCACGCCCGGTAAACTCGGGGAAATACTCACGGTGGCACGACGCCAGCTACGGGAGCGGACGGCGGCCGATAGGCAGAAGCTTGCCCACCTGCAAAACGAACTCCGGAAGGCCGATGAGCGCCTCGGACGGCTCTACGAAGCGGTGGAGTCAGGGCTGCTGCCTCTGGATGAGACGCTACAGAAGCGCGTCCAGCAGGCTAAGGCGGCCCGGGAGGGGGTGCTGGTGGAAATGGCGGGCTTGCGGCGGCTGCAACTGCTGCCGGTTGACCGCGTGCTTCCCAGCCAGGTCGAGGCGTTCAGCAAGGTGGTGCGGGCCAAGCTGCGCGACCGGTCATCGAGCTTTGCTCGGGACTACCTGCACGCCGTGGTGGATTCCGTCGTGGTCGGTGACGACACGGCGACCATCACGGGTAGCCATGCCAAACTGATGCGAGCCATCGGCGAAAAGAAAATGGGCACCGGTCAGGTGCCCAGATTCATACCAGATTGGCGCGCCCGGAGAGATTCGAACTCCCGACCTTCTGGTTCGTAGCCAGACACTCTATCCAACTGAGCTACGGGCGCATGTAAACGAGCCGCGAATAATACCATCGGCAATCCGGACCTGTCACGAACCGGCCGGGGGGCCCGTCAGGCCAGCCCGTGGGCGACCCGGCTGCTTCCTCCTGGGTCCGGAAGGCATTGAAACGCGGCAGGAACTTGTCCCAGTCGATGCTGTGGGCGTCGAGCTCGGGACCGTCGACGCAGGCGTGCTTGCGCACCATCTTGCCGTCAATCGTGACCGGCACCATGCAGGCGCCGCACATGCCGGTGGCGTCGACCATGATCGAGTTCAGGCTGGCGACCGTGATGACGCCATAGGGTCTGGTCAGGTCGCTCACGGCACGCATCATCATCGGCGGCCCAATCGTGACGACCTCGGCGATCTGGCGGCCCTTGCTCGATGCGCCGTCGGCGAGCATCTTCCTGCAGCGGGCCCGTGACAAAACCCTTCACGCCGAAGGTGCCGTCGTTCGAGGTGTAGATCACGTCGAGCTGATCGCCGTACTCCGCCTGCAGGCGGCCGATGCGCTCCTGCTCGCCCGTCCAGAACAGCAGGTTGGCCGAACGGAAGCCCGAAATCAGCGTCACGTGGTTCCCGAGCCGCAGGTGCTCGCGCATGATCGGGTACACCGGCGGCAACCCGACGCCGCCCGCGGTGAAGACCACCGTCTGGTCCGCGCCGTACTCGTGCAGTTCGCTCGGACGGCCGAGCGGCCCCGCGATGCCGGCGAAGGAATCGCCCACTGCCATCCGGTTCATCAGGGTGGAGCTCGTGCCCATGCCCTGGATGACGAGGTCGATGGTGCCCTCCTCCGCATCCCAGTCTGCGAGCGTGAGCGGTATCAGCTCGCCGTTGCCCCAGGCCAGCACGCGCACGAACTGCCCGGCCCGCGCCGAGCGCGCCACCAGCGGCGCACGCACCTTGAACTCGACGATGCCTCCGGCCAGCTCGACCTTGTCGACGATCGTGGGGCTCGCCTGCCCAAGCTCGGTATAGCGTGCGGCGCTCGCGACGCGCCTGCGGATCTCCTCCGGCTCGAACGGGATGTCGCCCACGATCTCGCGCGCCGCGGCCTGGCCGTCGCCGGCCGCGCGAATCGCCGTCGATCCGCCGCGCGCCGCATCACCGCCCGAATACACGTCGGCAATCAACGTCTGCTGCGAGCCCTGCCCGAGTTCGATCGTGCCCCACTTCGTCGTCTTCAGACCGGGCTCCGCCTCCGTCATGATCGGGTTGGCGGTGTTGCCGAGCGCCATGATCACGAGGTCCACCGGCACACGCTCGGTCCGGCCCGTCTTGACGGGACTGCGACGCCCCGACGGGTCGGCCGGGCCGAGCTCGTTCACGTCGAGCACGGCATGGGTGACGAAATTGGTCTTGCCGTCGCCGATGAATTCACTGGGTGCGCGCAATTCACGGACGCGGATGCCTTCCTCGAGCGCGTGATGCAACTCCTCGACGCGCGCCGGCATTTCCTTGAGCGTGCGCCGGTAGACGATGGTGACGTTGGCGCCCAGGCGTCGCGCGGTGCGCGCGGCATCCATCGCGGTGTTGCCGCCACCGATCACGAACACTTCCTTGCCGCGCGTGTCGGGCAGCGGTGTCTCGTACTTCTCGTCGATCGCCCGCATCAGGTTGACGCGGGTGAGGAACTCGTTCGCCGACATCACGCCGAGCAGGTGCTCGCCCGGCACGTTCATGAAGGTCGGCAAGCCTGCACCCGTGCCGACGAAGATCTTCCAGAAACCCGCGGCCTTGAGATCGTCGAGCGTCGCGGTCTTGCCGACCACGAAGTTGCGCACAAAGCGCCCGCCGAGCAGCGTGATCTTGCCCACCACGTCGTCGATCAGGTCGTTCGGCAGGCGGAACTCCGGGATGCCGTAGCGCAGCACGCCGCCCAACTCGTGGAAGGCCTCGAACACCGTGACCGGGAAACCCTCCACCGCGAGCAGGTAGGCGTTGATCAGTCCCGACGGTCCGGAGCCGACGACCGCGATCGGCGGCTTGTCCGCCCGCGCCCAGGGGCTCACACGACCGGCGAAGCGCCCCGCCATGTCCGGGTTCACCAGCTTGTCGCGCTGCGGCAGGTACCACTCGAGCTGGCCGATCTCGATCGGCCGCTTCGTGTGCGTGCACACGCCCTGGCACTGCAGTTCCTGCGGGCAGACGCGGCCGGTCACGTTCGGCAGCGGATTGCAGCCCTCGATCAGCTCGAGCGCCTCGCGGAACTTGCCCTGGCCGAGCAGGTCGAGCATCTCGGGAATGTGGATCTTGACCGGGCAACCGCCCTTGGGCTCGAGCTTGTTCTTCAGCAGCACGCCGACTTCGCACGGCCGGTCCTGGCACTGCTTGTCGCGCAGCGCCTCGAGCCAGACGAACAGTTCCACCTCGCGCGCCGAGTAGCCGAGGTTCATGTAGCCGAGGTAGCCCTGGTTGACGAGTTCGAAGTCCTGCGCACGCTGCTCGGGCGGGCGAATGTATGGCGGAATGCAGGTCTCGCCCGGCCAGCCTTCGGACAGGCCCTTGAACATCGGGTAGCGGTCCGACAGGTGCGCGTCGATCGCCTTCACGAACCGGCGCTTGAACTTGAGCGGCATGAACCAGATGAAGCGCAGCAGGACGGTGCTCATCTCGTCGTTGCGCACCAGCAGCTTCCACAGCGTCTCGGTGAACGCCCTGCCGAGTTGCTCCTGCTGGAATTCCCAGGCGATTGCCTGCACGCCGTCCGCCACGAACACGCTGCGCAACGAGCGCGGGTCGGCGAGCAGGTGCTTGCGGAGCAGGCCGAGCTGCGCCTGGAACAGCTCGTTGTCGTCGCCCGGCTGGCTGGCCGGCTCCGGGTTCACCGGATGATCTCCGAGTCGCAGTTCGCCGCGAGCCGCGCGACCCGGCTCACCAGCTCCGGCGTGACCTTGATCCGGGACAGCACGCCCGGGATCACGTGTCCCACCTCCTTGGCGACGCCGTCCACGACGATCGTCGTCTTCTCGAAGATCTCCGGCACCTGCTGGTAGCAGGTCTTGCAGTTGACGCACGTCGCGACGTCTCCCTCGCGGATCGTCAGCAGTCCCGGCCCCGACGCATCGCTCGCAGCCGGCGTGGCCGCTGCTGCAGGGGCCGCGGCTGCATTCGCCTGCCCTGCCGGCGCACCTCCGAACGGCGCCAGCGCCGCGCCGAGGCCCGCCGTCGGTGCGCTCGACGACGCGGCCAGCTCGCTCATCGCGCGGGCGATCGTGTCGAGCGAGGATTCCTGCCGCGTCACCGACTCCTGGTAGCGCTGCTGCAAGGCCTCGAGCTGCAGACCGTGCTCGGCGTCGAGCCGCTCGACGTGGCGGCCCGCCAGGTACTGCAGCGTGCGCCAGTAGCGGCGCCGTTCCTCCACGAGGTGGACGATGGTGCCCGCCACTTCGAGCTTCTCGAGGCGTTGCTGGTCGTCGGTCGACCAGACGAACGGCACCTTGCCGACCCGGGCCGCGGGCGCGAGGTCGATGTACTCGTGGATCGGCACCGCGTCCTGCTGCGACCCGGCGGGCAGCTTGCGGAACTGCTTCTTGAAGCGCGTCTCGGCGAGCGCGAAGTCCGCGGGCGTGAGCGGAACCTCGAGCAGCCGGGTGGCGCCGTCCTCGACGTAGGTGAGCGTGGTCGTGGCCCAGTCGCTGTCGAGGTTGGGGTTGCCGTCGAGCGAGAAACGCGTGTGCAGGTTGCCGCCGCGGCGCGGATCGTGCACGAACACCGGGTTCATGCGGCTCTCGACCGCCAGGCGCGCGCGCCGGCTCGCTGCCGCATCCGCGATGCCATGCTCCGCCTGGCACGGCGTGTACACGTCCAGCACGGCGGGCGAGGCGCTGTAGTTCAGGTACTCCATGACGTTGCCGAGGAAATGTCCCTGCAACGCCGTCGAGGTCTGCGCGACGAACACGTTCGGGTGGAACGCGGCGATCAGGCCGAGCTCCTTGCGGTCCTCCTGCTTGCCGGCGTGCGCCGCGCCGAAGCGGGTCAGGTCCGAGTCCTGCCCGGTCAGGCTCGCGGTGGAAGCCTGTCCGCCGGTGTTCGAGTAGGCGCCGGTGTTGAGCACCAGCACCTTGATCGGCGTGCTCGTGGTGAGCAGCCGCGACAGTGCGCCGAACCCGATGTCGTAGGTGGCGCCATCGCCGCCCACGCTGAAGGCCGTCGGCAGCATCGCCAGCTCGCGCGGCGTGAACTCGTTCCAGCCGAACATGCGGAAGTACCGGTCATGGATGGCCGGCTGGTACGCGTCCTCCAGCTCCAGCGCGGCGATGCGCAGCGCCTTCACGTCGTCGGAGGCACCGGCGGTGATGCCCTCGAACAGGCCCTTGGCGACTGCCGGGGTGTCCTGGAACAGGCTGTTGACCCACGGGTCGTGGTAGGGATTGAACGGGAAAGTCGAGGCGTAGACGCTGCTGCAACCCGTGGCATTGGCGATCACGGCCGAGGCCGGCCCGTTGCCGGTCGGCCCGCTCTCGAGCAGATAGAGCCGCTTCTCGAGCGTCGCCAGCACGCCGTCGATGCGTTCACGCCGGCCTGCGTCGTCCTGCACTGACTCGCGCTTCGCGCCCAGGCGCTCGATCAGCGCCTCGAGTTCGCGGACGTGCTCCTTGCGGCGCTTGCCCTGGATGGCGTGGTTCGCCGACATCACGAGCCGGATCGCCGTGACCTCGCCACAGCCACGGCACGCGCCATGCCCGCCGGTGGTGGCGTAGTAGTTGGCACGGTCGAGCATCATGCGCTTGATGTCGCCATCGGGCTGGATCGCCGGATCCACGAATCGCGCCGGCGTGTTCGCCGTCTTGCTCAGGAACTCGAAGCGTTCCTGCAGTTGTTCCAGCAGTCCGGCGTCCTGCACGCGCGGCCGCAGGGCACCCGGGCCGCACACGTCGATGCACTCCATGCAGCCGCTGCACTTCCACGGGTCGATCGCGACCGAGTAGAGGCCGCCGCTGCCGGGCCTGTCCTTCTCCATCGCGTCGAAGAACGGCCGCGTGCGCGCCACCGGGAATCGCGCCAGCAGCTCGGCCAGCCTGCCGACGTTGCGCCTGACCGTCGCGCTCGCAGTCTCGAGGCCTGCGGCCGCCGCGGCGACGGTCTCGTGCAACGGCGGGCTTTCGCGGGACGCACGATAGGTGTCGCGCACGGCCTCGGTGAGCGCATAGACCTGCCCGCGCAGCTCCTCACGCTGTGGCTCGGGCACCTCGAGCAGCCGGATGCCGGTGAGCAGCAGGTCGTGGATGTCGTGCACGGTGTTCGGGATCGCCGCGTCGGGGCACACGAGCGTGCACTCCATGCAGCCCGTGCACAGGTCGGCGACGAACTCCGGCACGTCGCGGCGGAACAGCCCCTTGTCCTTCCACGCGCCGGTGGCGGCTGGCATGAAGAGTCCGGTGCCGGGCAGCACCGGCGCCTCGGCGATCGTGCCGTCCCGGAACGGGGCCGCCATCATGTCCTCGTAATACGCGCGATCGAAGAACCCTGCGTCCGGCGCGGCGCCGTTCGCCCGGCACATGCTCGCGGAGATCGCCACGGTGCGACGGCCCTTCACCAGGGGTTGCGCTTCCACCGCGTCGAAGCCCGGAGCGTCGTAGTCCACGCGTTGCGTCGCGCCGAGACCCTCGCGCATCACGGCCATGTTGCCTTCGACGACCGCGCCGCCCTTGGCGCCGAACTTCTTCGCGATCAGCTGGCGGATCTTGTCGAGCATCGCCTCCTCGGTGGCGCCCGCGACGACGCGATCGACGTGGCCGCAGACCGCACCGATGAATGCGATGCCCATCATGCGCGTCTCGAGCTCGGGCGTCGGCGCGTGGCGTTTCGCCACCGCGAAGGCGTCCAGGACGAAGAAGCGGATGCGTTTCTCGCGCAGCGTGTGGCGGGCCTGCTCCGGCAGCTCCTTCCAGACTTCGAGCGGCGAGAGGCTCGACTGCAGCATGAACGTGCCGCCCGCGACGAGGCCACGCAGCGGGCTGGCGTGGCTGAACACGCGGTGGTCGGGCGAGATGACGACCTCGACGTCCTCGAGCTCGGCGTTGGTGATCTTCACCGGCTCGGGGCTCAGGGTGATGTAGTAGTTGGTCGGCGCGCCGCTCTTCTCCGAGCCGTACTTGGGCGCCGCCTTGGAGTGCAGGCCGAGCACGCCGGCCAGGATGTCGGTGATCAGCTTGCCCGTGGCGATGGTCCCGTAGCCGCCGACCGAGTGGAAGCGCACGCGGAACGCCGACGCTGGCAGCAGCTGCGGGTTGGGCTCGGTCTCGAGCGCCATCAGCTCGGTCTCGGGATAGGCCGCCCTCAGCCGCTCCTGCAGCGCGGCGAGCTGCGGCGGCGGGTTGCTGGCGAAGAACTGGCTGCCGAGATAGACGAACGGGACGTTGCGCGTCTCCATGTTGCGGACTGCCGCGACCAGATGCCGCGGCTGCAGGTCGTGCGCGCCGAGGCCGAAGATCGCAGTGGTCATCCGCGGCAACTGCTGCATGGCCGGGATGCCCGGGTGTCGGACACCGTTCGCGTTCTCGACCGCCTTGAACAGCGCCTGGGTCACGAGGCTGGCAAGCGCCGTGGCTTCCGAGCGCTCGAGCACCGTGACGGCGCGCTTGCCCTGCAGCGCCGCCACCAGCTCGGCCTCGGGGAACGGCTGCAGCAGCTTGATCGACACGACGCCGACCTTCCTGCCCTGGCGGCGCAGGTGCGTCGCCACGGCCTCGGCATCGTCGGTCACCGAGCCGAGTCCCACGAAGACCATCTCGGCGTCGTCGCACAGGAATGTCTGCACGGGCTGGTATTCGCGCCCCGTGAGCGCGGCATACTCCTGCATCGCCTCGCGCACGAAGCGCGGCACCTCGGCCGCGAAATGCGTGCGGTGGTCGACCGAGCCCGCCTGGAAGTCCGGCTGGTTCTGCACGCCGCCGGTGAGGCCGGGATTGTTGACGTCCACGAGCGCCGGCACGCGCTGTCGCGTGCCCTTCTCGTGGGCATTGAGCCACTGCCGGCGCCAGGGCGCGCGCAACTCCTCCGGGATCCACCCGAGCGTCGCGGCGAGCAGCGCGCCGCCGGCGTCGGTCTCGATGGCCTCGGCATGGGTCTCGAGCCAGGCCGTGAGCTGCGCGAGGTCGTCGGTTGCGAAATCCGTGCGGTGACGCGCGAGGTAATGCCCGAGCTGGAAGACCCGGCCCTTGGCACCGAACAGGATCTCCTGCGCCACGGTCGGCGCCCTGATGCGGCCCGCGGGATCGCCGAGGAACTCACGCAGCAGCTCCGGCTCCGGCATGGCCACTTCGCACATCATGTGGCTGGTGGCGAAGCCGTCCATCGCGTTCGCGACCGGGATCAGCGACAGCGCGCTCACCTTGTAGGAGATCGCGGCGAGGTCCGCGGCCTCCTGCGGGTTCGAGCCGAACAGGATGGTGTAGCCGGACTGCAGCAACGCGTAGACGTCGTCGTGGCCGGCCATCACGTTGAGCGAGTGCTTCGACACCACGCGCGCGGCGACCTGCAGCACGAAGCCGCCGACCTTCTTGCCGACCGTGACGTAGTGGGACTCGAGCCCGTAGAGGATGCCCTGGCTCGAAGAGGCATTGGAGATGTACTTGCCGCCCGTGAGCGCGGCGCCGAGCGCCCCGCTCTGTGCGGAATGCTCGCCCTCGGGCTCGAAGAAGAACGGGTGCTTGCCCCAGACGTTGCAGCCGCCACCCGCCCGGAACGCCTCGAAGAGCTCGGAGATCTCGGTGGATGGCGTGATCGGGTAGCCGATCACGCCGCCGCACACGTGGCCCATCACCTCGGCGACGGCACCGTTACCGTGAATGACGCCGGGAATGCCGGGAAATCTCGCGCTCATGCGTCCGCACCATTGCTCGGAATGACTGGCGCCGACCGTGCCCCGAAACGGGACCCGGGCGCAATGCGGAAGATTACTGCGGCGGCCCGGCCGCGAGCGCCGCGGCCCGCGGGCAGGACTGGCGGAGAGAGAGGGATTCGAACCCTCGAAGGGCTTTTGACCCTTACACCCTTAGCAGGGGTGCGCCTTCGACCACTCGGCCATCTCTCCGGTGCGCAGGGAGCCGCGGAGAATAGCGGCCCCGTGCGCCCGCGTAAAGCGGGCGCCGCCGGGACGGTGGTGGCGGGGGCCGAAAACCCCGCGATTGTGCGGCCCGGGCGACCCCGGGCTCCTCAGGTCACGGGAACGTGCCGTGGCCGTTGCCGGACTTCGCAGGACGCACGGTCTCGTCGCCCTGCTCTTCGCGCTTGATGCGCTCGAAGATCTCTTCCCGGTGCACGGCAACGTCGCGCGGCGCGTTGACGCCGATGCGCACCTGGTTGCCCTTGACGCCGAGTACCGTCACGGTCACGTCGTTGCCGATCATTACCGTTTCGCCCACGCGTCGAGTGAGGATCAACATCAATTTCTCCTGGCCCGTCGGCCTGCCAAGTCAACGGCAGCGAGTCCCTTCACCCATCGACTCGCCCCCAGTCAGTCGCGGCAGCTGAATTTTTTTCTCTCCAGAGAGTTGCCGCTGGCTGCACCACCCCGAAGCTCACGAGATCATTAGAGATTCGTGATGTAAGCGCGGCAAACGATACGCCCCGACAATGCAAATGTCAGCTGTCGGGGGGTATCTGCAACCAATCTGGATATGATCGCGCGGCGCGCCGCAACGCGCGCGCGGATCAGCCGAGTTTCTGCCGCAGCCAGACGCCCACGCTGCCCAGGGCCGCAGACAGATTCCCGGGCTCGGTGCCTCCGGCCTGGGCCATGTCCGCCCGACCGCCGCCGCGACCGCCCACCTGGCGTGCGACGTGGTTCACGAGATCCCCCGCCTTGACCCGGTCAACGGCATCCGGGGTCACGCCCGCGATCAGCACCACCTTGCCTTCGGCATCCACCGAACCGAGCACGACGACCGCGCTGCCGAGCCTGTTTTTGAGCTGGTCGACGGCATTCCTGAGCGCCGCGGCGTCGGCGCCGTCCACCTGCGTGGCGACGACCTTGAGGCCGCCGATGGTGTCGGCCTCGGCCGCAAGATCCTTGCCCGTGCCGCTCGCGAGCTTGTCCTTGAGCTGCGCCACTTCCTTCTCGAGACGGCGGCTGCGTTCGACGAGCTGGCGGACCTTGTCCTCGACGTCGTCGCGCGAGCCCTTGAGCAGCGCAGCGATCTCGTGCAGCTTGTGGTCCGTCTGGACCACGAAATCGTACGCACCCGCGCCCGTCATCGCCTCGATGCGGCGCACGCCCGAGGCGATGCCGCCCTCGCTCACGATGCGGAAGAGGCCGATGTCACCGGCACGCCGCACGTGGGTGCCGCCGCAGAGCTCGGTCGAGAAGTCGCCGATGCTGAGCACGCGCACTTCGTCATCGTATTTCTCGCCGAACAGCGCCATGGCGCCCGCGGCCACGGCATCGTCGAATGTCATCAGGCGCGTCTCGGCCGCGGCGTTGGCGCGGATCTCGGCATTCACCAGCTGCTCGATCTCGTGCAGTTCCTCCGGCGTGACCGCCGAGTAATGCGAGAAGTCGAAACGCAGCCGGTCGGGCGCGACCAGCGAGCCCTTCTGCGTGACGTGCGTGCCGAGTACCTTCCGCAACGCCGCGTGCAGCAGGTGGGTGGCGGAGTGGTTGAGCCGCGTCGCCTGGCGCAGCGCGCCGTCCACCACGGCTTCCACCGATTCGCCGGCGCGCAGGGTGCCGGACTCGAGCCGGCCGACGTGCACGTGAGCCTTGCCGAGCTTGCGCGTGTCCGTGACCACGAAGTGCGCGCCCGCGGTGGCGAGCGTGCCGCGATCGCCGACCTGGCCGCCGCTCTCCGCATAGAAGGGCGTGGCGTCGAGCACCACCTGCCCTTCCTCGCCCGCGCGCAGCTCCTCCACCGGGTCCTGGCCGCGGAACAGCGCGACGACGCGCCCCGTGCCGCGCTCGCTGTCGTAGCCGGTGAATGCCGTCTGCCCCTCGACCTGCACTCCGCCGCGCAGGTCCACGCCGAACTTGCTCGCGGCGCGCGCACGTGCACGCTGCCCGTCCATGGCCGACTCGAAGCCCTCGGTGTCGATCTCGAGGCCGCGCTCGCGCGCGATGTCGTTCGTGAGGTCCACCGGGAAGCCGTAGGTGTCATAGAGCTTGAACACCGTCTCGCCGGGGATGCGCCTGCCCGTGAGCTGGCCGATCGCGCCGTCGAGCAGCGCCATGCCCTGCGCGAGCGTCTCGGCGAAGCGCTCCTCTTCCTGTTTCAGCACGCGCTCGATGTGTGCACGTTGCGAACGCAGCTCGGGATAGGCCTCGCCCATGACCGCGTCGAGTGCCTGCACGATGCGGTGGAAGAACGGCTCGCGCTGCCCGAGCATGAAGCCGTGGCGGATGGCGCGGCGGATGATCCGGCGCAGTACGTAGCCGCGGCCCTCGTTCGAGGGCAGCACGCCGTCGGCGATCAGGAATGCGCTCGCGCGGATGTGGTCCGCGATCACGCGCAGCGAACTCGACTGCAGGTCCGTCGTGCCGGTGGCCGCGGCCGCCGAGACGATCAACTGCCGGAACAGATCGATGTCGTAGTTGCTGTGCACGCCCTGCATCACGGCGGCGACGCGCTCGAGACCCATGCCGGTGTCCACCGAGGGCTTCGGCAGCGGGGTCATGGTGCCATCGGCCGCGCGTTCGTACTGCATGAACACGAGGTTCCAGATCTCGACGTAGCGGTCGCCGTCCTCGTTCGGGGAGCCGGGAGGGCCGCCCTCGATCCCGGGACCGTGGTCGTAGAAGAGCTCGCTGCAGGGGCCGCAGGGACCGGTGTCGCCCATGGCCCAGAAGTTCGACTTCGCGCCGAGGCGCGTGAATCGGCCCGGGTCCACGCCGATCTCCTTCAGCCAGATCTCGGCGGCGCCGTCGTCTTCCTCGTACACGGTGACCCACAGGCGTTCCGGCGGGATGCCGAGCGTGCCGGTGACGAAGTCCCACGCGTAGCGGATCGCCTCGCGCTTGAAGTAATCGCCGAAGCTGAAGTTGCCGAGCATCTCGAAGAACGTGTGGTGCCGCGCCGTGTAACCGACGTTCTCGAGGTCGTTGTGCTTGCCGCCGGCGCGCACGCAGCGCTGCGAGCTCGCGGCGCGCGTGTAGGCGCGCTTGTCCTTGCCGAGGAACACGTCCTTGAACTGGACCATGCCGGCGTTGGTGAAGAGCAGCGTCGGGTCGTTGCCCGGGACCAGCGAGCTCGAGGGCACCACGGCGTGGCCGTGGCTCGCGAAGAAGTCGAGGAAGGCTGTCCGCAGCTCGGCGCTGCTCATCCGTCGGGTCGGTTGCTGCATCTTGCTCATGGTTCGATGTCGTCGCCGGGGCCCAACGCGGCCCGGATCTGGTCGGGGGAAAACCCGCGATATTGGAGGAAGCGGGCCTGTCTTGCACGCTCGCGGTAGTCGCCGGGTGGCGACACCCCGAAGCGCCGGCGGCGGGTGTCGCGGGCGATGGCCGCCCAGTCCTCGGTGGCCGCCGCGAGCGCCGCGTCGATCTCCTCGTCCGCGACGCCCCGCTCCCGCAGGTCCATGCGGATGCGGACCGGCCCGTGGCCCCGGCCGGCGTGCTGTCGGATGAACTGCTCGAGGAACCGCGACTCGCTCAGCAGCCGCTCGGCCACGAGGCCCGCGACCACGGTCGCGACGACCTGCGGCGGGTAGCCCCGCCGCTCGAGGCGCCGGGCGAGCTCGAGGCGGGCAAAATCGCGGCCGGCGAGCAGCGCGAGCGCCGCGGTGCGTACCGTGCGCTCGTCCGCCTCGCCGGCCTCCGCGTCAGGCTTCCTCGGCCGCCTCACCCTTGGCTGCCTCGCCCTTGCGCGCCGGCAGGACCTTGGCCCGGATCGCGTCCTCGATCTCGCGGGCGGTGTCGGGGTGCTGCTGCAGGTAGCCGCGGACGTTGTCCTTGCCCTGGCCGATGCGCTCGCCCTTGTAGCTGTACCAGGAGCCCGACTTCTCGACCAGGCCGTGCGCCACGCCGAGTTCGATGATCTCGCCCTCGCGCGAGATGCCGGTGCCATACATGATCTCGAACTCGGCCTCGCGGAACGGCGGCGCGACCTTGTTCTTCACCACCTTGACGCGCGTCTGGTTGCCGACCACCTCGTCGCCCACCTTGATGGCGCCGATGCGGCGGATGTCGAGGCGCACGGAGGCGTAGAACTTGAGGGCGTTGCCGCCCGTGGTGGTCTCCGGGTTGCCGAACATCACGCCGATCTTCATGCGGATCTGGTTGATGAAGACGACGATGGTGTTCGAGCGCTTGATGTTGCCGGTGAGCTTGCGGAGCGCCTGCGACATCAGTCGCGCCTGCAGGCCCATCTGCATCTCGCCCATCTCGCCCTCGATTTCCGCCTTGGGCGTGAGGGCCGCGACCGAGTCCACGACGACGATGTCCACCGCGTTCGAGCGCACCAGCATGTCCGTGATCTCGAGCGCCTGCTCGCCGTTGTCCGGCTGGGAGACCAGCAGCTCGGTGACGTTGACGCCGAGCTTCTCGGCGTAGGCCGGGTCGAGGGCGTGTTCGGCGTCGACGAACGCGGCCGTGCCGCCCTGGCGCTGCACTTCGGCGATGACGGTCAGCGCGAGCGTGGTCTTGCCGGAGGACTCCGGACCGTAGATCTCGACGACGCGCCCCTTGGGCACGCCACCGACGCCGAGTGCGATGTCGAGCCCCAGCGAGCCGGTGGAGACGGTCTCGACGTCGTACGTGGCGCTCGCGTCGCCGAGGCGCATGACGGAGCCCTTGCCGAACTGCTTTTCGATCTGTCCGAGCGCCGCGACCAGCGCCTTCTTGCGGTTTTCTTCGATCATTGCCATTGCTTTGCTCGCGGAGCCTGGCGGCTCGGTCAGGTAAGGTGGAATCCGGGAATGGGGCGCATTATTCCACAGCGTCCGCGCCCCCGCAGTGCGAAAAACTGATGCAAATCAGCGCAATCTCTTCGCTCAGCCGACCCCGGTATTCCACGCGGCCAGAGGCTCATAGCGTGAGCCCGCCGAATCGCTCACCGAGCGCACGAGCGTGAGTCCGTGCGCCGGCCAGCGCACGGGCTCGAAGGCGACGAGCGGCGGCGGCGGCTGGTCGACCTTGCGTGCGAGCGTCAGGTGCGCCCGGAACTCGCGGCGCTCGACCTCGAAGCCGCGCATCCCGAGCCCCCGGCGCAGCGACTGCGACAGTTGCGCCAGCGCCAGCGGTGTCTCGCTGGCCGTCAGGCACAGCACCCGCGGGCGACGCCAGTGATCCAGCCGGTCGAACACGATCTCGAAGGGATGCGCGTCGGCGGCCGCCGCGGCACCCGCGGCTCGCACCTCCGCCATGCGCGACTCCACGATCGCACCGAGGAACTCGACCGTGACGTGCCACTGGTCGGGTCGCTGGGCCCTGCCGGCCGACGGCGGCACGAGGCGCCTGACGCGTTCGATCAGCGGCTCGAGCTGGCCCGGCTCGGGCCAAAGGGCGAAGAACAACCGCTGGGTCGGCTCGTTCATGCCTCCAGCACGCCCGCGAGCGCGAATGCGACCGCCTGCCGGCGGACCGCCTCCCGGTCGCCCGGGAACACCTCGAGGTGGGTGCGCACTTCGGACCGATCATCGGAACGGATCGCCCACGCGAACCACACGGTACCGACCGGCTTGCCCGGCCCGCCGCCGTCCGGTCCCGCGATACCACTGACGGCGACGGCGACGTCCCCACCCAGCCGTCCGAGCGCCCCGACGGCCATTTCCCGGGCGGTGGCCTGGCTGACCGCCCCTTCCGCGGCGAGCGTGGCGTGGTGGACGCCGAGCAGCGTGGCCTTGAACTCGTTGTCATAGGCCACGACCCCGCCCCTGAACCAGCGGGAACTGCCGGGCAGGTCGGTGCAGGTCTTGGCGACCCAGCCGCCGGTGCAGGATTCGGCGGTCACCAGCCTGCGGTCGAGCGCCATCAGGCGGTCGGCGACCCGCAGCACGAGGTTGTACAAGTCGCCATCGGTAGGAACCGTCATACGCGCGATTCTAGCTCCCTATGGACAGTCGATGGACGCCTGCACACACTGGACTTGCCGGCTCGGGCCGGGGAAGCGCGAGCTGCAAAATGGGGTGACCAACATGCGTAGATCCAGTCATTCAAGGTTCCTCGCCGGCGCCGGTCTCGCAATCGCGGCGCTGCTGCTCGCCGGCTGCGCGAGCGGTCCCGAGATCCGCGCCGATTACGACAAGGCGGCCGATTTCGGCAAGTACCGCAGCTACGGATTCGTCGCACAGGCGGGCACCGACACCGGCAACGTCAGGTCGCTCGTCACGCAGATGCTGCAGAACGCAGCCTCGCGCGAGATGGAGTCGCGCGGCTACGCCAAGGCCGAGAACCCCGACCTCGTGATCAACTTCAAGGGCAAGCTCGAGGAGAAAACCGACGTCGAGTCGCGACCCGCGCCCTTCTACGGCCCGGGCTGGGGCTATCGCGGCTGGTACGGCGCGCCCTGGGGCGGCTATGGGGCCACCGAGGTCACCACGCGCCACTACAAGGTCGGCACGCTGGTCATGGACGTCGTCGATCGCGAGCAGCGCCAGGTCGTCTACCAGGGCAGCGTCGAGGGCGTGGTCTCGAAGGAAATGCTCGGGAACCGCGAGGCGGCGATCAACGCGGCGGTCGGCCACATCTTCTCGAAGTATCCGTTCATCGCGGGCCAGTCGGCGCCGGTCGCGCTGCCCGACACGACGAAGTAGCGATCGTCAGGTCGCGATCGCCGGGTTCGGGACCACGCTGCGCCAGGCGCGGCCAAGCGCACTGGCCGCGCGTGCGATCTCCTCCTGCGTCGTGCAGCGGCCGAGCGTCAAGCGTACGGACCCGACGGCATCGTCGGGAACTACGCCCATCGCGAGGATGACGGCCGGCGCGCTATCCTGGCCGGCGTGACAGGCGGAGCCCGTCGAGGCAGCGATCTCCGGCGCACCGGCCAGAACAGCATTACCCGAGGCACCAGGGAAGCGCACGTTCAGCGTGTTCGGCAGTCGCAGGGTTCGATGGCCATTCAGCTGAAGACCGGGCACCTCGGCTTGAAGATGTTCCAGCAACCGGTCCCTCAGGCACGCCATCCGCGCCGCCACGGCATCGAGGTCGCGTGCCGCGATTTCGCAGGCCAGTCCCAACGCCACGATACTGGCCACGTTCTCCGTACCGGGCCGCAGTCCGCGCTCGTGTCCCGCACCGAGGACGAATGGCACGAGCGGCACGCCGCGCCGGACATAGAGCGCGCCGACTCCTTTTGGCGCGTAGAGCTTGTGTCCCGCGAGCGACAGGAGATCCACGGCGAGTGCCTGCACGTCCACGGGCACCTTTCCGACCGACTGGGCCGCATCCACGTGCATCACCGCGCCGTGCGCATGAGCGGCCCTTGCGATTTCCGCGATCGGCTGCAGCACGCCGGTCTCGTTGTTGGAATGCATGACGGTGACCAGCGCGGTTTCAGGACCGATGGCAGCCTCGGCAGCAGCGACACTCATCCTGCCCTCCCCGTCGACGCCGATGCGCGTGACGGTGCGCCCGTGTCGCTCCAGCCAGTCGCAAGGCTTCTGCGTGGCCGGGTGCTCGATCACCGACGTGACGACGTGGCGCCGTTCGCTACGGGCCTCCGTCACGCCGCGGATCGCGAGATTGCTGGCCTCGGTGCCACCGGAGGTGAAGATCACCTCGTCGTCGGCGCAACCGAGCAAGGCTGCCACCTGCGCACGCGCACGCTCCACCGCATCGTGGGCACGCCGTCCATAGACGTGGCCACTCGAGGGATTGCCGAAGTGCTCGCGCAGGTACGGCAGCATCGCATCCACGACCTCCGGCAGTACCGGAGTCGTGGCGTTGTGGTCGAGATAGATAGGGTTGGCGTCCATGATCGATCAGAACACCAGTGCCTTGTCGGCCCAGATCGTCCAGTCGGTGAGCTGGCTCAGCGTGCCTCGCCTGGCCCCCTCCGTGAGTTCGGCATCCGCCATGCCGCGTGCATCCATGCACGTACCGCAGACCCCGACCTCGACACCATGGCGCGTCGCCGGGCCCTGCAGCATCAGCTCGACGTTGTAGTAGCCCTGCGGGACCTTCTGGTTCGCCTTCGCACAACTCGCGGCGTCGCCCATCAGGAAGACCTTTACTTCCTCGCCGGGCCGGCGCGCAAGCGAACCCGCCAGCCGCAACGCGTTGTAGCTCCGTTCCGTTCCGTAAGGGGCGTCGTTCAGGATGAACAGTGTCCTGGTCATGGTTCAGGCTCCAAGCTCGATGTATTTCAGCCACGCGGCGGTGCCGCCGCACAGGGATCGAACCGACGCGAATCCGAGGTGGCGCAGCAGCTCCGCGGCACGCTCCGACCGGTCGCCACCCTTGCCGCACACGGTCACGATCTGCAGGCCCTGCGGCAGCTCCGCAGCCCGGGCCGCGAGCGCGTCGAGCGGAATGTTCCGCGCACCGGTCACGTGACCCGCCGCGTACTCGCCGGGTGAACGCACGTCGACAACGACGGCACGGCCCGTCGCCGCCAGTGCCTCGAATTCACCCGGTTCGATGCAGTCCGCACTCGGTGCGGCCGCGACGGATGGCGTTCGACGATGCAGCGTCTCGGTCATGCGCCAGGCCACCACGACTCCGGAACCGAACGTCAGGGCGACGATGATCCACATCGCGACCGGCAGCCCGAACGCGTCCGCAGCGATGCCGGCGAGCAGCGCCCCGATCGCGTAGCCGAGATCGCGCCACAGGCGATACACGCCGACCGACGAGGCCCGCCAGGACGGGTGTGCGACGTCGCCGATGGCCGCGAGCAGGGTCGGGTAGACCATGGCCGTGCCGATGCCGAGCAGCACGGCGCCCGATGCGAATCCAGCGAAGCCCCGCGAGAGGATCACCACGGCGATGCCGGCAGACTGCACCCACATGCCCGCGACGATGAGCCACTTCCTGCCCACGCGATCGGACCATGCGCCCGTCGCGAGCTGCGCCATGCCCCAGGTCGCGGGATAGATCGCCGCGAGCATGCCGACCTGCTCGAGGCTCATCTGCGCGGCGACGAAGAACAGCGGGAACAGGCCCCAGGCCATGCCGTCGTTGAGGTTGTTGACGAGGCCCGCCTGGCTGACGCTCGAGAGATTCCGGTCCGTAAGGGACGTGCGCAGGAAGATTTCGCGCTGCGTCGGCTGGCCTTCCGGCGGCAACTGGCCGCTCAGTTTCGACTCGACGGCCACGTGGTGGCGCGTCTCCTTCACCAGCACTGCCGACAGGAAGAGCCCGGCGGCCACGAACACGACCCCGAGGTAGAACGGCTCCGGGCGCAGTCCGTAGCGCGCGGCGATGAAGCCCGTGGCGAGCGCGCTGCCCGCCACGGCGAAGTAACCGGCGAATTCGTTCAGGCCCATCGCGAGGCCGCGATCCTTTGCGCCCGCGAGGTCGATCTTCATGATGACCGTCGTCGACCACGTGAGGCCCTGGCTCACGCCGAGCAGCGCGTTGGCGGCGAGCACCCAGGACCAGGTGGGCGCCCACATCAGCAGGAACGGCACCGGCGCCGCGACGATCCAGCCGGCGACCAGCACGTGCTTGCGGCCGTAACGGTCGGAGAGCCGCCCCGCGAGGTAGTTGGTGAGCGCCTTCGTGACGCCGAAGACGACGATGAACGAGAGGATCGCGGTGCGGGCCGCGAGATCGAAATCCTGCTCGGCGATCGGCGGCAGGATGGCACGCTCCATGCCGATCATCGCACCGACGAACGCGTTGACGACGACGAGCAGTGAAAACTGCGCCAGGTTCTCGCGCAGGCCGAGGCGCGGTTCGGTCACGAGACGGGCCAGCCGCGTGCGCGCCATTCGAGGACGCCCTGCTCGAGTCGGTGGGCGCGGATACCCTTCCTGCGCAGAATTTCGACCGCCTCCACCGCCATGACGCAGTACGGCCCGCGGCAATAGGCGACGACGTCCCGGCCCTTCGGGAGGTCGTCCAGGCGGGACTTGATCTCGGCGAGCGGAATCGAGAGGGCGCCCGGGATGTGGCCCGCGCGGTATTCCTCGGCCGGTCGCACGTCGAGGATCGTCACCTCGCCCCGCTTCACGCGACGGAGGAGTTCCTCGCCAGGCACGGCCTCGAGGCCGCTGCGCTGCTCGAAGAACGCGCTGGTGACCTTCTCGATCTCGGCGAGACGGGATTCAGCCAGGTCACGCAGTGCCAGGTAGAAACGGCCGACCTGCGTGTTCGCGAGCCGGTACTCCACGTACAAGCCGCGCTTCTCGCTTTCAACCAGGCCCGCACCGCGCAGGACCTGCAGGTGGCGGGACGCATTCGCGACCGACAGCGCGGCCTGCCCGGCGAGCGCCTCGACGGTGCGGGGACCCTGGCAAAGCAGGTCGAGCAGCTCGAGGCGTTTCGGGGCCGCCACCGCCTTGCCGACCCGGGCGAACTGCTCGAAGACGGTGTCCTTGAACTGGCGGCTGCGCGACGACATGCCGCGCAGTATTCAAGTATCTAGTTGAATAGTCAATCGGTGCGCGCGCATCTCGTCTAACATTGCCGCAGGCCGGGACGCGACTGATGGCCGCACTACTCCTGCTCACGCTCGACCTCGTCGGCACCTGCGCGTTCGCGATCAGCGGCGCGACCGCAGGCGTGCGCAAGCGACTCGACCTGTTCGGCGTGCTGGTCCTCACGTTCGCGGCGGCCACCGCCGGCGGCATCACGCGCGATGCCCTGATTGGTGCCACTCCACCCGCTGCACTTGGCGACTGGCGCTACCTCGCCGTGTCGATGCTGGCCGGCCTCGCCACGTTCTATTTTTCCGGGTGGTCGGCGGAATCTGTGGGTAGATCTCAGCGCTTTTTGTCCCCCACGGACCGCAGAAAGGCGTTGAGCTTGCGTCCGGTGCTGTCGACGCTGCGTTGTTCTTCCTCGGTCAGCGGTGGGTAGATGAGCGGCGCACCTTCATCGTCGTCGAGCAGTTCGAGGAGCGTGTCGCGGACCGGTCGCTTGCGCAGTGCGGGCTCTTCCTCGATCCGTCGGACGATGTCGCCGCCGAGTCTCCAGAGATTGTCCCGATGGCGACGCAGCGTCTTGCGGGCCAGGCCGCTGTCGAGCCGCAGATGTTCGAGGAAGGGCGTAAACAGCTCGAGGAGTGCCTGTCCGGGGACCAGATCACGCGCCTCGATGCGCCAGCGCTGTGGCCACTCCGGCAGGTCGGGACAGTAAGCTTGCAGCGTCGGAAACGACGCCTGCATCGGCCGTGTCCGGCGTTCCGCCTTGGCCTCAGGATGCGCCCTGCCCATGCTGCTGACTCGCCTGTTGAATGCCTGCCATCACTTCCCCGGCTTCGTCTACCAAGCGGCGCACCTGCGCCAAGCCAGCCAGACCATCGAGATCGACGTGCGCCCGCGCCGCGGCTACGACCAGTTGCCGGTGCGGCGCTTCGAGTTCATCCCGGTCTGGGGTTTCGCGGTCGTCCTACTCTACGCCATGCGGCGCGTCGACTGCCGATACGGTTGCGGGGTCAAGGTCGAGCAGGTGCCGTGGGGGATCGGCAAGCACATGCTCACCAAGGCCTACATGCAGTTCCTGGCGCAATGGGCGCGGCGGCTCTCCTGGCAGGAGACCGCCCGGTCCTTCCGCACCAGCTGGGAGAAGGTCTATCAGGCCGTGGAGTGGGTCGTCGATGGGGGTCTGGAGCGGCGCTCGATCGATTCGGTCCGCGCGATCGGGGTCGACGAGATCCAGTACGGCCGTGGCCATCAATACCTGACGCTGGTCTACCCCGACTTTGACAGTTGGTGAGCATATGGCGAGGTCCGAGCAGGACCGAGGTGTAGTGATTTCAGAGGGTCACGCTTGGGAGGCGGCATTCTGGCGGAAAACGCCTAGATACATGTACATGCAGAGGAAGGCTTCAATAGGCGTATCGATGCGAGTTATTGCGCACATGTACTTGCGCGAGTCGCGGCAGAAGCGCGCCGACGGGTCGGTCCTGACCCACCTGCAACTCGCCGAGAACCTGTGGGACGCCGATAAGCAGCGCGCGCAGGTCAGGATCGTCTACAACTGCGGCCGCGCCGACGATCCGGCCAGTACCGAGCGCTTGCGGCGCCTGGCGAAGAGCATTCTGCGGCGTTGCGCACCGGAGGAGATCGTCGCCGACAACCCCGACTGGCAGGTCGTGAACGCCTGGGATCATGGCGATCTGTACGTACTCGAGCAACTGTGGCGCCGGCTTGGCATCCCGGAAGTGCTCGCCGAGGTGCTAGCGGGCCGCAAGTTCGACTTCGACGTCGAGCGCGCGCTCTTTGCGATGGTCGCCAACCGCGCGCTCGCGCCGGCCTCCAAGCTCCATTGCTACGAGCAGTGGCTCAAGGAAGAGGTGCACCTGGAGGGTGCCGAGCGCCTGTCGCTGCAGCACCTGTACCGGGCCATGGACGTCCTCGAGGCCCACAAGGACGCGCTCGAGAAGGCGCTGTACTTCCGCATGGCAGACCTGCTGAACCTCGACGTCGAGGTCGTCTTCTACGATACGACCTCGCTGCACTTCGAGACCGACGAGCCGGACTCGGGTGCTGGCCCCAACGATCAGGTGCGGGGCAGCCAGGCGGCCGGATCCAAGACCTATCCGGCGCTTCGCAAGCGTGGGCACTCCAAGAACGGCCGCTTCGACGCGCCGCAGATCGTCATCGGCCTGGCCGTCACCCGCGACGGCTTCCCGGTCCGGCACTGGATCTTCCCCGGCAACACCGTCGATGTGACCACGGTCGCGAAGGTCAAGGAGGACCTGAAGGGCTGGCAGCTCTCGCGCTGCGTGTTCGTCGGCGACGCCGGCATGGTGTCGAAGGCGAACCTCGCGACGCTGGCCAGGGGCGGCGGCAAGTACATCCTGTGCATGCCGATCCACCGCGGCGGGGAGGTCGCCAACGCCGTCGTCACCCGCCCCGGTCGCTACCAGAAGGTCGCCGACCACCTCGCGGTCAAGGAGGTCACCGTGGGCGACGGTGAGCGCCGTCGTCGCTACGTCGTCTGCTACAACCCTCAGGAAGCCGCGCGGCAACGGCGTCACCGGCAACAGGTGCTCGATGAACTCGGCGCCGAGATCCAGTCACTCGCCGCGCAGACCGGTCGCATGCATGCCAAGCGCGTCTGCGAGCTGCGCGCCTCAGGCCGCTACGGCCGTTACCTGCGACTGACCAAGTCCGGCCAGCCGCGCCTCGACGCCGCACACGTGAGCGCCCTCGAGAAGCTCGATGGCAAGTTCGTCGTCCACAGCAACGACGACACCCTCAGTGCCGCCGATCTCGCGCTCGGCTACAAGCAGTTGCAGCGCGTCGAGGTCGCGTGGCGCTCCTTGAAGAGCGGCTTGAAGCTCCGTCCCGTCCATCACTGGGCCCCGCACCGCATCCACGCCCACGTCGCGCTCACCGTCCTGTCGCTGCTCCTCGAGCGCGTCGCCGAGCAGGCCTGCGCCGATACCTGGCGCAACATCAAAGACGATCTGAAGCAGATCAAACTCGCGCAATTGTTGAGCCCCAACGGCACCGTCTGGCAGGTCACCGAGCCCACTGCTGATGCACTCAAGCGTCTGAAATCCCTGAAGATCCAAAAGCCACCGCCGATCCTCCACCTCGCCTGACCGCCTAGATACATGCCCTTCCCCAGCCATCGCCGCAACCCCTTGTGGCGCCTCGAAAACTGCGCGCCTCGTATCCAGCTGCTGTCAAAGTCGGGCCTGATGATCTGGCAGGCTCGGCGGATCAGCAGCCGGTGATCCTTCACCAGTGCCTCCGCCACCTGCCGCTTCGCGGACGGCGTTACAGTTTTCGGGACAACACGTCCTTGATCGCAGCGTTCTCCAAGGCCGGGTCGGCGTACATCCGCTTGAGCTTTGAGTTCTCCGCCTCGAACTCGCGCATGCGCTTCAGATCCGACACGCTCACGCCGGCGTACTTCGATCCCCAGGTGTAGTACGTCGCCGAGCTGATGCCGTGCTTGCGCACCAATTACGCAACGGGAACCCCCGCATCACCTTCCTTCAACACTACAACGATCTGCGATTCCGTGAACCTCGACTTCTTCATTACCCCACCCGGGATGACCGGGAGAGTCTAGCTGCGAGTGTCCAAAGGGAGGTGGAGCTTACGACCGCGCTCAGTCATCTGCGCCGCATTCCATGCTCCGCGGGACGCTTCCATCGCTACTTCCGCCGTCGTTCGATCCGCCAAGCTGCAGCATGAACTTCAAATGCAGAGCGACCGGGTTAATAGCTGTCTTTGTACCAGATCATCCGCCGCTCATCGAACTCAACGCACTTTCCCGGCGGGATCGGCAGGGTTGTCATCGAATGTTCGATCACGGCAGGGCCGTCGACGCGGTTACCAGCCTGCAGGCGATCCATGTCCCAGATATCGGCGCTTTCCCAAGTCTTGTTCCATCGGACTTTTCTCTCCCCCTTGTGCGCTGTCTTTGATGGCACCTTATTCTTCAGCGGGTACTCCAAAATCCGAGGTTTGACCTTCTGAACGATCGCATCGATGTGTACTCCCGTGACCAAGTAGCCGGCCTCCGGAAACCGCGCCGCGTCCGGGTAGATCTTCCTGTACGCCGTCTCAAATGCGCTGCAGACGTCCTCTACATCGCGAACAGTCTTGACCCGGTTCAGTCTAACCTCTGCCGACCAGCTAGAAAATAACTGGCCAACATACCGAGCGGACACCCCGTATTTCAGGGTGATTTCTTCCTTCCGATACCCTTCCTGAGTCAGTTCCTCGTAGGCCAACTCTTCCAACTCCTGCCATGCGTCATTCATGCGCCTAGCGACGGATAGTTTCTCATCCGGTGCAGCACTAGGCAGGAACGGGCACGTGACGGACCTATCGTAACGATGAAAGTAGTCGGCCATGCTTACGCCGAACGCAGAGAAAGCGGCGGCCCACGGAACCGTGACGATCCCACCCAGTTTCATGTTGCGCTCGATGCCCCATAGGTGAAGCGGACCGCTGCCACCATATACAAGAAGGGTGAAGTTCCGGGGGTCAAACCCCCTCGACAGGACGCAGTCTCCCAGATGGTCACGCAACATCGCGTGCTGCAAGTCCAAGACACCTTCCGCAGCGTCGTACACGTCCATGCCTAGAGGCCTGGCCAATCTTTCATCAAGTGCCCTGATTGCGGCCTCTCGGTTCAGGTGCACCTTTCCGCCAAGGAAATTCTCTGCACCGAGCAGACCCAATGCGACATTCACATCGCTGATGGTGATTTCGTGGTGCTTCAAGCACATGCCCAGCTGGTAACCGGCGCTGTCAGGACCCAATATGATCCGCTTCAGCACGGGATCTACGTGAATCTCGGTCCCTGCTCCGCCACCAATGCATTCCAATTTGACCATGGACATGTTCAGCCGATGACCGGAGAATTCGGGCTCGCTGGTGAGGGTCAGTTCCCCGTCGATCAGCATGCCGACGTCCCAGCTGGTTCCACCAAGGTCCCCACAAACCATGTTCGGGCGGCCAATTATCTTCGAGATTGCCTTCGCACCGAGCACTCCGCCAACCGGTCCAGAGACCACGCTCTCAAACAGTCTCGGGTACCGAATATCGGCTGCTGCACCATACCCCAGCAATGTCTGCAGGTTGTGCGAAAGTCCGTCGGACTTGGCCGCATTTTCGACTCTGAAAAAGCCTTCTCGCACCTTGTCGGTGGCGGTACACTCCACGAGCAGCGTCTTCGTTCGAGTACTCTCTTTCGCTCTCGGGCATATGTCCACGGAGCAGATTACGTTCACCCGCGCGGCGCGCGCGCTCACTATTTCCTGCGCGATACTTTTTGCCCTGTGTTCGTGGATTGGATTGGCAAACGAATTCAGGAAGCAGATGCCGATTACTTCCACATTTGCATCCAGAAGCTTCTCAACCGCCTTCGAGACCTCAGCCTCATACAGCGGAATTACAATGTGCCCTACTTCATAATGCGTTCCGGAGGGAAAGTAGTTGCCGGCTGACACTCTTTCCGTGATTGGAATAACGTTCTCGACTTCAATCAAGGGTCGTGAGTGTTGGTGGAGCTGAAATCTCCACTTGTCATACGGCTGGCGCCCCAGCCAAGTAAGACCCCTCTCAAGGAACGGCGTGTCCTCCTGACCGATAGACGTCAGTAGGCCGACCTTCTTCCCGCGACCGGTAATTAAGAGATTCAGCATCAGGGTTCCAGCGTACACGTCGCTGACCATTCTCTTGTGTACGTCGCTCGAACTGAGACCGATCGACTCGGCCGCGTCCTGCACAGCGCCCATGTAGCTGACGGATTCATCGTCCGGGTTCGTCAGATGCTTCCCGACGGTGAAAATCCCTTGATCGTCGATCAAAATGGCATCAGTCATCGTGCCACCTGCATCGATTGCAAGCTGAAAACTCCTGGTCATGTTCTACTCCTCACGCACCCACTGCCGCGTCGTTGAAAACGTTCGATTCTCGAACCACTCCTTACTGGCATCCGGCAGTGGCTTTCCTTCGATGCTGTAGACCGAATCGATGTCCGGCAGCACCTCAAAAACAAATGGATAACCGAAGGGAACGACTTCGACGCCAAGCTGCGCTTGACATCCCGGGCAGTAGAATTCCCGAATTTCTACGTAGCCGGCCTGTGGTCGAACAATTGTTGTGTATACCTCGCGAATCTCGTCGTCCGTACGTCTGGCGTAGACCAAGGCGCTGAGCTTCCAGTTCGTTCGGTAGTCTCCAAACTCTTGGCCGCATGTGCACTTCACCACCCGCTGACGATCCGCCTTTGCCACGACGTACAGGTTGTCGGAGATTCTAAGCAGGATTTTTTCTTGCCAGGTCACGCCCTCCTGCAGTACCTCGAGATACTTCCAGAACCTGTCCTCATCTTTCTGAGGCATTCTGATCATGTCATGGATGATCTGCAGAGGCAGCTCGCCCTTGACCAGTTTTCGAATGTTTTCCTTTGAAGCAACAGTTGACATCTTGGCCACCTCGTCAGAGCTGGAAATCTTCATCTAACTGCCAGAATCCGCGGAATTCGCTGCGCCACAGGTGATATTTGTCGCTGTCTCTGTACATCTCGCAGACAGTCTGCGGAGTGATACGCCCCTCGACCAGCCGCCGTCTTTCCTGAAGGTAGAATTCTTTGGCCGGAACCGCCCGCGCAAGCCGTTTCCTTCTGATCTGTGTTCTTGCCTCAGCTGTTTTCTCGGGATCAAGCACCCAGCCGCTGTCGGCTTTGTAGACAACCGCGCCATAGACATTCCGCGCAACCTCGGGCGAAATGCACCCGTCTTCGATGTCCTTGACGATGAGTTCGAGCTTGCGCTCGATCGGGTCCCCCCATGCGCTCCCGGCGTGCTGTGCGTGAAAGACCAGGTCACCGTGCTTTAGCACCACCGGAGGCGATTCGTGGCCGTTGTAGCACTCGACCTCGCCGGCCTTGAGCTTTCCTTCCTCGAGCATGCGGAAAGCATCCACGATGTTCGTTGGAAGGGTCTCGCGCCGCTCGATCAGATCGTTCGCGTTCGTGTCGTGAAAATACGCCACCGCCCCGTTGAGTCCTGGATACCCACCGCAGACTCCAACGCCCATCGCACCCATTAGACTTCCACTGAACCCGGTGCAATTCATGGACAGGTATTCCGGGTGGCACACGAGGTGGCTGAGAGCGATGCCGATCGACCCGCGCTGACGACCGTGGGCAAAGTAGTCCGGTATCAGGCCTCTCGACAGCGTCAAAAGCGGCGGCTCGACGTACTCCCATTCCTCAGCTTCACCGAAGTCACTCTCCGGATTGCCACCCCCGATTACCAGTGCCTCGCCATCGCGCCATGACGACGGTCCTCGAGGCTCGGACCCGATGCAACTGAAGTTCCCCATCGCCCAAGAAATGCCGTTCTTGAATCTGCCCTCCTCGCCATAGATGTTCCAGTCCGATTCCAGGATGAAGGCCTCCTCGAGGTAGCCTTTCAAGAAATGCGAGAATCCCCAGCAGCGGGACGACATCGCTCCCAGTATCGTTCCTAGGGCGTTGCCAAATGACGCGCTGACATCGTCGCGGGTCGGATTCATCAGCGATCCTTCGGGACGAATGTAGTTCACCGCGTAGAACAGCGATGTGTTGGCCATAGGGGTCCGCATCAGGAAGCCAGCATTGGAATAGGTGGCACCCATCTGGACGGACCCCTCGTACCCGTTCAGCCAGAAATAGTCCTGACTTGTGGACCCATTGTGGTCAACGTCGCAGGTGCCGTTAGGGCGAAGCCTGATGAACTGATTCAGATGCACCACCCAGTCCTTGTCCGACTGAGGGAAGACTCGACCCATGAAGCCTCGGTAATTGATCGGTCGGAAGCACGTCTGGCGGTAATGCCCCGGCACCGACCATCGCTGCAGACGGTGTGCGATGTCTCTCCTCTCGCGCTCCAGGATCTCCCGCAGGGCTTTATTCCAGTACTCGACACCAAACTCGTCGATGATCTTCAGGACCCGCTCCCTGAGCATGACGATTCCCGTTACCCGCATTTTGTCGTCGAGAATGTTGAGCGACCCTGTTCGGGTCAGCCGTCGGTACCGGTTTAGATGCGTCTTGTAGGTGACATAGGTATCCCCGACCCTCTCGCCAATCTTCTCCGGCCCATACGTAAGTCCGTCGCCGTAGCTGTTTGACGAGTACGCAGGGACCCCTCCGGCAGAGATCGCGTGGCCCGTATCGGTGATGTGATTTGCAGATGCGACCCAGCAAACCAGTTGGCCGTCATAAAAGACCGGAAGAAAGCTGTAGTTATCAGCCTGGTGAGGGCCGCCGTACATCGGATCGTTGGCGCCCCAAATGTCTCCATCCTTGATGCCCGGATTCTCTTCGTAGCCCAGTTCGGCCAACGAACGGATGATCACGGGAAATGCGCCAATGTGCCCAGCCAGACCAAATGAGCAGGCGATGACATCTCCTTCAGGCAGAGCAATCAGGTCACAGAGTTCGGACATTCCTACGGCGGCGGGGGAGCCCGATACGTGCTTGGAGGTTTCCCGGGCCGCGTTCACCGCCGATATCAACCGCCATTGAAATACGTCGAATCTAGGTGGGTCCGACTCGCTCAGAGGCAAGGTTGCCAAACCGTACAAATGCCCCGTTTGTCCGAATAGTTCGCGCTGCTCGTCGATTCTGCTCTTCAGATTCAACTGCAAATCCCCGCGTATCGTTTTGCTCTCTATCGGTGTAATAGCGTGCATGTTTCTGCCTCGTTCGGGTGTCCGTCACAAACACATTCGACTCAAGCGCTCATCTGCGAAATGCATGATCCGGCAAGTTTTCCAACGAGCCGTGCTCAACGCACCGACTTCGCCTACGTTATCCAAGTGTCGCATCGCCGTGGACCCGGTTGCGCCGTTAACCGTCGCAACAGTCACGGGGTTGTCATCACGCTGAATGCGAGCGGAGGGAGATATCCGGCGCTCCTTGCGCAATATCCCATCTGGCGCCGTCTCGCAACCGCAATTGAATCCATAGGAGCCGCGGATGGCGGCAACTGCCGCAACGGAATTGGGGCGCCAGCCCCGCGCGCAATTCCGCGCGCAATTCACAGTCTCCGCAAGCGCCAGCTCTCGCATGGTCTTGACGACTGGTCTTGACGACAGTTGCAAAAGCCGTGTCGCGTGCAGCACACGCATGTCGAGCCACTGGTTCCTCGGCATTCGATACAATTGCCGCGCGCGCCCCGGACACACGAACGTAGCAGGATGACGACTGTTCGCATCTAAGCATGGTCATGGTGCCAACCGTGCAGTAGGCTCGTCTGCAGCTGCCACTTCTCACCCCCGCCAATCTCGAGAGTGCACTTCACTGTCGTGAGGGAACTCCCGCGGCTACGTATAAACGAACGGCTGACCGCATCATTATTCAGACTCACGGCGGAGTCAATATGCTGTCGCAAGCCACCGAGGTCTCGATGAAGA
>CAVPMU010000015.1:0-285148 GCA_963706535.1 uncultured Gammaproteobacteria bacterium
GTGATGCTGAATCCAGTGATGTCCATTGAAGTCTGTTGATGTGCCTATGATAAAAGTAAATAAAGGGATTTTTTCTACTGAGTGATTTGGTGATACAGTCGAAGCCATTCGTTTTTATGTCCAAGTTTTGCTCCAAGTAGATGGGCTCTTGTCTTTCATCCTTCTACTTGGACATACGGAGGATGAAATGACACTGACAGACACTGCGCTCAAGGCACTCAAGCCCAGAGACAAGACTTATACAGTCACCGACGACCGGGGACTGTATGTGGAGGTCTTCCCGACCGGAGGCGTCGTCTGGCGCTACCGCTACCGGCTGAATGGCAAGTACGAGAAGCTGACGCTCGGCAAGTACCCGGCCCTCACCCTGAAGAACGCCCGCCTAAAGCGGGACGAGGCGGCCCATCAAGTGGCGATGGGAGAGTCGCCAGCAAAGAAGAAACAGCAGGAGAAAGTGGCAGGCGCAGAAGACGCCACCGTGGCCGACTTCGCCGAACGCTTCTTCAAGGACATCCAGTCACGCGACCGCAAGGACGTGACCATGCCGCGCCGCTACCTGGAAAAGGACATCCTGCCGCATATCGGCAGCAAGCCGATCCGGGACATCACCGCCGAGGACGTACGCAGCGTCATCTGGCGCAAGAAGGAACAAGGCTTCGATGCCGCCGCCGGCCAGGTGCGCGGCCTGCTCAAGCGCATGTTCGACTACGCGCTCACCTGCGGCCTGATCCAGGCCAACCCGGTCATGGCCCTGCCCATGCGGCACGTCTACCGCGCCGCCGCCCGCGACCGGGCGCTGACGCCGGACGAAATCCGGCAGTTCCTGCGCGCCATGCAGGCCTCCAACATCCGTCGCCAGTTCAAGATCGCCTTCCAGTTGATCCTGATGACCCTGGTGCGCAAGTCCGAACTGATGCTGGCGCAGTGGAAGGACGTGCATCTGGACGAAGGCGAATGGCACATCCCGGTCGAAAATTCCAAGACCGGCAAGCCGTACATCGTCTACCTGTCCACCCAGGCGCAGACCCTGTTCAAGGAACTCAAGCCGCTCGCCAGCAGCAGCGTCTGGGTGTTGCCGGGCCGTGGCACTTTGGCCAAGCCCTTCGCCAACAATGCGCTGAACCAAGCGCTGAAGGTGTCATTGCAGGGACAGGAGATCCCCGCCTTCACCATCCACGACCTGCGGCGCACCGCATCGACGTTGCTGCACGAACAGGGCTGGCCTTCGGATGTGGTGGAAAAGGCGCTGAACCATACCATCGGCGGCGTGCGTGGCGTCTACAACCGCGCCGAGTACGCCGAACAGCGGCGGGAGATGTTGCAGGCGTGGTCGGACTATATCGACAGGCTGGCTCCGTCGGGGAATCTGGTGATCGGTGCTGGTTTGGCGTGATGGTGGCCTTTTCCTTTTCCGGGTAGGGCCGTTGTCCCTTGGGCACCATTCCCTTATCGATTTTCCCTTTGTCCGATGAGTCTTCCCTTACGCCAGAGAGTCTTCAACTGCGCATAACGCAGATTCTGTGACATGAAGAGCTCGGCTTTCTGCCTTAACGCTGCTTGTTGGCTTGGGAAAGAACCGAGGCTGCCAGTTCTTTTGTGTTGTTGGCGTAGCGGTCACTGGCCAGCACACGGGCGGCCACGTCTTCCATTTTCGCCCCGGTCTGCTTGTCACCACTACGCTGGGCGAGGGCCGACGCGGCAAGGCTCTTGGCGATTTGTGACGATCCGTTGTTTTGCAGCGTTTCGGACGCGAGCCTACCGATTCGCGTGGACGTCTGTTTCGTGTTCTTGGACATCATGGCTCCTTTCACATCAGGATTTGGACGGGGGGCGAAACGGCACCACCTTGTTACCCAGGGCCGGATGGTCATCAGCCGGTTTCTGGGTTGCTTTCAGTCGCGCAAACTCAACGACATTGGTCTTGCCCTGGAAGTAGCCTTCGGGCAGTCCAGCGAGTGCTTCAATATCCCCCGCAGCCATTCCAATGTGCCTCGGGATGGCTTCCAAGGGCATGACCTTCTCTTCGACCAGCAGATCAATCGTGCGACGAAGCAGGCGAGGCTGCTCAGGTTTGCGATCACCGTCACCCGGTTCCGATTTCGCCCCCCAGCGCGCAGAGCGGCGCTTGAAAAGCATCAAGGCCCCATCTTCATCCAGCATCTCGAGTGCCTTCAGGCGCATGATGATCGCTGCGGCAGACACGCCCCACCGGCGCTTCAGCAGTAGCAAATCATCCAACGTCGGTGGTACGCGAACCTCGGTGGCGAAAGTTTCGGCAGGCAGCAAAAAAGCGCCTGCAAAGTGGTGTGCCTGTTTCTCCATCAGCTTGTGACGAGCGCTGTCCGTCGTGCGCTGAATGTGACGATGCAAAACAAGATGTCCGACCTCATGGGCAAGATCGAAGCGACTGCGGTATCCATTGTCTTTGTCGGCAGACAGGAGGATGAGCGGGCGACCCAGCACCTCGCTCCAAGCCGAAAGCCCCTCAATCTGCGCGATACCGGTTTCTTCCCGGACGAGAATGACGCCAGCGCCTTCCACGGCAAGCGCCAAGTCTTGAATCGCCGAACGGCCCAGACGCCACAGATCCCGGCATTCGCAGGCAGCTTTCTCGATGTCCTCGGCAGTGATCTCTTCCGGATCGGTGTAATTGCGAGAAGGCAAGTTGACTACGGGGTAGTCAACGTAGTCCATCAATGCGGTGGCCACGTCCTGTGCCCACTCAAGGCGGGCCTCAAGCATTGCTCGCGCCGCGACGTGTGCAGAAGCGTTGCTGCGGAAAAGCGGCAACGACAGCTTCGCTCCGGGCGCGCGCGTAAACCATTCCGGCGTGACATTGACCACGCCGGCGAGACGATCGAGTGCATCGCGTTCTGGGGCCTGTGTTCCCGCGCGCCACTTACTGATAGTCGCAGGCGATACCTCTACCATCGACGCCAGCTGTACTTGGGTCAGGCGACGCGCAGCAAGAATCTGGCCGAGCCGATCCTTCTGGAATCCTTGTACTCCGCCCCGGCTCATGATCCTGTTCCCTCTTTGTCCTGCTGCTTTCCGATGTTCTTCTTCAGCTTCGGCATGGCCAAGTCATCCTGCGCTGTCGTCGGCTTCTGGTCGTACCGCTTGACGAACAAATCGACAGATTCCCGAAAGAGCCAGCTTTCCATGTTCCGGTCTGGTACCGCAATTTGGATTGAGACAGGGGTTTCCGGTTGAACGTGCAGCGACCCGGCAAAGCAGGCTACGAGAAAAACAACCGCATCCGATGGCGGCACATAGTCCGAAAACAGTTCTGCTTGAACCAACGGCTCAATGGCCGCGTTCGCCAAGGACATCTGTTTGCGCGTCTCGCTACGCCGACCGCTATTCCAGACCCCGTACTTGGTGTTGAAGCGCGCCAAGGTGAAGATTCCCGCCCGGCCGGTGATGATCTGGTTGCCGCGAAGCGGCGATGGAGACGCCCCGCCTACAGCGAGCGCCCGATGAAACGACTCATTCATGTGGAAGTGGCGCAACTGGCCGACCACACTGGGCAAGTGCCCGTCATCCATTCCTCGTGCTGCGGCATAGGCGCGCTGGGCACCGACCAGCTTGGCTTCTTCGAGAGCCATGACAAGCTCACGCGGGATGTTCCTCACGAGCAAGTCCTGGATCGTTTCTTGGGTCGGCTGAGTCATTGGCAACTCCATAGGCGGATTTCGCATACATGGATTCTACATCAAAAAACTTTCGCTTAGAAGGTGTTCTCTGACGCCACCTGTCGGATAACCACCTCAGCCGAAGCTCTGCCACTGGTCTGACCTACCGCTATATGAGAGAATTGGCAGGACTTGGCAATCATATTTCAACGTCGGCAAGGGTAGGCAATGACAGACGCAGAAGACGAAATCCTGACGCTGGATGAAGTCGCGGCCTACCTGAAGGCAGGCAAGCGCACGGTCTACCGGCTCGCGGCGGACAAGAAGATTCCGGCGTTCAAGCTCGGCGGCACTTGGCGGTTCCGCAAGGCCGACCTTGAGCAGTGGATTGCGCAGCAAACAACAGGCGGCCAACGCGGGGGGGAGGCATGACAAAACACCAAGACCAAAGCCAGATCAAGTGGGTCGCCGACTTCATCTGGAACATCGCCGACGACCGCCTGCGCGACGTCTATGTGCGCGGCAAGTACCGCGACGTGATCCTGCCGTTCACCGTGCTGCGCCGCTTGGACGCCGTGCTGGAGGCGACCAAGCAGGACGTTCTGGATCGCAAGAAATTCCTCGACGCGCACAACGTGGCCGAGCAGGACGGCGCGCTGCGCATGTCGGCAGGCCAAGCCTTCTACAACGTCTCCGACTTCACCCTCGCCAAGCTCAAGGCCAGCGCCGCTGGGCAACGCCTGCGCGATGACTTCATCGCCTACCTCGACGGCTTCTCGCCCAACGTGCAGGAAATTCTCACCAAGTTCAACTTCCGCAACCAGATCCAGAAGCTCGTTGATGCCCACGTCCTCGGCTACTTGATCGAGGACTTCCTCGACCCGGAGGTCAACCTCTCGCCGCTGCCGGTGAAGGATGCCGACGGGCGCGTCAAGCTGCCGCCGCTGGACAACCACGGCATGGGCACGGTGTTCGAGGAGCTGATCCGCCGCTTCAACGAGGAGAACAACGAGGAAGCGGGCGAGCACTTCACGCCGCGCGACGTGGTCAAGCTCATGGCCAAGCTGCTGTTCCTGCCCGTGGCCGAGCGCATCCAGTCAGGCACCTATCTGCTCTACGACGGTTCCTGCGGCACCGGCGGCATGCTCACCGTGGCCGAGGAAACCTTACAGGAACTGGCCGACGACCACGGCAAGGAAGTCTCTATCCACCTCTACGGGCAGGAAATCAGCGACGAAACCTACGCCATCTGCAAAGCCGATCTGCTGCTCAAGGGCGAAGGCGGCGCGGCGGAGAACATCGTCGGCGGCGCAGACAAATCCACGCTGTCGGCCGACCAGTTCCGCAGCCGCGAATTCGACTTCATGATTTCCAACCCGCCCTACGGCAAGAGTTGGAAGACCGATCTGGAGCGCATGGGCGGCAAGCAGGGCTTCAACGACCCGCGCTTCATCGTCAGCCACGGCGACAACCCCGAACTCAAGCTCATCACCCGCTCCAGCGACGGCCAGCTCATGTTCCTCGTGAACAAGCTGTCCAAGATGAAGCGCAACGCGCCCACCGACGGCGTGGGCAGCCGCATCGCCCTCGTCCACAACGGCTCGGCGCTGTTCACCGGCGACGCCGGGCAAGGCGAAAGCAACATCCGCCGCTGGGTGCTGGAGAACGACTGGCTGGAAGCCATCATCGCCCTGCCGCTCAACATCTTCTACAACACCGGCATCGCCACCTACATCTGGGTGCTGGCCAACCGCAAGGCCACCGCGCGCCGTGGCAAGGTGCAGTTGATCGATGCGAGTGGGTGGTTCCAGCCGCTGCGCCGCAACCTCGGCAAGAAAAACTGCGAGCTGGCGGAGGCCGACATCCAGCGCATCCTCGACCTCTACTTGGGCGAAGCGCAGGAGACCTCGCAGTCCAAATGGTTCGACACACAGGACTTTGGCTACTGGAAGATCACCGTCGAACGCCCGCTGCGCCTGAAAAGCCAGTTGAAGCCCGCCGCCATCGAAACCCTGCGCTTCGCGTCGGGTGACGAAGCCCTGCGCGCGGAGATTTACGCAATGCACGGCGACAAACTCTACACCGACTTCGCCAAGCTGAAGCCTGAAATCGAGGCGTGGCTTAAAGGTGATGATAGCGGCGACGGTGATGATGCGGCGGACAGCAACGACGAGGATGGCGAGGACAGCGCACCCGAGAAGAAGGCAGTGCCGGAAAAGCGCCGCAAGAAGCTGCTCGACGCTGCCACATGGCTGCGCGACAAGGCGCTGCTCGATCTGGCGCTGTTTGCGCAGCAGGACTTGGGTGACGCCGTGTTCGACGACCACAACGTGTTCCGCGAACGGTTCGAAGCGGCAATGAAAGCGCACGGCCAGAAGCTCGGTGCTGCAGACAAGAAGGTCATCTTCAAGGCCGTGAGCTGGCGCGACGAAACGGCCCCACCGGTGATCGCCAAACGCAGCAAGCTGAAAAAAGGCGACTACTTTGAGCCTGGCTTCGACGGCGCGTATCTGCAAACGGTGGGCAACGACCGCTTCATGGTCGAGTACGAACCAGACACCGACCTGCGCGACACCGAGCAGGTGCCGCTGAAGGAACCGGGCGGCATAGAGGCGTTCTTCCGGCGCGAAGTTCTGCCGCACGCCAGCGATGCGTGGGTGGACGTCGAGAAGACGCAGATCGGCTACGAAATCTCCTTCGCCCGCTATTTCTACAAGCCCGCGCCACTGCGCTCGCTGGCGGAAATCCGCGCCGACATCTTGAAACTGGAGCAGCAAACCGAGGGCTTGCTGCACAAGATCGTGGGAGGCGTCCCGGCATGAGCCAGCGCACCGACCTTCTGGCGTCCATCGCCAACACCATTCAGGACTATCGGGGCGGTTCGCTCCCGCAGCCCATCCCCGCCCACGTTGAGCGGTGGGTGCAGCAGTTCGACGCTGCCGTGCAGTTGCCAATCCTGCAAGAGATCGACCACGTCCTGAAGAACATCTACTTCTCGAAGGAGAAGGTGTCCAAGTTCATCCGTGGCGCGATGCGCACCCAGAAGCTCACCGGCGAAAAGCCCGATAGGTTCTGGCGATCCGCCAACTTCCTCGACATTCAAGGTGGCGGCAGCAGCCAGACCGACATGCTCGCCCTGTTCTCCGAGCAACTGGAGGACGAGCATGGATTCGGCATCGACGACTGCGGGCAAGGCGACGAGGTCTTCATCTATCTGGATGACGGCATCTTCACCGGCAACCGCGTGCGGCGCGATCTGGAGAATTGGATTCGTGACCATGCGCCCGCGCAAGCGAAGGTGCATGTGATCTGCATCGCAGAGCACAGCGGCGGGCGGTATTACGCGAACACCAAGATTCAGGAAGTCAACAGGGCTTCGGGAAAGAATGTTGACATCACTTGGTGGCACGCCATCGTGCTGGAGGACAGAAAAGCCTGCAGTGCAACATCGGATGTACTGCGCCCAACGGCAATCCCGAACGATCCAGCGGTGCAAGCCTACGTGGCGACCATGCGGTATCAGCCTACGCTCAGAGCCGCTGGCAACCCCGGTACAGCAAACCTGTTCTCCAGCGACGTGGCCAAGATTCTGCTGGAGCAGGAGTTCCTGAAGGCCGGTGTCCGCATTCGCCAGATTTGCCCCAACCTCGGCGACACCCAGCGCCCGCTGGGCCACATGACGCTGGAAACGCTGGGCTTCGGCTCACTCATCGTCACTTACCGCAACTGCCCCAACAACGCGCCGCTGGCGTTCTGGGTGGATGCGCCGTGGTATCCGCTGTTCCCGCGCACCACCAACATGCAGACGGCGGTGAGAAGGATGTTCGCCGACCTGACGGGGGGCGATCTCTGATGGGTGGAAGAGAGCAGACCCGCACCTACAGCCGCAAAGACAGCGTCGTCTTCCGCAAGACCGACGAGCCGTTCGGCGGCCTGTCCAACATGGCCGGGGGTTACCCGATCCAGGTCAACGGGGTGCGGATGCTGACTTCCGAGGCGCTTTATCAGGCCTGCCGCTTTCCGCATCTGCCCGACGTGCAGAAACTGATCATCAGCCAGATCAGCCCGATGACGGCCAAGATGCGCAGCAAGCCCTACCGCAAGGATTCGCGCCCCGATTGGGATCAGGTGCGCGTGCGCATCATGCGCTGGAGCCTGCGCATGAAGCTGGCCAACAACTGGAACACCTTCAGCGCGCTGCTGCTGAAAACCGGCGAGCGCCCCATCGTCGAGGAATCGCGCAAGGACGATTTTTGGGGAGCCAAGGTCGTTGACGACGGCGACACGCTGGTCGGCATGAACGTCTTGGGCAGGCTGTTGATGGAGCTGCGCGAGCAGGTGAAGCAGCAAGGGCGCGACGCAGCGCTCGATGTCGCGCCGCCCGACATCCCGCAGTTCCTGCTGTTCGGGCGGCCGATTGAAGTGGCAACGAGTGCGCCAGCGCCGCAGATCGCCGACACGCAGGAGCAAGGCTCCCTATTCGGTGGTGATGCCGCCGTCAGCGTCCAGGTGGCACCACCACCTGCTGCGGCCAGCGCGTATCCGAGCTACCGTGCGTCCGGCCTGCCTTGGGCTCCGCGCGTACCCGAAGGCTGGCAGGTGCTGCGCAATGGCCGCCTGTTCGGTCATCGAGTCGAAACCGGCTATCCCGACTTGCCCATTCTCGAAGTCTCGCTGCGCACTGGCGTGCGTGTGCGCGACATGGAAAACCTGAAGCGCAAGCAGCTGATGAGCCAGAAGGAGAACTACAAGCGCGCGGTCAGGGGCGACATTGCCTACAACATGATGCGCATGTGGCAAGGTGCGGTCGGCCCCGCGCCGGTCGATGGCTTGGTGAGTCCGGCCTATGTTGTGGTCAAGCCTTACCCCGAAGCCAACAGCGCGTATTACAGCTACCTGTTCCGCACTGCCGCCTACATGCGGGAAGTCAACAAGTTCTCGCGCGGCATCGTGGCCGATCGCAACCGGCTGTATTGGGAATCCTTCAAGCAGATGCCCTCGCTCGTGCCGCCGCGCGCCGAGCAAGACCAGATCGTCGCCTACCTGCGCGCGCAGGACGCGCACATCGCCCGCTTCATCAAGGCCAAGCGCGACCTCATCAAGCTGCTCACCGAACAAAAGCTGCGCATCATCGACCACGCCGTCACACGCGGCCTCGATGCGTCAGTCAGGCTCAAGCCGTCCGGCATCGAGTGGCTGGGCGAGGTGCCGGAGCATTGGGAAATCAAACCGCTGAAACGGTGGGTGCGCCTCAATGCCAGCACGCTCGGCGATAAGACCGACCCGGACTTCGAGTTCCGCTACGTGGACATTGGCTCCGTGAAAACGGGGCGTTTGGCGAAAGAGCTGGAACGCCTCCGCTTCGGGGCTGCGCCGTCCCGCGCGCGCCGTGTTTTACGCCGAGGCGACACCATCATCTCGACCGTTCGGACGTATCTGAAAGCCATCTGGTTCGTCAACGAGGATGCCGACGACCTGATTGCTTCCACGGGCTTCGCTGTGCTCACGCCGGGCAAGAGCGTCGAACCCGAATACCTCGGCTACGTCATCCAGAGCAGCGCCTTCGTGAACCGCGTGACGGCCAACTCCATCGGCATCGCGTATCCCGCCATCGCGGAAACCGTGCTGGGGCGTTTCCCAGTGGCCTTGCCGACCATGACCGAGCAGCAGACCATCGTTGCGCGCATTCAGTCCGAAAGCGCGCCCCTCGACGAAGCCATCACCCGCGCCGAGGACGAAATCAAGCTGATCCGCGAATACCGCGACCGCATGATCGCCGATGCCGTCACCGGACAGGTGGATTTGCGCGGCTGGCAACCCCGCCCGGACGATGCCGTCAGCGACGACGACCTCGCCGCGCTGGGCGATGAAGAAACCGAAGCTGTTGAGGAGACCGCTGATGGCGAGGAGTAAGAAAGCCTCTCGCAGGAAACTCGCACCGTCGGTGCGAGAAATCAGCGGCGTGCGGAATTCTTCGGCCCTGTTGACCGAACTGCGCGGTCTGATCGAATCCGCCCGCCAGCACGTCGCGCAGACAGCCAATGCCACGCTGACGATGCTGTATTGGCATGTCGGCCAGCGCATCCAGCGCGAGGTGTTGAAAAACGAGCGCGCGGAGTACGGCGAGGAGATTTTGCCGACACTGTCGGCAAAATTGGTGCGGGACTACGGTCAGGGGTTCAGTGCCCGGAATCTGGCGCGCATGGTGCAGTTCGCCGAAGCGTTCCCCGATGAAGCAATTGTCGCGACGCTGTCGCAACAATTGAGCTGGAGCCACTTCGTCGAAATCCTGCCGCTCAAGCACCCGCTGGAGCGCGAGTATTACGCCGAGCTGTGCCGGGTGGAACGCTGGAGTGTGCGCACCCTGCGCGAGCGCATCGCCAGCCAGTTGTACCTGCGCACCGCCGTCGCCAAAAAGCCCGAAGCCGTGGTGAAGGCAGAAATCGGCCATCTGCGCGCGGGCGGGCAGATGACGCCCGACCTGGTGTTCCGCGATCCATACATGCTGGACTTTCTGGGCCTGCCGCACGACTACAGCGAACGCGATCTGGAAGACGCTATTCTTCGTGAGATGGAGCTGTTCCTGCTGGAACTGGGCGTGGGCTTCACCTTCGTGGCGCGACAGAAGCGCATCAGTGTCGGCGTGGACGACTTCTATCTTGACCTGTTGTTCTACCACCGCCACCTGAAGCGGCTGGTGGCGGTGGAACTGAAGCTGGAAAAGTTCCAGCCCGCGCACAAGGGGCAGATGGAGCTTTACCTGCGCTGGCTGGACAAGCACGACCGCGCGGCGGGTGAGGAGCCACCCATTGGTCTGATCCTGTGCGCCACCCAGGATGCCGAGCAGGTCAAGCTGATGGACATGGATGCCGCCAATATCCGTGTGGCCGAATATCGGGCCCACATTCCCGATGTGAAGGTCTTGCAGGCGCAGTTGCATCGCGCCGTGGAATTGGCGCGCGAGCGCGCGGCGCGGGCCCCCTTGCTGCCACCGGCTGCCGATGCGCAGGACGCCGCTCAAGCCAACCGCAAGCGCAAGAAGAGGGGCGACACATGAAGCCGACCGACACCAGCGAATTGGGCCTGGAACGGCTGATCGTGCGCCATCTGGCGGGCATCAGCGAACATCCGGCAGTGAAGCCGAATACGGCGCAGGAGCCGGTGTCGGTGTATGGGCCGGGCGGCTACGTGCTGGGCCGGGCGAGTGACTACAACCGCGATGTGGCGCTGGACGTGGCGAAGCTGCTGGAGTTCCTGCACGCCACCCAACCCAAGGTGGTGGAAACGCTGAACCTCGCCTCCGACGGTATCCAGCGCACACAGTTCCTGCACCGGCTGCAAGGCGAGATCACCAAGCGCGGCGTGGTAGATGTGTTGCGCAAGGGCGTGAGCCACGGGCCGGTGGCGGTCGATCTTTACAAGCTGCTGCCCACGCCGGGCAACGCCAGCGCGGCCGAAGCCTTCGGCAAGAACATCTTCAGCATCACCCGGCAGGTGCGCTACAGCAACGATTCCGGCAACGAGCTGGACTTGGTGGTCTTCATCAACGGCCTGCCGGTGCTGACCTTCGAGTTGAAAAATTCGCTGACCAAGCAGACGGTGGCCGATGCCATCGTCCAGTACCAGACCACGCGCGATCCGAAGGAGTTGCTGTTCCAGTCCGGTCGCTGCGTCGCGCACCTGGCGGTGGACGACGCCGAGGTGCGCTTCTGCACCGAGTTGAAGGGCAAGGCCTCGTGGTTCCTGCCGTTCAATCAGGGTTGGAACAGCGGCGCGGGCAACCCGCCGAATCCCAACGGCATCAAGACCGATTACCTGTGGAAGCAGGTGCTGGTGAAGGATTCGCTGGCGAACATCATCGAGAACTACGCGCAGGTGGTGGAGGACGAGGAGGAAGATGCCAGCGGCAGGCGGCGCAAGACCCGCAAGCCGGTGTTTCCGCGCTTCCACCAGTTGCGCACGGTGCGCGCCCTGCTGCGCCGCAGCCGCGCCGACGGGGTGGGCCAGCGTTACCTGATCCAGCACTCGGCGGGCAGCGGCAAGAGCAACACGATTGCGTGGCTGGCACACCAGTTGGTGGAGTTGAAGACGGCGACGGACGAAACGCAGGCGCAGTTCGATTCGGTCATCGTCATCACCGACCGACGCGCGCTGGACACTCAGATTCACAAGACCATCAAGGGCTACGACCATGTGGCCTCGATCCTCGGCCATTCGGACAACGCGCAAGAGCTGCGCGACTTTCTGCGCCGGGGCAAGAAGATCATCGTCACCACGGTGCAGAAGTTCCCCTTCATCCTCGACGAGCTGGGCGACTTGGGCGACAAGAAGTTCGCGCTGCTGATCGACGAGGCGCATTCCAGTCAGGGCGGCAAGACCACAGCCAAGATGCATCAGGCCCTTGGGGGTTCAGTGGGTGGTTCGGTCGGCGGCAAGACCGATGAGGAAGCGTTCGAGGAAGACTCCACGCAGGATGCGGTGAATGCGGAAATCGAAAAGCGCATTGCATCGCGCAAGCTGCTGACCAACGCCAGCTACTACGCCTTCACCGCCACGCCGAAGACCAGGACGCTGGAGTTGTTCGGCGAACGGGTGACGGTGGGCGACAAGGTGCAGTTCCGCTCGCCGGAGGAACTGACCTACACCACCAAACAGGCGATACAAGAGGGTTTCATCCTCGACGTGATCGCCAACTACACGCCGGTAGACAGCTTCTACCACGTCGCTAAGACCATCGAAGACGACCCGCAGGTGGATAAGGGCAAGGCGCTGAAGAAGATCCGGCGCTACGTGGAGTCGCACGACAAGGCCATTCGCCGCAAGGCGGAGATCATGGTCGATCACTTCACCGCGCAGGTGATCGGCGCGAAGAAGATCGGTGGCAAGGCGCGGGCGATGATCGTCTGCAACGGCATTGCGCGGGCCATCGACTACTTCCGGGAGGTGTCGGACTACCTCGCCGAAATCAAAAGCCCCTACAAGGCCATCGCCGCGTATTCCGGCGACTTCGAGATCGGCGGGTCGAAGAAGACCGAGGCCGACCTCAACGGCTTTCCGAGCAAGGATATTCCGGCCAAGCTCAAGCAAGACCCGTATCGCTTCCTGATCGTCGCCAACAAATTCGTCACCGGCTTCGACGAACCGCTGCTGCACACCATGTATGTGGACAAGCTGTTGGCGGGCGTGCTGGCGGTGCAGACGCTGTCGCGCCTGAACCGCGCGCACCCGCAGAAGGCGGACACCTTCGTGCTCGACTTCGCCGACAACGCCGAAGCGGTGAAAGCGGCGTTTCAGGAGTATTACCGTGCCACGATTCAGGACGGCGAAACCGACCCAAACAAGCTGCACGACATCAAGGCCGAGTTGGACGCGCAGCAGGTATACAGCGCCCAGCAGGTGGATGACTTGGTGGCGCTGTATCTGTCCGGTGCCGACCGCGACAAGCTCGATCCCATTCTCGATGTCTGCGTGGCCGAATACGCCCGCAAACTCGGCGAGGACGATCAGGTCAAGTTCAAAGGCAAGGCCAAGGCGTTCGTGCGCAGCTATGGTTTCCTGTCGGCGATCCTGCCCTACGGGCATCCGGCGTGGGAGAGGCTGTCGATCTTCCTGAACTTCCTGATTCCGAAGCTGCCTGCACCGAAGGAGGAAGACCTTTCCAAGGGCGTGCTGGAAGCCATCGACATGGACAGCTACCGCGCGCAGGCACAGGCGGCGATGAAGATGGCGCTGGACGACACGGACGCCTTCGTCGAACCGCCGCCGCCCGGCGGCGGCGGTGGTGGCGGCGAGCCAGACCTGGACAGGCTCTCGAACGTCATCAAGCAGTTCAACGACCTGTTCGGCAACATCGAGTGGCACGATGCCGACAAAATCAAGAAGGTCATCACCGAGGAAATCCCCGCGCGCGTGGCGCAGGACAAGGCGTATCAGAACGCGCAGGCCAACTCCGGCAAGCAGAACGCCCGGCTGGAGCACGACAAGGCACTCAACCGCGTGGTGCTGGAACTGCTGGATGACCACACCGAACTGTTCAAGCAGTTCAGCGACAACGTCAACTTCAAACGCTGGCTGGCGGATATGGTGTTCGATTCGACCTATCACCCCGGCACTACACCGCCCGCGCCGCCGCAGGCGGGCGCTTGAGGGACGGAAATGGGCGTCGGTGAAGACTTTTACACTTTCTGCGGCAATCTGGCCGTGAAGAACCGCAGTTCGATATCGGATCGCTATGAACTAATCACTCGCAGGTTCAACCTTGAGTTCTGGAGCTTGGACTCGAAGGCGTATCACAGCATCTACGCGGGCTCCTACGGACGCAACACCGCAACTGGCGCGACGAGCGACGTGGACATGATCTTCTGGCTCCCCGTCGCCTACTACAACACATACAACAGCTATTCTGGCAACGGCCAGTCCGCGTTATTGCGGTTGTTCAGGAGCGCATTGCAGAAAACCTATCCAACGCCGCAGATCGGCGCAGACGGACAGGTGGTCGTGGTGTCCTTCACCGACGGCGTCACCTTCGAGGTGCTGCCCGCGTTCGAAAACAACGACGACAGCTTCACCTATCCGGATTCGAATAAGGGTGGAAGCTGGAGAACGACGAATCCTCGTCCAGAAATCGCCGAGATCAATAGGATGGACAAGGTGTGCAACGGGAATTTGAAGAACCTTTGCAAGATGGCCCGTGCATGGAAGAAGGAGTGGAGCGTCCCGATCAGCGGCCTGCTGATAGACACGCTGGCCTACTATTTCATCCGGAATTACCAGTACCGGGACAAGTCCTTTCTTTACTACGATTTTACGAGTCGCGACTTCTTCGAGTTCGTCGCGGGGCAGAACGAAAAGCAAAACTACTGGCTTTCGCCAGGAGCGAACCAGTATGTTCGGAGAACGGGCGGCTTCGAGTACAAGGCGCTCCGGTGCTGCGTATTCCGGCGGTTCGTGACCGCTGATTCCGACGGGTCGTGACCGGCGGTTCCGGCCGGTCGTGACCGATCATTCCGATCGATCGTGACCGGTTTTGCGGCCGCCCGGAATGGGCGGTCACGGTCGTCCGGAACGGCGGCGGGTGGTGAGGTGTTTTGCAGGCGTAGCCTGTCCGGTTTTTGCCAACCGGAGGGGCGATGTCGACCAGGACACTCACCATGCGCAGCATCCGCGAGCTGTACCGACTGAAGTTCGAAGCGGGCCTGTCCCACGAGCGGATTGCCCGGGCCTTGGCCGTCTCCAAGGGCGTGGTCGCCAAGTACGTGCGCCTCGCCGAGGCGGCCGGGCTCAGCCCCGCCGAGCTGCTGGCGCTGCCCGAGGACGCGCTGCTGGCGCGGTTGCGGCCAACCCGACCGGCACCCGTGCGCCACGTGCCGCCCGACTACGCGACGATCCACCAGGAGCTCAAGCGCAAGGGCGTGACCCTGATGCTGCTGTGGGAGGAGTACGTCGCGGCCCATCCCGGCGCGAGCACGTACCGCTACTCGCAGTTCGCGCAGCGCTACCGCGACTTCGCGGCCCGGTTGCGCCGCTCGATGCGCCAAGTGCACCGCGCCGGCGAGAAGCTGTTCGTCGACTACGCCGGCCAGACCGTGCCGTATGGCGAGACCGGTGAGCGGGCGCAGATCTTCGTCGCCACGCTCGGCGCCTCGAGCTACACGTTCGCCTGCGCCACGCCGCGCCAGACGCTCGCCGACTGGGTCGGCGCACTGGTGCGCGCGTTCGAGTACATCGGCGGCGTCACCGAGCTGGTGGTGCCCGATAACGCGCGGGCACTGATCGCCGATCCTGATCGCTACGAGCCGCAGGCCTCGGCGACGCTACTCGACTTCGCCGCCCACTACGGCACGGCGATCCTGCCCGCTCGACCCTACCGGCCGCGCGACAAGGCCAAGGTCGAGCAGGGCGTGCTGGTGGTCGAGCGCTGGATCCTCGCCCGGTTGCGCCATCGTCGCTTCGCTTCGCTCGCCGAGGTCGATCACGCCGTCGGTGCGTTGCTCCCCGACCTCAACACCCGGCCGTTCAAGCGACTGCCGGGCTGTCGATCGAGCGCCTACGAGGCACTCGACCGCCCGGCCCTGCGGCCGCTGCCGGTGTCCCGCTACGAGCTGGCCCGTTACTGGCCCGCCACGGTGAACATCGACTACCACGTCGTCTACGAGCAGCATTACTACAGCGTCCCGCACCCACTCGTGCACGCGAAGGTCGAGCTGCGCGTCACGACGCATCATGTCGAGGTCCTGCACCGCGGCAAGCGCGTCGCCGCCCATCTGCGTTCCAGCAAGCGCGGCGGCTATACGACGTTGCCCGAGCACCTGCCGGCCGCGCACCGTGCCCATCTCGAGTGGTCGCCGCGTCGCCTCATCCGCTGGGGCGAGTCGATCGGCCCGGCCTGCGCCGCGATCGTGAGCCGCATCCTCGAGTCCCGCCCGCACCCCGAGCAGGGCTACCGCGCCTGCCTCGGCCTGCTGCGCCTCGCCGAGCGGCACGGCGCCGCGCGCCTCGAGGCGGCCAGCGTCCGTGCACTCGCGCTCGGTGCCCCGAGCTACCGCTGCGTGAAGGCGATCCTCACCAACCGCCTCGAGCACGCCCCGCTCAGCGCCCAGGCCGACTGGGCCGCCCCCGAGCACGACCACCTCCGCGGACCCCGCTACTACCAGTGACACACAGGAGAACCGACCGATGATCGTCCAGCAGACCCTCGACCAGCTGCGAGCCCTCAAGCTCCACGGCATGGCCGACACGTTCGAGGAGCAGCTCGCGCTGCCGAGTGCGCAGACCCTGCCGTTCGAAGATCGCTTCGCGCTGCTCGTCGAGCGCGAGATCGCCTACCGCAGCGGCAAGCGCCTCACCGCGCTGCTGCGCAAGGCGCGGCTCAAGTACGCCACCGCCAACCTCGAGGACCTCGACAAGCGCTCAAGCCGCGGGCTCGATCATCGGCTGCTCACCAGCCTCGCCCACGGCGAGTGGCTCGAGCGTGCACAGAGCATCCTCATCACCGGGCCCACCGGCGCCGGCAAGACCTGGCTCGCCTGCGCGCTCGCCCAGCGCGCCTGCCGCCTCGGCCGGACCGCGCTCTACGCCCGCGTGCCGCGCCTGCTCGAGGAACTGCGCATCGCCCGCGGCGACGGCACGCACAAGCGCCGTCTCATCGCGCTCGCCAAGCTCAACGTCCTCGTGCTCGATTTATGTGCAGCGCACAGATATGTGGAGTTCGTCGGCGAAGCGACGGAGATGACAGTGTCGTCGTCGCGGCGAACTCCACATAACCGTGGCAGTCACAACCGGCGCAGCCAGCCCACCACGTCGATGCGCGACAGCGCCACGCGGCCGGCACGCGGCGAGGAAAGAACGTCAGGAAACACCTGGGCGAGCGCTTGGCGCTTCAGATCGAGATCGGCGCGCGCGTAGTTCATCGTGGTGCTGAGCGTCGCGTGACCGAGCCATTGACTGATCGTGGCGAAATCGACGCCTGCCTTCAGGAGATGAATCGCGGTCGTGTGGCGTAGCGAGTGCGGATGGATGTGCTTGCTGCGCAGACTCCTGGCGACGCTGCTGGCGTCGATGTGCTTCTGCAATAGATAGCGGACGCCGAAGCGGGTGAGCTTCGATCCGTGCCGGTTGACGAAGAGCGACGCGTTGCCGTCCGCGCCAGCTTTGCCGGGCAGCGTGAGCTGGCGCAGCCGCGCCGCAGTGTGCGCCCAGATCGGGCAGACGCGGATCTTGCCGCCCTTGCCACGCAGACGTACCTGATAAGGCGGTTCGAGGCGCACGTCGGACACGCGCAGGTTCAGGATCTCCTGCACACGCGCGCCGGTGTTGAACATCAGTGCAAACAAGGCATGATCGCGCTGCCCCGCGGCAGTCGATCGATCGATGGCCTTCAGCAGGGCTTCGACCTCGTGTTGCTCGAGGTACTCGATGGGGGCGCTGCGAACGCCGCGCTTGAACGGCACGCCGAGGATCCGTTGCAACTCGGCCAGATGGTCGGGGTGCTCGGTGGTCAAGAAGCGCGCGAAGGTATGGAGGGCGGCGAGACGTGCGTTGCGAGTGGCGATGCCGTTGTGCCGGTCGGTCTCCAGGGATGCGAGGAACGGGATGACCTGCGCGGCGGTGAAGTCTGCCAGGTCGAGCTCCGCGATGCCTCGGCCGGCTCGCGTCGCGGCGAACTGGAAGAACAGAACGAGCGCGTCACGATAGCTATGGACGGTGTGTTCGCTCATGCCTCGCAACCCGGGAAGGTACTCCTGGAAGAAGCGAACGACGGAGCGGCCGAGTGCGTTGGGTCGCTGGCGCTTCATGACAGACCTCCCTGCAGGAGGTGCCCGCACTGCCGTTCGAATCGCGCGCTGGCCGCCTCGGCGATCTCCGGAATTCACTTCAGGTAATAGGCCGTGGAGACGATCGAGACATGCCCCATGTACATCGCGAGCTTCGGCAAGTTCGACTGCACGTCGAGGCCGGCCCGGTACCAGCGCAGCAGTGCGTGAAGCGCGAAGACATGTCGAAAGTCGTGAATACGCGGCCGTTGCCCGTGACGATCGTGGACGTCGACGGCTGCAAATAGCGCGCGAATACCGCGGGCGAGTCCGGTACCAGTGTAGCCACGAAATCCGCGCGTGCGGTTGCACAGCAGCGGCGATGTGGGTGAACGGTCGAAGGGTGGCGCAAGGCGCCGCTGCAGGTATGCCCGAAGCTCGCGCCGGGCGTCGTCCGAGAGTGGCACGAGTCGTGACTTGTGGAACTTGGACTCTCGGATCCGAAGCACGCCCGCTCTGGCGTCGACGTCCTGCAGGCTCAGGCGCAGCAGCTCGCCACGTCGAAGGCCCGCCGTATATAGCAGCACGACCGCGAGGCGCAGTACGGCTGGCAGCAGCGGTGATCCGGGCGTGGCCTGCAACTGGCTGGCTGCGGCCAGCATCTTGGGTACGACGCTCGGATCGAAGATCCTCGGCGCTTCATGCGGGCACGGTCGTGGGAAACGGCTCAGGTCCGGCACAAAGCAGGTGGGGGCCGTGCGTCGTCGGTACAGACACAGGTTGCGGACGATGCGTTGCCGGTTGCGACGCACGTTCGCGCTGAGGGCAGCGAATGTCGAGCACCAAGCCTCGAAGAGCGACTGCTCGAGCTCGACGGCATGTGCGTTCGCGAGGAACGCACAAAGTGAGGCGATGACCCGTTCCTCGTTGGCGTACTTGCGCCCCAGCGACCGTTGTCGTTCGAGATAACGCGCAGCGACACCGTCCAGTGAGTCGCTGCGGGCACTGCGGGCGTTCACGAGAATCTCCCGGCGGAGCGGCGTGGGAGTCTCGGGATCGGGAGAGCCACCTCGCGCAAGGCGTCGGTCTGCAGACGCAAGTAAACGCAGGTGCTCTCGAGCGTGCGGTGGCCGAGCAGATCCCCGATCGCCTTGATGCCCACGCCACGGTTAAGCAGCCGCATGGCGAACCCATGGCGAAGGCCGTAGGCTGAGAAGCCTTCCAGGGGCAGCCCACTCGTCCGGGCGCGCTTCTTGAAAGCGTCGCCGACCGCATAGTGGCTGATCGGGCCGACCGGCGTTCTTGCCCGGAGGAACAGCGCAGAATAGGACGTGCGACGTCGCCCATGGCGAAGATAGCGCCGCAGCAGCGACAGCGTTCGCGGGTTGACCGGCAGCAGCAAATCGGAGCGCGTCTTGCGCTGCTCGACACGCAGTGTGCCTGCCTTCCAGTCGATCGCATCGAGCGTCAGCGCTGCGACCTCGGAAGGCCGCAGTCCGTAGTGCGCCATAAGATGCAGCATGGCGAGGTCGCGCCAACCCGATCTGCTGCCGAGATCGATCGAGGCAAGCAGGCGCTGCGCGAGCGCCCAATCGATCGCACGCGGTGGTAACTCCTCGCGATAGGTGCGGGGCGAGTCGATCGCGTCGAGGCGCCTGGCGGTGAGGCCGCAGTCGTAACAGTAGCGCAGAAACGCCCGTAATCGCGCGACCGTGTGCTGCAAGGTCTGTCGTGTCACGCGGCGACCGGTCGCGCTGACGAATCGCTCGACGGCTTCAGAGGACAGCTGCTCCAGGCGTGATCGTGGCGGAACGCTGTGGGAGAGAAACTCGGCAGCGGTTGCCAGATGCTGCTGGGTGGTCGAGATCGCCAAGCCGCGCAGCTCCGTCAGATGACGGCGATAGTCGGAGAGCAAGTCTGCAAATCGATCGGGCTTGGCCGTGACCGTGATCGCGCCTCGCTCCACGAGGAATCGCTGGAACGCACGCTGGGTCGCACGGTAGCTCTCCGGACGCCTCCGATGCACGAACATGCTCGGCAGCATCGCTGCGGAGAACGAGTCGGTGATCGGGACGGGTCGGTGCTGCTCGAGGACCTTCTTCAGTCGCCATACATGCAGCTGAGCCGGCTTGCCCTCGTAGCCGCGCGCCGTCAGCCAATCCGAGAACGCTTCCAGCCAGTGCGCCGCCGGCGAAGAGGTGTAACGCGAGTAACGCTTCGGAAACAGTTGCGTAAGCATGATCGCCTCCTGACCCCCGAGGCGGGCCGCTCACGCTACGCGTCGGCCTTCAGTTATGTGTAGTGGGCAGGCTCACGAAGCCAGTGCTGCGGCCGGTGCAGTACCGAACTCCACATATCTGTGCGCTGCACATAAATCGAGCAGCAGGACGTTGGCTCGGGCCAACTGCTTGAGCAGTGCCGAGCGTCGCTGCAGGCCATGGGCACGCGTGAGATCTTCAGCGAGGCGCGAGAGCCGGAACGCACGCACGCGGTAGTCGGATCGGCATGCGGAATGGGCGAGCGCCGAGGCCAGGAAGCTCTTGCCGACGCCACAGGGCCCGGTGATCAAGACGTTCAGGTGCTTCTTGACCCAGGCTAGGTCCCGGACGGTCGCGAACGTCAGCGGGTCGAGGCCGCGGGGCGGACTTCGGCCGAGGTCTTCGAGGCACGCGTTGTTCTGCGGCAGTCGTGCCCAGCGCAGGCGTTGGCGCAGGCGCAGGCTGTCGCGCTCGGCCGTCTCGTTCTGGATCATGAGGCCGAGGCGCTCCTCGTGCGCCCTCTTCGATCACTTCGATCGAGCGCCGCCAAGCCAGTTCTTGCGAGGAGTTGATCTCGCCCAGATACAGCACATGGCGTTGCACCACCCGGCCACCCGCGACGCGGCGGTTCTCCACCACCGAGAAATAGCGGTGAACCTTGCCATCCTTCTTGCGGGTCGTGGCGCGCAGAAACATTGCAGAACGACATTATCCGCGCGCCACATCGGCTGACCAGAAGCAAGGTCTTCACTACAGCCCTGTGCGCCGCGCGACGCCCTGAAAAACCCCGCCCAATCAATGCCCGCGCAGCCCGCTTAGCCACGAAATCCGCTCCATCAGCGAATCGGCGAAGATCGGTTAGGGCGTGTTAACACTACCGCAGTGCCTCGACGACCAGCGCGAAGCACAGAAACGCCATGAAAAAGCGCCTGGGCAGAGCGCGCCATTTGCAGCCGTTCTCTGCGACATACTGGATCGCGTTGACAACCTGGAGGTTACTGAGCGAGACGTTGCCGCGCTGGACTGGCAGAAACGGCTCGATGCGACTGAACCGAGCGGCGGTAAGTTCCATGGGTTCAGTATATCACGTAGTGTGAACAGACCATAGTCCTTCCCGACTTCCATGCAATGCCGCCTCACAGCACCCTCCACCAGGGTACAGCCAACACGTCGGTGGTGAGCCACTCGACGGTGCGCCCGGTGTGCAGCAGTAGCCCGGCGCGCGCCTTGCGCCCGTACTCCCGCCGGAAGGTGCGCAAGTGCGTGCAGTCGGCGAGGCGCGGCTTCGAGGTCGCCTTCACCTCGATGGGCAGCAGCTTGCCGCCCGCCTCGATGACGAAGTCCACTTCCTCGCCGATCGTGGTGCGCCAGTAGGCGAGCTCCACGCGCTCCACCCGCGCATCGCGCCAGGCGAGCAGGTCGTGCAGCACCAGGTTCTCAAGGTGCGCACCCGCGGGCGCCGTGGCGCCAAGGTGCAACGCGACGCCGGTGTCGCCCCAGAAGATCCTGGGCGACTTGATGAGCCGCTTGGTCCGGTTCACCGCGTAGGCCGGCAGGCGCACGAGTAGATACGAGGTCTCCAGCAGGTTGAGCCAGCGGTGTACCGTCGGCTGCGGCAGGCCGATATCGCGGCCCAACTCGGTCTGGTTGAGGAGCTGCCCCACGCGCAGGCAGGCCGCCTGCATCAGGCGGCGGAAGTCGGGCAGCGCGCTGATCGAGGCGAGGTCCTGCAGGTCGCGTTCGAGATAGGTGCGCACGTAGCCGTCGAACCAGATGGCGCGGTCGGCCGCCGTTCCGAGTTCCAGCGCCGGCGTGGGAAAGCCACCGCGCAGCGCGAGCGCCTGCCAGTCTTCCTGGTGGTTGTCCCCGCTCGCCAGCAGATCACGCCACTCGGTGTCGGGCGCGGCCAGCAGGTCGTCCCAGCGCCCCGCGCGTGCGAGTCCGAGCTGCTCGCGCCGGGTCATGGGCCAGAGCGTGAGGTGGCTCGCGCGGCCGGCCAGCGACTCCGACACCTGCCGCATCAGGAGCAGGTTGGCCGAGCCGGTGAGCAGAAAGCGCCCGGGACGGCGGTCGCGGTCGATGGCCCGCTTCACTGCAGTCAGCAGGCCCGGCTCGCGCTGGACCTCGTCGAGGGTGAGCGGATCGTTGCCTCCCAGCAGGGCCTCGGGGTCGCGGCGCGCCGCATCGCGTACGTCGAAGTCGTCGAGCGACCGGTAGCGCCGTTCGCCCCGTACCAGCTGCTCGACCAGGGTGCTCTTGCCGGTCTGTCGTGCGCCGGTGAGCACCACGGCCGGCATCACGCGCAGCCGCGCGGCGAGCGCGTCATCCACCAGGCGGGGAAGGGTCTTCACGATGTGGATGATATTCATTCACGGCGTGGATTGGCAAGCCCGCCGCGCCCGGCGGGTAGCGGATCCGACTGAAGGCGGCCACATGCGATAGGCTGCCTCTACCATGCCGCCGCGCAAACCGAATTCGACCGCAAGCCGCGGAGTTCCCCGGACCGCCGTGAGTCCCAGAATGCGCCCCACAGGCAGAGCCCGCATTCGAGGAGCCACGATGAACGCCACCGTCAGGAAGGCCCGCGCCACCGCCACCGAGCGTGATCCGCGCTGGGCCGCCATCGTCGCCCGCGACCCGACCGCAGACGGGTCGTTCTATTACTCGGTGGAGACGACCGGCGTCTATTGCCGCCCCTCCTGCGCCTCGCGCCGCGCGCGGCCGGAGAACGTCGAGTTCCACGCCACGCGCGAGGCAGCCGAGCGAGCCGGTTTCCGACCCTGTAAGCGCTGCAAGCCGAATGAGCCGACCCAGGCCGCCCAGCACGCGGCGACGGTGGCGCGCGCCTGTCGTCTCATCGAACGATCGGACCCGGCCCCCGATCTCGAGACACTCGCGCGACACGTCGGCCTGAGCCCGCATCACTTCCACCGGGTCTTCAAGGCGGCGACCGGCCTCACGCCCCGCGAATACGCCGCCACCCACCGGGCACGGCGCGTCCGCGAACGACTCGGGCGCGGCGCAACCGTAACCGAGGCCATCTACGACGCGGGCTACGGCTCGAACGGCCGTTTCTATGCCGAGTCCGACCGGGTGCTCGGCATGGCCCCGTCGCGCTACCGCGCCGGCGGCGCGGGAACGGCCATCCGTTTCGCCGTCGGACAGAGCTCGCTCGGAGCGATCCTGGTTGCCGCCAGCGACCGCGGCATCTGCTCGATCCTGCTCGGTGACGACCCCGACGCCCTGGTCCACGACCTGCAGGACCGGTTTCCCAGGGCCGAGCTGCTCGGCGGCGACACGGAATTCGAACAGCTGGTCGCCAGGGTGGTCGGCCTGGTCGAGGCGCCCGCGGTCGGCGTCGACCTGCCGCTCGACGTTCGTGGCACCGCGTTCCAGCAGCGGGTCTGGCAGGCCCTGCGCGCCCTCCCGCCCGGGTCGACGGCGACGTACGGCGAGATCGCCGCGCGCATCGGTTCACCCAAGTCGGTCCGTGCCGTGGCGCAGGCCTGTGCCGCGAATCCACTGGCGATCGCCATTCCCTGCCACCGCGTCGTGCGCACCGACGGTGGCCTGGCCGGCTACCGCTGGGGAGTGGAACGCAAGCGACTGCTGCTGGCCCGCGAGGCCACGTCCCGCAGATAGTCCCGGTGGACGGCCCCTGCGCCCGGAAGTAGTCTCCTCGGCACAAGACTGAGGCGCTAATGAAACAGCTTTCGGGAATGGATGCCATGTTCCTCGCGATGGAGCACGGCAACAACTACATGCACGTGGCTTCGCTGGCGATCTACGACCCGTCGACGGCGCCGGGCGGGGGCGTGCGGTTCAAGGACGTGCTGCGGCACTTCACCTCGCGCCTAGACCAGTTCCCGCAGTTCCGCCGTCGCCTCGTGCACGTCCCGCTGTCGCTCGACAGGCCGTACTGGATCGAGGACGCGACCATGGACGTCGAGTACCACGTGCGGCACATCGCGCTGCCGCATCCGGGCGACTGGCGGCAGCTGTTCATCCAGGTGGCGCGCATCCACTCGCGGCCGCTCGACCGCACCAAGCCGCTGTGGGAGGCCTACGTGATCGAGGGCCTGCACAACGTGCAGGGCGTGCCGCCCGGCAGCTTCGCGCTCTACTCGAAGATGCACCACGCGATCGTGGACGGCGAGTCGGGCACGGAGATCATGCGTGCGCTGCTGTCACCGTCGCCGGATTCGGCCCTGGCCGAGACGGATGCATTGCCGACCCGCCACGCGGCCGATCGCGCACCGACCTCTCTCGAGCTCTACTCGCGTGCGTTGATGCACAACGTGCAGAAGGTCCCGACGCTGGCGAAATTCTCGCTCAGCACCGCGAAACGCATCGCCACGGTCGGCGCCAACGTCATCGGGACCGTGCGTGAATATGCCGACGAGACACAGCAGTCCGTGCTGCGGGTGCTCACGGGCGACCTCGGCGCGCTGCTGCCGAAGATGCCGCCCGAGACGCGCTTCACGGGCGACGTGTCGGCCCACCGCGTGGTCGAGGCCGTCGGCCTGCCGCTCGCAGACTTCAAGGTGATCCGCCAGCGGGTCGGCGAGGCGACGGTCAACGACCAGTTCCTGGCCATCGTGGGCGGCGCGGTGCGCGAGTACCTGAAGGGCAAGGGCGAGCTGCCGGACGAGTCGCTGATGGCGATGGTGCCGATCTCGCTGCGGGGCGAGGACAAGGGCGGCGACCAGGGCAACCAGGTCGGAGCGACCTTCGTCGCAATCCACTCGGACATCGAGGATCCCGTGGAACGCCTGCGCGCGATCCGCCGGAAGGCGACCACGTCCAAGCGCCTCACCGAGAAGCTCGGCAGGGAACTGGTGCGGGACCTGCTCGACACGCTGCCGTTCGTCGTCTCCGACGCCCTGATCCGCAATTTCAAGGCGCCGAAGATCGGCATCACGGTGTCGAACGTGCGGGGCCCCGACATCCCGCTGTACCTGGCGGGCGCGCGTCTCGTGAACTACGCGCCCGTCAGCATCGCGGTCGACCACATGGCCCTCAACATCACGGGCTTCAGCTATGCCGGGACGATGTGGATCTGCGTCGTCTCCTGCCGCGAGATGATGCCGGACCCGTCGCACTTCGCCGACTGCCTGCGCAATGCCTTCGAGGAGCTCAAGACAGCCGCGGCCGCCCGCCCGGTTGCCCGCAAGAGCGTAGCCAAGAAGGCGGCTCGTGCGCCGGCGAAGCGCAGCCGCCGCAAGGTTGCCCCCGGGTCCTGAGTACGTGGCGCGCACGGCCGACCGCATGCCGGCCCGTCTGTGCGAGGCCCTCGAGGTGCTGTTCGGCGACCGGGTGGGTGACGTCGAAATCGTCGAGCACTCCTGGTATGCGCGGCTGCACCGGGGCGCGCGGGCCACGACGCGCCACAATCGCATCCTGCTGCCGGGGTCCGCCGAGGTTCTCTTCGCCGACCGCGCCCTGCTGCTGCACGAGTACTTCCACGTGCTGCGCCAGTGGAATAGCGGGCGCATGACCCGCCTGGGCTACCTGGCGGAGTGGCTGCGGCGCGGCTACTGGCGCAACCGCTACGAGCACCAGGCGCGCCGCTTCGTCAACCTGCGCCTCGCGGCCTTCGAGGAACTGCTGCGCGGGAGGGACTGACGCGGCGGCCGGGCCCGGGGCCCATGCCGCTACAATGCGCGCGGGGAATCGACACCATGGCCCAGCTCGACACCTATGACGTCATCGTGGTCGGCGGCGGACACGCCGGCACGGAGGCTGCGCTCGCCGCGGCGCGGATGGGTTGTCGCACGCTGCTGGTGACGCAGAGCATCGAGTCGCTCGGGCAGATGAGCTGCAATCCGGCGATTGGCGGCATCGGCAAGGGCCACCTCGTCAAGGAGATCGACGCGCTCGGTGGCGCGATGGCGCGGGCCGCCGACCGTGCCGGCATCCAGTTCCGCACGCTGAACGCGAGCAAGGGTCCGGCCGTGCGGGCGACGCGCGTCCAGGCCGACCGCCAGCTCTACAAGTGCGCGATCCGCAGCCTGCTCGAGAACCAGCCGAACCTCACCCTGTTCCAGCAGGAAGTCGCGGACCTGCGCCTCGCCGGCGGCCGGATCGCGGGCGTCGTGACGCAGGTGGGCCTCGGGTTCGCCGCACGCGCCGTCGTGCTCACCGTGGGGACGTTCCTCGGCGGCCGCATCCACGTGGGCCTCGACCAGTACGCCGGCGGCCGCGCGGGCGACCCGCCGTCGAACCGGCTCGCCGAGATGCTCCGTGCGCTGCCGTTCCGTGTCGGGCGGCTCAAGACCGGCACGCCGCCGCGCATCGACGGGCGCAGCATCGACTACGAGGGCCTCGTGGTGCAGCACGGCGACGAGCCCGTGCCGGTGTTCTCGTACCTCGGCGCGAGGTCAGAGCATCCACGGCAGGTGCCGTGCCACATCACGGCGACGAACGAGCGCACCCACGCGCTGATCCGTGCCGCGACCGATCGCTCGCCGATGTTCACCGGCGTGATCGAGGGCGTAGGTCCCCGCTACTGCCCGTCGGTGGAAGACAAGGTGGTGCGCTTCGCCGACAAGGGTTCGCACCAGGTCTTCATCGAGCCCGAGGGCCTGGCCACGCACGAGGTCTACCCGAACGGCATCTCGACCAGTCTCCCCTTCGACGTGCAGCAGCAGTTCGTGCGCAGCATCCGCGGCTTCGAGCGCGCGCACATCACGCGCCCCGGCTACGCGATCGAGTACGACTTCTTCGATCCACGCGACCTGGCGCCGACGCTCGAGACGAAGCACGTGCCGGGACTCTATTTCGCGGGCCAGATCAACGGCACGACCGGATACGAGGAGGCCGCGGCGCAAGGCATCCTCGCGGGCACCAACGCGGCGCTCGCCGTGCGAGGTCGCGAGCCCTGGTGGCCGCGGCGCAGCGAGGCCTACATCGGCGTGCTGGTGGACGACCTGATCACGCGCGGGGCGCCCGAGCCCTACCGCATGTTCACGAGTCGCGCGGAATACCGCCTGACGCTGCGCGAGGACAATGCCGACCTGCGCCTGACGCCGGTCGGGCGCGAGCTCGGCCTGGTGGACGACGAGCGCTGGCGATTCTTCGAGCGCAAGCGCGAGGCGGTGGACGCGGAGCTTGCACGGCTGCGCTCGGTCTTCGTGCGCTCGCACGAGCAGCGTGCCTTCGAGCTGCTGCGGCGGCCGGAGATCTCCTACGCGAATGTCATCGAGATGGCCGGCGCGGGCGAGGGCGAGTGGCGCGACGACGAGCGCCTCGCGCTGCAGGTCCCGTTGCAGGTCGACGTGCAGGCGAAGTACTCGGGCTACATCGAGCGCCAGCACGAGGAAATCGAGCGGCAGCGCCGCAACGAGGATGCCGTGCTGCCGGACGACCTCGACTACGCGGAAGTGCGCGGACTCTCGAACGAGGTCCGGCAACGCCTCGCGCAGCATCGCCCGGCGACGCTCGGACTCGCGGCGCGCATCCCGGGCATCACGCCGGCCGCCGTGTCGCTGTTGCTGATCCACCTGAAGCGTCGCAGCGCTGCCGGCACGCAGCCGGCGCCCGTTGCGCGGGGAGCCTGAACGAGTGATGGGATCCGGCTGGACGATGCCGCGCTGGCGCGGCGCATTGACGGCGCCCTTGCTGTGCGCGCTCGCGGCCTGCGGCGGCGGCAAGCCGCAGCCCGGGCAGGTCGCCGGCGCGCCGGTGGCCGGGGTTGCCGCCGCGACCCTGAACCGCGGCAACGGGCCCGAGCCCGACTCGCTGGATCCGCAGCGCGCGCGCACGGAAGCCGCGTTCAACATCCTGCGCGACCTCTTCGAGGGCCTGACCGCAGTCGGCCCGGACGGCGATGCGGTCCCGGCCGCCGCCGAGTCGTGGACGATCTCGGCCGACGGTCTCGAATACACGTTTCGCCTGCGGGAGGGACTGCGCTGGTCGAACGGCGATCCCGTGACCGCCGCCGACTACGTGACCGGCATGCGGCGATTGGTCGATCCCGCCACGGCCTCGCCGTACGCACAGGTGCTCGAGCCGGTCGTGAATGCGTCGGCCATCACTCGTGGCGAGAAGCCCGCGGAGGAGCTTGGAGTCGCGGCGATCGACGATCGCACGCTCGTGATCCGGGTCCGCAACCCGACTCCCTACCTGCTCGGCCTGCTCGCCCACCCGAGCACCTCGCCCGCACACGCCGCCTCGCTCGCCGAGCATGGTACGGAGTTTGCGAAGCCGGGCCGCCTGGTCTCGAACGGAGCGTTCGTGCTCGAGGACTGGGTCGTGGGCTCGCACCTCGCCGTCAAGCGCAACCGCAGCTACTGGAGTGACGCGACGACGCGGCTCGAGCGCGTGCGCTTCGTGCACCACGCCGATCCGAGCACGGAGTTCCGCCAGTATCGAGCCGGCGAGCTCGACCTGACCTACGTGGTTCCGGGCCAGCAGTTCGGCTGGATCAAGCAGAACCTCGCGGCCGAGATGCACGTGGCGCCCCAGCTCAGCGTCTACTACTACGGCTACAACCTGACCCGCCCGCCGTTCAAGGACCAGCCGGGCCTGCGCCGCGCGCTCTCGATGGTGATCGACCGCGACAAGCTCACGAGCGCGGTCACCGGGGTGGGCGAGGCGCCGGCGTGGGGCTGGGTGCCGCGCGGCGTCGCGAACTACACGCCGCAGCAATTCGACTATGCCTCGCGGCCGCATGCCGAACGCGTCGCCGAGGCGCGGGAGCTGTATCGCGCGGCGGGGTATTCGGCGGAGCGTCCGCTCCAGGTCGAGATCCGCTACAACACCGGCGAGGTGCACAACCGCCTCGCGGTGGCGATCGCCGCGATGTGGAAGGACGCCCTCGGGGTCGAGACCACGCTCTATGCCGAGGAATTCCGCGCCCTGCTGCAGACCATCCAGGCGCGCACCGAGACCCAGGTGTTCCGCTCCAGCTGGATCGGCGACTTCAACGACGCGTACTCGTTCGCCCAGCTGCTGCAGTCCGACTTCGGGATCAACCTGACCGGCTACTCGAACCCCCGCTACGACGACCTTCTGGCCGAGGCCACCCGCCAGGCGGATCCGGCCAGGCGTCGCGCGCTGCTCGAGGAGGCCGAGCGGGTGATGCTCGCGGACCACCCGCTGCTGCCGATCTATTTCTACGTCAACAAGCACCTCGTGAAGCCGTACGTCCGGGGCTGGACGGACAACATCATGAACGTGCAGTACAGCAAGGACCTGTGGCTGGAGCGGGGTGCCTGAGCGATCGGTCACAGTTCGGCTTTGACAGAAGGCCGGGGAGTTGAGTCGCAGGGGCCCGGCTTGTCACCATGGCGACCTCGAGGAATTCGACACGACTATGGCCTGGTTCGCCCTCTTCGCCGCGACGGTATTCGGACTGTGGTTCTGGCGCGAGTACCGCGTCCAGCAGCAGGACCTGCAGAGTGCTTCCTCGCCGCAACGGGCGGGGCAGCGTTACATCGGGCAGGTGCTGACCCTGACCGACGGGATCCGCGAAGGCACCGGCCAGATGAAGCTGGGCCATCGTCGCTGGCACCTGCGCGGGCCGAACGTGCCGGCCGGGACCCGGGTGCGGGTGACCGGCGTCGACGGCAGCGTCCTGATCGTCGACCGCCTGCCCGGCTGAGCCCGACAGCTTACGGCCCGACCACCAGGTCGTACTCGGCCGATACGCTGGCAGTGAACTTCATGTCGCCGGGCTGGTAGCCCGCTTCGGGCGCCGCTGCTGCGTCCGCCATCATCATCCGCGACTTGTAGATCGGTATCACCGGACCCGAGGCCGACGCGTTCAGTACGCGCACCGCGCCGAGCTTCACGCCAGCCGCCTGGGCCAGGGTCCCCGCATTCTGGCGAGCGTCGTGCACGGCCTTGGTCATCGCCTCGCGCTCGAGGTCCTTGCGCTTGCTCGAGTCGAGCATGGGGTCGTTCACCTGGTTCACGCCCGCGTCCACGGCGCGCTCGAGCAGGGGGCCGAGCTGCTCGAGGTCCCTGAGCTCGACCTGCACCTGGCGGCTCACCATGTAGCCGAGCAGGACGCGCTTGCGGTCCTTCTCGTTCCAGCTGTACTCGGGCTGTACCTGCACCCGGGTCGAGTTGACGTGCTTCGGGTCGATCTTGAGCGACCGGGTCAGCGCGAGCACGCGCTCCACGGTGGCGGCGACCTCGGCGCGGGCCTCGGCCATGGTCGGCTTGCGGGACTCGACGCCGAGCGTGACGTAGGCGAGATCGGGCTCCGCGGAGACTTCCCCCTGGCCGGTGACGTAGGCGGTCCGGGGACGGGCCTCCTCGCCGAGAGCTGCGCCCAGCGGCAGTGCGACGATGGCCAGCAGGCCGGCGAGTAACAAGCTGCGGATCGTCATCTTCGGCTCCTTCGATGATTGGGGCGTCGTCCGGCCCGCAGTCTATGACAGCGCCGGGGGTCGTTTCGTGCCCGCGGCACATTCGACTCGCCGCAGGGTTTTGATTAACATACCGCCCCTTCGGCCCGGGGGAGGCCGTCGTTCCGCACGGAGTTCTATATGACCTCGAGATCGGCCTGGCTCGCTGCGAGCCTGACCATCGCGATGCTCGGCACGCCGGGGCTGGCCATGGCCGGCGACGCGGCGCGCGGCGCAAAACTGGCTTACACCTGTCACGGTTGCCACGGCATCCCGAACTACAAGAACGCCTACCCCGTCTACAGCGTGCCCAGGCTCGGCGGGCAGCACGCGGCCTACCTCGTCGTGGCCCTCAAGGCCTACGCGAGCCAGGAACGCGCGCACCCCACCATGCATGCGCATGCCGCCACGATGTCCGAGCAGGACATGCAGGACATCGCCGCCAGCCTCGCGGGCCAGGAACTCAAGCCCACCGGGCGCGCGGTCGGCTCGGCTCCCAAGGCCAGCCAGACCTGCGTGGCCTGCCACGGCGTCGATGGCATCGGCATCCTGCCCGAGTACCCCAACCTGAGCGGGCAGAAGGCCGACTACCTCGAGAATTCCCTCAAGGGCTACCGCAGCGGCCAGCGCAAGAACGCGGTGATGGGCGGCATGGCAGCCGCCCTGAGCGACCAGGACATCAAGGAGCTGGCTGCCTACTATTCCAGCCAGCGTCCGGCCCTGTGCTCGACCGATGAGGTCCGCAAGGGCGGGAAGTGCAAGGGACTCTGACCCGAGCGCATGAGCACATGACGGGAAGGCCGGGCTCGCCCCGGCCTTCTTGTTTTCGCGGGCCGCACACCGCACCCTAGGCGGCCCATGATGACCGTTCCATCCACCCGCCCGGCCGGGACGACGCTCGCGCAGTCGCTGGGCAACGGCGTCTACCTGATCGATACGCTCTACCTGCGTCCCGGGCTCGCCGCGAGCCACCTCGTGGTTGACGACGGCCATGCCGCGTTCGTCGACACCGGTGCGAGTCCCGCGGCGCCGCGCCTGCTCGCCGCGCTCGACGAGCTCGGCATCGCCCGCGAGCAGGTGGACTACCTGTTCCTGACCCACGTGCACCTCGACCACGCGGGCGGCGCAGGCCAGTTGATGCAGGCGCTGCCAAATGCCAGGGCCGTGCTGCATCCGCGCGGCGCGCCACACCTCATCGACCCCACGAAGTTGATCGCGGGCTCCATCGAGGTCTACGGCAAGGCGCTCTACGAGCAGCTCTACGGCGAGATCCTGCCGATTGCGGCCGGACGGGTGATCGTCACGGAGGACGGGCAACGCCTCCGGCTCGGCAAGCGCAGCTTCGAGTTCTTCGATGCCCCGGGACACGCCCGGCACCACCATTGCCCCGTCGACCTCGATCACCGCGAGGTCTACAGCGGCGACAACTTCGGCATCTGCTACCGCGATTTCGACACCGCGGCCGGCCCCTTCATGCTCCCGACCACGACACCGGTGCAGTTCGACCCGGACGCGCTGCACGCCACCATCGACCGACTCATGTCCTACGCGCCGGCACGCGTGTTCCAGACCCATTTCGGGCCGGTCACCGACCTCGAGCGCCTGTCGCGCGACCTGCACGCCGCGCTCGTCGAGCTCGTGCGAATCGCCCGCCTGCACGCCGCGGCGCCTGATCGCCGCGCACGCATCGAGGCGGACATGTTCAATTATTTCAGCGATCGCCTCGACCAGCACGGTTACGCCGGCGACCTCGCCGAACGCCACCGTCTGATCGACGACGACGTTCGCCTGAATACCGCCGGCCTGGAGGTGTGGTTGAACCGAGCTTGAAGAAGGCTGTGGGCTGTAGGCTGTGGGCTGTGGGTCAGAAGAGGAACGCCCTTCCGACCCACAGCCCACAGCCCACAGCCTACAGCCCACAGCCCTCCTACTAACCCCTATCCCCTATTCACTAGTCACTTCCCATGTCTGCTTTTTCCGCCTACCGCATCCACGAAATCGACGGCCGCATCGTCGCCCGCTTCGACACCCTCACGCTCGACGACCTCGGGCCCGGTGAGGTGGTCGTGCGCGTCGAGTACTCCGACATCAACTACAAGGACGCGCTTGCGGCCACGGGCGCGGGTCGCATCCTGCGCAAGTACCCGCTGGTGGGCGGCATAGACCTCGCGGGCGAGGTCGTGAGCTCGTCCGATGCGCGTTACACGCCCGGCCAGAAGGTGCTGGTGACCGGCTGCGGCCTGAGCGAGACGCACGATGGCGGCTACGCGCAGTACGCGCGCCTGAAGGGAGACTGGGTGATCCCGCTCCCCGCCGGCATGGACACCGCCGACGCCATGAAGCTCGGCACCGCCGGCTTCACGGCCGCGCTCGCCATCCACCGCATGGAGCAGAATGGCCAGGCGCCGGCCAAGGGCCCGGTCGTGGTGACGGGGGCGACGGGCGGCGTGGGCAGCCTCGCGATCAACATGCTCGCGGGTCGCGGCTACGAGGTGGTCGCGGTGAGCGGCAAGGCCGACGCCGACGACTACCTGCGCGATCTAGGCGCCGCACGGATCCTCCGTCGCCAGGAGATCGACCTGGGCTCCAGGCCCATGGAGAAGATCCTCTGGGCCGGTGCGATCGACAACGTGGGTGGGGAGCTGCTCACGTGGCTCACGCGCACGGTGGACCTGTGGGGCAACATCGCGAGCATCGGTCTCGCCGGCAGCCCGAAGCTCGAGACCACGGTGATGCCGTTCATCCTGCGTGGCGTCAACCTGCTCGGCATCAACTCGGTGTTCACGCCGCGCGAGACCCGGCTCGCCGTGTGGGAGCGCGTCGGCAGCGACCTGCGGCCGGCGAAACTCGACCGGATCTGCACGAAAGTGGTGCCCTTCGCCGAGCTGCCCGCGCAGTTCGAGGATTTCGTGAAGGGCCGCGTCACCGGCCGCACGGTCGTGAAGATCGCATGACGCACGTCGACGCCAGGGTCCTCGAGCCGCACACGCTCACGCACCTCGAGCGCCTGGAGGCGGAAAGCATCCAGGTCATGCGCGAGGTGGTCGCGGAGTGCGAGAAGCCGGTGATGCTGTACTCGATCGGCAAGGACAGCGCCGCGATGCTGCACGTCGCGATGAAGGCGTTCTATCCGTCGAAGCCGCCGTTCCCGCTGCTGCACGTCGACACCGGCTGGAAGTTCCGCGACATGTACGCGCTGCGCGACCGCGTCGCGAAGGACTACGGCCTCGAGCTGATCGTCTACAAGAACCCGGAAGGCGTCGAGCAGGGCATCAACCCGTTCACGCACGGCTCGGCGATCCACACCGACGTGATGAAGACCCAGGCACTGAAGCAGGCGCTCGACAAGTACGGCTTCGACGCGGCTTTCGGCGGCGCGCGCCGCGACGAGGAGAAGAGCCGCGCCAAGGAGCGCATCTTCTCGTTCAGGAGTGCGCAGCACCGCTGGGACCCGAAGAACCAGCGCCCGGAACTCTGGCGCATCTACAACGCGCGCAAGCACAAGGGCGAGTCGATCCGCGTCTTCCCGATGTCGAACTGGACCGAGCTCGACATCTGGCAGTACATCTACCTGCGGGACGTCCCGATCGTGCCGCTCTACTTCGCGGCCGAGCGCCCGGTGGTGGAGCGCGACGGCACGCTGATCATGGTGGACGACGAGCGCATGCCGCTCTACCCGGGCGAGGAGCCCATGATGAAGAAGGTGCGCTTCCGCACGCTCGGCTGCTACCCGCTCACGGGGGCGATCGAGAGCGAGGCGGACACGCTGCCCGCGATCATCCAGGAGATGCTGCTCACGACGAGCTCCGAGCGCCAGGGCCGGGTCATCGACCACGACCAGTCGGCGTCCATGGAGAAGAAGAAGCAGGAGGGGTACTTCTGATGGCGCACCAGTCCGACCTGATCGGCAAGGACATCGAGGCCTACCTGCACGCGCACGAGCACAAGAGCCTGCTGCGCTTCATCACCTGCGGCAGCGTGGACGACGGCAAGTCGACGCTGATCGGCCGGCTGCTCTACGACTCGAAGCTGGTCTTCGAGGACCAGCTCGCCGCGCTCGAGGCGGATTCGAAGAAGGTCGGCACGCAGGGCGGCGAGCTCGACTTCGCGCTGCTCGTCGACGGCCTGGCGGCCGAGCGGGAGCAGGGCATCACCATCGACGTCGCCTACCGTTACTTCTCCACCGACAAGCGCAAGTTCATCGTCGCCGACACGCCGGGGCACGAGCAGTACACCCGCAACATGGTCACGGGCGCCTCCACCGCCGACCTCGCCGTGATCCTCGTCGACGCGCGCAAGGGCGTGCTGACGCAGACGCGCCGGCACAGCTACCTCGTCTCGATGCTCGGCATCCGCAAGGTGGTGCTGGCGATCAACAAGATGGACCTCGTCGACTACTCCCACGAGATCTTCGACACCATCGTCGCCGAGTACCGCGACTTCGCGCGGCAGATCGAGCTGCACGACGTGGTCGCCATCCCGGTGTCGGGACTGAAGGGCGACAACATCACGCAACCGAGCGAGCACACGGCCTGGTACCACGGTCCGACGCTGATGGCTTACCTCGAGACGGTGGAGATCGAGGACCGGCTGCAGCACCTGCCCTTCCGCCTGCCGGTGCAGTGGGTCAACCGCCCGAACCTCGACTTCCGCGGCTTCGCTGGCACGATCGCCAGCGGCACGGTGAGCCCCGGCGACCGGCTGCGTGCGCTGCCCTCGGGCCGCGAGAGCCGCGTCGCGCGCATCGTCACCATGGACGGCGACCTCGAGCGCGCGGTGGCCGGCCAGTCGGTGACGATCACGCTCGAGGACGAGATCGACGTGAGCCGCGGCGACGTGCTGTGCGGCACGACCTCGCTGCCGGGCGTGGCCGACCAGTTCGAGGCCACGATCGTCTGGATGGCGGACGAGCCGATGCTGCCGGGCCGGCCGTACTGGATGAAGGTCGGTACCAAGGTGGTCAGCGCGACGATCACCGAGCCCAAGTACAAGGTCAACGTCAACACGCTCGAGCACCTCGCGGCGAAGAAGCTCGGGCTGAACGAGATCGGCGTGTGCAACCTCTCGCTCGACCAGCCGATCGTGTTCGATCCCTATGCCGAGAACCGCGACACCGGTGGCTTCATCCTGATCGACCGCCTGACGAACGCCACGATCGGCGCCGGCCTGATCCACTTCGCGTTGCGCCGCTCGCAGAACATCCACTGGCAGGCGCTCGACGTGAACAAGACCGCGCGCGCCGGCATGAAGGGCCAGAAGCCCTGCGTGCTGTGGTTCACCGGCCTCTCCGGCGCGGGCAAGTCCACCGTCGCGAACCTCGTCGAGAAGCAGCTCGCCTCGCTCGGCCGGCACACCTACCTGCTCGACGGCGACAACGTGCGCCACGGCCTGAACCGCGACCTCGGCTTCACGGACACCGACCGCGTCGAGAACATCCGCCGCGTCGCGGAGGTCGCCAGGCTGATGACCGATGCCGGCCTGATCGTGATGGTGTCGTTCATCTCGCCGTTCCGCGCCGAGCGGCGCATGGCGCGCTCGCTGTTCGAGTTCGGCGAGTTCTTCGAGGTGCACGTCGACACGCCGCTCGCGGTGGCCGAGGCGCGCGACGTGAAGGGCCTGTACAGGAAAGCCCGTCGCGGCGAGCTCAAGAACTTCACCGGCATCGACTCGCCGTACGAGCCGCCCGAGAAGCCCGAGATCTACATCGACACGACGGCGGCCCCGGCCGAGGAGTCGGCGAGCGCGATCGTCGAGCAGCTGCGCAAGGCGGGGATGCTGGGGCCGTAGGCGCCACCGCCACGATTCTGCCCCCCGGCCTTTTGCGCTAGTATCCGAGGTTCTTCACTGCACCGCGAAAAGAGCCGCCCATGACCGCAAACCCCTCTGCTGGAGCCCGGCTACGGGCGGCCCTGGCCCACGAGCGACCGCTGCAGGTCGCGGGCACCATCAACGCCTACAGCGCACTGCTCGCCGAGCGCGCCGGGTTCCGCGCGATCTATCTCTCGGGCGCGGGTGTCGCGAACGCCTCCTTCGGCCTGCCCGACCTCGGCATCACCAGCCTGAACGACGTCTGCGAGGACGTGCGGCGCATCGCCTCGGCGAGCGACCTGCCGCTGCTGGTGGACGCCGACACCGGCTGGGGCGCGGCCTTCAACATCTCGCGCACCATCGCCGACCTCGTGCGCTCCGGCGCGGCGGGCTGCCACCTCGAGGACCAGGTGCAGGCCAAGCGCTGCGGCCATCGTCCCGGCAAGGCGCTCGTCTCGAGCGAGGAAATGGTCGATCGCATCAAGGCCGCGGTGGACGGCCGCACCGACGCGCAGTTCGTGATCATGGCGCGCACCGACGCGCACGCCGTCGAGGGCCAGCAGCAGGCGATCGATCGGGCGCAGCGCTATGTCGAGGCGGGCGCCGACATGATCTTCGCCGAGGCGCTCACCACGCTCGAGGAGTACCAGCAGTTCACCGCCGCGGTGAACGTCCCGGTACTCGCGAACATCACGGAATTCGGCAAGACCCCGCTCTTCACCGTGGCCGAGCTCGCCACGGCGGGCGTGCAGCTGGTGCTCTATCCGCTGTCTGCGTTCCGCGCGATGGCGAAGGCGGCCGAGGTGGTCTACGGCGCGATCCGCCGCGAAGGCACGCAAAAGAGCGTGATTGGCTACATGCAGCCGCGAACCGAGCTCTACGACGTGCTCGGCTACCACGATTACGAACGCAAGCTGGACGAACTCTTCAGACGCGAGGCGAGCCATGAGCAGTGAGACCACCCCAGCCGCCGGCTTCAAGCCGAAGAAATCCGTCACACTGTCCGGCGTGACGGCCGGCAACACGGCGCTCTGCACCGTCGGCCGCAGCGGCAACGACCTGCACTACCGTGGCTACGACATCCTCGATCTCGCCGAGCAGTGCGAGTTCGAGGAGGTGGCGTACCTGCTGGTGCACGGCAAGCTGCCGAACACCGCCGAGCTCGCCGGCTACAAGACCAGGCTCAAGGCACTGCGCGGACTTCCCGCGCCGGTGCGCGCGGCGCTCGAGGCATTGCCGGCCGCCAGCCATCCGATGGACGTGCTGCGCACCGGCGTCTCGGTGCTCGGCTGCACGCTGCCGGAGAAGGACGACCACGGGGTGGCCGGCGCGCGCGACATCGCCGACCGCCTGCTCGCGAGCCTCGGGTCGATGCTCGCCTACTGGTATCACTACAGCCACTCCGGCCAGCGCATCTTCGTCGAGACCGACGACGACTCGATCGGCGGGCATTTCCTGCACCTTCTGCACCGACGCCCGCCTCCGGCGTCGTGGGTGAAGGCGATGCACGTGTCGCTCAACCTCTACGCCGAGCACGAGTTCAACGCCTCGACCTTCACGGCACGCGTGATCGCGGGGACCGGCTCCGACATGTATTCGTGCATCGCGGGCGCGATCGGCGCGCTGCGCGGCCCGAAGCACGGCGGCGCCAACGAAGTCGCCTTCGAAGTGCAGAAGCGCTACGAGAATCCGGACGAGGCCGAGGCGGACATCCGTCGTCGCGTCGAGGCGAAGGAAGTGGTCATCGGCTTCGGCCACCCGGTCTATACGATCGGCGATCCGCGCAACAAGGTCATCAAGGAAGTCGCGCGCCAGCTCTCGGCGGAAGTGGGCGACATGAAGATGTTCGACATCGCAGAGCGCCTCGAGGCGGTGATGTGGGACATCAAGAAGATGTTCCCGAACCTCGACTGGTTCAGCGCGGTCTCCTACCACATGATGGGCGTGCCGACCGCGATGTTCACGCCGCTGTTCGTCATCTCGCGCACGTCCGGCTGGGCCGCGCACGTCATCGAGCAGCGCATCGACGGCAAGATCATCCGGCCGAGTGCGAACTACACCGGGCCCGAGGATCGGGCTTTTGTGCCCATCGCGCAACGCAATTAGGTGCAAGCGGATAGCGGATAGCGGATAGCGGATAGTAAGAAGGCCGGCACAGCCGGCCGTTTCCGCTCCGCCACTATCCGCTATCCGCTGTTCACTATCCGCTCTCTACAGATCCTCCTGCCCATGAACACCGCACACCGCAAGCCCCTGCCCGGAACCGCCCTCGACTACTTCGACGCGCGAGCGGCGGTGGACGCGATCGAGCCGGGCGCCTACGACGCCTTGCCGTACACCTCGCGGGTGCTGGCCGAGAACCTCGTGCGTCGCTGCGACCCGGCGGCGCTCGACGATTCGCTGCGACAGCTCATCGAGCGCAAGCGCGAGCTCGATTTCCCGTGGTTCCCGGCGCGCGTGGTGTGCCACGACATCCTCGGCCAGACGGCACTCGTCGACCTTGCCGGGCTGCGCGATGCCATCGCGGACATGGGCGGCGACCCGGCGCAGGTCAATCCCGTCGTGCCGGTGCAGCTGATCGTCGATCATTCGCTCGCGGTCGAATACGGCGGCTTCGACAAGGACGCGTTCCGCAAGAACCGCGCCGTCGAGGACCGTCGCAACGAGGACCGCTTCCACTTCATCGACTGGACCCGGCAGGCGTTCGAGAACGTGGAAGTGATCCCGCCGGGCAACGGCATCATGCACCAGATCAACCTGGAGCGGATGTCGCCGGTGATCCACGCGAAGGATGGCGTGGCGTTCCCCGACACGCTGGTCGGCACCGACAGCCACACGCCGCACGTCGATGCGCTCGGCGTCATCGCGATCGGCGTCGGCGGCCTCGAGGCCGAGAACGTCATGCTCGGCCGCGCGTCGTGGATGCGGCTGCCGGACATCGTCGGCGTCGAACTCACCGGCAAGCCGCAGCCGGGCATCACCGCGACCGACGTCGTGCTCGCCCTGACGGAATTCCTGCGCAAGGAAAAGGTGGTCGGCGCCTACCTCGAGTTCCGCGGCGAGGGTGCAGCCGCGCTCGGCGTCGGCGACCGCGCGACCATCTCGAACATGGCGCCGGAGTACGGCGCCACCGCGGCGATGTTCTACATCGACGACAACACTCTCAGCTACCTGCGCCTCACCGGACGGGCGGACGAGCAGGTGCGGCTGGTCGAGACCTATGCGAAGCAGGCCGGCCTGTGGGCGGACTCGCTCGCGGGTGCGCGCTACGAGCGTGTCCTGCGCTTCGACCTTTCGACCGTGGTGCGCAACATGGCGGGCCCGTCGAATCCGCACAAGCGCCTGCCGACCTCCGACCTCGCGGCGCGCGGCATCGCGGGCCCGTGGCAGGAGGTGCCGGGCCTCATGCCGGACGGCGCGGTGATCATCGCGGCGATCACCAGCTGCACCAACACCAGCAACCCGCGCAACGTGATCGCGGCGGGCCTGCTGGCGCGCAACGCCAATGCGCGCGGGCTCACGCGCAAGCCGTGGGTGAAGTCCTCGCTGGCGCCCGGTTCCAAGGCGGTGCAGCTCTACCTCGAGGAGTCCGGGTTGCTGCCCGAGCTCGAGCGGCTCGGTTTCGGCATCGTGGGGTTCGCCTGCACGACCTGCAACGGCATGAGCGGCGCGCTCGATCCGGCGATCCAGCAGGAGATCGTCGATCGAGACCTGTACGCGACCGCGGTGCTCTCGGGAAACCGCAACTTCGACGGCCGCATCCACCCGTACGCGAAGCAGGCGTTCCTCGCCTCGCCGCCGCTGGTGGTGGCCTATGCGATCGCCGGCACCATCCGCTTCGACATCGAGAAGGACGTGCTCGGCACGGACGCCGATGGCAAGCCGGTCACGCTGCGCGACATCTGGCCGAGTGACGCGGAGATCGATGCGATCGTGGCGACGAGCGTGAAGCCCGAGCACTTCCGCAAGGTCTACGAGCCGATGTTCGCCGCGCGGGCCGGCACGGGCAGGAAGGTGAGCCCGCTGTACGACTGGCGCCCGCAGAGCACCTACATCCGCCGCCCGCCGTACTGGGAGGGTGCGCTCGCCGGTGAGCGCACGCTGCAGGGCCTGCGACCGCTCGCCGTGCTGGGCGACAACATCACCACCGACCACCTCTCGCCCTCGAACGCGATCCTGCCGGACAGCGCAGCGGGCGAATACCTCGCGAAGATGGGCCTGCCGGAGGAGGACTTCAATTCCTACGCCACGCATCGCGGCGACCACCTCACGGCCCAGCGCGCCACCTTCGCCAATCCCACGCTCGTGAACGAGATGGCGGTGGTCGATGGCAAGGTGCGCAAGGGTTCGCTCGCGCGCATCGAGCCCGACGGCAAGGTCGTGCGCATGTGGGAAGCGATCGAGACCTACATGGAGCGCAAGCAGCCGCTGATCATCGTGGCGGGTGCCGACTACGGCCAGGGCTCCTCGCGTGACTGGGCGGCGAAGGGCGTGCGCCTCGCGGGCGTCGAGGCGATCGTCGCCGAGGGTTTCGAGCGCATCCACCGCACCAACCTGATCGGCATGGGCGTACTGCCGCTCGAGTTCAAGCCCGGCGTGACGCGCCTGACCCTGGGAATCGACGGCACCGAGACGTTCGACGTGGTCGGCGAGCGCAAGCCCCGCGCCGACCTGCGCCTCGTGATTCGGCGCCGGGACGGCGAGCGCGTGGAGGTGCCGGTGGCCTGCCGCCTCGACACGGCCGAAGAAGTCTCGATCTACGAAGCCGGCGGCGTGCTGCAGCGCTTCGCGCAGGACTTCCTGGAAAACAGGCGACACTGATGTCCTCCATTTCCCAGGCCAGGATTCCCGCCACCTACATGCGTGGCGGCACCAGCAAGGGAGTGTTCTTCCGCCTGCAGGACCTGCCCGAGCGCTGCCAGCAGCCGGGCGAGGCGCGCGACAGGCTGTTCCTGCGCGTGATCGGCAGCCCGGACCCCTACGCCGCGCACATCGACGGCATGGGTGGCGCCACCTCCAGCACGAGCAAGTGCGTGATCCTGTCGAGGAGCACGCAGCCGGACCACGACGTCGACTACCTCTACGGCCAGGTGTCGATCGACAAGGCGTTCGTCGACTGGAGCGGCAACTGCGGCAACCTGTCGACGGCCGCGGGCGCGTTCGCGATACACGCCGGCCTCGTCGATCCGGCGCGCGTCCCGCGGGACGGCACCTGCGTGGTGCGCATCTGGCAGGCCAACATCCGCAAGTCGATCATCGCGCACGTCCCGGTCGGCAACGGACAGGTGCAGGAGACCGGCGACTTCGAGCTCGACGGGGTGACGTTCCCGGCGGCCGAGATCGTGCTCGAGTTCATCGACCCGTCCGAGGAAGGTGAAGGCGGCGGCTCGATGTTCCCGACCGGCAATCTGGTCGACGAGCTCGAGGTGCCGGGCATCGGCACGTTGCAGGCGACGATGATCAGCGCCGGCATCCCGACCGTGTTCGTGAACGCCGGGGACATCGGCTGCACCGGCACCGAGTTGCGCGAGGCCATCAATACCGATCCGAAGGCACTCGAGAAATTCGAGAAGATCCGCGTCGCCGGCGCGCTGCGCATGGGCCTGATCAAGACCCCCGAAGAAGCGCTCAAGCGCCAGCACACGCCCAAGATCGCGTTCGTCGCTCCACCGCAGGACTACGTGGCCGCGAGCGGCAGGCACATCGCCGCGGCCGACATCGACCTCGTGGTGCGCGCCCTCTCGATGGGCAAGCTCCACCACGCGATGATGGGTACGGCTGCCGTCGCGATCGGCACGGCCGCCGCGATCCCGGGCACGCTGGTGAACCTCGCGGCCGGTGGCGGCACGCGCACCTCGGTGCGATTCGGCCACCCGTCGGGCACGCTGCGGGTCGGCGCCGAGGCGCGGCAGGTCGACGGCCAATGGACCGTGACCAAGGCCATCATGAGCCGCAGCGCGCGGATTCTGATGGAGGGTTGGGTGCGCGTTCCCGCCGAATCGTTTTGATCAGGGAGACGGCATGATATCGATGCAGCGCCAAGGTCTCCCCGACCCAGCAGCAGGCACGACGTCCGTCACCCGATGACCGACGCATTCTTCAAGCACCCGATCCTCAACTCCCCGTACGAGTACCCCGGCCGTCATTGGGAACTCGACGAATTCGGCCAGCCCACGCAGAAGATCATCGAGGCGCGTCGCAAGGTCTCGCTGGTCACGCCCATCCCGAAGCCCAAGAAGCGCACGGCGAAGCAGCACGAGCTGGCGCTGGATGAAGGCAGGGGGCTCTCGAGCGAGAAGCAGAAATACGATCTCACCTCCATCATCAACGAAGTACGCGGTGCCGTGGACACCTGGCGGCGCCTGCCGGAAAGCCAGTGGCGCGTCACACCGGAGACGGCTCGCCTGCTGCGTCACTGGCGGCACCATGCCTACAGCGGCGTCCGGCCGTTCTTCTGCCAGGTCGAGGCCGCGGAAACCGCGATCTGGCTCACCGAGGTCGCGCCGCATGCTGGAAAGTCGGCAGCAACGCTGCTCGGGCACCTGCAGGCTGCCAACGAGGAAGCCAATCCAGAGCTGCAGCGTCTCGCGCTGAAACTCGCCACCGGCGCGGGCAAGACGACGGTCATGGCCATGCTGATTGCGTGGCAGACGATCAACGCGGTGCGGCGCCCGTCGAGCCGGCAGTTCACCCGCGGATTCCTCGTGGTGACGCCGGGCCTGACCATCAAGGATCGGCTGCAGGTGCTGCTGCCGTCCGACCCGAACAGCTACTACGCGAATCGCGAACTCGTGCCGCACGACCTGATCGAGGACGTGAAGCGCGCCAAGATCGTCATCACCAATTACCACGCCTTCAAATTGCGCGAGACACTGGAGCTCTCGGCGGGTGGTCGCGCGCTGCTGCGCGGTCGCACGGGCGACGAACTGCAGACCACGGAGACCGAAGGCCAGATGATCCAGCGCGTCATGCCCGACCTGATGGGCATGAAGCAGATCATGGTGATCAACGACGAGGCGCATCACTGCTATCGCGAGAAGCCGCCGGAGGAAGACGACGAGGAACTGAAGGGCGAGGCCCGCGAGGAAGCCGAGCGCAACAACAAGAACGCCCGGGTGTGGATCAGCGGCCTCGAAGCCGTGAAACGCAAGCTCGGCGTGCAGCGCGTGCTGGATCTTTCGGCGACCCCGTTCTTCCTGGCGGGTTCCGGCTACAACGAAGGGTCGCTCTTCCCGTGGACGATGAGCGACTTCTCGCTGATGGACGCCATCGAATGCGGCATCGTCAAGCTGCCACGCGTGCCGGTGGCGCAGAACACCACCAGCACGGACGAGATGCCCTACTACCGCAACCTCTGGGAGCACGTCGGCAAGGCGTTGCCGCGGAAAGGTCGCGGCAAGGGTGGTGACTACGATCCCGAGCAGCTTCCGGCGCTGCTGCAGACCGCGCTCGAGTCACTTTACGGCCACTACCAGCAGACCTTCGACCTCTGGCAGCAGGCCGGCATCTCGGTGCCGCCGTGCTTCATCATCGTCTGCCAGAACACGGCCATTTCCAAGCTGGTCTACGATTTCGTCTCGGGCTACGAGAAGCAGGACGAGCACGGCAACCGGCGCGCCATCCCCGGCAGACTGAAGCTCTTCAGCAACTACGATGAAAGCACGCTCGAGCCGCTGCCGTACCCCAACACGCTGCTGATCGACTCCGAACAGCTCGAAGCCGGCGACGCCCTCGACGATCGCTTCCGCGCCATCGCCGCGGACGAGATCGACCGCTTCCGCCGCGAGCTCATCGAGCGCACGGGTGACCGCAACGCCGCCGACAACATCACCGACCAGCACCTGTTGCGCGCCGTGATGAACACCGTCGGCAAGGCCGGCGAACTGGGCGCCGGCATCCGCTGCGTGGTGTCCGTCTCGATGCTCACGGAAGGGTGGGATGCCAACAACGTCACCCACATCCTCGGCATCCGGGCCTTCGGCACCCAGCTGCTGTGCGAACAGGTGGTGGGCCGCGCGCTGCGCCGCCAGTCCTACGAGTTGAATGAGGACGGCCGCTTCAACACCGAATACGCCGACATCTTCGGCGTGCCGTTCGACTTCACCGCCAAGCCCGTGGTGGCCCCGCCGCAACCGCCGCGCGAGACCGTCCAGGTGCGCGCCCTGCGTCCGGAGCGGGATCACCTCGAGATCCGCTTTCCGCGCGTGCAGGGCTATCGCGTGGAATTGCCGCAGACGCAGCTGCGCGCCACCTTCAGCGAATCCTCGAAGCTCGTGCTCACGCCGGAGCTGGTCGGCCCCACCATCACCACCAACGCCGGCATCATCGGCGAACAGGCAGACCTGGGCCTGCAGCACCTGGACGTGCGCCAGTCCACATTGCTGTTCGAGCTCACGAAGCACCTGCTCTACACCAAGTGGCGGGACCCCGGCGACGACCCGCAGCTGCACCTGTTCGGCCAGCTGAAACGCATCACCCGCGAGTGGCTCGACACCTGCCTCACGTGCAAGGGCGACACCTACCCGGGCCTCCTGAAGTACAAGGTGCTTGCGGACGAAGCCTGCAACCGCATCACGGCCGCCATCTCCACCGCGATGGCGGATACCCACCCCATCCGCGCCGTGCTCGATCCCTTCAACCCCATCGGCTCAACGGCCCACGTGCGGTTCAACACCTCGCGTGCGCTGCGCTGGGACACGCGCGGCCCACCGCCCAAGAGCCACGTGAACTGGGTGATCTGCGACAGCCAGTGGGAGGCCGAGTTCTGCCGCGTGGTCGAGGCGCACCCGAAGGTGCTCGCCTATGCCCGCAACCAGAACCTCGGGCTGGAGGTGCCCTACCAGTTCGGCTCCTCCACCCGCCGCTACCTGCCGGACTTCGTCCTGCTGGTGGACGACGGCCATGGCGCCGCCGACCCCCTCCACGTGGTGGTCGAAATCAAGGGCTATCGCCGCGAGGATGCGAAAGCAAAGAAAGAGGCCATGAATGCGTATTGGATTCCGGGCGTGAACAACCTGAAATCCCATGGCCGGTGGGCGTTCGCCGAATTCCAGGACGTCTACACGCTCACGGAGGATCTGGCCCACGCACTGGCTGCCGAGGTCGATCGGGTGCTGGCAACGGCAGGGCGCTGATATACCGATCTCCTATGCATGTGCCGGGCAATATATATAGAAAAACGGCATTATCTATACACAATGAACCCCTTGCCCCCCTTGGCGCCCCTGGAGCAGCTGGACCCGACGCGGTTCGAGACCCCGGCCATCCTGAAGCGGGCGCTGAACGCCACCCGCCAACTGGCCGAGCTGAAGGGCGTAGCGGCTTCCATGCCCAACGAGGGCATCCTCATCAGCACCCTCGGCCTGCAGGAAGCCAAGGACAGCTCCGCCATCGAGAACATCGTCACCACCCATGACGAGCTGTTCCGGCAGGCCGCCTTCCCCGACACCGCCACCAACCCGGCAGCCAAGGAAGTCGCCCGCTATCGCGAAGCGCTCTACGTCGGCTTTGGACAGGTCCGTGATACCGGGCTGCTGACCACCAATCACATCACCGCCATCCAGGGCACGCTCGAACCCGATCGCCCCGGCCTGCGCAACGTGCCGGGCACGGTGCTTCGGGACGGCGCCGGCCGCACGGTCTACACGCCGCCATCGCCCGAACTGCTGCCCGGGCTGATGTCGGACCTCGAACACTTCATCAATGACAGTGCGAAATTCGACGCGGACCCGCTGGTGAAAATGGCCCTCATCCACCACCAGTTCGAGAGCATCCACCCCTTCTACGACGGCAATGGCAGGACCGGCCGCATCGTCAACGTGCTCTACCTGGTGCGCGAAGGACTGCTGGACATCCCCGTGCTGTACCTCAGCCGCGCCATCATGCGCAGCAAGCGCGACTACTACGACCTGCTGCAGAGCGTGCGTGAGCAGGGCAACTGGGAAGACTGGGTGCTGTACATGCTGGGGGCGGTCGAGCGCACGGCTGCCGACAGCATCGCGACCATCCGGCAGATCAAGGAACAGCTGATGCGCTACAAGCACGGCATCCGGGAAAAGTACCGGTTCTACAGCCAGGACCTGATCAACAACCTGTTCTCCTACCCTTACACCAAGATCGACTTCATCCAGCAGGACCTCGAGGTTTCGCGCATAACGGCAACGCGCTACCTGGATGAACTGGCAGCCGGGGGCTTCCTGAAGAAGCGCCGTGTCGGACGCAACAACTACTACATCAACGAACCGCTGTTCCGGATCCTGACCGGAGAGCTTCCACCTGCCGGTGACGACTGAACATGGCATCGAGAAAGAAACCCGCCGCCCCCAAGTCCGTCGAAGCCCTCAAGCACGACGCCGACAAGCGCAGGAACATCCCCACCGCCGAGCACCAGTCCGTGCTCGACAAGGCGCAGCAGACGGCCACGCCCGTGCGCTACCCGCGCAACACCGACCTCGACCCGCAGCTCGTCTGGCGCGGCAAGGACGAGCAGGACTGGTCGGACCTCGTCGTGCACGCGCCGCCGCTGTACATCCAGGAGAAGGTGCACCCCAAGGCGCTGATCGACGATCTCTCGCGCATGTCGAAGCAGGCCGCGCACGAGGCGGGCCAGCTCACCGCGGACCTGTTCGCGGACTTCAACGGCATCCCGAAGGGCGTGGACAAGACCGAGTTCTACCAGCACGAGCAGAACTGGTCGAACCGCATGATCCTGGGCGACTCACTGCAGGTGATGGCCTCGCTCGCCGAGCGCGAGGGGCTGCGCGGCAAGGTGCAGTGCATCTATTTCGATCCGCCGTACGGCATCAAGTTCAACAGCAACTTCCAGTGGTCGACCACCAGCCGCGACGTGAAGGACGGGAAGGCCGATCACATCACGCGCGAGCCCGAGCAGGTGAAGGCGTTCCGCGACACGTGGCGGGACGGGATCCACTCGTACCTCACCTACCTGCGCGATCGGCTGACCGTGGCGCGGGATCTGCTGACGGACTCGGGGTCGATCTTCGTGCAGATCGGGGATGAGAACGTTCATCGAGTGCGGGCGCTGATGGATGAGGTGTTTGGAGATGATAACTTCGTTTCTCAGATCACTATCGAGAAGACGTTCGGCTCAACGGAACTCTATCTACCGAACGTAAGTGACCATGTCCTGTGGTTCGCGAAGAAAAAGGAATCCCTGAAGTTCCGCACGTTCCTGCTTCCCAAAGTTGCGGGCGGCGAAGGCGGAGAGGCCTACGCCTTTCTTCAGACCAAACACGGCGAGAGAGTTCGCGCAACAAAGGCTACCGTGGAGCAGGCTGAGAACAGCCGCTCCTTCAGACTGAGTGACATGACGTCTCAAAGCATTGGACGCACAAAGGGTGAGGGTGCTGCGTCTTGGTTCGGTGTTCAGATTCGCGGAAGGGAATTGAAGCCGAGCGAGCAAGTGCGCTGGAAGACGAACGAACAGGGAATGCAAAGACTCCTGTGGGCCGACAGGCTTGAGCCAGGGAAGAATAGTCTCAACTATGTTCGCTTCATCGATGACTACCCCGCTATGCCGATTCGGAACGTGTGGACCGATGTCGGCAGCAGTCTTGGGGGTGACAAATTCTATGTGGTTCAAACCTCCGCCAGAATTATTGAGCGCTGCGTCCTAATGTCATCCGATCCCGGCGACCTCGTGCTCGACCCCACCTGCGGCTCCGGCACCACAGCCTACGTCGCCGAACAATGGGGCCGCCGCTGGATCACCATCGACACCTCTCGCGTCGCGCTCGCTCTCGCCCGTGCCCGGATCATGGGTGCCCGCTATCCGTCCTACCTGCTGGCTGACTCCGCCGAAGGCCAACTGAAGGAAGCGGAAGTCACGCGTAGTGCTCCGAGCACCATGCCCACCTACGGCAACGTCCGGCACGGCTTCGTCTACGAGCGCGTGCCGCACATCACGCTCAAGTCCATCGCCAACAACGCCGAGATCGACGTGATCTGGGACAAGTGGCAGGCGAAGCTCGAGCCGCTGCGCGAACAGCTCAACGCCGCGCTCAAGAATTCCTGGCAGGAATGGGAAATCCCCCGCGACGCCGATGCCAAGTGGCCTGACGCCGCGAAGAAGCTGCACGCCGACTGGTGGCAGGCGCGGATCGCCCGCCAGCAGGAAATCGACAAGTCCATCGCCGCCAAGGCGGAGTTCGAGTACCTCTACGACCGGCCCTACGAGGACAAGCGCAAGGTGCGCGTCGCCGGGCCTTTCACTGTGGAGTCACTGAGCCCGCACCGCATGCTGGGCGTCGACGAAGACGACGGGCTGATCGATCCGCTTCAGGTGAACGACAAGCCCGTCGGCACGCCCTTCGAGCAGATGATCCTCGAGAACCTGAAGGCGGCTGGCGTGCAGCAGGCGCACAAGGCGGACCGCATCACCTTCACCGCGCTCACCGGCTGGCCGGGCACCTATATCTGCGCCGAGGGCCGCTACATGGAGGGCGAGGCGAGCAAGCGCGCGGGCATCTTCATCGGGCCGGAGTTCGGTACCGTCTCGCGGCCCGACCTCGTCGAGGCGGCGCGCGAGGCGGGCGACGCCGGTTTCGACGTGCTGATCGCCTGCGCGTTCAACTACGAGGCGCACGCCAACGAATTCAGCAAGCTCGGCCGCATCCCCGTGCTCAAGGCGCGCATGAACGCCGACCTGCACATGGCCGCGGACCTCAAGTCCACCGGCAAGGGCAACCTGTTCGTGATCTTCGGCGAGCCGGACATCGAGATGCTGCACCCGGATGCGGATAGCATTCAGCTGAAAGTGCGTGGCGTCGATGTGTTCGACCCGTCCACCGGCGAGGTGCGCAGCGACGGTCCCGAGGGCATTGCGTGCTGGTTCATCGACACCGACTACAACGGTGAGAGCTTCTTCGTCCGCCACGCCTACTTCCTGGGGCAGAACGATCCCTACAAGGCGCTGCGCACGACGCTGAAGGCCGAGATCAACGAGCAGGCCTGGGAGAGCCTGCGCAGCGACACCTCACGACCTTTCGAGAAGCCGAAGAGCGGGCGGGTCGCGGTGAAGGTCATCAACCACCTCGGGGACGAGGTGATGAAGGTGTTCCGTGTCTGAGCTTGTTCGTCTCAATCATCCGCCCATCATCGAGGCGGTTGTGGATATCGATTGCGACTTGCCGCCCGACATCCAGTGGGAGCGGTTGGAATCCCAGGTACGCGACAGCTACCGCGACACCTATCCAAAATTCCGTAAGCGCTTCAGTCAGCTCCATGAAATCCGGACGGCGGAGGATGCGACCATCGCCGAGACGTCGATGAAGCAGACTCTAGAGGCATTCCAGCTGATCAAGGACGACGGCAATCAACTGGTGCAGGTGCGACGCCAGGGATTTTCCTTCAACAAGCTCGCTCCGTATCCGGGCCTGGATACGCTGCTTCCCGAAATCCGCAGGACATGGGAGGTGTTCTGTTCAATCACCTCCCCGCGAATGATCCGACGGCTCCAACTCCGGTACATCAATCGTATCCACATCCCGTTCCAGGACGGCGGGGTGGACCTGAACGAGTACCTGCGCTGTGGTCCGAGGCTGCCCGACGAAGATGGAATGGCACTGCTGGGCTTCCTCAACCAGTACTCCGCAGTCGAGAAGGCATCCGGGCTGCAAATGCAGACAGTGCTGACCGCTCAGTCTGCGGAAGGTGATCGCCTCTCATTGATACTCGACAACGCCGCATTCGATGACAAGCCGCTCGAAACCTGCGACTGGCCGGCAATTTCCACGCGAATCGCGGCTCTAAGGGCCTTGAAGAATCGGGTATTCCAGAACACACTTCAGCCGAAATGCTTAGACCTCTTTCAATAGCAGCCGGCGCAAGTGTCCTGGCCAGCTACCCGGGGCTGGCGAGCTACGTTCGGCTGTCCAATGCCGTGTCCGAGGAGGCGGCCAGCGCCGCCGGGGCCGCGAGGATGATCTACGAGGCCTCCAGGGGCTCGGAGGCCCTGAACGGTGCGAAAGCCAGGGCGCTGGATGAGCTGGCTGTCCTGGCTGAGGAGTGCGCGAACCCGGACTGGGATGCGCACGGCGCCCTCCCGCTCAACCCACGTGCCCTGTTCCTTGCAGAACAACTGATTGCTGCGCTGCCGGACGGGCTTGAAGTCCCGGAGGTGGGCGCCGAACCGGATGGTTCGATCTCTCTGGACTGGATGGTGTCGCCCACCCGCGTGCTGTCAGTAAGCATTGGTCAGTCAAACCGGCTGGCTTATGCGTGGCTGCTGGGGACGGACCGCGAGCACGGCGTCATCGGGTTTGACGGCGCTCAGGTTCCGGGGCGCCTGATCCAGAAGATCCTGTACATCACGGATCGCACGGATGCTGCCGTCCGGGCTGCCTGAGCAAGTTCAGGACGACGAGGATCTCGCTCGGTTCCTGACGCAGAGCAGCCAGTACTCCAGTACTGGGGTCAAGGCGAATGCCTTTATGCCCAATCCTCATACCCAGGACGTCTCGGTGTTTCGCCACGGAGCGTTTCCGCTGGACGGCCTCAGGTCATTGGGGATCTCTGCAACCTCTGGTCGTGCGCTGCATGGGGCAGCGATTGTCAGGGCGCGTGTGGCACGAGACACCGGGCTCGCGGTTGATTCCGATGAAATGCCCCCAGCCGGGCCCCGCCACGCGCTGATTCATGGCTGGCCGCAGTTTCCTGGTGATCTGCAGTTGCAGAAGGCGCAACACAAGGAAATCGCATTGGTCCTGGCGAGCCATGCCGGTCAGATGATTCCGTTGCCGTGAACAGTGACAGGGAACTTCGGTGCTCGGCTGCGAACTCATTCGTCGCAGCTGTCGAGCGGGTACCCTAAGCGGATGTGCACCCTCCTCGACGGATCCCGCGCCCTCGCGCTGGAACTCGACGAGGCGCAGCTGGCGAAGCTCGTCCGGCACCTCGACCTGCTCGACGAGTGGAACACGCGGATGAACCTCACCGCCATCCGTGACCGTCCCTCGCAGCTCACCAAGCACCTGCTCGACAGCCTGAGCGTGCAGCCGTACCTGCGCGGCGAACGCATCGCCGACGTCGGTAGCGGCGCGGGTTTCCCCGGCATCCCGCTCGCGATCGTGGAGCCCGCCCGGCACTTCGCCCTCGTCGAGTCCACCGGCAAGAAGTGCCGCTTCCTCGAGCACGTGCGCGACACGCTCGGACTCACCAACGTCGAGGTGGTGCAGTCGCGTGCGGAGGGCTACGAGCCGACGGAGCGCTTCGACACGGTGCTGGCCCGGGCGGTCGGGCCGCTTGCCGACCTTGTCAAAGTGGCCGGCCGGCTGGTCGCCGGTGGCGGGCGCCTGCTGGCCATGAAGGGCCGGTACCCCGAGGAGGAACTCGCGGCGAAGCTGAACGGCTGGAAGGTCGCGGCCGTGCACCGGTTGGCGGTGCCTGGGCTCGAGGAGGAGCGCCACCTGGTCGAACTGTGTCGCTCGCACGACAAGACTGGCTGATCACGGCTATCCTTCCCGGCCCATGAAGCGCGTCATCGCGGTGGCCAACCAGAAAGGCGGCGTCGGCAAGACGACCACCGCCGTCAACCTTGCCGCCTCGCTGGCCGCGACGCACCGCAAGGTGCTGCTGATCGACAGCGACCCGCAGGGCAACGCGACCATGGGTTGCGGCGTCGACAAGCGCAACCTGCGCCACTCCATGACCGACGTGCTGCTCGGGGAATGCGACCTCGCCGCGGCACTGATGCCGGTCGAGCAGGGTGGGTTCACCGTGCTGCCCGGCAACCAGGACCTCGTCGCCGCCGAGGTCCAGCTGATGAGCAAGATCGGGCGTGAGGTGCGGCTCAGGAACGCGCTGAAGCCCGTGCGCGACTTCTACGACGTGATCCTGATCGATTGCCCGCCGGCGCTGAACCTGCTGACGCTGAACGCGCTGGTCGCGGCGGACACCGTGCTGGTGCCGATGCAGTGCGAGTACTACGCGCTCGAAGGGCTCTCGGCGCTCATGGGCACGATCGAGCAGATCAAGGCCAGCGTGAATCCGGACCTCGAGCTCGAGGGGATCCTGCGCACCATGTTCGACCCGCGCAACAACCTGTCGAACGAGGTCTCGGCGCAGCTCATCATGCACTTCGGCGACAAGGTGTTCCGCACCGTGATTCCGCGCAACGTGCGGCTCGCGGAGGCGCCGAGCTTCGGCAAGGCCGCGATGTACCACGACAAGGACTCCCGCGGGGCGCTCGCGTACCTTGCCCTCGCCGGCGAGCTGATCCGCCGCGAGGAAGAGGCACTGCAAGGGACCATCCCGGCGGCCGAGGACGACCCGGACGCTCCGCCGGAAATGGCTCCGTCCAGTCCCGACCCCTAGCGGCGCGCTGCTATCCGCTAAACTTCCCCGCATGGCAACCAAGCGACCCAGTCTCGGCCGAGGGCTCGAAGCCCTGCTCGGCACGACCACGCCTGCTCCGGCGGAGCCACCTGGCAGCGCATCCGCGCCCGCGAAGCGCGACGAAGAGCTCGCCCGGATCCCGGTGGACCTGCTGCAGCGGGGTCGCTACCAGCCGCGTCTCGACATGCGGCCGGAGAGCCTGCAGGAACTGGCGGATTCCATCCGCGCGCAGGGCGTGGTGCAGCCGATCGTGGTGCGACCGCTCGTGGCGCAGCCGAGCGGCGAGCCCGACCGCTACGAGATCATCGCGGGCGAGCGCCGCTGGCGGGCCGCCCAGATGGCGGGCCTGCACGACATACCGGCGGTGATCCGCCGGGTGACCGACGAGGCGGCCGTCGCCATGTCGCTCATCGAGAACATCCAGCGCGAGAACCTCAATCCGCTCGAGGAGGCCCGTGCGCTCGACCGGCTGATCCGCGAATTCGACATGACGCACCAGACCGCGGCCGACGCGGTGGGCCGCTCGCGCGCGGCCGTGAGCAACCTGCTGCGCCTGCTCGAGCTCGCCGAGGAAGTGAAGTCACTGGTCGAGGGCCGGCAGATCGAGATGGGGCACGCCCGCGCGCTGCTCGGCCTGACGGTGGCGCGGCAGCAGGTCGAGGTGGCGCTGCTGGTGGCGAAGAAGGGTTTGTCGGTGCGCGAGACCGAGGCGCTCGTGCGCCGCATGCTCGAGCACAAGGACGGCGACACGCATCGCGACCCGCCGCGCAAGGATCCGAACATCGGGCGCCTCGAGCAGGACCTCGCCGAGAAGCTCGGCGCCAAGGTCGCCCTGCAGCACGGCGCCGCGGGGCGCGGCAAGCTCGTCATCAACTACAACAGCCTCGACGAACTCGACGGCATCCTCGCCCACATCCAGTGAGCGGCCTCTTTTAATCAGCAATTACAGATAATGGTTCCGGGCTGAAACGCTCTTCAAGGCGTATTCATCAGGAAAGCCGAATCCTCGAAACACGCCCGGCGCACCCGGGCTGGCGCCGACGGCTGCCGCAGTCGCACCGCTCGGACCATCCGTGCAAGCCGCAATGGCTGCGGCAAGTTAAGCCCCGCGCTGCATTGAAGCAGTGCAAAAGGAGCCGCTATAATTGGCGGCCTTCCGGAGGCCGTGCCAGCGGGCGCGGTCCGCCCGGGTAACGGTCGAATCGCCACCCGTGGCCGGAAGCGCCCGGCACATGACGTGGCTTTTTTGTTGCCCGGAGCTTGAGTGAGGCCTTGAGCAAACGCGATGTCCAGATTGGCCGGCGCCAGGCGCTGGCGGTCGTGCTGGCGCAGGTGTTGCTCGGGGCGATCGTTGCGATCGCCTGCCTCGCCGTGTCGGATGCCCGTGCGGGCGCCTCGGCGCTCATCGGGGCGGGCATCGGCATCGTCGCGACGTCGCTGATGGCGTTCGCGATGTTGCGGCACGGCGCGGGAGCGAGCGCGCAACGGGTGGCCTGGAGCTTCTTCTCCGGCTGGATGGTGAAGGTCTTCTTCACCATCGCGATGCTGGTGCTGGCGCTCCGGTCGCCGCGGGTCGCCGCATTGCCGCTGCTGGCGGGATACGCGGTGACGTACGCGGGTTACTGGTTCGGCGCGGCCCGCGGGGGCGCGACGAAAGTGGACGAGAACCTGGGAGTTTCGGACTGATCATGGCCGGCGAAGCACCTGCGAGCAGCACCGAATACATCACCCACCACCTGTCGCACCTCAAGGTCGGCGAGGGTTTCTGGACCTGGCACGTCGACACGATGTTCATGTCCGTGCTCACGGGCGTCGTGGCCCTCGGCCTCTTCTGGCTGGCTGCGCGCAGGGCCACGTCGGGCGTCCCGGGCAAGGGACAGGCCTTCGTCGAGATGGTGGTCGAGTTCGTCGACACCCAGGTCAAGGAGGTCTTCCACCTCGACCGCCGCTTCCTCGCGCCGCTCGCGCTCACGATCTTCCTCTGGGTGTTCTTCATGAACGCCATGGACCTGCTGCCGCTCGACGTGCCGGGCGTGGTCGCCGGCTGGTTCGGGCTGCATTACTGGCGCGTGGTGCCCACGGCCAACGTCAACACCACCTTCGCGATGTCGATCTCGGTCCTGCTGTTCGTGATCTTCTATTCGTTCAAGGCGAAGGGTGCGGGCGGCTACGTCCACGAGCTCTTCACCGCCCCGTTCGGTGCCAACCCGGTGCTGTGGATCCCGAATTTCCTGCTGAACCTCGTCGAACTGCTGTCGAAGCCCGTGTCGCTCGCGATGCGACTGTTCGGCAACATGTACGCCGGCGAGCTGGTGTTCATGCTGATCGCGCTGCTCGGCGCGGGCTGGGCCGGCTTCACCATCGGCAGCAGCGTCTCGATGCTGGGCCAGCTCCTCGCCGGGGCCGCCTGGGCGATCTTCCACATCCTGATCATCACGCTGCAAGCCTACATATTCATGGTGCTGACCATCGTGTACGTCGCGATGGCCACCGAGCACCACTGACCCCCCCTTCACCGTTCACGCAACCGCACGACTGACTGGAGAGACACATGGAAAACCTCGCGTTCATCGCCCAGGTCCAGAGCTTCACGGCGCTGGGCATCGGCCTGATCATCGGCCTCGGCGCGATCGGCGCCTGCATCGGCATCGGCATCATGGGCTCGAAGTTCCTCGAATCCGCCGCGCGCCAGCCGGAGCTGATCCCCACGCTGCAGGGCCGCATGTTCCTGCTCGCCGGCCTGATCGACGCGGCGTTCCTGATCGGCGTCGCGCTCGCGATGTTCTTCGCGGTCGCCAACCCGCTGCTCGCCCGCTTCGGCTGAACCACGACTGACGCGAGGACGTCGCCATGAACATCAATGCCACGATCATCGGGCAGGCGATGGTCTTCGCCATCCTGATCTGGTTTTCGTGGAGGTTCATCTGGCCCCCCCTGATGAAGGCGGTCGAAGACCGCCAGAAGAAGATCGCCGACGGCCTCGCGGCCGCCGAGCGCGGCCAGAAGGAGCTGCAGAAGTCCCACGGCGATGCCGCGGGAATCGTCAGCGAGGCGCGCGAAAAGGCGCTCAAGATCGTCGACCAGGCGAATCGCCGCTCGAACGAGATCATCGAGGAGGCCCGCGCGACCGCCATCTCCGAGGGGCAACGCCTCGTCGGCGACGCACGCCAGGAAGTGCTGCTCGAGAAGTCCCGCGCGCGTGACGCGCTGCGCAAGGACGTGGGCACGCTCGCGGTGGCCGGTGCCTCGCGACTCCTCGAACGCGAGATCGATCCGAAGGCCCACGCGGACCTGATCGAGAAGCTCGCGCGCGAGATCGAGGGCGCCAAGGCCTGACGGCCGCGGCGTACTCCAGGGAGTCACCATGGCCGAGAGAGCCACAGTAGCGAGACCCTACGCCAAGGCGGCGTTCGGCTATGCGCGCGAGCAGGGCCGGCTCGCCGAATGGTCGGGCTGGCTCGCCACCGCGCGCGCGGTCGTGCTGAGCGAGGAGTTCCAGGCGTTCGAGCGCAGCCCCGAGGTGCGCAGCGAGCAGCTCGAGGAGCTCATCGCCGGGATCTGCGGCGACGGACTCGACGCTCACGGGCGCGCGTTCCTCGCGCTGCTGCGGGAGAACGGGCGGCTCGACTTCCTGCCCGAGATCGCCACGCGCTTCGAGGAACTCGAGGCCGAGGACCAGAACGTGGCCGAGGTCGAGGTCGTCTCCGCGACGACCCTCGACGAGCGGCAGAGGGAACGGCTCGCGGGAGCCCTGCGCAACCGACTGCGCCGCGACGTGCGGTTGCATTGCACCGTCGATCCGGGGTTGATCGGCGGCGCGGTGGTGCGTTCGGGCGACCTGCTGATCGATGGCTCGCTGAAGGGCAAGCTCGAGCGGCTCGAGACCGAATTGACTGGCTGACGAACGATTTCAACGGCCAGGCCGCGAGCGCGGCGACGGCCTGCAGAGGAATGCGAAATGTCGATCAAGGCTTCTGAGATCAGCGAACTGATCAAGGCACGCATCCAGAACTTCACGGCGGCCACCGAGGCACGCAGCGTCGGCACCGTCGTGTCGGTGACGGACGGCATCGTCCGCATCCACGGCCTGCAGGACGCGGTTCAGGGTGAAATGCTCGAGTTCCCGAAGAACACCTTCGGCCTCGCGCTCAACCTCGAGCGCGACTCGGTCGGCGCGGTGATCCTCGGCGAGTACGAGCACATCTCCGAGGGCGACACGGTCAAGTGCACCGGCCGCATCCTCGAGGTGCCCGTCGGCACCGAGTTGATCGGCCGCGTGGTGAACGCGCTCGGCCAGCCCATCGACGGCAAGGGCCCGGTGGACGCCAGGGAAACCAACGTCATCGAGAAGGTGGCGCCGGGCGTCATCGCCCGCAAGTCGGTGAGCCAGCCGGTGCAGACCGGCCTCAAGGCCATCGACTCGATGGTGCCGATCGGCCGCGGCCAGCGCGAGCTGATCATCGGCGACCGCCAGACCGGCAAGACCGCCGTCGCGGTCGACACCATCATCAACCAGAAGGGCAAGGACCTCATCTGCATCTACGTCGCGATCGGCCAGAAGGCCTCGACCGTGGCGAACGTGGTCCGCAAGCTCGAGGAGCACGGCGCGATGGCCTACACCATCGTCGTCGCGGCCACCGCCTCCGAGTCGGCGGCGATGCAGTACATCGCGCCCTACTCGGGCTGCACCATGGGCGAGTACTTCCGCGACCGTGGCCAGGACGCGCTCATCATCTATGACGACCTCACCAAGCAGGCCTGGGCCTACCGCCAGGTGTCGCTGCTGCTGCGCCGCCCGCCGGGCCGCGAAGCCTATCCGGGCGACGTGTTCTACCTGCACTCGCGCCTGCTCGAGCGCGCCGCGCGCGTGAACGAGGAGTACGTCGAGCGCTTCACCAAGGGCGCCGTCAAGGGCAAGACCGGTTCGCTCACCGCGCTGCCGATCATCGAGACGCAGGCGGGCGACGTGTCCGCGTTCGTGCCGACCAACGTGATCTCCATCACCGACGGCCAGATCTTCCTCGAGACCGACCTGTTCAACGCCGGCATCCGCCCGGCCATCAACGCCGGCATCTCCGTGTCGCGCGTCGGCGGCGCGGCGCAGACCAAGGTGATCAAGAAGCTCGGCGGCGGCGTGCGACTCGCGCTCGCCCAGTACCGCGAGCTCGCGGCGTTCGCGCAGTTCGCCTCCGACCTGGACGAGGCGACCCGCAAGCAGCTCGACCGCGGCCGCCTGGTCACCGAGCTGATGAAGCAGCCGCAGTACTCGCCGATCTCGGTCGCCGAGCAGGCCGTCACGCTGTTCGCGGTGAACAAGGGCTACTTCGACGGCGTCGAGGTCAAGCGCGCGCTCGCCTTCGAGATGGCGCTGCGCCAGCACGTGAAATCGAAGTACAAGGAGCTCTTCGACCGCATCGAGACCACGAAGGACCTGAACGCCGACGACGAGAAAGCCCTCGCCGCCGCGATCGAGGACTTCCAGAAGAACGGCGCGTACTAGAGCCCCGAGCGGGAGCCACCATGGCCGGAACCAAGGAAATCCGCCTCAAGATCAAGAGCGTGCAGAACACGCGCAAGATCACCAAGGCGATGGAAATGGTCGCTGCGTCGAAGATGAAGAAGGCGCAGGAGCGGATGCGTGCCGGACGGCCGTACTCCCAGCGCATCCTCTCCATCGCGACGCACGCCGCGAGCGCCAATACCGAGTACAAGCACCCGCTGCTGACCCGGCGGCCCGAGGTGAAGCGCGTCGGCGTGGTGGTCATCACCACCGACAAGGGCCTGTGCGGCGGACTCAACACCAACCTGCTGCGCCTGGTGCTGAACCAGCACAAGGAGTGGATCGCCAGGGGCATCGAGGTCGAGTACAGCGCGATCGGCAACAAGGGCTTCGGCTTCCTGAACCGCATGGGTGGCACGATCGTCTCGCAGGTGGTGAACTACGGCGATCGCCCGGCGCTCGACCGCCTGATCGGACCGGTCAAGATGCTGATCGACGGTTACCTCGAGGGGCGCCTCGACGAGGTGCACATCTTCTCGAGCCGCTTCGTGAACACCATGAAGCAGGAACCGACGCACAGCATGCTGATCCCGATCCCGCTCGAGCGCGGCCCGGAGGAAGTCTGGGACGACCACGAGAAGGTCGGCATCGGCAACTGGGACTACCTCTACGAGCCCGATCCCAAGGTCGTGCTCGACGAGCTGCTGGTGCGTTACATCGAGACCGTCGTCTACCAGGCGGCGGCCGACAACATCGCCTCCGAGCAGTCGGCGCGCATGGTGGCCATGAAGTCCGCCTCCGACAACGCGCTCAGCATCATCGAGGAGCTGCAGCTCATCTACAACAAGAGCCGCCAGGCCTCGATCACCAAGGAACTCTCGGAGATCGTCGGCGGCGCCGCCGCCGTGTGACGGGCGCAGCTCTCCGCACTGATCACCAGTCATTAGTCATTAATCACTTTCCACTCGGGTCACGACCATGTCACAAGCTCACGGCACCATCGTCCAGACCATCGGCGCGGTCATCGACATCGAGTTCCCGCGCGACGCGATGCCGAACATCTACGACGCACTGGTCCTCGAGGACAGCGGCAACGCGCTCGCCGAGAAGGGACTGACCTTCGAGGTCGAGCAGCAGCTCGGTGACGGCGTGGTGCGCACCATCGCACTCGGCTCCTCCGACGGCCTGCAGCGCGGCATGAAGGTGCGCAACACCGGCGCGGCGATCTCCGTGCCCGTGGGCCCCGGCGTGCTCGGCCGCGTGATGGACGTACTCGGTCGCCCGATCGACGAGCGCGGCCCGATCACCGCCGAGGAGCGTCGCGCGATCCACCAGCCCGCACCGAAGTTCGACGAGCTGTCGCCGTCGGTCGAGCTGCTCGAGACCGGCATCAAGGTCATCGACCTGATCTGCCCGTTCGCCAAGGGCGGCAAGATCGGCCTGTTCGGCGGCGCCGGCGTCGGCAAGACCGTCAACATGCTCGAGCTGATCAACAACATCGCGAAGCAGCACTCGGGCCTGTCGGTTTTCGCCGGTGTCGGCGAGCGCACCCGCGAGGGCAACGACTTCTACCACGAGATGTCGGACGCGAAGGTCATCGTGCAGGAGGACCTGAGCCAGTCGAAGGTGGCGATGGTGTTCGGCCAGATGAACGAGCCGCCGGGCAACCGCCTGCGCGTGGCGCTCACGGGCCTCACCATGGCCGAGCGCTTCCGCGACGAGGGCCGCGACATCCTGTTCTTCGTCGACAACATCTACCGCTTCACGCTCGCGGGCACCGAGGTGTCGGCGCTGCTCGGCCGCATGCCGTCCGCGGTGGGTTACCAGCCGACGCTGGCCGAGGAAATGGGCCGCCTGCAGGAGCGCATCACCTCGACCAAGGTGGGCTCGATCACCTCGATCCAGGCGGTGTACGTGCCCGCGGACGACCTGACCGACCCGTCGCCCGCGACCACCTTCGGCCACCTCGATGCCACCGTCGTGCTCTCGCGCGACATCGCCTCGCTCGGCATCTACCCCGCCGTGGACCCGCTCGACTCGACTTCGCGCCAGGTCGACCCGAACGTCATCGGCGAGGAGCACTACGAGACGACGCGCGCGGTGCAGGCCGTGCTGCAGCGCTACAAGGAACTGCGCGACATCATCGCGATCCTCGGCATGGACGAGCTGTCGCCCGAGGACAAGCTGATCGTGGCACGCGCCCGCAAGATCCAGCGCTTCCTGTCGCAGCCGTTCCACGTGGCCGAGGTGTTCACGGGCAGCCCGGGCAAGTTCGTGTCGCTGAAGGACACGATCCGCGGCTTCAAGGCGATCGTGGCCGGCGAGTACGACCACCTGCCCGAGCAGGCGTTCTACATGATCGGCGCGATCGAAGAGGCGGTGGAGAAGGCCAAGTCGCTGCAGTAAGGGAAAGCGGATAGGGGATAGCGGATAGCGGATAGTGAAGAGACTCCCGCAGCTCCGTTTCCGGCACTATCCGCTATCCGCTATCCGCTATCCGCTCTGCAACTAGGGAATCGCTATGGCCACCATGAGAATAGACGTCGTCAGCGCGGAGGAGTCCATCTACTCCGGCGACGCGGAGTTCGTGGTGCTCCCGGGCATCATGGGCGAGCTCGGCATCTATCCGCGCCACGCGCCGCTGATCACGCAGATCAAGGCGGGCACGGTGCGGATCAAGGTGCCGGGCAAGGAAGAGGAGGAGATGGTGTACGTGCAGGGCGGCTTCCTCGAGGTGCAGCCTGCGCACATCAACGTCCTCTCCGACACGGCGATCCGTGCGGCGGACCTCGACGAGGCCAAGGTGCTCGAGGCCAAGCGCATCGCCGAGGAGGCGATCCGCGCGCGCACCGAGAAGCAGGAGATCGCCACGGCCGAGGCGGAACTCGCCGCCATCAGCGCGCAGTTGCAGGCGATCCAGAAGCTCCGCAAGACCCGCCGCTAAGAGGGGACGCTACCCTTTTTCCAGCCGGGTAAAAGGGTAGCGTCCCCTTAAATCCGCCGCAGTGCACGAGGCGGCTCCCGGTACATTACTATTGCCGCCATGACACTCTCCGTCGTGATCCTGGCCGCCGGCCAGGGCAAGCGCATGAACTCCGACCTGCCCAAGGTCCTGCAGCCACTGGCCGGCAAGCCGCTGCTCGCGCACGTGCTCGACGCGGCGGCCCGCCTCGAGGCCGCGGCGACCTACGTCGTCTACGGCCACGGTGGAGAGCAGGTGCTCGAGGTCTTCCGCGGTCGCGACGATATCCATTGGGTACTGCAGGCCGAGCAGCACGGCACCGGGCACGCGGTCGCGCAGGCCATGCCCCAGATCCCGGACGACCATCTCGTGCTGGTGCTCTACGGCGACGTGCCTCTGGTGCAGCTCGAGTCGCTCGCGCGCCTCGTCGCCGAAGCCGCAGACAACGCCTTGAGCCTGCTGTCGGTCATGCTGCCCGATCCGACGGGCTACGGTCGCGTGGTGCGTGACGGCGCCGGCAACGTGGTGCGCATCGTCGAGCACAAGGACGCCAACACCAAGGAACGCGCCATCCACGAGTCGAACACCGGGCTGATGTGCGTGCCGGCGGGCAGGCTGCGGCAGTGGCTCGCGGCGCTCAGGAACGACAACGCCCAGGGCGAGTACTACCTCACCGACGTGATCGTCGCGGCGGTGCGGGCGGGGCTCAAGGTGCACGCCGTCGTGGCGCCGACCGCCACCGAGGTGATGGGCGTCAACGACAAGCTGCAGCTCGCGGAGCTCGAGGCCGCCTATCGGCGGCAGCGCGCGACGGAGCTGATGCTCGCGGGCGCCACGATCGTCGATCCCGCGCGGTTCGACGCGCGCGGCCCGGTCGAGATCGGTCGCGACGTGGTCATCGACGTGAACGTGGTCTTCGAGGGCCGCGTGAAGCTCGGCAACCGCGTGCGCATCGGGCCGAACGTCGTGATCCGCGACAGCGAGGTCGGCGACGACACGGTGATCTTCCCGAACTGCGTGATCGACAAGGCACGCATCGGCAGCCGCTGCAACATCGGGCCGTTTGCCCGGTTCCGGCCCTCGTCCGAGCTCGCGGCCGGGGTGCACATCGGCAATTTCGTCGAGGTGAAGAACAGCATCGTCGGGGCGGGCAGCAAGGCCAATCACCTGACCTATCTCGGTGACACGACCGTGGGGGAGAAGGTGAACGTGGGGGCGGGCACCGTCACCTGCAACTACGACGGCGCGAACAAGTGGCGCACCGAGATCGGCGACGGCGCGTTCATCGGCTCGGGCGCGATGCTCGTCGCGCCGGTGAAGATCGGCGCGGGCTCGACGATCGGCGCGGGCTCGACCATCACGAAGGACACGCCCGAGGGCCAGCTCACGCTCGAGCGCAGCAAGCAGACCACGGTCGAGAGCTGGAAGCGACCGCAGAAGAAGTAGGGGACATTCACCCATCCGTCCATGCTCGAGATATTCATCGACGATCGCGCGGGTGGCCTCGAGCGGCGTGATGGAGCCGAGGACGGCTGCTGGATCAGCCTCGTGGCGCCTGACGCCGACGAACTCGCGATGCTGGAAGGGCTCGGCATCCCGCGCTCGCTGCTCGATCACGTACGCGACCCGGACGAACATCCGCGCGTGGAGCACGACGGCGGCGCGCTGCTGGTCGTGCTGCGGCATCCGTCGGAGAGCGCGGCTTCCGGTGCAGGCGCGGCGCCGTTCGAGACCGCTCCGCTCAGCATCATCGTGACATCCCGCTACGTCGTGACCATTGCACCGGACGCCCGTCCGTTCGTCGCGGAGCTGCAGAAGCACGCTGCGCGCACCGCGGCGATCTCGACCCGGCAACCGATGCGCTTCCTGCTGCAGTTCTTCGCGCGCATTGCGGAGGAGTTCCTCGAGTGCATGCGACGCATCGACAAGGAGGTCGAGCGCCTGGAGGACGAACTGCAGCGCTCCCTGCGCAACGAGGAAGTGCTCGGACTGCTGCGCTGCCAGAAGAGCCTGACCTACTTCCGCACCTCCATCGGAGCCAATGAACTGGTGCTCGAGCGCCTGCAGGGACTGCAGCTGCCGGGGCTCGGCGTCGATCCCGAACAGCTGCAGGATGTGCGCGTCGAGGTGCGACAGGCGATGGCGATGGTGGAGATCTCGGCCGACATCCTGAGCCAGATGATGGATGCGTTCGCCTCGATCGTGTCCAACAACCTGAACGCCGTGATGAAGGTGCTGACCTCGGTCACCATCCTGCTGGCGGTGCCGAGCCTGATAGCGAGCCTCTACGGCATGAACGTCGGCCTGCCCGGAGCCCGCAGCGCCGCGGCGTTCGCCGGCATCCTGCTGGTGTGTATCGTCCTCGCCGGGGGCCTGTTCGTGCTGTTCCGCCGCCGCAACTGGCTCTAGGGGGCCGTCCTTCGGCTTCTGTGAGGCAGCGCGCTGCGGGCCGGTGTGCACGAGGGACTACAATGCCGCCCGGGCCGCGCCGCAGGGCCGGGTGCGGCTGGTCTATATCTTTGATTTACCGGGAATTCCTGATAGTCTCGCCGCCCCTGAGCGAGCAAGGATGACCGCATGTGCGGAATCGTTGGAGCCGTCGCCGAGCGTGACATCGTCCCCGTCCTGATCGACGGACTGCGCCGGCTCGAGTATCGAGGCTACGACTCGGCGGGCGTGGCCGTGCTGAACGGCTCGGGTGCACTGAAGCGCCTGCGGACCGTCGGCAAGGTGCAGAAGCTGCAGGACGCGCTCGACGCCGACCCCACCCACTCTGGTCTCGGCATCGCGCACACGCGCTGGGCCACCCACGGAGTGCCGAGCGAGCGCAACGCGCACCCGCACATCTCGAAGGACGGCATCGCGATCGTCCACAACGGCATCATCGAGAACCACGAGGAACTGCGCGACGAATCGCGTCGCCTCGGCTACGAGTTCTCGTCCGAGACCGACACCGAGGTCATCGCCCACCGCATCCATCATCACCTCGCGGCCACGGGCGACCTCTTCAAGGCTGTGCGCGCGACGGTCGCCGAACTCGAAGGCGCGTTCGCGCTCGCCGTGATCTCGAAAGACGACCCGGACCGCATCGTGCTCGCCCGCCAAGGCTGCCCGGTGGTCGTGGGTCTCGGCGAGGAGGAGAACTTCGTCGCTTCCGACATGGCCGCGCTGCTGCCCGTGACCCGCCGCTTCATCATCCTCGAGGAAGGCGACGTCGCCGAGGTGCGACGCAAGTCGTTCCGCATCATCGACCACGACGGCAACACCGTGCACCGCCCAGAGTGGCTGAGCGAGCAGTCCGCCGACGCGGCGGAGAAAGGCGAGTACGCGCACTACATGCTCAAGGAAATCCACGAGCAGCCACGCGCCGTGGCGCAGACGCTCGAAGAGCGCGTCGCCGGCGGCAAGCTGCTCGAGGCTGCGTTCGGCCCGGCCGCGCCGGCCGTGTTCGCGAAGACCGAGGCCGTGCGCATCGTGGCCTGCGGCACCAGCTTCCACGCGGCCACGGTCGCGAAGTACTTCATCGAGCAGATCTGCCGGCTGCCGTGCTGGGTGGAGATCGCGAGCGAATACCGTTACCGCAACCCGGTCGTGCCGAAGAACACTCTGTTCGTGAGCGTCTCGCAGTCGGGTGAAACGGCCGACACACTCGCCGCCCTGCGCTCTGCCAAGCAGGCGGGCTACCTCTCGCAGCTCGCGATCTGCAATGCGCCCGAAAGCTCGCTGGTGCGCGAGTCAGAGCTCGTTATGCTGACGCGCGCTGGCCCCGAGATCGGCGTGGCGTCGACGAAAGCGTTCACGACCCAGCTCGCCGCGCTCAACATGCTGGTCGTGGCGCTCGCCAAGTTCCACAGCGCGGATGCGGAGCGTGAGCGCGGCCTGGTGCAGACGCTGCTCGGCATCCCTTCGCTGATCGAGAGCACGCTGTCGCTCGACGGCACGATCCGCGAGCTGGCGAAACGCTTCGCCGACAAGGAGCACGCGCTGTTCCTCGGGCGCGGCGCGATGTACCCGATCGCGATGGAAGGCGCGCTCAAGCTCAAGGAGATTTCCTACATCCACGCCGAGGCGTACGCGGCCGGCGAGCTGAAGCACGGACCGCTGGCGCTCGTGGACGAGAACATGCCGGTGGTCGCGGTCGCGCCCAACAACGATCTGCTCGAGAAGCTCAAGTCGAACCTGCAGGAAGTGCGCGCACGCGGCGGCGAGCTCTATGTGTTCGCCGATCCGGAGTCAGGCATCGAGGCGTCCGATGGCGTGCACGTGATCCAGATGCCGCGCCACGTGAGCTATTTCCAGGCGCCGGCGGTGTACACGATTCCGCTGCAACTGCTCGCGTATCACTGCGCGATCCTGAAGGGCACGGATGTGGACCAGCCGAGGAACCTGGCGAAGAGTGTGACGGTGGAGTAGGCCTCTTAGGGGGTTGCGGCCACTTTGCCGCGCGAGTTCACTTCAATTTTGCCGGGTCAACAGCAGCGCGTCGGAGATTGACCACGGCCCGGGGAGGAAATCCCCGGCAAGTCGCGGAGGGTATCGCGGCGCATCTTCTCCCGCGTCTCGCCCCATTCGCCCGCCCTGCCCGCACGCAGCCGACCCCCTGCGGCGGCTCGGGCCGCCAACACCCCCGGCGTATGTCAATCATTATGGACAAAACAAGCAATTATTGACTATAATGGTTGTCATGCCTGCCAGAGCCCCCACCAATTTCCCTGCGGAGCAGCGTCTGCTCGAGGCGCTCGGCGAGCGACTGCGCCTTGCGCGCAAGCGCCGGCGGCTTTCGATGCAGGCCGTGGCGACGCGTGCGGGCATCTCCCGCCAGACTCTCTATCACGTCGAGAACGGCGACCCGTCGGTCACGCTCGGGACCTACGTACGCGTGCTCGCCGTGCTGGGTCTCGAACGCGACCTCGAGCAGCTGGCGGCGGGTGATCCACTCGGCCGCCGTCTGCAGGACCAGGCTCTCGAGCCCGGCCGCGCACCATGACCCGGGCGGTCGAGGTCTGGGTCGATGCCGACATCGCGCGCGACACGCGCGTCGGCACACTGCACGACGATCGCGGCCAGGTCCGCTTTCACTACGATCCGGCGTGGCTTGCGAGTCCGCACGCCTTTGCGCTCGACCGGGACCTCTCGCTCGACGCCCACCCCTTCTTCCCGCGGCCCGAGACGGGCAACTTCAGCGCCTTCCTCGACTCCTCCCCGGATCGCTGGGGACAGCTCCTGATGGACCGTCGCGAGTTGCTCGCCGCCCGGGACGAGAACAGGCCGCCGCGCAAGCTCCACGCCTGGGACTACCTGCTCGGTGTGCAGGACTTCACGCGCCAGGGGGCGCTGCGGTTTCGCGATAGCGACAGCGGCGTCTACCTCGCCGCCGAGCGCCTGGCGGCCCCGCCCATCACTAGCCTCGCCGAGCTCGAGTCGGTCGCCCGCGACCTCTCGAGCAGGCGCATCGACGACCTCGAGAAGCTGCGCCGCTGGCTCGCGGTGCTGGTCGTCCCGGGTGCCTCGCTCGGCGGCGCGCGCCCGAAGGCGAACTTCACCGACGTCGACGGCTCGCTGTGGATCGGCAAGTTCCCCTCACGCGACGACGACTACGACCAGGGGCTCTGGGAGTTCGTGCTGCACCGGCTCGCCGAACGCGCGAGCATCGACGTACCCCCGGCGCGCAAGACGATGTTCAGCGACTACCACACTTTCTGCGTGCGTCGCTTCGATCGCACCGATGGCCGGCGGCGCTTCTACGCCTCGGCGCTCACGCTGCTGCGCCGCGCCGACAGCGAGGGGGCAAGCTACCTCGAGATCGCCGAGTTCCTGCAGAACCAGGGCGACCCGCAAACCCTCGAGGCCGACCTCGGGCAGCTCTTCCGCCGCGTGCTCTTCAACGTTATGTGCGGGCACCGCGACGATCACCTGCGTAACCACGGATTCCTGCTTGGCCCCGGTGGCTGGCGGCTCGCGCCCGCCTTCGACATGAACCCGCTTGCGCACAAGGACACGCACGTGCTGTGCCTCGACGAGGCCGACCCGCATCCGAGCGTGACTACGGTGCTCGCGACCCACGAGTTCTACCGGCTGAGCGCGTCGCGCGCGCAGCAGATTGCGCGCGACCTCGCGGAGGTCATCGACGGGTGGCACACGCTCGCGCAGCAGGAGGGGCTGGCGCGGCTCGAGATCGCGCAGATGGAGTCCGCCTTCGCGGCACACGAGGCCTTCCGTACCGGCGCCGATCGCCCACCGCCGCCCCGTCCGGCTCGCGGCCGTCGACGTCGCTGAGCCCCCGACCCTTCACAAGTGGTACTTGAGCATCAGGCTGACGGCAGACTGATCCGTGTCGAACGCAGGCGAACTGGGGACCTGGTACTTGTTCCACCAGAAGTCCAGTTCGACGGCTGCAAACAACTTGCCGGGCGTACCCCACAGGTTGCCGAGGTCGACTGAAACCTGCGGATTGAGGTGATAGCTCCAGGTCTCCGATCCGAGGCCGAGCACCCAGTCGAAGTAGCCGTCCGCGAGGAATTCCGCCTTGCCGACGCAGAAAGGACATGGGCCGCGACCCGGACGACGACTACTCGCTGTAGCGTGCTGCGGTCAGTAGTCGGGTGGACGTCTTCGCGAAACGCGCGTAAGTAGGTGTATGCGCTTCATTTGGGATGCCCGCAAAGCCGCCGGCAACGTCAAGAAACACGGAGTGTCCTTTGAGGAGGCCAGTACGGCTCTCGCCGACGATCACGCGTTGGCCGGCGCGGACCCCGACCATTCGGAAGGAGAATCGCGGTGGGTAACTTTCGGAGTGACGGACCGTGGCCGGCTCGTGGTTGTATCTCATACCGAGGACGGGGATATCATTCGCATCATCAGTGCACGACCGGCGACCCGGTCCGAACGGAAACTCTATGAAGAAGGTTAAGACCCCCCGTCGCGACGAGCTTCGTCCCGAGTACAAGCGATCCGACTTTCCTGGCGGCCTGAGCCGCGGCAAGTATGCGACGCGCCTCGCCGCTGGCTCCAACATCGTGCGTCTCGATCCGGAGATCGCCGACGCGTTTCCGACCAGCGAAGCGGTGAACGACGCGCTCGGTGCGATGCTGCGCGTGGCAAAGGCCGCGCGACTTGCGGGCCGTTCGAGCGGGCGCGGCAAGGACAAGGGGCCAGGCTCGCACGCACGGTAACTCGCGGTAAATCTCGGCCGCCTCGGACGGCGGGAACAATCGCCGCAGGCCCTTTTGCAGGAGCGGCTCCTGCCCCAGTTCGTGCATACGCTGCAGGAAGTTCTCGCTGGAGGCGAGAATCGCCACGATGCGCATCCCGACCGACCTACAAGTCCTTGAGCGTATCTGGAATCGGTACTACCCAGAGTTCTCGGGATACTCGAAGGATGCAGCGGGCCGGAAATCGAAAATCTATGTCCCGATCGATGTTGCCTCGATTTCCGAGGAACTTGGCGTGGATGGCGACATTGTGTTCGGTCGCCTGTACTCGCCACTGCTTGCACTGTACGAGGACCTTCTCGGCGCCGAGATCCTTCGTGGACGTAGCGGTGCCGACATCCCTGGCCGGCGATCCGGTGGAAAACCACGAAGGTGACCGCGGCGATCACGAGACTTACCCACCAAGGGAGTCTCGCCGCGATGGCGAGCAGATCGTCGGCTGCACCTTTCCGTTCCCTGCGTCTGGCCATGAACTCTCGACATGGTGTCAGCTCCTCGGGGCGCCAATGTAGCGCACGGTGCGATCAGGGGGCGTTGCCGTGCATCACGCCCGTCGGCAATCGTCCTGTCATCCGAGGTTTCTCAGCGCTATACCGGCCACGCACCGTTCGTCAGCGACGGCTACAACTCTGTGCCGCCCGCGGGTGGGCTAGCCGTTCAGCTGGCTTGTTGTTAATCAGCCCGGTCCAACGGGACGTTCGACGCCGCCAATCCCGCCGGCCGAACGCGCTGCGACTGCGATGGCGTGCCAGGCGCCGACGCGAGCCAGGTCGCACGCCGGACCTACCCGGCGGGATCCTTAACTAGCGGTCTTCGTTAATTAAGTATAACGAGATAACCATAAATGCCGAGCTATAGTAGTAATGGAAAAACTGGTACATTTAAATAGTGGGCGAAACCAATCGGGGATCCGTACCCACCGAGAGTGCCATGCGCCGAGACGACGTTGCCCCCGACCGCCAACCGTACCTGGTCCCCGCCTTTGGGCACCCGAACGCCTGCGCCCTGGTGGCACCGCCGACGCCCCGGGTGCTGGCGCCCAATCGTGCCTACGACACCGTCTTTGCCGAAGCGCACGCGGCACTCGGCCGATTGCAGGGTGCGCTTGCACACATTCCCAACATCGACATGGTCACTCGCACGCTCGCCCGCCGCGAAGCCGTCGCGAGTTCGCAGATTGAGGGCACCCGGACCGACCTGCCGCAGCTGCTCACGTATGAAGCAACGCACACCGCGAACGACCTGCCGCCGGACGTGCGCATCACCGAGCGTTACGTCACGGCCTTGCAGCTCGGACTCGACCGCATTCGTGACGGTGGGCGCGCGGCACTCGACCTGGCCCTCATCGACACGTTGCACGCCCATTTGATGCAGGACGAGCCCTCGGCGCAGGCCGCGGGTGCGTACCGACAGACGCAAGCCTGGATTGGCTCCAGCCGGCGGATCGAGGATGCGACTTTCGTGCCGGCGCCGCCGAGTGAGATCGCGCGCTGCATGGCGGAGATGTCGGCGAGCATCCTGCAGTACGTGCCTGGCGAGGAAGAACCGGCGTCGCTGTCGATCCCTGCACAACTGGCCATTACCCACGCCCAGTTCGAGACCATTCACCCCTACCACGATGGCAACGGCCGCACCGGCCGGTTGCTGCTGCCGCTGCTGCTCGCCGCTGAAGGCTACCCGCCGCTCTACCTCTCCGGGGCGCTCCTGCGCCTGCGACGCGACTACTACGGAGCGCTGGCCGCCGTGCAACTGCGCGGGCAGTGGGCGCCCTGGCTCGAGTTGCTGGGACGGGCCGTGATCGAGTCGTGCGATGAATCGGTCTCGATCGCGCAGGATCTGCTCGCACTCGCCGAGCGCTGGGAGGCCAAGTTGAGCGACTACCGCGTCGATTCGGCGGCCCGCCGGCTGCCGCGCTTCCTGATCGGGCACCCCGTGCTCTCCGTTGGCCAGGCCGCGAAGGCACTGGAGTTGTCGGTGCCCACGGCCAATGCCGCCTTCAAGAACCTGGTCGATGCCGGCATCCTGCGCCAACTCGACAAACGCAGGCGTAACCGTGTGTTCCTCGCGCCCGAGGTGTTGGAACGGCTTGATCGGCCACCGGGTTGAGCCACTGCCCCTCGCGGGCGGCGAAGAAATCCGCGATACGCCAGCGTCCCCACCATTCACAGGTGGTACTTGAACATCAGGCTGACAGCAGACTGATCCGTGTCGAACGCAGGCGAACTGGGGATCTGGTACTTGTTCCACCAGAAGTCCAGTTCGATGCCCGCAAACAACTTCCCGGTCGTACCCCAGAGGTTGCCGAGGTCGACTGAAACCTGCGGATTGAGGTGATAGCTCCAGGTCTCCGATCCGAGGCCGAGCACCCAGTCGAAGTAGCCGTCCGCGAGGAATTGCGCCTTGCCGACGGCGAAGGGTCGGGCCGCGACCACGGTGACCTGCACGTCGCGGAACCCGTCCCGCGTTCCCTCGGTGAGTTCACTGCGCCCGTACACGTTCACCTGGGCGTACCGGAATCCCGACTCGCCCACGTCGAGGTCCAGGCCCACGCCGACGAGCACGGCTTCGGCCACGTCGGCATCCTCGCCGCGCTCGTACGTACCGGCGACCAGCACGTCCTTGAAGAGCGAGAACGACAGGTCCTTGCCCAGCGTCTTGCCGAGGCTGAGGCGCGGGCTGATCTCGCCGTACCACGTGCTGTCGTCGGCGCCGTCGGGGGTGCCGTGATACTTGATGGCGTCGACGAAAATGAACAGATCGCCGATCCTCGAATCGTGCGCATGCTCGTACGTGAACGTCGACTGTTCGTCCGGATCGACCTCGAATCCCCACCCATACGGCAGCAGCGTCAGGCTGTTGTCAGACCAGTTGAAGAACGCCTTGGCATCCGTGGATGCCTCCCGGGCGTGCGCCGTCCCGACGCAAACCAGGCACGCGAACGACACGCCCAGCAGTGCAATCCTGGAATTCATGCACTGGACCTCAGGCCCCGGCGGCCATGTAGACGAATCGCGCCACGAACAAGGTCGCGAGCGCGAACAGCAGCCAGTCGGCGCGGCTGACGCGACGAGCAGCAATCTTCAGGACGACGAAGGCGATCACCCCGAACGACAGGCCGTTGGCGATCGAGAACGTCAGCGGAATCGTGACCAATGTCAGGAACGCGGGGATTGCGACCACCGGGTCGTCCCAGTCGATCTCCATCAACGGGGCCATCATCATGCCGCCCACCAGGATCAGCGCCGGCGCCGTGGCGGGCGCCGGGATCACCTGCGCCCACGGGGCGACGAACAGGGTGGCGAGGAAGAGAAGACCCACCACGACCGCGGTCAGGCCAGTGCGCCCGCCTGCCGAGACGCCCGAGGCGCTTTCGATGTAGCTGACGACGGTGGACGTGCCCGCGAGCGAGCCCACCACCGTGGCGCTGGCGTCCGCGAACAGGATGCGGTTCAGGCGCGGTATCGTCCCGTCGGGCTGGACCATTCCGGCCTTCTTGCTGACCGCGACGAGCGTGCCCACGTTGTCGAACAGGTCGACGAACAGGAAGACGAACAGGATCTCCAGCAGCGCCAGGCCGAACCCGTGGCCGCCGATGCCGAGAGCGGCCGGGATGTCGAGCTGGAACGCGGTCCCGGTCATCTGCTCGACGTCGTAGGGCTGCGGCGCCCACACCGCCAGGCCCAGGACCCAGCCGAGCACGGCGGTGGCGACGATGCCGATCAGGATCGCGCCGCGAACTTTCAGCACCGTGAGGATCGATAGGAGACCCAGGCCCAGCAATGCGAGCTGCGTCGCGGGTGCGTGGACGTCGCCGAGGCCGACCAGCGTGGCGGGGTTGGTCACCACCAGGCCCGCGCCGCGCAGCCCGATGAACGCGATGAACAGGCCGATGCCGGCGGCAATCGCCGAGAACAAGGCACGCGGGATGGCGTTGACGATCAGCTGGCGGATGCCGGCGAAAGTCAGCACCAGGAACAGGACCCCGGAGATGAAGACGAGGCCGAGCGCCGTCTGCCAGGGCACGCCCATCCCCTGCACCACGGTGAAGGCGAAGTAGGCATTCAGGCCCATGCCCGGCGCGAGCGCGATCGGGTAGTTGGCGATGAACCCCATCAGCAGGCAGCCGATGCCGGCGGCGAGGCAGGTCGCGGCGGCGACCCCCGCGGCCGGCATGCCGGTGGTGCTCAGGATCGCGGGATTGACCAGGACGATGTACGCCATGGTGAGGAAGGTCGTGAACCCGGCCAGCACTTCGGTCTGGACCGTGGTTCCGCGTGCGTGGAGCTGGAAGGTGCGTTCGAGGAACGTCATCGGGTGGCCTGCGGCTGGAAGCGGGCGCGACTCTAGGCGAACCCGTCAAGCGCGGCCATCGTGAGTGACCGCAACGATCCGTCCCGCCGAAGGTACCCGTCCCCGCTCAGGCTTCGGGCGGTCGCAGCAGGTCGACGACGGGGGCGAGTTCCTGCTTGCCGGCTTTGATCTCGTCGTAGCTCAGTCCGGCGAGCTCGTGCGGGAAGACGAGCCAGGCGTCGGTTTCGTGCAGGTAGTAATGCGGCACGAGGGTCGTGCGGTTGTTGCCCGGCTTGTACCAGGGTGTGGCGATGCGGACCTGTCGCGGCATGTTGAGGCGCATCTTGGCCGTGAGTTCGGCCAGCAGGGCCTCGATGCTGTGACCGGAATCGAAGACGTCGTCCACGACCAGCAGCGAATCGTCGGCGTCCGCCTCATCGATGATGTAGTGAAGCCCGTGCACCCGGATCGTCTTCGCCCGTTCGCCGATGCCGAGGTAGGCGGACGTGCGCACCGCGATGTGGTCGGGTCGCACGCCGAGGTACTCGAAGTATTCCTGGATCGCGATGCCGACTGGTGTACCGCCGCGCCAGATGCCGATGATGAAGTCCGGCCGGAACCCGCTGCGGTGGATCTGCGCCGCCAGCCGGAAGGAATCCTGCAGCAGGTCGCTCGCGGTGATGAAGATCTTGTCCATGGCGCGATGATCCGCCAGAAGCCACGCGCGGTGGAAGTTGGTAGCTGCCGCAGGCACCCGAGACAGGACGGGTCCTGGCGAATCCCCGGGGACCGGGCTCGCAATGACAGCAAGAATCGCGGCCTGCATCGGTGCGCAGGCGCGTTTCCCGGCCGTGGATGATTGAAGTGACGGTGCCGTCTGTTGTAGAAGTTGCGCGCGACTAGCCGTCGAGGAGACGCAGCATGGACCGATACACGGGCGGCTGCCTGTGCGGCAATGTCCGAATCGTGGCGTCGGGACGCCCATACCGGGTCGGCATATGCCACTGTCTCGACTGCCGCAGGTTTCATGGGGCGCTTTTTCACGCTTCCGCGGTGTTCCCGCAGGACGCCGTGACGGTCGACGGCGAAACACGCGACTACGCCGGGCCGCCGTTCCCGGTCAGGAGACGATACGACGGTGATCGCGACGCCACGAGTCGCTTCGAGGAGTAGGTTGCATGATGGACACCGTGGTCGCTCGTGGCTCCTGTCTCTGTGGCGCGGTCCGGTTCCGGGCGAGCCTGCCGTGCAAGTGGGTCGCCCACTGTCATTGCACCTGCTGCCGCCGCGCGCACGGCGCACCGCTCGTCACGCTGGCCCGGCGAAATGCACGTCGCCCGCGCCTTGTTCATGGACCCGTTGGACAAAGAACCAAGTGCTCATGTGTTCTACGAAACCCACGTTTCCTGGCTGAACGTCGGCGACGACCTGCCCAGGAAGAGCAGCCAGACCTGAGCGCCATGGAGCTCCTGGCAGTGAAGGAAGCAGGGATGCGCGTTGCTGCCGTCGCCACCGGCAACGCAACCCACGTCGTTCTCCGCAAGACTTGAGTATCGAGGCAGGTCCGGCCTATCGGGAGGCGCATCGTGACGAGTGGATCGTGCATGTGCGGGGCGGTGAAGTTCACCGTCTCATGCGAGTTGAAACCGCCGGACGCCTGCCACTGCGTGCAATGCCGGAAATTTTCCGGTCATTACTCCGTGGGAACGGACGCACCCAGGAGTGCCGTGCAGATTACCGGTGCCGAGAACATCACGTGGTACCGCTCTTCCGCGAAGGTTCGCCGCGGCTTCTGCTCCGTCTGCGGCTGCTCGATGTTCTTCGATCCGCCTGCAAAGGACTGGATTGGAATCTCGATGGGCGCATTCGATGGAGTCACCGGCACGCATGCGGAGCTGCACATCTTCGTTGCGGAGAAGGGCGATTACTATGAAATCACCGATGGCCTGCCGCAGTACCAGACGATTCCCCAGTGATGCCACGGCGAGGCAGGCCGCGAGTGCCGCATCGAATTGATTCGGCGTTCCGGTTCATCGATGCGCCGCCGGCAGCTGTCTACGCGGAGTTCGCGGACCCGAAGGCGATGGAGCAATGGGTGCCGCCGGGAGACATGGCGGCCACCATGCTTCATTTCGATTTCCGGAAGGGCGGTCGCTATCGGATGCGCCTCACGTACAGGGAGCCATTGGGCGCGGGCGGCAAGACCTCGGATGACTCGGATGAGGTCGAGGTGCGCTTCATCGAATTGATCGAATTCCGGCGGATCGAGCAGGCCGTTACGTTCGAGAGCAGCGACGCCGCGTTTGCCGGTGTGATGCGAATGACCTGGACGTTCGATTCCCTCAGGAATGGAACGCTCGTCCCGGTGCGCGCCGAGGATGTGCCGCGAGGGATTCGGCCAGAGGATCACGAGGCCGCGATGAAGTCGACGCTGGACAAGCTCGCGTCGTTCCTCGGGGCGGGTGCCGGAACCTAGAATTCGGGCGTCCATCACGGTTTTCGATCGTACTGTCTCCGCCGGTGATCTGAGCCATTCCCGCTCCGGTATCGTCCCGCGCTAACCGTCCAGCACAGCAAAGGAAGATCCACATGCGTGGACTGAATCTGCTCGCAGCACTCGCCGTCGCGTTCACCGATACGATCGCCGCCGACGAACCGGCGACCGCCGAGGTCGCCCGCCTGACGTTTGCCTGGCCGCCCGGAACCGCAGCGCAGGTCGAGACGACGAGGCAGCGCACGCGACTCACCGGCGAGAAGGAAAGCACCTTCAGCGCGAATGCGCGCTACCGCATGCACGTGCAGTCTCACAAGGATGGCCTGCTGGTCGCCTACAGCGACTTCGAGACGCCGACCGTCGCCGGTGACGACGAGAACCGCAAGGCCACGCTCGAGGCAATCCTGCAGAAGGTCTCGGCCGTCGCGCCGAGCATCGTCGTGAGCCCGGAGGCCGAGTTGCTGCGCGTCGAGAACGTGAAGGAGCTGCGCGAACAGATGCAGTCGGTCTTCGAGCCGATGATCGCGGAGATGAAGGACGCGCCGCCGCAGCTGAACGCGATGATGCGCAACGCCCTCTCGGAGCAGTCGCTCACGGCATCGGCGGCGCAGGATTGGAACGCGCTGGTGGGTGCCTGGGCAGGCGCCGAGTTCGAGCAGGGGGCGACCTACGTCCTGACGACCGACGAGCCGCTGCCGATGATCCCGGGGACTACGGTGCCGATGAGCTACGAGTTCGGGTTCGTCGAGAAGGTGCCGTGCACCAGGGCCGCGGAAAGCCCGGCGTGCGTCGTCCTGCAGATGAATTCCTCCCCCGAGCCGCAGGCCATGAGGAACATCCTGGACGAATTCATGCGCAAGATGACGCGCGGGAGCGCCGCGAGCCAGGGTCTCTTCGAGAGCCTGGACGTGGTCAGCACGATCGTGGTGGTCATGGAGCCCGCCACGATGCTGCCGTATCGCCTCGAGACCGAGAAACGCGTCGAGGGCACGGTCCGTGCGCCGGGCGAGGAGCCGCAGGTGGTGACCCAGGTGGACGAGCAGGTCACGACGTTCAGCTATCTCGACTGAGGGGCACGTCCGGGACTGGCGCAGGTCGGCGCCCACCCAACCGGGTGGGCTACAATTGCGTACCGTGCAAGGACGACCGAACAGGAGTCCCGTCATGACCTACGTCCACGCCCAGCCATGACCGAATACAACGCGAGCGGAGTGCCCCTTCCGCCGCCCTCGCTCATCACCTACACGCACTGGATGTACGCCCTGCACGCCGCGAGCGCGCTGATGGGCGTGTTCTCCGCCGCAACGGTCATCGGGCAGTTCATCTTCGGCGTGCCGTCGATCATCGCCGTGGTCATGAACTACGTGAAGCGCAGTGAGGCGCGCGGCACCTGGCTCGAGAGCCATTTCGGCTGGCAGCTGCGCACCTTCTGGTACGCGGTGCTGTGGTTCGTGCTGATCGGGCTGTTCTCGCTGCCGCTGGTGCTGCTGCTCGGGCTCGGCATCGTCACGTGGATCGCCGGCGCGTTCGTGGTCGGCATCTGGATCATCTATCGCGTCGCCCGCGGCTGGCTGCGGCTGAACGACGGACAAGCGATCTAGGCTGTGGGCGGTGGGCTGTGGGCTGTAGGTAGGAACGGCCCTTCCGACCCACGGCCTACAGCCCACGGCCTACAGTCTTCCCCTTCTCTCGGAGTTTTCCCATGCAGATTGCGCAGGACAAAGTCGTCCTCATCCACTACACGCTCACCAACGACGCGGGCGAGACGATCGATAGTTCCTCGGGCGGCGACCCGCTCGCCTACATCCACGGCCAGGGCAACCTGATCTCCGGCCTCGAGAAGGCGCTCGAGGGCAAGCAGGCCGGCGACAAGCTGAACGTGAAGGTCGATCCTGCCGAGGGCTACGGCGTGCGCGACGACGCACTCATCCAGCAGGTGCCGAAGCGGCAGTTCGGCGGCGCCAACGTGCAGCCGGGCATGCAGTTCCACGCGCAGACCTCGCAGGGCCAGGCGCGCGTCGTCACCGTGGTACGCATCCAGGGCGACATGGTGACCGTGGACGGCAACCACCCGCTCGCCGGCGAGAGCCTGAACTTCGACGTTGAGGTCACGGAAGTACGCGAGGCCACGCAGGAAGAGCTCGAGCACGGCCACGTGCACGGTCCGGGCGGACACCACCACCACGGCTGAACGCGGCGGCCCGCGGCGCGCCCCGCGAGGCTGTCACTCCGGATGTCTACGTAGCGGGGTCGTGAGATCCACGGGCAGCTTTTTCCGTCCACGGGAGGAGACTGTCTGCGATCGGATTTCCTCCTGCGTGAAATTGGCCGGCGACCTGCCCCCCTTGCAGTCGCTGGCCTCCTTTTATGGGAGGCGGAAATCGCTGTCGAGCGCGGCAAGCGTCGGGGGATCGCGCCCGTAGATGTCGTTGCGGAAGACGACCTGCCCGTCGGGGCGCGGCTGCGCCGTCCAGTACAGGATCAACACTGGCACCGGCTTCGCGAGATAGACGGTCTGCATCTTCCTCGAGGCGACCGCCTCGGCCATGGTCGCCTGGTTCCACTTCGCGGGATCGTTCAAGACCAGTTCGGCGAGCTCGAAGGCGCGCTCGACCCGGATGCAGCCCGAGCTGAACGTGCGCTGGTCCCGGTCGAACAGCGACTTCGACGGCGTGTCGTGCAGGTAGACCATGTGCGGGTTCGGAAACATGATCTTCACGAGGCCGAGCGCGTTGTCCTCGCCCGGGTCCTGCCGCAGCTGGTAGGGCGGCGGGTTGCCTGCGCCGTAGCGGCTCCAGTTCACCGAGTACGGGTTCACCTGGCGACCGCTCGAGTCGATCACGCGGATGTCGTTGCGCACCAGGTAGCCGGGATCGCGCTTGATGACCGGCAGCTTGTCTTTCAGCAGGATGGTCGGCGGGATCGTCCAGGTCGGGTTGAACACCACGTAGGTGATCAACGACTTGAAGATCGGAGTCTCGCGATAGGGACGGCCGACGATGACCTTCGAGGTCCAGACCGGCTCGTCGTCGCGGAAATAAGTGACGTCGAACCCCGCCGCATCGACCAGTACGAACTCGCCGTGGATCTCGTGCAGGACCCAGCGGCCACGCTCGAGGTTGATGCGGATCTGGTCGATGCGCGTGGCGACCGGAACGTTGAGCGCCGCGCGGGTCGCCGGGCCGACGGCGCCGTCGGCGGTGAGGCCGTGGCGCTCCTGGAAGCGCTTCACGGCAGCTTCCGTCTCCTCGTCGTAGACGATCGACGGCGGATACGCCGCCGGCGGTTCCGTGATCAAGTCGCCGGTAATCTCGAGGCGCAGCCGCAAGGTGGGCACGCGCGGGTCGCTCATGCCGAGCTCGAGCGTCGGGCCGTCACTGACCGGCGACCAACCCCCGGCGGCCGCAATGGCGCGGTACTGCTTCAGGCGCTCGCGGCCACGCTGGTACCAGACGTGCTGCGGGCGGGCGCGCTCGAAGGTCTCGCGGATCTGTCCGGAATCCACCGCCTGCGCGAACCGTTGCAAGCCGGTTTCCGCGGAAACGGGCCGCGACGCGAAGTTCCACTGCGAGTTCAGCTTCACCGGGTCCACCTTGCCGAGGTAGAGGTGGTAGAGCGCGAGCATCATCGCGTCGGTGGCCAGCAGTTCGAGGCCGGCCTGCTCGGTGGTGGGCAGGGTCGGCGAGGCGCGCAGGTCGCTGCGGAACGCCTGCAGTGCCGCGACGTGGTAATCCGTCGGATCGAGCCCGTCGTCGTAGACCTCCGCGATCGCGGCGATCAGCAGGTCGAGCCGCGCCGGATCACGCCACTTCGGCTGGAACCGCTGCGACTCGTAGTAACGCGCGACGGCGTCCGCGAGGATGATCCGCTCTCCGCGCACGTCGTGGTCGCGATGATCGTGCTCGGCCTCGTAGCGCAGGTGGTCGATGCGCTCGCGGATGGACTCGGCGAGCGGATCGACCGGGATCGGCCGCGGGGCCGCGATCGTCGACGACGATTCCTGGGCGGCAGCGAACCCTGGAACGAACAGCAGTGCCACGACCGCAATGGCCCGGCACAGAGGCAGGATTTTCATCGGCGACTCAGTCCTGGCGCGCCAGCCTGGCGACGAGATCGTAGTCGTCCGCGGCGGTGATCTCGACGTCGGCCCAGTCGCCGGGCTCGAGCTTCCCGGGGCGGGCGATGCGCACCACGCCGTCGATCTCGGGGGCATCGGCACTCGAGCGCGCGACCGCGCCGTCCTCGCCGATGGCATCCACCAGCACGCGCATCCTGCGGCCGACCCTGGCGGCCAGCTTCTGCGCACTGATCGAGCCCGCGAGCTCCATGAAGCGCTCGTAGCGTTCCTGCTTCACTTCCTCCGGCACCGGGTCCGGCAACTCGTTCGCGGCCGCACCCGCCACCGGCGAGTACTTGAAGCAGCCGACGCGATCGAGCTGTGCTTCCCGCAGCCAGTCGAGCAGCAAGTGGAAATCGTGCTCGGTCTCGCCGGGGAAGCCGACGATGAACGTGCTGCGCAGCGTGATGTCGGGGCAGGTCTCACGCCAGCGGCGCACGCGCTCGAGCGTGTCCTCGGCATGCGCAGGTCGCTTCATGAGCTTGAGGATCCGCGGGCTGCCGTGCTGGAACGGCACGTCGAGGTAGGGCAGCACCTTGCCCTCCGCCATCAGCGGGATGACCCGGTCCACGTGCGGATAGGGATAGACGTAGTGCAGGCGCACCCAGGCGCCGAGCGAGCCGAGCTGCCGGGCGAGATCCTCGAAGCGCGCCTTGACCGGCTTGCCGCCCCAGAAGCCCGTCGCGTACTTGAGGTCGGCCCCATAGGCGCTCGTGTCCTGCGAGATGACCAGCAGTTCCTTCACGCCGGCTGTCACGAGGCGCTCGGCCTCGAGCATCACCTCGCCGATGGGCCTGCTCGCGAGGTCGCCGCGCATCGAGGGGATGATGCAGAAGCTGCAGCGGTGGTTGCAGCCCTCGGAGATCTTGAGGTACGCGTAGTGACGCGGCGTGAGCCGGATGCCCTGCGGTGGCACGAGGTCCACGAACGGGTCGTGCAGCGGCGGCAACTGCTCGTGCACCGCGTTCACGACGTCCTCGTAGGCCTGCGGCCCGGTGACCTTCAGCACGCTCGGGTGCAGGTCCGTGATGGTCGCGGGCTTTGCACCGAGGCAGCCGGTGACGATCACCTTGCCGTTGCGGGCGAGCGCCTCGCCGATCGCGTCCAGCGATTCGTGGACCGCATCGTCGATGAAGCCGCAGGTGTTGACGACGACGAGGTTCGCGTCCTCGTAGCTGCCCACGACGTCGTAGCCCTCCGCGCGCAGGCGCGTGAGGATGCGCTCGGAGTCCACCAGCGCCTTGGGGCAGCCGAGGGAGACGAAGCCGATCTTCGGAGGAGCAGAAGCCAAGGGGGTGATGATCAGGGGGTAGGGGGTAGTGCCGAGCGCGCTGTGCGCGTCAGAAGGCGCAACCGCCGCCGCCACAGACGGGCGTGCCGCAGGGTCCGCTGTCGCAGGGGCGTTCCTGCTTGCTGCCGAGCGAGCCCGAGTGGATCACGTTGCCGCCGGTGATGAGCCGCTCGACCGGGGTCTTGCCGGGGGTGCCGTCGAGGGGCAGGCCGGCGCGACGGCAGAGCTCGGCCCAGTTCGCGACCTGCTCGGACATCTTGTGGCTGACTTCGACGACGCGGCCGTTGGCGGGGCAGAGGTAATCGTAGGTGGGCATGGGGCGAGGGCGTTGCAGCTGGAACAGACCTGTATTCTAGCGGAAAGTCGAATTTGGCCCCGGTCGATTGACCAGCGCCCGGTGTGGTGCTCTAGTCGCGACGTACGCTGGCACTGACGGAGAATCCATGTCGCGCCGCATGCCGCCTGACGACCAGGTCGTCGAATTCGATGCGCTGCTCGGCGACGCGGTGTCCGTGGCCATGGAGACCGAGCAGAGTGGCCCGTTCCTGGCCTGGCTGCGCGAGAACCTGCCACGCTACGCTCCGCCGGGATCGCAACTCGGGCATGACCTGGACCTGCAGCGTGCGTTTGCTTCCGCTTTCGGGCGACAGCTGTGGAACGTAATGCCGCTGCCACGCCGCGGCTTCCTTGCCGAGCCGATCGCCGAGCCGGGTCGCAATGATCCGTGTCCCTGCGGTTCCGGACTGAAGTACAAGCACTGCTGTGCGCGGGTCCCCTCGCTCGCAGCACTCGACGCTCGCACGCTGTGGCCGTACGTGCTGCGGGCACTGCACGGACCGTTGCGCACGGAGGCGCTGCGTAGTCCGCACCTGCCGCGGGAAGCAGTGCTGCAGCACGCGGCCGACGAGATCGAGGCAGGCCGCGCGGATGCGGCGGTGCAGCTGCTCGAGCCGATGTTCGACGATCCGATCCGGCGCGAGGATGACCTGGCCGCCTGGGGGCTCGACCTGCTGTGCGACGCGTACGATGCGCGGGGGCGCGCCAAGCGGCGCAAGCGGGCGCTGCTGCAACGCGCCGCATCCCGGCCGCAGCGGTCGGCGCTGCGCTCGGCGGCCTATCAGCGACTGGCGTGCATCCACATGGACGAGGGACGGCAGGCGGAATCCTGGGACGCCTTTCGCCGGGCGCAGCAGGATGATCCGGGAAACCCCGCCCTTGGCGCACTCGAGGTACAGCTGCTGATCGGTGAAGGTCGCCAGGATCACGCCCGCGAGCGTGCTCGATTCTTCCTTGCGCAGATGCGGCGGCGGGGCGAGGACCTCGATCCGAAGACCCTGCAGTTCTACGAGGCGCTCGCGGCCGACCCCGGACGCGCCTTGAGCGACGTCCTGATCGAGATGGAACAGGGGGCCGGTCGGCGGCTCGCCGACTGGCTCGACCGCGTCGGGACACGACCGTTGCCGGCGTATCGGGTGGTTCCAGCGGTCGAATCTGGAGACGTGCAGGAGGATGTGCCCAACCCTGGACATGTCTTGAGGGGGCCCTCGGGCCTCGCGGCTCTCGAGGCGCGCTGGCGCGCGGTGTTTCCGCTCGGGAAGCCCTTTTCCATACATCCGCTCCCGTTTGCCGGTGGGGACGCGTGGGAAGCAGCGGCGGAAAACGGCTGGATGACGGTACTGGAGCGGCACCCGGAAGCGTTCGACAGCATCGACCTGCTCGACGACCTCGCCACCGCGGTAATGACGCACCCGGACGCCGACCATTCCTCGCTGCGCGAGCGGTTGTTGCAGCCATTGCTCACGCGTGCCGTGGCGATCCTTGAGCGTGCCATGGCCGATGTGACACCCGCCCTCGGAACGGTGAACCTGCGATGGCTGCTCGTCGAGAACCGCCCGGCCTTGCGGGCCTTGTTCCGACTGCACGAAGGAGCAGTCATCGCGGGTCGTGAGGAGGAGGCGCGGCGCCTCGCGGAGCGGCTGCTCGAATGCAATCCCGACGACAACCACGGCACGCGGTACTGGCTCGCGAACGCGCTGCTCAAGGCCGGTGACTCTGCCGCCTGCCTGCGCATCGTGGAGGCGCATCCGGACGATGCCGCCCCCGAGATGAGCTTCAACGCCGCGCTGGCGCATTTCCGACTCGGCCACGCTCGCAGCGCCACGGAGTTGCTGCTGGCAGCACATCGCGCGACGCCGCGCGTCACGCACTACCTGCTCGCCAAACGCGTATCCCGGCCGAAGCTCCACGAGCACGGCGTGACGCTCGGCGGCGACGATCGTGGCTGGCTGTATCGGGAGAACATGCGGCCGACCTGGATCGCGACGCCGGGAGCGCTGGAGTGGGCGTCGAAGGTCCTGTCGCATCCTGGTCGTTGAGTATTGATCGCGGGTGGCGCCGATAGCCCATTCCGCGGGAACGTGTGGGCATGGCCGATGAGCGGGATCGGGCCAGTAGGTGTCTATCCCCCCCGCAGTGCGCATGGATCACGCGCATGAGTGATGCGCATCGGGCATGCGCATGGCCCTCGGGAAGAGACCACCTCGCAGGCTGCGCCGGCAGCGGACGAACTCGGCGCATGCGTTTCAGCGGAAGCGTTCGCCGGTAAGGCAGGACTCATGGCATCGATGCCATGTCAACAGGAGGAGCCATGGCCGACATCAGACGCGCTGACGAGCGGGGTTACGCCGACCACGGCTGGCTGCGCTCCTACCACTCGTTCTCGTTCGCCGATTACTTCGACCCGGCACATGTGGAGTTCGGTCCGCTGCGGGTCATCAACGAGGACCGCGTGGTCCCGGACGCCGGCTTCGGCACGCACGGCCACCGCGACATGGAGATCATCAGCTACGTGCTCGAGGGCGAGCTCGCGCACAAGGACTCGACCGGCACCAGCTCCGTGATCCGCCCGGGCGACGTGCAGCGCATGAGCGCGGGCCGCGGCGTGATGCACAGCGAGTTCAACGGCTCGCACGACCAGCCGGTGCATTTCCTGCAGATCTGGATCCAGCCGAACGTGCGGGGCATCGCGCCGGAGTACGAGGAGAAGCGCTTCGAGCCGGCGGCGAAGCGCGGCCGGCTGCGCCTGATCGCCTCGCCCGACGCTGCGGACGGATCCGTGCTCATCCACCAGGACGCGCGCGTCTACGCCGGGCTCTTCGATGGCGCGGAGCGGGCCACGCTCGATGTCGCGCCTGGCCGTCTCATCTATGTGCACGTCGCACGAGGCAGCATTACCGCGAACGGTGAGTCGCTGCAGGCCGGCGACGCCCTGAAGCTCACCGACGCCACGCGCCTCGACCTCGCGCAGGGTTCGGCTGCCGAGGCGCTGGTGTTCGACCTGCCCCGGTAGCGCCACCGACCCGGGTACATCGTGGGCTATGCTCCGCACTTCGCGCTGCGGAGGTGCCCACGATGTACACGCTCGACTATTCCCCGACTACCGCCAGCATGGTGGTGCACCTGGCCCTGCTCGAGATCGGCGCGCCATTCCGGCTCGAGAAGCTCGATTTCGACGCCGGCGCTGCTCATGATCCTCGCCGAGCGCCATCCCGAGGCGAGGCTTGCGCCGCCGCCCGGCAGCGACCTGCTCGCGACCATGTACATGCGCTGGTCGCGCAACATGCCGCGGCCCGCCACGGAATGGCCGGCGCTGAAGCGGCTCGCGGACCTCGTGCGTGCGCGGCCGAGCTGGAAACGCCTGTACGAGGTCGAGGGCCTCACGGAGTGGGCGCAGTGACGCTGCGAAGGCCCGGTTACAGCCGGATGCGGCGCCACCGCCCGGAGTGCCAGCGCAGGTATAGCGCACCGCCGAGCAGCACGACGTAGGCGAGCAGCGCGATCCAGCCGCCGGCGGCACCGAACCCGAACTGCGGCAGCACTTCGAACCAGCCCTGTCCCGGCGCGAAGGAGAGCATGTGGGCGAGCGGCACGAACACGCCCCAGGACAGCGCGAGGAAGATCATGGCCGGTACGCGCACGTCGCCCGCGCCACGCAGCGCGAACCCCGCGCCGAGGTTCAGGCCGTCGAAGAGCTGGTAACCGGCCGCGATCCACAGCAGCACCAGTCCCAGCTTCGCCACTTCGGGTGCCTGTGGATCGCCGGCGGCGACGAATGCGGGCATCACCCACGGTCCTGCCGCGGCGAGCAGCACGCCGATCGCGCCCATGTAACCCATGGTCATGACGATGACCGCATTGCCGAGCCGCCGCGCCCAGTCGCGGTCGCCGGCGCCGATCGACTGGCCGACCAGCGTCGTGCCGGCGAGCGCGATGCCCACGCCCGGCAGGTACGCGACCGACGTGAGCATCACCACGATCTGCGTCGTCGCGCCCTCCACCTGGCTCAGCCGCACCTGCATCAACGCGAACAGCGCCATGCCGAAGATGTCGGCGGCGTACATCGCGCCCATCGGCAGGCCGAGCTTGAATTCACGCCACAGGTTGGCGGCGTCAGGCCGCCAGGTGAGGTGCGTCCTGTAGTCGCGGCGCAGGTCGCCGCGCAGGAAAATCGCGAGCGCGAAGACCGTGCCGCACAGCATGCTCGCGTTGGTCGCCCACGCCGCGCCGGCCATGCCCCAGCCCAACTCGAAGATGAACAGCTGGTTGAGCGCCGCGTTCAGCACGCCCACCACGGCGGTGGTCATGACGGTGATGCGTGGCCGCGAGATCCCGTTGAAGAACCCGAGCACGGCCCACAGCGCCACCGCGAGCGGGGCGCCGAGCATGCGCGGTCGCCAGTACTCGACGGCGTTGCGCTGCACCTCGGGATCGAGGCCGAAGGGGGCCAGCATCGTGTCGCCGAAGAACGCCAGGAACGCGAATACGGGCGTCGTGAGTGCAGCGCCCCACAGCGCTACCCACGTGGCGTGGCCTGCGCGCCAGCGACGTCGACTGCCCTCGGCCTGCGCGACGAAGGTCTGCACGGCGAGGCCGACGCCGCCGAGCAGCATCACGAAGAAGAACACCAGCCAGAAGATCGCGGCCATGCCGGCCATCGCGGTGGTCGAGATGTGCCCGACGAACCACGTGTCGGTGAGGTTGATCACCGACTGCAGGCTGCTGTTGACCATGAGCGGCAGCGCCAGGGCCGCGATCGCGCGGTAGTCGATGTGCGCGCGGCCGCCGGCGTCCAGTCGCCGGGCCGGCAACGAGCGTTCGATCCCCGGCGCGGCGGCGGCGGGCGTTGCGGTCGTCTGCGTCACGCGACCGGGCTCAGCGGCGCATGTGCCGGTGCACGAAGAAGTAATAGAGCGCGCCGAGGAACGCCATCAGGCCGCCGACCCACAGCGAGATGCGGTGCACGCTGCCGGCCATCAGCTCCGGGTCCTGCCCGGCGGTCACGCCGATCCAGGCCAGCACGACACACCAGATCGCCGAGCCGAGGACCGTGACCAGCGAGTACCACCAGTAGTTGAGCCGCACGATGCCGGCCGGGATGCCGATCAGGTGGCGGATCACCGGCAGCAGCCGCGAGATGAACACGCCCATCACGCCGTAGTGCGCCGACCAGGCCTCGGCCTGCTCGATCTTCTCCGGCGTGATCATCACGTAGCGCCCGTAGCGCATCAGCAGCGGCCGGCCGAGCACCCGGGACGCCCAGTACATCACGGACGCACCCACCCACGAGCCGATCGTGCCCGCGATGACGACGCCGGCGACCGCCATGTTGCCCTTCACGTGTGCCACGTGGGCCGCGGGCGGGATCACGAACTCGCTCGGCAGCGGAATGATCGAGCTCTCCATTGCCATGAGGAGCGCCACGAGCAGGTAGCCGCCCTCATCGAGGGCGCCGAGGTACCAATCGAGCATCGTGGCAAGGAATTCGCGCATGGGTGGCCGGTCCGGTCCGTGGGGCGGCCATTCTGCCAGATCCCGGGCGCCCTTCTGCGCAGCAGGGCCGGTCGGTGCGACAATCGCGACTTCGAACCCAGGCACAGGCGCATCGGAACGCAAATGCATCGTCGCACCGGCACACTCGCCAGCCTGCTGCCGTGCCTGCTGCTCGGCCTCGCGCACTCCCCCGCGATCGCGCAGGACGCCGCGGCGGCCGCCCCGGCCAAGCGGGAGATTGACGCCATTGCTCCGGCCGACATTCCGGCCCGGGCCGACGCCGACGAGCGCTTCGCGCAGGACGTCATCGAACGCGCCGGCCAGCGTGATCCCAGCGAGAAGCTCGCCCCCCGGCTCGACGCGTTGGCCAGCGCCGTGCACGAACTGTCCAGGACCCTGCGGTCGGAGGACTTGCATGCCCTGCCGGTCGCAAGACTGGAGAGCCTCGCGCGCCACTGGGAGTTCTACGGCCGGCGACTCGTGGATTGGCGACGCGAACTGGAGCGGGCGACGGGCCGGTACTCCGAGGAGGCCGCGGATCTCGCGGCGCGGCGCGCCAACTGGGTCGCGACTCGCTCGAGCCTGCAGGACGGCGGGGTGGCGACGGCGCTGAGCCGTCGGATAGACACCGTCACGGCGCGGCTCGCCGTCGCCGAGCAGGCGGTGTCCGCGCCGCTCGACCGGCAGATCCGCTTGAGCCGCCGCGCGAACGCCGTCGAGGACGGCATCGACGCCGGCCGCAGGGACGTGGCCGCCGCGATCGACTACATCGACAGTCGCCTCGGTCAGGTCGATGCGCCGCCAATCTGGCAGTTGTGGGGTGAACCCCGCGGGTCGCAGGGCGCGCTGAATAAGGCCCGTGCCGGGGCCGCGATCGAGCGCGATTTCATGCGCGAGTACACGGCAACGCACGACGACCGGTTTCTGTTCCATGCGATATTCGCGGCGCTGCTGCTGCCGCTGCTCGCCTGGCTGAGCGTCCGCGGCCGCAAAGCGGCCTCCGAGGACCCGGAACTCCAGGCCTCGGCGCAGGTGCTGGTGCGGCCGATCTCGTCCTGGCTGGTGCTGGTGCTGCTCGCCACGATCGTCATCGAGCCCGATGCACCGACGGTGCTGCACGAGCTGGCGCTGCTTCTCGCACTGGTGCCGGTGCTCAGGCTGCTGCCTCGCGAGGTGTTCGCGGTGCTGGGCGTCCTGCCCTATGTCGCGACCGGCCTGTACCTGCTCGCCCGGCTCGGCTTCGTGTTCCTGGCGCACCCGCTCCATTACCGGCTGCACCTGCTTGCAGTTACGGCGCTGACGCTGGTGGCGCTGGTCTGGCTGCTGCTGCGCGCCCGACGCCGAACCACGGCGGCACCGCTCGACGCCGTGACGAAGGCGGCACGGTTCGCCGGATGGCTCGCCGTTGCCGGCCTGCTGGTTTCGATCGGGGCGAACCTCTTCGGCAATGCGTCGCTTGCGCAGATGCTAACGGGCGGACTGCTCGACAGCGGCTACGCGGGCCTCGTGCTGTATGCCGGCGTGACAGTGCTGTCGTCGGTGCTGCGACTGCTGTTCGCGCGTCGGGTCATCTCCCGCCTTCGCATGGTCGAGCAGCACGGCGAGCGGTTCCTGCAGGGCGTCGGCCGGCTGCTGCGGTATGCGGCTGTCCTGGTGTGGGCGATGGTCACGCTGAACGAATTCCGCATGCTGCGGCCCGTCTGGCAGGGTGCCAGGGCGGTCGTGACCTACCCGGTTCCGCTCGGGCAGCTTTCGATCACGCTCGGCAGCGTGCTGCTGTTCGCGCTGTCGCTCTATCTCGCGATGTGGATGGCGAGGACCGTTCGCGTCGTGCTGCGGGACGCGGTGCTGCCGAGGATGGCGCTGCCCCGCGGCGTCGGCAACAGCATCTCCTCGCTCACCTACTACGCGCTGGTGATGATCGGGCTGCTGGTGGCGCTCGCAGCGGCCGGCTTCGAGGTCAGCCAGCTCACGATCGTCGTCGGGGCGCTCGGTGTCGGCATCGGTTTCGGACTGCAGAACGTGGTCAACAACTTCGTCTCGGGCCTGATCCTGATGTTCGAGCGGCCGATCCAGCCGGGCGACGTGGTCGAGATCACCGGCACCTCGGGGAGGGTCCGCGAGATCGGCATGCGCGCGACGACGCTCACGACGTTCGAGGGTGCGGACGTCATCGTGCCGAACGGGACCCTGCTGTCGGAGAAACTGATCAACTGGACGCTGAGCGACATGAATCGCCGCGTCGACGTGAATGTCGGCGTCGCCTACGGCGCGGACCCCAGGCGCGTCATGGACCTGCTCAAGGAAGTGACGAAGGAGGCGCCGGGAATCGTCGCCCATCCGGAGCCCTCGGTGATATTCACCGGGTTCGGCGCGAGCTCGCTCGACTTCGGCATTCGCGCATGGACCGACGAGTTCGGCGAGTGGGTCGCCACCCGCACCGAGCTCACCGTGCGCGTCTACGATGCATTGAAAGCCGCCGGCATCGAGATCCCCTTCCCGCAACAGGACATCCACCTGCGCAGCGTCGCACCGCAGGTTGGCGCCCAGCTTGCCGGCCAGCGGTCGCCCGAGGAACCGCAGGAGCCGGCGCCAGCGCCGCGCATCCCCGGCTGATGCTGATCGAAGCGGGTCTGCTCGGCACGGGTCCGCGCATCGCCACGTTCGCGCTGTCGGGGGCAGTGCTCGCGATTGCCGCCGTGAGCGCGCCGTGGCGGGCGTGGCTCGAAGATCGCGAGCGCCAGTGGGTGTGGCTCGCGAGCCTCGCGCTGCTGCTCGGCATCTGGTCGATGAAGGCAGGCTTCACGCCCGGCCTCTCGCTGCGCTTCCTGCTCGTGACGGCGCTCACGCTGATGCACGGCTGGCAGCTCGCCGTGATCGGCGGCGCCATGGTGCTCGGCGTGCTCTGCGCAGTCGGCCCGGCGTCCTGGGGCAGCTTCGGCGCCGACCTGCCGTGCATGGCCATCGTGCCCGCACTCGTCACGGCGAAGCTGCACGAACTCGTGCACGCGCGCCTGCCGCACAACTACTTCATCTATTTCTTCGTGACCGTGTTCGTCGGCTCGGCGCTGGCCTACAACCTCGCCGGCCTCGCCCGACTCGCGATCCTCGCCTCGGCCGGCACCCTGGACGCGGCGCACGTCGGTCCCGAGTATTTCGCCGTGCTGCCGCTCATGAGCTTCGGCGAAGCCGTCGCGAACGGCATGGTGATGGCGATGGCGGTGGTGTACCGGCCGAAGTGGGTGATGAGCTTCGATGACCGGCTGTACCTGAAGAGAGGGGATAGGGAATAGGGGATAGGGGATAGCGAGGAAGGCCGGCGCGCCGGCCGCTCTGGATCCTACTATCCCCTATCCCCTATCCCCTATCCCCTATCCCCTTCCTTCAGGTTCCCGTGGCCCCGAACCTCACCGCTTCAGCGCCGCTGAACGCGTTCGCCGTCGCATCCTCCACCCGCTCGAGCCACACGAACGCGACTTCCTTGCGCACGCTCTCGGGGATGTCCTCGAGGTCCTTGCGGTTGCGCGCGGGCAGCAGCACGGTGCGGATGCCGGCGCGGTGCGCGGCGACTGTCTTCTCCTTGATGCCGCCCACGGGCAGCACGAGGCCGCGCAGGCTGATCTCGCCGGTCATCGCGACGTCGTTGCGCACGGTCTTGCCGGTGAGCAGCGACACGAGTGCCGTGTAGAGCGCGACGCCGGCGCTCGGGCCGTCCTTGGGGATGGCTCCCGCGGGGACGTGCACGTGGATGTCGCACTTCTCGAAGATCGCCGGGTCGATGCCGAGCGTCTCGTACTGCGATTTCACGAGGCTCATGGCCGCCTGGGCACTCTCCTTCATGACGTCGCCGAGCTGGCCGGTGAGGATCAGCTTGCCGTTACCGGGCACGCGCGTCGCCTCGATGAACAGGATGTCGCCGCCCACCGGGGTCCACGCGAGGCCGGTGGCCACGCCGGGTACGCTCACCCGCATCGCCACTTCGTTCTCGAAGCGCGGGGCACCGAGGATCTCGGGCACGTCCGCCGCGTCGATGCGCGCCGACTCGATCGAGCCCTCCGCGATGCGCACCGCGACGTTGCGCAGCACCGCGCCGATCTGCCGCTCGAGGTTGCGGCAACCCGCCTCGCGCGTGTAGTCGCGCGCGATCTGGCCGAGCGCCGCGTCGCTGATCGTCGCCTGCTCGGGCTTCAGGCCGTTGGCCTCGAGCTGCCGCCGCACGAGGTAGCGGCGCGCGATCTCCACCTTTTCCTCTTCCGTGTAGCCCGTGAGCTCGATGATCTCCATGCGGTCGCGCAGCGGCCCCGGAATCGTGTCGAGCTGGTTGGCGGTGGCGATGAACAGCACCTTCGACAGGTCGAAGGGCACGCCGAGGTAGTTGTCGCGGAAGGTCGAGTTCTGCTCCGGGTCGAGCACCTCGAGCAGCGCCGAGGCCGGGTCGCCCTGGATGCCGTGGCCGAGCTTGTCGATCTCGTCGAGCATCAGCACGGGGTTGCGGGTGCCGGCCTTGCGCAGCGCCTGGATGATGTTGCCCGGCAGCGCGCCGATGTAGGTGCGCCGGTGGCCGCGGATCTCGGCCTCGTCGTGCGTGCCACCGAGGCTGGTGCGCTGGAACTTGAGTCCGAGCGCACGCGCGATGCTCTGGCCGAGCGAGGTCTTGCCCACGCCGGGCGGGCCGACGAAGCACAGGATGGGGCTGCGCCCCTCGGGATTGAGCTTGCGCACCGCGAGGTACTCGACGATGCGCTTCTTGATCTTCTCGAGGCCGTAGTGGTCGGCGTCGAGCACGCCCCTCGCCCGGGCGATGTCGATCGACTCCTCGTCGAGCTTCGACCACGGCAGCGCGAGCAGCGTGTCGAGGTAGGTGCGGGCCATCGAGTACTCGCCGCTCGCCTCGTTCATGCGCTCGAGGCGCTTCAGCTCCTTGCGCGCGTGCTCCTCGATGTCGGGCGGCATGCCGGCTTTCGTGATCGCCTCGCCGAGCTCCGCGATCTCCTCGCCGCCGGTCTCGTCGCCGAGTTCCTTCTGGATCTGGCGCAGCTGCTCGCGCAGCAGGATCTCGCGCTGGCGATCGTCGATGGCCTCCTTGGTCTGCTGCTCGATCTGCCGCGACAGCCGCAGCACCTCGACCCGCTTGGTGAGGTGCGTGGCCACCTTCTCGAGGCGGTCCTTGATCTCGGCGGTCTCGAGGATCTCCTGCTTCTCGGCGGGCTTCACGTCCATGAAGCTCGCGATCGTGTCGGCGAGCGTCGAGGGCGATTCGATGCCCTGCACGCTGTTCGCGAGTTCCGCCGGCGCCTGCGGCAGCAGCGAGATGGCCTCCACCGCCTTCTGCTTCAGGTAGAACGAGCGCGCCTCGACCTCGGCGTGCGACCCGCCGGTGTCGGCGAGGAACTCGACCCTTGCCACGAGGTACGGGAAGCCGCCCACGGCGTCGAGCACGCGGAAGCGTCGCTCGCCCTGGCAGACGAGGTGGTGGGTGCCGTCCGGCGCGGTGATGTAGCGGACGATGTTCGCGACCGTGCCGATGCGGTGCAGGTCGTCGAAACCCGGGTCCTCGGTCTGCGGATCCTTCTGCAGCAGGAACCCGACCTTGGTGTCGGCACGGACGGCCTCCTGCGCGCCGGCCACGGTCTTCTCGCGCTTGATCGCGACGGGCAGCACGACGCCGGGGAACAGCACGAGGTTGCGGACCGGGAGGATGATCAGCATGTCCTCCGGCAGGCCCGGGGCGGCCGGCGGCTGTTCGGCTGGCTTGGGGATGAGGGTGTCGTTGGTGCTCATGGTTGTCCTTGGGTGCCGGTCAGCGCCGGGCGAGCAGCAGCTGCAGGCAGCCGTTCGCGAATTCCTGGCCGACCAGCGCCCACGCACCGGCAGGCAGGGTGAGCCGGCGCTCGAACCGGCCATAGGGGATCTCGAGTCGCTGGATGGCAGCGTCGCCCCGGCGTACCGGGAGTCGACGGTCGCCACGCACCACCAGTTCGTCCGGGGCGCAGACGAGCTCGACGCGGTCGGGGACCACGCCCGGCAGCGCGACCTCGACCAGGATCTCGTCGCCGCTCGCGTAGACGTTGATCGGCGGTTCCCAGCGGGGCCGTTCGGCGCCACCAGAAAGCCTGAAGAACTGTCGCTGCAGCCGCTCGGCGCGGTCGAGGAGGTCCACTGCCTCCGACCACATCCACGGGCCCGGGTCACGTCGCTTCATCAGCCTTCCCCACAGGGGTTCGATGAGCCGGAGTTGGGGGCGGTTCCCGCTCTACTCAATGCCGCCGACGCCCGACCGTTGGCACCGAGCCGCGGGCCGGTCATCCGGTTGCCAATCCAGGATTGATCACCGGCTAATTATCGGCAGGCGATCTGGTCCTATAATCAACACTGGCTTAACAGTCAGAATGACTGAGCGGAGCACCGGAGTCTGCCCATGCCGCCCGTCAACCACTATGCTTGCGGGGTGCCGCCCCCTCCTTCCGACCGTTTCGACGCCGATTTCTACCGTCGCTTCTATTTCGACCCGCGCACCCGCGTCGTGACGCGTGTCGAGATGGCGCGCCGGGCGGACCTGGTCGCGGCCTTCGTACGCCACGGGGAACTCAGGGTCCGCAGCATCCTGGATCTCGGCTGCGGGCTGGGCCTCATGCGCGAAACCCTGCAGCGACACTTCCCACGCGCCAGCTACACCGGCGTCGAGGCCAGTGCCTACCTGTGCGAGAAGTTCGGCTGGGTGCAGGGGTCGGCGGCGACGTTCGAGGCCCGGAGGCCCTTCGACCTCGTGATCTGCTACGACGTCCTCCAGTACCTGGGCAATCGCGAGGCCGCCGCCGCGATCCGCAACCTCGGCCGCCTGTGCGCCGGGGTGCTGCATTTCGGCGCTCTGACCCAGGAGGACTGGGACCTCTATTGCGACCAGGACACCACCGACAGCGAGGTCCACATCCGCGAGGGCAACTGGTACCGCCGGCGCCTGGCCCCGGCCTTCATCAATGCCGGCTCGGGCATGTTCGTGCGGCGGGGCACGCCGTTTCACCTGTGGGAACTCGACCAGGTCGAGGTCCTGAGATCGCGCCGATCCGACTGAGGTCGAGCCGCGCCGCCCGGCCGGGAACGGTACAATGCCCGCCCTTCGCCTGGTCCCGGTCCTACCGATGCATCTCACCTTCCTGCGGCTGCTCCTGCCGGCCATCCTGCTTGCGATCCTCACGGGTTGCGGGACCACGCGCACCTGCGGCGGCAACCAGGACTACCTGCAGGCGGTCGACCGCCCGCCGCTCAAGGTCCCGGCCGGCGCGACCCTGACCGAGCGCGCGGCACCCCTCGAAATCCCGGCCGCCGCCGCCGATCCGGCCAGGCTCGACCCGGCGCCGTACTGCCTCGATGACCCGCCGCGGTATTTCGCACGCAAGGGCAAGGTCGCGGACCCGGCCGAGGAGGCCGTGCGTGCCTGGGCGACGGCCTGGGCCGAGCGCCGGGGTGACGCCGTCGTCGCGCTCTATTCGCCATCCTTCCAGGCGCAGGGCGAGGGCGGCGCGGCCGCGTATCTCGAGAACCGCTCGCAACAGGTCGCCACCGGTCGTGCGCCGTCCGCGACCCTGGAGGAAGTGACCGTCGGCACGGTGGGCGTGGACCGCCGGGTCGTGACCTTCGTGCAGCGCTTCGGCAAGGACGGCGTGCGCAAGGAGCTGACGCTGGTGCGCGAGGGGCAGGCGTGGCGCATCGTCGCCGAGCGCACGATAGAAGTGCTCTGACGGCCCGTGCGTAACACGGCCCTCGTGAGCAGCATCAGCCTCGCGCCCGGTACGGTGCGGGCGGTCCTGCTCGACCGGCTGACGCGGTCACTCGGCAAGCATCCCGATACCGCGACCCAGCGCGACATCTACGGCGCGCTGTCGATCGCGGTCCGCGAGGAACTCGCCGCGCGCTGGCTCGCCACCCAGCGCCGCGTCTCGCAGGCGGGCGTGAAGCGCATCTGCTATCTCTCGGTCGAGTTCCTGCTCGGCCGCTCGCTGGTGAACGGCCTCTCCAGCCTCGACGGCGAGCTGGTGCAGGAGGCGCGCGAAGCGCTCGCCGACCTCGGCTTCGACCTCGACAAGGTGGCGCAGGAGGAGATCGACCCCGGCCTCGGCAACGGCGGCCTCGGTCGCCTCGCCGCCTGCTTCCTCGACTCGCTCGCCACGCTGCAGTATCCGGCGGTGGGCTACGGCATCCGCTACGACTACGGCATCTTCACGCAGTCGATCGACGAGGACGGGCGCCAGCGCGAGAGCGCGAGCAGCTGGCTCACCCACCACAACCCCTGGGAGATCCCGCGGGACGACGCGAGGTACGTCGTGCGCTTCGGCGGACGCTGCATCGCCTCGAGCGACGGCACGGGCCGCCCTCGTTACCGCTGGGTCGACACGCGCAACATCTGGGCCGTCGGCTTCGACCAGCTGATTCCCGGCAATCGCAGCCCGACGGTGAATCACCTGCGGCTGTGGTCGGGGCGGGCAATCGCCCCGTTCGACGTCGAGGCCTTCAATGCCGGGCGGCACGCGGAGGCCTCGGCGGAGCAGGTCGACGCGAAGAACGTCTCGCGCATCCTCTATCCGGACGACACCACGCCGCAGGGCAAGGAACTGCGCTTCAAGCAGCAGTACTTCTTCGTCAGCGCGAGCCTGCAGGACATGCTGGCGCAGCACCTCGCCGAGGGCCGCGCGCTCGAGGACCTGCCGGACGGGCTCGCGATCCAGCTGAACGACACGCACCCCGCGCTCGCGATCCCGGAGCTGATGCGCCTGCTGGTGGACGAGCACGAGCTCGAGTGGGAGCGCGCCTGGGACATCACGCGGCGCGTGTTCTCCTACACCAACCACACCCTGCTGCCCGAGGCGCTCGAGGTCTGGCCGGTCGCCTTCTTCGAGCGGCTGTTGCCCCGCCACCTGCAGATCATCTACCTGGTGAACCGCGCGCTGCTCGACGAGGTCACGGCGCGGCACCCGCACGACCACGAGCGGCGCGCCCGGATGTCGCTGATCGAGGAGAACCACAGCCGGCAGGTGCGCATGGCCCACCTCGCGGTGGTCGCGAGCCACGCCGTCAACGGCGTGGCGAAGCTGCACTCCGAGCTCATGAGGCGCACCATCTTCGCCGACTTCGCCGAGCTCTACCCCGACCGCTTCACCAACGTCACGAACGGCATCGCCGTGCGGCGCTGGCTCAAGCAGTCGAACCCCGGCCTCTCGGCGCTGCTCACCGAGCGGCTCGGCCACGCGTGGGAGAACGACCTCGAGGAGCTCGAGCGCCTGCGCTGGGCCGCGGACGACCCGGAGTTCCGCCAGCGCTTCGGCGCGGTGAAGACCGCGAACAAGCGGGCGCTGGCCGACGTGATCCAGCGCCGGGTGGGCATCGAGGTGGATGTCGATTCGCTGTTCGACGTCCAGGTGAAGCGCATCCACGAGTACAAGCGACAGCTGCTCAACCTGCTGTACGTCGTGACGCGCTACAACCGCATCCGCGCCAACCCGTCGCGCGAGGTCGTGCCGCGCACGGTGATGTTCGCCGGCAAGGCGGCGCCCGGCTACACGATGGCCAAGGGCATCATCAAGCTGATCAACAACGTCGCGAGCGTCGTGAACTCCGACCGCAGCATCGGCGGCAGGCTGAAGGTGGTGTTCCTGCCGGACTACGACGTCTCGCTCGCCCAGCGCATCATGCCGGCGGCCGACCTCTCCGAGCAGATCTCGACGGCGGGCATGGAAGCCTCGGGCACCGGCAACATGAAGCTGGCCCTGAACGGCGCGCTCACCATCGGCACGCTCGACGGCGCGAACATCGAGATTCGCGAGCAGGTGGGCGCCGAGAACATGTTCATCTTCGGCCTCACGGCCGACGAGGTGGCCGCGTACCGCCGGCGCGGCTATTCGCCCTCCGAGGTCGCGGACGCGAATCCCGAGCTCAAGCAGACGCTCGAGCTGATCGATTCGGGTTACTTCACGCCCGGCAACCTCTACGACGGCAAGCCGATCGTGGACCGGCTGCTGAGCGAGGGCGAACCGTACTTCGTGCTCGCCGACTTCGCGGCCTATGCCGCGGCGCAGGACGAGGTGGACGCGCTGTACCCGCGGCAGGACGAGTGGCGCCGCAAGGCGGTCATCAACACGCTCAGCATGGGCATCTTCTCGAGCGACCGCAGCATCCGCGAGTACGCCCAGCGCATCTGGCGCATCAAGCCGGTGATCTAGCCATGCTGTCGCGGGCCGATATCGAAGCACTCGTCAACGCGCGCCACCCCGCGCCACGCTCGCTGCTCGGGTATCACGAGATCGCCCGTGACGACGACCAGCCCCTCTGCGTCGTGCGCGTGCTCGAGCCCGACGCCGCGAAGGTCGAGGTGCTCTGGGACGACGGTACTTCCGCCGCGCTGAAGCGCATCCACCCGCTCGGCCTCTTTGAGGGCCGCGTGCCCTACCGGCGGCCGCTGCATCCCTATCGCCTGCGCATCCGTTACGCGAGCGGCGTGGAGACGACCAAGCACGACGCGTACTACTTCGCGCCGCAGCTCTCGGACTTCGACCTCTACCTGTTCGGCGAAGGCAACCACTACAGCATCTACTACAAGCTAGGCGCGCACCCGGTCGTGCTCGACGGGCTGGCGGGCACACGGTTCGCCGTATGGGCGCCGAACGCCGAACGCGTGAGCGTCGTCGGCCCGTTCAACCTCTGGGACGGCCGCAAGCACGCGCTGCAGACGCGCGGCGCCTCCGGCATCTGGGAGCTGTTCATTCCGGGCGTGGGCGCCGGCACGGCCTACAAGTACGAGATCCGCACGCGCACGGGCCGCACCATCCTCAAGGCCGATCCCTACGGCTTCGCCATGCAGCTGCGGCCCGACAACTGCTCGGTCGTGGCCTCGCTGGAAGGCCACGAGTGGCAGGACCGCGCGTGGATGGAGGCGCGCAGTGGCGCGAACCACCCCGCCAATCCGATCAACATCTACGAGCTGCACCCAGGCTCGTGGAAGCGGGACTACGGGCGCACGCCGCCGTTCCTGAACTGGCGCGAGCTGGCCGACGAGCTGATCCCGTACCTGCTCGACCTGGGATTCACGCACGTCGAGCTGATGGGCGTCGCCGAGCATCCGTTCGACGGCTCGTGGGGCTACCAGGTGGTGGGCTACTACGCGCCGAGTGCGCGCTTCGGCACGCCGCAGGACTTCATGCATTTCATCGACCGCTGCCACCAGGCGGGCATCGGCGTCATCATCGACTGGGTGCCGGCCCACTTCCCCCGCGACGATCACGGCCTCTCGAACTTCGACGGCACGGCGCTCTACGAGCACGCCGACCCGCGCCTGGGCGAGCACGCCGACTGGGGCACCAAGATCTTCAATTACGGCCGCCACGAGGTGCGCAACTTCCTGGTGGCCAATGCGCTCTACTGGCTCGACCACTATCACGTCGATGGCCTGAGGGTGGACGCGGTGGCGTCCATGCTCTACCTCGATTACAGCCGCAAGGCGGGCGAGTGGCTGCCGAACCGCTACGGCGGCCGCGAGAACCTCGACGCGATCGATTTCCTGCGCCAGCTGAACACCGCGATCGGCCGCTACCATCCCGGCGTCATGACCTTCGCCGAGGAATCGACGGCGTTTCCCGGCGTCACGCAGCCCGCGCACCTCGGCGGCCTCGGCTTCCACTTCAAGTGGAACATGGGGTGGATGAACGACACGCTGCGCTACGCCGCGCACGATCCCGTACACCGCCGCTACCACCACGAACTGGTGACCTTCTCCTTCATGTACGCCTGGTCGGAGAAGTTCGTGCTGCCGATCTCGCACGACGAGGTCGTGCACGGCAAGGGCTCGCTGCTCGACAGGATGCCGGGTGACGAGTGGCAGAAGCGCGCCAACTACCGCCTGTTCCGCGCCTACATGACGGCGCACCCGGGCAAGAAGCTGCTGTTCATGGGCACCGAGTTCGGCCAGTGGCGCGAGTGGCGCGACGAGCACTCGATCGACTGGCACCTGCTCGACGATGCCCGGCACCGTGGGCTCATGGACCTGAACCGCGACTTGAACCGCATGTATGCCGACCTGCGCGCGCTGCATGCAGGCGACACCGACCCGGAAGGCTTCGCCTGGATCGACCTGCACAACGCGGACCAGAGCGTGTTCGCGTTCCTGCGCCGCGACCCGGCCGGGCCCGCCGCCCCGCCCGTCGTCTGTGTCTTCAACGCCACGCCGGTGCCCCGCGATGACTACTGGATCGGCGTGCCGGAGCCCGGGAGCTACGCGAAGATCCTCGATACGGACGAGGCACGCTACGGCGGCTCCTCCTACAGCCGCGAGCAGCGTGTGACGGCCGACGGGCACCCGAGCCACGGCTACCCGTTCCGCCTGCGCGCCAACCTGCCCCCGCTGGCCGCGGTGTTCTTCCGGCCGGATCGCTGACCCGCCTCCATGCAGACGCGTCCGTACGGCCGCACCGGCATCGTCGTGCCCGTGCTCGGCTTCGGCGCCATGCAGGTCGGTGACCCGCGGCTGCCTGAGTCCGACGCGGAGCGCGTGCTGACTGCCGCGCTCGACCTCGGGCTCACCCTGATCGACACCGCCCGCTCCTACGGACTCGCCGAGGAACGCATCGGCCGCCATCTCGCGCACCGGCGCAGCGAGTTCGTCCTCTCCACCAAGGTCGGATACGGTGTGGACGGACTCCAGGACTGGACGCACGACTGCATCGTCGCCGGCGTCGAGGCGGCCTGCCGGCGCCTGCGCACGGACGTCATCGACATCGTCCACCTTCATTCATGCGGCATCGAGACCCTGCGTGCCGGCGAGGTGACCGCGGCCCTGGCGCGTTGCGTCGAGCAGGGCAAGGTGCGCGTCGCGGCGTATTCCGGTGACGATGAACCGTTGCGGGCCGCCATCGCCGACGGGCGGTTCGGCGGCGTCCAGGCCTCGGTGAACCTCTGCGACCAGCAGGCACTCGGCATCCTCGCGCAGGCGGCGGAAGGCGGCATCGGGACGATCGCCAAGCGCCCGCTCGCCGGCCGGCCCTGGGCCAGCCCGTCCGTGCCCACGGATGCGGTACACGCGGAGTACTATCGCCGCTTCGAGGCCTTGCGCCCGGCGCTGCCGGCCGAGCCCGAGGACAGGGAGTCGCTGGCGCTGCGGTTCGCAGCCCATGCACCGGGCGTCGATTGCGCGATCGTCGGCGGCACCGATGTCCGGCACCTCGAGCGCAACGCCGCGGTCGTCGCGGCGGGGCCGCCGGATGGCGACCTGGAGGAGCGGCTGCGTGCGGCCTTCGACGCCGCCGGGCCACACTGGCGAGGACTGGTTTGATGATCGAGCGGAACGAGCAGCCAGCCGGGACGGCGCCCTACCTCGAGCCGGGCGCGCCGCAGCCGCTCGGCAGCAGCTGGCTGCGGCGCGGCACCAACTTCGCCGTCTTCTCGGAGCATGCCACGCGTGTCGAACTGTGCCTGTTCGACGCGACCGGGCAACGCGAAACTGCACGCCTGCCGCTGCCCTCGCGCACCGGAGATACCTGGCATGGCTTCCTGCCGGCCAGTTTCGGTGGTCCGGGCCTGCTGTACGGTTACCGGGTGTACGGACCGTACCAGCCGGCCGACGGCCATCGCTTCAATCCCGCCAAGCTACTGGTGGACCCCTGCGCCCTGGCGCTGCACGGCGGGCTGGACTGGCATCCGTCGCTCATGGGCGGGGAGGCCGGCAATGACTGGATCGCCGACAACCGGGACAGCGCCGCCCACGTGCCGAAGTCGCGGGTCGTGGACACCGCCTTCGACTGGGGCGGCGTGCGTGCGCCGAGCGTGCCCTGGCGCGACACGGTGATCTACGAGCTGCACGTCAAGGGTTACACGCAGCGCCACCCGGGCGTGCCGGAACCGCTGCGCGGCAAGTACCTCGGCCTCGCGCAACCGGCCGTGCTCGACCACCTGAAGCGGCTCGGCGTGACCACGATCGAGCTGATGCCATGCCAGGCGTTCGAGAGCGAGCAGTTCCTGGTGGAGCGAGGGCTCGGCAACTACTGGGGCTACAACCCGCTCGCGTGGTTCGCCCCGGACGCGCGCTACGCCGTGCACGACCCCGTCGCCGAGTTCAAGACCATGGTGCGGGCCCTGCACGATGCCGGCCTCGAGGTCGTGCTCGACGTGGTGTTCAACCACACGGCCGAGGGCAACGAGAATGGCCCGACGGTGAGCCTGCGCGGGTTCGACAACGCCGTGTACTACCGGCTGTTCCCGCACAACCGCGCGCACTACAAGAATTTCACCGGCTGCGGCAACACGGTCAGCTTCGACCACCCCGAGGTGCGCGGCCTGGTGCTCGATTGCCTGCGCTACTGGGCGACCGAGATGCGCGTCGACGGCTTCCGCTTCGACCTCGCTCCGGTGGTCGGTCGCGACGCCGCGGGCTACAGCGCGAACGCCCCGTTTTTCTCGGCGTTGCGTTCCGACCCGACGCTCGCCTACGTGAAGATGATTGCCGAGCCCTGGGACGTGGGCCCGGGCGGCTACCAGCTCGGGCACTTCCCGGCGGGCTGGTCGGAATGGAACGACCGCTATCGCGACACGGTCCGGTCGTTCTGGCGCGGCGAGGGCGCGCTGCTCGGCAGCTTTGCCGAGCGCTTCGCGGGCTCGAGCGACCTGTTCCGCCACCATGGCCGCAAGCCCACGGCCAGCGTCAACTTCGTGACCTCGCACGACGGCTTCACGCTGCACGACCTGGTCTCGTACAACGAACGCCACAACGAGGCGAACCTGGAGAACGGACAGGACGGCCACGTCCAAAACCTGAGCTGGAACTGCGGCGTGGAGGGCCCGACCGACGACCCGGCCGTGCTCGAGACGCGGGCAAGGCAGATGCGCAACTTCCTCGCCACGCTGTTCCTGTCGCAGGGCGTGCCCATGCTGCTCGCGGGCGACGAGATGGGGCGCACCCAGCGGGGCAACAACAACGCCTACTGCCAGGACAACGAGCTGACCTGGCTCGACTGGGGTCTCGCGGAGAAGAACGCGGACCTCATCGCCTTCGTCGCGCGGCTGGCAGACCTGCGCTGGTCGAGGCTGTGGCTGAGGCGGGACACCTTCCTCAAGGGTACCCGCCGCAGCGCCGCGGCCCGCGACATCGTCTGGCTGCACCCGTCCGGTCGGGAAATGACGGACGCGGACTGGAACGACGGCTCGCTGTACTGCCTTGCGGTACAGTTGAGCGGGTCGGGGTACTCGCGGACCACTGCCGAGGGCGACCTGCTCATCGTCTTCAACTCGAGCGGTGCGCCGGTGGACCTCCCGTTGCCACAGGCCTCCTCGGGAACGGAATGGCGCATGGTGCTCGATACGGCGAATCGCGCGACGCCCGGGACTGCGCGCGTTTTGCGCTGCAAAGAGCCGCTGCGCATCGAATCGCGCAGCACCGTGTTGCTCGAGTCATAGAGGCGGCCTGTACAGGTTTACCGGTCTTGCGGAGCCCTGTGGTTAGTGGCATCGTCCCGTCGAACCAGCGCGCGCGAACATCAAAACTGCGCCGGGTTCACGCAACCGTCCGAGCCCACAGGGGAGTGATCTCGTTTGGACGTGAGAAGGGAATACCTCGAAGGCGGCGCACCCTGCGTTGCCGCCGCACGCGAGTCGTTGCCGCGTAGATCCATCGAATTCGAATGCCTGATCCAGGAGTGTGTCCATGTCGCGCTCTCTCCGTGAGCTGTTGAAATTTTCCGTCCCGCTCGTAGCGTCAGCGGCGCTGTTGTCCGGTTGCGGCAGCGGCAGCGGGGGTTCTGCCGACCTCGATGACGGCGGTTCGACGAACTCGCCGCCACCGCCGGTGACGGTGACGGAGACGTTCAACTTCAAGGCCACTGCCGACTGGTTCGTGGTCGGCACGCCGCCGGTCCACGCTCGCTTCTCGGGCGGCGAGGCCACGGGCAACGGCGCCTGGATCATCCCCGAGGGCCAGACCGGGGTGGTGGACTTCGGCACGCCCGCGGATGCGGTCAAGTTCTCGACACAGGACGACTTCACGGCGGCCGCCGCGCTGGCCGCCCAGAAGGCGACGCCGCTGCCGCGTGCGCCTGAAAAGCCTGCCGACCCGCCGTTCGACGTGTCGATGTACGTGCGCGGGTCCGTGCGGGGCGACTGGGCCGTGCTTCCCGAGAATCAACTGCAGGAGACCGCGGTCAACGTCTTCGAAGTGACCATGCCGCTCGCGGCTGGGGACTACCAGTTCAAGGTGGCGGACGCCGTCTGGACGGGCCTCACGAACTGCGGCGCCGATACCGACCCGACGCCGGTGACCGTGGGAGCGGCCTTCACGATGCAGTGCGACGCGTTGTCGCAGAACCTGCTGCTGACGATCGCCGCGGCCGACGACTACAAGTTCACGTTCAACGCGACGGGTGCCGACAAGACCGCGCCGACGATCACCGTCGCGCGGGTGATTCAGGATGACCCGGGTGGTGGCGGCGAGGAGCCGGAGGACAGCACCGAGATCCGCATCTACGCGGTGGACGTGCTCACGGCCGGCGCCACGCCGACCCTGCTGAAGACCGTCAAGGGCATCGGCAGGCTCGACGTCGACGAACTGCGCCAGGGCGGCGCCACGCGCATCACCCGCATCGAGATCGAGAACAAGGGCACCGCCGGCAACGTCGGCGTCACCGACTTCGCGTGGACCGCGAGCCCGCGCTTCGCGCTCGCGAAGCAGAACGTCGACATCTACTACTCACGACCCACGGGCGGGGTCACCGGCACCACCATCACCGTTGGCGGCACCGTCTACCAGTGCGCCCCGACCACGGACGCGTTCGGCTGTGTCGCGCGCAACGTTCCCGTCACGCCGTACGCCAACCTCAACATGACGGTCGACAATGCGGACGGCAGCTCGGAATCGATCCTGTTCAACGGTGGCAGCGGCACCGAGGAAGTCTATGCGTTCTCCGGTAGCACCATCGCGCGCAGCGGGACGCCGGGCGATCCGACCAAGGCGCTGCCGGCGCTGCCGCGCAACGAGAACGAGGTCATCCTGTTCTACAAGCGCGCCGACAACGTCTACACGGGCTGGGGCGTGCACCTCTTCCCGACCGATCCGGCCGGCGACGCCTGGACCACCTGGGAGGCGCCGTTCCCGTACGAGGGAGTCGATCCGCAGTACGGTGCCTATTTCCGCATCGCGTTGCCAGGCGAGGAGAGCCCGGCCTACAGCGCCAACCCGCCGGATTCCGACACCTTCCCGACGGCGCTCGGCTTCATCATCCACAAGGCCGACGTGAAGGATCCGGGGCCCGACCAGGTCATCCGCGTCGCCCAGGACGGCAACATCGTATTCGTCGTCTCGGGCGTCAACGACGTGAGCCCGGTGCCGCCTAGCGGTGGCACCACGCTGCGCGTGGCCGGCGCGGCGGCCCACTGGGTGGACTCCGACACCCTGCTCTGGACGCCCGACGCCTCGGTCACGAAGGTCGAACTCCTCTATTCGCCCGATGCATCCATCAATGCAGGCCTGCAGGGCATCACCGGAACCTTCGAGACGATCGCGCTCACCAGCGGCACGAATCCGCAGCCCGCGTTCAACCAGACGCTGAACAGCCTCGAGGCCTGGACGCTTCCGGCGGCGGCGGTTTCCAAGGCGAAGGACCTCGCACGCGGCCAGCTGATCGCCATTGGACGCAATGCCGACAACGAGGCGGTGCAGGGAACTCTGTTGCAGACCGCCGGGGCGCTCGACGACCTGTACGCGGCCGCGGCCTACGGTGAAACCCTCGGCGTGACCTACGCGTCCGGCACGCCGTCGCTCGCCGTCTGGGCGCCGACGGCCCTCGAGGACCCGGGCCTCAGCGTGAACATCTACGACGCCGCGGGCACCAAGCTCGAGACCGTGCCCATGTCGCTCGACGAGTCCACGGGCATCTGGAGTGTCACGGGCGATTCGGACTGGGACCGCAAGTTCTACACGATCACGCTGCAGGTGTACTCATACGCCACGGATTCGATCGTGACGAACGAGGTCACCGACCCGTACTCGGTGAGCCTCGCGACCGACAGCGTGCGCAGCCAGTTCGTCAACCTCGATGATGCAGACCTGAAGCCTGCGGGCTGGGATTCGCTCGAGGCGCCGCCGCTCGCGGCACCCGAGGACAGCGTCGTCTACGAGCTGCACGTGCGCGACTTCAGCGTCGCCGATTCGAGCGTCCCGGCGGCCGACCGCGGCAAGTACACCGCGTTCGACATCCCCGGCACGGCGGGTCGCAATCACCTGCAGGAGCTGGCGTCGGCAGGCCTGACGCACGTCCACATCCTCCCGGCCTTCGATTTCGCGACCGTGCCGGAGGACGCGGCCGACCGCGTCGAGCTCGACGATCCCGTCGAGGACCTGTGCGCCCGGGTCGCGGCGGCTGTCAGCCTGTGCGCCACCGACGCCGGCAAGACCATCCGCCAGGCAATGCGCGATGCGGTCGCGGCCAACCAGCTCGACCGCCCGCAGCAGATCACCGAGTGGATGCGGGGCATCGACGGCTTCAACTGGGGCTACGACCCGCTGCACTTCGGTGCGCCGGAAGGCAGCTACGCGACGGACCCGAACGGTGCGGCGCGCATCCTCGAGTTCCGCCGCATGGTCAAGGGCCTGAACGACATCGGGCTGCGCACCGTGATGGACGTGGTCTACAACCACACCAATGCCTCGGGTCAGAACGGGCGCGCAACGCTCGACCGGCTCGTGCCCGGCTATTACCACCGGCGCGAGAACGCGAGCGGCAACGTGCTGAAGGACTCCTGCTGCGACGACACGGCGGCCGAGTTCAAGATGATGGAGAAGCTGATGATCGACACTGGCGTCACGTGGGTGCGTGACTACAAGGTGTCGGGCTTCCGATTCGACATCATGACCTTCCACCCGCTGTCCTCGATGCAGAACTTCCAGGCCGCGGTGAAGGCGATCGACCCGTCGGTCTACATTTACGGCGAGGGCTGGAATTTCGGCGCAGTGCAGAATGACGCCCGCTTCCTGACCGCGCGCCAGGCGAACCTCGGCGGCACGGGCATCGGCAGCTTCAGCGACCGTATCCGCGACCCGGTGCGTGGCGGCGGACCGTTCGACAGCGGTGCGGCCCACGTCGCGAACCAGGGCTTCATCTCGGGCCTGTTCTACGCGCCGAATTCCTCGAACTCCGGCGCGGTGGCCGAACGCGAGGAGATGCTCGCCGACTCCGACAACATCCGCGTGTGGCTGGCCGGCGGTCTCGCCGGCTACCGCTTCACGGATGCGACCGGAGCCACGGTCTCAGGCGCCGACATCGACTACGGCGGCCAGGAGTCCGGCTACACCGCGGACCCGCAGGAAGCCGTCAATTACGTCTCGAAGCACGACAATGAGTCGCTGTGGGACATCAGCCAGTACAAGCATGCGACGGGAACCCCGCTCGCGGCCCGCGTGCGCGCCGACAACGTCGGCATGTCCGTGGTCATGCTGGCCCAGGGCATTCCGTTCCTGCAGGCGGGGACGGAGATCCTGCGTTCGAAGTCGATGGACCGCAATTCCTACGACTCCGGTGACTGGTACAACGAGATCGACTGGACGCTCGCCACCAGCAAGTGGAACGTGGGACTGCCGCGCGAGGCCGACAACGCCGGCAACTATCCGCAGGTGCAGAACGTCATCCTCAACGTCACGGCAGCGCAGGACCAGGCGGCCCGTGAGGCCGCGCTGGCGAACTTCAAGGAACTGCTCGCGATCAGGAAGAGTTCGCCGCTGTTCCGGCTGCGGAGCCAGGCACAGGTCGACCAGCGCCTGAAGTTCTACAACACGGGACCGTTCCAGATCCCGGGCGTGATCGCGATGTCCATCGACGGCTGCACCGAGCCAGGGCTCGAACCCGACGAGGGCGCGCTCATGGCCATCTTCAACGCCTCGGATGACCCGCGGACGCTCGAGCTGTTCACGGGCGAGGCCTGGGACCTGCATCCGGTGCAGGCAACCTCGGCGGATGCCGTGGTCCGCACGGCGAAGCACGATGCGAACGGGTTCTTCGTTCCGGCGCGTACGACGGCCGTGTTCCGCAGGGCTACGCAAACGTCCTGCGCGCCGTATCCGCGTGACCTGTACGTGCGCGGCGGCTTCAATGACTGGGGCAACCCGACGCCGACCGAGCCGTACAAGCTCGTCTTCCTCGGTGGCACGGGTTACTCCGTCTCGGCGCCGGTCGCGGCGGCGGGCAGCTACGAGTTCAAGATCGCCGATGCCGGCTGGACGGCGGATACCAACTGCGGCAGCGTCTCGGGCACGGTGGGCGTGCGGCTGGGCATCCCGCTGACGCTCATGTGTGCGAGCAATTCGGGCAACCTGGCGCTGACCGCGCCGACGGCGGGGGACTATACGTTCGCGCTCGACGCAGCAAGCACGGCGAGCCCGGTGCTGACGGTAACCAAGTCGCCGCCGACGCCGCTCACGCTGTTCGTGCGCGGTGGCTTCACGGACTGGGGCACCTCCCTGCCCCTGGCCTGGGACGGCATCAGCACCTATCGCGCGACGGCGGCAATCGCCGGCGGCAACGTCGGGACCGGGCTGCAGTTCAAGATCGCCGACAACGATTGGGGTAACACGACCGGTGGCGCCACGAACTGCGGCGGTGCGACCGCGGGGACCACCGTCACGATCGGCACGCCGTACGCTCTCAGCTGCTTCACCACCTCGGAGAACATGGGCATCACGTTCCCGAGCGAGGGCAGCTACCTGTTCGCCATCGACTGGTCGACGCCGGCCAGCCCGCAACTCACGGTCGAGAAGTACATCCTGGAAGCACCGTTGTTCGTGCGCGGACTCGGCGGCGACTGGTCCGATGGGCCGCAGAACCTGATGAGCTACCTGGGCGGCGGCGTGTACTCGGTCAACAAGGCGGTGGCGGCGCTGGCCACCAGCTTCAAGATCGCGACGTCCGACTGGACCACCCTGGATTGCGGTGCAAGTAGCGCCGGCACGACCATTACCGTCGGCACTCCGTCGATATTCGCCTGCGGTTCGGGAACGTCGGACGTCGGAATCACACCCCCGGCGGCCGGTACGTACACCTTCGAGTTCAGGCGCATCGAGGCCGCTTCGGGCGAGGTGACCGTGACCGGCCCGTGACGGCCCGAGACTGATTGATCCACACTATCCGGCCTGGCATCCGCAAGGGTGCCAGGCCGCTTCTTTTTCGCTTGCGGGAGGACTGTGGGCAGGATGAGCAGGGTCGAGGGCAGGGCTCCGCTGCGACGAAGGACGGTCATGTGGGCGATCGTGCTGCTCTTGCCGGTCGCGCTCCTCGGCCTCGCCGAGGCGACGTTGCGCCTTGCAGGCTACGGCCACGACCTCGAGCCACTCTTCATTCCGAGCCCGCAGCAGCCCGCCTACCTGCAGGCGAATCCACGCGTCGTGACGCGGTTCTTCCTCGACCCCGCCCAGGCCCCGTCCGTCAGCATCGAGACGGCCTACTTCCGCGCGCAGAAAGCGCCCGGCACGTTCCGCGTGTTCGTGCAGGGCGAATCGAGCGCTGCCGGGTTTCCCTACGGGCTCGGCGCCGCAGTGGCCGGCGCGCTCGACCAGCGCTTCGAGCGTGCGTTCCCGAGCCGCGAAGTCGAGGTCATCTCCACGGCGCTCTCCGCCGTGAATTCCTACGCACTGCTCGACTTCGCCGACGAGATCATCGCCCAGCAGCCGGACGCCGTGCTGGTGTACGTGGGGCACAACGAGTACCTCGGCATCCTGGGCGTAGGCTCCACGCTGCGCATCGCGGCGTCGCAGCTGCTGACGCGGGCCTTCCTCGCCGCGCGCGAGCTGCGCCTGTTCCAGCTGATGGCTCGCCTGCTTGGCCGTGGTGCGTCGCCGCCGGTCGACGGCGACCCCGTGGTCGGCGACACCTTGATGGAGCGGGTGGCCGGCGAGCGCTCGATCCCGCTCGACTCGACAATCTACCGCGCCGGGCTCGGGCAGTTCGACGCGAATCTTCGCCGGCTGCTGGCGAAGTACCGCGCAGCTGGCATCCCGGTATTCGTCGGCACGCTGGTGAGCAACGAACGCGACCAGGTGCCGCTCGCGGTTCTGAGCGGCGCGGAGGCGGACTCGGCCGGGGCCGCGAAGACCGCCTACCTCGCTGCGCAGGACACGGAAGCTGCCGGCAACTACGAGGCCGCGCGCGAAGGATACGCGTGGGCGCGCGACCTCGATCCGCTGCGGTTCCGCGCGCCGTCGCAGTTCAACGCGACGATCGCGGCGGCGGCGGAGGCCAATGACGCGACCCTGGTCGATGTCCATGAGGGGTTCAAGCAGGCGAGCGAGCACGGGCTCATCGGCAACCAGTTGTTGCTCGAGCACGTGCATCCGAATCTCGACGGCTACTTCCTGCTGGCCGACGCCTTTTTCGACGCGCTGGTCGCGCGGGGCATCCCTGGCCAGCCCGAGGTCGAGGTGACCGAGGCCGACGCACGCGCCGACCTGCCCGTGAGCGAGGTCGATCGTCTCTTCGGCGAGTACAAGGTGCAGCGCATCAAGTCGGGCTGGCCGTTCGCACCAACCTGGACGGCTCCCCAACTGCCGCCGGCCGCGTCGGAGGCCGAGCGACTGGCGCAGGACCTGTATTTCGAGCGCATCTCCTGGCCCGAGGCTCAGGACCAGCTGCGCCGCCACTACCAGGCGACGGGCGACCGTATCGGCTATGCGCGGGTGACGACGATCCTGGCCGACGCCTTTCCGTTCGCGGGGCAGCTGCAGTTCCAGTCCGCGGCCGCGTTGATCGAGCTCGAGCGACCCGCGGATGCACTGAGGTATTCGCGACGCGCGGTCGATCTCGAGCCGCGCAGCATCGACGCCCTGCTGGTGCACGCGCACGGGCTCCTGTTGACCAGGCGCATTGCGGAAGGTCGGCAACAACTCGAGCGCGTGCTGGAAATCGAGCCGGGCAACGCGACGGCCCGGGAAGTCCTGTCGCAGCTCGGCGAGGGGTAAGTCGCGATCCCGCGGCGTCGCGGTCCGCGGCGTCAAGGCGGAGGCGGGGCGTCCTGCTGCGATCGCATCTCGTCGAGCCAGTATTGCGCCCGCGAATCCTCCGGATGCGCCGCGAGGATCGCCTCGAGCGTCGCGATCGAACCCGCGACATCGCCCAGCATGAACTGCGCCTGCGCCAGCGAGAGCCGGATCTCGACACTGGCGGCATCGAGATCGACGGCGCGCTGCAGGTAATGCAGGCCACGCGCGGGCGATTCGGCCCGCAGCAGCAGGCGGCCCGCGGTGTATTGCGCCTCGGCCGAGGTCACGATGGCATCCGCAAGATTGACGGCGACGCGCGCCGCCTCGTCGTGATTGCCGGCCCGCTGGTACGCGGCGAGGGCGTCGTTCATCGCCTGCATCCAGCTCGACTGGCCGGCGAACCACGACTGAGCGATCTCCTCGATGCGATTGGTGGCCGCCGGCAGCTGCGTCGCCCGCCGCACAGGAACGAACGGCCAGTCGTTCTTCAGCACCGCCACCCGGTACTCGCCGTGCAGGCGATCCACTTCGGTGAGCGGCATCTCGCGCCGCGCCGTCTCGTCGTCCACCGCAACGGACGGTGGCCCCAGCCATTCGGTCATCGCGGGGAACCACGCGCTCGCGAGCCGGAAATACCCCTCCGCATTCGGATGCACGTGCTCGAGCATCAGGTCGGCCCCGATGATGCCGTCGCGGGACGCGGACGCGAGCGCCTGCTGCACGTCCACGAGTCGTGCCCCGCTGGCCGTGGCCAGTTCGCGGATCAGCTCGTTGAAGGACTCCGGCGCGCGAAAGCGCAGCTCGTCGCGGTCCTTGGCAGCCAGGTACTCGACGCGCGCCGCGGCGAAGTCGCCCGCAGCGTCGAGGCGCTGCGCCTCGCGGAAGCGTGCGATCGCCGACGCCACGACGTTGTCCGGCGAGGCGCTCGCGAACGGTGGCTGGTCGCGTTCGTTGCTCGCCAGCGTGCCGATGAACACCTCGACGCCGGCCTCGCGGTACTTTCGCAGCAGGCGGTCGAGGTTGCCGCGGAATTGCTCCAGGCCCCGTCGGTACAGCGGCGAGTCGAGCGGGATGGACCGCTCGGCAGCGACCCGCGCCATCAGCGTGCCGTCGTGCCGCGGCAGTTCGTTACCGCCACCGACCGAAGCCAGCAGCTGCTCGAGCGACCGGTACAGGTGCAAGCGGCGCAGCCGGGCGATCGTGCGGGCCACTGCCGGTGAACGCGCACTCGCGAGCGATGAGCCCACCCCGCCGATTCCCAGGTATTCGTTGTGGCCCGTGTAGATCACGACCGCGTCGGGCTCGCGCTCGATGATTTCCTCGGCAAAGTCGAGCAGCACGTAGCTCGTGACCGCGGCCATGGCGGTGTTCACGACCTCGACGCGCCGGTCCGGATACGCACGTTGCAGCCGCTGCTGCAGCAGGGCCGCCGGCGACGCCCAGCGGCCGTACGGGAATCCAGCGGCGCTCGACTCGCCCAGCACGAAGATGCGCAGTGTCCCCTCGGCCTTGCGCTCCGGGAACCACGTCGTGTCGATGCTGACGGCCGGTGCCTGGCGGGGATCGGGGAAGAACCGCTGGACGGCGGCCGGGTTGGGCTGCAGGTAACCCGGCGCGTCGGGCACGGCCACGAACAGCGGCTCGAGCCGGCCCATGCCGGCGGCACGCAGCGCGAGTTCCACGCCACCGAAGAGCGCAATCGGCACGAGCAGCGTGATCGCGAGGAACAGGTTCCGCTTCGACACGGTTCTTTGGTGTTAGATTGCGCGCGATCCGGCGAGGACCGTGCTTGCGAAGAATCCTTGGAATTTCAGCATACTACCATGACGCCGCCGCGGCCCTCGTCGTCGACGGGCGGGTCGTCGCGGCTGCACAGGAAGAGCGCTACACGCGCCGCAAGCACGACGCACGGTTCCCCGCGAACGCAGCACGCTTCTGCCTGGAGTGGGCGGGCCTCGCGCCCGGCGACCTCGACGCGGTCGTGTTCTACGACAAGCCCTTCCTCAAGTTCGAACGCCTGCTCGAGACGTACCTCGCCTGCGCACCGCGCGGCCTGCGCTCGTTCGTCGCCGCGATGCCGGTGTGGATCAAGGAGAAGCTGTTCCTCAAGAGCGAGCTCAGGCGTGAGCTCGGCGCGCTGGCGGGCGACGGGCAGCCGCTGCCGCCACTGCTCTTCAGCGAGCATCACCGTTCGCATGCCGCCTCGGCGTTCTACCCGAGTCCGTTCGAATCCGCGGCCGTGCTGTGCCTCGACGGCGTGGGAGAGTGGGCGACGACCTCCGCGTGGATCGGGGAGGGGGCACGCCTGCGCCCGCTCTGGGAGCTGCACTTCCCGCACTCGCTGGGGCTGCTCTATTCCGCGTTCACCGCGTACACCGGCTTCAAGGTCAACTCGGGCGAGTACAAGATGATGGGGCTGGCGCCCTATGGCGAGCCGCGCTATGCCGGGCTGATCCGCCGGCATCTCGTGGACGTGAAACCGGACGGCACGTTCCAGCTCGACATGCGCTACTTCGGCTACGCGACCGGACTGCGCATGACCACCGCGCGATTCGAACGTCCTGTTCGGCGGGCCGGCGCGCAAGCCCGACGAGACGGTGGACCAGCGCACGATGGACATCGCCGCCTCGATCCAGCAGGTGACGGACGAGATCGTGCTCAAGCTCGCACGCAGCCTGCGCCGCGAGACGGGTCAGCGTCGGCTCTGCCTCGCCGGCGGCGTCGCGCTCAACTGCGTCTCGAACGGCCTCGTGCAGCGCGAGGGCATCTTCGACGAGCTGTGGATACAACCGGCGGCGGGCGATGCGGGCGGTGCGCTCGGTGCGGCCCTCGTCGCGTGGCACGAGCGCGGCGGCGCGCGCGAGGTGAACGCGGCGGGTGACGGCATGTCGGGCGCTTACCTCGGGCCCGCGTGGAGCGACGACGAGGTGCAGCGGTGGCTCGAGGAGCAAGGCCTGCCGCACGAGCGCCTCGCGCGGCCGGAGATCTACGATCGCGTCGCCGCACTGCTGGCCGGGCAGGCCGTGGTCGGGTGGATGCAGGGCCGCATGGAGTTCGGGCCGCGCGCGCTCGGCAATCGCTCGATCCTCGCCGACCCGCGCAATCCGGCCATGCAGCGCGACCTGAACCTCAAGATCAAGTTCCGCGAGTCGTTCCGGCCGTTCGCGCCGGCCGTGCGGGCCGAGCGGGCCGGGGAGTACTTCGATCTCGACTGCCCGAGTCCCTACATGCTGCTGGTGGCGCCCCTCAAGCATCGGCCAGTGAACCCGTCTGCGGCCGGGTCGGGACTGCAGGGGCTGGACCGCCTGCGGGCAGTCCAGTCACCCTTGCCGGCGATCGCGCACGTCGACTACAGCGCCCGTGTCCAAAGCGTCGATAGGCGCACGAACAAGGAATTTAGCGACCTGATCGCTGCATTTGAGCGCAGGACCGGCGTTCCAATACTGGTCAACACCTCTTTCAATGTGCGCGGCGAACCGATCGTCTGCAGCCCCGTCGATGCCTATCGCTGCTTCATGGGCACGGCCATGGACTACCTCGTCATCGGCAACTGTCTGCTCGGCCGCGCCAGTCAGCGAGCTGACCACCCCTTGCTCGCGGCCAGTCGCAACTTCGAGGCGGACTGAGCGGTGCGCAGGCTCACACGGCACGACACGCGGGAGCTCCGGGCCTTCGGCCTCGGTTTCGCGCTGATGATCGGGTTGGTCTTCTGGGGCTTGTTGCCGTGGCTCGGCGATCGCCCGCGCCCCGATTGGCCACTCGTCTTCGGCGGTGTGCTGGTCGCTGGAGCGCTCGCCTGGCCACCGGCAGTCCTGCCACTGTACGGGCTGTGGCTGCCGGTCGCGCGCGTGATCGGGTTCGTGAACACGTGGCTGCTGCTCGGCTTCGTGTTCTTTGGCATCCTGCTGCCCATCGGCCTGCTGCTGCGCGCGCTCGGCCGGCTGCAATACCGCAGCGCATCGCGGCGCGACCTCGCGAGCTATCGCATCGAGGTCCCGCCCGATCACGACACGCGCCTCGAGGAGCCTTTCTAGATGGGCGAGTTCCTGCGCGACCTGTGGCAGTTCATGCGGGTGCGGAAGAAATTCTGGTTGCTGCCGATCATCCTCGTGCTGCTGCTGCTCGGCGGGCTCGTGGTGGTGAGCCAGCAGTCGGCGCTCGCCTCGCTCATCTACACCGTCTTCTGAGCCTCGCTCGCGCGGATTCTTTACGGTTCGCACCGGCACCTGCGCGGTCCGCCAAGGGTTTGGCCGGGGTTGATTTTTTGCGATGCACCGTGCAACGCTGCCGCGGCCGTGGTGCACGACCGCGGTACAACTAGAACACACGGTCGGCGCTGGAGATGCGCGGTAACAGAGACCAGGGATTGCGTTCTCAGGCCTCGCCGGTCGGGTTGCACCGCCGGTGGATCGCGTGCGCGCTGGCGGCCTGGCTCGCGGCCGGCTGTGCCGGCCTGCCCGAGGCCGACGCGCCACCTGCGGCCGCGGGCACGCCCGTCAAGGTGCAGCCGCAGCGCGACTGGTCCGATGCCGTGCTGTACTTCGTGGTGCTCGACCGTTACGCGGACGGCTCCGGCGCCAACAACTCCAACGTCGACCGCGGCAACCCCGGCGGTTTCCACGGTGGCGACCTGCCCGGCCTCACCGCGCAGCTCGACGAGATCGCGAGTCTCGGCGCCACCGCGATCTGGATCACCCCCATCGTGCGCCAGGTCGACTATTGCCCACCGTCGCAGCCGCCGACCGGCGTCACCGTCGCGGGCGGCTGGTTCGAGCACTGCGCGTTCCACGGCTACTGGGCCGACGACTACGGCACGCTCGATCCGCGCTTCGGCACCGAGGCGGAGCTGAAGCAGCTGGTCGACGCCGCGCACGTGCGTGGCATCAAGGTGCTGCTCGACGTGGTCTACAACCACGTGGGCTACGACTCGAAGTACCTGAAGGACCCGGCCACGGCCGGCTGGATCCGCACCCGGCCGGTGGATTGCGCGGTGGACGAGCTGCGCTGCCAGGTCGGCGGCCTGCCGGACTTGCGCACCGAGTTGCCCGAGGTGCAGGACCACCTGCTCGGTGCGCACCTCGGGCTCGCCCGTCGCACCGGCCTCGACGGTTTCCGCCTCGACACGGTCAAGCACGTCGAGCACGAGTTCTGGCGGCGGCACCGTCGCGAGACCCGCGAGCGGGTGGGCCCGGACTTCTTCCTGCTCGGCGAAGTGTGGGGCGGGTCGGCGACGGTGCTCGACGAGTACTTCGCGCACGACGAGATGGACGCCGGCTTCGACTTCACGTTCAAGGGCAGCTGCGAGAGCTTCGTGCAGGGCAAGGGACGCACGATCGCCTTCGCGTCCTACCTCGAGAAGCGTCACGAGGTGCGCGCCGGCTACCTGCTCGCCCACTACCTGTCGTCGCACGACGAACCGATGTCGCTGCACCTGCTCGGCGGCGACAAGGATGCATTCCGCCTGTGCGTGGCGCTGCAGATGACATCAGTCGGGATTCCCACGATTTACTACGGCGAGGAAGTGGCGCGGGATGGCAGCGTGTGGCCCCTGAACCGCAACGACATGCCCTGGGGCAAGCGCTCCGTGCTGCCGGGCAAGGGCCTGAAGCGCGACCAAGACCTGCGCGCCTGGTACCGCAAGCTGATCGAGACGCGTCGCGAGAACACCGCGCTGTCGCGTGGCGGGTTCCGCCGCCTCTCCTCCGACGGTGACCTGCTCGTCTTCGAGCGATCCGACGCCGCGGCCGGCAATGCCGTGGTGGTGGCCGTGAACCGTGGCAATGCCGAGGCCGCCGCGCGCGTCGCCGCGCCGGCCGCCTGGGGCGATGGTGCGGTCGGCGAGGCGCTCACCGGCGCGAACGTGACCATCGCGGCCGGCCAGCTCAACGTCGCCGTGCCGCCGCGGCAGGCCCGCATCTACGTGAGGCGCTGAACACATGGCCCGAATTGCATTCCAGGGGATCGCGAAGCGCTTCGGCGACGTGAGCGTCATCGAGAACCTCGACCTCGAGATCCACGATCAGGAATTCATGGTGTTCGTCGGCCCCTCGGGCTGCGGCAAGTCCACCGCGTTGCGCATGATCGCGGGACTCGAGGAGCCGAGCGAGGGCACGCTCGTGATCGGCGACCGCGTCGTGAACGACGTGCACCCGAAGGACCGCGACGTCGCGATGGTCTTCCAGAGTTACGCGCTCTACCCGCACATGACGGTGCGCGAGAACATCGCCTTCGGCCTCCGAATCCGCAAGCTGCCCGAGGCCGAGATCGACAAGCTGGTGGACGAGGCGGCGGGCATCCTGGGCCTGAAGCCGCTGCTCGACCGCAAGCCGAAGGCGCTCTCCGGCGGGCAGCGCCAGCGCGTCGCGCTCGGCCGCGCCATCGTGCGCAAGCCCTCGGTGTTCCTCTTCGACGAGCCGCTGTCGAACCTCGACGCGGAGCTGCGCGTGCAGATGCGCGCCGAGATCTCGAAGCTCCAGCACAGGCTCAAGACCACGACCGTCTACGTCACGCACGACCAGGTCGAGGCCATGACGCTCGGCCACCGCATCGCCGTGCTCGCGCCCATGGGCAAGGAGCGCAAGTCGAACCTGAAGCAGGTCGGCACGCCGCTCGAGCTCTACGACCGGCCGCAGAACGTGTTCGTCGCCAAGTTCATCGGCACGCCGAACATGAACATGATGAAGGTGAAGGTGAGCGCGGACGGATCGCAGCTGCAGGCGAGCGGGTTTGCCGCACCGGTGCCGCAGAACTGGAGCGCGGGGGTGAAGCCCTGCGCGGGACGCGAACTGTTCATGGGCGTCCGTCCGGAGCACGTCGGTGAGCCCGGCGCGCATTCCTGGGCCAGCACGGCCTCTCTCGGCGGCCCGGTCGAGATCGTCGAGACGATCGGCCACGAGGTCATCGTGCACTTCCGCTGCGGCGAGGACATCGTCATCGCCAAGCTCGGCGCGCACCGCATCCCCGGCTTCGGCGAGCAGGTCGACCTCGTCATGAACTGCGACGCCATGCATCTCTTCGATCCACAGACGGAGCAGCGGCTGCCGGGCTGAACCGCGCGACCGCGCCACTGGAGACACTCACATGAGTCGGAACATCAAGCGTTGGACGGGCGGGCTCCTCGGTGCGCTGCTGGCGGGAGTGCTGTTCGCCGCGGGTCCGGTTGCCGAGGCCGCGACCGAGCTCACCGTGTGGCACGCCTACCGCGGCGACGAGAAGGCGGCTTTCGAGAAGGTGGTGGCGCAGTACAACGCGAAGCAGAAGGGCGCCGTCGTCAAGACGCTGGCCGTGCCCTACGACGCGTACGCCGACAAGATCACCGCCTCGGTGCCGCGCGGCAAGGGGCCCGACGTGTTCATCTTCGCGCAGGACCGCCTCGGCGGCTGGGTGGAGGCGGGACAGACCATCGAGCCCATCGACTTCTTCCTCGACGACAAGGTCACCGCGCAGCTCGTGCCGGGGATGATGCCGGCGATGACCTATCGCGACACCGTGTACGGGCTGCCGCTCAACTACAAGAGCATCGCGATGATCTACAACACGGCGCTGGTGAAGGCGCCGCCGAAGACGACGGCCGAGCTCGTGAGGCTGGCGAAGGGCATGACCGATGCGTCCACGGGCCGCTTCGGACTCGCCTACGAGTACTCGAACTACTTCTTCCACGCGGCGCTGATGAACGCGTTCGGCGGACAGGTGTTCGCGCCGGGCCCCGTGCCGGTGATCGACTCGCCGCAGAACGTCGCCGCGGTGAAGACCATGCTCAAGTGGTACCGCAAGGACGGCATCCTCCCGGCCGACCCGTCCTCGACGCTGATCGCGAGCCTGTTCAACGACGGCAAGGCCGCGATCGTGTTCTCGGGCCCGTGGTTCCTCGGCGAGGTGCAGGACAAGGTCAGGTACGCCATCGCGCCCCTGCCGACGGTCGACGAGGCCGGCGGCAAGCCGATGCGCCCGTGGCTCACGGTCGAGGGCGTGTACGTGTCGGCGGGCTCGGCCCACAAGGAAGCGGCGTATGCCTTCGCGGAGTACCTCGTGTCGCCGGACGCGGCCATCGTGCTCGCGCTCGAGGGCGGCCAGCTGCCGACCAACAAGTCCGTCTACTCCGATCCGCGGGTGATGAAGAACCCGACGCTGCAGGGTTTCCGCAAGCAGCTCGACACGGCCGTGCCGATGCCGAACTACGCCGAGATGACGCTGATGTGGTCGCCGGTGACGACGGCCATGAACAAGATCGTGAAGGGCTCGGCGACGCCGGAGGTGGCGCTCAAGGAAGCGCAGGAGACCGTGAAGGGCAACATCGGGAAGCTGCGCAAGGGTAAATGAGCGAGCTGCCACGCCTGCGCGAGACGAAGCAGCGGGCCGACGGGCCCGCCCGCGGCGCGCGGGCGATCCTGTTGCAACCGGCGGCGCTCGGGTTGCTGCTCGCGCTGCTGGCGGCAGGGCTGCTCGGCAACTGGTTGCACCGGCAGGCCGCGACGCGGCTCGTCGCGGACCAGCAGGCGCGAATTTCCATCCTCGAGGGCTCGGCGCTGGCCGAGTTCGTGGCGGTCAAGCTCGCCGCGAGTCCGGAGGATCCTGCGGTGTTGCAGGCGGCGGTCGACGACTGGGTGGCACGCTCCCCGGGCGACGACGCCATCCGCGTGGTGCGCCTCGGAGGCGCGCGCCTGCTCGCTTCCACGCATCCGGCCGACCTTCAGGGCGAGCTGCCCCGGCGCCTCGGCCGCGAGGAGAAGTGGCTGTTCGACCTCGGCCAGGAGCTGCGCGCGGCGGCGGATACGAACAGTGCCGAGGGCGTGTTCCGCAAGCCGCAGATCGACGTGTCACGGCCGGCGGCCGGGCGCATCCGGGTCACGGTGCCGTATCTCTCGGAGGGGGAGATCGCCGGCTTCGTGCAGCACGATGCGCCCGAGGCGGCCGCCTCGGGCGGTACCCGTGCGCCGTTGCCGCTGGCCCTGCTGGTGCTGCTGCCGGTCGCAGTCCTGTGGGCGGTCGCGCTGCTGGTCCATGGTCGCGCAGGCACGACCTCCCGCGGGGCACGCTGGGTGCTGTTCGTGGTCGCGCTCGGGTTCTTCTCGGCCGCCTGGTACTACTACTCGACCCGTGCCGTCGCCGGCCTCGAGTCGCTCGCGGCCAGCGGCAACGAGGAGGTCGCGCAGTCCTACCAGGAGCTGCGGGCGCGCGTGACGGGTGCGGCGGCGGAATCGGTCACCGGTGGTGGCGGGGCGCCGAATCCCTGGGACGTCGATGTCTTCCAGCGGCCGCGCGGATTGCTCCATGCGGACGGCCGGATCGACGCGGCGGCTGCGGGCAAGGCGCTCGAAGCGTTCCAGTCCCCGTTCGCCAGGTCGCTGTGGGGCAACTGGGTGCTCGGTGCCGTCATCCTGGCGTTCTTCGGCCTGGGGGCCGCCCGCAAGCTCCGCGAGACGCTGGTCGAGTACAAGTACGCCTACATGTACGTCACGCCCGCGATGGTGGGCATGCTGGTGCTGGTGTTCTTCCCGTTCATCTACGGCATAACGCTGTCGTTCACGGGCCAGACCATCTTCAACACCAACCAGCCACTGACCGAACTCTTCGTCGGCTTGAGGAACTACATCGACATCATCGGCGACGTGGACGTCGCGACGCGCACGGCCGCCGGCTGGGTCATCAACTACCAGAATTTCTACTGGACGCTGTTCATCACCGTCTGCTGGACCGTGTCCAACGTCGCGGTCGGCGTGACCCTCGGGATGCTGCTCGCGCTGGTACTCAATACGCCGGGGCTCCGCTTCAAGCCGATCTACCGCGTGCTGCTGATCCTGCCCTGGGCCATCCCGAACTACATCACGGCGTTGATCTGGAAGGCGCTGTTCCACCAGCAGTTCGGCGCCATCAACCAGGCGATCCAGATGTTCGGCGGCGAGCCGGTGGCGTGGTTCGACGGGGTGTTCACTTCGTTCATCACCGGGCTCGCGACCAATGGCTGGCTGTCCTTCCCGTTCATGATGGTGGTGATCCTGGGCGGGCTGCAGTCGATCTCCGCCGACATGTACGAAGCCGCGACCGTGGAGGGCGCCACCCGCAGCCAGCAGTTCTGGCGCATCACGCTGCCGCTGCTGAAGCCCACGCTGGTGCCGGCCGTCATCCTGTCGGTGGTGTGGACCTTCAACATGTTCAACGTGATCTACCTGGTCTCGGGCGGCGAGCCGGCCGGGGCCAACGAGATCCTCATCACCAAGGCCTACAAGATCGCCTTCGAGGAGTATCGTTACGCCTATTCGGCGGCGTATTCCACGGTGATCTTCCTGATCCTGCTGGTGTACGGGGTGTTCCAGACGCGCGTGACCCGGGCCACGGAGGCGGTGCACACATGAGCGGCAGCTGGGCCGGTCGGGGCGACCGTTCGCACGTGCTGCTGCACGTGTTCCTCATCCTGTTCGTCCTGGTGGCGATCTACCCGGTCCTCTGGGTGATCAGCGTCGCCTTCTCCGGCACCCAGAACCTCGCCTTCGCGGACGTGCCGCCGGACCCGGGCTTCCTCGACCGGCTGCGGGCCGTCATGCCCTGGCCGGAGACGATCTCGCTGGCCAATTTCCGGGACGTGCTGACGGACCAGCCGTTCCTCACCTGGCTGCTGAACAGCGCCATCGTGGCGGCCGCGACGACCGTGGTCGGCGTGTTTCTTGCTTGCACCGCAGCATACGCGTTCTCGCGCTTCCGCTTCCCGGGGCGCCGGGCGGGCATGATGTCCTTCCTGGTCTCGCAAATGTTCCCGGGCACCCTGCTGCTGGTGCCCCTCTACATCATCATCGTGAGCTGGCTCAAGCTCGGAAACTCCTTCATCGGCCTGGTGCTGGTCTACTCCGTCACCGCCATCCCCTTCTGCGTATGGATGCTGAAGGGATACTTCGATACGATCCCGCTCGAGATCGAGGAGTCGGCCATCATGGACGGGGCCTCGCGGCAGATGATCTTCTTCAGGATCATCCTGCCCCTGGCCAAGCCCGCGGTGGCGGTCACCGCGCTGTTCTCGTTCATGACGGGATGGAACGAGTTCATCCTCGCGGCGACGTTCCTCGAAGAGGAAGCAAAATACACGGCGCCCGTGGGTCTCAAGTTTTTCGTGGGAGGTTTCACCTCGCAATGGGGCTACTTCGCGGCCGGATCGATCATCGTGTCGGTGCCGGTCGTCGTGCTGTTCCTGTTCCTGCAGAAATACCTCGTCTCCGGGCTGACCGCCGGGGGCGTCAAGGGATGACCAATAGGGGAATGATGCTCATGAACGACAAGGCTCGCGTTTCGATCTGTGCGCTCGCGGTGGGATTCGCGCTCGCGGGCGCGGCGCACGCGGACGGCGTGAAGTTCGCCGACCCCATCGGTGACGACAAGGGTCCGGGCGGCTACGTCTACCCGACGGACGCCGTGTACTCGCCGGGCTCGTTCGACCTCGTCGAGTTCGAGGTGACGGGCGGCGACAACCCGGACTTCAAGGTCACGGTCAACGACCGGCTGGCCGACCCGTGGGGCATGGGCGTCGGCTTCGCGACGCAGATGGTGTTCATTTTCATCGACAAGGACGGCGTGGCCGGCAGCGGCCATACCGAGGGCCTGCCCGGCACCAACGTCGACTTCGCGCCGGATAGCGCCTGGGAAAAGGTGGTGGTGCTGTCGCCGCAGCCGGCCTCGCGCGTCGGCGCCGAGATCAAGGCCAAGGGCGGCGCGCTGGCGGCCGACATCGTCGTGCCGCGCCGGACGGTCGGCACCGGCAAGACCATCGCAGGCAAGGTCAAGCTGGAGGATTTGGGCGGCGGCGACCCGTCGAAGTGGGGCTACCAGGTCGTGGTGCAGTCGAACGAGGGCTTCCCCGACAAGGGTGACTTCCTGACGCGCAAGGTCAACGAGTTCGAGGGACAGCATCGCTTCGGCGGCGGCAACGACGGCGACTGCGATCCTCACGTGATGGACCTGCTCGCGGGCAAGGGCGAAGGCAAGCCCGAGGAAGCGCAGGCACAGTACGACATGCTCAAGCACGAGTGCGCCGCCGACGGCAGCTCGGTCAAGAAGGCGACGCTCTCGGTGGTGCGCAAGTAAGGCCCTCGGCAGGCCAACAGGGGATAACAATGAACTTTCGCAACGTGACTCTGGCGGCGGCGGTGGCGGCGGTGCTGGGGATGGCACCGCAGGCGGGCCTCGCACAGCAGGCGACCGAATACGGCCAGATCAAGTGGTTCGGCAGCGTCTACGGCAAGTTCCTCGACGGCAACCGGCGTTACGAGGGCGGGCTGTTCAGCAACGCCGAGTCCACGCCCGGCTTCGCCGGCGGCGACCAGGGCCAGGGCATGGAACTCGAGCTCATGATGAGCTCGCAGGTCTCCAAGCAGGTCGAGTTCGGCGCGCGCATCCACAGCCGCTTCTACGGCAACTACTGGTCGAACTTCGGCGGCTTCGGCCCGGCCGAGGACAACATGAAGACCAACCAGTACTTCAAGCTGCGCGGCGCCTGGGTGAGGCTCACCCCGGGGTACGACTGGGTCGACTCCGTGACGATCGGCAACTCCGACTTCGGCATGTTCGACCCCTGGACCCAGGGCAAGTACCGCTACATCGACCGCGACAACGCCGGCGGCTTCCTGTTCCAGGGCACGGCGATGGACCGCAAGATCCGCTGGGACGTCGCCCGCGTCACGCTGGCGAGCTACTTCCAGGGCGTCGGTTTCAACACCGGCGATATCGTCGCGAACGACGCCAACTACGTCGGGCAGGTGAAGTTCACGCCGAGCCCCGACTGGAACGCGACGCTGATCGGCATGTACGCCCGCGACAAGGAGATCGACGAGGACGACAACAACCCGTTGAACGGCTTCGGCACCAGCACGCGCTTCGACAACTCGGTGATCGGGCTCAGGACCCAGTTCTCCGGACTCGGCTTCGTGGACATCCGCGGATCCGTCTATCACAGCGAATTGAACGTGGACGACGGCGTCTGCAACTCGGACGACCTGAACAACAGCTGCCGCTTCAGCCCGCTGCTGAAGGAGGACGCGAGCGACGAGGCCTGGACGCTCAACCTCGATTTCAACCGCGTGTTCATGGACGGCCTGTCGCTCAACGTCCAGCTGTTCGACATCGGCGCGGACTACCAGTCGATCACCGCCGCGCGCCGCGAGGCCGACGTGCTGCTGACCGAGGGGCCCGAGGGCAGCTGGCAGTGGAGCCTGCCGGACTACAACACCGGCAGCCGCACGGCGCCGGGCACCTTCGGCGTGGGCTACGGCGGCTGGAACGGCGAGGTCCAGCAGGTCGTCTCGCTCATGGCGGACAACGACTTCGCGGACTTCGACGAGTCGTACGTGCACTCGGTCATCGGCTGGAAGGGCATCACCCTGGTGCCGAAGCTGCTGCTCGGCGACTGGGAGTTCGCCGGCGAGTACAGCTGGATCGACTTCAACACCAACTGGCAGGCCTGCGGCGGGCAGGACAAGGACGTCGGCTGCATCTATCCGCGCAACGAGGGCCTGCACGCCTGGGGCCTCGGCGGCGATTTCCGTTCGCCATATGCGCCCTACCAGGACCGCCAGATGGAGATCTTCGCCCTCAAGGCGAAGTACACGCTCGATTTCGGCAACGGGGTCGACCTGATGGCGCGCTACAAGTACGTGTCCGACGAGGATGACCGCGTCACCAAGGCGAGCCTGCTCACCGACGCGTACGACGGCTACCCGGGCGCCACCGGTTCCATCAACCCCGACTGGATCCCGAACATCGGGCTCGGCGGCTGCGTGGAGTGCGATGACCGCAAGGCCGACTACGACACGATCGCGTTCAGCGCGGGCTACCAGCTCACGCCAGACCTGTACGCGAGGATGATCTACGAGCTGCAGCAGGTCGAGCTGATCGATGGCACCATCGACGTCGCGCCGGTCGGCCTCGGGTTCGAAGGCGCGCCGGGCAGTTACGCCGAGTACCTGACGGGCGAGCACACCAAGAACCGCCTCGGGCTCGAGTTCACGTACTTCCTCTCCGGGGTGAACTTCGGCGGCTCGATCGACTACTTCTGGGGCGAGTACGATCCGGAGTTCTACACGGACCTCGGCGGCGAGCGCGTCAAGCTGCTGCCGGCGCCGGGCATCGACTCGTTCGCCACCGCGCTCGGCAACATCTCGACCCGCAACTACGACCTCGGCCAGTACCGGATGAAGATCTGGATGAAGGTTGGCTTCTAACGACGACCGGGTAACGATGCCGGGGCGGTCGCGCGCAGGCGTGGCCGCCCCGATTTTTCACGGGGACGGATTCCGCCATTGAGCATGTTGCTGAACAGACTCCTGCCACTCGCGTGCTGCATCGTCGCGGCGGCATCCGCCGGTGCGGAGCCGATCTTCACCCTGGAGGATCCGAAGGGTGACGACAACGGCGCGGGTACCCTCATGTACCCGAACCGGGACGACCTGCAGGCGGGCGATCTCGACCTCGTGCGGCTGTCCGCCGAGCAGCGCTCCGACGGTGTATGGTTCATCGCCGAGATGGCCCAGCCGATCCGCAGCCCCGTGGGTCGGGTCACGGAGATCGGCCAGACGCCGATGGAGCGGCTCGCCCGCAACGGTTTCTATACCTTCAACCTCGATATCTACATCGACACCGACAGGATCGCGGGATCCGGGCAGTCGGGCACCGTGCCGGGTCGGGGCGTCGCGGTCGATCGCCTGTTCGCCTGGGAGAAGTGCATCGTCCTCACGCCGCGCCCCGACACCGCGCGCACGATGATGCAGATGTACTTCGACGACGAGTTCGAGGCGGAACTGCGTGCCAGGCAGGGCCGGGTGTCCGAGGACGAGATGGCGGACCTGCAGTCGAAATCGGAGTCCCGGGTCGAGGACCTGTTCTATTTCCCGACACGGGTCCGCGTGTCCGGGCGCAGGATCGAGTTCCTCGTGCCCGAGCAGTTCCTCGGCGGCGTCCCGACCAGGTCCTGGGGGTATACGGTGCTCGTGACGGGCGCCGACCTCGAGCAGACCGGCCGCCTCAACCTGGTCGGCAGGGCATCGCAACCGACCATGATGACGATGTCGGTGGCACGGGGGCTGCGCTGGTCGCAATGGGGCATACGCTCCGACGCCGACGAGGCGACACCGCCCGTGGTGGACATGCTCGCCGTCGACGGCGAGACACAGCGGCTCGCGCTCGCGAGTTACGACACGGTGGCCGCGAGGCTCGCGGCGATACCGGGCGTCGCGCCCGACGGCAACGTGGCGGTCGCCGGCACGGGCGAGCCCGCGACGCCGCAGCAACTCGCACGCATCGAGGCCGCCGGGCAGGGCCCGGCCGAGGAGGCGCCGAAGCCGCCCGCCGAACGCCGCACCGTTCCAGCACGGCTGCGCACGCTGAACGAACTGCTCGCCGACGGCCTCATCACGCAGGCCGAGTACAACGACCTGCGCCGCAAGATCCTCGCCGAGCTCTGAACATGCTCGAAGCGCTGCTCGATCACCTGGCACGCCAGCGCGGCATCGGCGAGGCCTACTACACGTATCGCGGCGAGCTGCGGCATTTCAGCGCGGCAACCAAGCGCGCGATCCTCGGCGCGATGGGCTGTCGCGTGGACGACGTGGCGGCGATCGAACACGAGATCGCCGAGCTCGATGCGGAGCGCTGGCGTTCCCTGCTGCCGGTGGTCGCGGTGATCCGGCCCGGCCGCACGGGAGTCGTGGTTGCGATCCCCGCCGACGACCTCGACCGCCCCGTCGAGTGGCGGCTGTGTTCGGCACGCGGCCGCGAGGTGCGTGGCAGCGCGCGCGCCGGTGATCTCACCGAGCTCGAGCGCGCCGACATCGACGGGCGCCTGCGCACGCGCCGCCTGCTCGTCCTGCCGGAGGACGTGCCGCAGGGCTATCACTCGCTGCACGCACGCCTCGCCGGGGGCAACGAATCCGAGTGCGCGCTCATCGCTGCGCCGAGCCGCTGCTACGAACCCGACGTGCTGGCACGCGGCAGCCGGTTGTGGGGCGTGGCGGTGCAGCTCTACACCCTGCGCTCGCAATCGAACTGGGGCATCGGCGACTTCGGCGATCTCGACACCGTGGTGCGCCGCTGCGCCCCGCACGGCGCGGCCTTCATCGGCCTCAATCCGCTGCACGCGCTGTTTCCGGCCAATCCCGCGCACTACAGCCCCTACAGTCCGTCGACGCGGCATTTCCTCAACGTGCTCTACATCGCGGTGGAGCAGTTGCCGGAGTTCGCCGAGTGCGCGCCGGCCCGTCGTGCGGTGGCCGATCCCGCGTTCATCGCGGAGCTCGCGCGGCTGCGCGCGACCCCGAGCGTCGATTACTCCGGCGTGGCGCGCGCCAAGCTGCCCGTGCTGCGGCAGCTCCACGAGCACTTCAGCGCGGTGCACCTGGCGCAGGAGTCCGATCGTGCCGCGGCCTTCCGCACCTACGTTGCGGATCGCGGCGAGCCACTCCGGCTGCACGCGCTGCACGATGCGATCGATGAGCGCCTGCGGGCGAGTGATGCCGAGCGGTACTGGGGCTGGCCATCCTGGCCCGAGGAGCTGCGCGACCCGCAGCATGCCGGCGTGCGGGAGTTCGAGGCGGCCAACCGCGACCTCGTGCAGTTCCATGCCTGGTTGCAGTGGGTGGCCGACGAGCAGCTCGCCGAAGTGCAGGAACTCGCGCACGGGCTCGGCATGTCGCTCGGGCTCTATGGCGATTACGCGGTGGGCGTGAACCCGGCGGGCTCCGAGACGTGGTCCGACCAGCGCGTCTATCGCATGGGCGCCGGGGTGGGCGCACCGCCGGACCCGCTCGCGCTCAAGGGGCAGGACTGGGGCATTCCCCCGCAGGATCCGCACGCCCTCATTGCCGAGCGCTATCGTCCGTTCCGCGACCTCGTGGCCGCCAACATGCGGCACTTCGGGGCGCTCAGGCTCGACCACGTGATGGCGTTGTTCCGCCAGTGGTGGGTGCCGGTGGGCAAGGGCGCGGCGGACGGCGGCTACGTGCACTATCCGCTCGACGACCTGATGGCCGTGCTCGCGCTCGAGAGCGCGCAGCACCGCTGCCTCGTGGTGGGCGAGGACCTCGGCACGGTGCCCGACGAGATGCGCCACGCAATGGCGGACGGGGCCGTCTATTCGTACAAGGTGCTGCTGTTCGAGAAGCACGGCGACGGCCGGTTCCGCCGGCCCGAGGAATACGTCCGCCGCGCGATCGCGACTGTCACGACGCACGACCTGCCCACGTTGCGAGGCTATTGGGAAGGCGGCGACCTCGACCTGCGCGATCGGCTGAGCCTCTTCCCGGGCGAGGAGATCCGTCGCTACGTGATCGACGAGCGCGTGCGCGATCGCGCCGAGCTGCTCGCGGCGCTCGATGCCGTCGACCTTCGTCCCGCGGATTGCCCGGGTCCGGATGCCGCCTTCACGGACTCGCTCGCACGTGCGGTCCACCTCTATCTCGCGCGCAGTGCCGCGGCGCTCGTGGTGCTGCAGATCGAGGACCTGATGGGCATGTCCGACCCGGTGAACGTGCCGGGCACCAGCCACGAGCACGACAACTGGCGGCGCAAGGTCACCGAGAGCCTCGAGGAGCTGTTCACGCGCGAGTCCGTCGGCAGCCTGTTCCGCGACATGCAGCAGGCCCGTTCCGGCTGCTAAAGGGGACGCTACCCTTTTCGGTCGCCGAAGCGCCCGTGAGATTCAGGCTCGCCAAGGCAGAACAGTACCCCACGGGCCTAAAGCTGCCCTGGGCCACGCCGCTCGAGCAGTGGCCGGACGAGTCGTGCCCGGACGTCGAGCGCGGCCTGCACCGCAACCCGGTTCGTTTCGTCGCCCACGAGGGGGCGATCTTCGCCATCAAGGAGCTGCTCGAGCACATCGCGACCCGTGAGTACACGTTGCTGCGCTCGCTCGAGGCCCTCGGACTGCCGGTCGTCGAGCCGGTGGGACTGGTGACCGACCGCCCGACTGCGGCGGGACTGGAGCAGCGCGGCCTGCTCGTTACGCGCTTCCTGCAGCATTCGAAACCGTTCCGCCATGTGATGTCGCAGGGCGTCACCGCGACGCGGGCCTGGCAGCTGCTGGACGCGCTCGCCGACCTGCTGGTGAACCTGCACCTCGCCGGCTTCTTCTGGGGCGACTGCTCGCTCTCGAACGCGCTGTTCCGGCTCGACGCCGGCCGCTACTCCGCCTACCTCGTGGACGCGGAGACGGGCGAGATGCACCCGAGCCTCTCCGCCGGCCAGCGTCGCCACGACCTGCAGATCGCCGAGGAGAACGTGGCCGGCGAGTTCATGGACATCCAGGCAGGCTACGGCCTGCCGGCAGGGCTCGACCCGGTCGAACTCGCGGCGGGGCTCGTCGCGCGCTACGAGCACCTGTGGGCCGAGCTGACGCGCGAAGAAGTGTTCGCGGCGCAGGAGCAGTACCGGATCGACTCGCGCATCCAGCGCCTGAACGACCTCGGCTTCGACGTCGAGGAACTCGACATCCAGAGCATCGAGGGCGGACACAAGCTGCGGCTGCGCGTGCAGGTCGTCGAGCCGGGCCACCATCGGCGGCGCCTGGAGGCGTTGACGGGCCTCGACGTGCAGGAGAACCAGGCCCGGCGCCTGCTGAACGACCTCGATCACTTCCGCGCCTGGCACGGCGGCCTCGAGGGCCGGCCGATCCCGGAACGCGAGGCGGCCCGGCGCTGGCTCGAGGAGGTCTACAGGCCGGCGCTCGCCGCCATCCCGCCCGCACAGGCGGCCAAGATGGACCCGGCGGAGATCTTCCACCAGCTGCTGGAGCACCGCTGGTACCTGTCCGAGCGCGTCGGCCGCGATCTGCCGCTCAGTGAGGTCGTGCCCTCCTACGTGGCCGAGGTGCTCGCGAAGCTGTAAAAGGGGACGCTACCCTTTTCCGGTCACGGAAAAGGGTAGCGTCCCCTTTGGAAAACGAGCATGCCAAGACCGACACTGCTGATCCCGGCCGCGCTGCTGATGTTCGCGGCCCACGCCGTCCACGCCGACGATGTCTCGCCACCCGCCAGCGAGTGGCGCAGCTATTGCCAGGCGTACCTCGAGGCACTCGACGGCGACACGACCGCGAGCGACCTCAACGTCACCTATTGCCTGGGGGTGACCAAGGGATTGCTCACCGGTCTTCGCATCGGCAGCCAGATCGGCGCGCTCAGCTTCGGCTCGCGGCTCGCGATCCGCTACGAGCTGGACCGGGACGAGGTCTTCCAGCTCTTCCAGACGCAGGACCCGGGACGCCTGCTGGGCGTCTGCAGCCCGCCGGCCGCCACGACGCCCGACTACGTGCGTGCGGTGCTCGGCCACCTCGAGAAGAACCCCGAGGCCCTGAAGCGGCCGATCTCCGAGGTCTTCTTCGAGGCCCTGCAGGCGTCCTATCCCTGCGACTAGCGCCGGGTCATGCGCGCGTCGGGCGCGAGGTTCCAGACCCCGTCCGGTCCGGCACACGCGACCGTGCGCCCTTCGCTGAGGCCGAAGCCACCGGTGGCGACGAGGCGGAATTTCCGGCATCCGTCCTCGCCGACGCCCTTGTCGAGCGGCGTCAGCTGGTAGCTGACGCGGGTCGAGGGATTGCTCCAGGACACGGTCTGTCCCGCCTTACCGAGCTCGAGCGCATGGCCGACGCAATACCGGTCGGTCTTGTCCATGCGACGCCCGATCTCCGCGCCGATGGCGGCTCCGATCACGGTGCCCACCACCATCGCGACGACGCGGTTGTCGCCCTTGCCGACCTCCGAGCCGACGGCCGCACCGGCGACACCGCCGAGCACCGCGCCGATCTCGCTGCGGTCGCACCGGCCCGCGCGCACACCATAGTCGTAGTCCCACTGCCGGCCGCTGTAGCCGGCATAGGCAGGGTCGTTCTTCTTGCGCCACCCGTGTGCCGGCGCCCAGGAAGGCGGCGTCGCAAGTGCGATGCAGGGCAGGGCCAGCGCAGTGCCGACGATCGTCCTGGCCAGCAGCTGGCGCCAGGGACGATGCGCACGATGACGGAGGGGAATCATTGCTGTCTCCTTCGGTCTGCAAACCCGGTCAGGGCCACGGCGGATACGCTAGCGGTAGCAGCCTCTCGGCGCGGCGATGGCACGGCGGACGGTGACGTGCATCTCAGTAGCGCAACGAGCCACTTCACTTAATGCGCGTGTAAGCTCGCCACGACGCGACCGCGGAGGACTGCCATGACCATCACGCTCGGCGGCGACCGGGTGGTGAACCGCCTCGGCTACGGCGCCATGCGCATCACCGGCGAGGGCATCTGGGGCGATCCGCCGGACGTTGCCGCGGCGCGACGTGTCCTGCAGCGCGCCGTCGCACTCGGCGTCAATTTCATCGATACCGCGGATTCGTACGGTCCGGAGGTGAGCGAGCGGCTGATCGCCGAAGCCCTGCACCCGTATCCACCCGGCCTCGTGATCGCAACCAAGGGCGGCATCGTGCGGCCCAGGCGCGAGCGATGGGACAGCGATGGACGACCCGGGCACCTGCGCGCCGCCTGCGAGGCGAGCCTGCGGCGCCTGCGACTCGAGTGCATCGACCTCTACCAGCTGCACGCGATCGATCCTGCGGTGTCGCTGGAAGATTCCATCGGCGAGCTCGCGCGCCTCAGGCAGGAGGGCAAGGTCCGCCGCGTCGGCGTCTCCAATGTCGACGCGAGCCAGCTGGCGCGGGCCCGGTCGATCGTGGACATCGTCTCGGTGCAGAACCGCTACAACGTGTCGGACCGCTCGTCGGATCCGGTGCTCGCCATCTGTGAGCGCGACGGCCTTGCCTTCATCCCATGGTCGCCGCTCGCGCAGAGTCCTCGCGATGCGAGCACCGGGCCGCGGGCGCGACTCGGGCAATGGGCGACGAGGCGCGGCCTGTCGTTTCACCAGGCGGCCGTCGCCTGGTTGCTGGCACGGTCGCCCGCGATGCTGCCGATTCCCGGCACGAGCCGTGCGAGCCACCTCGAGGAACTGGTCGCGGCTGCGGCCCTGCGGCCGACGGCGGACGAGATGCGGGAGATCGGCTGAGTTCGGGATCGGCGACCCCGGCCGATTGATTTCCACCGCCCGGCACGTCCAACGACACCACCTGCCGGGGCGATGCGCGTGCCGAAACTACTCGAGACGATCGACAGACCTGCGACGGCCCGCTTCAGGCCCCTCTGGGCGCTGGCGGTCTTCTACCTGCTGCTCGGCCTGGTGGCCCGCATCGTGCTCTGGACACGCTTCGGTACAGCTGCGGACGTCCCGGCAATGGACCTGCCCCTGCTGCTGGCCGGAGGCGCGGTCAACGACGCCGTCGAGAGCCTGTACCTGTTCGCGCCCTTCGCGCTCTACCTGCTGCTGATGCCGGACCGCTGGTATCGCACGGTCGTCAACCGGACCCTGCTCGGCATCGGGACGGCGCTCGCGATCGGCGGACTGCTGTACCTCGCTGTCGCCGAGGTCTTCTTCTTCGAGGAATTCGACGCGCGCTTCAATCTCGTCGCATTCGACTACCTCGCCTACCCCACGGAAGTGTTCGTCGACATCTGGGAGGCCTACCCGGTCGTGCAGGTGCTGCTCGCGACCGCGCTGCTCGCCGTGGGCGCGACCTGGCTGTTGCGGCGCCGCTGGTTCGCCGGCCTCGATTCCGCGACCCGCCTCACCGGGCGCCTCGTGCCGTTCGCGCTGCATGCCGTGGCGCTCGCGATGGCAATCGCCTGGTACCCGACCAACGCGCTGTCCTGGTCGTCCAACCGGGTCGCGAACGAGATCCTGCAGAACGGGCACAGCAGCTTCTTCCGGGCCGCCGCGACCAACGAGATCGACTACCACGCCTACTACGCGACCCGCGATCCACGGGCCAACCTCGACCTGCTGGTGAAATCGCTGGGAGCGGACGGCGGGCAGTTCACCCGGCTGGCCGAGGGCCGGCTCGACCGGAAGTTCCCGGCCCGCGCGGACGGGCTCGGCCGCCTGAACGTAGTCGTCGTCTCGAGCGAGTCGTTCGGCGCGGAATTCAGCAAGCTCCACGGCTCGCGCCGCGACCTGACCCCGAACTTCGATGCCTACGCGCGTCGCGGCGTCTGGTTCTCCAATACCTATGCCTCGGGCACCCGCACCGTGCGCGGGCTCGAGGCGCTGACGGCGTCGTTTCCGCCAATCCCGACCGTGTCCATCCTGCGCCGCCCCGGCAACGACGGCATCGCCACCTGGGGGCGGGTGATGCGCGACCTCGGCTACCAGACGAGCTTCCTCTACGGCGGCTACGGCTACTTCGACGACATGAACGCCTTCTATGCCGGCAACGGCTACACCGTGCTCGACCGCAAGGACATCGAGCACGTGCGGTTCGAGAACATCTGGGGCGTCAGCGACGAGGACCTGTTCGACCGCGCCATCGAGCATTTCTCCGACCTGCACGCGCGCCACCAGCCGTTCTTCTCGATCGTCATGACGACGTTCGAACCACAAGCCGTACACGTTCCGCCCCGGCCTCGAGAGCCTCGGCATCCCGCCCGAGGGTGGCGGCCGCGCGGCGGGCGTGCGGTACGCGGACTACGCGATCGGCCAGTTCCTGCGCCAGGCCGAGAAGCAGCCGTGGTTCGACGACACGATCTTCGTCGTCGTGGCCGACCACGGCGCGCGTGTCTACGGCAAGGCCGAGATCCCGATGCGTTCCTACGAGATCCCGCTGATGGTCTACTCGCCGAAGCACCTCGCGCCCCGGCAGGTGGATACGCTGATGAGCCAGATCGAACGTCGCGCCCACCGTGCTCGGCATGCTCGGCCTGCCCTACGAGGCGCCGTTCTTCGGGCAGGACGTGCTGCACGCGCCCGAGACGTCCCGGGTGGCGCTGTTCAGCCACGACCACGACGTGGCGATCTATCGCGACGGCAAGCTCGCCGTGCTGGGACTGGATGGCACCGTGCATGACTACAGGTATGATCGCGTGCACGGGACCTTCAAGCGGAGCAAGGCGGATGCGGGGCTCGATGCACTCGGCATCGCGTACTTCCAGACGGCCACGGAGCTCTTCCGGTCCCACCACTACGAGTGAGGGGGCGTCGATCATGAGCAAGGGCATGGACCAGAAGAAGGAAGCGAAGAAGAAGCCGAAGAAGACCAAGGAAGAGAAGCGAGCGGAGAAGAAGGCCAAGAAGGGCGGCTGACCGCCTTCAGACCGCGTCCATCCTCAGAGCCCGCGCGTCCTGAGCCAGAGGCCGGGCGCGGTCGTGTAGCCGAAGTCGCGGCCCGCAATGCGGCCGCGGGCGTCGAGCACGTAATAGGTCGGGTAGCCGCGGATCCGGTAGCTCGCGGCCGTGCCGGCACTGCCGGCGAGCACCGGCAACGACAGCTCGTGCTTGCGGGCGTACTCGACGAGTTCGGCGCGCGAGCCCCAGTCGAGCCCGACGAGAACGACCTGCACCTCGTCGCCCCACCAGCGATCGAACCAGCGCAGTTGCGGCGAACTGGCCGCGCACACGCCGCACCAGGGCGCGAAGAAATAGAGTACGGCCGGCTTGCCCTGCAGCGCATCGGGCGACCAGTGCCTGCCCTGGAGGTCGACCAGGTCGAAGGTCGGCGCGACGGTGCGCTCGTCGGCCGGCAGCAGGTCGTGCGAGCGCCAGGCGTAGATGCCGCCGACGATGACGATGAACAGCAGGACTTCGGCGAGCCGCCGCAGCCAGCGCGACCTCACCGTGGCGCCCGGGGTGTCCGCGGCAAACCGGTGTGCTGCGTCCTGAACGGAGTCTTCGGCTTGCGCCTGCCCTCGTGCGCCCTACCGGTGCCGACAGGCTGGTAACTCGGCACGAGGTGCTGCTTGCCGTTGCCGATCAGGTCCGCGCGCCCCATGCGCCTCAGCGCTTCCCGCAGCAGCGGCCAGTTGTTCGGGTCGTGGTAGCGCAGGAACGCCTTGTGCAGGCGACGCACGCGTATGCCCTTCGGGACGCGCACCTCTTCCGAAGCGCGCGTCACCTTGTGCAACGGATTCTTGCCCGAGTGGTACATCGCCGTCGCGGTCGCCATCGGCGAGGGCAGGAAGGCCTGGACCTGGTCGGCCCGGAAGCCATTGCGCTTCAGCCACAGCGCGAGCTCGAGCATGTCCTCGTCGGTCGTGCCGGGGTGCGCGGCGATGAAGTACGGGATGAGGTATTGCTCCTTGCCCGCCTCCTTCGAGTACTTGTCGAACAGCGCCTTGAAGCGGTCGTAGCTGCCGATCCCCGGCTTCATCATCTTCGACAGCGGCCCTTCCGAGATCGCCTCGGGCGCGATCTTGAGATAGCCGCCGACGTGGTGCTGGGCGAGTTCCTTCACGTACTCGGGGGATTCGGAGGCGAGGTCGTAGCGCACGCCCGAGGCGATCAGCACCTTCTTGATGCCGGGCAGGGCCCGCGCCCGCTTGTACAGACTGATCAGCGCCGAGTGGTCGGTGTCGAGGTTCGGGCAGATGCCGGGATAGACGCAGGAGGGCTTGCGGCACGCCGACTCGATCTCGCGTGACTTGCACGCGAGCCGGTACATGTTCGCGGTGGGGCCGCCGAGATCGGAGATCACGCCGGTGAAACCTGGCACGGTGTCCCGCACGGCTTCGACCTCGCGGATGATCGAGTCCTCCGAGCGGCTCTGGATGATGCGGCCCTCGTGCTCGGTGATCGAGCAGAAGGTGCAGCCGCCGAAGCAGCCGCGCTGGATCGCGATCGAGAAACGGATCATCTCGTACGCGGGAATCTTCGCATTGCCGTAGGACGGGTGCGGCACGCGCTGGTAGGGCAACTCGTAGATCGCGTCCATTTCCTTGGTCGTGAGCGGGATCGGCGGCGGATTGAGCCACACGTCCACGTCGCTGTGGCGTTGCACGAGCGCGCGCGCGTTCCCGGGATTCGCCTCCATGTGGAGGATGCGCGAGGCGTGGGCGTACAGCACCGGGTCGTCGGCGACCTGCTCGTACGACGGCAGCCGGATCACGCTGTGCTCGCGATCGACGTGCTTCGGCGCGCCGCGAACAAAGCGGAGCGGAGAAATGGGGACGCTACCCTTTTCGGAAAAGGGTAGCGTCCCCATTTCCGCGGGCGACACAGCGTAAGGATCCGGATGCGCCGCCACCGGCCCCGGCGTGTCGATGTGCGTCGAGTCGATCTCGGTCCAGCCCTCGGGCAGCGCCTTGCGCACGAACGCCGTGCCGCGCAGGTCGTCGAACTCCTCGATGCGCTTGCCGGCCGCGAGCCGGTGGGCGATTTCGCAGATCTGCCGCTCGGCATTGCCGAACACGAGGATGTCCGCCTTGGCGTCCATCAGCACCGAGCGACGCACCTTCTCCGACCAGTAGTCGAAGTGCGCGATGCGGCGCAGCGACGCCTCGATGCCGCCGACCACCACCGGCACGTCCTTCCAGGCCTCGCGCACGCGCTGCGAATACACGATCACGCAGCGGTCGGGCCGCGCCCCGCCCACGCCGTGGGGCGTGTAGGCATCGTCGCTGCGGATGCGGCGGTCCGAGGTGTAGCGATTCACCATCGAATCCATGTTGCCGCCGGTCACGCCGAAGAACAGGTTCGGCCGGCCGAGCTTCATGAAGTCGCGGGTCGAGTGCCAGTCGGGCTGGGCGATGATCCCGACCCGGAAGCCTTGCGCCTCGAGCACGCGGCCGACGATGGCCATGCCGAAGCTCGGGTGGTCCACGTAGGCGTCGCCCGTGACGAGGATGACGTCGCAGGAATCCCAGCCGAGTTCGTCCATTTCTGCCCGTGACATGGGCAGGAACGGCGCCGGGCCGAAACGGTGTGCCCAGTACTTGCGGTGGGAAAAGAGGTCGCGGGCGGCTTCCATGGGCGGGGAGTTTAGACCAGCGGACAGTACCGGGCCGGCCGGAGGGCCTGCTGTTTCGTGACGATCACGGTCGATTTGCTGCTGGCGGGTGGAGGCCACCGGTCGTTAGCGCGAGATCCCGTCGACTTCGCTTGCAGTATTACGCCGCAGTTCTGTAGAAATAGTTTGGCCAAAAAGATGCTATGGAACTAAAATGAAGCTCATGGCAAGCATGGTGAAGCCCGTCGGCGCCGGCACCTCGCCTGACGAGGCGGTGGTTCTGTCCAAGGCGGTCATACGAGCGGCGCTGCTGCTCGGCCTGACACAGAAGCAAGTCGCCGAGGCCTTGGGTATGTCCGGGCCATCGGCCTCCCGACTCTTCGCCGGTCGTTACCGGCTGTCTCGGGCCCGTGCGAAGGAATGGGAACTGGGAGTCCTGTTCGTGAGGTTCTTTCGCTCGCTCGACGCACTGTGGGGCCACGAGGAGTCCGCCCGGTCGTGGCTGAAGAGTTACAACACCGGTCTCGGCGCGGCGCCAGTCGAGTTGCTCGGGACCGTCTCCGGACTGGTGCGACTCGTTGACCACCTGGACAACGCGCGCGGTCGCGTCTGAGTTGCGTCCCGCGGCGTTCGACCTGTGGCGTGCGGTCGAAGCCCAGCACGTGGCATCGACGATGCCGCTCGTGGATTCCTCAGCCGAGCAACAAGTACTCGAACGGCTGGTCGACCAGTCGAAGCCATCGGTGCCGGCAGGAGCGTCGGATCGCGGCCTGCACTGGCTGCTCTTCACGCCGTTTCGATATCGCCCGCCGCCCGGCGGTTCGCGTTTTCGCGGCGAGAACGATCCCGGGGTCTTCTATGGCGCCGAGACGGTGCGCACCGCCTGCGCCGAGGTCGGCTACTGGCGCTGGCGGCACTTGCGCGACACGCCCGCCCTGGATTCGATGCCGTCGCGACTGCAGTCCGTCTTCCGCACCGCCGTCGCGGGCAGCACGATCGATCTGCGTGTCCCACCGTTCGTGCGTGATCGCGGCCTCTGGACGCAGCGCTCGGACTACTCGGCCTGCCTGGACCTCGGCCGCATGGCCCGCACTGCGGGCGCGCAAGTCGTACGCTACGAGTCGGTCAGGGACTCGCGCGGCGGAACGTGCGGAGCCGTGCTCGACGCGGCCGCATTCGCCTCGAGGACACCGGTCGAACTTCACGGCTGGATGCTGACCGTCACGCGATCCCGTGTGACATGGCAGCGAATCGACCCCATGAATCCCGGGGTACTGGAATTTGCGGCGTCCGGCTGGGAGTGATCGCGCGGCTCGGGCCGCGGGCCGCTAGGCCAGCGTGTGATAGACCTTCTGGACGTCCTCGTCCTGCTCGAGCTTGTCGATGAGTTCCATGACCTCGTTGGCCTGCTCCTCGGGCAGCTCGGTCGGGGCCTGGCAGATGTACTCGTGCTCGGCCGAGATCGGGGTGATGCCGCGGTCCTCGAGCGCCTTCTGCAGCGTGCCGAAGTCCTCGAAGTTGCAGCGCGCCACCAGCTGCGGCTCGCCCTTTTCGCCGACGCTCTCCCCCATCTCGTCGAGCCCGTGGTCGATCAGGTGGAGCTCGAGATCGTCCTGGTCGATGCCCTCGGGGTTCAGGCGGAAGACGCCCATGCGCTTGAACTGGAACGCGACGCTGCCGGTCGTGGCGAGGTTGCCGCCGTTCTTGTTGAACACGTTGCGCACACCCGCAACCGTGCGCGTCGGGTTGTCGGTGGCGCACTCGACCAGCACCGCGACGCCGTGCGGCGCATAGCCCTCGTACATCACTTCCACGAAGTTCGCGGCATCCCGCCCCGAGGCACGCTTGATCGCAGCCTCGATCTTGTCCTTCGGCATGTTGATCGCGCGCGCGTTCTGGATGACGCGGCGCAGGGCCGGGTTCGACGCGGGATCGCTGCCGCCGTTGCGCACGGCGATGGTGATGTCCTTGCCGATCCTGGCGAACTGCTTCGCCATCCGGTTCCAGCGCGCGAACATCGCGTGCTTGCGGACTTCGAATATGCGGCCCATCGTGAAAACCTGCTGGAAGGGCGCGCAATCTACACCGAGTGCGCGCGGCGAGCCACCGGGCCCGTCGAGCGATCATAATATCCAGTCCGGTCCAGGAGTACCCCGATGGCCACCGCGTACCGATCCCCCGTCCTGCTGGCATTGCTGCCCGCCGCTGCCCTCTCGTGCGTTTCGAGCAGCCAGCCGGCGCAGGTTGAACCCGAGCCGACCCGGGACTGGATCGCCGAAAGCCGCGGTCTCGCACAGCAGCTGGGCTCGGAACTCAAGGCGGAACTCACCCGCGCGATGGTCGACGACGGCCCGGTCGGCGCGATCAGCGTGTGCCGGGACAAGGCGCCGGCGATCGCCGCGCGTCTGTCGGCGCAGTCGGGCGCCACCGTTGGTCGCACGGCGCCGAGGGTACGCAACCCCGCCAACGCACCCGACGAGATGCAGCGCATCCTCCTCGACCAGTTCGCGAGCGAACTCGCCTCGGGCAAGTTCCAGGGTCCGCTCGAGGCCGCGTTCGAGCTGAACCGCGGCGGGCAGGTGGAGCGTCGCTACATGCGCGCCATCCCGATGGAAGGCCTCTGCGTCACCTGCCACGGCAAGGTACTGGCGCCCGAGATCGCCGCCGCCATCGCCGCGCAGTACCCCGCCGACCAGGCCACGGGATTCGAGCCCGGCGAGCTCCGCGGCGCCTTCAGCGTCACCTGGCCCTCTTCTTCCTCACTATCCCCTATCCCCTAACCCCTAACCCCTAACCCCTAACCCCTAACCCCTAACCCCTTGTCGTTCTACCACCACTACCTCTTCCCCTATCTGCTCGACCTCGCCATGGCGAGCCCGGCGTTGCGCAAGCCGCGCCAGCGCACGCTTGCTCCGGCGAGCGGCCGCATCCTCGAGATCGGGTTCGGCACCGGACGCAACCTGCAGCACTACCCGCCGTCGGTGACGAAGATCGAGGCGATCGACCCCGACCTCGACCTCGACCGGCTGTCGCAGCCGCGCATCCGCCACGCGGCGATCGCGGTGGACTTCCATCATCTCGACGCCGAACACCTGCCGTTCGGGCGGGACTCATTCGACACGGTGGTGAGCACGATGACGCTGTGCTCCATTCCCGACGTCGCTCACGCGCTCGGCGAGATCCGCCGGGTGCTCAAGCCGGGCGGGCAGTTCCTGTTCCTCGAGCACGGCCGGTCGCCGGACCCGGGCGTGGCGCGCTGGCAGGACCGGATCAATCCCCACTGGATGCCGCTCGCCGGCGGCTGTCACCTCAATCGACCGATCCGCGAACTGGTGGAGGAGGCGGGACTGGTGCCCGGAGCCGTGAAGAACTACTACCTGCGCAAGTCGCCCCGGATCGTTGGGTACATGACGGAGGGCGCAGCGAGGAAAGGGGATAGGGGGTAGGGGATAGGGGATAGGCGGGTCAGTACTCGTCGAACATCTGCTGGATGCGGGCCGGGTCGGTGGTCCTGGTCAGGGCGAGTTGCAGTAGTACGCGCGACTTGGCCGGGTTCAATTCGCCGGACGCGATGAAACCGAGCCGGTCGTCATCGACCTCGCTGTTGCGGAGCACGATGCCCATCGGCAGGCGGGTGCTGCGCACGACGGCAACGCCGTTTCGCGCGGCCCTGGCCAGCACGTCGAGCGCGGCGGCCGACATGTTGCCGTCGCCGACGCCGGCCACCACGATCCCCCGGGCGCCATTGCGGATCGCGGCCTCGATCAGGTCGGCGTTCATGCCGGCATGCGCATAGACGACATCCACGCGCGGCAGCGCCGTGAGCCCGGTAATCGAGAACTCCGAGGCCGCCCCGACCTTGCGATCCATGGGCTCGTACCAGTCGATGCGGCCGGTGTGCGCGAGGCCCGCCGGCCCGCGATTCAGGCTGCGAAAAGTCTGCAGCCGGGTCGTGTCGGTCTTCACGACGTTGCGCGCGTAGTGGATCTCGTCGTTCATGCACACCAGCACGCCGCGACCACGCGCGCGCGGATCGACCGCGACCGCGACGCCGTCGAGCAGGTTGCCGGGGCCATCGGCGCTCACCGACGTGGCCGGCCGCACCGCCCCGACCATCACGACCGGCTTGGCGCTCTTCGTGACGAGACCCAGGAAATAACTGGTCTCCTCCAGCGTGTCCGTGCCGTGGGTAATGAGCACCGCATCCACGTCGGTGCGCGCCAGGGCCGACTCGACCCGCCGCGCGAGTTCGAGCCAGACGAGGTCGTTCATGTCCTGGCTGCCGATGCTCACGACCTGCTCGCCCGTGAGCACCGCGACCGCGCCGAGGTTCGGCACCGCGCCGATCAGGGTCCCAACGTCGAGCTTGCCGGCGACGTAGGCATGGCCGGCCGCGTCTGATTGAGAGCCGGCGATCGTGCCGCCCGTGGCGAGCACGTGCACGCGCGGCAGCTCGCCGGCCGTGGCATGCGCGACCAGCACGAGGCCACCAAGGAACAATGCCGCTGCCCGCCGCGCCGGCCGGATGTTCGTGTCCATGGCGGGAGCGTAGCCTCGCCGAGCGCCGGAGGGTACTGCCTGTTGCAGTGCGGAATGACACGAGGCCAAACGGCCGGGCCGATGAAACGCACGCCTCGCCGCGCCCGATCGCCGCCGTGGCGCGCCTTGTCTTACACTGCTCCCCGATGGCCCGCCAAGCGCCCGCGCCCGCCGTACGAGCGGGAGGGGCAACGAGGAGACTGCGATGAAACGGCTGGTTTCGGCCGCGGCGCCCTGCGCGCTCGGCCTGTTGGCCATCGGTGGCTGCACGATCCACTATGACGACTCCGACGCCGCCGTCGACCACGACTTCGGCTCGGATCATTTCGAGGCGGGCGGCATGCTCACCGTCACCGACCCGGTGGAGGGCGACGCCTTCCTGGCCGGCGGCCAGGTTGCGATCGCGAGCCAGGTCAATGGCGACCTGGTCGTCGTGGGAGGCGAGGTGTCCGTCGGCGGCAGCGTGGGCGACGACCTGTATGCCGCCGGTGGCGACGTGAAGCTCGACGCCATCGTGTCCGGCAATGCGAGGCTGGCGGGCGGGGACGTCGCCGTGGGGCCGGCGACAGTCATCGCCGGCGCGGCAACGCTAACCGGCGCGCGCGTGACCTTCGACGGCAACACGCACCAGGACCTCGACGCGTCGGGCGCGTCGGTGCGCGTCAACGGCGAGGTCCATGGCAACGCCGAGGTGCGCTCCGAGGAACTGGTCATCGGCCCCGAGACGCGCATTCGCGGACAGCTCGTCTACCACGGCCCGGTCGAGCCGGACGTGCCCGAGGGCGCGGTGATCGCGGGCGGCGTCGAGTATCACGCGGCGGACGCGAGCCGCTATTTCGAGCGCTCGAATGGCCACTGGGAGCGGCGCGGGCGCGGCATCGGGTCCATCCTCTGGTTCGTCGGCGTATTCGTCGCCGGCGCGCTGTTCCTGATGCTGTTTCCCGGTTACTCGACGCGGGCCGCCGAAGCGATCGCGCGCGAGCCGCTGAAGGTGCTCGGACTCGGGCTCGCGATCCTGGTCTGCGTGCCGTTCCTCACGCTCATCCTGCTCATCACCATCATCGGCATCCCGCTCGCGCTGCTCGTGATCCCGCTCTACCTGCTGCTCGTCTTCCTCGGCTGGGTCACGACCGCGCTGTTCATCGCGCAGCGTGGCCTCGCCGCGGCACGCTCGGGCAAGCCGGCGACCCTCGGCTGGCGGCTGCTGGCACTGCTGCCGGGCCTCGTCGCGCTCGCCCTGCTGCAGCGGGTCCCGCTCGTCGGCGGCCTGATCATGTTCGTCGCCCTGGTGGCCGGTGTCGGTGCGCTGGTGTTCCAGGCCTGGACGCGTCGCGATCACCAGCCGCAGGCGGTCGGCTGACCGCATGCAATACGGGCCACACCTCCTCGCCGTGCTGGTGCTGGCGCTGGCCGGGGAGATGCTGGCCGCGCTCCTCGTCGTGCGCCGCTGAACGGAATCCATCGATGGCACGCACACCTTCGACCATGCTCGAACTCGGCACCGGGGCGCCGGACTTCACGTTGCCCGATTTCGACGGCGTCCCCCACTCGCTTGCCGACTTCGCCGCGGCCCCGGCACTGCTGGTGGCGTTCGTCTGCAGTCATTGTCCATTCGTGAAGCACATTCGCGCGGAGTTCGCGCGGATGGCGCGCGAGTACCAGGGACGGGGGCTCGCCATCGTCGCGATCAACCCCAACGACCTCGTCGCCTATCCGCAGGACGGCCCCGATGCGATGCGCGCCGAGGCGCGCGAACTCGGCTACCCGTTCCCGTACCTCCTGGACGGAACCCAGGCCGTGGCCAAGGCGTATCGCGCCGCCTGCACGCCGGATTTCTTCCTGTTCGATGCCGCGCGCCGGCTCGTGTATCGCGGCCAGTTCGACGACAGTCGCCCGGGCACGGATGTACCCGTGACCGGCGCTGACCTGCGGGCGGCGGTGGATGAGGTGCTGGGCGGTCGGGCGCCTGCCCTCGAGCAGCGCCCCAGCCTCGGCTGCAACATCAAGTGGAAGCCGGGCAACGAGCCGGACTACTACGGCGCCTGACCGGACCTCAAGGCGCCGCGCGGGCGGGGAATTCCTTCGCGATGTGGCGCGCCATCTCCGCCGCGAGGTGGATGCCCGCTTTCTCCGAGGAAACCCGCATTTCTTCCGCAACGAGGCCGCGCCAGATCAGTCGGCCGCTCGCCGGGTCCGCGACGAACACGATCACGGACCCTTCGCGGATGCTCACCTCGCGCGGTGGCAGCGATGCCGGTGGCAGGGGCGCGTTGCCCGGCGTGAGGACCTGGGTGGGCGACGGTGCTCCGATGCGCCGGTCCTTCAACGTCTCGAAGCGCTGGCTGCCCGCGACCTTGCAGCTGACCAGCATGTCCGCGGCCCTGGCGTCCGCCACCTCCACATACCCCTTGGCCGTGAACTCGGCGACCACGGCCTGGCGGACCTGGGACGCGATCTCCCTTTCCATGTCGGGCGAGACGACGGTCGGTGTGGCTACCTCGCTTGCCTGCCAGGCGAAGCTGCGCCGGGCCGCCAGGCTGGCGTCGGCGGCCTCGAATCGATCAACGTCCCACGTCGTTGCGCATGCCGCCACGACGGCGAGGCAGGCCAGGATCGCCAGGCGTTTCAGGTGCATGTCCGACCTCCGTGGCACGATCCAGGAACCGCTCTCGACTCCGAGTATAGATCCGTGGCTGGGCGCGCGGGAGCGGCGGTTCCTGCCGGAATCACTGATTGCGTAGCGCGAAAAGCTGGCGCAACTTGAACTCGTTCCCCTCGAACCGGGGAGGTTGCAATGAGCAGGCTACGAATCGTCGTCGCCGACCAGGCGGAAGCGATCTTCTACGACAGCTCCTCGCTGGAGGCCGCGCCGCGGGAAGTGGCGCGCATCAGCGATCCACTCGCCCATCTGCACGATCGCGACCTCGTGAGCGACCGGCCGGGGCGCAGCTACGAGAGCGTGGGCGGCGCGCGCCATGCGATCGAACGGGAGAACGACCCGCGGCAGCGCGAGGCCGTCCGTTTTGCGCGGCGCATCGCCCGGCGCCTCGACGAGGCACGTCGCAGGAACGAGTACGAGCAGCTGATCGTGGTGGCCGGGCCGCCGTTCCTCGGCCTGATGCGCGAGGAGCTCTCGGGCCCGACCCGCCGGCGTGTCGTCCACGAGATCCGCAAGGACCTCGTGCACAGCCCGATGGCGGCGTTGCGCAAGCACCTGCCGGCCAGCGCGGCGGAATTGCGCCCGGGTTGAGCCTCAGGCCACGGCGCAGCAGCGCTCGAACGTCGCTACCCGCCCGCGCGTCCGCAGTGCCGGCGGGGCCGACGACCTGGCCGCGTGCCGTCCCCGCGCGATACGTCGTGCAGCCCTTCAACCCGAGTTCGTGCGCGCGCGTGAACAACCCGCCGTAGCGCTCGCGCGGGAAGTCGGCGGGCAGGTTGATCGTCTTGGAAATCGCGCCGTCCACCCAGGGCTGCAGCGCGGCCTGCATCAGCAGGTGCGCCTCCGGGTCGATGGACGTGGCTGAAGCGAAGGCCTCCGGGAGGGGCGCACGTGCGCCGCGTAACTCGCGCCACAGCCGTACGGCCGCATCGGTGACTTCGAATTCGATCGGCTGTCCGCGCCGGTCGAGCACGCGCCGACGACCGACGAACTCGAAGATCGGCTCGATGCCGCTCGAGGTGTTGCCCGCGAGCAGGCTGATCGTGCCAGCCGGCGCCACCACCGTGAGGTGGCTGTTGCGGATGCCGCAAGCTGCAATGCGATCACGCAGGGCCCGCGGCAGGCGCTCAACGAAGGGCGAGGCGAGATACCGGTCGCGCTCATAGGCAGGGAAGGCGCCCTTTTCGGCTGCGAGCCCGATCGAGGCGGCGTAGGCGGCCTGACAGACCCGGCGCATGGCCGTCACCGCCATCTCGCGGGCTGCGGGCGTGTCGTAGCGAACCCCGGCCATGCAGAGCGCGTCGGCAAGGCCGGTGATGCCGAGCCCGATGCGGCGCGTCGAGCGGGCCGCGGCCTCCTGCTGCGGCAGCGGAAAACGCGTGACGTCGAGCACGTCGTCGAGGAACCGCACCGCGAGCGCGGAGTGCGCCTCGATCGCGTCGAGGTCGAGCGTCGCATCGGAGGCGAAGGGCGACTTCACGAACTTCGCCAGGTCGATCGAGCCGAGGTTGCAGGCGCCGTACGGGGGCAATGGCACCTCGCCGCAGGGATTGGTCGTCGTGAGCGTCTCCCGCCAACCCAGGTTGTTCTCGCGGTTGATGGTGTCGACGAACAGCACCCCTGGCTCGGACGTGGCGTGCCCGGCATCGAGCAGCCGGTGCCAGATCTCGCGCGCGGGCAGCACCGCGGTCGCGGGCGAGCCGGCCGCGTGGAGGAGCGGCCAGGATGCATCGGTACGGACCGCGGCCAGGAAGCGATCCGTGACCTGCACGGAGAGGTTGAAGTAGCGCAGCGCCAGCGGGTCGCGCTTGGCGTCGATGAACTCGAGCACGTCGGGATGATCGACGCGCAGGGTCGCCATCATCGCGCCGCGCCGGCTGCCGGAGGCGAGCACGGTCGCGCACATCGAGTCCCAGACGTGCATGAACGAGACGGGCCCGGAGGCGATGGTGCCCGCGGACTGCGCCGAGGTACCGCGCGGCCGCAGCGTCGAGAAGTCGCACCCGATGCCGCCGCCGTGCTGCAGCGTGACGGCCGATTCCTCGAGCGCCCGGAAGATGCCGTGCAGCGAGTCCTCGATGACGCCCATGACGAAGCAGTTGAGCAGCGTCACGCTGCGGCCGGTGCCGGCGCCGGCGAGGATCCGTCCGCCGGGCAGGAACCGCCAGTCGTCGAGCAGCCAGCGGAAGCGCTCTTCCCATTCGCCCCGACCCACGGGCTCCGCAGCCGCGACGGCACGTGCCACCCGTGCCCGTGTTGCAGCCAGGTCCTCATCGCCGGCCACACCCGGCCCGCGCCACTGGTAGCGCTGCTCCCAGACCCAGCGCGACAACTCGTCGGGAAAAGTCATGTCCGTGACCCGGCGCCCTCCGTTGTCGATGCTATGCCCCCGCCGCGCGACGCGCCAACGGCGAATCTGTGACGGACCTCGCGGCGGCGGCGGCCCGCCCGTTGGTGCCGGGGCCGGCTCGGGGCATACTGGCGCGGCCATGAAGACCATCCTGCTGGCCTACGAACGCGATCAGGACTTCGCCGCGATCGAGACTCTGTTGCAGTCGCGCGGACACCGCGTTGCACGCGCGCGCAACGGACTCGAAGCCCTCGACCTGGCGCGCCACGACCCGCCCCACGTCCTGGTGAGCGACGTGCTGCTGCCGCGGCTCGACGGCTTCGCGCTCTGCCGGCGTGTCAAGGAAGACCCGCTGCTGCAGCACCTCCCGGTGTTCCTGCTCTCGTTCCGTGTCGAGGGACCGAAGTACGAGGCGTTTGCGGCGGAGGTCGGCGCCGAGCGCTTCTTCCCGCGCGGGTCCACGCTCGAAAACCTCGCATCGGCCCTCGACGAGCAGAGCCCGGGCTCGGGGACCATGCGCATGCCGGCGCTGGTGCCGGAACTGCTCGAGCGTCGCGAGCAGGACCGACGCCGCATGGTCGACCTCGAGAAGCACGTCCGCGAGCTGGAGGCGGCGAACGAGCAGCTGGCCGTCGCCGAGCGCGTCGCGCGCGAGCAGCTCGAGCGCGAGGCCCGCGAGCGTGGCGACCGCAGCGCCGCGGATTCGAACACCATTCGCGACCTGCAGGCCCGGGTGCGTGAACTCGAATCACGGCAGCAGCAGTTGTCGCAGGCCGAGTCGAAGGCGCGCGGCGCCGCGGAGGAATCGCGTGCCGAGCTCGCCCGCGTGAGCGTGCTCGAGACGCGTCTCGCGGAGCTGCAGGTGAGCCGCACCAGGGCCCAGGCCGCGGCGGCGGACGCGGAGCGGGCTTTCGTCGTCCAGCCGGTCGCGGCCCTGATCTCGGACATGGAGACGCAGGAGTTGCGTGCGGCCAGCGACGCGGCCGGCGCGCTCTTCGGCATCGCGCGCGAGCAGCTCGTGGGACGATCGCTTGCCGAGGTGCTGCCCGGATACGTCCCCGGGGAAGACCCATCGCGCCCGGTGGACGTGAGTCTCACCCGGCCGGACGGCACGCAGGCGCTGCTCGAGCTGCGCCGGCAGTCGGTGTCCTACGCCGGCCGCGCATGCTGGTTGACCGCGGCGCGTGACGTGACCGCCGAGCGGGCCGAGCGCGCCGCGCAGCAGGCGTTCGCGCTCAGGGCGCTTGCGCTGGACGAGGCGCCGGTCGCCGCCTGCCTCGTCGATCCGAAGGGGCAGCTGCAGTACGCGAACGCCGAGTTCTGCAACCTGCTCGGGCTGGATCCCGGCAAGGTCGCCGGAACCGCGCTCAAGCAGTTCGAGCACGATGCGGGCCCCGAGTCCACCATCCGCAGCCTGTCCATCGCGGGCGGCGGACAGGTCTCCCAGGACGCGCGCTGGCGCCGGCCAGACAGTTCGCTGCTGGACGTTCGAGCTCTCGTGGACGGCCGTGGGCGGCATGCCGGAGGGAACGCGCGTCGTCACCGTGCGCGACGTCTCCAGCCGACGCCGCAACATCGAGCGGGCCGAGCGCGAGCAGCGCCGCGTCACGGGCATGCTCGAGCTGGCGCAACGCGCCCACTCGCTCACGGAATCGGAGATCCACGCGCACGCGCTCGAGCTGCTGCAGGAGCTGACGGGCAGCACAGTCGCCTACGTCTTCCTCGCGCTGCCGGACGGTACGCAGCTCGACCTCGTGGCCCGTCGCGACGGCGAGGCCGCGGGCGACCTCTCGGTGCTCACGCGCTGGCGTGGCACGCCGCCGGGCGAGACTGCGCTCTACGACTGCCTGAGCTCGCAGCGGGCGGTGACACGCGACGCGCAGGAGGGCACGGGTGCCCTGCGGCAGGCGGGATTGCCCGGTTTCTTCACGCGCCAGCTGGCGACACCTGTCCTCGACGGGGGCAGGTTCGCCGGTGCGCTGCTGATCGCGAACAAGCCCGAGCCCTACGACGACGAGGATCGCCGCCACGCCGCACAGGTCGCGGACGGCCTCTGGAAGGTGCTGCGCCGCCGCCGCTCCGACGCCGAGGTCGTGAGCGCCATGGACCACATGGAACGCGTGATGTTCGGCGCGATCGAGGCGCTGGCCGCCCTGTCGGAAACCCAGGACGGCTGCAAGACGGGTCGCGCCCGGCGCATCGCGGAACTCGCGGCCGGCATCGGTACCGCGCTCGGGATGCCGGGACATTCGGTGCGCGGCCTGCGGGTCATCGGCCAGTTGATCGACGTCGGGATGCTGCAGATTCCCCGCGAGATCCTCTGGCGGCCGGGACCGCTCGGCGCCGCCGAGTTCGAGCTCGTCAAGACGCACGCGGAACGCGGCCACGAGAGCCTGAAGCGGATCGAGTTCCCGTGGCCGGTCGCCGAGGCCGTGCGCCAGCACCACGAGCGCCTCGACGGCTCCGGATATCCCTGCGGCCTGAAGGGCGAGGAGATCATGCTCGAGGCACGCATCGTCGCCGTGGCCGACGCGGTCGAGGCGATGCTGTCGCCGCGGCCCCAGCGCGCGGCGCTGTCGCTCGCGGCCTGTATCGAGGAGCTTCAATCCCAGGCCGGTCGCCGCTACGATGCGCGGGTAGTGAAGGCCTGCGTGAAGATCCTGCGCGAGCGCGATACACGAGCGGAAGGCGAGCCGGCGGTGGGCCAGCGGATCGCCTGAGGCGGTCCGATGCAACTGCAATTCTACGGTGCGGCCGGTGAGGTCACCGGCTCGTGCCACATCCTGACGATCGGCGGCCGCGAGGTGCTGCTCGACTGCGGGCTGATCCAGGGCGGCCCGTCGCCGGACGAGCGCAATGCCGCACCCTTCCCCTTCGACGCCGCGCGCATCGATGCGGTCATCCTGAGCCACGCCCACATCGACCACTGCGGCCGGATGCCGTTGCTGCGCAAGCGCGGTTTTCGCGGACCGATCTACGCCACGCCGGCCTGCCGCGACCTCGTGCGCATCCTGCTCGCCGACAGCGCCGGCATGGCGGAGCGCGACGCCGAGCGCGAGAACCGCAAGCTCGCGGCCGGGGGCAGCCGGCGGCGCGTCGAGCCGCTCTACACGGTGGCCGAGGCGCTCGAGACCGTGCAGGCCGTGCGCACCGTCGCGTACGGGCGGGCGTTCGACGTGCTGCCGGGGCTCGTGCTCACCTTCCGCGACGCCGGCCACATCCTCGGCTCCGCGAGCGTGTGGCTCGCGCTGCGCGAAGGCGATGTCGGGCGCACCGTGGTCTTCAGCGGCGACCTCGGCCAGTACGGCTCGCCGATCCTGCGCGATCCCGAGCCCGGCGTGGCCGTGGACCTCGTGGTGATGGAGAGCACCTACGGCGAGCGCCAGCACCGCGACCGCGAGGCCACGCTGCAGGAACTCGGCGGGATCCTGCGCGCGGCGCGCAAGGACGGCGGCAACGTGCTGATCCCGGCCTTCGCCGTCGGCCGCAGCCAGGACGTGCTCTACGAGATGGGCACCCACTACGAGGAGTGGGGACTCGGCGACTGGCAGATCTTCCTCGACAGCCCGATGGCAATCGAGGCCACCGAGGTCTACTGGAAGCACGCGGAACTGTACGACGAGGCGGCGCAGGCCATGCGCCTCCGTGCGGGCAGCATGCCGCCGCTGCCGAACCTGAAGCTCTGCCGCACGGCGGAGGAATCCATGGCGATCAACCGCATGCTGCACGGGGCGATCGTCATCGCGGGCAGTGGCATGTGTACCGGCGGGCGCATCGTGCATCACCTGAAGCACAACCTCGCACGGCGGGAATGCGACGTCGTGTTCACCGGCTACCAGGCCGTGGGCACCACCGGCCGGGCGATCGTCGACGGCCGCGAGTACGTGCGCATCCACGGCTCGCCGGTCAAGGTCGCCGCGCGCATCCATACGCTCGGCGGCTTCTCGGCGCACGGCGACCAGGCGGACCTGCTGCGCTGGTACGGCGAGGTGCCCGGCCAGCCGCCCGTGTGGCTCGTGCACGGCGAGCCCGCGTCCTCGACGGCGTTGCGTGACCTGCTGCGACAGCGCGGAGCGCGCGCCGAAGTCGCGGCACCCGGCCTCGCCATCGACCTGGCGGCGGCGTGAAGCGGCTGGTCGCCACGGCAATCAACGCGCGGCCCCACGAGCTGGGCGGCGCGCTGGCTGCGTTCCTCTGCGCGTTCGCCCTGTTCTCGTCGTACTCGATCCTGCGCCCGATCCGCGAGACCATGGGCCTCACGTCGGGGCTCGAGACCCTGCCGGCGCTGTTCTGGGGCACTTTCGTCGCGATGCTGCTCGCGCAGCCGGTCTATGGCTGGCTCACGTCGCGCTACCGCCGCTCGGTGTTCCTGCCCTGGGTGTACCTGTTCTTCATCGCCAACATCCTCGGCTTCCACGCCTGGTTCAACCTGCAGGCGGACCACACCTGGATCGCGCGTGCGTACTTCATCTGGGTCAGCGTGTTCGTGCTGTTCGTGGTGGCGGTGTTCTGGAGCCTGATGGCGGATGTCTTCAGCCGCGAGCAGGCGGGCCGGTTGTTCGGATTCGTCGCGGCGGGCCTGAGCCTGGGAGGATTGTTCGGGCCGTTCCTCGGCAAGCAGCTCGCGCAGCCGCTCGGCACGATCAACCTGCTGCTGGTGTCCGCGGCGCTGCTCGCCGCAGCGCTCGGGCTGATGCTGCTGGTGCTGCGCTGGCATCGCCGCCACGGCGAGAACACGGCCGCGGGCGTCGATCGCGACGAGCGGCTCGGCGGCGACGTGCTTGCGGCGTTCCGGCAGGTGGTGCGCTCGCCCTACCTCGCGCTGATCGCGGTGTTCGTCCTGTGCCTGACCTGGGCCTCGACCTTCCTGTACCTCGAGCAGCAGGCGATGGTCGCCGACGCATTCTCGAGCCGCGACGAGCGCACCGAGTTCTTCAGCACCATCGACTTCTGGGTGCAGGCGGGCTCACTCGTGATGCAGCTGTTCGTGTTCGGACGGCTCTACCGCTGGCTCGGCTTCCGCGCCCTGATCGTCGCGGTGCCGCTGCTGATGACGCTCGGTTATGCGGCACTGGCCGCCATGCCGACGTTCGCGGTGCTGATCACGGTGATGATGGTGCGTCGCATCGGCGAGTACTCGATCGCGCGGCCGGCGCGCGACACCCTCTACACCGTCGTCTCGCGCGAGGAGAAGTACAAGGCGAAGAGCCTGATCGACACCTTCGTCTATCGCGGCGGGGACGCGACCTCGGCCTCGCTGCACGCACTGCTCAAGTCGACGTTCGGCCTCGGCGTGAGCGGCATCGCCTGGTGTGGAGCTGCGATTGCGGCGGTGTGGGCACTGGTGGCGTGGGCGCTGGGCAACCGGCAGGAAGCGCTCAGTCGTCGACGTTGAAACGCAGCGTCACGACCGAGCGTTGCGCCACCGGACGGCCGTTCGCGAGCCGCGGCTCGAAACGCCAGGCACCAAGGGCCTCGGTGGCGGCGGCCTCGAAGATACCGCGAGGCTCCGCGCCGACCACTGCGACGTCGCGCACCACGCCGGTCTCGGTGATGGTGAACTCGATCTCCACCCAGCCCTCGATGCCGCCCTGCAAGGCCCGCGGCGGGTAGACCGGGTCGGTGACGGAGAGCGGCCGGAAGTCGTCGATCGGCAGCGGCTCGGCACCTTCGTTGGCGCCTTCGGTCGCGCGCCATTCCACGGGCAGTGGCGGCGCGTCCACCACGGGCGCCTCCTTGACGTAACCCGCGATCGGATGCCCGGACGCCACCGGTGGACCGAAGGCGTCGTACGAGCGGCGGCTGGCTGCGAGCACCGGGCGCCGACGCAGTTGATCGGCATTGACGATGCGCGGGGTCAAGGGATCGGCGGTGACGACCACCGGTTTGCGCACCGCGGCCAGCACAGGCGTTGGTGCGGGGATGGCCACGGCGACCGGCGGTGACGCTGGCGCGGCCATCGCCGGTGCAGGTGGGGCGAGGGTCGACACGGCAGCCGGGCGGGTGACCACGGGTTCGAACGACGGTTGGACCGCTGGCGGCGCGGGCGGCTGCAACCGCAACGCGAGCGCCGCGACGGCGGGACTCGCGGGCTCGACGGCGCGCAGGCGTTCGAGCAGTCGCCGTGCTTCGGCCGTGCGACCCTCGGCGGCGGCCACGTCAGCCATCGCGACGATTCGTGCGACGGTGTCCTCGAGCCCCGCTCGTGCTTGCGGATGGCCGGGGTTCGCAAGCAGTACCGCCGCGTAGAGGTCCAGCGCGTTGCGACCTGCAGGCGATTCGTAGCGGCCGCCGGCACGGGCGGCCCGTGCGCGGGAGAGGACCGGGTCCGCCCGAGGGCCGGTGGCGCGCGGGACGGTGGTTACGGGTGGCTGGACGGTGGCCGCCGGTCGCCGCGACTCCTCGCGGACGAGGCTGCCGAGCAGTACCGCGAGCAACGCGACGAACAGCCCCAGGCCGGTGGCGACGAACAGCCACTTGAGCGGCTCGACTCGCGACGGCAGGCGAGCGACCCGCGGCAGCAGTGATTCCGGAACGCGGTGCTCGCGACGCTCGACGTGGTGGCGGATCGAGGCACCGAGGAACATGCCGGCACGCTTCGCCGACAGCGGCTTGTGCATGAAACGGTAGATGAGGCCGTCGCTCACCAGCCCCGCGAGCAGTGCCTCGTCTTCGCGCCGGCCCGCGACCACCGCCACGACGTCGGGAAACTGCGCGACGATCTGCTCGATGAGGGTCGACGGGTTCGTCGAGAGCGCGCTCATGTCGACGACCAGCACGCCGCAGCGCCCGGTCAGCAGCAGGTCCACCGACTCCTCCGCCGAGCGGGCGCGCCACACCGGGTTGCGCTCGCCGATGGCGTTGCGGATCGCCTCGAACAGGACGGCGTCGGCGGACAGCACGACGACGTTGACCAGCAGGCCCGCGGAGGCCGGCTGGACAGGAACATTCGGCTGGCGGAGGGCGGCCTGGCTGGACACTGTGGAATTCCGCAGCAAACGCACCGTCCTGTCTACCGTGGCACTGCAGAAACCTGAGGCAATTCAAAGTTCAATGAAGCAATGGACTCGTTCTGGACCCAGTCCATCGGGCGCGCGGCCGGCGGCCCGATGCTTCGCTCTCTCGACATCAGGTGGGCCGGCGAGCATGATTTCTTCCCCCCTCGGAGAAGACCGGCCGACCGGTCCAGTGCGGAGCATGAGGACGCCGGTCACGTACGCCTCGCGCGTAGCGGAAGAGCATCGCCAGACACTGGAGCGACTGCTGTTCTTCAATGGCTGCCAGGGGCGCGTGGCACAGGGTATCGTCGACGTCATCGACAAGTACGGACCGCCGGAGATCCAGTCGGAAGGCGGCTGGCTCAGGGTGCGGATCGCCGCGATGCCGGACGTCCAGTCGCTGTTCGCAATGGACGGCACCACCGGAGTGCCCATCGGCGTCGCGATCTACGTGCGTGCGGACCTCGAGCACGTTACCGTGCTGCACATCGGCATCGCGGAGCCCTATTGCGCGGGCGGCGAGCGTGAGGGCTGGAACCTGCTGCTGCGTCTGATGAAGGAGATCCGCCGCTCCTCGAAGCGACTGAAGGGCGTCCGTCGCCTGAACGTCCTCTACGGCACGCAGCGCCCGCGCGCCAACGCCTGAGGCGGGCGCCTCGTTCAAGTCGTTGCAGTCATTCTGCGAGCGCATTGCAGAAAAATCGCAACAACCAGAACCCGGCACCTCTGCTGCTGCTGCTCGGCGCGGCGACAGTCCTGGCACTGCTTGCGCCGCTCGGCTGGCCGTTCGAACTGTTCGTCCACTTCCGCGTCCAGTACGCCGCCGTCGCCCTGGCCCTTCTTCCGCTGCTGCTCTGGACGCGGCGCCCCGGTTACGCCGCATTCGCCGCCGCCCTCGCGCTGTTCCACGTTGCGCCGGCAGTACTCAACGCGCTCGCCGAACCTCCGGCGACGGGCTGCACGGGGCCGTCCCTCACCGTCGTCACCGCGAACGTGCGTTACAGGAACGAGGATCGCGGGCGCTTCGTCGACTGGCTGAACGAGCATCCCGCGGACCTCGTCGTGGTGCAGGAGGTCACCGCGGCGTGGGCGGAGGAATTGGCGCAGCTCGAGTCGTATCCGCACCGGACGGTACTCGTGCGCGAGGATCCGTATGGCATCGCCGTCCTGAGCCGCGGGCCGCTCGAGTCTGCCGAGCCGGCGGATTTTGCGGGCGACGGCCTGCCATCGCTGGTCGGTCGACTCGAGGTGGGAGGCCAGCGCCTGATGTTCGTCGGCCTGCACACGCACTGGCCCGTCCTGCCTGGCCTCGCACGGGCCCGCGATGAGTCGCTGCGCGAGGTGGCCCGCGTGGTCCGGGGGCAGGACCGGCCCGCGATCGTCCTCGGGGACCTCAACCTCACGCCGTACTCGCCGGCCTTTGCGGGTTTCGAGGACGCGGCGGGCGTGCGCGACGTGATGGACGGGCGTCGGTGGCGCCCAACGTGGCGGGCGGGCTTCTGGCCGCTTGCACTGCGCATCGACCACGTACTCGCGTCTGCCGGCATCTGCGTGGAGCGGGCCGAAGTCGGCCCCGCGATCGGGTCGGATCACCGCCCGGTGATCGCGCGGCTCCGGCTGCCCGCGGTAGCGACGCCCTGAGGTCTTACTCCGCGGCGAGCGTCTCGCCGGTGGGAGGCGCGAACTCGCGGCAGCACTCGAGCAGCCAGACCCGGAAGCGCACCACCTTCGGCAGCGAAAAGTTCTCCGGCGGTGCCACGAGGTACCAAGCACTGCGCTGCTGCACGCTCGGCAGCATCGGGCGCACCAGCCGGCCCGCCGCGAGGTCCGCCGCCACCAGGGACCAGCGGGCGAGGGCCACGCCCTTGCCCAGCTCGACGGCCGCAAGGGCTGCGGCGGAGTCCTCGGTCATCGGCGCGATGTCGGCCCGGGTCGTGTCGCCGCCCACGCGGCGCAGCCAGTCCGGCCACGGCTCCGAGCGGCTGTGGACCAGCGGATAGCGGGCGAAGTCGTTCAGTGTCTCGATCGGGCCGAGTTTTGCGAGCAGGGCCGGGCTGCACACCGGGAAGACCCACTCGTCGAGCAGCCGCTCGCACTTGAGACCCAGCCACAGCCCGGAGCCGTATACGATGGCGGCGTGGAAGTCGTCGCGGCTGAAGTCGAGCGCCGCCCGCGCCGGGCCGAAGCGCACGTCGATCTCCGGGTGCCGTCGCGTGAATTCCCCGAGCCGCGGCAACAGCCAGCGTTGCAGGAACTCGCTCGGCACGCTCAGGTTCAGCATGCCGCCGACACGCTCGCGGCGGATTCGGTCCACGGCGCGACGCAACTCCTCGAGCCCCCGCCGCACCCCCGGCAGCAGCTCGGCGCCTTCCTGGGTCAGGGCCACCGCCCTCGTGTGGCGCCTGAAGAGCGGCACGCCGATGTCCGCTTCCAGCGACTTGACCTGCGCGCTGACCGCCGCCGTCGTCACGCCGAGTTCCCGCGCGGCGGCGGTGAAGCTCAAGTGTGTCGCCACGGCCTCGAACACACGCAAGGCGTTCAGCGGGAGACGGTCGGTGTCGGCGCCCATGTGTTCGTTCCGAGTAAACTATTCATTAACAATACGGCGACAGCTGGTTGTCTGCAAGGGTTTTCCGGTGGGTCTGTCGAGGGAATCTGAAGAAACCATCGGCCGCTGACGCCACCGGGCCTGCGGCCGCGAAGACATCGCTCCAAGAGGAGAAATCGTGATGCCCACGGGCCGTTCCCTGGTCGTGCTCGCGTTCACCGGCGTGCTCGCCGCCTGCTCTTCCTCGCCGCCCTTCCCCGTCGAGCGCAGTGTCGACCTCGGGCGATTCATGGGGGACTCGTACGTCATCGCCAACATCCCGATCCCGATGGAGAAAGACGCGCACAACGCGGTCGAGTCCTAGCGCCTGGAACCGGACGGCACGATTGCGACCACCTTCACCTTCCGCAAGGGCGCCTTCGACGGCCCGGAGAAGGTCATGCGGCCCCGCGGCTTCGTGCGGGACGCCGCCTCGAACGCCGTCTGGGGCATGCAGTTCGTCTGGCCGATCAAGGCCGAGTACCTGGTCGCATACGTCGACGATGACTACACGGAGACGATCATCGCGCGCAGTCGACTCGACTATGTGTGGATCATGGCGCGCACGCCGACCGTGAGCGATGCCCGGTACGCGCAACTGGTCCAAATTGTTGCCGACCTCGGCTACGATGAGAGCAGACTACGCAAGGTGCCCCAGCGCTGGTGAGCCCCGGGGCGCGCTGACCCGTGACCGTGATGGATCCGCAAGGAGTAGCAGCATGACCGTCGCCAAGATCAGCGAGATCACCTCGACCTCGGCATCACCGGTGCATGGGTGGCCGACCAGGAAGTCGTCGTGAAGGCCGGCAAGGTGAGCGAGTACAAGGTCCGCCTGAAGCTCACCTTCGTGCTCGACGAAGGCAAGTGATGCGGGCGAGCCGTTTCGTGCGCGGCTTCGGCGTGCTGGCCGCAGCGGTCCTCGCGGCGGCGTTCGCCTTTGCAGCCGAGCCGGTCGCCGCGCCCGTCACCCAGGAAGCCCTGGTCGAACGACAGCAGCAGGCCGATGCCGACCTCGTCGTGCTCGACGTGCGGTCGCCCGACGAGTTCGCCGCGGGACACGTCCCCGGAGCGATCAACATCCCGCACGAACGTATCGCCGAACGACTGGCGGAGGTGCCGAGGGACAAGGACGTGATCCTCTACTGCCAGTCCGGGCGCCGGGCCGGCATCGCTGCGCAGGCCCTGGCCGAGCAGGGGTATACCCGGCTCTTCCACCTCGAGGGCGACATCGCCGCGTGGAAGGCGAACGGCCGGCCGCTCGAATGAGCGGCCGCCCGTGCCGCCCTCATGCGGGCGGCGAGTACTCCTGCAGCGAGACCACGAGCATGCCGGGGCCTCCGTGCGCGCCGAGCGGTAGCACGCGGCCGTAGACGACGTTGGCGCCGCGGAGTTGCTCCAGCAGCCACTGGCCGTCGGCGGCACAGTTCGCGTGTCCCACCAGCACCCGGTAGGACCGGTGGTCGCGCATGCGCCGCCGCACGAAGCGCGCGAACTTCTCCCGCAGGCCCTGGCGGCCGAACAGCACGCCGCCCGCCCTGACGCGGCCCTTGCGGTCGGCATGCAGCACGGGCATCAACTGCAGTCGGTCGGCCAGGTTCTTGACCCAGCGCGGCACCCGGCCGCCGCGGACCGCGTACTCGAGCGAGCCCACGAGTCCGAAAGTGTGCGTCCTCGGGACGATCGCCCGGGTCGCCTCGATCACGCGCTGCGCCGGGTAGCCGGCCGCTGCGCATTCGGCGGCGTACATCGCGACCAGGCCCTGTCCGACCGAGGCGTTCATGCTGTCGATCACCGTCACCTTGCCGTGGGTGGTGGTGCGCGCCGCAGCGGTCTCGGCCGAGCCGCAGGTGCCGCTCGCCTCGCGCGTGAGGTTGATCGAGATCACCGCCTCGAAGTACGACGCCAGGAACTCGAACTGCCGCCGGAAGTCGCCCGGCGGCGGCTGCGAGGTTTTCGGGTGCTGCGGGTTCGTGGCCAGTTCGGCGAAGAACTCCTCGGGCGTGATGCCGACCTTGTCGAGGTAGCTGCACTTGCCGAAGTGGACCCGCACCGGGACCATGTTGATGCCGAGTCGGTCCATCTCGTCCTCGGGGATGTCCGCGGCCGAATCGGTGACGATGGTGACCTTGCGGACGGCGGCATGCGCCGAATGCTGCTGCTGCATGTCGTCGGCCTTCTCGGCCGAGACGCTGCCGAACCGCGCGGCGATGCGGAAGACCTCGGCGGGGTCGTTGACGTGGATGTGCACCCGCACCTTCTGTAGCGGTGGGTGAGGTCCACCTCGCCGCCCGCGGTTTCCTCGGCGCCGGCGTCCACGACGTTGGCCTTGCGCAGCACCTCGAGCTGCAGCGGCGTGCGCTCGAGCGAGGCCTGCGCGGCGTGCACGCCGCGCTTCAGCAGCGCACGAAAATCCCGCGCGCCTTCCCGGCGCACGGCCTGGATCTCGCGCGCGAAATCGGTGAGCACGGTCAGGATCGTGCCTTCGCGCGGGTCAGACAGGCTTTCGCGCGCGTAGGCGGCCCCGCCGTCCACCCCGTCGGCGAAATCGTCGGGGCGCAGGTCGCCCAGGTGCCCGAGCCTGTCGCCCACGCCGAGGAAGAACTGCGCCAGGATCGCGCCCGAGTTGCCGCGGGCTCCGTCGAGTGCGGCGTCGGCCACGCGCGTGAGCGTCTTGCCGGCATGCCGGTCCGGCCAGCGCTGCAGCGAGCCGAGCACCGCGTGCATGGTGAGCGCGAGGTTGGTCCCGGTGTCGCCGTCGGGCACCGGGAACACGTTGATCTTGTTCAGGTGCTCCTGGCGGGAGAGCAGGCGCACGATGCCCGCCTTGAGGGCGCGATTGAGCCGCAGCCCGTCGAGGCTGTCGCCCATCACTGCGGCGGAGGCCACCAGAGTCGTCGCCCGCTTACTCGCGCGGCAACAGGAAGCGATTGCCGCGCAGGTTCAGCACCACGCCGTCGCGCGTGATTTCCTCGACCTGCGGGCCCTCGGCCAGCGTGTCGCCCTCGCGATACTTGCGCGAATTGATGAAGGCGAAGCGCTCCTGCGGTTGGTTCGCATACACGTGCAGCTCGAGGCGCAGTTCGGGCAGGCCGCCCCCGGCCGTCACTTCGTCGACGGTGGGCAAGGCCGGGTGCGCCGATTGCCGTGCGGGTGCCGCCTCGCCGGGCGGTGGCGCGAGGCCAGCCTCCGGCAGTGTCTGGTAGACCACCGTGCCACCCGTGGGTGACCGGGTGACCGCAGGCGGCCCCTCGGGTGCAGCCGAAGCACCCGCGGCCATCCGCGGATCGATGGGCGGCGGATGGCCGGACACTTCCTGCTCGAGCGGGTTGCGCGTCGCCGGTGCCACGGGTACCGCTTCGGCGGGCCGCAGCATCGGCGGCGGCTCGGGCAGACTGCGGGTAACCGAGACCTGCGCCGGCGACTCCGCGGGCGCGGCGGCCATCGGTGCTGCGGCGGCGGGAGCGGTAGCGGTCTCCGGGCCCGCCGTCGCGACGGCCGGTGCCGGGGGAGCATCCCGTCCCTTGCGCAGCATCAGGATCCCGACCGCCACGAGATTGACGACGAGCAGCGCAATGGCCGCCGTCGCCCAGGCATTGGTGCGCGGCTTCGACGGCGCGACGGCCACCTCGGCGAGGCCGGGCCCGGTGGTCCGCTGCCGCTCGTGCTCGGACTTGCGCAAGGCGTCGAGGATGAAGGACATGCCGTTCAGCCCTCGGTCGCCGCCGCAACGATGGTGGGTGAGCCGGTCGCGCTCAGCACCGTGTCGAGCACGATCTGCGTCTGCACCCCGGCCACGCCGTCTACCGTGAGGCGGTGCTGCCGCTGGAAGTCCTGCACCATCCGCGACAGGCCCTCGTCGTAGACATCGTTGCCCGCCGGCGCCGCCGGCATCCCCTGCGCAGCCCGCAGGCTCTCGCGCAGCCAGCGAACGTCGTCGCCGCGTGCGCCCGGCGAGAGCACCTTCGCGACGGCCAGTGGCGGCCGCCACAGCAACAGGAAGTCGCCGAACCAGTAGCGTGAGGCGGCCGTGATCGAGACCTGCCGCGACTCGCCACCGAGGTCGAAGGTTGCGGATTCGTCGTCGAGCCCGGCGAGCAGCACCTGGTGGGCCCGTCCCACGTCGTCGGTCAGCGTGAGGATCGCGGGTCGGTTCAGGGTGCGCAGCTGTGCCCACGAACCCTTCTGGAACAGGCACTCGAGTCCCTGCCGCGCAGCCTGGTCGCAGCCCCGCCCCTGCGCCGGCTCATAGGTGGCGCCCCAGGTTGCGAACAGCTTGCCGAGCGCGGCTTCCGTGGTCGTGTCGTTGCCGTGGCGCACCAGCAGCTCGGCGAGCGGGATGGCGACCGGCTGCGGAGCCTCGGCCACGGTGCTGGCCGGGTCGGCCGGAGTCGATGTCGCGGCCGTCGTCGGGGCCGCGACGGGAGCCATGGCGGCGGGTGCCGCTGCGTCGGCGGAGGCCGGTTCGCCGCCGCGACCCGTGACCATGGTCCACAGGCCAACGCCCACCAACGCCAGCGCAGCCGCGATCGATGTCGCGGTGGCCCACTTGAGCCAGGGAGCGGGAATGGGCCGCCCGTAGACCTCCGAGGCCGCCTGCCGGATCAGCTGGGCGCCGACGCGGTGGTCTTCCTGCGTGAAGGCGCCGAGCAGCGCGCGGTCGCAGATCACGTTGATCACGCGCGGGATGCCGCCGCTCAGCCGGTGGATCTCGCGCAGCGCCGTCGGCGTGAACGCTTCGGCGGTCGCGCCCGCCACCCGCATGCGGTGCTTGACGTAGCCGGCGCTCTCTTCCTGGGACAGCGGGCTCAGGTGGTAGCGGCCCGTGATGCGCTGGGCCAGCTGGCGCAGCTCGGGCTTGTCGAGCAGCTCGCGCAATTCCGGCTGGCCGATCAGGATGATCTGCAGCAGCTTGGTCGTGGCAGTCTCGAGGTTGGTGAGGAGGCGCACCTGCTCGAGCGTCTGGGTGCTCAGGTTCTGCGCCTCGTCCACGATCAGCACGACGCGCCGGCCGCGTGCGTGCGTCTCGAGCAGGTGGCGTCCGAGCAGGTCCATCAGTGTCTTGGTGCTGCCGCGACCGGCCTCCGGCACGTGGACGTGCAGTTCCTCGCAGATCGTGAGCAGGAACTCGGCCGGCGTGATGCGCGGGTTGAGGATCAGCGCGACCTCGGCGTGTCCCGGCAACTGCTCCAGCAGGCTGCGGATGACGGTGGTCTTGCCGGTGCCGACCTCGCCGGTCAGCTGGATGAAGCCGCCCGCTTCGTTGATGCCGTACAACAGGTGCGCGAGCGCCTCCGCATGCCGCTCGCTCAGGTACAGGTAGCGAGGGTCCGGGGTGATCGCGAACGGCTTTTCCTGGAGTCCGAAAAAGCTCGTATACATGCGGGGCTAGGTCGGTCTCGGGCGCGTGGATCGGTCGCCAATCATGCCTGCCCGGGCGAGGCAAGGCCAGCGTCGGGCGTCAGGCCTGGGGTTCCTCGCCGTCGGCGGGGGGTGGCAACGAACTCGCTCGCCGGAGCGCGGCGCTGCCGAAGCGGTCGCGGATCCGGTCCACCGCCGCGTCGAGCCCGCGGTTGCGGGTGGACTGCGGCACGGTGAACAGGTCCATCTGGGTCGCAGGCGCGAGCCCGGCCACCTCGACTCCCAGCAGCCGCAGCGCCGCACCCGGCTGGGTCGCCAGCCACGCGTCCAGCAACTCGGTCGCGACCGCAGCCACCACGCGCGTCTCCTGCGTGGGCGGCTCGATGTGGCGCTGCCGCATATAGGTCGTGAAGTCCCGGCGCCTGATCTTGACCACCACGCAGGCCGCCGAGAGCTCCTTCGCACGCAGGCGGGCGCAGCTCTTGTCGGCGAGGCGGGCGACCTCCGCGCGCAGGCGTGCCGGATCCGCGATGTCGGTGTCGAAGGTCTCCTCGGCGCTCACCTGCTTCTCGTCGAGATCGGGGACCACGGGACGCTCGTCGATGCCTGCGGCGCGCAGCTGCACGCGCTCGGTGTAGCGGCCGAAGATCGGGCGCAAGCGCGAAGTGCTGGCCCGGCTCAGCTCGCCGAGCGTGTGGATGCCGAGCGCCTCGACCTTCGGTGCCGTCTTCGCGCCGAGGCCGAACAGCTTGCGGATGGGCAGTGGCTCGAGCAGCGCCCGCACTTCGTCGGCACGCACGACCACGAGGCCGTCCGGCTTGCGCAGGTCGGAGGCGATCTTGGCCACGAGCTTGTTCGGCGCCACGCCTACCGATGCCGTGAGCCCGGTGCGCTCCCGGATGCGGCGCTTGATCTCGGCCGCGATGGTTTCCGCCGGTCCCAGGGCCCCGGTGCTCGCCGTCACGTCGAGGAACGCCTCGTCGAGCGAGAGCCCCTGCACCAGCGGCGTGAATTCATGGAAGACCGCGAAGATCTGCTTCGAGACCGCGGAGTAATGCGAGATCCGGGGGTGGACGCACACGGCGTCGGGACACCGGCGCAGCGCTTCGCGCATCGGCATCGCGGAATGCACGCCGAACCTGCGCACCTCGTAGCTCGCCGCGGCCACGACACCGCGCGGGCCGGTGCCGCCGACGATGACGGGGCGGCCGCGCAGCGACGGATCGTCGCGCTGCTCGACGGACGCGTAGAAGGCGTCCATGTCCACGTGCAGGATCGAGCGCTCGGCCATGCGGCAAGGATACGTCGCTCGCGGCCGTCCGCGCCCGTGGACTTGAGCTGCGCGACGGATGGCGGGATCATTGGCGGTTCCAGAGCGCGTGCCCGCGCCCGTCCGCAGGAGATTCCCCATGAGCCATCACATCGAGCTGCCCGCACTTCCCTATGCCCAGGACGCGCTCGCCCCGGTCGTTTCCGCGCAAACGCTGTCGTTCCACTACGGCAAGCACCACAAGACCTACGTCGACAACCTGAACAAGCTGGTCGCGGGCACCGAGCTCGCCGAGGCCACGCTCGAGCAGGTCATCACCGCGGTTGCCGGCAAGGCGGACAAGGCGGGCGTGTTCAACAACGCCGCGCAGACCTGGAACCACACGTTCTTCTGGAACAGCATGAAGCCGGGCGGCGGCGGCGCGCCCACGGGCGCCGTGGCGAAGGCCATCGACGCGGCCTTCGGCAGCATCGAGAGCTTCAGGAAGGAATTCGCCAACGCGGCCGTCACGCAGTTCGGCAGCGGCTGGGCGTGGCTGGTGGCCGACAAGGGCGCGCTCCGCATCGTGAAGACCGCGAACGCCGACACGCCGCTCACCATGGGCGTCACGCCGATCCTCACGATCGACGTCTGGGAGCACGCCTATTACCTCGACTACCAGAACCGCCGCGCCGATTTCGTCGCGGCCGTGATCGACAAGCTGCTCAACTGGGATTTCGCCAACGCGAACCTCGCCGCCGCGCGCTGAGCCGGCAGCCGAGCCGCGCGGGCGACTCGCCTACATCGTGAGGGCGGTGTAGGCGAGGAGCCCGATCAGGGTGAATGCCGTTGCGAATATGTAGGCGACGCCCAGCACGGAATATTTCGCGAGCGTGACGATGCGGCCCTGGCCGTAGACGCGGCGCATGGCGCGATACAGGTAAAAGGGGGCGTAGACGACGAAGGCCACGATGGCGGCTCCTTCGACGAAGGCGAACACGCCGCCCGCGCCGGTACCGGCGGTGGCGAAGGCCAGCCTCTGGAGCAGCAGCATCACGAGGCCGCCGAGGAAGAAGAACGCATGGTAGTGCACCACGAACAGCAGGTGCTCCACGAAGTAACGACCAGAGCCAAGGTAGAGCACGTACAGCACCACGCCGATCAGCGGCAGGAACAGGAACATCATCGTCGGGATGTTCTCGTAGGCCGCGCGGCCGAAGCTCGGCGTGTCGGCGGCGATGCGCCGGCAGGCCTCGCGTAGCCGCGGGCCGTACTTCTCCCCGAGCGGACCGATCTCGACCTTGAAATTCTCCTCGCTGCAGGGATCGTTGAGCACCTTCTGCACCGGCGCGATCTGCTCGGTCGTGAGCTTGCCGAGTTCTGCCTCGAGCTCGGTGCGTACCCGCGCCCGGTCCTTTTCCGGCGCGCGCTGCACCAGCGCGTCGACGAGCCGCTGCGTTTCAGGGTCGAGCTTCGACGCGCCGACCGCTGCGGGCGGCGCCATCCGCGGCGTCCCGGCGCTCGGGGTGGCCGCGGCGGCGGGCTCTTCACCACCGACTTTCATCTGCAGGCTGGGCCCAGCTTCACTCGAATCGAGCTCGAACGCGGCGCCGGGGTCGTTGCCGACCGAGGCGAGCACGAAGAACGCGACACTCAGGATCAGGTACATCCTGAAGGGGGGCGTGTAATTGGCCCGGCGCCCGCGCAGGAAGTCCAGCGTGAGCAGGCCCGGCTTGAACGCGAGCGGCCTGAGCGTCCGCCAGACGCGCGAGTCCCAGTCGAGCAGGTCGCCGAGCACGTCCCTCGTCAGGCCCCACAGCGACAGCACGCGGACCTTCGCCCGCTGGCCGCAGTGGGAGCAGTGCTGCCCGGTGAGCACTTCGCCGCAATTGAGGCAGTTCTCGGTCGAGACCGCGCCGCGAACGAACTGCTCGCGGTGTGCCAGCACGCGCCGCTCGGCGGTGTAGCGGTTGCCGAAGCGCTCGACGCCCTGCGCCCGCATGCGCGGCGCGTGGTCGCGCAGGTAATCGTCGAGCGCGGCCTGGTCGCGCAGCCGGTACTGCACGACGCGGCTCACGCGGCCGGGGGCGGTCCCCTCGTCGCTCAGGATCTCGGCCGACAGGAAGCCGGGCAACACCAGCATGTCGGCGACGTGGTCGCGCAGCCAGGTGTCGAACGGAGCCGCGATCTCGGCGTCGGCCTCGAGACTGACCTCGTAGACGACGTCGTCCGCTTCGGGGGGCTGTTCGCTCACGCGCGTCAGGCGATGTGGCGCAACGGGCTCGCGGTCGACCCGGATTGCACGGCGGCCATCAGCTCCTCGGTCGTGAAGTCGTCCACGTTGACGATGTCCATGACCTTGCGGTCGTAGTTACGCAGCAGCTCGGTCTTCGCGGCGTTCAGCAGCCCGATCGCCGCGGCCTGCTCGATCTGCCCGGGCAGGTCGAGCGCCGTGATGCGCCCGGTCTTCACGCCCTCGACGCGCAGCCGCTTCTCGAGCGGCTCGGCCGCGACCGACAGCTCGAGCGCTTCCTGCAGCAGGCCGATCGGGTTGCCAGGCTCGACCGTCCTGTAGATGCCGTGGGACAGGCGCTCGCGCGTCTCCGAGGGAATCATCAATGGCTCGACGATCCTGCGGCCCAGTCGGTCGCTCGGCGCGAAGTAGGTGCGGCCGCGCGGAAAGATCACCAGTCGCATCAGCCCCGCCACCCAGCGGTTCGGGAAGTTGCGCAGGAAGCCGTGCAGCTGCTCCTGGGCCTCGTAGAGCAGCGTGCGGCAGCTCCACTCGACGAGCGGCAGGTCGGCCTCGGGCCGGCCCTGGTTCTCGTAGTGCTTCAGCACCATCGAGGCCATGTAGAGCGCGGAGAGCACGTCGCCGAGCCGCGCCGAGAGGTGCTCCTTCTGCTTCAGGTAGCCGCCGAGCGTCAGCATCGCCATGTCGGTGGCGAAGGCGAACTGGGCGCTGAACCTGTTGACGTGCTGGTAGTAGCGTCGCGTCGCCCCTTCGGTCGGGGCGGCGGAGAAGCGTGCGAGGGTCGTCGCCATCACGAAGGACCGTGCCGCGTTCGACAGCGTGCAGCCGATGTGCCCGAACAGCGCCTCGTCGAACTCCCGCAGGCTGCGCGCCTTGTCCTTCACCTTCGCCGCATTCATCTCGCGGAGCACGTACGGATGGCAGCGGATCGCGCCTTGCCCGAGGATCATCAGGCTGCGCGTGAGGATGTTGGCGCCTTCCACCGTGATGGCCACCGGCACCACCTGGTAGCCGCGGCCGAGATAGTTCTTCGGCCCGAGGCAGATGCCCTTGCCGCCGTGCACGTCCATGGCGTCGTTCGCGATCTTGCGGCCGAGCTCGGTGCAGTGGTACTTGAGCATCGCCGCGGGCACCGACGGCTTTTCGCCGCCGTCGATCGCGCCCGTGGTCACCGAGCGCGCGGCGTCGATGATGTAGGCGGCACCGGCCATGCGCGTGAGCGCGGCCTCCACGCCCTCGAACCTGCCCACCGGCAGCGCAAACTGCTTGCGGATGCGTGCGTACGCCGTCGATGCATAAACGCCGGCCTTCGCGCCGCCCGCGGCGTTCGAGGGCAGCGAGATGCAGCGCCCGACGGAAAGCTGCTCGACCAGCATGCGCCAGCCCTGGCCCGCCATCTTCGGTCCGCCGATGATCGCATCGAGCGGCACGAACACGTCCTTGCCCGACAGCGGTCCGTTCTGGAAGGGGATGTTGAGCGGAAAGTGCCTGCGGCCGATCGTGACTCCGGGCGTGTTGCGCGGGATCAGCGCGCAGGTGATGCCGTAGTCGGTTCGCTCCCCGCCGAGCAGCCGGTCCGGGTCGTAGAGCTTGAACGCGAGTCCGATGACGGTCGCGATCGGTGCGAGCGTGATGTAGCGCTTGTTGAAGTCGAGCCGCAGGCCGACGACTTCCTTCCCCTCGTAGACGCCGCGGCACACGACGCCGGTGTCCGGGATGGACGCCGCGTCGGAGCCAGCGCGCGGCCCGGTCAGCGCGAAGCAGGGCACGTCCTCGCCGCGTGCGAGCCGCGGCAGGTAGTGGTCCTTCTGCTCCTCGGTGCCGTAGTGCAGCAGCAGCTCGGCGGGGCCGAGCGAGTTCGGCACGGCGACGGTCGAGGATGCCGTGGCGCTTCTGCTCGCGAGCTTCACGAGCACGCAGGAATGCGCGTAGGCCGAGAACTCGAGGCCGCCGTACTTCTTCGGGATGATCATCGCGAAGAAGCCCTTCTTCTCGAGGTACTCCCAGACGTGCGGGGGCAGGTCGGCACGGCGGTGGGTGATGTCCCACTCGTCGAGCATGCGGCACAGCTCCTCGCAGGGGCCGTCGATGAACGCCTGCTCCTCGGCGGAGAGTCGTGGCGCCTTCGCCGAGAGCAGCTTCGGCCAGTCGGGCTTGCCGGTGAACAGCTCGCCGTCCCACCAGACCGTGCCGGCCTCGAGCGCCTCGCGCTCGGTGTCCGACATCGCGGGCAGCATGCGCCGGTACACCACCAGGAAGGGCCTGGTCACGTAGCGCATGCGGAACGCGTCGAGGTTCAGCAGGGCGAGCGCCGCGAAGGCGAGCCACAGCAGGCCGAGCCACCCGGGCGACGCGTTGCCGAGCAGGCTGTAAGCGAGCAGCGCGCCGCCGGCGCCGATGGTCGCGGCCCTGAGCGAGATCCGGTGATAGGCGAGATAGAGCGCGCCGCCGATGCAGAGCGCGAGCCAGAAGAAGGTCATCACCGCTGCCAGTCCTCGCAGTGGGGCAGGGCGGTCTGCCCTGCGTCAGGACCGAATATGCCCCCGCATGCTGCGCTGCCGCAATGGAAAATTCGTCGGTCCGGCGGCCGTCAGGGCGACAGGAGTCGGCCGACGGCCTGCTCGATCGCTTCCCTGAGCGATGCGCGGCCGAGGTCCGGACTGCGCACGGCGCTGACTGCGAGTCCCTTGACGAAACACTGCAGCAGGAATGCGCGGGTCGCCACGCTCTCGGGCGGCAAGCCGAGGCCACCATCCTCGCGGCTGCGGCTCATCCATGCCTGGAAGTCCGCCAGGATCAGCCGATCCGACGCGCGCAGCGCCGCGGCGATCTGCGGGTCGCGCGTGGCCTCGGCGCTCATCTCGAGGTAGAGCGCCGCGTTCATCACGCCCGGGTCGCGCGCCTGCCAGCGAGCGTAGACGTTGAACAGGTCGGCCGCGAGCTGCGAGGACGAATGCATGCGGGCGATCTGCGCCCGGCCCTCCTCGAGCTGGCGCTGGATGATCGCGAGCACGATGGCGTTCTTGTTCTCGAAATAGCGATACATCAGTCCGGCGCTCATCTGCGCGGTCACGGCGATGCTCGCCATGCTCGCGGCGTGGAAGCCGTGGTCGATGAAGCACTTCTGCGCCGCGCAGAGAATCCGCTCGCGCTGTGCCTCCGCGCGTGGACTATCCTTGGCCGGGCAGCCCGCGCGCGTGCTCACTTGCTGCGTTCCTGCCAGCCGCCGCCCAGGACCTTGTAGAGCGTCACGCGATTCGCCTGCTCGGCGAGTCGCGTGGTGATCAGGACCTGCTGGGCGAGGTACAGCGTGCGCTGCGCATCCAGCAGCACGAGATAGCTGTCGCGACCGGCGTCGTAGCGCGCCCGCGAAAGCCGGTCCGCCTCGGCCGCCGCCTCGACGGTCGCCTCGCCGGCCGCCCGCTGCGCGGCGAGCGTGGCGGTGAGCGCGAGTGCGTCCGCAACCTCGCGGAAGCCCGACTGGATCGCCTTCTCGTACTGCGCCAGGGCGATGTCGCGGTCGGCCGTCGCCACGCCGAGGCCCGCCCGCAGCCGGCCGCCCTGGAAGATCGGCAGGTTGACCAGCGGCATGAAGCTCCAGGCGCTCGTGCCAGAGTCGAACAGCCCCGACAGCTCGTCGCTCGCCGAGCCGACGGCGCCGGTGAGCCTGATCGACGGGAAGAAAGCCGCGCGCGCGGCGCCGATATTGGCGTTTGCCGCGCGCAGCAGGTGCTCGGCGGCGAGGACGTTGGGGCGGCGAAGCAGGACCTCGGAGGGCAGGCCGGCCGGCAGTGCCGCGAGCCCGGTGACCGGCTGATCGAAGGCCGTGGGCAGCAATTCGGGTCCGACCGCCGCACCGACCAGCAGGGTGAGCGCGTTCGTGTCCTGCGCGATCTGCCCGGCATAGCGCGCGGCGTCCGCGCGCGCGGTCTCGACCTGCGTGCGCGCCTGGCTCAGGTCGAGCGCGGACACGGCGCCGAGCTCGTAACGCTTCTTCGTCAGCGCGTAGTAGTCCTCGCGCGTCGCGAGCGTGGCCTCGGCCACGCGCTGCTGCTCCTGGTCGGCGGCGAGGGTCAGGTAGACGCCTGCGACCTCGGCGATCAGCGCGAGTTGCGCGCTGCGGCGGTTCTCTTCCTGTGCGAAATAGCGCTGCAACGCGGCCTGGCTCAGGTTGCGCACGCGGCCGAACAGGTCGAGTTCGAACTCGGTGACGCCAAGATCGGCCGTGTAGGTCTCGGTGACCGGGACGTCGCCGCCGGAGCGCAGCATCGCGGCGCTCGCGCCGACCGCAGGTACGCGATCGGCGCGCTGTATGCGGTACTGCGCGCGCGCCTTCTCGACGTTGAGCATCGCGACGCGCAGGTCGCGATTGTTCTCGAGCGAGCGGCCGATCACTTCCTCGAGCCTCTCGTCGACGAAGAAATCGCGCCAGCCGATATCGGCCGTGAGAGCGGCGGCGCCCGCCTGCGCGGCCGCAGCCGTCGCCGGGATCGGCCACTCGGCGGGAATTGCCGGGGCCGCCTCTGGCAACCGCGGCTCGAGCACGCCGCAACCGCCCGCGAACAGGGCCAGGGCCACCGCGGCAGCGATCAACCTCGACTTACTCATGGGCTTCGACTCCCGCCGCGGGCTGCGTCGCATGCTTGCGCTGGACGAACAGGCGTTCCACCACGATGAAGAACAGGGGAACGAAGATGACGCCGAGCCCGGTGCCGACGATCATCCCGCCGAGCACGCCCGTGCCGATCGCGCGCTGCGCCCCGGAGCCTGCGCCGCTCGCGAGCGCAAGCGGCAGCACGCCGAAGCCGAACGCGATCGAGGTCATCAGGATGGGGCGCAGGCGAATGCGCACAGCCTGCGTGGTGGCCGCGATCAGCTCCATGCCGTTCTCGAGGTTCTGCTTCGCGAACTCGATGATCAGGATGGCGTTCTTGCTGGTCAGGCCGACCGTGGTCAGCATCGCGACCTGGAAATACACGTCGCGTTCCATGCCGCGCAGCGTGTTCGCGAGCGTCGCGCCGAGGATGCCGAGCGGCGCCACCAGCAGCACGGCGGTCGGGATGCTCCAGCTCTCGTAAAGTGCCGCGAGGCACAGGAACACCACGAGCAGCGAGAGGGCGTAGAGCAGCGGCGTCTGGGTGCCGGCCTGCCGTTCCTGGTACGACACGGCGGTCCACTCGAGGCCGAAGCCGGCCGGCAACTCGGCGACCAGTCGCTCGACCTCGTCCATGGCGGCGCCCGTGCTGACGCCGGGCGCGCCCTGGCCATTGATTTCCATCGCCGCGATGCCGTTGTAGCGCTCGAGGCGTGGGGAGGCGTACTCCCAGCGCGAGCTGGCGATGGCCGCGACCGGCACCATCTTCCCCGTGCGGTTGCGCACCGACCAGAGGTTGAAATCCTCCGGCGTCATTCGATACGGCGCGTCCGCCTGCACGTAGACCCGCTTGACGCGTCCGCGGTCGATGAAGTCGTCGATGTACTGGCCGCCCCAGGCCGCGGACAGTGTCGCGTTGATGTCGGCGATGGACAGGCCGAGTGCGGCCGCCTTCTTCTCGTCGACGTCGATGCGGAACTGCGGCCGGTCGTCCTGGCCGTTCGGGCGGACGTTGGCGAGCAGCTTGCTCTGCGCCGCGGCGCCGAGGAACTGGTTGCGCGCCGCGGTCAGCGCCTCGTGCCCCAGGCCGGCGTTGTCCTTGAGGTAGAAGGCAAAGCCCGAGGAGATGCCGAGTTCCGGTATCGGCGGTAGCACGAACGCGAAGGCGAACGCGTCCTTGATCTGCGACAGGGCTCCCATCGCGCGGGCCGCGACGGCGTCCGCGCGCAGCCCGGGCTCGTCGCGCTCGCTCCAGTCCTTCAGGTTCACGAAGGCCATGGCGTTGTTCTGGCCGGTGCCACTGAAGCTGAAGCCCTGCACGCTGAAGATCGCCTCGACCGTGTCCTTCTCGTTCTCGATGAAATGCTGCTCGAGCTTCTCGACCGACTGCATCGTGCGCTGCTGGGTCGCGCCGACGGGAGCGATCACCTGGGTCAGCACGCTGCCCTGGTCCTCCTGGGGCAGGAACGCGCTCGGCAGGCGCGCGTACAGGTATACCATCACCAGGGTCAGCGCGGCGAAGATCGCCATGAAGCGTCCGGTGCGCGCGAGCATGCCGCGCACGACCCCCTGGTAAGTCGTGGCGCCGCGATCGAAATTCCGGTTGAACCAGCGGAAGAAGCGCGTTTCCTCGTGGTGCTCGCCCTTCTTCAGGGGCTTCAGGATCGTGGCGCACAGCGCCGGCGTCAGCACGATGGCCACGAGGACGGAGAGTGCCATCGCTGAGACGATGGTGCCGGAGAACTGCCGGTAGATGATGCCGGTGGAGCCGGCCATGAAGGCCATCGGCACGAAGACCGCCGAGAGCACGAGACCGATTCCGATGAGCGCGCCGGTGATCTGGTCCATCGACTTGCGCGTGGCCTCGAGCGGCGAGAGTCCCTCCTCGCTCATCAGGCGCTCGACGTTCTCGACGACCACGATCGCGTCGTCCACCAGCAGGCCGATCGCGAGCACCATCGCGAACATGGTGAGCATGTTGATCGAGAAACCGAGCACGGCCAGCACCCCGAAGGTCCCGAGCAGCACGACTGGTACGGCAATGGTGGGAATCAGCGTCGCGCGGAAGTTCTGCAGGAACAGGTACATCACCAGGAACACCAGCACGATCGCCTCGGCCAGCGTCTTGACGACCTCCTCGATGGACACGCGCACGAACGGCGTGGTGTCGAAGGGCACGACCGCGTTGAGGCCGGCCGGGAAGAACGGCTTCAGCGCGGCCAGCGCCTGCTCGACGCCGGCGGAGGTGTCGAGCGCGTTCGCACCGGTCGCGAGCGAGACGGCCATGCCGACCGCGGGCTTGCCGTTGATGCGGCTGATGAACTCGTAGGTCTCGGAACCGATCTCGACGCGGGCGATGTCGCCGAGCGTCAGCACCGACCCGTCGGCGTTGCTCCGCACCACGATTTCGCGGAACTGCTCCGGCGTCTGCAGGCGCTCCTGGGCGCTGATGGACGCATTCAACTGCTGGCCGGGCACCGCGGGCGTGCCGCCGAGCTGGCCGACGGTGACCTGGGCGTTCTGCGCGCGGATGGCGGCGATGACCTCGGACGTGTCGAGGTCGAACGTGTCGAGCTTGTGCGGGTCGAGCCAGATCCGCATCGCGTATTTCGCGCCGAAGACCTGCACCGTGCCCACGCCGGGCACGCGGCTCATCGGGTCCAGTATGTTCGTGCCGACGTAGTCGGCGATGTCCTCGCGGCTCATGCTGCCGTCCTCGGAGACGAACGCGATGATCAGCAGGAACCCGCTGCGCGACTTGCTGACGTTGACGCCCTGCCGCTGCACTTCCTGCGGCAGCAGGGGCATGGCGAGCTGCAGCTTGTTCTGCACCTGCACCTGCGCGATGTCGGGGTTGGTGGCGTTGTCGAACGTCAGCGTGATGTTCCCCCGGCCCGTGGACTCGCTGGTCGCAGACATGTAGATCAGGCCGTCGAGGCCCTTCATGTTCTGCTCGATGATCTGGATCACCGAGTCCTCGACCACCTTGGCCGATGCGCCGGGGTAGCTGGCGCTGATCGTGACCGCCGGCGGTGCTATCGTCGGGTACATCGAGATCGGCAGCTGCGTGATCGAGAGGCCGCCGGCCAGCATGATGATGATCGCGATGACCCACGCGAAGATCGGACGGTCGATGAAGAATCGTGCCATGGGTGCTCCGGCCTACTGCTGCGGCACCGCCGCATCGGGCGCTGCCGCCGGCGCGGCGCCGGCCTCCGTCGCCTGCACCGGCGCGCCGGGCCGCACCTTCTGCAGGCCTTCGACGATCACCTTGTCGCCGGCCGCGAGGCCGCCCTCGACCAGCCACCTGTCGCCGACCGTGCGGCTCACCTCGACGGCGCGTGATTCGGCCTTGCCGTCGGCGCCGACCACCAGCGCAGTGGTGTGGCCTTTCGGGTCGCGCGTGATGCCCTGCTGCGGGACGAGCAGCGCGTCCCGGCGCACGCCGCTGCCGATCAGTGCACGCACGTACACGCCCGGCAGCAGGACGTTCTCCGGGTTCGGCACCACGACGCGCAGCGCGTAGCTGCCCGTGGTCGGATCGACCGTGACCTCGGAGAAGGCGAGCTTGCCTTCCTGCCCGTATTTCGTGCCGTCTTCGAGCAGGATGGTGACCGGCAGGTCGCGCGTGCCCTCGAGCGTGCCGGCGGCGAGCGCCTTGCGCAACTCGAGCAGTTCCGCGCTCGACTGCGTGAGGTCCACGTAGATGGGATCGAGCTGCTGCACGGTCGCGAGCGGCGCCGCCTGGTTCGCCGTGACGAGGGCGCCCTGCGTGACCGTGGACTTGCCGATGCGGCCGCTGATGGGCGCGGTGATGCGTGCATAGCCGAGCGTGACGCGCGCGCTCTGCAGGGCGGCCTCGGCCGCCGCGACGTCCGCTTCGGCAACCTTCAATGCCGCCATGTGGTTCTCGTGATCCTGCTGGCTCACGGCGTTGATCGCCACCAGTCCCTCGGACCGCCGGGCCGCCAGTTGCGCCGAGTTCAGGTTCGCCCGCGCCCGGGCCAACGCCGCCTCCGCGCTCGCGTAGTCCGCGCGGTAGGTCGCATCGTCGATCTGGTAGAGGGGCTGGCCTGCCTCGACCATGCCGCCCTCGGTGAACAGGCGCTTCTCGATGATCCCGTTGACCTGCGGTCGCACCTCCGCAACGAGGTAGGGCGTGGCGCGACCCGGGAGCTCGCGCGTCAGCGTCACGGTCTCGGGCACGAGCGTGACGACCGTGACCGGGACGGCGCCGGGGTCCTGCGGTGCGGCTTGCTTCGAACCACAGGCCGCGAGGATCGGCACGACGGCGACGAGTGCGGGCAGGACCCGGGCAGTGGCGATATTGAGAAGTCGCATAGGGCCTCGAAATGCAAGACGCCGACACGAGGTCGGCGCGCTGGGGAAGGGAGTCGGCGAAGAATGAACGATCATTCTAGCGGTGTCAACGATTTTTGTGCGGCGCACAAAAGAAACGGCGACCCGGAGGTCGCCGTCTCGCCGGCCCGGTGCCCCGGATCCGTTACAGCAGGTCCTTCACCCCGTCGCGTTCCTCGAGCAGTTCCTTGTGCGTCGCGTCCATGCGCGCGCGACTGAACTCATTCACCGCGAGGCCCTGCACGATCTGGTACTCGCCATCCTTGCAGGTGACCGGGTAGCCGTAGATCACGCCCTCGGGGATCCCGTAGCTGCCGTCGGACGGTATGCCCATGCTGACCCAGTCGCCTGCCGGCGAGCCCATCACCCAGTCGTGGATGTGGTCGATCGCGGCGGACGCGGCCGAGGCTGCGGAGGAGGCGCCGCGTGCCTTGATGATCGCCGCGCCGCGCTGCTGCACCGTCGGGATGAACTGCTCCTTGTACCAGGCGCCGTCCACGAGCGAGAGCGCCGGCTTGCCCTGCACCGTCGCGTGGTGGAGGTCCGGGTACTGCGTCGAGGAGTGGTTGCCCCAGATCGTCACCTTCCGCAGGTCGGTGACGTGCGTACCGGTCTTCTCGGCGAGTTGCGACAGCGCGCGGTTGTGGTCGAGACGCACCATCGCCGTGAAATTGCGGGGATCGAGGCTCGGCGCGTTCTTCATCGCGATCATCGAGTTGGTGTTGGCCGGGTTGCCCACGACCAGCACGCGGACCTTGCGGTCGGCGACGGCGTCGAGCGCCTTGCCCTGTGCGGAAAAGATCTGCGCATTGGCGAGCAACAGGTCCTTGCGCTCCATGCCCGGGCCGCGCGGCCGCGCGCCGACCAGCAGTGCCACGTTGCAGTCCTTGAAGGCGACCTGCGCGTCGTCGGTCGCGACGATCCGGTTCAGCGTCGGGAACGCACAATCGTTCAACTCCATCACCACGCCCTGCAGCGCCCCCAGTGCCGGCGTGATCTCGAGCAGGTGCAGGTTGACGGGCTGGTCTGCGCCGAGCATCTGGCCCGAGGCCACCCGGAAGGCGAGCGCGTAGCCGATCTGGCCGGCCGCACCGGTGATCGCGACATTGACTGGGGTCTTCATGGATTCTCTCCGCTGGTTTTGCTCGAACACACGGGATCGCAGGCGACCCTCTGCGAGGGGGCCCCGTCCGGCAGACCGTCGATATTAGCAGCGGGGCATGGCTGGACCCGGTAAGGGTCTGCCGAGAGTCCGGCAGCCGGCTCGAGCCAGCAGGGGGGTTGCAATTGTGTTAGTGCTGTAGTTAACTAGCACACCATACAGATTGAGCGCCAAGCGGCGGGAGAACGAAAATGCGCGCGGCGAACAGGTTCCTGGCAGCGGCCCTGGCGGTCGTCGTCTGGTTGTTTGCAGGTTGGTCCGTCGCGTCGGGGACGTTTACGCCGAGCGCCAGCACCCCGCCGCCCATCGGCGCCACCGCGTCCGCATGGTTGCCGGGCGCGGATTGATGGCGGGGCCGGCAACGGGTGTTCTGCTAAAGTAGAGCAGCGTAGCACCCGCCCCTCGTGGCCCCATGGACTCCCACTGGAACGACAACCAGCCGATCTATCGCCAGCTCCGCGACAAGGTGGTGGCGATGATCCTCGAAGGCACGCTCGGCGACGGCGACGCGCTGCCGTCGGTGCGCAACGTCGCCGCGGAGTTCTCGCTCAACCCGCTCACGGTCCTGAAGGGCTACCAGCAACTCGTCGACGAAGGCCTCGTAGAGAAGCGCCGTGGCCGCGGCATGTTCGTCAACGCGGGCGTGCGGGCCGAATTGCTGAAGGGCGAGCGCCAGCGTTTCCTCGAGCAGGAATGGCCCCGCGTAGCCCGGCGAATCGAGAGGTTGGGGCTCAGTGCCGAGCAGTTGCTTGGGAAGAAAGTGACTAATGACTAATGATCAGCGGTTAGTGAGGACGCGGCGTTGCGCATCGGCTGCAGTCCACGCGGCCGTGTACGCTCTTCACTAACCGCTGATCATTAGTCATCAACCGCTTTCCGTCATCCCCGCAGACTTCGCCTTGGCCTCAACGCTCGGGGGCAGCATCTTGTACATCACCGGCGTCACGATGCCGCCGAGCAGCGTAGAGGAGACGAGGCCGCCGATGATCACGATCGCGAGCGGCGAGTAGAGTCCCGAGCCCTGCACCGCCAGCGGCAGCAGGCCACCGATCGCCGTCGCCGAGGTGAGCAGGATGGGCAGGATGCGGATCTCGCCCGCGCGCTCGACGGCCTCGTCGAGCCCCATACCCTGTTCACGCTGCTGGTTGGCGAAATCCACCAGCAGGATCGAATTCTTGATCTGGATGCCGATCAATGCCACGAGACCGATGGTGGCGGTGAAGGAGAGCGTGTACCCGGTGACGAGCAGCGCGAGCAGTGCGCCCGCCACCCCGAGCGGCACCACGCCGGCGACGATCAGCATCGAGCGGAAGCTGCCGAACTCGAGCACCAGCACCGCGAGGATGCCGAAGGCCGCGACCAGCGCCGCGGTGCCGACGCCACCGAAGGTCTCGGCGCGGGCCTCGAGCTCTCCGCCAGCGCGCAGGCTGTAGCCCGCCGGCAACGACATTTCTCCCAGCCTGTCGAGCACCGCCCGCGTGACCTTGCCGGTGTTGTAGCCTGCCGCCGGATAGGCGCTCAGCAGCACCTCGCGTTCCCGGTCGCGGCGCCTCACGAGGTTCGCGGCCGCCGAGAACTCCGGCGTCGCGATCTGTCGCAGCGGCACCGGCCGGCCGGCCGTCGAGGCGACCTCGATCAGGTCCAGCGCTTCGAGCGTCGGGCGGCCCTGCATCGGCAGGCGCAGCGCGATGTCGTACTCGTCGCCATCCGGCTCGCGGAACCTGCCGGCGCTCAAGCCGGCCACCGCCGCGCGCACCGTTCGGTCGGCCTCCACCGGCGCCACCCCGAGCAGCGCGGCCTTCTGCGCATCGATGTTGAGGTCGAGGTCCGTGCGCAGCCTGCGCACCGGGTTGTCGACGTCGCGCGTGCCGGGCGTGGCGGCGATGATGAGCTCCGCCTGCGCCGACAGCTCGCGCAGCTGCACGAGGTCGGGACCCACGATCGCAACCTCGATCGGTGCATCGATGGGCGGCCCGTTCTGGAACGACTCGACCTGGATCTCGGCCCCCGCGTATTCGGAGAACACCGACCGCAGTTCCTCGTACAGCTGCGGGCTGCGGCGCGGCTCGTACGCGTGGAGCTCGGCGAAGACCTCGGCGATGTTCGCCTTGGTCTCCTCGGGCAAGATGTTGTAGTAGACGCGCGGGTTGCCGCGGCCGAGGTTCGCGAACCAGTGCTTCACCTCCGGGCGGCGCGCCAGTTCGTCCTCGACGTGGCGCAGCGCGCGGTCGGTGTCCGCGAGGCTTGCGCCGTCGGGCGTCTCGATGGTGACGCGGAACTGCGGGATGTCGGCCGCCGGAAACAGGCTGAAGCCGATCAGCGGGACGAGCGCGACGCACCCGCCGACGAAGGCGAGCGATGCGAGCAGCGTGCGACGGGGACGACGCAACGCGGCATGCAGGGCAGGCACGTAGCTGCGGTGGATCGCGGCCATCACGAGCTGCAGCAGCCGGTTGCCTTCGCCCGCCTCGCCCTCCGGCTTGAGCATCCGGCTGGCGAGGAACGGGATGACCGTGAACGCCACGAACAGCGAGGCGAGCACCGTGTAGAGCACCGCGGCGGGCAGCGAGCGGATGAAGATGCCGGAGCCCTCCGGCAGGAACAGCAGCGGCAGGAATGCGAACAGCAGCGTCACCGTGCAGCCGAGCACGGCGAGCGCGATCTGGTCGGTGGCGGCCACGGCGGCCTCGACCCGCGAGTAGCCCGCCCGCAGGTAGCGCGCGATGTTCTCCACCACCACGATCGAGTCGTCCACCAGCAGGCCGAGCGCGAGCACGAAGCCCGCGATGGACAGCTGGTTGAGCGAGAAGCCGCTGAAGTGCAGCAGCGACAGGCCGATCGCGAGCGACAGCGGGATCGAGATCATCACGACCGTCGCGGCGCGCAGGCCGAGCGGCAGCAGCGTGAGCAGCACGAGACTGATGGCGATGGCGAAGTCGATTGCGAGGCGCGTCAGGCGATGGCCAACGTTGCGCGTCTGGTCGAAGCCGCGCTCGAGCGCGATGCCCTCGGGCAGTTCGCGCTCGAAGGCATCGAGCCGGGCGTAGATGCCGTCGCGCACCTCGAAGACGTTGACGCGGTCCTTGGCGTTCGCCGTGACGAACACCGCGCGTCGGCCGCTGAAGCGGCCCGTGTAGCGCTCCTCCGCGGTGTCCCAGGCGACCTCGGCGACGTCGCGCAGCTTGACGATGCGCCCGCCACGGCTCGCGACGACCGTCTCGGCGATCTCGTCGAGCGAATCGTAGCTGCCCGAGGTCTTGAGGTTGTACCTGCGCAGGCCCACGTCCACCGCGCCGCCAGGGATCGCGGCGTTCTCGCCGCGGATCGCCGCCTCGACCTGGCCGAGCGCGATGCCGGCGCGACCCATGCGCTCGAGGTCGAGCGCGACGCGCACCTCGGGCTCCGGGAAGGCCCAGATCTCGCTGCGCCGCACGCCGGGCACGGTCTCGATCGAGTCGCGCAGCTCCTCGGCGCGGTCCTTCAACTCGCGAAAGCTCGCCGCCTCGCTCACCAGCGCGAACTGCACGATGTTGACGAGGCCCGAGCCCGTCTTGCGGACCTCGAGCGACGCCAGGTCGGGCGGCAGCTGCGAGCGGATGCGGTTCACCTCGCGGACCACCTCGTCGTACTTGTCGGTGGGGTCCGTGTGCCACTGGAACTCGATGCGGATCACGCCCACGCCGTCGAGCGAGCGGCTCTCCATGTGCTTGATGTCGTCGATCTCGTTGATCGCGTCCTCGATGGGATCGACCACCAGCCGCTCGATTTCCACGGGATCGGCACCCGGGTAGACCGCCACGATGGTGGGGATCGGGGCGTGGAACTCGGGGTCCTCGGAGCGCGGGATGTCGAGGTAGGCGTTCAGGCCCATCGCGATCAGCAGCGCGAACAGAACCAGCGTGAACTGCCAGCGCGCGACGCTGAACGCCCAGATGCGCATGGTCGGCTTCAGCCCGCGTCGCCGACGAGCCGGACGGGCTTGCCGTCGACGAGCCACGCCGCGCCATCCGTGGCGACCTGCTCGCCCACCTCGAGACCGGCGATGACGACGACCCGTTCGCCGACGATTGGTCCGACGGTGACCTGCCTGCGACGAGCCACGCCGTCGCGCGGATCGACCACGTAGACGGTTGCGGCCGGGCCGTTGGCCTCGACGATGGCCGTGAGCGGCACGACCGTGCGCGGTTCCGTCGCGGCGCCGTCCGCGATCGCGAGCGCCACTTTCGCCACGAGGCCCCGCGCAAAGCGGGCGCCACCGGGCGCCACGGCGATCTCGACCTCGAAGGTGCCCGTCTGCGGATCGGCGCTGGAGGCGACCCGGCTCACCGTGCCCTCGAATTCGCGTCCCGGGAAGGCGTCGAACACCACGCGCGCGGTGTCTCCGAGTTCGACGCGCACGGCGTCACGATCGACGAGCGCCGCGCGCACGACCCAGCCTTCCCCGGTCGCGCCGAGCACCAGCACCGGCTGTCCACCCTGCACGAGCTCGCTCTCCTCCGAGAGCCGCTGCAGCACCACGCCGTCCACCGGGGCGTCGATGCGGGCGAAGCGCGCGTTGAAGCGCGCGGCGTCGAGGTCCGAGTGCGCGACGTTGTAGGCCGTGGTCAGGTTCTCGACCTGCTCCTCGGTCGCCACCTCGTCGGCCTGCAGCTTGCGCGCGCGCTCGAGGTCGCGGCGCAACTTCTCGACGGCTTCCTCCGCCTGCGCGACGGCCGCGTTCACCTCGGCGCGCTTCAGCACCGCGAGGGGCTGTCCACGCTGGACCCGATCGCCGGCCTCCACCGTGATGCGGTCGATCACACCGCCGATCTTGAAGGCGAGGCGGATCTCGTCGCGCGGCGCGAGCACGCCGACGGCGCGGACCTCGCGTGCAATCTCGACACTCTCGACCGGCATGGTGCGCACCGGTGCCGCTGCGGCGGCCGTCTCCGTGTCCGGGGGCGTCGCACGGCCACATGCGAAGAGGATGGCGCTCGCGCCTGCCAGGGCGACCAGGCGGAAAAGCTGCATCACGGGATCTCCCTGTCGGCGGCGCGCGGGTCGCCGACGGCGTATTCGAGCTCGGCGAGGCGCGCGAGGAATTCCGCGCGCACGCGATTCAGGTTGAGCAGCGCCTCGGTGTGCGCGCGCCGCGCGTCGATGAACTCGGCCTGGTTGATCTGCCCGAGGTCGCGCTTGCGGCTCGCGATGCGGAAGGCGCCCGCGGCCGCGGCCGTGCGCTTTCCGGCCGTCTCGATGGACGCCTCGGCGACCTCGAGCGTCTCGAGCGACTGCTGCACGTCGAGTCTCACCTGCAGGCGGGCGAGGTCGCGCGTCGCGCGCAGCTCCTCGGTGAACGCTCGGGCCTCGCGCAAGGCGGCGCGGTCGGCGCCGCCGCGGAACGCGTTCCAGCGCAGGATCACCGAGGCCAGCACGTAGCGCTGGTCGTCGCCGAAGCCATATTCCTCGCCCTGGATCCCGGCCTCGGCGCCGAGGGCGAGCGTGGGCTTGAAGGCGGCTCGGGCGAGATCCTGGCGCGCTACGCCCGTCGCGACGGCGGCATCGAGTCCCTTGAGCTCGGCGCGGGTGCGCGTGGCCAGTTCCTGCAGCAGGACGGTGTCGAGCGGCCGGCCCGCGAGTCGGCGGACGAGGCCTGTGCGGAAGCGTTCGACCGTCGCCGCGTCGATCTCCGCTTGCGGCAGCGGTGCGGCGAGCGGGGCATTGCGCAGCAGGTTCACGTAGCTTTGCGCGATGCGCACGGCGCTCGCCGCGGCGATGCGCTGTTGCTCGATCTCGAGCACGTCGGCTTCGGCGCGGTAGACGAGGTCGCGGGTGATGCGTCCGTTGCGGTAGAGGCTCTCGTTGGCGTCGAGGTTCGCCTGCGCGAGGTCGCGCGTGGCCGCGATCACGAGGAGCGCCTGCTGTGCGGCGATCCAGCGGTAGTACGCCTGCCGCGTATCGCGGGTCACGCGGGCGCGCAGCGCCGCGAGGTTCGCCTGTGCGCGGTTCAGGTCCTGGCGGCTCGCCTCGAGCGAAGGTGCGAGGCGGGGCTCGTAGAGCGGCTGCTGCAGCACGAGCTTGGTTTCCTGCTCGCGGCTGCGCAGCAGCGCGATCTGCTCGTTGGCGATGCGCGGAAAGCGCGGCGGCTGGCCGCTTGCCACGAGCATTTCGTCGAGCGTGGCGTACACCGGGTTCAACAGGTCGCCGACCGGGAAGTCGATCGTGCGCCCGCCGTCGGCGGCGGTGTAGCGCGCGGCGAGGTCGAGCACCGGGAGGTAGCGCGCCCGGGCCTGGTCGAGGACCGCGAGACGCTGCTGCACGGACGCCGCGCCGGCACCGAGCTCGAGGTTGGCGGCGAGCGCGTCGTCGAGGACCTGCTCGAGACCCTGCTCGACGGTTGCGCTCGCGGTGGCCGCTGCCAGCAGCGACGCCAGGAGTGCGATTGCCGTGATGCGCATGTGCATGGCCCGGTCAGGCGCGGATCGAGCGCAGTGCGAGGTCGAAGGCGTGGTCGACGAACGCCTGCACCGCGATGCCTTCGTGCTCGATCTGCGACCGCTTGGAGGAGGCGATCTGGATGAGCCCGTGCGAGAACGCCCACAGCGACAGCGCTGCGACGTACGGGTCGCCGATGTCGGCGCGTATGGAGCCGTCGGCCACGCCCCGGTTCAGCGCGTCGACGATGGTCTCGTGTGCCCGGTGGCCGGCCTGCAGGCAGGCGGCTTCGTTCGGCTGGATCGAGCCGTCCTCGCTGATGTGGGCCTGGAAGCGGGCGCAGGCGTCGAAGTAGTGCGGCAGCTCGCGCGCGAAGGCGAGGTAGGCGAGGCCGATCGCTTCCACCTGGTCGATGCCCCGCTGCTTGCCGCCGCGGGCCGCCTCGAACCGGTCGCGCAAGGCGTCGAGCGCACGCTCGACCAGTGCGAAGTGCAGGTCCGCCTTGTCGCGGAAGTAGACGTAGAGCAGGGCACGGCTCAAGCGCGCGCGACGCGCGACCTGGTCCATGGTCACGGCGTCCCAGCCGACCTCTGCATAGAGCCCCTCCGCCGCGTCGACGATCTCGGCGCGGCGCCGGTCCCGCTCTTCCTGTCGGCGCTCGGTGATGTACGACATCGGATCATGCTGCACTGCAACTGACACGGTGTCAATCATTAAACAGATGTGTACATCGACAGTGCCAATGGCCTCGATTGCCAGGTCCTGTTGGGCCCGTCCGAGCTACGGGCGACAATGGTGATCATCGAAAACCGACCAGACCCGCAAAGGAGTCCCCATGCACAGCACGCGCATCGACCTCGCCCCCAAGACGCGCGCCAAGGTGATCGGCATCCTGAATGCCCGCCTGGCCGACGCCATCGACCTGCAGCTGCAGGCCAGGCAGGCGCACTGGAACGTGAAAGGACCGAGCTTCATCGCCCTGCACGAACTGTTCGACCAGGTCGCGACGGGGATCTCCGGCCACATCGACGAGATGGCCGAGCGCGTCACGGCGTTGGGTGGCATCGCCGAGGGCACCGTGCAGGCGGTGGCCGGCCGCTCGAAGCTCGACCCCTATCCGCTCGAGATCGCTGACGGCCGAGCGCACCTGGATGCGCTGGCCGCTTCGCTGGCGCGCTTCGGCAAGGCCGTGCGCAAGGCGATCGACGAGACGGGCAAGGCGGGCGACGCCGACACCAGCGACCTGTTCACGGAAATCTCGCGCGACGCCGACAAGACCTTGTGGCTGGTCGAGGCTCACCTGCAGGCCGATCGCTGATCAGCGCAGTTCGGCCCCCGCGACGATCGCTTCGGCCGCGCGCCGTGCCTTGGCGCGCGCCGTGTCGAGGTCGGGCCCGAGCGCGAGCGTGACGCCCATGCGGCGTCGGCCGCGCACCTCGGGCTTGCCGAACAGGCGCAGCTGCGTGTCCGGCTCCTCGAGCGCCCGTTCCACGCCATGGAAGCGAATGTCGCTCGACTCGCCCTCGAGCAGGATCGCACACGATGCCGACGGGCCGTGCTGGCGGATCGTCGGCACCGGGAGGCCGAGGATCGCCCGCGCGTGCAGCGCGAACTCCGAGAGGTCCTGGGAAATGAGCGTCACGAGCCCCGTGTCGTGAGGACGAGGCGAGACCTCGCTGAACCAGACTTCGTCGCCCCGCACGAACAGCTCCACGCCGAAGATCCCCGCGCCGCCGAGATTGTCCGTGACGGTGCGCGCGATGTGCCGCGACCTCTCGAGCGCCAGGGCACTCATGGGCTGCGGTTGCCAGGACTCGCGGTAGTCGCCGTCCACCTGCAGGTGGCCGATCGGCGCACAGAACGACGTGCCCCCCGCGTGGCGCAACGTGAGCAGCGTGATCTCGTAGTCGAACGCGACGAATCCCTCCACGATCACCCGGCCGGCGCCGGCGCGCCCGCCGGCCTGCGCGTAATCCCACGCGTGCCGGGCCTCCGCGGACGTCCGCACTACGCTCTGGCCCTTGCCGGAGGAACTCATCACGGGCTTGACCACGCACGGCAGCCCGATCGCGGCCAGCGCCGCGCGATACTCGGCCTCCGTGTCGGCGAACCGGAACGGCAACGTCGCGAGCCCCAGCTCCCCCGCGGCGAGCCGCCGGATGCCCTCGCGATCCATGGTGAGCTGCGCGGCGCGCGCCGTCGGGATGACCCGTTGCCCCCCGCGCTCCAGCTCCACCAGCGTCCGCGTCGCGATGGCCTCGATCTCCGGGACGACCAGTGCAGGCCGCTCGCGTTCGATGAGTTCCCGTAGTGCATTGCCGTCGAGCATGTTGAGCACGTGCGAGCGGTGCGCGACCTGCATCGCCGGCGCATTCGCGTAGCGGTCCGCCGCGATCACCTCGACCCCCAGGCGCTGCGCCTCGATGACGACTTCCTTGCCGAGTTCGCCGGCGCCGAGCATCAGCAGGCGCGTGCCGGAGGCCGAGAGGGGAGTGCCGAGGGTGGGCATGGGCGGAGAGGGGGGTGGTGAGCAGGGGGTGGGGGATAGTCTGGAGGAAGAGAGCGGATAGGGGATAGGGGATAGGGGATAGGGGATAGTGACGGAGGCCGGCGGTGCCGGCCGTTCCGTGGTCCGACTATCCCCTATCCCCTATCCCCTATCCCCTATCCCCTATCCCCTATCCCCTATCCCCTATCCCCTATCCCCTATCCCCTATCCCCTATCCCCTATCCCCTATCCCCTATCCCCTTCCTATCCCGTCAGGAGCCGGTTCTCCTCCTGCTCGAGGTCCTCGGGCGTGCCCCACAGCACCAGCACGTCGCCCTCGCGCAGCCGGGTGCCGGGGTCGGGCTCGCGCCCGACGATGCCATCGCGGCGCAGCGCCGTGATCACGGACTTGCCCTGGTCGATGCCGAGCTCCCGGATCGTGCGGCCGGCTGCCCACGCGCCGGGCGGCAGCACTATGGTCCGCAACTGCTGGCGCAGGGCGTAGCCTTCATCGGGCGAGCGGGCGTCGTGCCGACGGAAGACGCTGCGCAGGATCGAGTACCGGTCGTGGCGGATCTCCTCGGTCGCCTGCAGCACCTCGGGTGCGGGCACCTTGAGGAACAGCAGCACGTGCGAGACCAGCGACAGGCTGGTCTCGAATATCTCGGGCACCACCTCCGTGGCCCCGGCCGCCAGCAGCGCCTCGAGCCTCGAGTCGTCCTCGGTGCGCACCAGCACGGGCACGTCGTTGCGCAGCTGGCGCGTGGCCCGGACGATCTGCAGCGCCCGGCCGCTGCCCGGCACGCACACCACGACGACGCTGGCGTGCTCCACGCCGAGCGAGCGCAGGATCTCGGGCTCGGTGGCGTCGCCGTACACCACCGGATCCCCCGCCTGGCGCGCGTCCCGCACGCGGAACGGATCCATGTCGAGCGCGATGAACTCGAAGCCGCGCTTCTCGAGGACGCGCGCGAGGTTCTGGCCCACCCGGCCGAACCCGCAGATGATCACGTGCTCGCGCTGCGCGAGCTCGCGCGTCGCCGCCGTCTCCAGCACCATCTCCGAGGGCGCGACGCTCGGCCGGCGCAGCAGCCAGTCCGCGATCCGCACGTTGTAGCGTACCAGCAGCGGTCCGAGCAGCATGCTGAGCGCGACCGCGGTCAGCAGCGCCTGCACGAGCCCGACGTCCACCAGCCGTTCCTTGAGCAGGAGCGTGAGCAGTGCGAAGCCGAACTCGCCGCCCATGCTGACGACGATGCCGGCGCGCAGCGCCTTGCGCGCGTTGGGGACGAAGCGCTGCACGACGAACGTCACGACCGCGGCTTTCACCACCAGCAGTGCCGCGAGCATCGCCAGCACCAGCGGCAGTTGCGCGAGCAGCAGGCGCAGGTCGAGCAGCATGCCGACCGAGACGAAGAAGAGCCCGAGCAGCACGTCGCGGAAGGGCTTGATCACCGCCTCGGTCTGGTGGCGGAACTCCGTCTCGGCGAGCAGCATGCCGGCGAGGAACGCGCCTAGCGCCATCGACAGGCCGAACCTCTCGGTCGTCCAGGCGCCGCCCAGCGCGACCATCAGGACGGTGAGCGTGAATACCTCGGTATTGCGGAGCCGCGCGATCTGGTGGAACAGCGGACGCAGGATCCACCGGCCGAGCAGCAGCACGACCAGCAGTGCGACGACCGCGCGACCGACCATGCCGAGCAGCCAGGCCGGGCTCAGCACGTCCGCGGACGCGCCGAGCGCGGTCGCGAGCGCGAGCAGCGGCGCGAAGGCGAGGTCCTGGAACAGCAGGATGCCGACCGCGAGGCGCGCGTGGGTGCGGTTGATCTCGAGCTGTTCGCCGAGCTGGCGCACCACGATGGCCGTGGACGACATCGCGAGCGCGCCGCCGAGCACGATCGCGGCCTCGGGACCGACGCCGCTGAACGCCCAGGCCAGGCCGCCGAACACCGCGGTGGTGAGCAGCATCTGCAGCCCGCCGATCCCGAGCACCTCGGCCTTCATCACCAGCATGCGCGCCAGCGAGAACTCGAGCCCGAGCGTGAACACCAGGAACACGACGCCGATCTCGGCGAGCAGGTGCACCGCCTCGTCGTTTGCCGCGAGCCCGAGGGCATGCGGGCCGAGCAGCATGCCGACCACCAGGTAGCCGAGGATCGCCGGCAGGGCAAAGCGGCGCACCAGGCTCAGCACCAGGACGGAACCGGCCAGCAGGATCAGTATCTGGGAAAGGAAGTCGCCGGCCATCGGCCTCACCATGCCATGTCCCCGATGCTAGCATTCCCGCGATGATGGCCGCGCTAGCGAGATGCGATGGACTTTGCGGCTGAACTCGCTGAGGCGGGCGGGCGGCTCAGCCTGTCTGGCGACTGCCGCATGGCGGACGCGCCGGAACTCGCGCGGCAGCTCGCGCGACTGACCGCCGCGCCGCCGCGCGCGCTCACGATCGACCTCACCGCCGCGGGCGAGATCGCCATCGGCCCGGCCTGGCTGCTGCGCGACGCCGTCTCGGCGCTCGGGGCGGGCGGCACGACGGTCGAGTTCCAGGGGCGCCCGCCGGAGCACTTCCCGTTCCTCGAGGAGATCGCGGCCCGTGCCGTCGCCGAGGCGCCGCCGCCGCACGAGGCTGCCGCGCCGCGGTGGCTCGTGAACCTCGGTCGCGGCATCGTCGAGCGCCTGCAGTCCGGCTACGCGGCGCTCATTTTCGGCGGCGCGGTGCTCGCCACCGCGGCGACGGCCTGGCGCAGCGTCAAGCGGCTGCGTGTCGCCTCCGTCGTGCGCCACGTGCACGAGACGGGCGTGCAGGCGATCCCGGTGGTCGCCGTCATCGCCTTCCTGATCAGCGTGATCTCGGGCTACATCGGCGCACAGCAGCTGCAGCCCTATGGCGCGGAGATCTACACCGTCGACCTGATCGCGATCGGCGTGCTGCGCGAGCTCGGCGTGCTGCTCACGGCGATCATGGTCGCGGGACGCACCGGCAGCGCCTACGCGGCCGAGCTCGGCGTGATGCGGCTGAACGACGAAGTGGACGCGCTCGAGTCGATGGGCATGAGTCCGTACGAGGTGCTCGTCCTGCCGCGCGTCCTCGGTCTGGTCATCGCGCTGCCGCTGCTGACCGTGGTCGCCGACGCGATGGGGCTCGCGGGCGGCGCGCTGCTCACCAGCTACCTGCTCGACCTGCCGTGGCCGCAGTTCCTCGCCCGGCTCGACGCCTCGATCGCGGACACCACCTTCTGGGCGGGCATGGCCAAGGCGCCGGTGTTCGGCCTGCTGATCGCGCTCACCGGCACGCTGCGCGGCCTGCAGGTGCGCGAGTCGTCGCGCGAGCTCGGACGTCTCACCACCGTGGCCGTCGTCCAGTCGATCTTCCTCGTGATCTTCGCCGACGCGCTGTTCGCCGTGTTCTTCCTGGAGATCGACTTCTGATGGCCGCTGCCGGGACCGTCATCGCCGTGCGAGGCATCGTCAACCGCTTCGGCCGGCAGGTCGTGCACGACGGCGTCGAGTTCGACGTGCGCCGCGGCGAGGTGTTCGGCATCGTCGGCGGGTCCGGCAGCGGCAAGTCGGTGCTGCTCAAGACCATGCTGGGTCTGCATCGACCCAACGCCGGCAGCGTCGCGGTCGCGGGCCGCGACATCACGCACATGACCGGCAGCGAGCTGCGCGAGGTCAAGCGTGGCTATGGCGTCACCTTCCAGCATGGCGCGCTGTTCAGCTCACTCACGGTCGCCGAGAACCTCGGCCTGCCGGTCGCCGAGGCGATGGACCTCGAGGAGGCGACGCTCGCGCGACTCGTGGAGCTCAGGCTGCTCATGGTCGGCCTGCCGCTCGATACCGCCGCGAAGTTCCCGGCGCAGCTGTCGGGCGGCATGGTCAAGCGCGTGGCGCTCGCCCGGGCGCTCGCGCTCGACCCGGATCTCCTGTTCCTCGACGAGCCGACGGCGGGGCTGGACCCGATCGCCGCCACCGCGTTCGACGACCTCGTGCTCTACCTGCGCGACACGCTGCGCCTCACCGTGGTCATGGTGACGCACGATCTGGACACCCTCCTGAGGACGTGCGACCGTGTCGCCGTGCTGGTCGATCGCAAGGTCGTCGTCGACACGCTCGAGGGCATCGTCGCCAACGAGCATCCGTGGATACGGCAGTATTTTCACGGCGCACGCGGCCGCGTGATGACGGCGAACCTGGAGGATGCACGTGGAGCGTGACGCGAAGTACGCCGCGGTCGCGGTTTTCGCGCTGCTCGCGGTCGCGGCGGCGTTCGCCTTCGTGTGGTGGTATTCCGGCCAGGGCGACCGCCGCGTCTACGAGCGCTACGAGATCTACTTCAACGGCTCGGTGAGCGGCCTCGCCCGGGGCAGCCCGGTGCGCTACCTCGGCGTCAACGTCGGCCGCGTCGAGACGCTGTCGGTCGACCGCGCGAATCCCGGGCGGGTCAAGGTCCTGGTCTCGGTGGACGACACGACGCCCGTGTCGGGCGCGACACGGGCGCGGCTCGGCCTGCTCGGGTTGACCGGGCTGCTGTTCATCGACCTGCAGAAGGACCCGACCGCCGATGCGACGCAGGCACTGGCGACGGGTGCCCGCTATCCGGTGATCGTCTCGCGCAAGGGCGACATCGAGGCGTTCCTCGCGCGCCTGCCGGACCTCGTCGGGCAGGCCGGTGCCGTCATGACGCGAGTGGAGCGCATGCTGAGCGACGAGAACCTGCACGCCGTGACCGCCTCGCTCGAGCACCTCGATCGTGCATCGCGCGACCTGCCGGCCATCGCCGCGGACACCGCCGCGCTCACGGCCGACCTGCGTCGTACGGCGGCCGAGGTCGCGGCGCTTGCGCAGCGGATGAGCGGGCTCGTCGCGGACTCGGGGCCCGAGGTCGAGGCCTCGCTGGCGGGCCTCAGGACCACTGCCGAGACGCTCGGCCGCACCTCCGCGAGCCTCGAGCGCATCGTCGCGGGCAACGAGGCGTCGCTGAACCAGCTGGCGGGCACGGGCGCGCAGGAACTCCAGCAGCTGGTGATCGACCTGCGGGATGCGAGCGGCGAACTGCGCCTGCTCGCGCGCGGCCTGCGCGACAATCCCGCCAGCCTGCTGCGCGAGAAGAAGGAGAGTGGCGTGGAGATCCGGCCGTGAACCGATTGCTGCCTGTCGTCGCGGTCGCGGTACTGTGCGCGGGATGCGCCGGCTCGATGCTCGACTCCGGGAACGAGCCGCCCGAGACCTACCGGCTCGAGGGCCCGGCACTGGTCGCCGCCGGCGACACGCTGCCACTGGCGCTCGGCGTCGCGCGGCCGCGCTCGGCGTCGTCGCTCGACACCGAGCGCATCGCCGTCGTGCACGCCGCCGGCGGGTTCGATTACTTCGCCGGCATGCGCTGGGCGGATGCCGCGCCGCAGATGCTGCAATCGCTGCTCGTCCGGGCGTTCACGGCGGATGGCCGCTTCGCCACGACGGTGGCGTCGCCGAGTCGCGTGCCGACCGACCTGCTGCTCGATGTCGAGTTGCGGCGTTTCGAGGCGGTGTACGCGACGGCCGACGGCCCGCCGCGCGTGCGGGTGGAACTGCAGGCCACCCTCGTCGACAGCCGCAAGGGCACGCGCCTGGCGAGCTTCCTGGCCTCGTCGGAAGCGTCCGCGGAGCGCAATCGCCAGCCCGAGGTGGTCGCGGCCTTCGGCGTCGCGGGCAACGAGGCCCTGCAGGTCGTCGTGATGCGCGTGCGGGATGCCACCGCCGCCCTTCCGCGCTGAGACGAAGCGGATGCCGGCGATCGTCGCGGTCGTGCTGCTGCTTGCGAGCCTTGGCGCCTGCGCCGCGCCGCAGTCGATCACCGGAACGGTAAAACGCGTCCTCGACGGTGACAGCGTGATCGTGCGCGCATCCGGTCGCGACATCGAGGTGCGGCTGGGCGAGATCGACACGCCGGAGAAGGGCCAGCCCTACGCCGACATCTCGCGCAAGGCGCTGCAGGGCATGCTCATCGACGAGCGGGTGCGGCTGCAGGTGCTCGACCGCGACCAGTACGGTCGCACGGTCGCACGTGTCTACCGCCTGCCCGAGGAGCTGTGGATCAACGCCGAGATGGTGCGTCGCGGCCACGCGTGGGTCTATCGGCGCCACGTGCGCGACAAGGGTCTCTACGAAATTGAACGCGACGCGCAGGCGAGGCGAGCGGGACTGTGGGCGTTGCCCGAGGCCGAGCGGGCGCCGCCCTGGCAGTGGCGCCGAATCCACCCGCCGGAGCACTCCACGAACCCGCGCACCAACTGACGGACCGCTCAGCGGCGCAACGTGTCCAGGCGACGGTCGAGTTCGAACTGGCCGTGCACGAGGTGGCAGCCGGGCGGCAGCTCCGCGGCGTCGAGCCCCTGGGCCGCCGCACCTCCGATCCACACGTAGGCGCCCGGGCCGAACTCGGCGACCAGCGTCGCGAGCTGCCGCGGCAGCACCCCGACGAGTTCTGCCAGCACCACGCTCAAGGCGACCGCGGCTGCGTCCACGGCGCGCGCGAACCGCGCGACCTCCTCCGGCGGAACGTCGGATCCCAGGTAATGGGTGTGGAAACCGCGGCTCGCGCAGGTGAGCGCGGACATCAGCAGGCCGAGCTCGTGGCGCTCGCCGGGCAGCGTCGCGAAGACGATGCCGTCGCCACGCGCGCCCCGATCGTAGGTGTCGAGCACCAGGCCGATGTGGCGGCGGACGGCGGTCGAGACCAGCCGTTCCTGCGCAATTGCGAACTCGCCGCGGTGCCAGCGCTCCCCCACCGCGCGGAGCAGCGGCGTCAGGACGTCCGTGATCAGCTGTTGCGGCGGCAACGAGGCGATGGCCAGCGTCAGCGCCTGCTCGCAGTCGGTCGCGCGGAACTGCTGGGCCGACTCCAGGATGCGCTCGACGAATGCGTTCGCGGCGGCGTCCGGCCCGCCCGGCGATTCGTTCAGCAGACCGGTGAGTTCCTGGTCGGACAGCCGCGCCAGGCGCCCGATCGGGTGGCCGCGGTCGGTGGCCTCGCGCAGTCGCCGCAGACGGATGACGTCGTCGGGCGCATAGACGCGGCGACCGGTGCCGTCGCGCTGCGGATCCACGATGCCGTAGCGGCGCTCCCAGGCCCGGAGCGTCTCGACGGTGAGGCCCGTCGCCTGCGACACGGCCTTGATGGAATACATCCGGGGATCATACCCGGGTCGGCGGACATGTAAAGGATAATTACAGTCAAACGTTGTACATGCGCGCTCAGGCAGGCAGGCGCAGGATCGGGTGGTCGCCGGTCGACTGCCGCAGGATCCGGTCGAAGAACTCGGCGGCGGTGGCCGGCTCGCCGAACAACCGACCCTGGCCGAACTGGCAGCCGGCGTGCAGCAGGAAGTAACGCTGCTCCTCGGTCTCGATGCCCTCCGCGAGCACCTGCAGCCCGAGGCTGCGCCCCATCTCGATGATGGTGCGGACGATGGTCGCGTCGTCCGGATCGGTCGCCGCGTTGCGGACGAAGGACTGGTCGATCTTGAGCGTGCCGATCGGGAACTGCTGCAGGGCGCTCAGGCTCGAGTAGCCGGTGCCGAAATCGTCGATGGACAGGTGCACCCCCATCGCGCGCAACTCGTCGAGCAGCGGCAGCGTGCGCTCGGCATCCATCATCAGGGTCGTCTCGGTGATCTCGAGTTCGACGCGGTTGGGATTCACCCCGTGCTTCTCGAACACCGAGCGACAGTGCGGGATGAAGCTCGCCTGGCTCAGTTCCTTGAGCGAGAGGTTGATCGCCACGAGGCCCGGGTCGGGCACGCGCTGCTGCCAGCTCGCGTAGTCGCTGCAGACCTGGTTCAGCACCCAGGCGCCGATGTCGAGTATCAGGCGCGACTCCTCGGCCAGCGGAATGAACTGCGACGGCGCGATCTCGCCGTGCCCCGGCAGCCGCCAGCGCAGCAGCGCCTCGGCGCCCACCACCTGCCCGCTGTCGAGGTCCACCTTCGGCTGGTAGCGCAGCACGAACTCGTCCCGCTCGAGCGCGCGCCGCAGCTTGCTCTTGAGCAGCAGCCGCTCGACCGCCGCCGCGTTCATCTCGGGCACGTAGAACACGTGGCAGTTCCGCCCGGCGCGCTTGGCGTGGTACATCGCCGCGTCCGCGTTGCGGATCAGGTCGATGACGTTGTCGGCGTCGTCGGGGCAGGCGGCGATGCCGATGCTGGCGGTCACCTCGATCTCGTGGTCGCCGACGTGCAGCGGACGCGACACCTCGCCCAGCACCTGGCGCGCCAGCGATGACGCCTGCTCGTGACGGTCGCGCGCCCGGTCCGCGGTCTCGGCGAAGATCGCGAACTCGTCGCCGGCGAGCCGCCCGACCACCGACTCCCTGGGCAGGATCCGCGCCAGGCGCTCGCTCAGCGTCTCGAGCACGCGGTCGCCCGCGGCGTGGCCGAAGGTGTCGTTGATCTCCTTGAAGTTGTCGATGTCCACGTACAGCAGGCCGAGCCCGCGGCCGTGGCGCAGGCAGCGCGTGATCGCCTGGTGCAGCAGGTGCTGGAACTGCATGCGGTTCGGCATCTTGGTGAGCGCGTCGAAGCGGGCGAGGTAGCGGATGCGCCGCTCCGCGCGCTTGCGCTCGGTGATGTCGCGCAGCACGAAGATCGTTCCCTGGAACCGCGGGTCCTCGCTCGAGATCGCCGAGGCGCTCACGGAGACCGGAATGGTCTGGCCGCGCGCGGTGCTGACGACCGTCTCACCCGGCTCGGCGAGCACCTGTTGCAGGTCGAAGGCGGCACGGTGCTGTTCCGCGACCAGCGATGCGAACTCGAGGCCCACGAGCCCGGACGCCTCGTGCCCGAGCAGGCGGGCGGCCGCGAGGTTGGCGGTGCGCACCCGGCCGTCCGGGGCGGTGACGAGCACCGCGTCGCTCATGCTGTTCAGCAGCGTGTCGAGGTAATCGCGCGAGATCGACGTGCCCGCCAGGGCCTGCCGCATGCGCTCGAGCGAACCCTCGAGCGCCGCGACCTCCGCCACGCCGCTCGACTGCACCGGGACCGACTGCAGGCCGTGGCCGATGCGGTCCGCGCTCACCATGAGGGCGGTCATCGCGCGATCGATGCGTGAAATGAGCAGTCCGGTGAGCCAGGCTGCGAGCGCCGACAGCGCGAGGCCGACGACGACGAGCATCGCGATCCGACCGGTGTAGTCGTGGGAGATCAGCTCCCCGATCTGCCGCTCCAGTTCCGGGACGGCCACCGACGGCTCCGCGGCACGCAGTTCGCTCGCCTTCACGACGATCTCGCGCAGGTGCTCCTCCTCGTGGCGCTCGCTCAGCAGCGTGGTGATGCCGACAGCGGCGGTCAGCAGCACGCCGACCGTGAATGCGGCCAGCATGTAGCGAAGCTTCAGTCCAAGTGCACGCATGTCCGGCTCGTCTGCCCCGCAGGCGCGGGGCTGGAACCACTGTTGTTCTTGCCGCCATCGACCTGCGGGCATCATAGACCTCGTCCGGCTGACGGGCGACTGGCAAATTTTTCGACACTCGTGCGCTCCTCCCCCCGGGCCGGCGCACGACTCGGGTATCCTTGCCGCCCGAGGCCATGAGCGCATGAACGAACTCGAACTGACCGGTCGCGCCCGCACGCACGTCGTGGAACTCGCGCGTCCGAAGTGCATGCTGCACTACGAGGCGGTCGCGTCCTTCCTCGCCATGCGCGATGCGGCCGGACAGGCGGGGATCGACCTCGCCGCCGCCTCGAGCTTCCGCGACTTCGACCGCCAGGTGCAGATCTGGAATCGCAAGTGGAGCGGCGAGCGCCCGCTGCTCGACCGCGGCGGACGGCCGATCGACGTGTCCGCGCTCGACGATTCGGCGCGCATCGACGCGATCCTGTGCTGGTCCGCGGTGCCGGGCGGCAGTCGCCACCACTGGGGGTCGGACGTGGACGTGGTCGACTCCGCGGCGATTCCCGAGGGCTACCAGGTGCAACTCGTGCCCGCGGAGTATGCGGGCGACGGCATGTTCGGTCGTCTCACGCGGTGGCTGGACGCGAACATGGCTCGCTTCGGCTTCCACCGCCCCTACGCGACCTCGGGCTGCGGCGCAGGCGTCGAGCCCTGGCACCTGAGCTACTGGCCGGTTGCCTCCCGCGCGATCGAGGAACTCGCGCTGCCCGTGTTGAAGCGCGCGATCGCAGGCAGCCAGATGCTCGGCAAGGCCCAGGTGCTCGAGCGGCTGCCGGAGATCTACACGCGGTTCATCCTTGCGGTAGACCCGCCGGCGCTGGCTGCGCCGTGCGCAGCTTCGCAATCCGCCTGACGAACCACGCCGGGAAGAGTCGCTTCAGCCGCCACGCGAGCCGGTACTCCTTCGGCCAGACGATGTGCAGCTTGCCGTCCGCCGCCGCCTGCAGCAGTGCGCGCGCGGCTGCCGTCGCGTCGTGGCTGGAGCGATCCATCAGCTGGTGGGCGGTCGCGGCAGCGTCGGGCGGCGCACGCATGGTGTCGAGCAGGTGCGTACTGAAGAAGCCCGGCATCGCCACCGAGACCTGGACCTCCGTGCCCTCGAGTTCCGCGGCCAGCGTCTCGCTGAGAGCGATCACCGCCGACTTGGTCGCGTTGTAGGACGCCATCTGCGGCGCAGCGGCGAAGCCCGCGGAACTCGCGACGTTGAGCACGAGGCCCGCGCGCTGGGCGCGCATCACCGGCAACGCCGCGCGGCAGCCCCACACCACCCCGAGCAGGTTGATGTCCACGATCCAGCGCCAGTCCTCGACCGGCGTCGCCTCCATCGGGCCCGCCACCGCCACGCCGGCGTTGTTCATCATGAAATCGAGCCCGCCCGCGTACGCCACGAAATCGCGGACCGACGCGGCCACGAACGGCTCGTCGGCTACGTTGCCGGCATAGGACCGCGTCTCTGCGCCTGCCGCCCGCAGTTCCCGTTCCGTCTCGCGCAGCCCCTCGGCCGAGCGATCGAGCAGGCCGAGATGCCAGCCGTCGCCGGCAAGCTCGAGCGCAGTCGCACGTCCGAGGCCGCTGGCTGCACCGGTGATGAAGGCCCGCTTTGCCGGAAGGCGCCGGGACAGTATGGTAGTTGCGGTGGATGTGCCCATCGGACAATGCTAGCCGCGCCATGCGCCGGGTGCACGTGTCGGAATCGCCGCTGGAAGTCGCGCACCTGCGCAACCTGCTCGAGGCCGCAGGTATCGCCTGCTTCGTGCGCAACGAGCGGCTCGGCGGCGCCGTGGGCGAGATACCGTTCCTCGAGTGCTGGCCCGAACTCTGGGTATGCGAGTCGGGACAGGCCCTGCGGGCGCGAGGACTGATCGACGAAGCGCTGAGTCCGCGCGCACCGTTCGATCCCTGGGACTGTCCGCGCTGCGGCGAGCGCATCGACGGGCAGTTCTCGGAGTGCTGGCGGTGCGCAGCGCTCGACGCAGCGGAGGATTTCCCCGGGTGAAGACGATCACGATCGCACGGCGCTTCAACGGTCCGCCCGACTCGGGCAACGGCGGCTACGTCTGCGGTGCGTTAGCGGTGGCGGCAGGCCTCGACGCCCGCGTGCGACTGCTGTCGCCGCCCCCGCTCGAGGTGGCGCTGGAGTTGGCGCAGGGACCTGCGGGCGAATGGACGCTGTCGGCGGACGGCACGCCCGTAGCGCGGGCCGTGCCGAACCGGCTCGAGCTCGACGTACCCGCGCCGCCGCGCTACACGCAGGCGGTGTGGGCGTCCCAGCATTACCCCGGATTCCACCAGCACGCGTTCCCCGACTGTTTCGTCTGCGGACCGCATCGCCGCCGCGGCGACGGCATGCGGATATTCCCGGGGATGCTCGACACGGGGATCGTCGCGGCACCGTGGCTGCCGGCCGACTCGCTCGACGGCGGCGACGGCAAGGTCGCCGTGGAGTACCACTGGGCCGCGCTCGATTGCCCCGGATATTTCGCCGTCTCGGCCGGCCGCCGCTTCATGCTGCTCGGGGAGATGCAGGCGCACGTGGACCGCCGCGTGCGCGTCGGCGAGCCCTGCACCGTCATCGGCTGGAAAGTCGGCGCCGACGGGCGCAAGCACCAGGCCGGCACGGCGATCTTCGACGGCGAGGGAGAGTTGTGCGCGCGGGCGCTCGCCACCTGGATAGCCGGAAAGTGATCAATGACTAATGATCAGCGGTTAGTGAAGAGTCGGAACGGCCGGCGCGCCGGCCTCCGCACTAACCGCTAGTCATTGATCATTAGTCACTGGCTTCGTTGCTATCTGGCTACCACGAGCGCCAGCAATCCGGCTGCGCAGAGCGCCGCGCCGGGCCACGGCGAGGCGCCGAGCGCGAGCCAGACGATGCCGCCGAGCAGCGTGGCGGCGGCGACGATCGTCGCGTCGCGCCTGCGGGCGCTCGCGCGAATCTCCTGCCGCAGCTCGTCGATGCCGCCCTGCTCGACCTTGAGACGGAACTTGCCCTCGGAGGCCTGCTGCACGGCCTGCTGCAGGATCTGAGGCAGCATGCGGAACGCTTCGCTCACATCCGGCAGCTGGCGGCGCAGCTGCCGGGCGAGCGTGCGGCCGCTCAGCCGGTCGGCAGCCCACTCGCGCAGCAGCGGCTGCGCGGTCTTCCACAGGTCGAGCTCCGGATAGAGCTGGCGGCCGAGTCCCTCGATCTGCAGCAGCGTCTTCTGCAGCAGGATCAGCTGTGGCTGAACCTTCATCTGGAAGCGGCGGGCCGTCTCGAAGAGCCGCAGCAGCACCTGCCCGAACGAGATCTCCGACAGGGGCTTGTTGAAGATCGGCTCGCAGACCGTGCGCACCGCCGCCTCGAGTTCGTCCACGCGCGTGTCGGCCGGCACCCAGCCCGAGTCGACGTGCAGCTGCGCGATGCGGTGGTAGTCGCGGTCGAAGAACGCCAGGAAGTTCTCCGCGAGGTAGTGCTGGTCGCGCGCGTCGAGCGTGCCGACGATGCCGAAGTCCACCGCGCAGTACTTCGGGTGCTCCGGGTCGTCGGTCTGGATGAAGATGTTGCCGGGATGCATGTCGGCGTGGAAGAAGTTGTGCCGCAGCATCTGGGTGAAGAAGATCTTCACGCCGTTCTCGGCGAGGCGCTGGATGTTGGTGCCGCGCCGGCGCAGCTCGTCGAGGTCGGTCACGAGCGCGCCGTAGATGCGCTCCATGACCATCGCCTCGGGGCGGCAGTAGTCCCAGTACACGGCGGGCACGTGCAGCAGGTCGGAACCGGCGAAATTGCGCCCGAGCTGTGCGGCGTTGGCCGCCTCGCGCATCAGGTCGAGCTCGTCGAGGATGGTCTTCTCGTACTCCTGCACGACCTCGACGGGACGCAGGCGATGGCCCTCGCGCGAGTAGTCGAGCGCGAGCTTCGCGAGCACGTACATCACCTCGATGTCGCGCTCGATTTTCTCGCGCACGCCCGGACGGACGACCTTGACGACCACGTCCTCGCCGGTGTGCAGTCGCGCCGCGTGCACCTGCGCGATCGTGGCGGCGGCGAGGCAGGTTTCGTCGAACTCCGCGAAGGTCTCCGCGACCGGGCGCCCGTGCGCCTTCTCGATGATCGCGCGCGCCTCGGCACCGGAGAACGGCGGCACGCGGTCCTGCAGCTTCGCGAGCTCGTCGGCGATGTCGGCGGGCAGCAGGTCGCGCCGCGTGGACAGCGCCTGCCCGAGCTTCATGAAGATGGGGCCGAGTTCCTCGAGCGCGAGGCGGATGCGCTCGCCGAGCGTGCCGCCCTTGCGCCGCTCGAACCACGTGGCGGGCGAGAGGTAGAAGACGTAGCGCAGCGGACGGAACAGGTGGGTATCGAGGATGAATTCGTCGAGCCCGTGCCGGACGAGCACGCGCTGGATCTGCAGCAGCCGGCCGATGACCCGCGGACGCATCGTCACTTGCGCTCGAGGCGCTCGAGGCGCGCCTCGAGGCGCTCGGCGTCGTCCCGCAGCCGGTCCACGCCGGCGAGGAACTCCTCGACCTCGACTCGCGTCGGCAGGTCGCGGCCTTCCTCCTGCAGGTACTCCACTACGTTGGTCGCAAGCGATTCGGAGGCCTTGCGTCCCCAGTCGAGGAAGCCGCGGGCCACGTTCGCCACCCTGCGCGCCGCGACGTCGCCGACGACGCGCGCGAGTTCCTCCTCGAAATCGGGTTGTGCCTGTGACAGCAGCTCGCGGAATTTCTGCGCGACCTCGGCGTCGCCCTCGATCCGCACGCCGCCGCCGCGCAGTGCGCCCCCGGCCTTCGGGCCCGCCAGCGACAGCAGCGCGACCGGCGTCCCGGTGAGGCTCGCGTCGGCGCCGCCATCGTGGCGCGGGGCGAGCGCGATGCGGCCACCCACGGCCTTGAAGTAGAACTCGAGTGGCGTGCCCTGCACGCTGAGCGACATCACGCGCCCGTCGAGCTGGCGGCAGAGCGCCTGCGCCCGGCGTGAATCGGCCACACCGCGGTTCAGGACGGACTCGAGGCGCTCGAGCAGCATGTCAGTAACGGAAGCCCTTGTGCAGCGCCACGATGCCGCCGCTCAGGTTGTGGTGGCGGCAGTCCTCGAGCCCGGCGTCGCGCATCATGTCGAGCAGCGTCTGCTGGTCGGGGAAGCGGCGGATGGACTCGGCGAGATAGCGGTAGCTGTCGGCGTCGCCGGCCACGCGACTGCCGAGCCAGGGCAGCACGCTGAAGGAATACACGTCGTAGATCGGCTTCAGCCCGGGCAGCACGGGCTTCGAGAACTCCAGCACCAGCAGCCTGCCGCCCGGGCGCAGCACCCGCCGCATGGAAGCCAGGGCCGCGGGCTTGTCGGTGACGTTGCGCAGACCGAAGCCGATGGTCACGCAGTCGAAGCTCTCGTCCTCGAACGGCAGGCACTCGGCGTTGGCGAGCGAGAAGCGCACGTTGCGCATCAGCCCGCGATCGAGCAACCGGTTGCGCCCGACCTCGAGCATCGCGGCATTGATGTCCGACAGCACCACCAGGCCGCGCTCGCCCACCTGCTTCGCCATGCCGGCCGCGAGGTCGCCCGTGCCGCCCGCGACGTTCGAGCGCCGCCTGCCCGGGCCGCAGCCCGGTCTGGGACAGGGTGAACCGCTTCCACAGGCGATGGACGCCGGCCGACATCAGGTCGTTCATCAGGTCGTACTTGTCCGCCACGGACTCGAAGACCTCGCGCACGCGCCGGGCCTTCTGCTCGCGGGGGACCTGCTGGTAGCCGAAATCCACCGAGGCTCCGGGGGGCGTGCTCGGCGTCTTGGGGGCGTTCTCGCTCATGGGAACCCCCATTCTACGCGGCTCAGGCCTTGTGGTGCCTCGGTTTGGAGGGCACCGGCGTCGGATAGGGGAGCCCGAGCTTCGCCAGGCGGTCGAGGTAGTTCTGCCACTTCTCCGCGTGGGTGAGGCCGAGCTCGCGGAGGTACTCCCAGGTGTAGAGGCCCGAGTCGTGGCCGTCGTCGAACACGAGCTTCACCGCGTAGTTGCCTACCGGTTCGACCTGCCGGATCCCGACCTCGTGCTTGCCGACCTGCAGCGTCTCCTGCCCCGGCCCATGGCCGCGGACCTCGGCAGACGGCGAACAGACGCGCAGGTACTCGAACGACAGCTCGAACCGCGAGCCGTCGTCGTAGGCGACCTCGAGCACCCGCGAGCGGGTGCGCAGCTTGATCTCGGTGGGTCGTGGCTCGGCCATGGCGTGATTCCGGGGGTGCCTGCGTCAGAGGATATAACGTGCGAGGTCCTGGTCGCGCGCCAGCTCCCCGAGGTGGCGGTCGACATAGGCCGCGTCGATCAGGACGTTGGTGCCGGAGCGGTCGGAGGCCTCGTAGGAAACGCCCTCGAGCAGCCGCTCCATTACGGTGTGCAGCCGGCGCGCACCGATGTTCTCCGTGCGCTGGTTCACGTCGAAGGCCACTTCGGCGAGGCGCTTCACGCCCTCGGCCGCGAACTCGATCGTCACGCCCTCGGTGGCGAGCAGCGCGGCGTACTGCGTGCAGAGCGACGCGTCCGGCTCGGTGAGGATGCGCACGAAGTCCTCCACGCCGAGCGCGTCGAGTTCGACGCGGATCGGCAGGCGGCCCTGCAGCTCGGGGATCAGGTCCGACGGCTTCGACATGTGGAAGGCGCCGGACGCGATGAACAGCACGTGGTCGGTCTTCACCATGCCGTACTTGGTGTTGACCGTGCAGCCCTCGACGAGCGGCAGCAGGTCGCGCTGCACGCCTTCGCGCGACACGTCGGCGCCGGCGGTCTCCTGGCGGCGCGCGATCTTGTCGATCTCGTCGATGAACACGATGCCGTTCTGCTCGGCGTTGCGGAGCGCCTGGATCTTGAGCTCGTCCTCGTTCACGAGCTTCGCCGCTTCTTCCTCGGTGAGCAGCTTGAAGGCCTCGCGCACCTTGAGCTTGCGCGCATGCGTCCGGTTGCCCCCGAGGCTCGAGAACAGGCCCCCCAGCTGCTGCGAGAGTTCCTCCATGCCGGGCGGGGCCATGATCTCCACGCCCGTCGGCAGGGCGCGCAGCTCGACCTCGATCTCGCGGTCGTCGAGCTGGCCCTCGCGCAGCATCTTGCGGAAGCGCTGGCGCGTATCGCCGTCGCGCGGCGACTCGGGCTCGGCGCCGAAGCCCACGGCGCGTGGCCGCGGCAGCAGCGCGTCGAGCACCCGCTCCTCCGCGGCGTCCATGGCGCGGTGCTGCACCTTCCCCACCTCCTGCTCGCGCGTCATCTTCACGGCGACGTCGACGAGGTCCTTGACGATGGAGTCCACCTCGCGGCCGACGTAGCCCACCTCGGTGAACTTCGTGGCCTCGACCTTGACGAACGGGGCGCCCGCGAGCCGCGCCAGCCGGCGCGCGATCTCGGTCTTGCCGACGCCCGTGGGTCCGATCATGAGGATGTTCTTCGGCGTGATCTCGGCGCGCAGCCGCTCGTCGACCTGCATGCGCCGCCAGCGGTTGCGCAGCGCGATGGCGACCGCGCGCTTGGCGGCGGCCTGCCCGACGATGTGCTTGTCGAGTTCCTGGACGATCTCGCGGGGAGTCATGGAAGACATGGGAAAGCGGATAGTGTGTAGCGGATAGCGGATAGTGAAGAGGAAGAAAGGGGGTGGTGACTAGGGGGTAGGGGGTAGTGGGAAGAAGGGCGCGACGCGCCCTCCGACTCTTACGCTATCCCCTATCCCCTATCCCCTAGTCACTACCCCCTTTCCCCAGGGTCTCGATCGTCACGTTGCGGTTGGTGTAGATGCAGATGTCCGCCGCGATCCCGAGCGCTTTCTCGACGATGGAACGTGCGTCGAGGTCGGTGTTGGCGAGCAGCGCATGGGCCGCGGCCTGCGCGAACGGGCCGCCGGAGCCGACCGCCATAAGGTCGTGCTCGGGCTCGATCACGTCGCCGTTGCCGGAGACGATGAACGAGTGGCTTGCGTCGGCTACGCACAGCAGCGCCTCGAGGCGGCGCAGGCTGCGGTCGCTGCGCCAGTCCTTGGCGAGCTCGATCGCCGCGCGGGTCAGGTTGCCGTACTGCTGCAGCTTGGCCTCGAAGCGCTCGAAGAGCGTGAAGGCATCGGCCGTGCCGCCGGCGAACCCGGCGATCACGTTGCCCTCGTGCAGGCGGCGCACCTTGCGCGCATTGCCCTTCATCACGGTGTTGCCGAGCGTCACCTGCCCGTCGCCGCCCATGGCGACGAGGCCGTTGCGGCGTACGCAGAGGATGGTGGTGCCGTGGGGATCGAAGGTGGAAGACATGGGGAAGGCTGAGGGCTGTGGGCTGTGGGCTGAGGGGAGAAAGGCTGTAGGCTGAGGGCTGTGGGTAGGAAGAGAGGTGGCCCCTCTTACCCACAGCCCACAGCCCACAGCCTACAGCCTACAGCCTACAGCCTACAGCCTACAGCCCACAGCCTACAGCCCTTTCCGTTTCGCTCTCGGATGCGCTGCGTCGTATATCCGGGCGAGGTGCTGGAAATCAAGGTGAGTGTAGACCTGCGTGGTGCTGATGTTGGCGTGGCCGAGCAGTTCCTGCACGGCGCGCAGGTCGCCCGACGACTCGAGCAGGTGCGACGCGAACGAGTGCCGGAACATGTGCGGATGCACGTGCTCGGGCAGGCCCTGCAGCCGCGCCCAGCGGGCGATGCGCCGCTGCACGATGCGCGGTCCGAGCCGCCGTCCGTTCACTCCCACGAAGACCGCCGCCTCCTCGATCGACGCCATGGTTGCGCGCTCGCGCAGCCAGCGCGACAGGGCCTCGGCGGCCTCGCGCCCGACCGGGACGATCCGCGTCTTGCGGCCCTTGCCCGTCACGCGCACCGTGCGATCGCGCAGGTCGAGGTCGACGAGGTCGAGGCCGAGGAGCTCCGACAGGCGCAGGCCCGAGGAATAGAACAACTCCATGATGGCCTTGTCGCGCAGGCCGAGGCGGTCGTCGGCACGGAACTCGAGCAGGCGCGCCATGGTGTCGGCGTCCAGGGTCGTCGGCAGGCGCTTGCGGGCCTTGGGCGCCGGCACGTCGGCCGCGGGGTCGTGCGTCACTTCGCCCTCGCGGGCGAGGTATCGGAACAGGCTGCGGATCGCGGACAGCCGCCGTTGCACGCTGCGGGGCGCGAGCCCGCGGCGATGCGATTGGGCGGCGAAGCTGCGCACGTGCTGGGTGTCGAGGCGGCTCCAGTCGTCGATGCCTCGTGCCGCGCAGTACTCGAGCAGCGCGGCGAGATCGCGGGAATAGGCGGACTCCGTGTGCGGCGACAGGCGCCGCTCGACTCGCAGGCTCTGCAGGAACCGGGTGACCCCGCCCGCGAGCGCCTCGCTCATGCGCTGCGGGCCGCGATCGCCTCGCTGACGAGGTCGCCGATGCGGACCAGGAAGTCCGTGCTCATCGTCGGGAGGTAGCGTTCCGTGTCGTGGCTCGCGATCGCGAGCAGGCCGAGCGACGCACGCTCGCCGAGCGGGATCAGGACCGTCGAACCCACCTGGCCGCCGTCCGCGCCGAAGAGGTAGTCGCGCTGCGTGTCGCGGATCTGACCGCTGCGCGGACGCGCCGATTCGAAGAAGCTCTCGAAGATCCGAAGTTCCGGGCTGCCCCGGGGCACCGCGCGCAGCTGGGACCCGAGGTGCGCCGACAGTCCCGGCAATCCCGGGTTCGTGATCAGCAGCACCCAGCGTGACGCGCCGAAGTCCTCGCGCAGCGAGGTCTCGAGCGCGGTGATGGTGGAGGCGAGGTCGCGGGCCCGGAGCAGGCGGCGCGTGAGCCGGTGGACACGGTCGGTGATGGCGTCGTTCGCCCGCCCGTTCTCGATGAGCTCGTGCAGCTTCTGCTCGAGCGTCGCGTGCTTCTCGCGCAGCACCAGCACCTGCCGCTCGACCAGCGAGATCGCCGCATTGCCGCGCTGGTGGTGCGGCAGCTTCAGGCGCGCGAGCGCCCCCGGGTGGCGCTCGAAGAACTCGGGATGCGCGACGAGGTACTCGCCGATCTGCTCCTCGGTGAGTGCGCCGGGCTCGAGGCCGCGTACGGGTTGCTTGTTCATGCCTCTCCTGCCGGCGCGAGGTCCGGAATGTCGACCTGGCCTTCGAAGGCCGTCTCGGCCGGACCGGTGAGCCATATCTGCTCGCCCGGGCCGGGCCACTGAACCACGAGTCGTCCGCCGGGCACGTCCACCCGGACTTCCTCGGCGAGCGGGCCGTGACGGCGGCCGACCGCCACCGCGGCGCAGGCACCCGTGCCGCAGGCCTGCGTCTCGCCGACGCCGCGCTCGAAGACCCTGAGTCGCACGTGGTCCGGCGCCAGGATCTCCAGGAACCCGACGTTCACCCGCCGCGGAAATCGCGGGTGATTCTCCATTGCGGGTCCGACGCTGTCCACCGGCGCCGCATCGACCGACCGCACGCGTATCACCGCATGCGGGTTGCCGATGGAGACCGCGCCGAACTCGACCGGTCCGTCGGGAAGCCCGAGCCGGTAACTCGCGGCCTCGCGGTCCGCCTCGAAGGGCAACGAGCGCGGGTCGAAATCGGGCACGCCCATCGCGACCGAGACGAGGCCGTCTGCGCGCAGGCGTGCGTCGACCCGACCGCCCGGGCTGTCCATCGACAAGGCGCGGTCACGGCGCGCGGCGCGCGATGCGACGAGGCGCGCGATGCAGCGCGCACCGTTGCCGCACTGTTCGACCTCCGAGCCGTCGGCATTGAAGATCCGGTAGTAGACGTCGGTGCCGGGCTGGCGCGGCGGCGACAGCACCAGCGCCTGGTCGAAGCCGATGCCGGTGCGCCGGTCCGCGAGTCGGCGCAGCGTGGCGGGCGAGGGGCCCAGGTCGGGGGAGGGTGCGTCGAAGACGATGAAGTCGTTGCCGAGCCCATGCATCTTCGTGAACGACAAGCGCATGGTGCAAGGATAGCCGAATGCGGCTTCAGCCGGGACGCATCTCGGCGAGACTCGCCGCGATTCCCGCGTCGAGGTCGGCGTAGGCGAGGCGCACGCCGAGTTCCCCGAGCATGCGGCGGTTGTCGATGCGGCGTGACTCGACGAGGAACGCCAGCAGGCCAGGACTGATCGTGGCCCGAGCCTCCTCCATCGACACCAGCCGTGGCGGCGGAAGATTCGCCAGCGCGGCGACGCGCTGCAGGTACGTCGTGGTGCTCGCGTGATTGCCGTCGCCAACGTTGAAGACACCCACGACCGGGCGTTCGAGCGCCGCCCTGCACGCGGAGACCAGATCGTCGACGTGGATGCGATTGCCGGGACCGGCGTCCTCGGGCCGCAGCGCCGGCTCGCCGCGTTGCAGGCGCTCGATGGGCAAGCGCCCGGGTCCGTAGATGCCAGGCACTCGCAGGATCACGCAGCGCGTGCCTTGGGCCGAGCACCACTCAGCGGCCATGGTCTCTGCATCCACGCGCCGGCGCGACCGGTCGTTCCCCGGCGCGACTGGCGTCGCCTCGGTCACGAGCGCGCCACCGGCATCGCCGTAGACGCCCGTCGTGCTCACGTACAGCAGCACGGCGGGGCGCACGTCGCCGAGAGCAGCCAGGAAGCCGGCCATCCTCGCGTCCGTGCTCCCGGTATCCGGCGGAGGCGCGAGATAGACGATCGCCGCGCCTCGTGCCGCGCCCCGGAGCGCATCCGCTATCACCGCTTCGTCGAGATCCACGGTCATCGTCTCGACGCCGTCGGCGTGCAGGGTCGCGGCACTCGTCGTGGACCGGACGAGCGCGATGATCCGCGACCCCGGCCCAGGGCGTCGCGCGAGCCGGCGACCCACGTAGCCGCAACCGACGATGAGGCACGTGCGCTGCATCGGGAAAGCATACGCGAACGCATTGGGCGGCCGGCCGTCGTCGTCGCTTCGTGGCATCCTTCGGGCATGCCACGAGTGACCCTAGTCCCGACAGGCCAGGCTTTTGCGGCGGACCGCGACGAGAGCATCCTCGCGGCGGCGCTGCGCGCGGGCCTCAACCTGCCGCACAGCTGCAAGGGCGGGCACTGTGCGTCGTGCCGGGCGCGCGTACTGTCGGGCACCGTCGACTACGTGGGCGAGTTGCCGGCTGGCATCACGCCGGACGAGGCGCGGGAAGGCTACGCGCTGCTCTGCCAGGCGCGGGCCGCGACCGACGTGCAGGTCGAGACTCGCGAGGTACGCCCGGCGCCGGACGTCGACGTGAAGAGCCTGCCCTGCCGCATCGAGCGCATGGAACGGCTGGCCGACGACGTGATGGCCGTGTTCCTCAGGCTGCCCGCCGTCGAGGAACTCCACTTCCGCCCGGGGCAATACCTCGACGTGATGCTCTCCGCAGGGCGGCGACGCAGCTTCTCGATCGCGAGCGCCCCGGCGGACGGACGGCTGCTCGAGCTGCACGTGCGACGCGCCTCGGCGAGCGGCTTCACCGGCCAGCTGTTCTCGGAGATGCGCCCCGGCACGCTGCTCAGGATCGAGGGACCGCTCGGGCAGTTCTGGCTGAGGAGCGAGTCGCCGCGTCCGCCCCTGATGATCGGCGGCGGGACGGGCTATGCACCGTTGCGCGCGATGCTGCGGCAGCTGGTCGCGTCGGGAGATCGCCGACCGGTGACACTCTACTGGGGAGCCCGCGCCGCCGCCGACCTCTACGAACACGCATGGCTGCGCGCGCTCGAGGCGGATCGCCCCGGCTTCATCTACCGGCCGGTGCTGTCGGAGGCGCCGGATGCGGATGTGCGGGCCGGGTCGTATCGCCGCGGCCTCGTGCACGAAGCCGTGCTGGCCGACCATGCCGACCTCGCCGGCTACAACGTCTATGCCAGCGGGCCACCGGCCATGGTCGAGGCGATCCGCGCGGGCTTTCCCGGTCACGGACTGCCGCGCGGGCAGCTCTACTTCGATTCGTTCGACTACGCGCCCGACACGCAGGCTCGCATGCTGCAGGCCGCGCAGACCTGAACCATCCGTTCAGTAGCGGCGCAGCCGTACGCGCGGGATGTTGGGGCGCCGCCCGACGGAGGTGGCTACCGCCTGGCGCAGCGATTGCGCGGCGCGTTCGGGCTCGCCCATCTCCTCGAGCAGGTCGGCGAGAATCAGGCTGTTCTCGGCGCTCGGCCGTCGGGCGAGGCTTGCCTCGAGGTAGCTGCGGGCCTTGCCGAACAGCTCGGCGCGCAGGCACAGGCGCGCGCAGGTGGACAGCAGGTCGGGGTCCTCGGGCTGCCTGCGCAGCCACGCCTCGGCGCGCTCGAGTGGTGCCAGCGGCTCGGGCAGCACGATGTCGCCGTAGAGACGGATCGCCGCCACGTCGCGCGTCTCGTCGATGAGCTCGCGCAGTGCCTTCTCGGCGGTCGGGTGGTCCTGGCAGGCCATCGCCGCACGCGCGTACACGACGATGGACTGGGGCAGCTTGCGCACGCCGCGCGGCAGGCCGGACCACGCCTTCTCGAGCCGCGACTGGTCGCGCTTCTCGCCGGCCGCGCGCACCTCCTCGAGCTGCACCTGCGCGAGGATCTCGTTGACCTTCTGGTCCGGCAGCTCCTTCGCGCTCTGCAGTCGCGGGCCGAGCGCGAGCAGCTGCCCGCCGCGGCCGAGCTTCTGCAGCAGCCGCGCCATGAGCTCGAGCCCGCGCGAATTCAGGTCGCCGGAGGCGTCGAGCTGCTCGAGCGTCTGCAGCGCCGCCTCGTCCTGCGCGCGGCGCATCTGCATCTCCGCCAGCGTCACCAGCGCCGCCGCCCGCTCCTCGGGCGCGTGCTCCTGCGCGCGCGACAGCCACTCGTCGCGGCGGTCGACGGCGTCGAGCAGGTCGGCAGCACGGGCGGCGACGAGGTAGTTCGAGGCGGGGGAATCCGCATCGCGGGCCGAGCGCGACAGCAGGTCTTCCGCGCTCTTCCACTGGCCCGCCGCGAGGTCGAGCAGGCCGCGCTGCGTGTCCTCCCGGGCACGCCGCCTGCGCCGCTCCAGCCGCAGCTGGGCGAGGCGTTCGCGGGCGGTGAATGCGCCAAGGACGCCGCGCAGCGCGAAGTACGCTGCCGCGAGCAGCAGCAGCAGCACCGGCAGCGTCGTCTCGAACAGCGATTGCCCGAGGCGGATCGCGACGTAGCCGGGATCGGCGAGCAGCAGGTGCGCCAGCAGCGCGCCGCCGACCAGCGCCAGCGCGACGATCATCGCCGCCTTCATGGCGTGGCCGCGCCGCTGCCGATGACCCGCTGCAGGAGGCGCGCGGCGGCGCCCACCTCCGGAAGGACCGGAGCGATGTCGATGGCCGCGAGCGCGGCGATCTGCGTCTGCGCCGTGGACACCTCGGGCGTCGCGGTGTCGAAGAACTGCGCGAGCCAGGTCTCCGCGGCACGCAGCGACTGCAGGTAAGCGGCGCGGTCGGCCTTCATGGCGGAGATGCGCGCGGCGAACAGCAGCAGCTCGAGGTGCTGGCGGCGCAGCGATTCCTCCTCCTGCGTCACCAGTCGCGCGGTCGCGGCCTCGATGCGCCTGAGCGAGACGAGGTCGCGCAACGCCTGGGAGACGCGATGCCCAGCGCGGGCGAAGAATCCTTCCGGCCGTGCCTCGGTGCCCGGGCGATGGCCCTTGGCGACCGGCATGCCCAGCACCGGCAGCGACGGCGCCATGTCCTCGACGGCCGTGATCCTCATCAGGACCGAGCCGAGGTCCGGCGCCGGCACGGCGCGCAGGGCGGCGATTTCCTGCCCGAGCTGGCGGCGCACCTCGGCCACGGCGGGATCGTCGAGCGCCGCGAGTTGGGCGGCAGCGGAGTCCATCGCGACGATCGCGGTCGGCACGTCGCGCTCGAGGTCGAGGCGCCGCTCCGCGAGCCGCAGCAGGTACATCGCCTCGGCCCGCACCCAGGCTCGCTGCGGGGCCTCGGTGCGGGCGCGCAGTTCCTCCATACCCTGGCTGAGCTGGCCGAGTTGGGCGGGGACCTCCCGCAGGCCCCTGAGCTCGGTCCGCCAGGCGTCCTGCGTCGCCTGCAGGCGGACGTTGAGCGACTGCATCTGGCTCGACAGGCGGTCCTGCTCGCCGCGCAGTTCGGCGACTTGCGTGCGCAGCCGGTCGATGCGTCCGTCGAACTGGCCGAAGCGCCAGTGCGCGTACACCGCGAGCAGCAGTCCGAGCACCACCAGGGCCACGAGCATCGGGCTCACGCCGCTGCCCGCGCGGCGCGAGTTCACTTCGGTGGTGAGGGATTCGATTTCGGCGGGCATCGGACGTGGCGCGGTGCGCTGGGCACTGGCGGATCGTATCACGCAGGGCGCGGGATGCCGCCGTCCGCGGCTGCACGCAGCAGCGTGGCGACCATCGTGGCGTCTTCCGCACTCGGCGCGACGATGATGCGGCCGCTCCAGCGTCGCTCGCGAGCCGCGGCGGCGACACGCTCGCCCGGAACCAGCAGGGCCGCGTCCCTGAGCCGCGTGTAGCGCGCGCCCGGGGCGAGTCCGAGCAGGGCGTCGAGCACGTCGACGCTGGTCACCGCGATCACCGGCGCATCGGCGAGGCAGGCCTGCGCCAGCCGTTCGAGCGCATCCTCCCCGGGCGCGGCGACCCGGCGGCGGTACACCTCGCCCAGCGTGACCTCGGCGCCTCGTCCCGCCAGCGACTCACGCAGCTTGTCGCGTCCGCCGGCGCCCTTCAGGATCAGGATGCGGCGTCCGCGCACCTCCGCGAGTTCCCGCGTCGCGAGCAGGCCCTCGGAGTCGGAGACGTCCGCCGGCGTGGCGTCGACCGCGATGCCGAGTTCGTCGAGCGCTCGCGCGGTCGCACGACCCACCGCCGCGACGCGCGCCCGCGCCGGGCGCGGCAGCTGCGCGAATGCGCATTCGACCGCATTGGAGCTCGTGAAGATCACCCAGTCGTGCGCGTCGGGCGCGCAGCGCCGGCGCGCGGCATCGTCCAGCTCGATCCGCTCGATCACCAGTGTCGGAAACGCCACGGTCGCAGCGCCTGCTTCGCGCAACAGGTGCAGCAGCGGTCCGGCCTGCCGATCCGGCCGGGTGACGACGACCGTCAGGCCGGCGAGCGGCTGCGTCACGACTGTCCGATCGCCTCGCGCCGCAGTCTCTCGAGCAGGACTTCGGCACCGGCGGCCTGCATGCGCGTCGCGAGCTGCCGGCCGAGGGCGACGGCGTCCTGCGGGCGGCCGCGCAGCGAGTCGCGATAGACCTCGCCGCCGTCAGGTGCGCCGACGAATCCGCGCAGCACCATCTCGCCATCCTCGAGCGACGCATGCGCCGCGATCGGGGAGTGACAGCTGCCCCCGAGGGTCTGCGCGAACGCGCGCTCCGCGCTCAGTCGCACGAAGGATTCCTCGTGGTGCAGCGCCGCGAGCGCGTCGCGGCTGCGCGTGTCGTCCACGCGGCACTCGATGCCGATCACTCCCTGTCCGACCGCCGGCACGGACAGGTCGAGGTCGAGCATCTCGGTGATCCGCGCCCCGAGGCCGAGGCGCTCGAGCCCCGCGCAGGCGAGCAGGATCGCATCGAGCGCGCCTTCCTCGAGCCGGCGCAGGCGCGTGTCCACGTTGCCGCGCAGCAGTTCGAGCTCGAGGTCCGGCCGCGCATGGCGCAGTTGTGCCTGCCGGCGCGGGCTCGAGGTGCCGACGCGGGCGCCCTGCGGGAGGTCGGCGAAGCGCCGGTGCCGCAGCGAGAGGAACGCATCGCGGGGATTCGCCCGTGGCAACGCGGCGGTGATGCAGAAGCCGGGCGGCAGCTCGCTCGGCACGTCCTTCATCGAGTGCACGGCGATGTCCGCGCGCCCCTCCTGCATCGCGACCTCGAGTTCCTTGACGAACAGCCCCTTGCCGCCGACTTCGGCGAGCGCACGGTCCTGCACGCGGTCACCCTGCGTGCTCATCGGCACGAGCTCCACGGGCAGCTCGGGGTGCGCCTCGCGCAGCAGGTCGGCGACGTGCTCGGCCTGCCAGAGGGCGAGCTTGCTGCGGCGGGTGGCGATGCGTAGCGGACTGGACAAGTTGCGGTCCTCGTTGCGGGTGCTCATTGCGGGGTCTTCGCGGCGGCCAGTTCCTCGCTCTCGAAGCTGAACAGCGCGACGAGCAGCCCGAGCACGATGGGCCCCAGGAACAGGCCGATGAAACCGAAGGCGGACAGCCCGCCCATGACGCCGATGAACACGGCGATGGTGGGTACCTGCACGCGACCGGAGATCAGCATCGGGCGCAGGAAATTGTCGACCATGCCGACGACGACCACGCCCCAGATCGCGAGGAAGATCGCCTGCCCCAGCTCGCCCTGGATCGCGAGGAATATCGCGCCCGGCCCCCACACGATCAGCGTGCCCACGAAGGGCACCAGCGCGAACAGCGCGGCCAGCACGCCGAACACCAGCGGCGAGGGCAGGCCGGCGATCCAGAACCCGATGCCCACCAGCACGCCCTGCACCAGCGCCGTGAGCCCGATGCCGACGAACACCGCGCGGGTCACGTCCTGCAGGTGCTGCCAGAGCCGCGAGCGGCGGCGCTCCTCGATCGGCAGCAGGCGCACCACCTTGATCGCGAAGGCGGGGCCGTCGCGCAGTACGAAGAACAGCACGAACAGCATCAGCATGAAGCTGACGACGGTGCCGACGGCGCCCAGCACCATGGAGCCGCCGGAGGTCGCGATGCGCTCGAGCACGTTGCGCGTGCCCTCGACCAGCCAGCCCTGCAGTTGCGTGGCAGAAACGCCGGCGTTGCGGTCGAGCCAGGCGAGCGCGTCGGCGAGCCAGGGCAGGCGCGACAGGTCGAGGCCCGTGGCGCCGGCCGCCTGCGGCACGTGCCCCTCCAGCCGCTTCACGAGCTGCGCCGCCTGCGCCGTCACGGCACCGGTGACGATGCCGATCGGCACCAGGAACAGCAGGATCGCGAGCGCGGTGGTCAGTCCGCTCGCGAGTCGCGGACGATTGCCCAGCCGGCGCGAGAGCCGCAGGTTCCAGGGCGCGAGCATCCCGCCGAGCAGCGCGGCCCACAGCAATGGCTGCCAGATCGGCTCCACGATGCGCCAGACGAGGTAGCCGAGCAGCGCGAGCAGCAACAGCGCGCCCAAGCGCACGTAGAAGCGGCGCTCCGCGGCGCCGGCCGCGTCCGGCAGCGTGGTGGTGGCTTCACCCACGTCGTCCTGCGTCTTGTCCATCAATGCCCGCCCTTGATCTGCCGCAGCGTCTCCGCTGCGTGCCGCCGGCTCACCGGCAGCGCCTCTTCGCATTCCTTGAACCGCACCTGGTAGTGCCCTTCCGGGGCGCGCTCCACCGACCGCAGGTGCCGCACCGCCGCCAGCGAGTTGCGGTGGATGCGCACGAAGTCCGGCGCGAACTCGGCCGCCAGCTCGCGCAAGGGCTCGTCGATCAGGTCGGTGCCGCCCCGGTGGCGAACGGTGACGTATTTCTGGTCCGCCGAGAAGTAGTAGACGTCCTCCAGCGGGATCAGGCGCAGCTGCTCGCCGAGCCGCGCGCAGATCTGCGCGCGCCGTCGCCCGAGCTGTGACTGCTCCGCGAGCCGGGCGAGCTGCAGCGCGCCGACGCGGGCCGCGTGGCGGATCGCGCGGGCGAGCTTCTCGAGGCGGACGGGCTTCAGCAGGTAGCCGACCGCCTGCGATTCGAAGGCTTCGAGCGCATATTCGTCGTGGGCCGTCGTGAAGATCACGGCCGGCGGATCGCTCAGCACGTTCAGGTGCCGCGCCGCCTCGATGCCGTCCATGCCGGGCATGCGGATGTCGAGCAGCACGACGTCCGGGTCGAGGCGGGCGCACAGCTCGAGCGCCTCGCGGCCGTTCGACGCCTCGCCGACCACGGCCACGTCGTCGAGTTCGGCGAGCAGGCGGCGCAGGCGCTCGCGCGCCGGCGGCTCGTCGTCGACGATCAGGGTGCGCATCGCATCCGCAGCTGGGGTGGCGTCGGTCATGGACAAGCCGGCATTGTCCGACGGCCGGCCGCGCGCTGTCACGACCGGCCGGCCGGGGTCGCCGTTTCCGTGACCAGCGGGAACCGCAGCCGGACCCGGTACTCGTGGCCTCCGTCGTCCACGTCCACCGAGGAGCGACCCGGGAAGACCAGCTCCAGCCGCTGCCGGACGTTGTCGAGCGCCATCCGGTTGCCCGCGCGCACGGCCCTGGCCGTCTGCGACACCGGGTTCGCCACTTCGATGGTCACCGAGTCGCCCTCGAGCTGGCCCTTGACGTGAATCGTTCCGCCCTCCGGCAGCGGTTCGATGCCGTGGCCGATGGCGTTCTCGAGCAGCGGCTGCAGCAGCAGGCTCGGCACGATGGCACGCGGCGGAAGCCCGGCGACCTGCCAGCGCACCTGCAGTCGCTCGCCGAGCCGCAACTGCTCGATGCGCTGGTAGATCCGCGCGACCTCGAGTTCCTCGCGCAGCGTGATCTGCGCCCGTGCGTCGCTCAGCGTCACGCGGAACAGGTCCGCGAGGTCCTCGATGGCCTCCTCGGCGCGGGCCGGGTCCGAGCGCGTGAGCGAGGCGATGGTGTTCATGCTGTTGAACAGGAAGTGCGGCCGGATGCGGGCCTGCAGGGCGTGGATCCGGGCGCGCGCCTCGAGCTCGACGCTGCGGCGCCACTCGTTGGCGACGTAGAAATAGCGCAAGGCGAGCGCGCCCACGATGGTCGCGATCGCGAGATTTGGCAGCAGGAACGGCCAGTGCTGCTGCGGGAACAGCCCCGAGGCCACGCCCAGCTGCGCGGCCCACAGCCGGCCGAACCAGTACACGGCCTCCGAGACCAGTGCCACCGTGCCGACCATCAGGCCGAGCGCGGCGGCGCTCGCGGCCCGCGGCGATTGTCGCGCGATCCAGGCCCGCGCCTTGCACAGCACGGCGGCGCAGAGCAGGCCGGTCCAGAGCAGATACGCGGAGGTGCGCGCGAGGTCGGTCCAGAACGTACCGTGCGCGGGCTGGCGCGCCAGGGCGAGCACGAAGGCCAGCAGCGCCGCGATCAGCACGATCGCGAGCACGGCGCGTGCTGCGCAGAAGTCGGGGAGGTAGGAACTGCGCGGATCCCCCGCCGCGTCCGGGGCGGGTGGTCGCGCGCTCATCGCCGGTGCTGGCCCTTGGCGCGCGCGTCCCCGGCGGCGAACATCGCATCCTTCAGGCGGAAGATCGTCGAGATGTCCTCGTCGCCATGGCCCTGCTCGACCAGCCGCTGGTAAGCCTCGAGCGTCGCCTCGACCACGGGCAGCTCGACGCCGTGTCGCGCGGCCATGTCCTGGCAGATGCGCAGGTCCTTCTCGTGCAGGCGCACGCGGAAGCCGGGCGGATACTCGTCGCGGACCATGTTGGGAGCCCGGTGCACGAAGTACCAGCTCGACCCGGCGCCCTTGCCGAGCGTCTCGACCAGTTGTGCGAGCGGCAGGCCCTCGGCCTTGGCGAAGGCCATCGCCTCGGCGACCGCCTGGATGATCCCGGCGCACATGATCTGGTTGGTGGCCTTGGCCGCCTGGCCCGCGCCACTCGGGCCGAAGTGCGTGATGGCGTGCCCCATGGCGGCCAGCACCGGACGGGCGCGTTCGAACGCCGCCTGCGAGCCGCCGACCATGATGGCGAGCGTGCCCTTCGCGGCACCCTCGACGCCGCCGCTCACCGGGGCATCGAGGAATTCCGCGGAGGCGCGGGACAGGCGGCGCGCCGCCTCGCGGGCCGTGTCCGCGCTCACGGTCGAGCAGTCGATCACGATCGAGCCGGGACGCAGGGCTGGCAGCATGGCGTCGACGACCGCGAGCACGTCTTCGTCCGCCGAGACGCAGGTCACGACGAAGTCGCACTCCGCGGCCAGCACCGCGGGACGGTGGGCCGCCTCGACGCCGAGCTCGGCCGCGAGGTCCGCCGCCCGCGAGGCCGTGCGATTCCAGACACTGCGCAACAATCCGGCCGCGTGCAGGTTGCGGGCCATCCCGCGCCCCATGGCGCCGAGCCCGATGAAGCCTGTCGCGGGAGCCACGGTCAGTTGCTTCCGCAGAACTCTTCCATGGTCTTCTTGGCGCGTTCCCGCGTTGCGTCGATCTCCGCGTCGTCGAGGTAGCGGCGCTCGCCTTCGGTCGCGCCGGGCTCGAACAGGCGGCGCGCATTCATGTACGACTGGTACCGGTCGCGCGCTTCCTGGCAGCGCTTCGCGCGGTCCTCCGCAGAGAGTTCCTTCGCCTTGGCGGACTCCGCCGCCTTGGCCGCCGCGTCCGCGCGCGTCTTGTCGGACTCCGAGTAGCGCTTCATCTGCTCCTCGTAGCGCTGCTGCACCCCGACGGTGTCGGTGGTGGCGGTCTTCACGTCGAGCTTCTCAGCCGGCAGCGTCATGGGCTTGTCGGTGTAGACGGGCTGCCCCTTGGCATCCCTGGTCCGGTACACCTCGCTCGCCTGGGCGCCCGTGGCGAGCGCGAGTGCAATGATCACGGTCAGCATGGGCTTCATCATCGCAGCCTCCGTAGCAGCGGCCGGAGTCTAGCAGGAAGCGCCGCGGGTGCCGCCCGGCCGCCCGTGCCGGGTCCGGGATTTGCGACGTGCTGCCCCGCGCAGCCAAAAAAAAGCGGGCGCCGAAGCGCCCGCAAGCGGGGGAGAGGGCGACCGGACCAGGAACCGGCCGCCCTCCACAGACACCGTCAGAGGTTGTAGCCGCGCTCGTCGTGCAGGGCGAGGTCGAGGCCGAGCGTCTCCTCTTCGGCGGAGACCCGGAGTCCCATCACCGCGTCCACGAGCTTGAGGATCACGTAGGTCAGCACGCCCGTGTACACGATCGTGAACAGCACGCTCTTGACCTGGATCCACACCTGGCCGCCGATCGTGGCGTCGCCCGGGTCCCACACGCCGCCGAGCGCCGGGAAGGCGAACACGCCGGTGAGGACCGCGCCCACGATGCCGCCGACCGCGTGCACGCCGAAGACGTTGAGCGAGTCGTCGTAGCCGAGCGCGCGCTTCAGCCGGGTGGACGCCAGGAAGCAGAGCAGTCCGGACGCCGCGCCGATGACGAGCGCTCCCATGGGGCCGACCGTTCCCGAGGCCGGGGTGATCGCGACCAGTCCCGCCACCGCGCCCGAGGCGATGCCGAGCACGCTCGGCTTGCCGTGCGAAACCCACTCCGAGAACATCCAGGCCAGCGCCGCGGCAGCCGTGGCGATCTGCGTCACGAGCATGGCCATGCCCGCGGAGCCGCCGGCGCTCACGGCGCTGCCGGCGTTGAAGCCGAACCAGCCGACCCACAGCATGGCGGCGCCGATCACCGTCAGCGTCATGTTGTGCGGGGCCATCGCCGTTCCCGGGAAGCCCTTGCGCTTGCCGAGCACCAGCGCGGCGACCAGGCCGGCAATGCCGGCGTTGATGTGCACCACGGTGCCGCCCGCGAAGTCGAGCACGCCCCAGTCCCACATCAGCGCGCCGTCGCCGCTCCACACCATGTGCGTCATGGAGGTGTAGACGATGGTGAACCACAGGCCGAGGAACACGAGCATGGAGGAGAACTTCATGCGCTCGGCGAAGGCGCCCACGATGAGGGCCGGCGTGATGATCGCGAAGGTCATCTGGAAGGTCGCGAACACGGACTCGGGGATGGTGGCGACGAGCGAGTCGACGCCGACGCCCGCGAGGAAGGCCTTGCCGAACCCGCCGAAGATGGAGTTGAAGTTGATCTCGCCCGCCGTCATGCCGGTGGTGTCGAACGCGAGGCTGTAGCCGTACACGGTCCACAGCACCGTCATGAGGCCGGTGACCGCGAAGCACTGCATCAGGATGGACAGCACGTTCTTCGAACGCACCATGCCGCCGTAGAACAGCGCGAGGCCCGGGATCGTCATGAACAGGACCAGCACGGTGGAGGTCAGCATCCACGCCGTGTCGCCGGAATCGAGCGTCGGCGCCTCGTCCTGCGCGTGGCCTGTGAGCGGCGCGAGCAGGGGGAGCAGGGCCAGCGCGTAGCGCAGGGTGCCGTTGATGCCTGGAAGTCTCGGTCGAATCACGGTAGGTCTCCTGGTGCTCTCGGGAAAACTGGGGAGTGCCGCGGTCGTGTTCACACGGCCTCGGCGCCACTCTCGCCGGTGCGGATCCGCACGGCCTGGTGAAGCTGGGTGACGAAGATCTTGCCGTCGCCGACCTTGCCGGTACGCGCGACGTTGGTGATCGCCTCGATCACCTGCTCGACCACGGTGTCGTCCACCGCGATCTCGACCTTGGTCTTGGGCAGGAAGTCGACGCGGTACTCCGCGCCGCGGTACAGCTCGGTGTGGCCGCGCTGGCGGCCGAAGCCCTGCACCTCGGTGACCGTCACGCCCTGCACGCCGAGGTCGGCAATGGCCTGCCGGACCTCATCGAGCTTGAAGGGCTTGATGACCGCGGTGATGAGCTTCATTGGCAGGCGCCTCCGGATCCTGTTCGGGTTCCGGGGACCTCAATGCAGGAAGCGTGCCACCCTCCATGCACCGCTCGGTCTGGCGCTTTTTCCTGGTGGCCGCCTCCACCTGCACCATCTTGGCGCGCTGGCAGTCCGCGCCCGCCTCACCTCGGAGCGCCTCTCCTCCTCCCCCCACTAACCGCCAACCGCTGATCACCAACCGCTCTCTTCCTCGTACACTATCCGCTATCCGCTATCCGCTATCCGCTCGCCATGCCCCTCGACCCACGCCTGATCGATGACCTGGCCCGGCGCCTCGCCGGCTCCGTTCCCGAGAGCGTCTCCGCACTGCGGCGCGACCTCGAACAGAACTTCAAGGGCGTGCTGCAGGGCGGGCTCGCGAAGTTCGACCTCGTCACCCGGGAGGAATTCGACGTGCAGGCGGCGGTGCTCAGGCGCACGCGCGAGAAGCTCGCGGCGCTCGAGCAGCGCATGGCGGAGATCGAGTCCGCGAAGTAGCAGGACTCAGGGCAGCAGTCGCGGCGCCACGTCCACGACGATCACCAGCCCCATCACGACCAGGAAGACGCCGAAGATCCTGCGCAGCAGGGGCTGCGGCAGCCGGCGGCCGAGGCGATGGCCGGCGAAGCTTCCCACGATTCCGACCGCGGCGACGGTGAGCAGGACCGGCCAGTCGAGTTCCAGGTCCTGTCCGGCCAGCACCTGCCGGTACTTCGCGAAGCCGGCGAACGAGTTCAGCGCGATCACGGCCAGGCTGGTGCCGACGGCACTCAGCATCGAGACGCCGGCGAGCAGCACGAGTGCCGGCACGATCAGGAACCCGCCCCCGACCCCGACCAGCCCGCTCAGTATTCCCACGCCCGTTCCGCCCGCGACCACCGCGAGCCGTCGTGGCTCGTGCCTGGCGGGCTGCAGGGGACCGCTCCGCAACATCCGCCAGGCCGCGATCAGCATCACCGCCGCGAACAGCGCGATTTGCAGCGAGCCGGGCACCCAGCGGGAGAGCGTCGCGCCTAGCCATGCGCCTGCCATGCCCGGCAGGCCGAACCACAGCACCTTGCGCCAGTCGACCTGGCGGCCGAGCGCGTACGGGACGCAGCCGGCGCTCGCGATCAGGCCCACCACCAGCAGCGACCCGCCGATGGCCAGCTTGTCGGGCTGGCCGACCAGGTAATGGAGCACCGGAACGGTGAGGATCGAGCCGCCGGAGCCGAGCAGGCCGAGGCTCAGGCCGATCGCGAGTGCACCCAGCAGGGTCGGCAGCACGGCCCGGGGTCCGTCAGTCGCCGCCGGGCCGCCGCCCGGTCGCGCCCGCCGCGGGTCCGGAATCCCTTGCCGGCGATCCGGGCGCACAATAGATGTTCTCCAGCAGCGCCAGCACCCGGGTCGCCGGGCCGTCGGGCAGGGAGTAGTGGATGGTCTGCGCCTCGCGTCGTGTATCGACGAACCCGGCCTCGCGCAGCAGCGCGAGGTGCTGCGACAGTGCGGACTGGCTCAGTGCGAGGCGCTGGTGCAGTTCCCCGACCGACAGCGGACCCCCGAGCAGGTTGCAGAGGATCAGCAGCCGCTGCTCGTTGCCGAGCGCCTTCAGCATCTGCGCGGCATCCGCCGCATGCGCCGCCATCTGCTCGTGGGCGCTGGCGGCGGGTTCGGGACTGTGATCGGGCGGCGGCATGCGCGCGGACCTCCGGTGGCTGGCGCGGGAATTGTATTTCAGCATTGACTAATTTAGCAATCACTAATATTCTCGTCGCCGACCTCCCTGGAGCCGACATGCAGCCGACCGTCACTCCCTTCCTGCACGAGCCGACCGGCACGTGGTCCTACGTGGTGGCGGATCCCGCCACCCGCGCGGCCGTGATCGTCGACCCGGTACTCGACTACGACTGGCGGTCGGGCCGAACCGGGACGGCCTCTGCGGACCGGATCGTGGCGCACTGCAAGGAAGCCGGGCTCGCCGTGCAGTGGATCCTCGAGACCCACGCCCATGCGGATCACCTGTCCTCCGCGAAGGTACTGCAGGCGCAACTCGGCAGCGGCATCGCCATCGGTGCCGGCATCCGGCAGGTCCAGGCGACCTTCAAGGGTGTGTTCGGGCTGGGCGAGGAGTTCCGTCCCGACGGCAGCCAGTTCGACCGGCTGCTCGAAGACGGGGACGTGCTCGACCTCGGCGCTATCCCGGGTCGGGTAATCGGGACGCCGGGCCACACCAGCGACAGCGTGACCTACCTGTTCGGCGATGCGCTGTTCGTCGGCGACACCATCTTCATGCCCGACGGCGGTTCCGCACGTTGCGATTTCCCCGGCGGCGACGCGGCCGAGCTCTATCGTTCCATCCAGCGGCTCTACGCGCTGCCGCCCGCGACGCGCGTCTTCGTCTGCCACGACTACGCACCCGGCGGCCGCGAGCTGCGCTGCGAGACGACCATCGCGGCACAACGCAGCTCGAACATCCACGTGCGCGAGGGCACGAGCGAGCACGAGTTCGTGGCGATGCGCCGGGCGCGCGACGCCACGCTGGCCGTGCCGAACCTGATCATCCCGTCGGTGCAGGTCAACATCCGCGCCGGCGCGATGCCGCCTCCGGACGCCGATGGCGTGAGCTACCTGCGGGTGCCCCTGAACCGCATCGGCCGCCCCCTCTGACCTTCTCCCACTAACCCCTAACCCCTAGTCACTTCCCATGACCCAAGTCACCGACGCCACCCCCGAGCAAGTCCATGCCTGGCTGAAGAACGGCGAGATCCTGCTCGTCGACGTCCGCGAGGCGAACGAGTACGCCTTCGAGCGCATCCACGGCGCGCTGCTCTTCCCGCTCTCGACGTTCGACGCGAGCGCGCTGCCGACGGAGGGGCGCAAGCTCGTCCTGCAGTGCGGGTCCGGCAAGCGCTCGCTGATGGCGGCGCACAAGCTGCAGGCGGCCGGACACGCGCAGTTGACGCACCTCGCGGGCGGCCTCCAGGCCTGGAAGGCAGCGGGACTGCCCGTCATCCGCATCGACCCGCAGACCGGCCGCGTCGTCGACGACGGCAGGCGCTGAGTGACTGCAAGGAGCGAAACGACATGAGCATCGACCGCATCGTCCTGGCCTTCGCGGGCCTCGTGATCCTGGTGAGCCTGCTGCTCGGGCTGTACGTGAGCCCCAACTGGTACTGGCTCACCGCGTTCGTCGGCGCCAACCTGTTCCAATCCGCGTTCAGCGGCTTCTGCCCGCTCGCCCTGGTCCTGCGCAAGCTCGGCGTGCAGCCGGGTGCGGCGTTCTGAGCGCCGGGCGACGCTCTTCATGACGCGAGCCACACCCGGGCGCTGCGCGACCGCGATACTGGCCCTGCTGGCGGGCCTCGTCCCCTGCGGCGCGGGCGTGGCCGCGGGCGCAGCCGGCGGGCTCGCCACGCAGCGCATCGATCTCGAATCGGCACCCGCCGAGCGCCTGCTCGACGGCACGGTCGAGGCCGTCCACCAGTCCACCGTCTCTGCGCAGACCGCAGGCCGGGTGACCGACATCCTGTTCGACGTGAACGACGTGGTGTCCGCGGGCGCGCTGATCGTGCGCATCCGCAGCACCGAGCAGGTCTCGGGCCTGACCCAGGCGCAGGCCGCGCTGAACGAAGCGACCGCGCGGGAAGCCGAGGCGCAGTTGCGCTACAGGCGCATCGACGACATGTACCAGCGTCGCGTCGTTGCGAAGGCCACGCTGGACGAGGCGAGCGCCGCGCGTGACGCCGCCGTCGCGCGCCTCGTTGCGGCGCGGGCGGGCCTCGACGCCGCGCGCGAGGGCGTCGCCTACACCGAGATCCGCGCGCCGTACTCGGGCGTGGTGACGCAGAAGCACGTGCAGGTCGGCGAGACCGTCGCGCCGGGGGCGCCGCTCATGACGGGTGCGTCGCTCGACGAGCTCAGGGTCGTGGTCGAGGTGCCGCAGAGCGTGATCGAGCAGGTGCGGCAGGTGCGCAAGGCCGCGGTCTACGTGGACGGCGGACGCATCGAGTCCAGTACGCTGACGATCTTCCCGTCGGCGCAGCCCGAATCGAACACCTTCCGTGCGCGGATCGAGCTGCCGAAGGACGTGCGGGGACTCGCGCCCGGAATGTTCGTCAAGGTCGGCCTGCTGACCGGCGAAGCCAGCCGCCTGCTCGTGCCGCGAAGCGCCGTGGTCGAGCGCAGCGAAATGCGCGCTCTCTACGTGGTCGCGCCCGACGGCCGCGTGGCGCTGCGACAGGTGCGGCTCGGGCACGCGCGCGGCGACCGCGTCGAGATCCTCGCCGGTCTCGCGGCCGGAGAGACGATCGCACTCGATCCGGCCGCGGCAGGACTCGAGGCCCGTCGTCCCGTGGGCAAGCATGACTGAGCGGCTCGGTTTCAGCGGGCGAGTGGCGCGGCTGTTCCTCGACAGCGAGCTGACGCCGCTGCTCGGCCTCACCGCCCTGCTGCTGGGGCTCTTTGCCGTGCTCGTGACGCCGCGGGAGGAAGAGCCGCAGATCAACGTCACGATGGCGAACGTGATCGTGCCGTTCCCCGGGGCGAGCGCGCTGCAGGTCGAGAACCTCGTCGCCACGCCGATGGAGAAGGTGCTCGCCGAGATCTCCGGCGTGAAGCACATCCATTCCGTCTCGCGCCCCGGCGCAGCGGTCGTCACCGTGCAGTTCGAGGTCGGCGAGGAGCGCACCGAGGCGATCGTCCGGCTCTACAACGCCATCTACTCGAACCAGGACTGGCGGCCGCCCGGGGTGGGGATCCTGCAGCCGCTGGTGAAGCCGAAGGGAATCGATGACGTGCCGGTGCTCGGCGTGACGCTGTGGACGAAGGATCCCGGACGCGGTGCCCACGAGTTGCGCCAGGTCGCCCACGCGATCGAGGCGGAGATCAAGCGGGTGCCGGGCACGCGCAACGTCCATACGATCGGCGGGCCGGACGAGACCGTGCACGTCACGCTCGACCCGCAGCGGCTCGCGGGCTTCGGGCTCACCGTCAACGAGCTCATCGGCTCCCTGCAGGCGGCGAACGTGGTCCAGCACGCCGGCTCGATGGTGTCGGGCGGCGCCAGCGTGCCGGTGCAGGCGGGCGAGTTCCTCGCCGACGCCGACGAGGTCGCGCAGCTGGTGGTGACGGTCCACCAGGGCCGGCCCGTCTACCTGCAGGATGTCGCCGAAGTGCGCTCGGGCCCCGACCAGCCCGAGCAGTACGTGACCTTCGGCGCGGGCCCCGCCGCCGGGCTCAAGGGCATCGAGTTCGAGGAGACCGCGCCGGCCGTGACGCTGGCGATATCCAAGAAGCCGGGCGAGAACGCCGTCGACGTGACGCGCGCCGTGATCGAGCGCATCGAGCTGCTGCGCGGGACGTTCATCCCGGAAGGCGTCGAGGTGACGGTCACGCGCGACTACGGCGAGACGGCCAACGACAAGGCGCAGAAGCTGATCCAGAAGCTCGCGTTCGCCACCGCGTCCGTGGTGCTGCTCGTGTGGCTCGCGGTCGGCTGGCGGGAGGCGGTGGTGGTCGGGGCGGCGGTGGTCATCACGCTCGCGGCGACGCTGTTCGCCTCCTGGGCCTGGGGCTTCACCATCAACCGGGTGTCGCTGTTCGCGCTGATCTTCGCGATCGGCATCCTGGTGGACGATGCGATCGTGATCGTGGAAAACATCAATCGCCACATGGGCCTTGGCGGCGGGAGCCTCGCCGAGCTGATACCCGCGGCGGTGGACGAGGTCGGCGGCCCGACCATCCTCGCGACCTTCACGGTGATCGCGGCGCTGCTGCCGATGGCATTCGTCTCGGGACTGATGGGTCCCTACATGAGTCCCATCCCGATCAACGCCAGCATGGGCATGCTGATCTCGCTCGCCATCGCGCTCGTGTTCACGCCGTGGCTGTCGAAGCGGCTGCTGTCGCACTCGCACGCGGTGCACTCGGACGAGGGCGAGGGCTCGCGGCTGCACCGGGCCTTCGAGCGCGTGATGTCGCCGTTCCTGCGCAGCGGCGACGCCCGCTCGAACCGCCACAAGCTGTACCTCGGCACGCTCGCGGCGATCGCGCTCGCCATGGGGCTGGTGGTCGTGCAGTGGGTGGTGATGAAGATGCTGCCCTTCGACAACAAGTCGGAGTTCCAGGTGGTCGTCGACATGCCCGAGGGCGCGGCGCTCGAGGAGACCGGCCGCGTGCTCGACGAACTGGCGGCGGCGATCGCCACGCTACCGGAAGTCACCGACTACCAGCTCTACGTCGGCACCTCGGCGCCGATCAACTTCAACGGACTCGTCCGCCAGTACTACCTGCGCGCCGGCCCCGAGCTCGGCGACATCCAGGTCAACCTGGTGGACAAGCACCACCGCGATCGCAAGAGCCACGAGATCGCGGTGGCCGTGCGACCCGTGCTCGCGGAGATCGGCCGCAGGCATGGCGCGTCGGTGAAGGTCGTGGAGGTGCCGCCGGGTCCGCCGGTGCAGGCGCCGCTGGTCGCCGAGATCTACGGGCCGGTCCACGCCGCACAGCAGGCCCTCGCGCGCGAGGTGCGCAAGGTCTTCGAGTCGCAGCCGGACATCGTGGACGTCGACGACAGCCTCGAGAGCGGGCGGCCGCGCATGGTCGTCGCCATCGACCGCCAGAAGGCCGCCATGCTCGGAGTATCGCAGGCCGAGGCCGTGCAGGTGCTCGCGACCGGGCTTGCCGGCCTCGACGCGACCTACCTGCAGGCCGGGCGCGAGACCTACCCGATTCCCGTGCGGCTCGAACTCGACGTGCCGGACAAGGCCGACCTGTCGGGCGCGCTCGCGCTGCAGGTGCGATCGCGCAGCGGCGCACGAGTGCCGCTCTCGGAGATCGCCGTGGTCGAGCAGCGCGCCTGGGACGAGTCGATCCATCACAAGGACCTGTTGCCCGTGACCTACGTCACCGGCGACGCGGTGGGCGAGCTCGACAGCCCGCTGTACGGCATGTTCAACGTCGTGGGCGCGCTCGACGAGTCGCTGCCCGAGGGCAGCGCGGTCGAGCAGCGCTTCTTCAGCCCGCCCGAGGACCCGTACCGATTCACGCTCAAGTGGGACGGCGAGTGGCAGATCACCTACGAGACCTTCCGTGACATGGGTCTCGCGTACTCGGTGGGGCTGATCCTGATCTACCTGCTGGTGGTGGCGCAGTTCCGTTCCTACGCCGTGCCGCTCGTGATCATGGCGCCGATCCCGCTCACGATCATCGGCGTGATGCCGGGGCACGCGCTGCTCGGCGCGCAGTTCACCGCGACTTCGATGATCGGCATGATCGCGCTGGCCGGCATCATCGTGCGCAACTCGATCCTGCTGGTGGACTTCGTCAACGTCGAGCTGGCGCGGGGCCGCAGTCTCGCCGACGCGGTGATCGGTGCGGCCGCCGTGCGCGCGCGGCCCATCGCGCTCACCGCCGTGGCGGCGATGACCGGTGCGTTCTTCATCCTCGACGACCCGATCTTCAACGGGCTCGCCGTTTCATTGATCTTCGGGATCCTGGTCTCCACGGCGCTCACGCTGGTGATGATCCCGATCCTCTACTTCAGTTACCGCAACCGCGCGGGCGCCGCTGCCTGAGCGCAGCAAGGGGGGAAGGAGATGGCAAAGATAGTCGTGATGGGAGCGGGCCTCGGCGGCGTCGCCTGCGCGTACGAGATGAAGAAGAAGGTCGGCAAGGCGCACGAGGTGGTGCTGGTCGGCAGCAGCGCCTTCTTCGAGTTCACGCCTTCCAATCCGTGGATCATGGTGGGGTGGCGCACGCCGGGACAGACCCGCGTCGACCTCGCGAAGCCGCTCGACGACAAGGACATCCAGTGGGTGCCGCAGATGGTCGGCGCCATCGATGCCCCGGGGTCCTCCCTCACGCTCGCGGATGGCACGCAGCTCGCCTACGACTACCTCGTGATCACCACGGGCCCGAAGCTCGCGTTCGAGGAAGTGCCGGGGCTGGGCCCGAACGGCCACACCCAGTCGGTGTGCACCCAGGGCCACGCGCTCTCGGCGTGGGAGCGCTACCAGCAGTTCGTGCAGGACCCGGGCCCGGTGGTGGTCGGCGCGGCACAGGGCGCGAGCTGCTTCGGGCCGGCGTACGAGAGCGCGATGATCCTCGATACCGACCTGCGCCGTCGCAGGATCCGCGACCGCGTGCCGATGACCTACGTCACGTCCGAGCCGTACATCGGGCACATGGGGCTGGGCGGCGTCGGCGACAGCAAGGGACTGATGGAGTCCGTGATGCGGCAGCGTCACATCAACTGGATCACCAACGCGAAGATCCTCGGCGTCGAGGACGGCGTGATGATCGTGGCCGAGCACGGCGACGACGGCGCGGTGAAGAAGGAGCACAAGCTGCCGTTCAAGTACTCGATGGTGCTCCCCGCCTTCAAGGGCGTGGAGCCCGTCGCGGCGGTGCCCGAGTTGTGCAACCCACGCGGTTTCGTGGTGATCGACGAGCACCAGCGCTCGAAGAAATACCGCAACATCTTCTCGGCCGGCGTCTGCGTCGCCATCCCGCCGGTCGAGGCGACCCCGGTCCCGACCGGCGCGCCGAAGACCGGCTACATGATCGAGTCGATGGTGACCGCGATCTGCGAGAACGTCGCCGCGGAATTGAATGGCCAGCCGGCGACTGCCTGCGGCACCTGGAACGCGATCTGCCTCGCCGATTTCGGCGACACCGGCGCGGCCTTCGTCGCGCTGCCGCAGATCCCGCCGCGCAACGTCACGTGGGCGAAGGAGGGCAAGTGGGTGCACCTCGCGAAGGTGGCGTTCGAGAAGTACTTCCTGCGCAAGGTGAAGACCGGGTCGGTCGCGCCGCTCTACGAGAAGTACGTGCTGAGCACGCTCGGCATCGAGTCGCTCAAGTCGTGACGAGGGCAAGGGAATGAAGTCGAACGGCAGGCGCCCGGGATCGCCGGCATCTGCGGTGATGGCCGGCATGCTGGCCATGCAGGTCGCGGGCGCCGAGACGCTGACCGACGCCTGGGCGCTCGCGCTGGCGAACGACCGCGGCTTCGCGGCGGTGCGCAACCAGGCCGAGGCCGCCGGCTACGAGGCGGCCGCCGCGCGGGCGCAACGCTGGCCCACGCTCGCCGTCGGCGGCAACTACACCTGGCTCGACGACGCGCCGGCCTTCGACTTCTCCTTCACCGGCCTGCCGGTCGTTGCGCCCGAGGTCGTCGGTGGCGACGACTTCGCGATGGGCTCGGCTACGATCTCGGTGCCGATCTTCACCAGTGGCCGGATCTCGTCGAGCATCGCGGCGGCCGAGGCGCGCGGGCGTGGCGCTGGCGCGCAGGTCCGCGGCGCCGAACAGGACCTGAAGCTCGCCGTGGCAGAGTCCTACGTGGGCGTGCTGCGCTCGCGCAAGGCCCTGGCAGTGGCGCAGAGCAACGTTGCCAGCCTCGCGCCGCTCGCCGGCGACATCGAGGCCATGTACGAGAGCGAGCTGGTGCCGAAGAACGAACTGCTCGCAGTGCAGGTCGCGCTCGCGGACGCCAGGCAGAACCGGCTCAGGGTCGCCAACGCGGCCGACATCGCGCTCGCCTCGTACAACCGGCGACTGGGCGAGCCGCTCGTGCGCCCGGTGGACCTCGACGAGGCGCTGCCGGAGCCCGCGGGCCCGACACTCGACCTCGACGCCCTGGTGCGGCAGGCGCTCGAGCGCCGGACCGAGCTCGATGCGCTCGACGAGCAGGCCCGCGCCTTCGGCGCGCTCGCGAAGACCGAGCGGGCGCGCGTGTTGCCGCAGGTGAGCCTGAGCGGCGGATACAGCTATCTCGAGAACGATTTCCTGGACGACCAGGAGTTCGCCTCGGCCGGCATCGGCGTGCAGTGGGCGCTGTTCGACGGGGGCCAGTCACGCAAGCGTGCAGCCGCGCTCGAGCGATCGCGCCGGGCCGCACAGGACCAGCGCGCGGAGGCCGCCTCCGTGATTGCGCTGCAGGTGCGACAGGCGTGGCTCGAGGTCGCGGAGACCCGCGAGCGCGTGAGCGTGACCGTGGACGCCGTGGGCCAGGCGGAAGAGAACCTGCGCATCGCTCGCGAGCGCTACGGCGCGGGTCTCGGCACGCAGACGCAGTTGCTCGAGGCCGAGACCCTGCGCGTCCAGGCACTCACCAATCGCGACAACGCGGTCCTCGACGCGGGGCTCGCCCGGCTCCGGCTCGCGCGGACGACCGGCGCCCTCTAGCCGGCCGCCGCGCGGCGTCACTCAGCCGCCGCCGTCGATCTCGGCGATGAACCGGTTGGCCTCGGCGATGGCTCGGTTCAACTCCGCCACCAGCTGGTTCACCTGCTCGTCCATCCGGGCGACCTCGCCCTTGAGCCCGGCGATCGCCCGCGCGTTGAGGTTGTGCTTCATGAAGAGGACCTGGTCGCGCAACGGCTGCAAGGCCGGCTCGAGCCTCCCCTCGGCCCGCTTCATCGCCGCGAGCATCTGTCCGTAGCGCATACGCGTCTGGCGCAGCTGCTGCTCGCTCTTCGCGCGCAGCCCCGTGTCCGAGTACTGGCCGAGTTCCTCGCGCCACTCTTCGAACAGGGCGTCCGCCACGCTTTCGACGTCGCGGATGCGCGAACTCACCGATTCCGCCGCCTGCTCGCTGTCGTCGAGCTGCGCGGCGAGCCGCTTGTACTGCACCTCGAGGTCGCCGCCCTGGTAGGCGACCACCTTGCCGAACTCGGTCAGCGCATCCGTGATCTCCTGCTTCGCCTCCTCCTGCGAATCGCGCGCCGACTTGACGCGGCTCGCGAGGATCTCGCGCTTGGCAAAGCCCACCTTTTCGGCGGCGGCGTAGTAGGCGCTCTGGCAGCCTGCCAGCAGCCAGGCCGCGCCCACCAGCGCCAGCATCGCGTTTCTCATCGTCAACCTCCGTCAGTCTCCGGTCCGGGTCAGGCGCGTCAGGACACCGTCGAACGCCTCGTGCAGGGCGCTGACCTGCGCGTTCGTGGTGGCAGGGCAGGTCAGCATCATGTTGTGGAACGGCGCGATCAGGCAGCCGCGATTGAGGAGACCGAGGTGTATCGCCTGCTCCAGCGCCGGCGCATGGGCGGCCTCGGCCTCGGTGCCATTGGTGAGTGGGCCCCGCGCGCAAACGAACTCGACCCGTGCGCCGACACGCACCACGTGCCAGGGCAGGCCGTGGCGGCCGATCGCGTCCTGCAGCCCGGCCGCCAGGCGCCCGGCCAGCTGGTCCATGTGCTCGCAGGCCTCGGGCGTCATCACCTGCTCGAGCGTGGCCCGCATCGCGGCGATCGAGAGCGCGTTGGCCGACAGGGTCGTGCCCATGCCGGAGTGCCCGGCCGGCATGCGGTGGCGCACGTCGGTGAGGCGACGCGCCACGTCCTCGGTGAAGCCCCACACGCTCGCCGGCACGCCGCCTGCGATCGGCTTGCCGAGCACGAACAGGTCGGGCTCGAGGCCGTGCGCACGCGTGTAGCCGCCGCGTCCGGTCGAGATCGTGTGCGTCTCGTCGATCAGCAGCAGCGTGCCGGACTCGCGCGTGAGCCGGCGCAGCTCGTCGTGGAAGCCGGCCTTCGGCAGGACCATGCAGGAATTCGTGAGCACCGGCTCGGTGATCACGCAGGCGACGTCGCGATGGGAGAGCGCGTCGGCGAGCGCCGGCAGGTCGTTGAACTCGACCACGCGCGTGAGGCGCGTGAGGTCCACGACCTGCCCGAGCAGTCCCGGACGATTCACCGCGACGCCGCCCGCGAGCCGCACGAAGGTGTCGTCCACCGTGCCGTGGTAGCAGCCGTTGAACACCAGGATCTTCGGCCGCCCGGTGACGGCGCGGGCGACGCGCAGTGCGAACCGGTTGGCATCCGTGGCCGTCGTCGCAACCTGCCAGTGCGGCAGGCCGAAGCGCTCGGCGAGCAGGCGGCCGACCGCGATCGCGTCCTCGGTCGGCAGCATGTAGGTGAGTCCCTGCCCCGCCTGTCGCCGGATCGCCTCGGCGACGGGCGCGGGGGAGTGGCCGAACATCGAGCCCGTGTCGCCCAGGCAGAAATCCGCGTACTCGTTGCCGTCAACGTCGCGCAGCACCGCCCCGTGCGCCTCCTGCACCAGGAACGGGAAGGGCATCGACCAGTCGAGCATCCAGTGCATCGGCACGCCGCCGTAGAAGCCGGCGATGCCATCACCGACCCGCTCGCGGGACTTCGGGCGCCGCCTCTGGTACTCCTCCCGCTCGGCGGCCACGAAGGACGCGATGCGGTCGAGCTGGATACCGCCAAGGGTGGGTTGCGTCACGGCAGCCGTCCGTAGGGCGCGAAATGCCCGTCATTCTAGGCCGCCGGGCGCGGCCGGGCGCATTTCTTGACGCTCCGCAGCCGCCCGTGGATACTGCGGTGCGAGATGAACGCGAACCCGGACATCGACCTCGATCGCCGCTGGTGGTGGCGCCACTCCTAGGAGTGGGGCCGGACGCGCACGTCTAGTACGCAGGATTCCAGGAACCCATCTCCGCGAGCCACCGGGGATGGGTTTTTTGTCGTGCGTCCCCGGGTCCTCGCGCCAGAGGAACCGCAAGTGACGACCAGCCTGTTCGACATCGCCGCCGACCTCGACACCCCGGTGTCGGCCTACCTCAAGCTGAAGCCCTTCCGGCCGCGCTTCCTGCTGGAAAGCGTGGAGGGCGGCGAGCGGCTGGGACGATATTCCTTCATCGGCTTCGGCGACTGCCTCGAGTTCCGGCTCGACGCGTCGGGCCTGCGACTCGGCCAGGAACGGCTCGGGCGCCCGCAGGACCAGGCGGAACTGCTCTCGGCGCTGCGCCGGGCACTGGCCGCCGCACCACACCCGGACATCGCCGCCCACGGCTTCCCGCTGCTCGGTGGCCTGGTCGGGGTCGCGAGCTACGACCTCGTACGGTACTTCGAGCGCCTGCCGTCCAGGGCGAGAGTCGATGACGATTGCCCTGACGCCCACTACGTCGCGCCGCGTTCGCTGCTCGTCTTCGACCACCTGACGCGCCGCGCCGCGCTGCTGCACGCAGGGTCGGAGCACGAGCGCCAGGGCTTGCGGCGCGAGGTCATCCGCGCGCTGCGCGGCGGGCTGCCGGGGCCCGCGTGGCAGGCGAGCTTCAGCGCGCCCGTCGCGAGCCTGAGCGAGGAGGAGTTCCTGCACGGCGTGGCGCGCACCAAGGAGTACATCGCGGCCGGCAACGTCTACCAGCTGGTGCTCTCGGTGCGCTTCTCCGGGCGCTGCGACCTCGACCCGTTCGAGACCTATCGCGCGCTGCGGCTGCTGAATCCGTCCCCGTACATGTATTTCTGCGACCTCGGCGACCGCGTGGTGGTGGGCTCCTCCCCGGAGGCGCTCGTCAAGCTGAACGGCCGGCACGCCGAGATGCGTCCAATCGCCGGCACGCGGCCGCGCGGCGCGGATGCCGGACAGGACGCCGCGCTCGAAGCCGAGCTGCTCGCCGACCCCAAGGAGAATGCCGAGCACGTGATGCTGGTGGACCTCGCGCGCAACGACCTCGGACGGGTGGCCACCGCGGGCTCCGTGCGCGTGCAGCCCTACGGCTCGATCGAGCGCTACAGCCACGTGATGCACATCGTGAGCGGCGTCCACGGCGAACTCGCGCCCGGCAAGGACGCCTTCGACCTGTTCGCCGCGACGTTTCCCGCCGGCACGCTGGTCGGTGCGCCGAAGGTGCGCGCCATGGAGATCATCGACGAGCTCGAGCCGGTGCGGCGCGGCTTCTACGGCGGCACGGTCGGCTACTTCGGCCACGGCGGCGACATGGACCAGGCGATCACCATCCGCACCATGGTCTTCAACGGCGACTCCTACAGTTTCCAGGCGGGCGCGGGCATCGTCGCGGACAGCGTGCCGATCAGCGAGTACCGCGAGGTGCTCGCCAAGAGCGCGGTGCTGCGCCATGCGCTCGAGCTCGCGCGGGAGGGGCTGTGATGGGCACGCCGCGCCTGCTGCTGATCGACAACTACGACAGCTTCACCTACAACCTCGTGCAGGCCTTCCTGGTGCTGGGCGCGGACGTGCTCGTGCACCGCAACGACGCGATCGGCGTCGAGGAGGCTCGAGCGCTGGCGCCGACGCACCTGTGCATCTCGCCGGGCCCCGGCACGCCGCGCGATGCCGGCATCTCGATGGACATGATCCGCGCCTTCGCCGGGAAGATCCCGGTGCTCGGCGTCTGCCTCGGGCACCAGTCGATCGTCGAGGTCTTCGGCGGCGAGGTCGTGCGTGCCGGCCGGTTGATGCACGGCAAGGTATCCGAGGTCGAGCACGACGGCCGCGGTGTATTCGCGGGGCTCCCGCAGCCCTTCGCGGCCGGCCGCTACCACTCTCTGATCGCGAAGCCGGAGACCTTGCCCGCGGAATTGGAGGTCTCGGCCCGCACCAGCCAGGGCGAGATCATGGGCGTGCGCCACGTCGAGTTCGTGCTCGAGGGCGTGCAGTTCCACCCCGAGAGCATCCTGACGCCGGACGGGCCGACACTGATGGACAATTTTCTGCACCTGGCGGGCGGGCGCCGCGCGGCAGCGGGCGAGGGCACGTGATCGAGCATCGCGAGGTTCTCGAACGCCTGCTGGAGCGCCGCGACCTGTCGGAGGCGGAGGCCGGCGAGTTGCTGGTCTCGCTGACGGACGCCTCGATTGCACCGGCGATGGCCGGCGCGCTGCTCGCCGCGCTGCGCTCCAAGGGCATCACGCCGGCGGAAGTGCGCGGCTTCGCCAGCGCGATGCGCGGACTGGCGCGACGGCCGCACCTGCCGCCAGGTCCACCGGCAGTCGACATCGTCGGCACCGGCGGCGATGCGTCGTTCAGCTTCAACCTGTCGAGCGGCGCGTCGCTGCTCGTGGCCGCCATGGGCGTGCGGGTCGTCAAGCACGGCAATCGTTCCGTCTCCAGCCGCTCCGGCAGCGCCGACCTGCTCGAGGCGCTGGGCCTGCCCCTGCCCCTAGACGAGGAGGCCGCGGGCGAGTGCCTCGCCGAGACCGGCTTCACCTTCCTGTTCGCGCCCCACTACCACCCGGCGATGAAGGAAGTGGCTCCCGTGCGTCGCGCACTCGGCGTGCGTACGGTGTTCAACCTGCTCGGCCCGCTGACCAATCCGGCGGAGCCACCCTTCAGCGTGATCGGTGCCTACAGCGCATCCGCCGCGCAGCTGATGGCCGAGACGCTTGCGGGCATGCCGATCCAGCGCGTGTTCGTCATCCACGGCGCGCCTGCCTGGGACGAAGCGACGCCCGTCGGGCCCTTCGAGCTCTACGACGTCCAGCCCGGCCGGGTCGAGCGTCGCGTGCAGGACGCGCTCGATTTCAAACTGCCGCGCTGCACGCCCGGCGACCTCGCGGGTGGCGATGCGAGCCACAATGCCGCCGGCCTGCGCGCCGTGTTCGAGGGTCGCGACCGCGGCCCCCATCGCGACGCCATCGTGCTGAATGCGGCGCTCGCGCTCGAAGTCACCGGTGCCGTGGAATCGACCGCCGAGGGCGTGCGCGCCGCCGGCGAGGCCATAGCGCGTGGCGACGCCGAACGACTGCTGGAGAAGCTGGCGGCGTTTGGACGCAAGGCGGGTGCGAGGGGATAGGGGATAGGGGATAGTGAAGAGCGCTGCGCAATCCGGTTCGTTTCGGTCTGCTGCCGTCGGTGGTAGTGGCACTCTTGCCACTATCCCCTATCCCCTATCCCCTATCCCCTTCTCCTAGCTCATGGGCCTGCTCTCCTCCATGCTCGACTCCAGCCTGCGCCGCGTCGCGGAGGCCCGCGAGCGCGTGCCGGAGGCGGCGCTGCGGGCGGCAGTGCTCGGTACCCCGTCACCCCCGCGGCTCGTGCTCGACCACCACGGCTTCAACGTCATCGCCGAGATGAAACTGCGGTCGCCGTCGCTCGGCGACCTGTCGGCGAGCACCGTGGATCCCGTGCGCCGGCTCGAGGGCTATGCCGAGGGCGGCGCGGCCGTTTGCTCGATCCTCACCGAGCCGACGCGCTTCGACGGTGACCTCGAGCACCTGCGCCTCGCTGCCGAGACCCTGCAGCCGTACGGCGTGCCGGCGATGCGGAAGGACTTCCTGGTGGATCCCTACCAGGTGCTCGAGGCGCGCGCCTACGGCGCGTCGGGCGTGCTGCTGATCGTGCGCATGGTGCCGCGTGAACGACTCGTGGCATTGCTCGACTGCGCGGCTGAGCAGGGGCTCTTCGTGCTGCTCGAGGCCTTCGATGCGGACGATCTCGACATCGCGGAGGAACTCGCGCGCGAGCGGCAGGGCCGCGACGAGCAGGTCCTGATGGGGCTCAATTGCCGCGACCTCGAGACGCTCGCGATCGATTTCGAGCGCTTCTACCAGCTCAGGAGCCGCATGCCGCTCGACTGGCCGTGCGTCGCCGAGAGCGGGGTGCAGGCCCCGCAGGACGCGGCACGCGTCGCGCAGCTCGGCTATCGACTGGCGCTGGTCGGCACCAGCCTGATGCGTCGCGCCGATCCGGCGCGCGCGGTTGCGCAACTGCTGGAGGCGGGCCGCGGAGCCGTGCCCTGAGACGATCGTGAGCGCACTGTGGATCAAGATCTGCGGCATGACGACGGGCGAGGCCATCGAGGCCGCCGCGCAGGCCGGTGCCGATGCCGTGGGTTTCGTTTTCTTCGCGGACTCGCCGCGCAACCTGGCGGTCGAGGCGGCGCATGAACTCCAGGCAGCCGTGCCCGCGGGGATCGAGCGCGTCGCCGTGTTCCTGCACCCGGCGCAGGCATTGGTGGACGAGGTGGTCGCGGCCGTCGGGCCCGACTGGATTCAGACGGACGCCGAGGACCTGGAACGACTCCGTCTGCCGCCGGGGCAGCGGGTACTCCCGGTTCTTCGCAATGCCGCGTCCCTGCCGAGCCCGATGCCACTGCGTTGCCTGCTCGAGAGCGCGCGCAGCGGAGTCGGTGAGCGTGGCGACTGGGACGCTGCGGCACGCCTGGCCCCGCTCACGCAGCTCGTGCTGGCGGGTGGACTCGACGAGGGCAACGTCGCCGCAGCGGTGCGCGCGGTGCGCCCGTTCGGGGTCGACGTGAGTTCCGGAGTCGAGAGCCGTCGCGGCGTGAAGGACGCCACCCGCATCCATGAATTCGTCCGGGCCGCCCGCGCGGCGAGCGTGCCCGGCCATGTCGAGGAGTATCGTCGATGAGAACCGAGGCCCTGAAGATCGACCGGGAGGCATTGCTCGCGCAAGTGCTGCGCGGCGTGTTTCCCGACGAGCGTGGCCGCTACGGCCCGTTCGGTGGCCGCTACGTTCCGGAGACCCTGGTGCCCGCGCTCGATCGGCTCGAGGCAGGCGTGCGCAGCATCCTGCCGGATGCCGGGTTTCGCGCCGAGCTCGAGTCGGAGCTGCGGACCTGGGTGGGGCGACCGACGCCGCTCACGTTCGCCGGCGAGCTCTCGCGTCGCTGGGGCGCCGAGGTGTGGCTCAAGCGCGAGGATCTCGCGCACACGGGCGCGCACAAGATCAACAACGCGATCGGGCAGGCGCTGCTCGCGAAGCGCCTCGGCGCGAAGCGCATCGTCGCCGAAACCGGCGCGGGGCAGCATGGCGTGGCCTCCGCCGCCGCGTGCGCGCGCCTCGGCATGCCTTGCGTCGTATACATGGGCTCGGTCGACATGGAACGCCAGGCGCCGAACGTCGGGCGCATGAAGCTCCTCGGCGCGCAGGTCGTGCCGGTCACGAGCGGCGACAAGACGCTGCGCGCCGCCATCGACGAGGCGCTGCGCGACTGGGTCGCCGACCCGAACGGCACCTACTACCTGCTCGGCTCGGCCGTCGGTCCGCATCCGTATCCGTACCTCGTGCGCGAGTTCCAGTCCGTCATCGGCGTCGAGGCGCGCGCGCAGATGCTCGAGCAGGCAGACGCGCTGCCGGACGTCGCGGTCGCCTGTGTCGGCGGCGGGTCGAACGCCATCGGTCTGTTCCATCCCTTCGTCCGCGACCTCGGCGTGAAGCTGCTCGGCCTCGAGGCGGGCGGCGCGGGCACCGGGCTCGGCCAGAACGCCGCGTCCATCGCCTACGGCACGCCGGGCGTGCTGCAGGGCTGCTATTCGCTGCTGCTGCAGGACGAGCACGGCCAGATTCAGGAAACGCAATCCGTCTCCGCCGGACTCGACTATCCGGGCGTCGGCCCGGAGCACGCGCTGCTCGCAAGCGTGGGTCGCGTCACCTATGAGGCGGCGGAGGACGACGAATCGCTCGAGGCGCTCGCGGAGTGTTGCCAGGCCGAGGGCATCCTGCCCGCGATCGAGAGCGCGCACGCCTTCGCCGGTGCGAAGCGCTACGCGCACGCAAACCCCGGCAGCCGGATCCTCATCGGCCTGTCCGGCCGCGGGGACAAGGACATGCCGACGCTGCAGCGCACGCTGCTGCAGGGGAGGCCGTGATGGGCAAGCCGCGCGATTCGATCGGCGCCGCGATCCGCGAGGCCGGCGCGCAGGGACGGCCCGCCGTCGTGGCGTTCATGACCGCGGGTTTCCCGGACCGGGCAGGGTTCGGCGCGAACCTCACCGCCATCGGCGGCGAGGCCGACGTGGTCGAGATCGGCGTGCCGTTCACCGACCCGATGGCGGACGGCATGACCATCCAGCGCGCGAGCTTCGCCGCGCTTCGGGGCGGGTTCACGCTGCCGTGGCTGCTCGAGGAGCTTGGGCGGATGCAGCCCCGCCCGCGTGCGCCGCTGCTGCTGATGAGCTACCTGAACCCGTTGCTGGCCTACGGGCTCGACCGGCTGCCGGAGGCCGCCGCGCGGGCCGGGGTCGCCGGATTCATCATCCCGGACCTGCCCTACGAGGAGAGCGCCGAGATGCGCGCCGCGCTCGACCGGCAAGGACTCGCACTCGTGCAGATGGTCACGCCGGTGACGCCGGCCGAACGGTTGAAAATGCTGTGCGAGGCGAGCCAGGGCTTCGTCTATGCGGTGACCATGACGGGCACCACGGGCAAGCAGGTCGCGGTACCCGACGACGTGCTCGACTACATGGACCGCGTGCGTGCCGTCTCGCCGGTACCGGTCTGCGCCGGATTCGGCATCCGCAGCCGCGAGCAGGTGGCCCGCATGCAGGGGCACGTCGACGGGGTGGTGGTGGGCTCGGCGCTCGTCGAGGTGCTCGAGCGAGGCGGGGACGCGGTCGGGTTCCTGAGGGCGCTGCAGGCCCGCTGAGCGGTCGTCAGGAGGCGGTGACCGTGCTGGTCAGGTGGTTGATCACCAGCGCGCGCACGTTCTGCAGCGGGTTCTTCTCCCACGTGAAGCAGGGCGGCTCGCGGCGCAGCATCGACCAGCGCTTGGTGTGCAGCACCTGCTTCAGGTAGTCGAGGTTGCGCTCGATCGCCTCGAGGTAGGGATTGCGTCCACCGAACAGCACTTCGAAGTAGCGGTACGCGCCGCCGAACTCGCCGTCGAGCCGCGTGCGCATGGTCTCGGCGACGAATTCCGGCGTCTGCCTGAGCACGTCGAGGCCCGACGCGTAGGTCACCTTGAGTTCGCCCTCCTTGCCGCGCGCCATGGCGACGCCGCCGAGCACGAACTCCGGATAGAGGCGGTCGCGGCACTTCTCGAGGTAACAGCGGTCGGCCATCTGCGCCATCATGTCCGCGGTGCCGACGAGGTGACCGACCTTGCGGTCGCGCGGGTCGTCGAGGCGGATCTGGTCGAACCCGAGCTCGTAGCCCGTGAAGTGGACGATCTGCGTCGCCACCGGCACCCACTCCGCCATGCCGATCGTCGGCAGGTAGCGGGCGAGGAACTGCGCGCTGCGGCCCACGTGCGTGCGCGTGAACTCGGCGCCGTTGCGATGCTGCGTGTCGTCCGTCTGGCGGATGTAGCCGGCATCGTGGAACAGCGCAACCACGATGCCCATCACCGCGCGGTCCGCGCCGAGCCGCTGCTCGGCGACGTGCGACTTCTCATAGCCCGCGAGCAGACGTGCCATCGCGAGCGTGTCGTCGAGCGAGTGCTGCACGTCGTGGTAGACGGTGTCGCAGCCGAAGTAGCCGGGGAACTGGCCGTTGAAGAGTCGCTCGAAGTCGGCGAAGGCGGCCTGGATGCGGTCGACCTGTCCCGCCGGCCAGGTCTGCGTGAAGATCTCCTCGACCGCGCGACGCACCGCCGCGACCGAGCTCACCTGCACGGTGTTCGTCACGTCGTAATCGCTGCGCCGGTACCGCATGCTCGTTGTTGTTATGGATGGTGCTTGGCTGGCACGGTTCGTTCCAATGACGGCGAGTGTAGACAAAGCCCCCGGGAACGCCAGAGTCAAATTTTTCGACACCCCCCGCGCCGATGCCTATATGTCAAACATGGCGAGCACCGGCGTGTGGTCGGAAGGCCGCTCGAGCTTCCGCGGTGCCTTGTCGATGCGGCATTCCGCGCATTTTTCGGCCAGTTTGCGGCTGGCGAGGATCAGGTCGATTCTGAGACCTGCGTTGCGCCTGAACGCCATCATCCGGTAGTCCCACCACGAAAACGATTTCTCGGGCTGCTCGAAGCGTCGGAAGCAGTCCTCGAGCCCGGTCGCGAGCAGTTCCCGGAGCGCCGCTCGCTCCGGCTCGCTCACGTGCACCGAGCCTTCCCAGGCCTTCGGGTCGTGCACGTCGCGATCCTCCGGGGCGATGTTGTAGTCGCCGAGCACCACGAGGTCGGGATGGCGCGCGAGCTCCGTGCTCACGTACCCGCGCAGGGCGGCGAGCCAGCGCAGCTTGTATTCGTACTTGTCGGAGCCCACGGCCTGGCCGTTCGGCACGTACACGTCGATCACGCGCACGCCCGAGACCGTCGCGGCGAGCGCGCGCTTCTGCTCGTCCTGGAATCCGGGGATGCCGGCGACCACGTCCTCGAGCGGCTGCCTGGAGACGATCGCCACGCCGTTGTAGGTGCGCTGCCCGGCGAAGGCGACGTGCAGGCCCAGCGCCTCGAGCTCGTCCTTCGGGAAATCGGGGTCGGGGAGCTTGGTCTCCTGCAGCGCGATCACGTCGACGGGATTGGCCGCGAGCCAGTCCGTGAGGTGCGGCAGGCGGACGCGGAGGGAGTTGACGTTCCAGGTAGCGAGCAGCATGGAGGAGCGGATAGTGAACAGCGGATAGCGGATAGCGGATAGCGGATAGTGAAGAGGAAGAGAGGGGGTAATGACTCGGGGATAGGGGGGTAGTGAAGAGGCGGGCGCAAAGCGCCCTCCGATTCTTTCACTATCCGCTATCCGCTGTTCACTATCCGCTTCCTCACGCGGCCATTCCCATCTGCCGCAGCAGCGGCTCGATCTCGGGCCGCCGCCCGCGGAACTCGACGAACGCCTCCATCGCGTCGCGGCCGCCGCCGCGCTCGAGGATGGAGCGCAGGAAGCGTCGTGCCGTCGCCGGGTCGAACACGCCGTGCTCCGCGAAGGCGCCGAACGCATCCGCCGACAGGACCTCGGCCCACTTGTAGCTGTAGTAGCCCGCGGCATACCCGCCGGAGAAGATGTGCTGGAAACCGTGCGGGAAGCGGTTGAACTCCGGCGGCCGCACCACGGCGACCTCGTCGCGGACCTCGGCCAGCGTCGCGGCGATGCGGGGCGGGGCGGACGGGTCGTACTCGGCGTGCAGCCGGAAGTCGAACAGCGCGAACTCGAGCTGCCGCACGGTCTGTATGCCGGCCTGGAACGTGCGGCTCGCCTGCAGCCGGGCCAGCATCCCCGCCGGCAAGGGCTCGCCCGTCGTGACGTGCGCGGAGATGAGCGGCAGCACCTCGTCGCGCCAGGCGAAATTCTCCATGAACTGGCTTGGCAACTCGACCGCATCCCAGGGCACGCCGTTGATGCCCGCCACGCTCGGGTAGTCCACGCGCGTCAGCATGTGGTGCAGGCCGTGCCCGAATTCGTGGAACAGCGTGAGCACGTCACCGTGGGTGAGCAGCGAGGGCTGGTCGTCCACCTGCGGCGTGAAATTGCACACCAGGTAGGCGACCGGCAGCGCGCTGACATCCGCGATGCGGATGCGGCCCACGCACTCGTCCATCCAGGCGCCGCCGCGTTTCTTCGGCCGCGCATGGAGGTCGAGGAAGAAGCCGCCGCGGGGCGTGCCGTCACGCTCGAGGATGTCGAAGTACCTCACGTCCGGGTGGTAGACCTCGACCTCGGGCCGCGCCACGATCCGCACGCCGTAGAGACGCGTGATGACCGTGAACAGCCCGGCGAGCACACGTGGCAGCGGAAAGTAAGGGCGCAGTGCCTCCTCGGAGACGTTGAGGCGCTCGCGCTTCATGCGCTCCGAGTAGAACGCCACGTCCCAGGCGTCGAGCGGGCGGCCCGCGAACGCCTCGAGCTCGGTGAACTCGCGCTGGGCGGCCGGGCGGCTCACCCGCGCGAGCTCGCGCAGGAAGCCGAGCACTTCCGAAGTCTCGTGGGCCATCTTGGTCGCGAGCGAATACTCGGCGAAGTTGGCAAAGCCGGCCAGGGCCGCCGCCTCGTGTCGCAGGCCGAGGATCTCCGCCATCAGTGGCGTGTTGTCCCAGCGTCCGGCGTGCGGGCCGCGATCCGAGGCGCGCGTCACCCACGCTTCGTAGAACTCGCGCCGCAGCTCGCCGGACTCGCCGTGCGTCATCACGGCCTGGTAGTTGGGCGCGTCGAGTGCCAGGCGCCATCCCGGTTCGCCCGCCGCTTCGGCGGCCTGCCGCGCACGTTGCACGGTCGCCGGCGGCAGGCCCGCGAGATCGGCTTCGTCCGTTACCTGCCGGGACCAGGCGTTGGTCGCATCCAGCACGTTCTCGTCGAACTTCGCCTGCACGGTGGCGAGGCGCTCCATGACCTCGCCGAAGCGGCGCTTGCGGTCGGCCGGCAGCGACACCCCCGCGAGGCGGAAGTCGCGCAGGGCGTTCTCCACCAGCTTGCGCTGCGCGGGGTCGAGCCGGTCGCCCTCGCGGTCCATCACCCGCTGGTAGGCCGCGCAGAGCTGCTCGTTCTGCGCGATCTCGGTGTGGTAGGCGGTGAGCAGCGGCAGGCAGGCGTTGTACGCCGCGCGCAGCCCGTCGCTGTTCATCACACCGTTCAGGTGGCCCACCGGCGACCAGGCCCGCGCGAGCCGGTGATGCATGCGCTCGATGGGGGCCACGAGTCCGTCCCAGCCCTCGGCGCCGCTCGCGAGCAGCGCGGCGAGGGTCCGGCGATTGTCGTCGAGCAGCTGGCGGATGGCCGGCTCGACGTGCGTGGCTTCGATCTTGCTGAACTGAGGGAGTGGCGTGTCGGCGAGGAGGGGATTGCTCATCGGCCTATTCTAGGCTGAGCCGAAGACGCCCTGCAGCAACCAGCCGAGCGCATAGGTGGCGACGACGAAGCCTGCGAATGCGAGCAGGGCGCGGCGCCGGTAGCGCTTCGCGATGGTGCCCTCGGGAAATGCCGCGATCAGGAACAGCCGACCGCCGTCCGGTCGACCGAGCACGTGCAGGGGCGGCTGGCTCGGGCGCTCGAGGTGACGCTCGGTCACGGTCCGCCGTGCCTCGGCGCGCGCCTGCTCCCATTCACCCAGGCTCACCGTGCCGTCGCCATCCGCGTCGAACCGCTCGACGAGTTGCGCCTGGTCACGCTTCCACTCGGCCAGCAACTCGGTGACGGCAGGCTGCACGTCCGGCCGGGCGGTGCCGGAGTGGCTGCGGAACTGGCCGAGCACGAACACCTGCTCGTGCTCGTAGATGCGTTCCTCGAAGTAGCGGTAGCTGTGTCCCGCGGAGCCGAGCAGGCCCTTGCCCATGGCCTGCGTGGGCCAGGGCGTGTCGCCATACCAGGTGACCGACTCGCCGGTCACGATCTCGGCACCGGCCGGCTGCACGATGCAGGTGCCCGTCCCGTCGTCGAGCAGGAACGGCACTTCCGACCGCCCGGAGTTGACGTTGCGCCAGGCCTGGCGCCGCTTGCCGCTCGGGCCGGACTCGACCTTCTGCTGGATGCGGTAACGCCACCAGACGCAGGGGCGCTGCGTCAGCGGCGCGAGGTTCTGCGTGCCGTCGAGGGCGCGGCAGCGCCCGCCGAGTTCGACGTAGCCCTGTGCCGCCGAGCGGATGCGCGAGGTCGGCGTGTCCTCGATCATCCGCGCGACGTGCAGCCAGCGCAGCGCGAACCAGCCGCCGCCCGCGACGGCGACGCCCAGCATCAATACCGTGAACCAGAAGTCGGACGGGTCAGCCAAACAGCTGTCCCAGATTCACGTCGCGCTTCTGCTCCTCGGTGAACTCGAGCAGTGCGGACTGCTTGAAGTCGAACATGCGCGCGACGATCAGGTCCGGGAAGGTCTGGATGCGGATGTTGTTCAGGTTCACCGCCTCGTTGTAGAGCTCGCGGCGGTCTGCGATCGTTTCCTCGAGCTCCGAGATGCGCGTGCGCAGGTGGCCGAAGCCCTGGTCGGCCTTCAGGTCGGGGTAGTTCTCGGCGACCGCGAACAGCCGCCCGAGGCCCTCGCGCAGCTGCTGCTCGGCGGCGCCGACGGCGGCGACGTCGCCCTTGCCCTGGGCCGCGAACACGGCGGAGCGGGCCTGCATCACGCGCTCGAGCGTCTCCTGCTCGTACGCCATGTAGCGCTTGCAGGTCTCGACCAGCTTCGGCAGCTCGTCGTGGCGCTGGGTCAGCAGCACGTCGATGTTCGACCAGGCCTTGCGGACGTTCTCGCGCAGGGCCACGAGGCCGTTGTAGACGCGGACGATGTACACGGCGGCCACGACGAGCAGGGCCAGGAACAGCAGCAGTACGACGACCATCGGTCAGGCTCCTTGCAGGCGGGTCCTCCGCCGGTGCGCAAGATTGCAGCCGTCGGGCACCCAGCGTCTAGACTATGGGTCGCAAAAAGCTCCGGAAACAGCCATGTCCGTCCGCCCCTACCTCGGAATCCACCCCACCCTGGGCGAGGGTGTGTACATCGACTCCGCCGCGCTCGTCATCGGCGACGTCGTGCTCGGCGACCAGGTCTCGATCTGGCCCATGGCGGTGCTGCGCGGCAACGTCAACGCGATCCGCATCGGCCACCGCAGCAACGTGCAGGACGGCAGCGTGCTGCACGTCGCGCGGCCCTACAAGGGCAACGACACGGGCTGGCCGTTGCTGATCGGCGAGGACGTGGTGCTCGGCCACAAGGTCGTGGTGCACGGCTGCACCATCGGCAATCGGGTGCTGGTGGGGATCGGCGCCATCGTGCTCGACGGCGTGGTGGTGGAGGACGACGTCATGATCGGCGCGGGCGCGGTGGTGACGCCGGGCAAGCGCCTGGAGTCGGGCGGGCTCTACGTCGGCAATCCCGCGCGTCGCGCCCGCGAACTGACCGACGCCGAGATCGCCCGCGTGCCGATCATGGCGGAGTGGTACGTCAACCTGAAGCAGGACTACGAGCGCTCGTAGCGGCCCGTTGCCGCAGCGCCCGCAGCACCGGCGCGGTGTCCGGCTCGACGCCCCGCCACAGCGCGAACGCCTCGGCGGCCTGTTCGACCAGCATGCCCCAGCCCTGCTCCGCGCGTCCCGCGCCGAGTCGTTTCGCCCAGGTGACGAAGGCGGTGTCGCCCACGCCGTAGGCCATGTCGTAGCAGGTGGTCATCGAGTCGACGACGTCGATCGGGATCAGGGGCACCTCGCCGCGCAGGCTGGCCGAGGTCGCGTTCACGATGAGGTCGAAGCGATGGTGCTCGAGCTTGCCGAATTCGCAGCCGGTGACGGGGCCGAGGCTCGCGAATTCGTGCGCGAGCGCGATGGCGCGGTCGGACGTGCGGTTGGCGATCACCAGCAGCCGGGGCTGCAGGTCGAGCAGCGGCCCGAGCGCGCCGCGCGCCGCCCCGCCGGCGCCCAGCATCAGGATGCGCGGCGCGGTCCAGCCGAGCCCGAGATTCTTCGTCAGGTCGGCCAGCAGTCCCGCGCCATCGGTGTTGTCGCCGATGAGTCGTTCGTCGCGGCGCACCACCGTGTTGACCGCGTCCGCCAGCTGTGCGCGTGGCGTCAGCTCGTTGACGATGTCGGCCGCCGTGCGCTTGTGCGGCAGCGTGACGTTGATGCCACAGCCACCCTGGCTGAAGAACTCCAGCACGTCGTTGCGGAAGCGCTCCGGCGGCGTCTCGTGCAGCCGGTACACCATGTCCTGGCCGGTCTGCCTCGCGAACATCCCATGGATGAACGGCGACCAGCTGTGCTGGACGGGGTAGCCGAAGAGGGCGTAGGCGCAGGACATCGGAAGCGGATAGCGGATAGCGGATAGTGAAGAGGAAGAAAGCGGGTAATGACCAGGGGTAGGGGGTAGAGGCGGCGACAGTGTCCTACTCTTTCACTATCCGCTATCCGCTATCCGCTATCCGCTATCCGCTTTCCTTAAGCCATTCCGACGCGCGTCGGGCGAAATAGGTGAGGATTCCATCCGCCCCGGCCCTCTTGATGGACGTGAGCGCCTCGAGCACCACCGCGCGCTCGTCGAGCCAGCCGTTCTGCGCGGCGGCCATCAGCATCGCGTACTCGCCGCTCACCTGGTAGACGAAGGTCGGGACGCCGAAGCGGTCCTTCACGCGGCGGACGATGTCGAGGTAGGGCAGGCCGGGCTTGACCATCACCATGTCCGCGCCCTCGTCGAGGTCGAGCTGCACTTCGCGCAGCGCCTCGTCGGAGTTGGCGGGATCCATCTGGTAGTTGTACTTGTTGCCCTTGCCGAGGTTGCCGGCCGAGCCCACGGCGTCGCGGAACGGACCGTAGAAGCTCGAGGCGTACTTCGCCGAGTAGGCAAGGATGCGCGTGTGGATGTGGCCGCCGGCCTCGAGTGCATCGCGCACCGCGCCGATGCGACCGTCCATCATGTCCGAGGGCGCCACGATGTCTGCGCCGGCCTCGGCGTGCGAGACCGCCTGCTTGACCAGCGCCTCGACGGTCACGTCGTTCATGACGTAGCCCGACTCGTCGATGATGCCGTCCTGCCCGTGGGTGGTGAACGGGTCGAGCGCGACGTCCGTGACCACGCCGAGCTCCGGCAGGGCCTGCTTGAGCGCCCGCACGGCACGCTGCGCGAGACCCTGCGGGTTCCACGCCTCGCGTCCGTCGAGGCTCTTCGCATCGGGCGCGGTCACCGGGAAGAGTGCGATGGCCGGTACACCGAGCTTCGCGATGACCTCGGCCTCGCGCACGAGCTCGTCCACCGTGAGCCGCTCGACGCCCGGCATGGAGGGAACCGCCACGCGCTGCTTCTGTCCCTCCATGACGAACACCGGGTAGATGAAGTCGCTCGGCGTCAAGGTCGTCTCGCGCATCATGCGGCGCGAGAAGTCGTCGCGGCGCATGCGGCGCATCCGCACGCGGGGGTACTGGTGGGGGGTGTGGTGGTGGGTCATCGTGAACTCCAGTCGCGGCCGGGCGCGGTTTGCGCCCGTGCAGCCGCGCGGGCTATGGTGCGGGCGAGCCCGAACCCGGGCGGGGCGAGGCGGCCAGCCCCTCCCGCGGCGTCGAAATAAGGCTGCTGGCAGCCCGGTCTTTATACATGAACGCGCCGTTTGCCGGAAAGAACGGGGAATCCGCATTTGCGCGGCTCTGCGAGGAGCTGCGGCCCGACCTCTACCGGTTCGCATTCTGGCTGGCGCGGGACAGGCAGGTGGCGGAGGACGTGGTGCAGGAGGCGATGCTCCGGGCGTGGCGGTCACGGGAGAGCCTCGCGGAGACCGGCGCCGCCAAGCCGTGGCTGCTCACGATCGTGCGGCGCGAGCATGCGCGGCTCTACGAGCGGAAACGACTGGAGACGGTGCAGGTGGACGAACTCGTCGGCAGCGAATCCCCCGAACTCGCGGTGGGCGAGGCCCAGGAGGTGCTGGACGTGCGGCGCGCCATTTTCGCGCTCGAGGACGACTATCGCGAGCCGCTGGTGATGCAGGTGCTGCTGGGCCTTTCGACCGGGGAAATCGCGAGCCAGCTGGGCCTGACCCAGGGGGCGGTGCTGACGCGCCTGTTCCGGGCAAGGCAGAAGCTGCGCCGACAGCTCGGTCTCGGCCCGACCGGGGAGGCGGAGTAGTCATGGAGTGCCTGGAGTTCCGCAGGGCGGCCGGTGCCGACCCGTACAACCTCGATGCCGAGGCCGCGGCGCATCGCGATGCCTGTCCGGGCTGCGCGGAGTTCCTGCGCCAGATCCTGGCGCTCGACGAGAAAGTTCTGGCCGCGCTGCGGGTGCCGGTACCGGAGGCGGCTGCGGGGTCCGGGCGCCCGACAAAGGTCGTGCCGCCGCTGGTGGATCGCCGACGCTGGCTCGCACTCGCCGCCAGCATCGTCGGGGGCGTGGCGATCGGGTCGCTGCTCTGGGTCAGCAGTCCACATGAATCCCTGGCGACGGCGCTGGTCGAACATATGGATCACGAGCCCGAAGCATTCGACTCGGCGCACCCGGCCGACCCCAGGCGCGTCGAACGGGTGCTCGCGCGCGGCGGGATACGGCTCAGGCCGGAAATCGGCGCCGTATCCTATGCGAACACCTGTCCCTTCCGGGGCCGGCGGGTGCCGCACCTCGTGGTGCAGACGGAAGCGGGCCCGGTGACGGTGATGGTGCTCGGTAATGTAAAGGTCGAGGCGCCGGTCCACTTCGACGAGCAGGGATATTCGGGAACGATCATGCCGGCCGGGCCCGGCAGCATCGCGGTGATGGGCACTGCGCATGCGAACCTCGACCACGTCGCCGGGCAGGTGCTCGCGGCCGTGGAGTGGACCCGGGACTGACCAACCAACGACGAAACTCACGCAAGGAGACGACCGATGTTCAACAGGAACTTCCGCAAGCCCGTCGCGATGGCACTGGGTGCGGCCATCGCCGGCTCGCTCGCCGCCGCCTCGGTGGCGAACGCCAGCCCCTTCTCGCTGACCGCGCTCGGCAGCGCCTACATGTCTCCCGAGGGCACGGGCGGCGCCGACAAGGGCACGCACGAAGGCAAGTGCGGCGAGGGCAAGTGCGGCGCCGACAAGGCCAAGGGCGAGGGCAAGTGCGGCGCCGACAAGGCCAAGGGCGAGGGCAAGTGTGGCGAGGGCAAGTGCGGCGCCGACATGAAGGACGGCGAAAAGAAGGACGGGGAGAAGAAGGAAGGCTGACCCATCGAGCGAGCGGCGCTCATTCCACCTGGGTGAGCGCCGCCCGTGCGTCATGACGAGCGCGCATCCCTACGCTCCCGACCCACGCCCGCGCTGCGCGTGGTCGTACTCGGGCATGAGCAAGGCGTACATCTGCTACCACGACGAGGAGTGGGGCGTGCCGGCGCACGACGACCGCACGCAGTTCGAGTTCCTGGTGCTCGAGGGCGCCCAGGCGGGACTCAGCTGGTCGACGATCCTCAACAAGCGCGCGGGCTATCGCGAGGCCTTCGCGGATTTCGACGTGGAGCGCGTCGCGCGCTTCAACCGGCGCACCGTCGAGCGACTCATGAAGTTCCCCGGCATCGTGCGCAACCGGCTCAAGATCGAGTCGACGATTTCGAATGCGAAGGCCGTGATTGCGTTGCAGGACGAGGTCGGCGGGCTCGCGCGCCACATGTGGTCGTTCGTCGGCGGCAAGCCGATCGTGAATCGGCGGACGTCGATGAAGCAGGTGCCGGCGACCAGCGCGGAGTCGGATGCGATCAGCAAGGACCTGAAGAAGCGCGGGTTCCGGTTCGTGGGTTCGACCACCATCTATGCCCACATGCAGGCGACCGGGATGGTGAACGACCACACCATCGACTGCTTCCGCCACGCGGCCTGCGCGAAACTCAGGTAGGCGCTTTCACTCCGGCACCAGCCATTCGACGCTGGTGCCGCCCGCCCCGTCGGGCGACAGCAGCCCGTGCAGCTGTGGCAGCAGTTCACCGAGCCGCGCGTCGAGCTGCCACGGCGGATTCACGACCACGAGCCCGGCCCCGCCCATGCCGACCTGCGCATCCCCCGGCAGGACGTGCATCGTGACGCCGAGGACCCTGCGGATCCCGGAGCGCTCGAGGTCCCGGTGGAACCGCACCGGGCCGGCGCGATCGGTGAGGGGGTACCAGATGCAGAACATGCCCGTGGGCCAGCGCTCGTGCGCCAGCTCGAGGCCGGCCAGCGCCTTGTCGAACTCGAGGTCGGATTCGTAGGGCGGGTCGATGAGCACCAGGCCGCGATTCTCGCGCGGCGGCAACTGCGCCTTGAGCGCCGCGTAACCGTCGCTCTCGTTCACCGAGAGGAGGCGCTGGCGGCCGAGCGCGGCCCTGAGCGCGTCGGCTTCCCTGGGCAGGGTTTCCATCAGCACCATGCGGTCGGTCGGCCGACGCATGCGTGCGACGATCACCGGCGAGCCGGGGTAGGCCGTGATCGGGCTGTGACCCTTGCCGGCCGAGGCACGCACTAGGGCGACGTAGCTCGCCACCTCGGGCGGCAGGGACGAGGCGGGCGCATCGAGCAGCCGGCCGATGCCGCCCTTGTACTCGCCGCTGCGCTGGGCCTGCGCATCGCTCAGGTCGTAGAGGCCGCGGCCGGCGTGCGTGTCGAGGTAGAAGAAGGGCGCGGGCTTCTTCTTCAGGTAATCGACGAGCATCATGAGCACGACGTGCTTGACGACGTCCGCGAAATTGCCGGCGTGGAAGGCGTGGCGGTAGTTCACGATGCGATGCGCTCGGGCCCCGGCGAGGCACGGGCCACAAGGTTACTTCACTCGGGGGTTCGAAGCATGGTGGCGCGCAACTGGAGCAGGGCAGGCCTCGTGTCGTGCGGGTTGGTCGTCGGCGCGTGTACCGCCGATCCGCCGGCCGGGGCCCCGCAGTACACTCCCGCCGTGCCGCAGACACCGCCCCAGCCGACGACGCCTCCCGTGCAACAGTCGTTGCGGACGGTCGTCGATGCCGTGCTCGCGGATGCGGCCAGTCGGACGGGCCGGCCGGTCGATGAACTCGAGGTCGTCAGTGCGGAGTCCGTTACCTGGTCCGACGGATCCCTCGGCTGCCCGGCGCCGGGAATGATGTACACGCAGGCGCTCGTCCCGGGCTACCGGGTCGTGGTCGACGCGGGCGGACAACGCTACGACTATCACGCCAGCCTGCGCGGAGGGTTCTCGCTCTGTCCGGAAGGACGGGCGATCGATCCCGTCTCGCGCGCGGACGCAATCTAGTCACTGGGCAAAAGAAAACGCCCCGGGGATTTCTCCCCGGGGCGTCGGTCACGTCAAACCCAACGAGCGAGTAGCTCGTTATGGGTCAACGCGCACTATGGTCGGATTGGGCAGCCCCGCAACTCCGCCATAGGCAACCGATCCCAGGTATTTCACGCCGGGCGTCAGCCCGCTGAATCCGAGATCGATGGTGCCGGTTTCACCGAGGACCGCCGATGCTGGCGCCGTGACCGTCATGTTGCCCGCTGCGGCACCGCCAAGTACCCATGAATGCAGCTTGAATGGCGACGTACCCGTCGGCAGGCCCCAGCCGTGCAGGTACACGGTGTAGGTGCCCGCAGGCGGGTTGACGAGGTTCACTTCCTCGGTCGAGCCGCCATTCCCGCTACCGCCGACAAGTGTTGTCCCGCGATAAACGTAAACGTCAACGTCGCTGCCTGGTGCGACATCCGCGTCGAACAGCGAGAATCGGGCATAAGTCGTTCCAGCCGGAACGTCGACCGTCACGGCCACGGTGCCGGCCGTATCCGTCGGGCTGAATATCTGGTCCGGGTCCTGCGACACCACCCCGTCCGTGATCGCGGCCGGGATCAGGCCACGAGCCGTCGCGCTGAAGGCGCCGGTGTAGCCGAAGGACACCTCGTACGAACGGCTGACCTGTGCCGGTGCCGCCAGCGCCACCGGACGCACCACGACCGGAATTCGCACGGAATGCGTACCGTCCGACCATGTGATCTGAGCGCCCGTGTAGGCATTCAAAGCGGCCGTGGTTCTGCCGATGGTGATCTCGATGTCCTGCTTGCCATTCGGCGGCAATGTGAACGATGCCGGGGTCACCCCTACCGACAGGCCAGTGGACACCGCGGACACGTTGTACGTGCTCGGGGAGCCACCGACGTTTGTGACCGTGCGCCTGACCGTCTGAGTACCGGCGAGGGAGCCGATCGCGATGGAGGCGACGTTCAGGTCGCTCGGATCAATGGCAATGGATGGGCAGTACGACGCGGTGAGTTGTCCCGTGCCGCACAGGAACGCCAGCCAGTCGTTGAACCCTGAGTCGAAGACGAGGCCCGGATTGATGGCCTTGGGCGGATCAACGAAGCCCGCGCCCTGCCGGAAGATCAACACCGGATCTGTGTTCGGCGCAGGCGTGCCGCCATCCAGGACGTTGTAGGCCGTGGTCATGAGTGCCGACTTGATCATCATCGGAGACCAGGTCGGGTACAGCTCCTTGAAAAGCGCCCCAAGGCCGGCGACGTGGGGGCTCGACATCGAAGTACCACTGTACAGGTCGAACAGCTTGCCGCTGTTTCCCGGAGGGGCAACGCCCGCCAGGATGTCGGTGCCGGGCGCCATCACGTCCGGCTTCAGCAGGTCGCCGCCGCCAGCCTGCAACGGACCACGCGACGACGACGTTGCCGTCGTCGGTGCCGTCACGTTGAAGACAGGCTGCGACTGGTTGATCGTCGCCGTTGCGCCCGCGGTTGCTGCATACGTATCGATGGCGGTGTAGTCCGCATTGCCCGCCCCGGGGCCGACGTGCACCGCAGGAATGACGTGCAGGATCGCTAGCTGCGTGGTGGCGCTGGTGGGCGTGTTCAGCAGCACCATGCCGGCGCCGCCAGCGTCCTGCACCGACTGGCTCTTGTTCACGAGAACGTTACCGCCTCGCTCGCAGACGACGATCTTGCCAGCAACCCTGGCCGGGTCGAGCGTCGGTGTGTTGTCATGCGGTATCGTGTCGCCAGGCCCGTCATTCGCCCCGAAGCAGAGCGCCAGTTTCGACCCATCGACACCCGGCAATCCAACGTCCTTCGAGCGGACGAGTGGCAGCGGGCCGACTGCATTCGCAAACGACGCGCCGTTGATCGTTACGCCGTTACCGAGCGTCACCGAGCCGACACCAGTGCGATTGTGGGTGCCGTTGGCGACCGTCGTGAGCCACGGGCCGGGATGCGCGACCGTGCTCGTGGCAGAGCCGCTGTTGCCGGCGGAGGCGGCAACGAAGACGCCTGCGTCGGCGGCGAACAGGAATGCAACCTCGACGGAATCGAGGAAGTTCGTGCGCGAGCCACTGATCGAGAAGTTGAGGACATCGACGCCGTCTGCCACGGCCTGGTCGATTGCCGCGACGCTGTCGGAGGAGTAGCAGCTGCCGCCGGTCGGGGTCTGCCAGCAGACCTTGTACGCCGCGATGCGCGCGCGCGGCGCGATGCCGCTGGTCTTGCCGAGTGCGGCCGCAAGGCCCGTGGCCTGGACGTTCTCGTTGCCGCCGGCCGTCGTGGAAGTGTGGGTGCCGTGGCCACCAAAATCGCGCGGCGAGTTGAACTCCCAGGGCAGCTGTGCGTCGATGCCTGCATTGCCACCCCAGCCCGAGTTGTAATAGCGCGCGCCGATCAGTTTCTGGTTGCAATGGCTGGCGCTGAACTGCTCACCCGGCACGCATTTGCCGTGCCAGCCTGGAATCTGCTGGTAAGAGAGCTTGCCTTCCTTCGTATCGTTTCCGTTGGCGCCCGTGCGATCCGAGTAGCTCGGATGCTCCGGCCAGACTCCGCCGTCGACGATGCCGATGATGACGTTCTCACCCTTCGCCCCCGTCGTGGTCCAGACTCCGCCCGGTCCTCTCAGGCCGATGAAGTCAGGCGTTGAGGACGTGTCGAGCTTGAGCAGTTGGTCCTTTTCAACCGCCAGCACTCCACGCGTCGCGACGAGCTTTTCTGCCTGCGCGGCAGTCAATTCGGCCGCGAAGCCGTTGAAGACATAGCCGTAGCTGTAGAGCTTCTTGCCACCGCCCACGCCCGCGAGCACCGCGTCATGGCGCGATTCGAGGTAGCTCTTGTAGTTCACGACCTGCGGGCTCAGCGGGTCGATCTTCTGGCCCTTGCGGGGCTTGGTGGCCGGGTAGCCCTTGATGCCACCGGTGTAGGCGACCACGGGATCTTCCGCGAGCCGGACGATGTAGGCGTTGTTCGTCTGCTTCGCCTTCGCAGAGGCCTGCGCCGGTGCCGCGACGACTGCAGTCACGGGAACCGACAGTGCCGCGATGGCCGTCAGTGCGGCTGTCGACAGCAAGGTCAGCAATTGGTTTCTGGGCATGTCTCCTCCTGCGGAGCTCGTATGTTGGTTTCAAGCTGGCAGGCTGGAGTGACGCGCCTCGTGCCGCCATTGCATGGCTGCCCGCGGAGCTGCGCTCGACAGTTGAAATTCGCCCGTGATCGCGCGTGCGATTCGGACCGACTCTCCCCAGGCAGCCCAGCCCTCTTGTTCTGTATTGATCAAGAGCTGTGGCTTTGCGACCCCGCCTCGCGACGGGTGTGCCCTTCGACGCTTGCCGTGGGACGGAACCTACGCAGGTTTCGGTCCCGGCACAAGACAAACCGGAATCCATCGGTGCGATGCCATATGACATAACGCGGGCGCCTGCTGGCGTCCGCACATGAAAAAGGGGCCCCCTCTTGCGAGAGGGCCCCTGTCCGAGCTCGAGCTTCAGCTTACGGCCGGTCGATCGTGAAGACCGGGGAGGTCCACGACTCCCAGTGCGCCGGGTTCGACGCATCACCATTGGCCTTCAGCACCCGGATTTCGACGACATAGTCGCCGTCCGGTACGGGCTTGGTGAGATTCTTGTCGTAGCCCTTGCCGTTGTAGCCGTTGCTGTGGATGCGAGTGCCGTCCCACGGGAATGCGAAGAACCCGGTCGTCGTCGAGTTGCGAGGCAGGTATTCCTCGTCGATGGCCCGGTTGAACACCGGGTGCACCGCCGCGCCCGTGGCCGCATCGCGGACGATGGCATGCATCACGCGCACGTGGTGGTCGAAGTGGACGAGGAAGTGCGGGACGTCGTTGCCGACGAACGTGAACACCGCGCCGCCCGCCTGCGGCGCATACGAGCCACCGACGACGCAGTCGAGTCCGAGGAACTTCGTGCACGCCGTGAGCCGCGACAGGAACGGGAACCCGACGGTATTCGCCAGGGCGGCGATGCCCTGGTAGTCGCCGACGAAGCCGGCGAACGGCACGCGGTAGACCTGTCCGCCACCCTGGGGCGTCAGCACGATGTAGCCGCCGTACTGGCCGTTTGCCGGGCCCGTGGCAGGCGTGATCGTCGCCGTCACCGCAGCCTTCCCGCCGGCCGGCACGGTAACACTTGGCGAGCTGAACGCGACGGAGGCATTCGAGGTGTTGAACCCCGGCGTGATGATGCCGCTCGTCGACAGCGCGTTGACGGACGTCAGGTCGTAGGTGACCGGCGATGTGCCGTCGTTCGTGATCGTCAGCACCTGGGCATACGGTCCCGCCTCGCCTTCACCGGCGGAGATCTTGCTGGGCTCCACCATCGTGGTCGCGAGGATGGAGTCGTCGACGTCGACCATGCCGGCGCCCTGGCGGTGGACGTTGTCGAGGAAGCCGAGGCCCGGATTGCCGAACCAGTTCTTCGGGTCGGCGCTGTTCTGCAGGATCGTCCGGACATCTGCTGCGCGAGTCGCAGGCTTCGCCTGCAGAAGCAGCGCTGCTGCGCCCGCAACGTGCGGCGACGCCATCGACGTGCCGTTCAGCACCGCGTAACCGCCCGCCTCCAGCGGATAGGTCGACACGATGCTGCCGCCGGGCGCCCCGATGTCGGGCTTGAGCGCGAGGTCGGGCGAGAGGCCGTACGAGCTGAAGCTCGAGATCAGCCCGCCGGTCGGGTTCGGGAACGAGTCGGACTGGCCGGTCCACGTCATGGGTACTGGCGATGCGAACGTGCGGATCAACAGCCCGTCGGCCTGCGAGATGCCAACCACGGGCACGTCGGAGCCGATCGGCGCACCGAGGGTGCCGGCGACGACGCCCGGCACGTTGTTGTAGATGATCACGGCGCTTGCCCCGGCGGCGATCGCGTTCGTCGCCTTGATGGCGAACGAGCACACCCCGCGTACGATCAGCGCCGCGTTGCCGGCCGGGAAGCCGGCGAAGTCGGCGGCGGCACAACCGTTCGCAGTGAGCGGCGTGATCTGGTTGCTGCCCGACGTCGGCGGCGATGCCGAGAACGTCATCGTCTGGTAGCCGATGTTGTTGCCGAAGACGGTGAAGTACGGCAGCAGCACGTGGCTGTTGTCGTACGACGCCGTGCCGATGACCTTCTCGCCGAGCCCAGGCGCGCCGGCCGCGTAAAGGCCGCTGGCGCCGCTGTTGCCGATCGACGCGACCACGACCATGCCGCGATCGACGAGCCGCGAGGCGGCGACCGCGGTCGGGTACTGCGGCCACTGGAAGGACGAACCGATGCTCATGTTGAGCACGTCCATGTCGTCCCGCAGCGCGCGCTCCATGGCCGCGACCATGATGTCGGCAGTCGTCGAGCCGTTGCAGCCGAAGACGCGATAGGCCCCGAAGGTCACTTCAGGCGCGACGCCCTTCACGGCGCCGTTCGCACCGACGATGCCGGCGACGTGCGTGCCGTGCCCACCACAATCGTCCGGGTTCGGGTCCGGCGTGACGTCCGGGTTGTAGGAGTTCGAACGTCGGGTCGGCGTTGAAGTCGTCGCCGACGAAGTCGTAGCCATAGGCGACGCGCTCGCTCGGGAACAGCGAGCTGTCGGAGCGCGCGACACCGTCGCCGCCGAGGTCGGCGTGGTCGACGTCGATCCCGGTATCCATCACCGCGACCTTCACACCCTTGCCCGTGTATCCCAGGTCGTCCTGCGCCTTGTCCGCACCCGTCATGGCGATGGCGGTGAACAATTCAGGTGACGCAGGGGCGCCCCGTTCCGGCGCGTCGATGATTGCAACCGGCCAGACGGCCGTGACGCCGGCAATGCCCTTGATCTTCGCGGCGTCGCGGCCGGACGCCTGGATGGAGAGGCCGTTCCAGAGAGTGTCGAATTCGAAACGTTCCCTGAAGGAGATGCCGGCAGCCTTTGCGGCTGCACGGAAAGCAGCCCTCTCCGCCTGCAGCGTCTTCTTGCTCGACGCAGTGCCCGTGGGCGAACTCGACAGCTGCACGAAATACGCGCCGGGCAATGCACGCATCTCGCTCGCCGTCAGTTCGGCGTCCGGCGCAGATGCATTGGCGAGGGGAATCGGTCCCGCCAGGCTGGTCACCGCGGTTGCGGCAAGCAGCACGTTGAATGTCTTGAACTTCATTTGGCCTCCGGATTCTTGTCGGTTTGCTGCCCCGGGCGTCAGTCTGCGTGGCAACATCCAACGCGAAGGCGACCGCCTTACTCTTGCATGGATGCCCCCTGGCAGCCCAGCCCTCTCGCGGAGGTCCTCGAGAGCCGTGGCTTTGCGGCCCCGCCTCGCGACGGGTGTGCCCTTCGACCTTTGCCGTGCACGGGAAACTACGCAGGTCTTTGCGCGAACACAAGATCCTGCGCGGCCTGCTGCAATGCGGTGCGAGGTCTCGACGCGACGCGCCTTGCCGGGGCGATTCCTCTGGTCAGCGCGCGAGTTCGGCCAACCAATCCCTGGGCCTCAGGAAATCCCTGTACAGCCGCTCCTCGGCCGAGCCCGGCTCGGGCCGGTAGTCGTATTCCCAGCGCACCAGCGGCGGCAGCGACATCAGGATGGACTCGATGCGCCCGCCGGTCTGCAACCCGAACAGCGTGCCGCGGTCGTAGACGAGGTTGAATTCGACATAACGTCCCCGGCGATACAGCTGGAACTGCCGTTCCCGCTCGCCGTAGGGCGTGTCCTTCCTGCGTGCGACGATCGGCATGTAGCCGGGCAGGCAGTGGTCGCCCACGCTCTGCATGAAGCCGAAGGATTTCTCGAAGCCCCACTCGTTCAGGTCGTCGAAGAAGAGCCCGCCCACGCCACGCGTCTCATTGCGGTGCCTGAGGAAGAAATACTTGTCGCACCAGTCCTTGTACCGAGCGTAGACGTCAGCGCCGAATGGATCGCAGGCTGCTTTCGCCGTGCGATGCCAGTGCAGCACGTCGTCCTCGAACGGGTAATAGGGCGTGAGGTCGAAGCCGCCGCCGAACCACCACGCGAGCGGTTCGCCGTCGCGAACGGCGACGAAGAAGCGGACGTTGGCGTGCGAGGTCGGCACGTACGGATTGCGCGGGTGGATCACGAGCGAGACGCCGGTCGCCTCGAAGCCCGCGCCGGCGAGTTCGGGCCGCTGCGCGGTCGCCGAGGCCGGCAGCTGGCCGCCCATCACGTGCGAGAAATTGATGCCGGCCTGTTCGAACACCGCGCCGTCGCGCAGCACGCGGCTCTCGCCGCCGCCGCCCTCGGGTCGCTGCCACTTATCGCGGCGGAACTTCGTGGCGCCGTCGGCGTACTCGAGCGTGCTCGTGATCGAGTCGTGCAGCGAGCGGAGGTAGTCGATGACAACAGCAGTGGACGGGGCGGACGTGTTCATGCGATCGGATCAGGGCGACTTCTTCCTCGCCGCGGTCTTCCTCTTTGCAGCCGCCTTCTTCTTCGGCGCACGCCTGGCGGCAGGCGCAGCCGCCTCGTCGCCCGCCGGCGATTCCGCGGCAACGCTCTTGGCGGGTGCAGCCTTGCGGCCCCAGCGGCCCTTGCGTTCGGGCGCCGCGGCGATGATCGCCTGGCATTCCTCGAGGTTGAGCGACTTCGGGTCGCGATCCTTCGGGATCTTGCCGTTCTTCCTGCCGTCCGAGATGTAGGGCCCGTAGCGCCCGTTCAGCACCTGGATGTCGCTGCCGGGGAACTCGCGGATGATGCGGTTCGCCTCGACCTGCTGCTTCTCGTGGATGAGGTCGAGCGCGCGCTCGAGCGTGATGGTGTACGGGTCGTCTTCCTTCTTGAGCGACACGTACTTCTTCGTGCCGTACTGGGCGTAAGGCCCGAAGCGGCCGACCGCGACCTTGATGTCGTGCCCGTCCGGCATCTGGCCGAGCGTGCGCGGCAGCTTGAAGAGCTCGAGCGCATCGGCGAGCGTCAGGTCGTCCATGTGCTGGCCGGGGCGCAGGCTCGCGAACTTCGGCTTCTCCTCATCGTCGCGCGTGCCGATCTGCGCGAATGCGCCGTACTTGCCGTAGCGCACGCTCACCGGACGGCCCGACACCGGGTCGATGCCGATGTCGCGCGCCATCGCGACGTTGGAGCGCGTCACGTTCTCCTCGACGTCGTCGACCTGCTTCTTGAAGCCGTCCCAGAACCGCTCGAGCACGACCACCCAGTCCTCCTCGCCGCGGGAGATGTTGTCGAGTTCGTCCTCCATCGCGGCAGTGAAGCCGAAGTCGACGTAGCGCTCGAAGTTACCGGTGAGGAAGCGATTGACGATCTTGCCGAGGTCGGTCGGCACGAAGCGCCGGTTCACGAGCTCGCAGTATTTCTTGAAGAGCAGCGTCTGGATGATGCTCGCGTAGGTCGAGGGCCGGCCGATGCCGTACTCCTCGAGCGCCTTGACGAGGCTCGCCTCGGAATAGCGCGGCGGCGGCTCGGTGAAGTGCTGCTCGGGCTTGATCGCGAGCAGCTTCACCTGGTCGCCGGCCTCGAGCGCCGGCAGGCGGCGGTCGTCTTCCTCGTCTAGCGTCACGTCGTCGAAGCTCTCGCGATAGACCGCGAGGAAGCCGGGCGAGACGAGCGTCGAGCCGTTGGCGCGGAACGTGTTGCCGGCGCCGGCCGCGAGGTCCACCGCGACCGTGTCGAACACGGCGGCCTCCATCTGGCTCGCCACCGCGCGGCGCCAGATGAGCGTGTAGAGCTTGTGCTGGTCCGGGTCGAGCCGGCCGGCGAGCTGCTCGGGCGTGCGCGCCGCCGAGGTCGGGCGGATGGCCTCGTGCGCCTCCTGGGCGTTCTTCGACCTGGTGCGGTACTGCCGTGGCGAGGCGGGCAGCGCCTCGGCGCCGTAGATGTGCGCGATGCTCCTGCGGATGTCGGCGATCGCCTCGCCCGCGAGGCTCACCGAGTCCGTGCGCATGTAGGTGATCAGGCCGACCGGCCCTTCGCCGAAATCCACGCCCTCGTAGAGCTTCTGCGCCGTGCGCATGGTGCGCTGCGCGCCGTAGCCGAGCTTGCGCGAGGCTTCCTGCTGCAGCGTGGAGGTCGTGAACGGCGGCGACGGGTTGCGCTTGCGCTGCTTCTTCTCGACGGCGGCGACGGTGAGCGTGCCGGCCGCGGCCTGCTCGAGGGCACGCCGCACTTCCTCGGCGCGCGGGCCGCTGGTGATCGTGAACTGCTCGACCTTCTCGCCATGAAACTCGGTGAGCTTCGCCGCGAAAGCCTGTGACGCCTTCTCGGCCTCGGCTTCCACCGTCCAGTACTCGCGCGGGACGAAGGCGAGGATCTCCGCCTCGCGCTCGCAGATCAGGCGCAGCGCGGGACTCTGCACGCGGCCGGCGGACGCGCCGGAGAGCCCGGCCTTCTTCCACAGCAGCGGCGAGAGGTTGAAGCCGACCAGATAGTCGAGCGCGCGGCGCGCGAGGTAGGCCTTCACGAGCTCGTCGGCGATCTCGCGCGGCTGGTCGATGGCTTCGCGCACCGCGTTCTGCGTGATCTCGTAGAACACGCTGCGGTGGACGTCCTTGCCCTCGAGCGCCCCGGCTTCCTTCAGCAACTCGTAGAGGTGCCAGGAGATCGCCTCTCCCTCGCGGTCCGGGTCGGTCGAGAGATAGAGTGCGTCGGCCTTCTTCACGGCGCGCGCGATGGCGTCGACGTGCTTGCGGTTCTTGTCGATGAGCTCCCAGCGCATGGCGAAGCGGCGCGCGGGATCGACGGCGCCTTCCTTGGGCACGAGGTCGCGCACGTGGCCGTAGGAAGCCATCACCTCGAAGTCCTTGCCGAGGTACTTCTTGATGGTCTTCGCCTTGGCCGGCGACTCGACGATGACGAGATTCCTGCTCATTTTCCCTTAAGTGAATTCACGCGCCCCAAAAACGATCATGCCGCGGCGGTCCGCGGCATCCGTTGCGGGCACCGCCCGGGCGGTGCTCAATGCACCGCCCCGGACCTGTCCTCGAACACCAGGTCCTCCATGCGGGAGAACGCCGTCTCCTGCCCGGGCTGGCTGAACAGCACCATCAGCACCACCCACTTCAGCTTCTCGATGTCGATGTCGTCGCCCTCGAGCGCCATCAGCCGGTCGATGACCAGTTCGCGCTGCGTGGGCGAGAGGATGCCGACCTGCTCGAGGTGCACGAGGAAGCCCCGGCAGTCGGTGTCGAGCCGCGCCTGCTCAAGCGCGTCGAAGATGCGGATCGCGCGCGAGGTGGGCGTGGGGCCGGCCCGCGTCGGGTCGGCGGCGAGGTCCTCGAGCCAGCACAACGCACGTTCGACCTCCCCGGTCGGGAAGCCGGCGTGCTCGAGTTCCTGCTTCAGCGTCTCGCGATCGGGTTCGCTGCCTTCGTCCACGTCGCCGTCGAAATAGTTCTCGAAGAGGTAGATCAGGATGTCGAGAACGCCTTCCTTCATTCCTGTTTCCTTCGCAGCCTGCGGCAGTACAACCCGCCGTGCTGCTGTGAGACTCGCCCGTCGAGCTCGAGGATGAGGAGCATCGATGCGACTGCGTCGGGCCCGAGCCCGGTGCGCTCGACGAGGGTGTCGACGCTGGCCGGCGCGAAGCCGAGCGCATCTAACAGGATTTCGTAGTCCTTGTCCAACTCGCGGCCGGAATCTTCTTGTGCGTCAAGCGCTTCGGTGCGCCACGCGGCCCCGAGCGCCTCGCGCAGGTGGCCGAGCTCGGCGAATATGTCGTCCGTACTCTCGACCAGCCTGACGCCCTGGCGGATCAGCCGATGACAGCCGCGCGAGAGCGGGCTGTGGATGGAGCCCGGGATCGCGAAGACCTCGCGTCCCTGTTCCCCCGCGAGCCGCGCCGTGATCAGCGAGCCGCTCTGCAGCGCGGCCTCGACCACCAGCGTCCCGGCCGACAGGCCGCTGATGATGCGGTTGCGGCGGGGGAAGTGGTGTTTCAGCGGCGCCGTGCCCGTCGGCATCTCGGACACCAGCGCCCCCTGCGCGACGATCTCCCGTGCGAGCGCTGCGTGCTCGCGCGGATAGATGCTGTCGAGTCCGCAGCCGAGCACGGCGATGGTGCGGCCACGGACCGAGAGCGCGCCACGATGGGCCGCACCGTCGATCCCCAGCGCGAGTCCGCTGGTGATGGCGAGACCGTCACGCGCGAGCTGCGCCGCGAACCGGGTCGCGGTGTCGCGGCCGATCGACGTGGGATTGCGGCTGCCGACGATCGCGAGCTGGGGCAACGACAGCGCCTGCGGGTCGCCTTCGACGAACAGCACCAGCGGCGCGTCCTCGATGGCCGCGAGCGAGGCCGGGTAGGCGGGCGATCCCCAGGTCACGAGCGTGCGGTGCTCGCCGGCGAGCCACCGTTCGTCGCTCGCGAGGCCGTCCGGGTCCGGATGCCTGAGCGCCGCGACGGCTGCCTCGCCCAGACCGAGTGCCGCGAGCGTGGTGCGCGGCGCCCCGAGCAGCGCCAGAGGCTCGAGCGCGGTCCCGTCGTCACGCGCGAGGCGACCCGCGTGCAGTCCGGGAACGCGGGCGAGCGCGAGCCAGGGTTTCGGGTCGTCCATGGAAGAAGAGCCTACCGGGGTCGGGCCCCGGCAGGCTCTCCAGAATCGAACGAGTTTGCGCCCTTACGGCGCTTGCAGCCGTCTCAGCGGGAGTACCCCGCCAGCCCCACGTCGCGATGCCCGTGGTCCGGGTGCTTGATGAAGTCGCCGACGCGCAGTTCCGAGGTCGACTCCACCACGAGCCCGTAGCTCATGCGCTCGTGCACCTGGAACAGCAGCACGGTGGCGCTGCGCTCCTTCGGCAGCTCCACCTTCTCGTAGTTGGTGGAGAGCTGCCGCCACTTGTCGGTCTGTCGGGAGCGGTCGCGCACGATCTCGCCGCGCTCGAACACGGCGACCGCGTTGCCGCGCTCGAGTCCGTGCTCCTTGCCGCGGTTCAACGCGACGACCTGGTAGCGGCCGGCCACGCGCACGCCGTCGACCACGGCGATGATCTGGCCATCGAGCTTGGTGTCCTTGGGCGCACTGACGATGAAGTCGTCGCCATAGTCCACCGCCGCCGGGAAGAGCAGGTCGCCCTGCAGGATCTCGCGGCCGGTCTCGACGACCCGCAGGTGGGTGAGTCCGTCCTCGCCCTGGTCGGGCCTGGCGGTGTCGATCACTCGCGCCGTGCCGGCGTACTGGCCGAGGTAGCCGAGCAGGTCGTTGTCGTCCGGGTCCCGCAGCTCGTCGCCCACGTGGACGATCGTGTAGCGCGAGTCGACGGACGCGTTCTCGACCCCGCGGCCATAGATCTCGTTCGCGTCCGAACCGATCAGGTGGCGGTCACGGATACCGACCACGTACGGGCGCTTCTTGACCTGGTCCTTGGTGAGCAGGCTCGGGCGGCCGACGAAGTCCATCAGCAGGTCGTAGGGGATCGCGCGGATGGCGTCCGTGAGCGGCTCGGAGCGCACCTGCGGCGAGAGGCGCACCGAACCGGGGCGCTCGAGTGTCACGCGCGGCTTGCCGTCGACCCAGGTCAGGTACAGCACGTCGCCGGGGTAGATCAGGTGGGGATTGGCGATGGCCGGGTTCACGTACCAGATCTCGGGCCAGTACCAGGGGTCGCGCAGGAACACGCCCGCGATGTCCCACAGGGTGTCGCCCTTTTTCACGACATAACGGTCCGGGGCCTCGGCGGCCAGCGGGACCGACATGGCGCGGCCGGAGGCCTGCTCCTGCGCGGTCGCAGGGGCGGCCGTGCCCAGCGCCAGGCCCAGGCCGGCCACCGCCAGCGCCATGGCGCCGGCACGGAGCCAGTGGCCCGGGCGAAACGATACTTCGGGCGTGATGCGCAGGTTACGATCCATCCCTCTCTCCATCGGGTGTCGGGGTCGCGACCGTCGCCTTATAATCCGGCGCCCCACGGGGGTGCTGCCGACCACGTCTCAGTCGGGCGGCCTCGTGGACGGCGACGGTGTCCAAAGGCGCACCTGCGATTGCTAATTTGAAGCCTGACTTAACTTTAGCAGCATTTCCAAGAGAATGGCGAAGCTCACTATCCTCGAATATCCAGACCCCCGGCTCCGCACCCGAGCGGTGCCGGTGACCGCGGTCGACGCGACCGTCCGGCAGCTCATCGACGACATGCTCGAGACGATGTACGCGGCGCCCGGCGTCGGCCTCGCGGCCACGCAGGTCAACGTGCACCGCCGTGTCCTCGTCGCCGACGTGTCGGAGGACCAGAGCCGACCGCTCGCCTTCGTCAATCCCGAGATCATCGAGCGCGAAGGCTCGACCGAGGCCGAGGAGGGCTGCCTGTCGGTGCCCGGCATCTTCGACAAGCTCACCAACCGCTCGGCGCGCATCGTGGTGCGCGCCCTCGGGCGCGACGGCAAGCCGTTCGAAATGGAGGCCGACGGGCTGCTCGCAGTGTGCATTCAGCACGAGATGGATCACCTGGAGGGCAAGCTGTTCGTCGACTATCTCTCGGAACTCAAGCGCACGCGCATCCGCAAGAAGCTCGAGAAGGAACGTCGCGAGCGCGGCACCGGGCAGGGCGCGCGCGAGCGCTCGAAAGCGCCGGTGATCTGACCGGTCGCGGCGGGTGGTCGCAGCCGCCCCCACGCTACGTACCCAATGAAGCCACGGCTGCGCATAGTGTTCGCGGGCACGCCCGAATTCTCGGTGCCGGCGCTCGACGCCCTGCATGCGGCGGGGCACGAGCTCGTCGCCGTCTACACTCAGCCCGACCGGCCGGCCGGTCGCGGCCGCGCGGTCGCCGCGGGCCCCGTCAAGACGCGTGCGCTGGAACTCGGCCTGCGGGTCGAGCAGCCCGCGACCCTCCGCACACCCGAGGCCATCGCGCAGCTGGCAGCGCTCGAGCCCGACCTGGTGGTCGTCGTGGCCTATGGCCTGATCCTGCCGCAAGGCATCCTGGAGGTGCCGGACCTGGGCTGCCTCAACATCCACGCATCGCTGCTGCCGCGCTGGCGGGGGGCGGCGCCCATCCACCGGGCGATCCTCGCCGGCGATGCCCGCACCGGCATCACGATCATGAAGATGGAGGCGGGGCTCGACACCGGCCCGGTGCTGCTCACCCGCTCGACCGGGATCGGCGCCAGGGAGACCGTCGGCAGCCTGCACGACCGGCTGGCCGCACTCGGTGCCGAGGCCATCGTCGTCGCCATCGACGAGTGGCGATCAGGCCGCGTACGGCCGGTGCCCCAGCCGGAGGAGGGCGTCACCTATGCCGCCAAGATCCGCAAGGAGGAAGCCACGATCGACTGGTCGCGGCCCGCGGACGAAATCGGCCGGCAGGTCCGGGCGTTCAATCCCTGGCCGGTCGCGGAGACCCGCTGGGACGGACACCAGCTGCGGATCTGGGAGGCCGAGGCGCTGCCGGGAGACGCCGGCGCCGAGCCGGGTCGCGTCGTCGAGGCACGCCATGGCCGCATCGTCGTCGCGACCGGCAGCGGCGCGTTGAAGCTCGGGCAGGTTCAGCTCGCAGGGCGACGCGTCACCGGGGCCGCGGAGTTCCTGAACGCGCATTCCCTTGCCGACGCCCGCTTCGGCTGATGGCGACCGTTCCCACCCCGGCGCAGGTACGGGCCTCGGCCGCCGCTCTGGTCGCCGAGGTGGTGGACCGCGGGCGCTCGCTCGACGAGTTGCTCGCGGGCGATACGGTCCAGGGCTCCGCGCGCGGCCTGAAGCGATCGCTGTGCTACGGGACGCTGCGCTGGCACTACCGGTTGCTCGAGGTCCTGCGCAAGGTCTGCGAGCGACCGCCGGAGCAGCTCGCGCCCGAGCTCAGGGCGCTGCTCGAAGTAGGTCTGTTCCAGCTGATGTCGGGCGAAGTCGCGGCGCACGCGGCGGTGGCCGAGACGGTGAGCGCCGCGCGCGAACTGGGCCTGGCGCGCGCCGCCGGTTTCGTGAACGCCGTGCTGCGTCGCTTCCAGCGCGAGCGCGAAGCGCTGCTCGCGGATGTCGATGCCAGTCTCGCACTGCGCACGGCGCACCCCGCGTGGCTGGTCGAGTCCCTGCAGCGTGATCGGCCGGAGTCCGTCGCGGCGATCCTGGAGGCGAACAACGCACATCCACCGATGTGGCTGCGGGTCCATCGCTCGCGGACCACCGTCGCGGAGGTTGCCGCCGAGCTCGAGTCAGCCGGCTGGGCCGTGCAACGGCACCCGCTCGCGGCCGATGCATTGCTGATCGCACCAGCCACCGACGTGCGTTCGCTGCCGGGGTTCATGGAGGGCCGTGTGTCGGTACAGGACGCGGCAGCCCAGCTCGCGATCGACGTACTCGCGCCGCTGCCCGGCGAGCGCATCCTCGATGCCTGCGCCGCGCCGGGCGGCAAGACCTGCCACCTGCTCGAGCGGCTCGGTGGCCAGGTCGAGGTGACGGCGCTCGACATCTCCGAGTCGCGGCTAGTGCGGGTGCGGGAGAATCTCGAGCGACTGGGTCTCGCCGCAAGTGTCGTCGCCGGCGACCTCTGCAAGCCAGCCGACTGGTGGGACGGCCGTCCGTTCGACAGGATCCTGCTCGACGTGCCGTGCTCGGCGACCGGTGTCATCCGCCGCCATCCCGACATCAAGGTGCTGCGGCGGGCGAAGGACATTCCGGCACTGGCGCGCCGGCAGGCGGCGATGCTGCGCGCCGCGTGGGGGATGCTGGCCCCGGGAGGGACCCTCCTGTACACCAGCTGTTCCGTGCTCAGGGCCGAAAACGAGGGCGTAGTGGCCGGGTTCCTGGCCGAGACCCCGGTTGCGGTCGATCGCACGGCGGACGCCGTCCGGGACTGGCCGCCCCGGCCGGCCGGGGCCGGCCCGGGCTACCAGGTGCTGCCCGGGGAGGCCGACATGGACGGCTTCTATTATGCTTGCCTACGCAAGGCCCAAGATCGTTGGAAATGAGCAACACGGCAAGTGTCCGCCGCTGCCCGACGCTGCAGTTGCTGCGGCCTGGCGCCCTGCTGCTCGTGTGCTTTCTCGCAACGATGGTCGCGCCGGTCGCGTTGGCGCAGACCCGGGTCGAGATCCGCTCAGCCTCGCTCGCGCTGGACGAGGGCGTCTACGAACTCGATGCCGGCATGGACCTCGAGCTGCCGGAGGACGCGCGCAAGGCGATCGACGCCGGCCTCGCGCTGCGCATCGACTACGACATCCGCATCTCGCGCGTGCGGCAGTACATCCCGGACGCCGGCATCGCCTCGCTGGTGCAGAGCTTCGAGGTCAGCTACCACGCGTTGAGCCAGCGCTACCTGCTGCGTAACATGAACACCGGCGAGCAGCAGGACTACGGGACGCTCGATGCCGCGCTCGAGCGCGTCGAGGAAGTGCGTGGCCTGCCCGTGATCGACGCGGCGCTGGTGGAGGAAGGTCCCACGTACGAAGTCGGCGTCCGCGCGGTGCTCGACATGGGCACGGCGCCCGACGCGCTCTCCTGGCTGCTGTTCTGGACGGACGACTGGAGCACGTCCAGCGAGTGGTATTCATGGACGCTGCGTCGCTGAAGCGCGGCGCGTCCGCCGCCCTGATGGGCATCGGCGGGCTGCTGTGGCTGTCGGCCATCCTGTTCATGGCGCAGACCGCGCAGAACTCGGCGCAGTTCAGCCGCCTGCACCCGTGGATCCTGATGATCAACGTGGCGGGGCTCGTGGTGCTGGTCGGGCTGCTCGGCGCGAAGCTCGGCGAACTGGTGCGCGACCTGCGCGGCCACGTGATCGGATCGCGGATCAAGGCGCGCATGGTGTGGGTGTTCGGCGTGCTCGCCACGTTGCCGATCCTGCTCGTGTACTTCTTCGCCGTGCAGTTCCTGAACCGCGGCATCGACAGCTGGTTCAACGTCGAGATCCGCCAGAGCCTCGACGACGCGCTGGTGCTGTCTCGCTCGGCGCTCGAGACCCGCATGCGCGAGCACCTCGCGGACACGCAGCTCGTGGCGGAGGAACTCTCCGGCACCGCCGGGGCCATGCCGGGGCTGCTCGAGTCGCTGCGCCGGCAGGTGGGCGCCGTCGAGATCATCGTCGCCACCGAGAGTGGCGCGATCGTCGCGGTGAGCAAGGGCCTGTCGTCGGAGATCGTGCCGGATGAGGTGCCCGGCGAAGTGCTGATGCAGATGCGGCAGCGACGGCCGTTCGTCAGCCTCGAGCCGCAGGTCGAGGGCGGCTACCTGATACGCACCGCCGTGCCGCTCGGCGAATCCGTGCCCGGCCGCGGGCGACTCGCGGTGCAGGCGATCTACCCGGTCGCAGAGCGGCTGGGGGCGCTCGCGGACACGGTGCAGGCCGCCTACCAGCAGTTCGGCGAGAAGGACTATCTGCGCAAGCCGCTCAAGGCGAGCTTCATCCTGACGCTCACGGTGGTGCTGCTGCTGTCGCTGCTCGCGGCGTGGTACGGCGCGATCTTCACGGCCCAGAGGCTGGTGCAACCCATCCAGGACCTCGTGAAGGGCACCCGCGCGGTCGCGGAGGGCGACTTCGACACGCGCCTGCCGCTCACCTCGCACGACGAGATGGGTTTCCTGGTGCACTCGTTCAACGACATGACGAAGCGCCTCCGCCGTGCCCGCGAGGACCAGCGACTGGCCCAGCAGGCCGCCGAGACCGAGCGCGCGAACCTCGCGGTCATCCTGGCGCGGCTGTCCACGGGCGTCGTGTCGCTCGAGCCCGACCTGCGCGTGCGCACCGCGAACCGGGCGGCGGGCATGATCCTGGGCGAGGACCTCGAGGCTTGCGTCGGGCGCGAAATCGGCGAGCTCGGCGAACTCGGCGACCAGGAAGGGCTGCTGCGCCAGTTCGTCGAAGCGTCGCGCGCACGGCTCGCGGCCGGGGACGTGGAATGGCGCGAGCAGTTCACCTTCCAGGCCGGCATGGGGCGGCGGGTGATCATGTGCGCCTGCACGCCGCTGCCGGGCGAGGGCGAGGCGCCCGGTGGCTTCGTGCTGGTGTTCGACGACATCACGGTGATGCTGCAGGCGCAGCGCGAGGCCGCATGGGGAGAGGTGGCGCGGCGCCTGGCGCACGAGATCAAGAATCCGCTCACGCCGATCCGGCTCTCGGCGGAGCGCATGCGCCACAAGCTGCTGCCTTCCATGGGCGAGAAGGAGGCGCAGGTCCTCGATCGCGGCACCGAGACCATCGTGCAGCAGGTCGACGCGATGAAGGAAATGGTCGACGCGTTCAGCGAATACGCGCGGGCGCCGCGCTTCGAGATGACGAGCCTCGACCTGAACCGGCTGGTGACGGAGGTCACGGAGCTGTACCGCGCGCAGGTGGTGGGTCGCGGCGTGCGGCTCAAGGTCGCGCTCGATCCGCGGATCGCCGCGATCGTCGCCGACCAGGGGCGGTTGCGCCAGTTGCTGCACAACCTGCTGGTGAATGCGGTCGAGGCGCTCGAGGGCCAGCCGGACGGCGAGATCGCCGTCACCACGCGGCAGTCCCAGCGCGGCGGGGACGAGGTCGTGGAAATCGAGGTCGCTGACAACGGCCCGGGATTCCAGCGCGAGCTGATCGGGCAGGTGTTCGACCCGTACGTGACGACCAAGGCCAAGGGCACGGGCCTCGGGCTCGCCATCGTGCGCAAGATCGTCGAGGAACACGGCGGGCACATCGAGGCCGATAATCGCGCTGCGGGCGGGGCCTGCATACGCATCGACCTGCCATTGAACGAATCAACCAGGGGCCAGGCCTCGCCGCGCGAGCCGCGGCGGCCGGAGCCCAGGAGAGAGCGAGCATGAGCTCAGCGCGGATACTGGTCGTGGACGACGAAGCCGACATCCGGGAACTCGTCCAGGAAATCCTCACGGAGGAGGGCTACGTGGTCGAGGTGGCGGCGAACGCGGCCGAGGCGCGCCTCGCGTGCGCGAAGCAGGCGCCGGACCTCGTTCTGCTCGACATCTGGATGCCCGACACCGACGGCATCAGCCTGCTGCGCGAGTGGCAGCTGTCCCATGCGCTCGCCGCGCCGGTCGTGATGATGTCCGGCCACGGCACGGTGGAGACGGCCGTCGAGGCGACGCGGCTCGGCGCGGTCGATTACGTGGAGAAACCGCTCTCGCTCGCGAAGCTCCTGCGCACGGTGCAGAGCGCGCTCGACGAGGGGCAGCGCAGGCGCCATGCCGCGCGCACGCTCGCACCGCCGCTGGTCGCCCCGGTCGGCCGCAGCCGCCTGATGCGCGAGCTGCGCGAGCAGGTCAAGCACATGGCGCCGCACGAAGCGCCGGTGCTGGTCCTGGGCGAGGCCGGCACCGGCCGCGAGGCCTTCGCGCGCTACATCCACTCCCTTGGCCCGCGCGCCGGCGGTCCCTTCGTCACGATCGTCGCGGGCGCGCTCACCGACGGCGACCTCGAGGCCATGCTCTGCGGCTCCGAGAGGGACGGCCAGGTGCACAAGGGCCTGCTCGAGCAGGCCGAGCACGGCGTGCTGTTCATCAGCGAACTCGGCGACCTGCCGCCGGCGGCGCAACGGCTGCTGCTCGCGGCGCTCGACACCGGGACCATCCGGCGCGTTGGCGGACACGCGGGCCGGCGTTTCGACGCGCGCGTGGTCTCCTCGGCGCAGCCCGGATTCGAAGCGAGCGCCCGCGCGCCGTTCCGGCTCGACCTGCTGTCGCAGCTGAACGTGCTGACGCTGCGCGTGCCGCCGCTGCGCGAGTATGCGGAGGACGTGCCGGAGCTGCTGCGCTACTACGTGGACCGCCTGGTGGACGACGAGCGCCTGCCGTTCCGGCGTTTCGGCGTCGCGGCGCAGAATCGCCTGCGCAACTACCCGTGGCCCGGCAACATCCGCGAGCTGAAGAACCTGGTACATCGCCTGCTGATCCAGGGCGGCCCGGAGGAGATACGGCTCGAGGAGATCGAGCGCGAGATCGCCGCGAGCGCGCCGTCGGACGAGCCGCTCGTCAAGCAGGACCTGCTCGCGCTGCCGCTGCGCGAGGCGCGCGAGCATTTCGAGCGCGCCTATCTCACGCAGCAGCTGCAGCTCTGCGGTGGCAAGGTGGGCCAGCTCGCGAAGCGCGTGGGCATGGAGCGCACGCACCTGTACAGGAAACTGAGGTCGCTGGGAGTGGATTTCCGGCAGTCCGAAGACTGAAGAAAGTGACTAATGACTAATGATCAGAGGGTAGTGAAGAGGCCGGCGCGCCGGCCGATCCGCCTCTTCACTACCCCCTGATCATTGATCATTAGTCACTTGCCTGGCGGCTTACTTCGCCGCGGCCACCATGTATTCCACCGCATTGATCACCGACTGGTCGGACAGGTCGGTGCGGCCGCCCTTCGGGGGCATGAAGCCGCCCTTGCCCTGGAAGCCCTGCAGTGCATGGGTGTTCAGCGTCTCGCTGCCCTGCGCGATGCGGGGCGCCCAGGCCGCGACATCGCCGAACTTCGGCGCGCCGGCCACGCCCGCGCCGTGGCACGCCACGCAGGCCTGGTTGTAGACGTCCTCGCCCGCGAGGTCCGCGGCACCCGCCGCCGGGGCGGCGACCGGCGGGTTGAGCGCGGCGTTGTCCTCGCCGGCCACGGCGACCCGGGCCACGGGCGCGATGCGCCCGGTGACTTCCTGCAGGAAGACCGGGTCTTCCTGCTCGTGTACGGCGGTCGTGTTCCCGGCGATGATGCGGGACAGGATGACGAGCCCGATGGCGATCGCCACGAGCAGGCCCAGGACCAGCATGAAGGTGTCGAAGAACGTGCGGTCGTGCGATGCGCTCACGAAGACTCCCCGGGAACAGGCGCAAGACGAGGCCGCGAAGTATAGCGTGCCGGCCTGCGGTCCGCGCCACCCCGAAATGGACGCGGCGGGGCCCCGCGGCTATGATTCCGGCCCCTTTACCGGGCTCCCGGCGCGCGCCCGTAGCTCAGTTGGATAGAGTACTGCCCTCCGAAGGCAGGGGTCACAGGTTCGAATCCTGTCGGGCGCGCCATTCCCTCAGGCCCGGGCGCCGGTCGCCAGCGCCGCGAACCCGACCAGCCTGCCGCCATCCTCGTCCCACAGCTTCAGTCGTGCACAGCGCAGGCTGTCGCGCAGCGTGAGCCGCGGCGCCGACTGCAGGCGCGGGTCCGACTCGAAGCACTCGCGCAGCCGGTAATTCGGCACCCGGCTCGAGAGGTGATGGATGTGGTGGTAGCCGATGTTGCCGGTGAACCAGTGCGCCACGCGAGGCAGGTCATAGAACGAGCTGCCGGCCATCGCGGCCGACCGCGCGTCCCACTCGCCCTCGCACGCCCAGTACGTGCGCTCGAACTGGTGCTGGACGTAGAACATCCACACGCCCGCCGCGCCCGCGAGCACGACGAGAGACAGCTGCACCGCGAGGACCGCCCGCCAGTCGAAGGCCCAGCAGAGCGCGGCGCCCACGACGAGCAGCGCGAGGTCGTTCCACAGCGCGCTCGCCCATTCCCTGCGGTAGGCCAGCGGCAGGTCGAACGGGATGCGGTGCTTGACGACGAACTGGTAGAGCGGGCCGACGCCGAGCAGCACGGGCGTGCTGCGGTAGAGCCGGTAGGCGAGGCGCCCGGCCCTCGAGCGGGCCCGGTACTCGCGCACCGTCAGCGTCTCGATGTCCCCGAGGCCGCGACGGTCGAGGTTTCCGGACGTGCCGTGGTGGATCGCGTGGGTCGTCCGCCAGTAGACGAACGGGAACAGCGTCATCAGGCCGAGTGCGGCGCCGAGGAGGCGGTTCAGGCGCGCGCTGGCGAGAAACGACCCGTGGCCGCAGTCGTGCTGGATGATGAACAGGCGGATGTAGAAGCCGGCGAGCGGCAATACCAGCAGCAGCGACCAGCCGCGGCTCGACTCGAACGCAAGCACCGCGGCGAGCCACAGCGCCGCGAAGGGCAGCAGCGTATTGGCCAGCTGCCACAGCGCCCTGCCCTGCACCGGCCTCGCGTACGGCCGCACGAGTGCGCGGAGCGTTGCGGAGGAATCGGTGTGGACCTCGACGGTCATGGCCTCCCTGCGGTGACTAGTTGCTCACGGCCTTCACCACGTACCCACCGGACTTCTCGTCCTTCTCGATCTCGATCAGCTTGCGCGCCTGCGCCTCCTCGAGCAACTGGCTGAAGCTGCGGAAGCCGTGGTAGGTCTCGTTGAAGCCCGGCCGCTGGCGCTTCAGTGCCTGCTTGATCATCGAACCCCAGATCTTCTCGTCCTCCTCGCGGTCCTCGGCCAGCGCCTCGATCGTGGCGAGCACGAGGTCGAAGGCCTCCTGCTTCTTCTCGTCGTCGCTCTTCGGCGTTTCCGCGGCAACGACCGCGATCGGCTCGGCCGGGGCGGAGGTCGCCTCGCCACCGGTCGACTCGCTGGTCGCGGGTGCCCTGGCCTGGGGTGCGTGTCTTGCCGCCGGCTGCTTGGCCGGGGCCCGCCGCCTGCCGCGGCGCTGCTCCTCCTTGCGGACGAGGTCGTCGTAGTAGATGAACTCGTCGCAGTTGGCGATCAGCAGGTCGGAGGTCGAGCTCTTCACGCCGACGCCGATCACGAGCTTGTTGTTCTCGCGCAGCTTGCTCACCAGCGGCGAGAAATCCGAGTCGCCGCTCACGATCACGAAGGTGTCGACGTGCGCCTTGGTGTAGCAGAGGTCGAGCGCGTCGACGACCATGCGGATGTCGGCGGAGTTCTTGCCCGACATGCGCACGTGCGGGATCTCGATCAGCTCGAAGGAGGCCTCGTGCATCGGCCCCTTGAACTCCTTGTAGCGCTCCCAGTCGCAGTAGGCCTTCTTGACGACGATGCTGCCCTTCAGCAGCAGCTTCTCGAGCACCTTGCCGATGTCGAAGCGCGAGTACTTGGCGTCGCGGACGCCGAGGGCGACGTTCTCGAAGTCGCAGAACACCGCGATGTTGGTGATGGTTGGTTTAGCCATGGATGATTCTCAGAGCCAGCCCTTGCGGCGGAAATAGATGTAGGGGACGACGGCGGAGAACACCATCGCGACGAGCGCCATCGGGTAGCCCCAGAACTTGTCGAGCTCGGGCATGTGGTGGAAGTTCATGCCGTAGATGCTCGCGACCAGGGTCGGCGGCAGGAACATCACGGCGGCGACCGAGAAGATCTTGATGATGTTGTTCTGCTCGAGGTTGATGAGGCCGAGCACCGCGTCGAGCAGGAACTGCACCTTGCTGTTCAGGAAGCTCGCGTGGTCGGAGAGCGACTGCACGTCGCGCAGCGTGGACTTGAAGCGGCCGCGCTGGTCCTGCGAGAGGGTCACGTTGGTCGCCTGCTGCACGTACATCAGCAGCCGCTGGAAGCTCACCAGGCTCTCGCGCGCCTTCGAGATCAGGTCGCCGTTCGCGCCGATCTTCTGGATCATCGCGTGCAGGTCGCGGTTGCTCGCCGCGGCGCCGCTGGTGCGCGGAAAGATCGTGAGCGACACGGCGTCGAGCTCGGCCTGCACCCGCTCGAGCAGGTCGGCGATGCGCTCGGTGAACGCCTCGAGCAGTCCCGCGAGCAGCGTCGAGGAGGAGGTGCATGCGGCCGGGGAACGCTCGACGTGGCTCATGAACCGGCGCACCGGTGTCGGGTCCACGTAGCGGTTGGTGATGAGGCGGTCGTTGGCCAGGATGAAGGTGATCGCGCTCGACTCGGGGCTGGCGGAATCGAGCTTGCTGCCCACGGTGGCCGTCATGTAGACGGCGCCGTTCTCCTCGTAGAGCCGGTTCGAGGTCTCGATCTCCTTCATCTCGTCGCGCGTGGGCACGTCGACCGTGAGCAGCGACTCGACGGCCTTCTCCTCCTCCGGCGAGGGTTCGAACAGGTCGGCCCAGAGGAACTCGTCGGGGAACGGCGCCGGGGGCGCGTGCTCGACCCAGGTGTAGCCGCTGCCGGTCGGGATGAGGAGTCGAAGCATGGTCGGTCGCCTTACGGACTGGCCGACCTTTTAGCACAGACCCGGGCGCGGCGGCCTCAGCCGGCGGGCTGGTCCTGCGCCGCCAGGAAGGCGATGAGCTCGAAAAGCCGCGCTTCGGACCCGGCCATGCCGACGTCGGTGACGTACTTGCCGTTCACGATGAAGGTGGGCGTGCTCGTGATGCGGTAGCGGCGATTCAGGTCCAGCGCGCGCTTGAAGTTCGTGTCGACGTTGAACCCGGCATAGGCCTTGCGGTAGTCGGCCTTCGCGACGCCCTGCGAGACGAGGAACGCCTCGATCTTCTCCGGCGTGTCGAGCCGGTTGCCGCGCACGTTCATCTCGCGAAAGATCGCGCCGTGCAGCTCCGGCTTGCCGAGTTCCTCGACCGTGTAGAACAGGCGCGCGTGCGTCTGGAGCATGGGGTTCCAGGTGGCCGGCAGCTTCACCAGCTCGACGTTGGCCGGCTTGCCCTTCTTCTCCCAGGCATCGACCTTCGGCTCGATCAGGTAGCAGTGGCCGCAGGCGTACCAGAATGCCTCCACCACTTCGACCTTGCCCGGAGCCACGTTGGTGGGTTGCGCGGGCTTCAGGAGCTTGTAGTGCGTGCCGGATTGGAAATCGGCCGACGAGGCCAGCGGGCCGGCCAGCAGGAGCCCGGCCGCGACCAGGGTCCGGGCGAAATGCGAGAGATGGGTGTTCATGCGCCGTTCAGACCAGCGCGCGTCGCCCGGGTTCAACGCAGGCCCTGGACATAAGACGCCACGGCGTCGATCTCGTCCTCGGACAGGGTCGCCGCGACGTTGCGCATCATCTGGTTCGGGTCGGAACTGCGGGCACCGGTCTTGTAGGCGCGCAGCTGCGCCGCGACGTAGGTGGCGTGCTGGCCCTGGATGGACGGGTACGACGCGGGGGCATTGCCGCGGCCGGCCGGGCCATGGCAGCCGGCGCAGGCCATGACCGCGGCCTCTGGCTTGCCGGAACGGTAGACACGCTGGCCGAGCTTGAGTCTGGAGGGCTCGGTCTCGCCGCCGCGCGCCGCCTGCGACGAGAAGTACGCCGCGAGGTCCGCCATGTCCTCGTCGGACAGGATCATCGCCATCGGGGACATCAGCGGATTCTGGCGGCTGCCGGCCTTGAACGCCTCGAGCTGGGTGAGGATGTAGGTCTCGTGCTGGCCGGCGATGGTGGGCCACTCCGGGTTCACGCTGTTGCCATCCATGCCATGGCATGCGGAGCAGGTCGCGGCCTTGGCCTGGCCTGCCTCCTTCGAGCCTGCGGCGAGCGCGGGCGCACTCCAGCCGAGGACGGCCACCACGGACAGGGCGGCGACGAGCTTCGCGGTCATGGCTTGGCACTCCGAACAAAAAGAGGGCGGGAAACCGCTGAATTGTACACTAGCGGCCCTCCTCAACGTCCCCCCGGCCCAGCCCATGTCCTCCTATCCCGCAGTGAAGTTCCTCACCAGCGCCAATGACCCCCGCCAGTTCCCGGCGGACACGGACGTCGAGGTCGCGGTCGCCGGTCGTTCCAACGCGGGCAAGTCGAGCGCAATCAATGCGATCACTCAGCGCAAGGGACTCGCCCGCACCAGCAAGACGCCCGGGGCGACCCGGCTGGTGAATTTCTTCGAGCTCGAGCCCGGTCGCCGGCTGGTGGACCTGCCCGGCTACGGGTACGCGGCCGTGTCGGGCGAGATGCGCCGTCACTGGGGCACGCTGATCGAGGCCTATTTCCGGCGCCGTCAGTCCCTGCGCGGCGTCATCGTCGTCATGGACGTGCGCCACCCGCTCACGGACAGCGACAACGAGATGCTCGGCCTCGCCCGGTCCGGGGGCGTGCCCGTGCACATCCTGCTCACGAAGTCCGACAAGCTCGGCCGGGGCGCGGCGCAGAGTTCGCTCGCGCACGTGCGCAAGGCGGTACCCGAGGGAGTGACGGCGCAATTGTTCTCGGCGCTCGCGGGCAGCGGTGTTGCGGAAGCGCGCGGGGTACTGGAGCGACTGCTCGACCGGAAGCCGGAAAAAGAAACCCCGGTTGGACCAGCGGATCCAACCGGGGCAAGCAAACCCGGCGTTGGGGGATGACCGGGTAGCCGCCACGCCCAGGGAGGTAGGCGGGCGACGAGCACCTGTCAGGGCGCTCAGGAAGTTAGAACGGGCATCCCCTGCAAAGTTCCGGGACGAAATAAAATCAAAAAAAGCTTAAATGAACGTCTGAGTCACGCCGAAAAACAATCGGCCAGTCACTGATTGGTGAATATTCCTACAGGAACGTCCAGGTGATTCCGAGCGAGACCAGGTCGATCGTGTCGGCATCGGAGATGTCGAAGCGCTCGTATTCGGCTCGCAGGCTCAGGCTCCAGAGGCGGAACTGGACGCCGACACCGTAGGCGAGGTCGGTGCCGTCGTCACTCACGTCGAGGCCGAGCGACGGGGCCGAGAGCTCCGCGTTCCAGTTGATCACGCCCGCACGTGCGAACAGGTCCACCGGGCCGACCGGCAGGAAGCCGACCGCCGAGAGCGAGACGCCATTGACGTCGGTTTCGAGCGTTTCGCCGAAGACCTCGTCGTCGCCCGAGCCCAGGTCGACGTAGTTGCCCTCGACCGCCAGCCAGTCGAAGAACCGCCAGCCCGCGATCACCTTGAACCCGGTGCTGCTGGCGTCGTAGTCGAATGACGAGCCCTCGATCTCGTCCTCGAGATCGACACCGGCCTGCCCGACGGAGCCGCCGAGATAGAAGCCGTTGTCGGCGGCCAGGGCCGGCAGCGCGGTGAATCCGGAAATCGTGGCCAGACAGGCGAGCATTGCCTTGCGCATGTGCGAGTGCTCCTCGGCAGACTTGGGGGCGGGGATTCTAGCGGCGTGGCGCTCCGGCCCGGACAGGAAAAGAGCCCGCCTCGCGGCGGGCTCTCGAGGTTCGAGACCTTTGTCTCAGTTGTTCAGAACTTCCACACCACGGCGGCGGAGATCATGTCCCCGTCCACGTCGCTCTCGATCGTGAAGCCCTGGTACTCGAGTCTCGCGCCGAAATTGTCGGTGAAGTCATAGCCTGCGCCGATGCCCCACGCGAAGTCTTCGCCGCTGTCGCTGCCAGAGTCGCCGAACAGGTCGAAATCGACGTCCCAGAACAGCATGCCGAGCTTGGCATACACGTCGAACTGCTCGGTTACCGGATAGGTGCCCGTCAACGAGGCGACGAAGCCGCTCACGTCGAGTTCTGCACCGCTCTCTTCGATGGTGCCGCCGTCGATGTATTCGAGTTCGAAGCCGAAATACTGATTGAACCCGTATCCACCGAGCACCTTGAAGCCGGTGTCGCTGCCGTCGAAGCTGCCGATGTCCAGGCCAAAGCTGCCGACGCCGGCGCCGACATAGAAGCCGCCCTCATCCGCCGCCATTGCCGGCGACGCTGCCAGGACTGCCGTTGCAAGCATTGCAAAGATGAATTTCATGATTCTTCCTCCATCCCTAGGCCGGCACGCATCAGTCCGGAGGATTCGCGTCGCTGACGTGCCGGTCACCTTCCTTGGTGCATAAATGCTACACCCGCGCTTCGCCCACGCTGCTACGCAGAAGCGCATAGCGCCGAGATGTGGCGTCAGCGCAACGCTGAGCTGCTAATGCGCCTCATCCCAGTTTGCGCCGTGGCCGACCTCGACCTTGAGGGGTACGCGCAGATCCGCGGCGCCGGACATGTGCCGGCGCAGCCCCCGCCCGATCCGCTCGATGGCGCCCTCGCTGACCTCGAGGACCAGCTCGTCGTGGACCTGCATCACCAGCCGCGCCTCCTCCCCGTGCGGCCTGAGCCAGTCGTGTACGGCGATCATGGCCCGCTTGATGATGTCGGCCGCCGTGCCCTGCATCGGCGCATTGATCGCGCTGCGCTCGGCGTATTGCCGCAGCTGGCTGTTGCGCGAGCGGATGTCCGGCAGGTAGAGGCGCCGGCCGAAAACCGTCTCGACGTAACCCTGCTCGCGCGCCATGGCGCGGGTCTCGTCCATGTATCGCTTCACCCCGGGGTAGCGCTTGAAGTACAGGTCGACGTACTGCTGGGCCGCGCCACGCTCGATGCCGAGCTGTCGCGCGAGCCCGAAGGCGGACATGCCGTAGATCAGGCCGAAATTGATCGCTTTCGCGGCCCGGCGCTGATCGGCCGTGACCTGTGTTGGCGCCAGGCCGAAGACCTCCGCCGCGGTGGCCTGGTGAATGTCGCGATCTTCGGCGAACGCCTTCAGGAGGCTCTCATCTCCCGATAGGTGCGCCATGATCCTGAGCTCGATCTGGGAATAGTCGGCCGCCATGAGCACGTGCCCGGGCGGCGCGACGAAGGCCTGGCGGATGCGCCGCCCTTCCGGCGTACGGATCGGGATGTTCTGCAGGTTCGGATCGGTGGACGACAGGCGCCCGGTGGCCGCCACCGCCTGGTGATACGAGGTGTGTACGCGCCCCGTGCGCGGGTCGACCTGCCCCGGAAGCTTGTCGGTGTAGGTCGACTTGAGCTTCGCCAGCCCGCGGTAGTCGAGAATGATCCGTGGCAGCTCGTAGTCGCCAGCGAGTTCCTCGAGCACGTCCTCGGCCGTCGAGGGCTGCCCGGTGGCGGTCTTGCGCTGGACGGGCAGGCCGAGCTTGCCGAACAGCACTTCCTGCAGCTGCTTGGGCGAGCCGAGGTTGAACGGCGTCCCCGCCGCCTCGTGCGCCCGCGCCTGCAGCTCGAGCAGGCTCTTCGCGATCTCGTGGCCCTGCTTGCGCAGCATCGCGGTGTCGATCAGCACGCCGAGGTGTTCCATGTCGAGCAGCACCGGCACCAGCGGCTGCTCGATCTCCTCGTAGAGCTTGCGCAGCCTCGGCAGGCGCTCGAGCTGCGACCACAACGTGCGGTGCAGCCGCAGCGAGACGTCGGCATCCTCCGCCGAATACTCGCCCGCGCGCTCGACCGGCACTTCGCTGAAGGGCAGCTGCTTCGCGCCCTTGCCGGCGACGTCCTCGTAATGGATCGTCGCCACGCCGAGGTAGGTCTGCGCGGTGGAATCGAGGTCGTGCCGCGTGGCGGTACTGTTCAGTACGTAGGACTCGAGCATCGAGTCGTACTTCATGCCGGCGAGCTCGATGCCGTGGTTGCGCAGCACGTGCGCGTCGTACTTCAGGTGGTGGCCGACCTTGGCGCGGGAGGCGTCCTCGAGCAACGGCTTGAGGGCGCCGAGCACATGGTCGCGCGCGAGCTGGTCCGGGGCGCCGGGGTAGGTGTGCGCGAGCGGCACGTAGGCGGCGTGGCCGGGCTCGACGCAGAACGACACGCCGACGATCTCGGCCTGCATGTAGTCGAGCGAGGTCGTCTCCGTGTCGAACGAGACGAGGTCGGCACGCTCGAGCCGTGCCAGCCAGGCGCGGAACTGCGCCTCGGTCAGCACGACCTCGTAGTTGCGCGCGAGCGCGGCGGTCGATTCCGTCGCGGGACCAGGCTGGCTGACAGGCGGGTCCGCCGGGGAGGGCAGCGCCGGCTCGCCACCGGGCAGTTGCTTCAGCAGCGAGCGCAGTTCGAGTCTCGTGTAGAGCTTGCGCAGGCGCGCGACGTCGGGAGAGGCTGGTGCGAGCTGGCGCGGCTCGAGCTCGAGGCCCAGGTCGCAGTCGATGGTCGCGAGCTTGCGTGACAGCGCGAGGTCGCCGGTGTGGGCACGCAGGCTCTCGCCGACCTTGCCCTCGATCTCGTCCTGGTGCTCGAGCAGGTTGTCGACCGTGCGGAACTGGTTCAGCCATTTCGCGGCCGTCTTCGGGCCGACCTTGGGCACGCCCGGGATGTTGTCGGAGGCGTCGCCGGTGAGCGCGAGGTAGTCGACGATCTGCTCGGGGTAGACGTCGAACTTGATCTTCACGCCCGCCCGGTCGAGCGTGCTGCCGGTCATGGTGTTCACCAGCGTGATGCGGTCGTCCACCAGCTGCGCCATGTCCTTGTCGCCCGTGGAAATCACGACGCGCATGCCGTCCTTCGCCGCGCGACGCGCCAGCGTGCCGATGACGTTGTCGGCCTCGACGCCCTCGATCCTGAGCAGCGGCAGGCCCATGGCCTCGACCGCCTCGATCAGGGGCTGCACCTGTGCGCGCAGGTCGTCCGGCATGGGTGGGCGGTGCGCCTTGTACTCGGCGAACAATTCGTCGCGGAAGGTCTTGCCCGGCGCGTCGAACACCACCCCGACCAAGGCCGGGTCGTGTTCCTTCATGAGCTTGGCGAGCATGTTGAGCACGCCGAGCACGGCGCCGGTGGGCTCGCCCCTGGAATTGGTGAGTGGCGGCAGCGCGTGGAAGGCCCGGTACAGGTACGACGAGCCGTCGACCAGCACCAGGGTGCGCGGTTCAGTCACGGGGTTCTTCCGGTTCGGTGGCCGGCGGCGCTGCAGGCCGCCCGGCCGTCGGTTCCGTCCCGGGCGCGGGGCGGATGATCACCTCGCTCGGCTTCTCCGGGAGGTAGAGCGCGCCCTTCACGCCGCAGCCGGCGAGGCAGGTCACGCCGACCGCCAGCAGGAGCGGGACCGGCCTCATGCGGGCGCTCCCGCGGCGAGGGCCGTGCCCTGCACCACCGCCATCGTGAGCCGCGAAATGCAGGTCAGCCGGCCCTTCTCGTCCTCGATGCGGATCTCCCAGACCTGCGAGCGCGCGCCGAGGTAGATCGGACGCGCCGTCCCGGTGACATGGCCGGAGCGGACCCCGCGCAGGTGGTTCGCGTTGATTTCCTGGCCGACCGCGAAGAATTTTCCTGGATCCAGGCAAAGGTTGGCGCCGACGCTGCCCAGCGTTTCCGCCAGCACGACCGAGGCGCCGCCGTGCAGCAGGCCGAACGGCTGCTGGGTGCGCCGGTCGACCGGCATGGTCGCGCGCACGAAGTCCGGCCCGACCTCGGTGAACTGGATGCCGAGGTGCTCGTCCATGGAGTTGCGGGACTGCTGCTGGAGTTCCTCCAGCGTGTACGGGCGATGCCAGATGCTCATGCGACGGATACTCGGGTGCGGGCCGCCATTGTACTCACCCCGCATGGCGCGGGCCGGCCCGACGAGGCAATATTGCTGCAGAGCAAAAGAGCGTAAACCGGAGCCGACATGACCGCCTACCAGGCCCCCCTCAAGCAGATGCGATTCACGATCGAACACCTCGCCGGCTTCAAGGAGGTGACCGCGTTGCCCGACTTCGAGTCGGTCGACGGCGACACCGTGGAGGCGGTGCTCGAGGAGGCCGCGAAGTTTGCCGGCGGCGTGCTTGCGCCGATCAACTGGCTCGGGGACCAGCAGGGCGTCAAGGTCGTGGACCGGGCGGTGCAGGTGCCGGCGCAGTTCACGGAGGCCTACGCGAAGTTCTGCGAGGGCGGGTGGCCCGGCATCGCGAGCACGCCCGAGTTCGGCGGACAGGGCCTGCCCAAGGCGGTCGCGGTGGCCTGCGACGAGATGTGGGCCGCGGCGAACGTGTCGTTCGCATTGTGCCCGGAGCTGTCGCAGGGCGCGATCCTCGCCATGAATCGCCACGCGACCGAGGAACTCAAGGCCGCGTACCTCGAGAAGCTGATCTCCGGCCAGTGGTCCGGCACGATGTGCCTGACCGAGCCGCAGGCGGGCTCGGACCTCTCGAGCCTCACGACTCGCGCCGAGCCGGCGGGCGATCGCTACCTCATCACCGGTCGCAAGATCTTCATCACCTGGGGCGACCACCCCATGGCGGAGAACATCGTGCACCTGGTGCTGGCACGCCTGCCGGATGCGCCGCCGGGCGTGAAGGGCATCTCGCTGTTCATCGTGCCGAAGTACAAGGTGAATGCGGACGGCTCACTCGGCGAGCTGAACGACAACTATGCGGTGTCCGTCGAGCACAAGATGGGCATCCACGCGAGCCCCACCTGTGTGCTCGCGTTCGGCGACGGGGGCGGCGCGGAAGGGTTCATGGTCGGGCGGCCGAACGAGGGCCTCGCCGCGATGTTCACGATGATGAACTACATGCGGCTCGGCGTCAGCGTGCAGGGCGTGGGTCTCGCGGACCGCTCCTACCAGCAATCGGTGGCCTATGCGCGCGAGCGCGTACAGGGCCGCGCGCCGGGCGAAAAGGGCCGCGTCGCGATCATCCGTCACCCCGACATCCGGCGCATGCTGCTCACGATGCGCGCGCTCACGCAGGCGAGCCGCGCGCTGTGCTACTACACCGCGGGTTGTCTCGACCGCTCGGCCCACGGCTCCGATGCCGCCGAGGCGGCACTGTACGAGGCCCGCGCCGACCTGCTCACGCCGATCGCGAAGGCCTGGGTTACGGAGGCCGCGCTCGAGGTCACCTCGAACGGGATCCAGGTGCATGGCGGAATGGGCTATGTCGAGGAGACGGGCATCGCGCAGTTCTATCGCGACGCCCGCATCGCTCCAATCTACGAAGGCACCAACGGCATCCAGGCCATCGACCTCGTCGGCCGCAAGTTGCTGCGCGACGGTGGCGCGACCGTCTCCGCATTCGTATCGGAGATGCGCTCCGTCGATGCCCCGCTCGCGAACGCCGGGGAAGAAGTGGCGGTGGTGCGCCAGGCCCTGGCCCGCGGACTCGACGAACTCGTCCAGTGCTCCACGCACATCCTGACGGGTGAGAAGCGCGATGCCGAACTGGCGGGCGCCGTGGCCTTCAACTACCTGATGCTGATCGGCACGGTCATCGGCGGCTGGCAGCTCGCACGCGGCGCGCTGGTGGCGCTCGATGGGCTCGCGGCGGGCGGCGACAAGGCCTTCCTCGAGGCGCAGATGGTGATGGCGAAGTTCTACGCCGAACAGGTCCTGCCCCGCTGCGCCGCCTACGGCGCCGCGATCCGCGCGGGCAGTGGCTCGATCATGGCGCTCGCCGCCGAGAACTTCTGATCGATGTCCGCGCCCGACGACTGGGTGCGCCTCGACGACTGCCTGCGGCGCGCACCGGTGGAGCTGCATCCCTGGCTGGCCGAGCCCGGGTTGCTGACGGAGCGCGTGCGCCGGGCCTGCGGCGAGGCGACGCGGTTCACGCTGCTGCGTCTCAAGCGGGCGAGCCTCGGCACCGCCGCGGCGCGTCGCCTGGGCGTGAGCGATACGGGATGCCTGGTGCGCGAGATCGAGTTTTCCTGTGGCGATGCGCGCTGGATCTTCGCGCAGTCGCTGTTCCCGGACTCGACCGTCCGCCTGCATCGCTGGCTCGCGGAGCTCGGATCGTCCGCGCTCGGCGTCTCGCTGCTCGGCCGGCACGACGTCAGCCGCGAGCCGCTCGAGTACCGTGGCTTGCCTGCCGGGCACGAACTGGCGCGCGCAGCTGCGGTTGCGTGCAGCGACGCAGAACCGCTGTGGGCGCGGCGCGCGGTCTATCAACTGTCCGGCGCACCCATCCTCGTGCAGGAAGTCTTCCTGCCGGCGCTCGGCCACTGTGTTCCGGGTGACGCTCAGCAACGGAGTCCGACATGACGCTCGAATTCGCTCCCCCGCTGGCCCCGACCGTCGAGGTCGCCGGCAGCGCCGCGCGCTTCCCGGTGCACCGCATCTACTGCGTGGGCCGCAACTACGCGGCGCACGCCCGCGAGATGGGCATGGACCCGGCGCGCGAGCCGCCCTTCTTCTTCACGAAGCCCGCGGATGCGGTGGTGCCGAACGGCGCGCCGGTTCCCTATCCGCCGCGCACCGCCAACCTGCATCACGAGATCGAGCTGGTGGTCGCGATCGGCGAGGGGGGCAGGGACATCCCTGTCGCCAATGCCCTCGCGCACGTCTTCGGCTATGCAGTGGGCAACGACCTGACGCGCCGCGACCTGCAGGCCGCCGCGCGGAACGATGGCCGCCCGTGGGACGTCGCCAAGGGCTTCGACCGTTCCGCGCCGCTCAGCGCCATCCGTCGCGTCGCCGACGTCGGTCATCCGGAGCAGGGCGCGATCTGGCTCGAGGTCAACGGCGAGACGCGGCAGCGCGCCGACCTGGCCGAGATGATCTGGGACGTGCCGGAGATCATCGCGGAGCTCTCGACGTACTTCGAACTGCGGCCGGGCGACCTGGTGTTCACCGGCACGCCCGCCGGTGTCGGGCCGCTGCAACGTGGCGACAGCCTGGTCGGCGGCATCGACGGCCTCGACACGCTGCGCACCACGATCGTCTGATCCTCACCAAGCGAGGGGCACGCATGACGCTCAGGCTCTACACGTTCTGGCGCAGTTCCGCCGCCTACCGGGTCCGCATCGCACTGAACCTGAAGGGACTCGACTACGAGTCGGTGCCGAAGCACCTGCTACGCGACGGCGGCGAGCAGCGCCAGGCCGTCTATCTCGCGCTGAACCCGCAAGGCCTGGTGCCAGGGCTCGAGCACGACGGGGCTTTCATCGCGCAGTCGCTTGCCATCTGCGAGTACCTCGATGAGGTTGCGCCGGAGCCATGCCTGCTGCCGGGCAGCGCGCTCGATCGGGCGAACGTGCGCGCGATGGCGCTCGCGGTGGCCTGCGACATCCATCCCCTCAACAACCTGAGGGTGCTGCAGTACCTCAGGAGCGAATTCGGCCAGGACGACGAGGCCGTCAATCGCTGGATACGCCACTGGATCAGCCGGGGTTTCGAGGCGCTGGAAACCTGGGTCGCGCGTCACTCGCGTGACGGCCGGCACTGCTACGGCGACAGCGTCACGCTCGCGGACGTGTTCCTGGTGCCGCAGGTCTTCAACGCGCGGCGCTTCGCGGTCGACATGGCTGCGTTCCCGCGGCTTGCGGCGGTCAGCGCCCACCTCGAAGCGTTGCCGGCGTTCGCCGCCGCGCGGCCCGAGGTGCAGCCCGACGCCGAGTGACCTCGGCCGGGCGGTGTAAGATTGCCGCCTGAATCCGGCGCCAACCGCGAGGCACGTCATCCATGGTCACCGCAGTCGTACTCATCAAGGCCCAGACGGACAAAGTCACCGCGCTCGCCGAGCAGATGGCGGACCTCGAGGGCGTGACCGAGGTGTTCTCCGTCGCCGGGCAGTACGATCTCGTGGCGCTGGTGCGCGTGCGCGAGAACGAGGACCTCGCGAAGGTCATCAGCGACCGCATGCGCAAGCTCCCGGGCATCACGAGCTCGGAGACGCTGATCGCCTTCAAGGTCTATTCGAAGAAGGACATCGAAGCGGCGTTCTCGCTCGGACTGGACTGATCTCCACTGCGACTGACGGCCTGCGTGGGCGAGATGGACGTTTCCGCGGAAATGTCCAGGCGCCGTCATCGCAGCGAGCAAGCGTGCGCAAACCGTCCGCAGGACTCAGTAGTAGTCATCCTCCCGCTGGTGACGCACGGCCAGGATTGACACGCGACCCGGGTCGTCGATCTCGAACAATGCCACGTATCCCGCGCTGCCGAACGGGATGAGGAGCTCTCGCAGCAACGGTCGATCGCCTGGCCAGGCCTTGCGGCAGGAAAATGGCGAGTACTCGAGCAGTTCGAAAGCGGTCTCGATGGCGTCCACGGCGCGCGCCGCGGCCGTCGGGTCCTTATCGACAAGGAACGCCTGCAGGCGCTTCAGGTCCTCCAACGCCTCGAGCGTGAGGCGAACCCGGTACCGGGTCACGACTTTCGGCTGGACGATCGGCCTTGGGCAAGCTGACGCCTGAGGGTCTTCAACGCGGCGTCACGCGACACGTAGCGACCCGTTCGTCTCGCTTTCGCGGCGCTTGCCAGGCCGCGCTCGACGAACTCCTGCTGGAACTTCCGATATTCGATGGTACGTGTCACGGCGTCGTGAACGAACGACGAGAGTGATTCGCCGGGGGCTAGAACGGCCTCGGCATCGGCGCGCAGTTCCGGGGAGACCCGCAGTGGCGGCAGCGTACTGGTCTTCATCACCATGTGCCCTCAGCATTTCGATGTGATGCGATGCAATTGCAATGCATGGTAGCCCGACGCCGGTATCCCGGCAAGGGCGGGGACCCGTGGCGACGAACGCTCCGGCGCCCGAAGAAGTGCCGCGAAGCGCGGCTCGATAGTCGACGCCGAACGGCAATAGTCGACCCAGAGCGGAAGTTCGTCTTAACAGCGAGCAATCCTCCACCGCGCGGCCACGAAGGCGCCGGCGGAGCCGGTCGACCGCAGCGAGGTGCTCGTCGGCAGCGTTCCCAGCGCCGCCCGATCCTCAGCCCAAGCGAACCGTGCGAACCGCGATTGACATCTGCACCGCTGCCAAATATGGTCCACGCGGACCACGGAACGCATCAGGGAGCTACAGGTGACGCGATCGCAGCTCGGTTGGGGGGGGCGCAGCTTGCTGCCTCCTATTGCTGGCGGCACCCTGCTGGGCAGCCACCGCTAACTACGAGTACGACGCCCTCGGGCGGCTCTCCCGCGTCACGCACTCCGACGGCAAGGCGGTGATCTACCGCCTGGATGCCGCCGGCAATCGAACGCAGGTCGTCAGCGGCACGCTGCCCAGCGTACCTGCCTCGATCACGGTTCCCTCGAGCAGTTCGTCCGGTTCGTACACCGTCAGCTGGGGCGCCGCGAGCGGCACCGTCACGGCCTACGAACTCTATGAAGCAACGAACTCGGGCTTCTCGGGGCAAGCGCTGGCCTACAGCGGAACCGCGCTCAATGCTGCGCTCTCAGGCCGGCCCGCCGGCACTTACTACTACCGAGTCCGCGCCTGCCTCGACACCGAGTGCAGCGACTATCGAGCCGGGTCGAACGGCGTCACGGTCACCGAGCCGGCCGCCATCCAGGTCCTGAACCCGTCCATTCAGGTCGGCGCGAGCGGTCAGGTGACCGCGATCACGACGCTCGCCAACCTCAACGGCCACCCCGCCACCATTCACAGCTTCGCCGAGACCTGCACCAAGGCGAGTGTCTCGATCCAGAGCGGCGCGCAAGGCGTCGTCTGGACCAACAGCAATACCTTCCTGCGCAAATGCGAGATCGGCATCAACCAGCAGTGCACCGCGAGTTACGTGATCCGCAACTCCAGTAACGGACAGCTGCACCCAGGCACGGCCGCGATCACCGTGCTGGCGCAAGGCCAGAGCCTGCCGCCCGGCCAGAGCTGTCCGTGACGACGTCCAGGGAGTTGACCATGCCAAACCAAGATCTTCGCACTGCGCCGGCTCGACTGGTCGCGTCCGTGCTTGCCCGCCTCCTGCTGGCATCTGTCGCGCTCTTCGGCGCGACTGCCAATGCCCAGGAAGAAGTCCCGATCGTGATCTCGCCGCTGCGGGTCGAGAGCGATCCGAACGGGGTCAACCTCGTCAGCGGCAAGACCGAGATGCAACCGCCCGTGCTTTCGGTGCCCGGCGCGCCGAATTTGCGATTCGATCGCGTGCAGAACGCAGCGCCGTACGTGCGCGGCACGCTGTGGGGCGCCGCGGGCTCGTATCCGCAGGCCAACTTCTCGGTCCACACGAACACGGGCATCTCGGAGTCCTTCCGCTGCGTTGACTACGACTGCCAGAGCGTCACCGGCTCGGGTTCGACGTTCATTCAGAACATCCGGCGCTACACGCGGGGCAGCAGCGGCGAGAGCTACGTCTTCAACCTGCCGCACGTCGTGACGAGTGGAGCCAATACCACCACGCTGCTGTATTACGCGTCGTCCGTGAGCTACCCGAACGGCGAGGTCATCAGCTACACCTACGACACCGCAACGCTATCGGGCGATCCGTTTGCGCGCACCTTCTATCGGCCGACCCAGGTCTCGAGCAACCTGGGGTACTTCATCACGATCTCTTATCACCCTGCAGAGCTCGGCACCAGCGGCTGGGGTGCGCCCGCCGAGGCCGCGATCTACCACAGTTCGGCTCCAACGCAACCTCTCAAGCGGCTCGCGTACGATGGCACGACGATCACCGAGGTCACGAGCTCGGGCAGCCGTGTCTACACCTGCGCCGCGTGCAGCAACTCCCTCGGAGCGGACATCGAGACTCCGTCCGGATCGCTGCGGCTCCCGGGGGAGGGTTCCAATCACCTGCAGGTGACCGCGAACCCCAGCCACGGCATCGTCGGCTCGGTCACGCGCGACGGCGTGCAGTGGAACTACAGCTACACCAACGTCCGCTACAACTCGGAGACCCTGGGCTACTGGTACGACCGCGTGACGGTTACGGGACCGAACGGCTACAACGTGGCGTACGACCTGCGCGTGCAGGGCAAGCGCAACGTCATTACCCACATCACCGACTCCCTGGGGCGCGTGACGACCCTCGATTTCGACTTCGCGTACCGGCCGACACGCATGGTGTCGCCGGAGGGCAACGCTGTGGCCGTCACGTATGACAACCTCGGTAACATCGTCACGAGAACCGCCGAGCCGAAACCGGGCTCGGGCCTGCCTGACGTGACCGAGACGTCGGGCTATCCCACGGGGTGCTTCGGCATCATCTTCAATATCCAGTGCTACCGTCCGCTCTGGCATCGCGACGGCCTGAACCGCCAGACCGATTTCGCCTACAACGACAGGGGCCAGCTGACCGAACGGACCGATCCCGCCGACGCCGACGGCGTGCGTCGCAAGACCTACGTCACGTACGACACCAGCACCGGCATCAGCCGCCCGAGCGTCGTTCGGGTGTGCGGCGACGTGACCACCTGTGGCACGGCCGACGAGATCCGCACCGAGTACCAGTACTGGGGCAACACACTGCTGCCGACCCTCGTGCGCCGCATCGACGCCGCACGCGGCGAGACGCGCGAGACCCGTTTCACGTACGACCTCGCCGGCCGCGTGTTGAGCGAGGACGGTCCGCTGCCAGGGACGGCCGATGCCACGTTCTACCGCTATGATCACTTCGGCCGGAAAGTGTGGGAGATCGGTCCGGCCGATGACAACGACATGCGTCTGGCGAAGCGATTCACACCGCGCCCTGCCGATGACAAGGTCCTGACCGTTGAGGACGGCACGGTGCCGCACGAGACGAGCACCGTGCTGACCGTTCTCCGGCGCGTCGACAACACGTACGACACCCGCCGCAATCTCGTGCTCGAGGAGCTCTCCGCCGGCGGTTCAAGATATACCGTCACGCAGCGGGACTTCGACAATCGCGGGCAGCTCATCTGCGAGGCCCGCCGCATGAACCCGTCAGCGTTCACGGCGCTGCCCTCGAGTGCTTGCACGCTGGGGACGGCAGGCTCGTTCGGCCCCGATCGCATCACCCGCCATACCTATGACGCGGCGGGGCAACTGTTGCAGGTGCAGCGCGCCTACGGCACCTCGGTTCAGCAGGACTACGCGACCTACACCTACACCACCAATGGCCAGCGCCAGACCATCAAGGACGCGAACAGCAACCTGACCACCCTCGAGTACGACGGGTTCGATCGGCTGTCGAAGATGCGGTTCCCGGTCGCCACGAGCGGCGCCAACCAGTCGAGCAGCTTCGGATTACGAGCAGTACGGCTATGACACCGTCGGCAACCGCACCTCGCTGCGCAAGCGCGACGGCAAGACGATCACGTTCGCGTACGACGCGCTCAACCGGGTGCGGCTCAAGACCGTGCCCACCTCGACCAGCGGTGCACCGGGCTACAGCGTCTACTATGGCTACGACGTGCGT
>CAVPMU010000016.1:0-8821 GCA_963706535.1 uncultured Gammaproteobacteria bacterium
GCGCTGGGACGTCTCGCGCAGCCGAGTTTCCGAGTGCTTGCAGGACTGACACTCAAACGTGTCCTGCAGGACTCCGACATCCCTGAAGACGGGGTGCGGTGCGCTTCCCGTACGGCGAAAGCCTGGGGCGTCGCAGATGGGGCAGCGATTGGCCGAGCCGCCGGCGATCTTCGCCTCGAGATCCGCAAGGCGCTTCTTCAGTACGTCGACCTCGGCCGGCAGCGCTGATACGCGCTTCCAAACCGGGATGCGCTCCAACGCTCGCATGACGTCTTCCAGCATTCCCATGAGTCATCTCCTCGGTGCAGCCAGTTCGCACGCGGGTCCGATTCTGCGGGAAGTCGGGCTCACCTGGTGAGCCCAGCCAAGTGAGTAGGCGTCGCGCCTCAGTCAGCCGGCAAATCGCCGGCCGCGGCCGCGAACCATTGTTCCTTTGTGACGCCGGCCTGCTTGATCATGCTGCGGACGTCGTTGCCTTGCACCTCGCCACGGTGGCAAGCGAGAGTGACCTTGTGAAGTCGGCCGGCCCGTACTTGGCGCCACTGCTGATGAGACGTGCCAGTGTTCGCGTCTTGAATGAAGCCAAGCGTGCGCAGGGCACGCTCAGCCTCGTGACACTTCATCGGGCGGATCCGGCAGTCGATCCGCCCTGGCTTTGGGGGCGTCACGCAGGATTACGCGTGTAGCGGCATCTGTTCCATGAAGGGTACAGCCCCGCCGTCGGGTCGATCATCTCGACGCCGGAGGAGTCGCCGCAAAAGCTCCGCAGCGTAGTACTTGAGCCAGAAGCGCGCAGGTGCTCGACGCGGAATCAGATCCTCAAAGTATTCGCGATCCTTGCCGAACGCTTCAACAACGTACTCGCGGACAATACCCTCGAGCATATGGCGAACTGCTAGAAAGGAGTCAGCCCGCGCATATAGGTTGAGGTCGAGGCAGATCGCGAACCAGGAGCCATTCGGGTCCCTCTCGGCGTAGCAGCGCACGCGAATCACGTTCTGCACGGTCACCCTGTCGCCCTCCATAACCAAGCCCGGTCTACGTCGGGGTAGCACATCTTGCCCTCTTTGGACCGTGCCGTCATGAGGGAGTTCGCATTGTCAACTTCTCGTCGGTCAAGGCGTGACCGGGGCGACCGCGCAGGCTTCCGTACGGATTCCGTATCTCCGTACGAGTCATCGCGTAAGTCCCTGATTTAATGGCGCTCCCAGAGGGATTCGAACCCTCGTACCAGCCTTGAGAGGGCTGTGTCCTGGGCCTCTAGACGATGGGAGCGCGCCCGGAAATCGGCAGGCTGTCGGAGCCTGCAAGAGGGCGCGTATTATACGCAGCCATTTTGCCCGGTCCAGCGGAAGCGGTTTCCTTGAGCCAGAACGAATACGAACACACCCAGGGTCCGCCGCAGCCGGTGATCGTCCGTCGCGCAGATCACCCGATCTCGCGAGCCAACATTTCGCCGTACGCCCTCAAGGTGCTCTATCGCCTGAAGGACGCGGGCTACCAGGCGTTCCTGGTCGGCGGGGCGGTGCGCGACCTGCTGCTCGGCCTTTCACCGAAGGACTTCAACGTCGCGACGAACGCCCACCCGGAGGAGGTGCGCAAGATCTTCCGCAACTCCCGCCTGATCGGCCGGCGCTTCCACCTCGCGCACGTGCGCTTCGGCATGGAGATCATCGAGGTCGCTACCTTCCGCGCTGCGCACACCGAGGTGGACGAGGACCACGGCGTCGACGAGGTGGAGCACCGCGTGCTCGACGTGCACGGCCGCATCCTGCGCGACAACCTCTACGGCAACATCGAGGAAGACGTTTGGCGGCGCGACTTCACCGCCAATGCGCTCTACTACAACATCGAGGATTACTCGATCTGGGACTACGTGGGCGGCGTGCCCGATGCAACCGCCCGCATCCTGCGCCTGATCGGCGACCCCGAGACCCGTTACCGCGAGGACCCGGTACGCATGCTGCGAGCAGCCCGCTTCGCGGCCAAGCTCGACTTCACGATACACCCGGACAGCGAGGCACCGATCCACAAGCTCGCGTACATGCTCGATGCGATGCCGCCGGCGCGACTCTTCGACGAAACGATGAAGCTGATGCTCGCGGGCAGCGGGCTCGCATCCTTCGACCTCATGACGCGACTCGGCCTGATGGCGCACCTGATGCCGGAGGTCGATGCTGCCGTGCGCGAGGCGCCCGAGTCTCCCGGTGCGAAGCTGCTGCGGCTGGGCCTCGCGGGCACCGACGAACGTGTGCGTGCCGACAAGTCCGTGACTCCCATGTTCCTGTTCGCGGTGCTGCTGTGGCCCGCGATCCTGCGCGCGGCCGGGACGCCCGACGGGCCGCTGCCGGAGGACCCGCAGCTGCTGCTCGACGCCTGCGATTCGGTGATGTCGCGCCAGTTGCGCCGCATCACGGTGCCGAAGCGCTTTTCGCTGCCGATGCGCGACATCCTGATGCTGCAGCCCCGTTTCGAGCGGCGCTCTGGCCGTCGCGCGCTGCGCCTGCTCGAGCACCCGAAGTTCCGTGCGGCGTACGACTTCCTGCTGCTGCGCGCCGCCTCCGGCGAAGTCGATCCCGAGGTGGCGGAGTGGTGGACGCGCCTGCAGGAGCTTCCCGAGGAGACGCGCATCGCAGAGGTGGAAAGCCGGCCCTCGACGGGCGAGGCGCCACCCAGGAGACGCTCGCGGTCGCGCCGCCGTCGCAAGCGACCGGCCGCGTCGACCTGACCCGGCCCGGGCCGCAACGTGTCCGCACCCCACTGGATTCCCGCCTACGTTGCGCTTGGCAGCAACCTGGACGATCCGCGCGCGCAGGTCGAGCGCGCCTTCGGCGAACTGGGTGCGCTCGGCGAATCGCTGCTCGTTGCACGTTCCTCGCTGTACCGGTCACGGCCACTCGGCCCGGTCGAGCAACCGGACTTCGTCAATGCCGTCGCCGGCATCCTGACGCGGCTCGGGCCGGCAGCGCTGCTTGCCGAACTCAAGGCGCTCGAGCAGCGTCTCGGCCGTGAGAAACCGGTGGTGCGCTGGGGCCCGCGCCGCATCGATCTCGACCTGCTGGTGCACGGCTCGGCGCGCATCGGTCAGCCCGGGCTCACCGTGCCGCATCCGGGGATCCCCGAGCGCGCCTTCGTGCTCGCACCGCTGGCGGAGATCGCCCCGGACCTGGACGTGCCGGGTCTCGGCAAGGTCTCGTCGCTGCTCGCGCGCCTCCCGGCGCCCGAACTGGAGCGCCTTGCCGCATGAGTGAATTGAAGACGAACGAGTCCATCGAGCCGCAGGTCGCGCAGACGCCGCACCGCTACGTGGTCGTCGAGGGTCCGATCGGCGTCGGCAAGACCAGCCTCGCGCGGCGCCTCGCCCAGAGCTTCGGCAGCGAGCTAGTGCTCGAGCAGGACCAGGAGAACCCGTTCCTCGAGCGTTTCTACCGCAATCCGCGCGCCGCCGCGTTCCAGACCCAGCTCTATTTCCTGTTCCAGCGCGCGCGACAGCTGCAGGAACTGCGCCAGCACGACCTCTTCGAGCGCGTGCGCGTGGCGGACTACCTGCTCGACAAGGACCGACTGTTCGCCAGGCTCACGCTCGACGACGAGGAGTACGCGCTCTACGAGCAGGTCTACGCCCGGCTCGCGATCGACGCGCCGATACCCGATCTCGTCGTGTACCTGCAGGCGCCGGTGGACGTGCTGCTGGAGCGCATCTCGCGGCGCGGCATCCAGTACGAGCAGGGGATCGAGCGGCGTTACCTCGAGCGGCTGGTGGAGTCCTACGCGCGCTTCTTCCTGGAGTACGAGGCGGCGCCGGTCCTGATGGTCAATGCGTCCGAGATCGATCCAGTGGGCAACGATGCGGATTACGCCGGATTGCTGGCCGAGGTCGCCCGTGGCCGCAAGGGCCGGCACTACTTCAACCCCCTGAAGAGCCTGCTGTAGTTGCCGGCATTGATGTTCGCCAGCGGCTCCGTCATTCTTGCCGCTCGAATAAGAGTCGATCTCATGTACACACAACTCCAGCTGCGCGATTCCACGCGCCCCCCGGTGAACGTCGCGACCCTCGGCCGCATGAAGGCCGAAGGCGAGAAGATCTCGAGCCTCACCTGCTACGACGCGAGCTTCGCCGCGGTGGTGGACGAGGCCGGGGTGGACGTGGTGCTGGTCGGCGATTCGCTGGGCATGGTGATCCAGGGCCACGACACGACGGTGCCGGTGACGCTGGAGCACATGATCTATCACTGCAAGGCCGTGGCGCGCGGGCTGACCCGGCCGTTCCTGATGGCCGACATGCCGTTCATGACCTACACCTCGCGGGAGACGGCGCTCGCGAACGCCGTGCGGCTGATGCAGGAAGGCGGGGCCAAGATGGTCAAGCTCGAGGGCGGCGCGAGCCAGGTCGAGATCGTCGAGTTCCTCGCGAACCACGACATCGCCGTCTGCGCGCACCTGGGCTTGAGGCCGCAGTCGGTCCACAAGACGGGCGGGTTCCGCGTGCAGGGTCGCGAGGATGCGGCGGCCGAGCAGATGAAGCGCGATGCGAAGGCCCTGCAGGACGCCGGCGCCGACGTCGTGCTGCTCGAGTGCATCCCGGCGAAGCTCGGCGCGGAGATCACCGCCGAGCTGCACGTACCGGTGATCGGCATCGGCGCGGGCCCCGACACCGACGGCCAGATCCTCGTGATCTACGACGTCCTCGACATCACGCCGGGACGCAAGCCGCGCTTCGTGAAGAACTGCATGGCCGGCCACGACAGCCCGTTCGAGGCGGTCAAGAGCTACGTGGAGGCGGTCAAGACCCGCGCCTATCCGGCACCGGAGCACTGCTTCTAGCAGTCGCACGATGCAGACCATCACGCGCATCGCCGACCTGCGCGCGCTGGTGCTGGAATGGCGCCTGGCGCGCGAGACCATCGCGTTCGTGCCCACCATGGGCAACCTGCACGCGGGACACGCGAGCCTCGTGGGCGCCGCGCACCTGCACGGCAACCGCGTGGTCGCGAGCGTGTTCGTCAATCCGCTGCAGTTCGGTCCGAACGAGGATTTCACGGCGTATCCGCGCACGCCGGTCGACGACTCCGCGCTGCTCGGCGCGCTCGGTGCCGACGTGCTGTTCCTGCCGACGGTCGAGGAGATGTACCCGAAGGGCACGACGGGCAGCACCATCGTCGACGTGCCGGAGCTCTCGAACATCCTGTGCGGCGCGTTCCGTCCGGGGCACTTCCAGGGCGTGGCGACGGTCGTCGTGAAGCTGCTCAACCTCGTGCAGCCCGACGTCGCGATCTTCGGCGAGAAGGACTACCAGCAGCTCACGATCATCCGCCATTCGGTCGAGGACCTCTGCCTGCCGGTGAAGATCGTCGGCGCCCCGACGGTGCGTGCCGAGGACGGCCTCGCGTTGAGCTCGCGCAATCGCTACCTGACCGAGGAGGAGCGATCACGTGCTCCGCTGCTCTATCGGGCGCTCGACCGCGCCCGCCGCCGGCTGGAAACGGGCGACGGCGACATCGCCGACATCGAGCGCGAGGGCCTCGAGGCGCTGCGCTCCGCCGGCTTCCGGCCCGACTATTTCGAAGTGCGCATGGCGAATTCGCTGGCGCGCCCCAGCGGTCGCAACGTCGACGTGGTGGTGCTGGCCGCGGCGAGGCTCAGCCGGGCGAGGCTGATCGACAATCTGCAGTGCCGCGCCGCAGGGCAGATCAAGGAAAGGGGATAGGGGATAGGGGATAGGGGATAGCAAAGAAGGCCGGCGCGCCGGCCGGTCCGATTCTTACTATCCCCTATCCCCTATCCCCTATCCCCTATCCCCTAGTCACTATCCCCTCGCTTCGCTCGCGCCCAGCCCACGCTCTCCCGGACCACCGCGCTCGGATCGTCCCTCCGCCCCTCGAGCGCTGCCTCCACCTCCGGCGTGGGCTGCGCGTTGCCGAGCGCGATCGCGATGTTGCGAAGCCAGCGCTCGTGGCCGATGCGGCGGATGGCGCTGCCGGCCATGCGCTCCATGAACTGCGCCTCGGTCCAGGCGAAGAGGTCCACCAGCCGCGCGGCATCGAGCCCATGTCGCGGGTGGAAGCCGGGCTCGGCGGTCAGCTTCGCGTAGCGATTCCAGGGGCACACGAGCTGGCAGTCGTCGCAACCGTAGATGCGATTGCCGATGGCGCTGCGGAACTCCTCGGGGATCGGGCCGTCGAGCTCGATCGTCAGGTAGGAAATGCAGCGGCGCGCGTCGAGCTGGTAGGGCGCGACGATTGCGCGCGTCGGGCACACGTCGATGCAGGCGGTGCAGCTGCCGCAGTGGCTCGTGACGGGTTCGTCGACGGGCAGCGGGACGTCGGTGAACACTTCGCCGAGGAAGAACCACGAGCCGTCGTGGCGGTCGAGCAGGTTGGTGTGCTTGCCGATCCAGCCGAGCCCCGCATCGCGCGCGAGCGCCTTCTCGAGCACCGGTGCACTGTCGGTGAACGCGCGGTAGCCCCGGGACCCAACGGCCGCCGCGAGCCGGTCGGCGAGACGGGCCAGCCGTTGTCGCACCAGCTTGTGATAGTCGCGCCCGACGGCGTACCGGGACACGTAGCCGCGTGCCGGATCCGAGAGCACGTCCTCGGGGGCGAGACCCGGCGGCAGGTAATCCATGCGCGCGGAAATCACGCGTACCGTTCCGGGCACCAGTTCGTGCGGACGCGTGCGCTTCGTGCCGTGTCGCGCCATGTACGCCATCCCGCCGTGGCGACCTGCCGCCAGCCACTCCTCGAGCCGTCGCTCGTCTTCGGGCAAGTCGACGGCTGCGATGCCCACGCGCTGGAAGCCGAGTTCCCGGCCCCAGTCCTTGACCTGGGCTGCGAGGGCTGCGGGATCCATGGGTGGCGGCACGCTTCCGTGAGGGCTGGGAGGGCGTGGTCAGTATAATGCCCGCCATGCAAGCGCAATCCGGCGCCCTGTACACGGCCGAGCAGGTGCGCGAACTCGATCGCCGCGCCATCCATGAGTTCGGCATTCCCGGCTACGAACTGATGACGCGCGCAGGGCACGCCACGCTCGATGCCCTGCGCGCGCTCTGGCCGACGGCGACATCGCTCGCCGTGCTGTGCGGGCCGGGCAACAACGGTGGCGACGGTTACGTCGTGGCGCGCGTGGCGCGGGCGAAGGGCATGCGGGTCAATGTCGTCGCGGTCGGCGATCCGCCGCGACCGGGCGGCGATGCGCGCCGCGCCTACGACGAGTTCGTCGCGGCCGGCGGACGATGCCAGCCGTGGGACACGGGATCGCTCGATGTGGACGTGATCGTGGACGCGATCTTCGGCACGGGACTCACGCGGGACGTGGACAGCCGCCCGGCCGAGATCCTGCGAGCGGCCAATGCCTCGGGTCGGCCGATCGTCGCGGTCGACATTCCCTCGGGCCTGCACGCCGACACCGGCGCAGTACTCGGCGTGGCCGCGCGGGCCGACCTGACGGCGACCTTCATCGGTCGCAAGATCGGGTTCTATCTCGGCACGGGCCCGGAGCATGTCGGCCGGCTGGTGTTCGACGATCTCGCCGTGCCGGCCGGGACATACGCGGAGCGGGCGCCGGCCGCACGTCTCCTCGGCGAGGGGGATGTCGCTGCCGCGTTGCCGCGGCGTGCGCGCGTCGCGCACAAGGGCTCGCATGGCCACGTGCTCGTGATCGGTGGCGGACCGGGGATGCCGGGCGCGGCGCGTCTCGCAGGCGAGGCGGCGCTGCGGGCAGGTGCCGGACTCGTGACGCTGGCCGTGCATCCCGAGAACACGGCGATCGTCGCCGCGCGACCGGAACTCATGTGCGTCGCGACGCGCACGGCGCACGATCTCGCGCAGGCGCTCACGCGCGCGACGGTCGTGGCCGTCGGTCCCGGCCTCGGCCAGGGCGACTGGAGCCGCGAAGTCCTCGAAGCCGCGCTCGGCTGCGGGCTGCCGCTGGTGGTGGACGCGGACGCACTCAACCTGCTCGTCGAATCGCCGCGGCGCAACGATCGCTGGGTGCTCACGCCGCATCCGGGGGAGGCCGCGCGCCTGCTCGGTGCGACCGGCGCCGCGGTGCAGGCCAATCGCATGGGCGCCGCGCGCGCATTGCAGGAGCGCTTCGGCGGCAGCGTGGTGCTGAAGGGAGCCGGCTCGATCGTGTGGTCGCCGGCCGAAACGCCGTGCATCTGCGATCGCGGCAATCCCGGCATGGCCGCAGGTGGCATGGGTGACGTGCTCACCGGCGTGATCGCGGGCATTGCCGCGCAGTGCGGCGACCTCGCGCTCGCTGCGCGCGCCGGCGTGTTCGTCCACGCGCAGGCCGGCGACCTCGCGGCGCGCAGGGGCGAGCGGGGCATGCTCGCGGGCGACCTGCTCGAGCAGGTGCGTTCCTGCGTGAATCCGTCTTGAGACTCACGGCCGCGAGTCCCGAGGAGATGCGCGCAATTGGCGTGCGTCTCGCCGCGGCCATTCTCGCGGCCGATCCGTCGGAGCCACTGTTCATCGGGCTCTCGGGCGACCTCGGCGCAGGCAAGACCACGCTCGTCGGCGGATTGCTGGCCGCGCTCGGCCACGAGGGTGCGGTGCGCAGCCCGACCTACACGCTCATCGAGCCGTACCGACTCGCGGCACGCGACGTCTACCACTGCGACCTCTATCGCCTGCGCGATCCCGCCGAACTCGACGACCTCGGCTTGCGCGACCTAGCCGAGGCGCGCAGCGTGCTGGCGGTCGAGTGGCCCGAGCGCGCCGGGGATCGGCTGGGCAGGCTCGATCTCTCGCTCCGTCTGCACTACGCGGATGAGGGTCGCACGGTCGAAGTCGAGGCGGGCAGTGATCGCGGCCGAGCG
>CAVPMU010000017.1:0-179321 GCA_963706535.1 uncultured Gammaproteobacteria bacterium
TCCCAATGCAGAAGCTGCCGAAGATGCGCCCGAGCAGGTCGTCACTGCTCACCTCTCCGGTGATCTCGCCCAGATCTCGGTGAGCTTCAGTCAGCTCCTGCGCGACCAGCTCGCCGGCATGCCGCTCGACCAGCAGCCTATGCGCCTCGTCGACATGCGCGCGTGCGCGGCGCAGCGCCTCGAGGTGCCGCGTCCGGGCCGACAGCGCGCCGCCGCCCGACGGGTGGAATCCCACGCAGCCCTTCAGGTGCTCGCGCAGCAGGTGCATCCCGTCGCCGGTGCGCGCGCTGAGGTGGACGCGCGGTACGTCACCCGCCTCCAGACGCGGCGCACCGTCGACGCAGTCGATCTTGTTCATCACCACGGTGCGTGGGGCCTGCGTCGGCAATGCCGCGAGGTCGGCGTCCAGCGCCGCGACGGCCGCGGCATCGGATGCATCGACGATGTAGAGCACCCGGTCGGCACGCTCGAGTTCGCGGTGGGCGCGCCGGATGCCCTCCGCTTCCACCTCGTCCGCCGACTCGCGCAGCCCGGCCGTGTCGAGCACGTGCAGCGGCAGCCCGTCGATCTCGATGCGCTCCCGCAGCACGTCGCGCGTGGTGCCGGGAACCGGCGTGACGATTGCCGCCTCGTAGCCGGCGAGGCGATTCATCAGGCTCGACTTGCCTGCATTTGGTCGACCGGCGATGACGAGCGTCAAGCCGTCGCGCAGCAGCGCCCCCTGGCGAGCGGTCTCGGCGAGGTCGGCAAAACGTCCACGGATGGATTCCATGCGCGTGCCGAGCGACCGGTCGGCGAGGAAGTCGATCTCCTCCTCGGGGAAGTCGATCGCGGCCTCGACCCACATGCGCAGTTCCAGCACGGCTTCGGCCAGCTCGTGCACTTCGGCGGAGAACTCGCCCTGCAGCGAGCGCAGCGCGGCGCGCGCCGCCTCCGCCGAGCCGCTGTCGATGAGGTCGGCGACCGCCTCGGCCTGCGCGAGGTCGATCTTGTCGTTGAGAAAGGCGCGCTCGGTGAATTCCCCTGGCCGCGCCGGGCGTGCTCCGAGCGCCAGCGCCCGCATGAGCAGCAGGTCCATGACCACCGGCCCGCCGTGACCGTGCAGCTCGAGCACGTCCTCGCCGGTGTACGAATGAGGTGCGGGGAAGAAGAGCGCGAGTCCGGCGTCGATGGCCTCGCCGTCCGCGTCCAGGAATCGATGCAGGCCTGCCACGCGCGCAGTCGGGACGCGCCCGAGCACGCCGCGCGCTATGTCGACGCAGGCGGGTCCGGACACGCGCACGACGCCGATGCCACCCCGTCCGGCGGGCGTCGCGATCGCTGCAATCGTGCCGTCTGCGCTGGTCATGTCAGGTCGCTGGCGTCGGCAGCTGCGAATCCACGGTGAACTGCGACAGCGGAAAGGTCCTGAGGCCGGCGTCGCCACGTGCGTAGAAGCTCACCTCCGCCGCGCGTGTTTCACACAGCCACTCCTGCTTGGAGATCGGCCGCGGCTGCGCGAAGGCGGCTGGCGTGAACAATGCCACGTTCAGCCCCGCCTGCGCGTCGCGCGCCGAGACGTACTCGATGGCGTCCGCACCAGCATCGCGCAACGATCGACCAAGCGCCTGCGTCGCGGCGTACTCACTGCGGCTCGTGAGTTCCTCACGATACGCATCGAAGGGGGGCAGGTGCAGCGCAAAGCCGCGCCGTGCACGAATGCGCGCGCCGAACAGGGTGTGCTGCGTCCTGAGGGGCGCGGGTGGCGGTTCGTGCATGCCTTGCCAGAACACGAAGCGGTAATAGGCGGACTCGGCGAGCACGGTCGTGAGCGTTCGCGCGCCGTAGAAGAGGCTCGGCTCGTGGCGGCCCCCGAAGCGCGACCCGTGACGCAGCGGCGGATACCGGAACGGGGTGGCGAGCAGGTAATCGAGCTGCGTCGTGCGCGCCGGCCGTGGCGGCTTGCTGGCCTCGAGCAGGGTCTCGAGCAACTCCTGCTCGGCGAGCGTCGCCACCAGGCGGTTGGTGGCGACCTGCTCCTGGCTCTCGACGAGGCGCAGCACGTCGCCGCCGAAGTGCCGTGGCTCGGCCGCTGCCGCGCAGGCCGCCCAGATGTCGCTCATCAGGGTTTGCCGCGGATCGCATCGAGGTATTCGACGACCCGGATCAGCCCCTGCACGCTGCGCACCTGCTCGGCCGGGACGCCGCCGGTGTGGCGATTCTCGGTGTGCATCCAGTGCCGCATGGCAGCCGGCTCGCCGCCCACCAGTGCGAAGAGTGCGCGATACGCGCGGATGAAGAGCAGCGCGAGTTCCCCGGGCTTGCTCCCGGGATCGAGCTGGCCGCGGCTCAAGGCGGTGCGGTCGCGGCCGATGACGGCGCCGAGGTCGGACTGCGTCAGCCCGAGGTCCTTGCCGGCATTGAGCAGCGCCGACGCCAGTACCCGTCCGGGTTCCGGGCGTGTCGCGAGGTTGCTGTCCATGGGCTGCCTCTCATGTGCTATACGCACATTCTAGGCCGCCATGACGCAAATACAACAATAAATAGGTAAAAAGGGGACGCTACCCTTTATCTCCAGAAAAGTGCGGTGACTGCCCCGGCGTGGAGTGCGGAAGAAAAGGGTAGCGTCCCCTTTTACTTCTTCGCCTCCGCCTCGACGACCCGGTTGATGTTCCATTGCTGGGCGATGGAAAGCAGCGTGTTCGTCAGCCAGTAGAGCACGAGGCCCGACGGGAACCACGCCATCATCACCGTCATGATCACGGGCATGAAGGCGAAGATCTTCGCCTGCATCGGGTCGGGCGGCGCCGGGTTCAGCTTGAACTGGCCGAACATCGCCACGCCCATCAGGATCGGCAGCACGAAGAACGGGTCCTTGGACGAGAGGTCCTGGATCCACAGCATCCACGGCGCCTGGCGCATCTCGACGCTCTCGAGCAGTACCCAGTAGAACGCGAGGAACACCGGGATCTGCACCAGGATCGGCAGGCAGCCGGCGACCGGGTTGATCTTCTCGCGCTTGTAGAGCTCCATCATCTGCTTGGCGAGCTGCTCGCGATCGTCCTTGTAGCGCTCCTGGATGCTCTTGATGCGCGGCGAGATGGTGCGCATCTTGGCCATCGAGCGACCGCTGGTCTCGGTGAGCTTGTAGAACAGCAGCTTCAGCAGGAAGGTGACGACGATGATCGTCCAGCCCCAGTTGCCGATGAAACCGTGCACCTTCTCCATCAGCCAGAACAGCGGCTCCGACAGGATGGTGAGCTTGCCGTAGTCGACGGTGCGCTCGAGCTTCGGACCCACCGCCTTCAGCTGCTCCTGCAGCTTCGGGCCCACGAACACCTTTTCCTCGAAACGCCCGGTGGTGCCGGCCGGCACCGACTTGAGCGGCCCGCGGTAGGTGAGCAGGCCGTGCTCCCCTTCGCGCGACAGCGTGACGTGGTACTCCTCGCCCTTCGGCGGTACCGCGGCACTCACGAAGTGATGCTGCATCGACGCCATCCAGCCGTTGGTGACGTTCTGCGCGAACTTCGAGTCCTCGTCGTCCTCGATGTCGAGCTTGCGGTACTTGTCGCCGTCGTAGACGGCCGGGCCGCGGTAGGCGTAGCTCTCGACGTCGAACATCGAGCGCGACTGCTCGAACACGTGGCGGGCGATCTGCACGTAGGACGCGCCGGACCAGTCCGCAGTGGAGCGGTTGTCGACAGCGTAGAGGATGTCGATCGAGTACAGCCCGGGCTTGAAGACGTAGGTCTTGGTGACGGTGACGCCCTGCCCGTCCGTCCACGTGAGTGGCACGCGCAGTTCGCTCGCGCCCGGGGCCAGCCGGTACTCGGTCGCGGCACTGGAGTAGGTCGCGAGGTGCGTCGGTTCCGCAGCGCCATTCAGCACGCGCAGGCCGCTGCGCACGACGTGGAAATTCGGCTCCTGCGTGTCGAACAGGCGGACCGGCGGGCTGCCTGCACGCTTGTCGCGCGGGTATTGCAGGAGGTCTCCGCGCACGAGGTCGCCGCCCTGCAGGCTGATCTCGAGGTCGAGCACGTCCGTGACGACGCGCACGCGGGGGGCCGTGGACGCCGCAACGGCAGGGGTGGTGGCAGTGGTCGCATCGGGCGTGGTCGCTGCCGGCACGCCAGCAGCGGTGTCCGCCGACGGCATGGCCGGTAGCTGCGTGGCGCTGCCCGAGTTCTCGGGCGCGGCGCCCGTCACGGTTGCCGGTGCCTGCGCGGTTGCAGCAGGGGGCGTGGACCCAGGGCCGTAATCCCGGCTCCACTGGATGACGTTCATCCACATGAGCAGGGCCAGGCCGATCCACAGGAAGATGCGTGGGTTATCCATGAGACGGTCGCTTGAATAGGGGCGGCAGGGAGTCGGGAACCGGATCGTAGCCGCCCGGGTGCCACGGATGACACCTCGAGATGCGACGGACGGCCAGCCAGCTGCCCCGCAGGGGCCCGTGCCGGCCGATCGACTCCTGCGCATAGCAGGAACAGGTGGGATGGAAACGGCAGTTCTGCCCGAGCAGCGGGCTCAGGAACCACCGATAGAGCTGGATGAGTCCGATCAGGACCTTGCGCATCGCTCGCGGATCCTCGACCAGAGCACGACCACGCTGGCCGTGATCTCGGCGTTCGTCGCCTTGCCCGCCGCGGGCCTCGCGTTCACGACCAGGTCCACCGCTGGCAACTCCTGCTGGCGCTGTCGGAAGGATTCCCGGACGACGCGCTTTATTCTATTGCGATTGACGGCATTGCCGGCCGCTTTCACGCCGACGGCGAGGCCAAGTCTCGCATGACCGACGCCGTTCGGGCGCGCGATCACCAGGAACAGCGGGTCGGACGTTCGGATCCCCTGGCGGTGGACGGCGTCGAACTGCGGCTTGTCGGTGAGGCGTCGCTCCCGCGGCAGGCAAGGAGCGGCGGGAGGCGGAACGGGGCGTGAGGGCCCGGTGGTCAGACCGACAGACGCTTGCGGCCCTTGGCGCGGCGCCGGCTCAGCACGAGGCGGCCGCCCTTGGTGGCCATGCGCGCACGAAAGCCGTGGGTCCTCTTGCGATGGAGGTTGCTCGGTTGGAAAGTGCGCTTCATGGCCGGCTCCGCGACGCGTGCGTGGGGTAAGGAAAAAGAGCCGGAAAGAGTACGCGGGCCAGGCTCCAGCGTCAACCTCCGCGCCGCTTTATCGCCCGCGCGGCGCTGGTCGATTTCGAGGATATCCACAGGCCCGAAAGGCGGTATACACTCGCGCCCCCCTCCCGTTTGGACGACGCCCCGGGCGTCCCTCAGCAAGGCTCGCCGGTCGTGGAATTTTCGCTCTGGAACCAGTGTCTGCGCCGCCTCGAGGCGGAATTGCCGGAGCAGCATTTCAACACCTGGATCCGGCCGCTGCAGGCGGTCGAGGACGGTAGCCGGCTGCGCCTGCTTGCCCCCAACCGCTACGTCGTCGACTGGGTGAACCAGAATTGCGCCGGCCGCATCGGCGAGCTCGTCGAGGAACTCGTGGCGGCGCCCGCCCCGAACGTGGTGGTCGAGATCGGGTCGCGCCGGCCGAGCGCCACGGAGCCCATCCCCGTGCAGCTGCCGGAGCTGCGCGCGCGCCGCGATCAGCCGCTGCCGCAGATCGGCGGGCGCTTGAACGCGGACTTCACCTTCGCCAACTTCGTCGAGGGCAAGAGCAACCAGCTCGCACGCGCCGCGGCGATGCAGGTCGCCGAGAATCCCGGCCGCGCCTACAACCCGCTCTTCATCTACGGTGGCGTCGGCCTCGGCAAGACGCACCTGATGCACGCGATCGGCAACCACGTCCGGGTGCGCAACAAGGACGCGCGCATCGCCTACGTGCATTCGGAGCGTTTCGTCGGCGACATGGTGCGCGCCCTGCAGCACAACACCATCAACGAGTTCAAGACGGCCTATCGCTCGCTCGACGCGCTGCTGATCGACGACATCCAGTTCTTCGCCGGCAAGGAACGCTCGCAGGAGGAGTTCTTCCACACCTTCAACGCGCTGCTCGAGGGCCAGCAGCAGGTGATCCTCACCTGCGACCGCTACCCCAAGGAAGTCGAAGGCCTGGAGGAGCGCCTCAAGTCACGCTTCGGCTGGGGGCTCACGGTCGCGATCGAGCCGCCCGAGCTCGAGACCTGCGTCGCGATCCTGATGAGCAAGGCCGCGCAGAGTGCCGTCGAGTTGCCGGAAGAAGTCGCCTTCTTCGTCGCCAAGCGCATCCGCTCGAACGTGCGCGAGCTCGAGGGCGCGCTGCGTCGCGTGATTGCGAACTCGCAGTTCACCGGGCGGCCGATCACGCTCGATTTCGCGAAGGAAGCACTCAAGGACCTGCTCGCGCTGCAGGAGCGCCTGGTCACGATCGAGAACATCCAGAAAACCGTCGCGGAGTATTTCAAGATCCGCGTCGCCGACCTGCTTTCGAAGCGTCGCAGCCGCTCGATCACGCGTCCGCGGCAGGTGGCGATGGCGCTCGCGAAGGAACTCACCAATCACAGCCTGCCCGAGATCGGCGACGCCTTCGGCGGGCGGGATCACACGACGGTGCTGCATGCGTGCCGCGTGATCAAGGAGTTGCGCGTCTCACAGACGCGCATGAACGAGGACTATCTCAACCTGTTGAGAACTCTCGCGGGATGATGTGTCCTGCCTGTGGACAAGAGGTGGACGCCAGAGCCTCCACATTTCGTCCACAGGGTGCCGACAGGCATTCGGTGAGTTGCAGGCAGGGTTGTTGCGCGGGCAAGTGCCGGCCGAGCCTGGGGAAAGAAGCCTTCTGCACAGCTTTGTGCTGCACTAATAATAGTAATAATAGAGAATTCATATAAAGAGATTATTTCTGGAACACCCACGATGAAGATCATTGCGAAGCGTGAAGCGATCCTGAGTCCGCTGCAGGCCGTCATCGGCGTGGTGGAACGACGGCAGACGATGCCGATCCTGGCGAACGTGCTCATCTCGGCGAAGGGCGGTCGACTCGCGGTCACGGCGACCGATCTCGAGGTCGAGCTCGTGGCCACGTCCGAAGTGGACGTGCAACGTGCCGGTGAAGTGACGGTGTCGGGGCGCAAGTTGCTCGACATCTGCCGCGCGCTGCCGGAGGGCGTCGAGATGAACCTCACGCTCGACGGCGAGAAGATGACGCTGCGGGCGAAACGTAGCCGCTTCACGCTGTCGACCCTGCCGGCGTCCGAGTTCCCGACGGTCGAGGAGATCAATGCCCAGCAGACGCTGAAAGTGCTGCAGAAGGACTTCAAGCGCCTGCTCGAGAAGACGTATTTCTCGATGGCCCAGCAGGACGTGCGCTATTACCTGAATGGCATGTTGCTCGAAACTTCGGCGAAAACGCTGCGATCAGTCGCAACTGACGGACATCGTCTAGCTTTGTGCGACGTCGAACTGCCGGAGGGCGCCAAGACGGGCCAGCAGGTGATCGTTCCGCGCAAGGGCGTGCTGGAACTGCAACGCATCCTGGGGAACGAGGAGCAGATGCTCGAGCTCGGCATCGGTAGCAATCATGTTCGGGTACAGATCGGCGACATTCGCTTTACTTCGAAGCTGATCGACGGTCGGTTCCCTGAATATGGGCGCGTGATCCCGAACAATCCGCCGCATATCGTGACGGCGGTGCGCGAGGACCTGCGACAGTCCCTGCAACGTGCAGCGATCCTGTCGAACGAGAAGTACCGTGGAATCCGCTTTGCAGTGAAGGCGAATGCCCTGACGATCCAGTCGCACAACCCGGAGCAGGAAGAGGCCGAGGAAGAGGTCGAGGTCGGTTACGACGGCCCGGAGCTCGAGATCGGCTTCAACGTGAATTACCTGCTCGATGCGCTGTCTGCGATCGAAGGGCCCGAGGTCCAGGTCGGACTGACGGATGGGAACAGCAGCTGCCTGATTCGCGCGGCCGCAGACTCCGGGGCGCGCTTCGTCGTCATGCCGATGCGCCTCTGAGGTGCACATGGGCGCTCCATGAGCCTGGAGCGGCTCCGCATCGAGGGTTTCCGGTGCATCGAGCAGGCTGAACTGGAACTCGACGGCCGCTGCAACCTGCTGAGTGGTCAGAACGCCTCGGGCAAGACCAGCTTGCTGGAGGCGATCTTCTTTCTGGGCCGAGGACGATCGTTCCGCACGGCTCGCAGTGACGCCCTGATCCAGCGCGGTGCAGACAGCTTCATGCTGACGGGCCGCGTACGTGTCGGCGGGCGGGGACAGCCGCTGGGAATGCGGGTCGGCCCGGGCGGGACGGAAGCCCGTTTCGCCGGACGACCCGTGAGTGGGATCGCAGAGCTCGCAACGGTGCTTCCCGTCCAGGCCATCGATCCCGAGGTGCATCGGCTGGTGGAGGGCGGTCCCCAGGAGCGGCGTCGTTACCTCGACTGGGGCGTGTTCCACGTGGAACCAAACTTCGTTGGCGACTGGCGCCGGTATCAGCGGGCGCTGAGGCAGCGAAATGCGGCGCTGCGTACCCGTCAGCCCGCTGCGGTCGTAAAGGCCTGGGATCCGGAGCTCATCGAGGCAGGAGAGCATGTCGCGCGCCAGCGGGCGGAATACCTCTCTCGCTTGCAGCCGGCCGTGGCGTCCGTGAGCGAGCGCCTGCTCGGAACGCGCGTGGAGCTGAGCCTGAACCGAGGCTGGTCTGCCGAGAGGTCCCTGGCGGAGGCGGTGGAGGCCTCCTGGGACCGGGACGTCGAACGCGGGTTGACACATGCGGGCCCCCACCGCGCGGATATCGCAGTGCGGTTCGAAGGCCTGCTGGCGCGTGATCGGGTCTCCCGCGGGCAGCAGAAACTGGCAGCCGCGGCACTGCTCCTCGGGCAGCTCAAATGCGATGCCGGGCAGGGGTCGAGCGTGGCAGCGCTACTTGTCGATGATCCTGCCGCTGAGCTCGATTCCGACAACCTCGAGCGACTGCTGACGGAGATCGATGCGCTCCCGGCGCAGCTGTTCGTCACAGCCCTGGACGCCTCGAATGAAGCGCTCCGATTGCTGCCTGCAGGCCCAAGGTTCCACGTGGAACACGGCAAAGTGACCCGTCTGATATAATCCCGCGTCCCTCTACATCGGGTATCCCATGAGCGGCGCGGACGTCTACGACTCCAGCAAAATCAAAGTCTTAAAAGGCCTCGATGCGGTACGCAAGCGCCCGGGAATGTACATCGGCGACACCGACGATGGGACCGGCCTGCACCACATGGTTTTCGAAGTGCTGGACAACTCGATCGACGAGGCGCTGGCCGGCCACTGCACGAACATCACCGTCACCATCCACGCCGACCAGTCCGTCACGGTCACGGACGACGGCCGTGGAATTCCTGTGGATATCCATCCGGGGGAGGGGGTCTCGGCGGCCGAAGTGATCCTCACCGTCCTGCACGCCGGAGGCAAGTTCGACGACTCCTCCTACAAAGTCTCGGGCGGCCTGCATGGCGTCGGTGTCTCGGTCGTCAACGCGCTGTCCGAGACACTGCACCTGACTATCCACCGCGATGGCAAGGAGTTCCGGCAGGAGTACCGGCTCGGCGTGCCCCAGGCGCCCCTGGCCGTCCATGGTCCGAGCAACCTGCGTGGCACGACCATCCGCTTCAAGCCCAGCGACACGATCTTCACCAACATCGAGTTCGAGTACGAGATCCTGCAGAAGCGTCTGCGGGAGCTGTCGTTCCTGAACTCCGGTGTGCGCATCGAACTGATCGACGAGCGCGACGACAAGCGTGAAGTCTTCCACTACGAAGGCGGCATCAAGGAATTCGTCCGCTTCCTGAATCGTAGCAAAACTGCAGTTCACGAATCCGTCTTCTGGTTTCGTGGCGAACGGGATGGCATGGGCGTCGAACTCGCCCTGCAGTGGAACGACTCCTACGCGGAGACGATGTACTGCTACACGAACAACATCCCGCAGAAGGACGGCGGCACGCACCTCGCCGGCTTCCGTGGCGCACTGACGCGCACGCTGAACGACTACATCGAACGCGAGCTCTCGGGAAAGAAAAACGTCCCGACCACCGGCGACGATTCACGCGAAGGCCTCACCGCCGTACTGTCGGTGAAGCTGCCCGATCCGAAGTTCTCGTCGCAGACCAAGGACAAGCTCGTTTCGTCCGAGGTCAAGGGCGTGGTCGAGTCGATCGTCGCGGAGAAGCTCGGCGAGTTCCTGATGGAGAACCCGTCGCAGGCAAAGGCGATCGTCAACAAGATCATCGATGCCGCGCGTGCGAGGGAGGCGGCGCGGAAGGCGCGCGAACTCACGCGGCGCAAGGGTGCGCTCGACATCGCGGGCCTGCCCGGCAAGCTCGCCGACTGCCAGGAGAAGGATCCCGCGCTGTCCGAGCTCTTCATCGTCGAGGGTGATTCGGCCGGCGGTTCCGCCAAGCAGGGCCGCGACCGGCGCACGCAGGCGATCCTGCCGCTCAAGGGCAAGATCCTCAACGTGGAGCGCGCGCGCTTCGACAAGATGCTGTCGTCCGCGGAAGTCGGCACGCTGATCACGGCGCTCGGCTGCGGGATCGGCAAGGACGAGTTCGACCTCGCGAAGCTGCGCTACCACCGCATAATTATCATGAGCGTCGACGGCGATGATCACGTGTTCGTCCGTGCAAGCGCCGGCCCGACGCGCATGGTGCGAATCGGCGAGTTCATCGACGCGACGCTCGACAGGCACCGTTCCTCGGGCGTCGTCGACGATGACGGCCATGCGGAGCGACTGAAGTCGGAGCGGCTCGGCGACGGCGCGCTCGGCGAAGTGCTGTGCTTCGGCCTCGACGATCATGCCGTGCGTTTCCGGCCGATCAAGGCCGTGATCCGCCACCCACTCGAGGAAAAGATGTACCGCGTCCGCACGGCCTACGGCCGATCGGTGCGCGTGACTTCGAGCCACAGCGTGTTCACGCACGCGGACGGCGCGATTCGGCTGAAGCGCGGTGATCAACTGCGCGAAGGTGACCAACTGGTTGCGCCGCGAAAGCTGTCGCTGCCCGCCGATGCGCCGCCGCGTATCGACCTGTTGCGCGCGTTGTGGAATGCGCCCCGTGTCCGCACCGGCATCTGGCTGCGTGGTCCGGCGGTCGAGGAATGGTTCAAGGGGCGTGTGCGTGAGCGCCACGCCGCAAATCCGCAGCTGACCGACGAGCGCGTCGAAATCCCGCAGGCCATCGGACGTGCGCTCTCAGATCAGCAGCGCGCAAGTGGCATCGCCAACCGCGAGTTGTGCGACACGATCGGCATCGAGCAACCCGTGAGCTTCTACGCGTGGGAGCAAGGCCGGTCGCGGCCGACCCAGCCACAGTTCCAGGCGTATCTGCGCGCGGTGGGTGCCGATGCGGACGTCATCCAGGGATGCGTGCAGACGGTGCCGAGTCGGCTGGATCGAGCCTGGAATACGCAGTACACAGGCTCGGGCCGCAATGCCGTGCGCAACCGCGTCCGGCTCGCCGACCTGCAGGAGACCGACGTAGCCTGGTTCGCCCGGCGCGACGACTTCGAGTTGACGCCGGAGCACTACGCGAACGATGGCATTGCACAGCGCCTCGAGGTCAATGAGGACCTGCTCTGCCTGCTCGGCTTTTACCTCGCCGAGGGCTCCTGTTCCGACCGCAACGGCCTGCGCCTGTCGATGGGTCGCAGCAACCTCGACCTCGTGGCGGAAATGTCGGATCGCCTCCGGCGTGTCTTCGGACATGAGCCGTCGTTCTACCAGGCTGGGACGCGCGCAGCGGAACTCAAGTTCGTCAACCGGGTCGCTGCTGCGGCCTGGCAGGAGGTCTTCGGTTTCCACGGCGCCGAGTCCCACACCAAGCGCATTCCCGACCTGGTCTACAGCGTGCCCGAGCAGTTGCGCCTCGCCTTCCTGCGCGGCTACCTGCGCGGTGACGGCACTGTCTCCGCAGGGCGTATCGCATTCGCCACGTCGTCGTACGACCTGGCGAGCGGTCTCATGTACCTGTTGTCGTCCCTCGGCGTGGTTGCCTCGCTCAGCGAGCACGAGCCGGATGGGCAGGTCCGCCAGATACGCGGGCGACCCTGCGTTACCCGACACCGGCACTGGCAGATCACCGTGAGCGCCGCGGAGGACCTGCGTCGCCTCGTTGCTGCCTGGAACGATCATCCCGCGGCGGCCGGCATACGCGAGCACGTGGGCCGCGTCGACGCGACGATCAACCGCCGCTTCGTGGACATCGACGGCGACCTGATGGCTTTGCCGGTGACGGCGATCGACGAGGTCCTGCCTGGCAATGGCAACGTCTATGACTTTTCGGTCGACACGGACGAGAACTTCATCGCCGGCATGGGCGGCATCTGCTGTCACAACACCGACGCCGACGTCGACGGCAGCCACATCCGCACGCTGCTGCTGACGTTCTTCTATCGGCAGATGCCGGAAATGATCGAGCGCGGGCACGTCTACATCGCGCAGCCGCCGCTCTACAAGGTCAAGAAGGGCAAGTCCGAGCAATACGTGAAGGACGACGCCGAACTCAACCAGATGCTGCTCAGGGCCGCGCTCGAGGACATCGAGCTGCGCGTCAGCGCCGAGGCCGAGCCGATGCCGGCGAGCGTGCTCGACACGCTTGCGCGCCGCTACATGGAATTCCAGTCCGCCGTGCGCCGCTCGCCGCGCCGCTACGACGAGCACGTGCTCGAGCAGATGCTGCACCTGCCGGAACTCTCGCTCACCGACCGTGAGGACGCCGCGCAGCTCACCGCCTGGGGCGCACAACTCGAAGCCCTGCTCAACGTCGGCCAGCCGGCGGGGCGCAACTACCGCGTCACGTTGCTCGATACCACGCCGCCGCACCTCGTGGTGGTGCGCACCGAGCACGGCGTGTCGGTCGAGAAGCACATGCACCGCGAGTTCTTCAATTCGAGCGAGTACCGCCGCATCACCGAGCTGTCACGCACCCTCGCGGGCCTGTTCGGCCCCGGCGCCTCGGTGAAGAAGGGCGAGGCACGCCAGGAGATCGCGAGCTTCCGCGAGGCACTGACGTGGATGCTGGCGCAGGCGCGCAAGGGCCAGACGATCCAGCGCTACAAGGGCCTGGGCGAGATGAACGCCGACCAGCTGTGGGATACGACCATCAATCCCGAGACGCGCCGCCTCGTGCAGGTGCGCATCGAGGACGCGCTCGGCGCCGACGAGATCTTCTCGACGCTGATGGGCGACCAGGTCGAGCCGCGCCGCGAGTTCATCGAGCGCAATGCGTTGCTGGTGGGCAATCTCGATATCTGAGGATGAGCTGGATCAGTAATCAGTCAGGATTGATAATCTGGCTGAATATTGATGGGTAGTAGCCAGATCATTCAGTCCGGCTTGCCACCGGGCTGAGCCACGGCCCGGGCAATCGCCGCCTCGATCCACGCCTGTGCCCGCTCGTTGATCTCGCGCGGCTCGAGCCCGCGGGGATCGATCGGCGGGCCGATCATCACCCGGATGGTGCCCGCCTTCTTGAGCAGGCTGCGGCGCGGCCAGAAGTATCCGGAGGTATGCGCGATCGGCACGACCGGTGCGCCGGTCTGCGTGGCGAGCAGCGCGCCGCTGATGCCGTACTTGCGCGTCTGGCCGGCGGCGACGCGCGTGCCCTCCGGATAGATGATCACGCCCATGCCGGCGGCGAGCCGCTCGCGGCCCTGCTTCACCACCTGGTTCACCGCCGAGTGCCCCGCACGGCGATTGATGGCGATCGGTTTGTAGGTGCTGACGGCCCAGCCGACCAGCGGGATCCACATGACTTCGCGTTTCAGCAGCCACACCGCGGTCGGCACCACGAACATCTGTGCCGCCGTCTCCCAGGTGGAGGAGTGTTTCCACAGCGAGATGAACGGTTCCCTGGGGAGGTTCTCGCGCCCCTCGACCACGTAGTCGAGCCGGCAGATCACCTTGAGCAGCCACAGCAGGGTGCGTCCCCATGCGCGTGGCACGGCGTAGCGCTGGTACACGTCGAGCGGCAGCAGTGCGGTGAGCAGCACGACGACGGCGAAGAATCCCGTCACCAGGAACAGCAACACCGTGTAGACCAGCGAACGGATGTATTGCACGCCGTTTACCCCGGCAGTCGGGACAGGTCCGCCGCGTGCATGAACAGCGACTGCATGCGCGCGAGCAGCGCGAGGCGATTGGCACGCACCGCGGCATCCTCCGCCATGACCATCACCGAGTCGAAGAACTGGTCGACTGCCGGCCGCAGGGCCGCGAGCGTGCGCAGCGCTTCGGTGTACTCACGCGCGGCGTAGCGGGGCTCGACCAGGCGCTCCATGGCCCGTACCTGCTCTGCCAGGATCTGTTCCGCGGGATCGAGCAGCAGATTCTCGTTCACTTCGGCCGGCACCGGTCCGGTGGCCTTGCGCAGGATATTGACGATGCGCTTGTTGGCGGCCGCGAGGCTCTGCGCGTCCGGCAACTCGAGGAAGGCCGCGAGCGCGCGCAGGCGGGCGTCGAAGTCGAGCGGGGAGGCCGGACGCATGGCGAGCACCGCGTCGAACATCTCGGCCGTGACCGCGATGCCGGCACCGCCCTCGAGGTAATAGGCCCGCAGGCGCTCGATCACGTAGTCGTAGACACCCCGGGCGCTGTCGGGCAGCGCCTGGAAGGGCAGGGCCGCGAGCGCCTGGTCGATGAGCTGCTGCAGGTCGAGGTCCAGCCGGCGCTCGATCGAGATGCGCAGCAGCCCGAGCGCGGCGCGGCGCAGGCCGAACGGGTCGCGGGTGCCGGTGGGTTTCTGGCCGGTGGCGTAGATGCCGGCGATGGTGTCGAGCTTGTCCGCAATCGAGACCGCCATGCCGGTGCGGGTCGTGGGCAGCTCGTCGCCGGCGTAACGGGGCAGGTACTGCTCGCGGATCGCCTCGGCCACCTCGGCCGGCTCGCCATCGTGCCGTGCGTAGTAGCGGCCCATCAGACCCTGCAGCTCGGGGAATTCGCCCACCATGCTGGTGAGCAGGTCGCACTTGGCGAGTTCCGCGGCACGGTCGGCGAGCGCCGTCTCCGAGCCGATCGCCTGGGCGACGGCGCGCGCCAGGGCCCGCACCCGCACGGTCTTGTCGTGCAGCGATCCGAGCTGCGTCTGGTAGGTGACCCGTCGCAGGCCCTCGCAGTGCGCGTCGAGGCGTTGCTGGCGGTCGGTGGACCAGAAGAAGGCTGCGTCGCTCAGCCGCGGCCGCACCACGCGCTCGTTGCCTGCGATCACCTGCGCGGGATCGGCGCTCTCGATGTTGGAGACGGTGATGAACCAGGGCATCAGCCGGCCTGCCGCATCGCGCACCGGGAAATACCGCTGGTGGTCCTGCATGGTGGCGATCGGCACTTCCTGCGGCAGCTCGAGGAAGCGTTCGTCGAAACGACCCGCCAAGGGCACCGGCCATTCGACCAGCGCGGTCACTTCGTCGAGCAGCGCATCGTCGATCACGGCGACGCCGCCCAGTCGCTCGGCCGCAGCGACCACGCCCTGGCGAATGGTCTCGCGGCGTTCGTGGATGTCGGCCATGACACGGCCACGCCGGTGCAGCAGTCCGACGTACGCCGCCGGGCTCGAGACCCTGAACTCGCGCGGAGCCATGAAGCGGTGGCCGCGGGTCACGTTCGAGGCGCGGACTCCGAGGATCTCGCAGGGAACGATCTCCCTGCCGAAGATCATCAGGAGCCAGTGCACGGGGCGCACGAACTGGGCCTCGCCCGCGCCCCAGCGCATGCGGCGCGCGATCGGCAGCGCGTCGAGCGCGGCCTGCACGATCCCGGGCAGCAGGGCGACGGTATGGGCACCCGCTTCCGTGCCCCGGTGCACGAGCCACGCGCCCTTGGGTGTCTCGAGCTGCTCGAGCGCGCTCACTTCGACTCCGCAGCCGCGCGCGAACGCGAGCGCCGCCTGGGTCGGCGCGCGCTGGGCGTCGAACGCGGCCTTGAGCGGCGGTCCACGCTTTTCGATGTCGCGGTCGGGCTGCTTCGCCACGAGGCGACGGACCCGCACCGCGAGGCGTCGCGGCGTCGCGAGGCGCTCCACCGCACCATGCGCCAGCCCGGCTTCGTCGAGGCCCTTTGCGACGCCCTGCGCAAAGGCGTCGGCCAGCGCGAGCAGTGACTTCGGCGGCAGCTCTTCGGTGCCGATCTCCACCAGGAAATCGAGCGGGCGACTCATCGCGTCACCAAAAAGGGGACGCTACCCTTTTCCTGTTCTGCGTCGGAAAAGGGTAGCGTCCCCTTTTTGGTCATCGGGAATCCGAGGGCCTCGCGACTCTTGTAATAGGCCTCGGCCACGCCCTTGGCGAGCGCCCGCACCCGCAGGATGAAGCGCTGGCGCTCGGTCACCGAGATCGCCTTGCGCGCGTCGAGCAGGTTGAAGGTGTGCGAGGACTTGAGCATGCGTTCGTAGGCCGGCAGGGGCAGTCCCGCCTCGAGCAGTCGCTGGCACTCGCGCTCGAAGGCGTCGAACTGCCGGAACAGTTCGTCCACGTCGGCCAGCTCGAAGTTGAATTTCGACTGCTCGACCTCGTTCTGGTGGTAGACGTCGCCGTAGGTCACGCGGCCGAGGGGTCCGTCGGTCCAGACGATGTCGAAGATGCTCTCGACGCCCTGCAGATACATCGCGAGGCGCTCGAGGCCGTAGGTGATCTCGCCCATGACCGGCCGGCAGTCGAGCCCGCCCACCTGCTGGAAGTAGGTGAACTGCGTGACTTCCATGCCGTTCAGCCAGATCTCCCAGCCGAGGCCCCAGGCGCCGAGCGTCGGCGACTCCCAGTTGTCCTCGACCAGGCGGATGTCGTGGACCAGCGGGTCCAGCCCCAGCGCGCGCAGCGAGCCCAGGTACAGGTCGATGATGTCCGGCGGCGACGGTTTGATGACCACCTGGTACTGGTAGTAGTGCTGCAGCCGGAACGGGTTGTCGCCGTAGCGGCCGTCCGTCGGCCGGCGCGAAGGCTGCACGTAGGCGGCGCTCCAGGGTTCGGGCCCCACGGCACGCAGGAACGTCGCCATGTGGAAAGTACCCGCCCCGACCTCCATGTCGTAGGGCTGCAGGATCACGCAACCCCGCTCGGCCCAATAGTGCTGCAGGGCCAGGATGAGGTCCTGGAAGGTCCGGGGGCGCTGGGAGGCCTTTCTGGCCATGAACGAACCTGCGTGGAGTGTCGCGGAGGAGCCGAGGAGTATAGCGAACCGTCGCCCAGCGCCCTTGCGGCGCGTGGCGCCCGTTCAGCGCCTGGTCGCGCGGCCGCGGACGCCCCGCCGGGGTGGCCCGTTCGCCGCCTCGGCCGACCACGGGCGCCCGGTGCGTTCCTCGATGTAGCGACGGAGCAGCCGGCGAACCATCTGCGAGGGCGTGACGTCCTCCTCCGCGCACAGGCGCTCGAACACCGCCTTCTTGCGCGGGTCGATCAGGATCGTGAGACGCGCGGTGCGCTCTTCGGGGGCCAAGGGATCCTCGTCGGCGGGACGTGGTCGCACTGGATGATAATCCAATGCAAATGTGAGTACCATATAGCACGCACCGATTGCGTCAACCGTCGTCCCGCCCGACTGCACCGTGATCTCGCCGACCAGCTCACCGCTCGCGTTCTGCCTGGCGCTGCTCGCCGCGTGGGGCGTCATCGGCCTTGCCGGGATGCTGCGTCCCGCGAGCCTGGCCTTCGCCGGGCGCACGCTGTTCCCGCTCGGCGCCGTGGTCGGCGTGGCCCTCGCGGTCGTTGCCGGGATGAACCTCGGTGCGCCGCCCGAGCAACTCGTGCTGCTCATTGGCCTCCCGGACCTGCCCCTGCACGCACGGCTCGACGCGCTCTCCGGCGTGTTCCTGGTCCTGCTCGGCGCCGCCTCGGCCGGCATCTCGATCTTCAGCGCCGGCTACTTCCGACGCGGCCAGGGCACCCTGCCCGGGCTGTTGTGCCTGGAGTACCACCTGTTCCTCGCCAGCATGGGATTCGTGCTGCTCGCGGACGACGCCTACGGCTTCATGCTGGCCTGGGAGACGATGGCGCTTTCGTCGTACTTCCTGGTCACCACGCAGCACCGCATTCCCGAGATCCGCAGCGCAGGTTTCCTCTACCTGCTGATCGCCCACGTCGGCGCAATCTCGATCCTGCTCGCCTTCGGCGTATTGCAGGGAGGCACGTGGCGATTCACGTTCGATGCGATGCGCTCGGCGACGATCGATCCCGCCTGGGCGTCCGCCGCCTTCCTGCTCGCACTGTTCGGCTTCGGCGCCAAGGCGGGCCTCGTGCCGCTGCACGTGTGGCTGCCCGAGGCACACCCCGCCGCGCCTTCGCCCGTCTCGGCGCTCATGAGCGGCGTCATGCTGAAGACCGCGGTCTACGGCATGCTGCGCGTCACCTTCGACCTGCTCGGAGACCCGCTGTGGTGGTGGGGGCTGGTGCTGGTCGGCGTCGGACTGCTCACGGCCCTGTATGGCGTGGTGTTCGCAGCGGCGCAGACCGACATGAAGCGCCTGCTCGCCTACTCGTCGATCGAGAACCTCGGCATCGTCTTCACGGGCGTCGGCCTCGCGATCGTCTATTACGGCGTCGACATGCCGGTGCCCGGCACCGTCGCGCTGCTCGCGGTGCTCTACCACGCGCTCAACCACGCGTTCATGAAGAGCCTGCTGTTCCTCGGGACGGGCGCCGTGCTGCATGCCACGGGCGAGCGCAACCTCGGACGCCTCGGCGGACTCATCCACCGCATGCCGTGGACGGCGTGGCTCACGCTCGTCGGCGCGCTCGCGATCGCGGGCCTGCCGCCGCTGAACGGCTTCGTGTCGGAGTGGCTGCTGCTGCAGTCGTTCCTGCTGGCGCCGCAGGTGCCGAAGACCTTCGTCAACATGCTGCTGCCGCTGGGCGCCGCGGTGCTGGTACTGGCCGCAGCGCTCGCCGCCTACGTGATGGTGAAGTTCTACGGCATCATCTTCCTCGGCCAGCCGCGCGAGAAAGGCCTCGAGCGGGCCCACGACGCCGGGATCATCGAGCGCGTCGGACTCGCGTGGCTCGCGGCGGGCTGCCTGGTGCTCGGCCTGCTGCCGACGCGCGTGCTGCCGGCGCTGCTCGAGGTCCCGCGTCAACTCGGTCTCGACGCGGGCACGGTGGCGACCGTCTCGTGGTGGCGCCTCGCGCCGTTCCCGGACCGCACGGCGTCCTACTCGCCGCTGGTGTTCCTGCTCGCCGTCGCCGCCGTCGTGGCGCTGACCGTGGTGGCCGTGCGCTACTTCTATCACCAGCGCGTTCGTCGCGCGGCCCCGTGGGACTGCGGCTTCGTCCGGCTGGATGCGCGCATGCAGGACACCGCCGAGGGCTTCGGACAGCCGATCCGCCACATCTTCCAGCCGTTCTTCACGCTCGACCGCGAGCTGCCGACGCCATTCGACACGGCCCCGCGCTACCGGGTCACGATCGGCGACCCCCTGTGGCGCAGCCTGTACCTGCCGCTCGGCAGGATCGTGCAGCGTGCCGCGGACTCGCTCGCGTGGATGCAGCAGGGGCGCATCGCCTCGTACCTGCTCTACAGTTTCGTCACCCTGCTCGCGCTGCTGGCGCTGATGCTATGACGGCGCTCGACTGGATCACCCAGCTGATGGAGGTGGCGGCGGCGCTCGCCGCGGCGCCACTGCTCGTGGGCTGGGTGAACTGCTGCCGCGCCTGGCTGCAGAACCGCACCGCGCCGAGCGTGCTGCAGCCGTACCGGGGCATCCGCAAGCTGTTCCACAAGGACGCGGTGATCGCCGAGGGCGCCTCGCCGTTCTTCCGGCTGGCGCCTTACGTCGTCTTCGGCGCGATGGTCGCGGCCGCCGCGGTCATCCCGTCGATGGGCACGCGGCTGCCCTTCACGACGGCTGCCGACGCCATCGCGCTGGTGGGCCTCTTCGCGACGGCGCGCGTGTTCCTGTCGCTGGCCGCGATGGACATCGGCACGGCCTTCGGCAGCCTCGGCGCCCGCCGCGAGATGATGGTGGGATTCCTCGCCGAGCCGGCGCTGCTGATGGTGATCTTCGTCGCGTCGCTGATCTCCGCGACGACCTCGCTGCCGGCCATCGCGGAGCAGCTCTCGACGCGCGCCCTCGGTGTCTACCCGAGCCTCGCCTTCACCGGCGTGGCCTTCATCATGGTGCTGCTCGCCGAGAACGCGCGCATCCCGGTGGACAACCCGGCCACGCACCTCGAGCTCACGATGATCCACGAGGCGATGCTGCTCGAGTACTCCGCGCGCCACCTCGCGCTGATGGAGTGGGCGGCCGCGCTCAAGCTGTTCAACTACGCGTGCATCGGCTTCGCCCTGTTCCTGCCCTGGGGAACCTCGACCGGCGAAGGCCCGCTCGCACTCGCGGCCGCGATCGGCATGCTCGCCGTGAAGCTCGCGCTCGCGGGCGCAGCGCTCGCCGTGGTCGAGACGGTGTCGGCGAAGTTGCGCGTGTTTCGCGCGCCCGAGTTCCTGGCCACGGCGTTCATGCTCGCCGTGCTGGGCCTGCTGGTCCACGTGCTGCTGAAGGCCTGAGGCGATGACCGGCATCCCGCTGGACCTGCAGATCCTGAACGCGCTCGCGGCACTGCTGCTGTTGCTGTCGTTCGCCATGCTCTCGCAGCGGCGCATCGTCACGCTCGTCAACCTGCTCGCCTTCCAGGGCGGCCTGCTGTGCGCGGCCACGCTGCTGCTCGCGTGGCGCACCGGCGAGAACCACCTGTACCTCTCCGCTCTGCTGACGCTCGCGCTCAAGGTCGTGTTCCTGCCGTGGCTGCTGCACCGGCTGATCCGGCGCCTCGGCGTCTACTGGGACACGGAGCCCGTGCTCAACATCCCGGGCACCATGCTGGTGGGGCTCCTGATCGTCGTGTTCTCCTTCGGGCTGGCGCAGCCGATCTCCGAGCTCGCGAGCACCGCGACCCGCAACGCGATCGGCATCGCGGTGGCGGTGATCCTGCTCGCCTTCCTCACCATGATCACGCGGCGCAAGGCCATGTCGCAGGTGGTCGGTTTTCTGTCGATGGAGAACGGACTGTTCTTCGGCGCCATGAGCGCGACCTACGGCATGCCGATGATCGTCGAGCTCGGCGTGGCGCTCGACGTGCTGGTCGCGATGCTGGTGCTCGGCGTGTTCTTCTTCCAGATCCGGGAGCAGTTCGACAGCCTCGACCTGCACCACCTCGAGTCGCTCAAGGAGGAGGAATGAGCTTCGAGCTGATCGCGCTGCTCGCCTTCCCGCTGCTCGGCGCCGTGGGCCTCGGCGTGTGGGGCGCGCGCCGCCGGGCGCCCGACGCCAACGTGGCGTTCAGCCTCGCGACCTTCGTTGCGGCCTGCGTGCTCACGGCGCGCGTCATCGACGAGGGAACGCTGGTCGTGCTGCGCGAGCAGTTCCTCATCGATCCCTTCAACGTGTTCCTGGTGACGCTCACGGCCTTCGTCGGGCTCACGACCTCGATCTTCTCGCGACCCTACATGCGCGTGGAGCGCGAGCACGGCCGGGTGAGCCCGGCGCAGCTGCGCCTCTACCACAGCATGTACCAGCTCTTCATGGCGACGATGCTGGTCGCGCTCACGACCAACAACCTCGGGCTCATGTGGGTGGCGATGGAGGCGGCCACGCTCTCGACGGTGCTGCTCGTCACGCTCTATCGCACGCCCGCGAGCCTGGAGGCTGGCTGGAAGTACTTCATCCTCTGCGGCGTCGGCATCGCGCAGGCGCTGTTCGGCACGATCCTGCTGTACTTCGCGGCCGAGAAGGTGCTGGGCGCCGAGGGCGTGAGTGCACTGCTGTGGACCCACCTCAATGCGGTGAAGGGCGAACTCGAACCCGCGGTGCTCGGCCTCGCATTCGTCTTCCTGCTGGTGGGCTATGGGACCAAGGTCGGCCTGGCGCCGCTGCACAACTGGCTGCCGGACGCCCACGCCGAGGGCCCGACGCCGATCTCTGCCGTGCTCTCCGGCCTGCTGTTGAACGTCGCGATCTACGCGGTGGTGCGCTGCAAGGTGCTGGTCGAAGGCTCGCTCGAGTCCGACCTGCCGTCGCGGATGCTGATGGGCTTCGGGCTGCTGTCCGTGGTGCTGGCGGCGTTCTTCCTCTGGCGCCAGCGCGACATCAAGCGCCTGTTCGCCTATTCCTCCATCGAGCACATGGGCATCATCGCCTTCGCCTTCGGCATGGGCGGCCCGGTGGCGAACTTCGCCGCGCTGCTGCACATGACGGTGCACTCGCTCACCAAGTCCGCGATCTTCTTCGCCGTGGGTCACGCGGCGCAGAAGGCGGGTTCGCAGATGATGGACGACATCCGCGGCCTCATCACCATCAGCCCCACGATCGGCTGGGGCCTGATGCTCGGCTCGCTCGCCATCCTCGGCATGCCGCCCTTCGGCGTGTTCGCGAGCGAGTTCCTGATCCTGACCACGGCCATGAAGCAGGAACCGTGGGCGACCCCCATCCTGCTGATGGCGCTCGGCGTCGCGTTCGCGGCCATCTTCGGGCGTGTGCAGCCGATGGTGTTCGGCGAGACGACGGCGAAGCGCTTGCCACACCCTCCGGCGCTCCTGCCCGTCTTCACGCACCTGGCGCTGGTGCTGATGCTCGGCGTGTTCATCCCGCCGTACCTCGCCGACTGGTATCGCGCCGCCGCGCGCCTGATCGGAGGCGAGTGAGATGCCGCTGCGCAGGTGGTACGAAGCCGCGACGACGATTCCAGGCGCCCCGGGAGTCCACAGCCTGTCGGTGACCGCGAAGAGCTGGCGCGAGACCGCACTCGATGTCGCGGCGGCGGGTGGTCGCCTGGTGGCGATGTGGGCGGCGGAGGGCGGATCGGACCGCCCGACGATGCACGCGGCCCTCGCAGCCGAGCCCGGCGTACTCGTGATGCGCCTCGAGTTGGGCGGCATGCATCCGCGCTACCCGGGCCTGGAGGAGATCTTCCCGGCCGCGGCGCGCATGCAGCGGGCGGCCGCAGACATGAGCGGCGTGCTGGCGGTCGGCGGCGATCCGCGTCCCTGGCTCCGGCATGCCGCGTGGCCCGAGGACTTTCATCCGCTGAACGGGACAACGCCGCCATCCCGGCCCGCCGAGCGGGTCGCCGACGCCTACCCGTTCGTGCGGGTCGAAGGGGACGGTGTCCACGAGATCCCGGTCGGCCCGGTGCATGCGGGCATCATCGAGCCCGGGCATTTCCGCTTCTCGGTGGTCGGCGAAAAGGTGCTCAGGCTCGAGGAGCGCCTCGGCTACGTGCACAAGGGCATCGAGCGGCGCTTCACGGAGCTGCCCCTGCTCGAAGGCCACCGCCTGGCCGCAAGGGTCTCGGGTGATGCGGCCGTCGCCTTCTCCTGGGCCTGGTGCCAGGCGCTGGAGGGGCTCGCGGGCGCGGCCATTCCGCCGCGGGCCGCGTGGCTGCGCGCACTGGCGCTCGAACTCGAGCGTATCGCGAATCACCTCGGCGACCTCGGCGCCCTCGGCAACGATGCCGGTTTCGCCTTCGGCCTGAGCCAGTTCTCGCGGCTCAAGGAGGGACTGCTCAGGGCGAACGAGACGGCTTTCGGACAGCGTTACCTGCTCGATTTCATCACGCCGGGCGGTACGCGCGCAGACCTGAACGCCGGCGCGACCGAGGCGCTGGCTGCGTTCATCCGCAAGCTGACGGACGAGGCCAGGGAACTGCACGACATCTATGCCGAGCATGCCGGAGTGCGGGACCGTTTCTCGGGCGCCGGTGCCGTCTCCCCGGAACTCGCGGCACGACTCGGCCTCACGGGTCTCGCCGGACGTGCGAGCGGCCAGGCCTTCGACCTGCGCGTCGACCTGCCCTGCGCGCCCTACGCCGAACTCATGCCGCGCAAGCACGGACGCCTCGACGGCGACGTGGCCGCCCGCGTGCACCTGCGCTTCGACGAGCTGTTCGAGTCCTGCCGGCTCGTGCTGCAGATCCTGCAGCGACTGCCGACGGGACCGCACCTCATGTCCGCCGAGGCGCCGGCGGATGGCGGCTTCGGCGTCGGGTTCATCGAGGGCTGGCGCGGGCCGGTGTTCATCGCCCTCACGGCGGGGCCCGGCGGTTCGATCCGTCGTTGCCACGCACACGATCCGTCGTGGCAGAACTGGCCGGTGCTCGAGCACGCGATCATCGGCAACATCGTGCCGGACTTCCCGCTCATCAATAAGTCGTTCAACCTCTCCTACAGCGGGCACGACCTCTAGCCATGTGGAAGACACTGCGCCAGATCGCCCGGGTGGGCATCGCGACGGAGCCGCCGCCTGGTACCGACGACGAGCTGCGACTGCGCGAGGCATTGCAGTCGCGGATCCTCGAAGTGATGGGTCGAGCGCTCTGCGTCCGCGCGGTGGACGCGGGCTCCTGCAACGGCTGCGAGCTCGAGATCCACGCGCTCAACAACCCGGTCTACAACCTCGAGGGGCTCGGCATCCGGTTCGTCGCGAGCCCGCGGCACGCCGACCTGCTGCTCGTCACGGGACCGGTGTCTGCGAACATGGAGGTCGCGCTGCTCAGGACCTATGAGGCGACGCCGGATCCCAAGCTCGTCGTCGCCATCGGCGACTGCGGCTGCACGGGAGGCGTGTTCGGCGAGAGTTATGCGAGCCGCGGGCGGGTGTCGAACGTCATCCCGGTGGACGTCGCGGTCCCGGGCTGCCCGCCGAGCCCGTCGCGCATCATGACCGGGATCCTTACGGCGATTTCGTCACGGGGCGCGCGAGCGGGTTGACCACGCGCAGTGCCGGAAACCTGCCGAAGTCGCGGTCGGCCGACCATAGTTCGGATACACCATGCTGCAGGCAAAGAGCCGCCACCCTTGCGTCGTGGGCCAGGCCGCCACGCACGCGTCCGAGCTCCAACAGCGGGCGCAGCTCCTCCCAGTAGCGCGACGCCTCGCCCAGGAACGTTACGGTTGGCGACTCGCGCCAGCACTCGACCTGTTCGAGCGCATCTGCCAGGGGCGTCGGCGGATCGTAGATGCGTGGATGCGTAACGATCGACAGGAACTCGTGGACACAGGGCCACGGGATGGCCCACGCGGCGCCTGATTCGGCCAGCGTGGCGACGCAGGCATCCGCCGGTCCGTGCCACTGCGAGTCCGCGCGATGGGCATACACCAGCAGGTTGGTGTCGACGGCGATCATCCACCGCGCCCGCCGTAGGCAGTCTCGCGGATCGTCTCCCAGCCGCCTTCAGCCACCTCGGGACGCAACCCGCGTCCGTGGAACGTGTGACGGCGCAGGCGGAACGGCTGGCGCTTCGTTGCAGCCGACGACTCCAGGTATTGACGCAAGGCCGCTTCGACGACGGAGCGGAACGATTCCCCGCGACGTCCCGCGACAGCCTTGACCGCATTGAACAGGGCGTCACTGAGGTCGATAGTGGTTTTCATATGGGCACCCATATAAAATAGGCCATACACCCACAAGCCTAGGTCGTGGGCTGTTGCCGAGTCAATGTGGGAATTGAACGTAAACGCGAGGATGCGATTCGCGTGGCACGATTCTGACGAGAGTGCGCATGAACTCGATCGCCGACCAGATCAGTCGTTTCCTGGAGTCCCCCGCCTTCGGCGTGGTGGGCGCCTCGTTGCGCCGCCACAAGTACGGCAACAAGGTGCTGCGCTGCTACCAGCAGAACGGCCGGCGGGCGATCCCGGTCAATCCCCGCGAGCAGGTCATCGAGGGCGCGGCCTGCGTGGCGAGCGTCAGCGACCTTCCGGATGACCTGAAGAGCATCTCGGTCATCACGCCGCCCGCGATCACCGAACGCGTGGTCGAGGAAGCCGCGCGCAAGGGGATCGAGAACGTCTGGATGCAGCCCGGCGCCGAGAGCGAGCGAGCGATCGCGACCTGCGAGGCGGCCGGCATCAATGTCATCGCGGACGGCAGCTGCGTGCTGGTCGTGCTCGGTTATCGCGAACAGTCAATCAAGAATAGTTGAATAGTTGCCTCGGCAACATAGCTGCAGCAAGGGGCATTGATAATTTCCGCTGAAGCGCCCGGCAAGCACGCGCCTAGGTGTAGTCCCGATACTTCGCCAGATGGCGCACCGGTTTGGAGAGCGCATCACGCCGGAACGGATCGCCGAGTTCCTGCGTAACCATCATCTCGAGCACGGTCGTCTTGCCTTCCGCCTGCGCCTGGACGGCGGCTCGCAGGGCAGGTCCGACGTCGGACAGCTTTTCGACCGTGACCCCCTCGCAGCCGAACGCCCGCGCGACGCCAGCCCAGCTCGGGCTCTCGAGGTTCACGGCCTGGAAGCGCCGCGAATAGAAGTCCACGTGGTTCTTCTTCTCAGCACCCCACTGGCCGTTGTTGAAGACGACCACGGTTACGCCGATCTTCTCCCGCGCGCAGGTGAGCAACTCGTTCAGGCTGATGCCCCACGCGCCGTCGCCGACGTAGGCAATGGCGGGCCGCTCAGGGCAGGCGACCTTGGCGCCACACGCCACCGGGAACGCGTATCCGCAGTTGCCGAAGCTCATCGCGGCGAACAGGGAGCGCGGTTCCTCGAAGCGCAGGTAGGAGTTCGAGACCGAGCAGATGTTGCCGATGTCGGTCGAGACCATGGCGTGCGCCGGCATGGCGCGCTCGAGTTCCCGCAGCATCTGCCGCGGATGCATGTACTTCGAGCCCGCCGCGACCTCGAGCGAGAACGGGTCCCGCTCGTGGGTCCATTCCGTGAGCTCCCGCTCCCAGGCGGCCTTCTCCGCGGTGATCAGCGCATGGCGCTTGCCCAGGTTGGCGGAGCAGGCCAGCTCGCGGCCGCGCAGGCGCTCGAGCAGGGCGGCCGCTGCCGCGCGCGCGTCGCCGTTGATGCCGACGCTGATGCTCTTCACCAGGCCGAGCATCTTTGCGTCCACGTCCACCTGGATGATCTTCGCGGCGCCCGGCCAGTAGTCCATGCCGTACTGGGGCAGCGTCCCGAACGGTCCGAGCCGCGTACCGAGTGCCAGCACCACGTCGGCCTGCGAGACGAGCTGCATCGCCGCCTTCGAGCCCTGGTAGCCGAGTGGCCCGCACCACAGCGCATGCGAGGCGGGGAACGAATCGTTGTGCAGGTAGCTGTTCGCGACCGGCGCGTGCAGCAGCTCTGCGAGCGCGATCGCCTCCGCGGTGCCACCTGACATGATCACGCCGCCACCGGCGACGATGACCGGGAACCGAGCCGCCGCCAGCAAGGCCGCTGCTTGATCCAGCGCCACGGGGTCGCCGGCGCCACGGCCAATGCGCATGGGGGGCGCGATGGCCGCCTGGATGTCGCCGTAGAAATAGTCGCGGGGGATGTTGAGCTGCGCCGGGCCCATCTCGAGCATCGCGCGATCGAAGCAGCGGCCGGCGATCTCGGCCATGCGCCGCGGATTGTTCACGTGGCCCTGGTACTTCGTGATCTTCGAGAAGATCGGCAGCTGCTCGGTCTCCTGGAAACCGCCGAGACCCATGGTCATCGAGCCGGTCTCGGGCGTGATGAACACGACCGGCGAATGGGCCCAGTAGGCCGCGGCGATGGCGGTCACGAAGTTCGTGATGCCCGGGCCGTTCTGCGCGATGCAGACACCGTGCTGGCCCGAGGCGCGGGCGTAGCCGTCCGCCATGTGGGCCGCACCCTGCTCGTGCGCCACCGCGATGAAGCGGATGCCCGCCGCCGGGAAGATATCGAGCGCATCCATGTAGGCCGAGCCCACGATGCCGAATACCTCCCGGACACCGTTAATGGCCAGGGTTTCGACGAGGGCTTCAGAAGGCGTCATGCGCTGCGGGCTCGGGGCGGTCACGGCAGGGCTCCTGTGGCGGGTCGGCGATTATTGCCTGCGACCGGCCGTCCCGGCATCAGTGAACGGCGCGCACTTAAATGGCGCGTGAATGGAAGTGACGCACCATTATAGTGCGTCCATGCGCCATGTTTGACGGATCGGAGCGCCAATCTCCCACGACTTGCGCCACATAGGTGCGTTGGCATACAAAGTGCATTCTATTGGGTCCCAAGACCTCACTCCAGGAGCCGCCATGACCACTGCCGCCGACGTTCTGAAGCTGATCGAGGAAAAAGAGGTCAAGTACATCGACCTCCGCTTCACCGATACCAAGGGCAAGGAACAGCACGTCACCGTCCCGACCCGCGTCGTGGATGCGGCGTTCTTCGAGGACGGCAAGGGCTTCGACGGCTCCTCGATCGCCGGCTGGAAGGGCATCCAGGAGTCCGACATGATCCTGATGCCGGATCCCACGACCGCGATCCTCGATCCGTTCTTCGAGGAAACGACCCTCAACCTGCGCTGCGACATCGTCGAGCCCTCGACGATGCAGGGCTACGAGCGCGACCCACGCTCGCTCGCCAAGCGCGCCGAGGCTTACCTCAAGTCGACAGGCATCGCCGACGCCTCGATCTGGGGCCCGGAGAACGAGTTCTTCATCTTCGACAGCCTCCGCCACGGCAACTCGATGAACGGCTGCTTCTACGAAGTCGACTCGCTGCAGGGCGCATGGAACTCCGGTCGCACCATGGAGGGCGGCAACCTCGGGCATCGCCCCGGCATCAAGGGCGGCTACTTCCCGGTGCCGCCCGTGGACGCGTACCAGGACCTGCGCACCGCCATGTGCCTCGCGATGGAAGAGATGGGACTCAAGGTCGAGGTCCATCACTCCGAGGTCGCCACGGCCGGGCAGGCGGAGATCAACGTCTCGGCGAACACGCTCACCAGGAAAGCCGACGAGGTGCAGATCCTCAAGTACGCGATACACAACGTCGCGGCGAGCTATGGCAAGACGGCCACCTTCATGCCCAAGCCGCTGGTGGGCGACAACGGCAACGGCATGCACGTCAACCAGTCGCTGTCGAAGGACGGCAAGAACATCTTCGCGGGCGACAAGTACGGCGGCCTCTCCGAGATCGCGATCTACTACATCGGCGGCATCATCAAGCACGCCAAGGCGCTGAACGCGATCGCGAACGCCAGCACCAACAGCTACAAGCGCCTGGTGCCGGGCTTCGAGGCGCCGGTGATGCTCGCCTACTCCGCGCGCAACCGCTCGGCGTCGATCCGCATTCCGCACGTGATCAACCCGAAGGGCCGGCGCATCGAGGTGCGCTTCCCGGACTCGACCGCGAACCCCTACCTGTGCTTCGCGTCCATGCTGATGGCCGGCCTCGACGGCATCAGGAACAAGATCCACCCGGGCGACCCGGCGGACAAGGATCTCTACGACCTCGAGCCCGAGGAAGCGAAGAACATCCCCACGGTCTGCCATTCGCTCGACATGGCGCTCGAGGCGCTCGACAAGGACCGCGGCTTCCTGAAGGAAGGCGGGGTCTTCACCGACGACGTCATCGACGCCTACATCGGGCTCAAGATGCAGGAGGTCACGAGGCTCCGCATGTCGACCCACCCGGTCGAACTCGAGCTCTACTACAGCGTCTGACCGCGCGGGCTGGCGGAGGTGCCGGGTGGCACGGGCCACCCGGCGTCGGCCACCCGAACCCTTGATGTGTGTCGCGAATCGGGGGCGTCACTTTGTCAGCACGGATCGCAGGGGCTATGCTCCCGCCTCATGAATACCCGGGTGCTGCTGCTGCTGGGATGCCTGTTCGCGCTGTCGAGCCAGGCCCAGGACTCGAGGCGCGAGATGTGGGTCTGGAAGGACGCGAACGGCGTCACCCATTACTCCGATCGCCCGGTGCCGGGCGCGCGCAAGCTCGAGATCGTCGGCGTGACGAGCCCGAATCCGCCGCCCGCCGTCGCCGCGCCAGGTCAGCCGGCTGCGAAACCCGGCCAGCCGGCCGCGATCGAATACCGTTCGCTCGAGATCTGGCAGCCGGAGAACGGGGCGTCCTTCTTCGGCGCGGATGCGACCGTGGACGTGCGCATGCGCTCCGAACCGGAAGTCGCCGCCACGCACCGCCTGATGCTCTATCTCGACGGCAAGCTGGTCGAGGGCGCGCGCAACGCGCTCGAGCACAACCTCGGCAACCTCGAGCGCGGTGTGCATTCGCTCACGGCCGTGATCCTCGACGAGCAGGGCAACGAGAAGATCCGCAGCCAGCCGCGCGTCTTCCACATCAAGCAGCCCTCTACGATTGCGCCGCGCGCGGTCGGCCCGACCCTCAAGCCGCCGCCGCCCAAGCCGAAGCCGAACCCCGGCACCTGATCCCGCTCACGGCGCCGCCCGGCGCCGCATTGCGTCGTGGTGGGGTGGCCCGTGGCCGCTGAACCGCGCGCCGTACCGCGTCCGACCGCCGCGGAACTCGTCCACCTGCTCGACGGACTCGCCACCTGTGCCGTCTGGATCGACGGCGACGGCGTGGTGCTGCACCTGAACGAGCCCGCCGAGGATCTCTTCGGGTTGAGCCGCAACCAGGCCGCGGGCCGGCCGTTGCGCGAGCTGTTCAAGGCCAACACCGAGCTCGAAGGCATGGTGGGCCGCGCGCGCGCGGCCGGGGCCCAGTACTCGCGCCGCGAGGTCCCGTTCGAGGCCGGCCCGGGCGCACCGTTGCGCGTGCTCGACGTGACCGTCTCGCCGTTCGACCAGTCTGGTCGGCCGGGCGGTGCGATCGTGGAGATGGCCGACGTCACGCAGCACCAGCGCATCCTGCGCGAGAACGCCCTGCTCACGCAGCTCGGCGGCAGCCGCGCGATGGTCCGGCAGCTCGCCCACGAGATCAAGAATCCGCTCGGCGGGCTGCGCGGCGCCGCCCAGTTGCTCGAGCGCCAGCTGAAGGACCCGGCGCTGCACGAGTACACCAAGGTGATCATCAGCGAGGCGGATCGCCTGGCAGCGCTCGTCGATGCGCTGCTCGGCCCGGGCCAGCCGCCGCGCAAGGAGCCGGTGAACATCCACGAGATCGTGCAGCACGTGGGCCACCTGCTCGCCGGCGAGGCGCCGTCCGGCGTGGCGGTCGAGCGCGACTACGACCCGAGCCTGCCGCGCCTGCGCCTCGATCGGAACCAGATCATCCAGGCGCTGCTGAACCTCGGCCGCAACGCGATCCAGGCGGTGGGCGAGCGCGGTCGCATCGTGCTGCGCACGCGGGTCCTGCGCAACGCGAGCATCGGCAGCCGGCGCTACCGCGTGGTCGCGAGCATCCAGGTGGAGGACGACGGGCCGGGCGTCCCCGCTGAACTCGAGGACACGGTGTTCTACCCGCTCGTCACCGGTCGGCAGGGCGGCACGGGCCTCGGGCTCGCCGTGGCGCAGGACCTGATCGGGCGGCACGACGGCCTGATCGAGTTCGACAGCCGCCCCGGCCGTACGGTCTTCACCATCCTCCTGCCCTTCGAGAACCATGAACTCGCCGAAAGCGCTTGACGTCTGGATCGTCGACGACGACGCGTCGATCCGCTGGGTCCTCGAGCGCGCGCTCGAGCAGGGCGGCATGCAGGTGCGTGCCTTCGAGGAGGCCGACGCGGCGTTGTCGGCGCTGCGGCGCGAGGAGCCCGACGTGCTCGTCACCGACATCCGCATGCCGGGTCGCAGCGGGCTCGAGCTGCTCGAGGAGATCCGCGGCCGGCGGCCGCGCCTGCCCGTCATCGTCATGACCGCGCACTCCGACCTCGACAGCGCCGTTGCGGCCTACCAGGGCGGGGCATTCGAATACCTGCCCAAGCCCTTCGACATCGACCAGGCCGTCGACCTGGTGCGCCGCGCAGCCGCACAGGCCCAGCGCTCGGACACCACCGCGGCGGAATCCCGGCGCATCCCCGAGATGCTCGGCCATGCCCCGTCGATGCAGGAGGTGTTTCGCGCGATCGGCCGGCTGTCGCGATCCAGCATGACGGTGCTGATCACCGGCGAGTCCGGCACGGGCAAGGAACTGGTGGCGCGTGCCCTGCACCGGCACAGCCCGCGCGCCGCGAAGCCCTTCATCGCGCTCAATACCTCGGCGTTCACCGCGGACCTGCTCGAGTCGGAACTGTTCGGCCACGAGAAGGGCGCGTTCACCGGCGCCAACGAGCTGCGTCGCGGGCGCTTCGAGCAGGCCGACGGTGGCACCCTGTTCCTGGACGAGATCGGCGACATGTCGCCGCAGTTGCAGACGCGGCTGCTGCGCGTGCTCGCCGAGGGCGAGTTCTACCGCGTGGGCGGCCAGCTGCAGGTGAAGGTCGACGTGCGCGTGATCGCCGCCACGCACCAGAACCTCGAGGCGCGCGTGAAGGAGGGCCTGTTCCGCGAGGACCTGCTGCACCGCCTGAACGTGATCCGCATCGAGGTGCCGCCGTTGCGACAGCGCCGCGAGGACATTCCCGAGCTGCTGCAGCACTACCTCGACGTCGCGGCGATCGAGCTCGGCGTGGCGCCAAAGGTGCTGACCGACGAGGCGCTGGCCGTGCTGCTCGCATTCGAGTGGCCGGGCAACGTGCGCCAGCTCGTCAATGCCTGCCGGCGGCTGACCGTGCTCGCTGCCGGACGCGAGATCACGCAGTCCGACATCCCGGCGGACCTCGGCGGGGGCGCGGCGGCCGGCGGTTCGGCCGCCTCCGGCTGGCCACAGGTGCTCGCAAGCTGGGCGCAGGCGCGACTCGCAACGGGTGGCGCGCCACTGCTCGAGGACGCCATGCCGGAATTCGAGCGCACGCTGATCCGCGAGGCGCTCAAGGCCGCCCGTGGGGGACGCCAGGAGGCCGCGAAGCTGCTCGGCTGGGGGCGCAATACCCTCACGCGCAAGCTCAAGGAACTCGGGATGGAGGACTGACGCTCAGCAGGTGCAGGCGGCGATTTTCTTCTGCGGCGACTCGAGGCTGCCGGCGAGGCTGGCCACCGAGGCCATGGCGTTCGCGGCCAGGTACTCTGCGATGCCTGCATTGATCTTGCGGCACGCGAGCGGGTCGTAGAAGAGCGCGGTGCCCACCCCGACGGTGCTGGCGCCCGCGATGATGAACTCGAGCGCGTCCTGCGCGGACTGAATGCCGCCCTGGCCGATGATCGGCACGCCGAGCGGTCGCGCGACCTCGGCGACCTGCATCACCTTGAGCAGCGCGATCGGCTTGATCGCCGGGCCCGAGAGCCCGCCCTGCACGTTGCCGATGACGGGCCGGCGCGTCTTCACGTCGATCGCCATGCCCATCACGGTGTTGATCACCGCGAGCGCGTCGCTGCCCGCCTCGATGCAGCGGCGCGCGTTCTCGCGGATGTCGGTCTGGTTCGGCGAGAGCTTGGTGATGAGCGGCTTCGAGGTCACGCGGCGGCAGGCTTCGACCACCCGCGCCGACATCTCCGGGAAGTTGCCGAACTGCACGCCGCCTTCCTTGATGTTCGGGCAGGAGATGTTGATCTCGATGGCGTCGATCGGCGAATCATCGAAACGGCGGGTCACCTCGACGTAGTCGTCGATGGTCGAGCCGCAGACGTTGGCGAAGAAACGCGTCTCCGAGAAATCGAGCGTGGGCAGGATCCGGTCCACCACGTGTTCGACGCCCGGGTTCTGCAGCCCGATCGCGTTCAGCATGCCCATCGGCGTCTCGTAGACGCGATGCGGCGGATTGCCGAGCCGCGGCTCGTGCGTGGTGCCCTTGAGCACGATGGCGCCAACGTCGGTGTTCGAGAAGCCCTCGACCCGCGTGTACTCCTCGCCGAACCCGACGCAACCCGACAGCAGCACGATCGGCGAGGCGAGCTTCAGGCCGCAGAAGTCGACAGCCAGGGAAGGCGGCAGCGGAGCGGCGGCAGGCATGGGGGAATTGTAAGGCAAAGGGGATAGGGGGTAGGGGGTAGGGGATAGGGGATAGGGGGTAGGGGGTAGGGGGTAGGGGATAGGGGATAGGGGGTAGTAAAGAAGGGTCCGGAACGCGCGACGCGCGTGCCCTCTTCACTATCCCCTATCCCCTATCCCCTTCCGCTTCCCCTTCCCCTTCCCCTTCCCCTTCAGTCGGCCACGAACCCCACGCGCTTGTGGGAGCCGTCGCAGAACGGCTTGTGCACGGAGGCGCCGCAGCGGCAGAGCGTGACCCGGTAACCCTCGTCCCGCCCTGCAACGACGACAGGTGCGTGGATCGCCAGCGGTCCGTTCTCCCGTATCCGCAGCGTGTTCACCTTCGGCGCCGATTCACCCTCGCCCCGCCGAGGCGCTCGCAGGTGATCGCTCCGGACGGGCAGGCCAGCGCGACCTGCACGATCGCTTCCGGCGAGGCGGCGTCCGGATGGATCCACTCGCCCGGTGCATTCGGCACGAACACCTCGGGCTGGCCGAGCACGCAATGGCGGGAGAGGATGCACTTGCGCGCATCGAAACGGATCACGATGCGCTGGCCGCGCACTTCCTCGACTGCTTTCGAAATGTGGCGACCCTCGCAGGCAGCTCAGCCTGCAATGAACCTCTCGAGCTGCTCGATCGTCTCCTGCTGCTCCTCGATCACCGCGCGCACCAGGTCGCCGATCGAAATGACGCCGACCATGCGGCCTTCCTCGACCACCGGCAGGTGGCGGATGCGCCGGTCGGTCACGACCTGCATGCATTCCTTGACGCTTTGCTCGGGCGTGACCGTCACCGCGGGCGAGGACATGATCTGCCAGACCGGCGTTTCGGCGGATGAGCGGCCCAGCAGGACCACCTTGCGCGCGTAGTCGCGCTCGGATATGACGCCGACCAGTTCGTCGTTGCGCAGCACGGGTAGCGCCCCCACGCGGCGATCGGCCATGATCTGGATGGCCTCGAGGACGGGCTCGTCCGCGTCCACGGACCAGACCTCGGTGCCCTTGCGGGCCAGCAGGTGTTTCACGCGCAGCATGATCGAGTCCCCCGGCAGGTGCGCGACCGTCGCCCCACGATTCTAGACCCAGTGCTCCACCTGATCCTATTCGAGCCCGAGATTCCACCCAACACGGGCAACGTGATCCGGTTGTGCGCCAACACCGGGGCGAGGCTGCACCTCGTCCGGCCCCTGGGATTCAGGCTCGATGCCCGTGCCGTGCGCCGCGCCGGCATGGATTACGCGGAGCTCGCCGAGGTGCAGGTGCACGACAGCCTGGACGCCTGTCTCGCGAGCCTGGGTGGACCGCGCTGGTTCGCGTTCTCGACGAAAGGCACGACCCGTTACGACACGGCCGCCTACGCCCCGGGCGACGCGCTGGTCTTCGGCCCGGAGACGCGCGGCCTGCCGGCCCGTGTGCTCGAGGCCTGCCCGCCGGAGCGTCGCCTGAGGATCCCGATGGTCGCGGGCGCACGCAGCCTCAACCTGTCGAACGTGGTCGCCGTAGCGGTGTATGAGGCATGGAAGCAGTTCGGATACGCCCAGGGAAAGTGACTAATGACTAATGATCAGCGGTTAGTGGGGAGGCCGGCGCGCCGGCCTCTTCACTACCCCCTAGTCATTGATCATTAGTCACTTTCTTCAGGCCGTCTCGGCCTTGATCGTGCGCCCCATCAGCGCGCGCACGGCCTCCCGCGGCGGCTTGCCGGCGTAGAGCACCTGGTAGACCTCTTCGCTGATCGGCATCTCGACGCCGACCTGCCGCGCCACCTCGTGCACGGCCCTGGCGGCCAGCACGCCTTCCACCACCTGGCCGATCTCCCGCCGCGCTTCCTCGCTGGACTTGCCCGCGGCGAGCGCGAGGCCACAGCGACGGTTGCGCGACTGGTCGTCGGTACAGGTGAGCACGAGGTCGCCGAGTCCGGCGAGGCCCATGAAGGTTTCCTTCTCGGCGCCGAGCGCCGCGCCGAGACGCATCATTTCCGCGAGCCCGCGCGTGATGAGCGCGATGCGCGTATTGGCGCCGAAGCCGAGCCCGTCCGAGATGCCCGCGCCGATGGCGAGCACGTTCTTGGTGGCGCCGCCGACTTCGACGCCGATCATGTCGCCGGACGCGTAGGCGCGGAAGTTCTGGTCGGAGAGGCTGCGGGCCAGTTCCATCGCGTAGTCGCCGTTGCGCGACGCCACGGTCATGGCGGTCGGCAGCCCGGCCCCGACTTCCTTCGCGAAGGTGGGGCCGGACAGCACGGCGGTCGGCACGTCGGGTCCGAGCACCTCGAGCGCGACCTGGTTCGGCAGCTTGCCGGTCGCGAGTTCGAAGCCCTTGGTCGCCCAGGCCACGCGCTGGCCGGGGCGCAGCAGCGGCGCCGCGCGCAGCAGCACCTCGCGAAACGCGTGGCTCGGGACCACGACCAGCAACTGGCCGGCCTCGGCCACGGCGCGCGCGAAATCGTGCTCGATCTCTACGCCGTCCGGCAGCGTGACGCCAGGCAGGTAGCGCTGGTTGACGCGCTGGCGCGCCATCGACGCGAGTTCCTCGGTCTCGATGCCCCACAGGATCGCGCGCTGGCCCGTACGGGCCAGGTGCACCGCCAGCGCCGTGCCCCAGGAGCCGGAGCCGAGCACGGCGACCGACGGCTTGCGCCCCGCGGCGGGAACGCCCACGTCGATCCGCGTCAGTTGACCGACGCGGCAGGCGCCGCCTGCGCGGCCTGCTGCTGGGCGCGGGCGTGCAGTGCCTCGAACGTCACCAGCGGCAGCAGGAATGGCGGGAATCCACCCTTGCTCACCAGCTCGGCGACCGTCGCGCGCGCAAACGCCATCAGGTAGTTCGGCGCCATCAGGCTCACGACCTGGGCGAGGTCGTTGCCCGAGAGATTGCGGATCAGGAAGGCGCCGGCCTGCTGCAACTCGAGCAGCCAGACGGTCTTGTCACCGGCCTTTGCCTCGAGGTTCACCTGCAGCACCACCTCGTGCATGTCCTGCGCGAGCGCCGTGGCGCGGGTCGTGAGGTTCAGGTTCACCGACGGATTGCCCTGCACGCCGGCCACGAACGGGCCGTTCGGCGCCTCGAAGGAGCAGTCCTTGATGTACACGGCCTGCGGGGTCACCTGCGGGGCCTTCGGGTCGGCGGTGGGCTGGGCAGCCTGGGGATTTTGCTCGGTCATGGGTACTCGTCCTGTGGAAAGTCTCGTGTAAGGCGCGTGCGCCGGTGTCTCAACGACGGCCGAGCAGCTGGTCGAGATCGCCCGCCTTGTCGAGGGCGTAGAGCTCGTCGTAGCCACCGACGTGCCGGTTGCCGATGAAGATCTGCGGCACGCTGCGGCGGCCGCCGCTGCGGGACAACATGTTGGTACGCTCCGCCGGGTCCTCGTCGACCTTGACCTCGCGGAATGTGGCTCCCTTGCGTGCCAGCAGCGCGCGCGCTCGCTCGCAATAGGGGCACCAGCTGGTCGAATACATGACGATTTCCGGTGCCTCGCTCATCCCGCCGGGTCTCACTTGTCCTTGCCGCTGCCCTTGACGAGCGGCAGGTTCTCGGCGCGCCAGGCCTGCAGCCCGCCCTGGAGGTTCACGACTTTCGTGAATCCCTGGGCACGCAGCACCCGCGCGGCCGCACCGGAGCGCATGCCGCTTTCGCAGCAGGCGACGACAGCCTTCTCGCGGTATTTCTTCAGGGTTTCCGCGCTCTGTGCGAGTTCCTCCTGCGGGATGTGCTTCGCATCGAGGATGTGCCCGCCCTCGAACTCCGCCTTGCTGCGCACGTCCAACACCAGCGCACCCTGGTTCATCAGCCGCACGGCGTCCAGCGGGCTCACGGACTGGCCGCCGGAACGGGCGCGGCTCCACTCGTAGGCCAGCGAGGCCAGGAACAGGAGCACCGTCCCGCCCGCGAGGAAGGGGTGCCTGGCAACGTAATCGAGGAGTCGGTCCATGGGGCGGGCAGGGGGAAAAAGGGTCGCGGATTATAGCAGTCCCGCCAACACGCTAGACTTGCATGCTTTCCGTCGGCCCGGACCCCCTTCCCGAGGCATGCTTCCACCCCGCGCCCGCGCCCGCGATCCCGCTGCCCCCGGCCGTTGCACGCGCTGGCGACCCGCGGCCGTGCTGCTTGCCGCCTGCGTCGTGCTGGGGCTCCAGCCGGCTGCGCTGGCCGAGCGCAAGCCGACGCCCGCCCAGAAAGAGGCGGAACTGAAGAAGGTCACCTCGCGTATCGACAAGGTGCGCAAGGCGGTCAATGCCGACATCGAGCGCCGCGACAAGCTGAGCGTACAGCTGCGCGACGCGGAGCTCGGCGTGCAGGCCGCGCGCCAGAAGCTCGAGGAACTGCGGGCACAGCGCATCGAGAGCGAGTCGCGTCTGCGCGAACTCGAGCGCGAGCAGTCGAAGCGCGAGCAGGAGCTCGGCGCCGAGCGCGGCGCACTGGCAGGAGAACTGCGGGCCGCCTACGTCAATGGCCGGGAGGAGCAGCTGAAGCTGCTGCTCAACCAGGAGGACCCCGCGAGCTTCGGGCGCATGCTGGCCTATTACGGCTATTTCGGCCGGGCGCGCGCCGACCGCATCGGCAGCATCCGCGACAAGCTCGAGCACCTCGCACTGGTGCGGGAGAAGGTCGCGGCCGAGAACGCGCGACTCGCCGGCCTCGAGGAACGCCAGGAGCAGCAGGTCGCCTCGCTGCGCGCCGCCCAGGAGAACCGCGGCAAGGCGGTGGCCGCCATCGACGCGCAGATCAAGGGGCGCGGCGGCGAGTTGAAGCGCCTGGAGTCGCAGGCCCGGTCGCTCGAGAAGCTGATCGTGGAGCTGCGCAAGGCGCTCGAGAACGTCCCGGTGGCGAAGCAGGCGCCGTTCGAGCCGTTGCGCGGCAGGCTTCCCTGGCCGGTCCAGCAGGGCAAGGTCCTGGCCCGTTATGGCCAGCCGCGCGCGGGTGGCTCGCTGCGCTGGCAGGGAATGCTGATCGGCACGGATCGCGGCGCGCGGGTTCGTGCGCCGTTCGCAGGCCGGGTCGTGTACGCGGACTGGCTGCCCGGCATGGGACTGATGCTGGTGCTCGACCACGGGGGCGGATATCTCAGCCTCTACGGCCACAACGAAGAGCTGTTTCGCAAGGTCGGCGAGTCGGTCGCCGCCGGCGACGTGATCGGCGCGGTCGGTGACACCGGCGGGCACAACCAGCCCGCGCTCTACTTCGAGGTGCGGCGCGGCCGCAGTCCCGTGAATCCCGAGAACTGGCTGCAGCGCCGCTAGCGCGGGATTATGTCCAAACCCGGCGGGAGTGCCGGTCGCGGCCGTCGGACGGGCACGACAGACTGAGGCACGCGTCAAGGATACCGGCGCGGCGGTTCAAGGATGATTTATGTCCAAGTGGGATGGGCCGGGTGGCCCGAAGGACACCGCGATGCAGACTGACGAGGCGCTGGCTGACGTTCCGGCGCCAATGAGCGCGACTTCGCTCGACCCGTACGGTCAGCTGGTGAAGATGCTGATGCCGCGGGCGCAGTCCATCGTGATCTACGATCGCATGGGACTGCCCGTGTGGCTGAACGAAGGCGTCGATGCGCCCGAGCTGCATCACCACTTGCAGGACGCGCTGCAGCGCGAGCTCGGCGATGCCGAGCGCAGCGACGGGTTCTGCGAGCCGGTCGACCGCGAGCATTCCGCCTACATCTTCCTGCTGCGGGATGCCGAGCAGGCGCTGCTCGGCGCAGTGGGCCTGGTGTGCCGCGAGTCCTCGCAGCGCGGCGAGGCCCGGCCGTTCTCGCTCGTGCAGGGACTGCTGCGCCCGGCGCTCGAGTGCCTGCAGCGCGAGCTCGGCTCGCAGTACAGCATCGGCGATCTGCAGCGCAGCCTGATGGTGCGCGACCGCGACCTCGAGCTGCTGCTCGGGGCCGCGCAACACGAGGCGGCAGGCGGCGAGAGCACCGACGACTTCGCCGAGCTCGTGCAGAGTTGCGTCGACCACCTCGGCTGCAGCGTGGGTGCGCTGCTCATCCCGGACAAGAACATCGCCGTGTGCCGCACGGGCAGGGACACGCTGCCGCGAGCCGGCGCCGACATCCTCACCCGGACCCATCGACATCTGCTCGCCTGGACGCAGCTGCATCGGCAGACCATGACCGCGAACCGCCCCATCGAGGGTGGTCCGCTCGGACCAGTCCCTTACAAGATCCTCTCCTGCCCGGTGATGCACGGCGCGCAGCGCGTGCTCGGCATCCTGGTGCTGTTCAAGCCGCCGTCATCGATCGACTTCGACCTGCGCCAGGTGCGCATCGTCGAGCTGCTCGCGCGCCGCGTCGCCTACATCCTGCTGAACGCCTACGACCCGACCACCGGCCTGCTCACCCGCCCGGCCTTCGAGAAGCGCGCCCAGGCGCTGCTCACGCCGGAGGCGCTGAAGGCGGGCAACTGCGTCATCTACGCCGACATCGACCGGCTGCACGTGCTGAACGAGAACCTCGGCATGCACGTCGGCGACGAGGTCATAGTGCGGGTGGCAGAGGTGATCCGCCGCAGCCTCACGCCGCGCATGCTCGCCTCGCGCATCTCGGGCGATCGCTTCGCGCTGTTCGTCGGCGATGCCTCCCTCGACACCGCGCAGCGCATCGCGGAGGAACTGCGCGACGGGCTCGAGCGCCTGGAGTTCTTGGCCGGCGACGAGCCGGTGGACGTCTCGGTGAGCTTCGGCGTCGCGCGGATCGTCGACAGCAAGCATCCGCTGTCGCACGCGCTCGCGGCGGCCGAGATCGCCTGCAAGGCGGCCAAGGACCGCGGCCGCGACCGCGTGGAGACCTACGAGGACAGCGACCAGAGCATCGTGCGCCGCTACACCGACGTGACGCTGGTCGGAACCCTGCGGTATGCGCTCGCGAACGACCGCTTCCGGCTCGAAGCCCAGTCCATCGTGCCTCTGAACGGCGCGGCCGGTGGGCCCAAGTTCGAGCTGCTGCTGCGCATGACGGACGAGGGCGGCGAGAGCATCGCGCCGGACAAGTTCCTCTCCGCGGCCGAGCGCTACCAGCTCGCGCCCGCGATCGACCGCTGGGTGGTGCGCAAGGTGCTGCAGACCCTCGCCGTCCACGCCACTCCGCTCACCGCACTCGGCGCCTGCTTCGCCGTGAACATCTCCGGCCAGTCGATCGGCGACCAGGACTTCTGCGCCTTCCTCGAGGAGGAGCTGCGCACGAGCGGCCTGCCGCCCAGGCTGGTCTCGTTCGAGCTCACGGAAACCGCCGCGGTCGCCAACATCGTGCGTGCCGAGGCGCTGATGCACCGGCTCCGCGAGCTGGGCTTCGACGTCGCGCTCGACGACTTCGGCCGCGGCCTGAGCTCGCTCACCTACCTGAAAACCCTGCCGGTGACCTGCCTCAAGGTCGACGGCAGCTTCGTCCGCGACGTGGTGGTCGACGACCGGTCGAAGGCCATGCTGAGCGCCATCGTGCAGCTGGCCCGGGCCATGGGCCTGAGGACGGTCGCGGAGTGCGTGGAAAGCGACCAGATCCGCGACATTACCCGGGACCTCGGGGTCGAATACGGCCAGGGGTTCTCGATCGGACGGCCCACGCCGCTCGAACGCGTGATCGACGGCCTGCTCGGCGCTAAACTGCAGCCGGGTAAAGCACGCCGTGCCTCAAGGTGACGAAGCGAGTCCAAACACTGTTGTCCGTGCTGGCAGGAGGCCTGGTTGGCGCCGGGTTAATGCTCATGGGCGGGGTCCTCGCGGACCGTGAGCGGCCGAGGGCACCGGCACCCGTGGTCGCGAGCACCGGGCACGACCTGCTGGACGAAGTCGCCGCGCGGGTGCGCCGCGAATACGTCGAGCCGGTGAGCGACGAGCGGCTCGAGCAGGGCGCGCTCGAGGGCATGGTCGAGAACCTCGATCCGCATTCCGAGTTCCTCGACGCCGCCGAGTACGAGGAGATGCGCGTCAGCACGGCGGGCAGCTACTCCGGCGTCGGCATCGAGGTCGCCGAGCGCGACGGGAAGGTCGTGGTCGTGACGCCGATCGAGGGTTCCCCCGCCGACCGGGCCGGCGTCCGCGCCGGCGACGTGCTCCTCGAAGTGGACGGTCACCCGGTCGAGCCCGGCGGCATCGACGAAACCATCGGCCGCATGCGCGGCTACGCGGGGTCCCTCGTCCGCCTCGCCGTCGGCCGAGAGGGCGAGCCCGCGCCGCTGCAGTTCGAGCTCGAGCGCTCGGAAGTCCACGTCCGGACCGTGCGCGCGGCGCCGCTGCCGGGACGCTACGGCTACGTACGCATCACGCATTTCAGCGACGCGACCCCACGCGATTTCGACCGCATCATCGACGGCCTGCAGGAGGCGGAATCCGGTCCCTTGCGCGGCCTCGTGCTCGACCTGCGCGGCAATCCCGGCGGCGTGCTGGAGTCCGCGGTCGGCATCGCGGATGAGTTTCTCGACCAGGGCCTGATCGTCCGGGCCGACGGCCGCACCCCGGATGCGCGTTTCGAGATGGACGCCAACCCCGGCGACGTGCTGCGGGGCGCGCCGCTCGTGGTGCTCGTGGACCGTGGTTCCGCGTCCGGCTCCGAAATCGTCGCTGCCGCGCTGCGCGACCACGGTCGTGCGACGCTGATGGGCGAGCGCACCTTCGGCAAGGGATCGGTGCAGACCGTGCTGCCGCTGCGCGACGGGCAGGCGCTGAAGCTCACGACCTCCCGCTACTACACGCCCTCGGGCGCCTCGATCCACGACCGCGGCATCGACCCCGACGTCGTCATCGTGGACGCGGCCCTGCCCGTCGACGCACCTGCGCAGGGCGATCCGGGCGAGGACGCCGCGGTGCGGTCCGCGCTGCAGTACCTGCGCGATCGCAGTCTCGGCGGCACGCAGGTCGCGCTCGCCGGCGATCGCTGACGCCGCTGCCCGCGCGGCAGGAGTCCCGCCATGTCACGAGTGCTGGTGCCCCTCGCCGCAGGATTCGAGGAAATCGAGGCCGTGACCGTGATCGACGTGCTGCGCCGCGCCGGCATCGAGGTGTGCGCCGCCTCGCTCGGGGGGCGACGCGTCACCGGCTCCCATGGCATCACGCTGGAGGCCGACGCCACGCTCGACGAGGCGCAGGCCCGCGACTTCGACATGATCGTGCTGCCGGGCGGGATGCCGGGCGCCGCGCACCTGAAGGAGGACGCGCGCGTGATCGCGCTGCTCAGGCAGTTCGCTGCCAGCGGTCGCCATACCGCCGCGATCTGCGCCGCGCCTGGCGTGCTCGCGCACGCGGGGTTGCTCGAGGGCCGCTCGGCAACGAGTTTCCCGGGGTTCCTGTCGCCGCAATCCGCGCCGGGCATCCGTCTCTCGACCGCGTCGGTCGTGACCGATGGCGAGGTGGTGACCTCGCGCAGCGCCGGCACGGCGATGGAATTCGCGTTGACGCTCGTCGGGCTGCTGGAGGGTCGGGGAGCGCAGGCGGACGTTGAGAAGAAACTGCTCAGGATAGGGGATAGGGGTTAGGGGTTAGGGGTTAGGGGATAGGGGATCGTCGGAACGCTCCCGCTTCGCCTGCGCTGCAATCGAGGCGAGAGGTATCGTTCCGACGATCCCCTATCCCCTAACCCCTAACCCCTAACCCCTATCCCCTATCCCCTTTCTTCAACTCCGCTGTCGCCTACGCTAACGCCTTCGCTGCGCCCCAGAGGGCCCCGACCAGCATCACCACGATCGGCAGCACGCTCATCCCGAAGCCGAACTCGCGCTTCGCGGGGTCCTTCACGTAGCCGAGCAGGTAGAGAATTCGGCCCGCGACGTAGACGAGCCCGATGAGAGCGGCCCACTTCGGGCTCACGTACAGGCCGAACAGCCAGATCGCGGGCACGAAGGCGACCAGCAGTTCCATCGTGTTCTGGTGCACGCGGAAGTACCGATCGAACATCTCGTGTCCGCTCACCGCCGGCGCCTTCACGCCGTAGAGTCCGCGCGCACGGCCGACGAGCGCGCCGAAGACGACGTACTCGAGCAGCGCGATCACGACGACGAGGGCGACGGGTTCCATTCGGGCTCCTTCGGGATGCGATTACGGGATGGCGCAGATTCCATTACCATCGTCGCCACGTCAATGGCCGCGGGCGTCCACGCCCGGGAGCGTCGAGCATGGTCGGATTCCTGTTGCGCGCGGCGATCACCGCGCTCGGCCTGTGGGTCGCGAGCGAGATTTTCAGCGGACTCAGCTTCGACTCCGTCTCCAAGCTCATCGTTGCGGCCGTGCTGCTCGGTATCGTCAACGCCTTCGTGCGGCCGCTCGCGTTCATCCTCACGCTGCCGCTCACGGTCCTGACGCTCGGCCTGTTCCTGCTGGTGCTGAACGCCGCGATGGTCGGCCTGGTCGCCTGGCTCGTGCCGGGTTTCGAGATCGCGGGCTTCTGGACGGCGGTCGGTGCGGCGCTGGTCGTGAGCCTCGTGTCGTGGGCGGCCTCGAGCGCCATCGGTTCGTCGGGCAAGGTGGAGATCTTCACCACCAGGCGCTGAACGCGGTCACTTCCAGGGCGGCCCGGGCGCGGGCGATCATGCGCGGCGCGAGCCCACCCTGAAGAGCATCACCGCGAGCGCACCGACCACCACGAGGCCCAGCCACCCGCCGAACTGCAGGGCGGCGGGCAGCGCGATCACGTCGGCGCGTCCCGAGGTGACGATCGGGATGGCGATGAAGATGCCCATCAGCGCCTCGCCCGTGATCAGGCCCGCGGCGAACAGCATGCCGTTGCGCTTGGCGCGCTCCGCCTCGCCGCTGTCGCCGTGCACGCCGAGCCTGCGCTCGACGAGGTGCGCGATGAGGCCGCCGATGAAGATGGGCACGGACAATTCGAGCGGCAGGTAGATGCCGACCGCGACCGCGAGCACGGGAGCGCGGAACTCGGCGCCCCGCTTCTCGAGCCACAGGTCGAGCGCGATCACGCCGGCGCCGATGCCTGCGCCGATCGCCACCATGCCCCAGGGCAGGTAGCCGCCGAACATGCCCTTCGCGACCGAGGCCATCAGCGTCGCCTGCGGCGCGAGCAGCGGATCCGGGTGCTCGGGCGTCGGCACGCCGATGCCGTAGGCCTTGGCGAGCAGGTTCAGCACTGGAGCCATCACGAGCGCGCTAGAGGCCGCGCCGATCGCGAGCATCACCTGCTGCTTCCATGGCGTGGCGCCGACGATGTAGCCGCACTTCAGGTCCTGCAGGTTGTCGCCGCCGATGCAGGCCGCGCAGCAGACCACCGCGCCGATCATGATCGCGGCCACCGGGCCGAGCTCGGCGTTCCTGCCCATCAGCAGCATCAGCACCAGCGACGCGAACAGGATGGTGCAGATGGTGATGCCGGAGACCGGGTTGTTCGAGGAGCCGACGAGTCCGGCCATGTAGGCCGATACCGAGACGAAGAGGAACCCCGCGACGATCATGATGATGGTCATCGGCAGGCTCACGGACACGCTGCCTACGATGTTCTGGTAGAGCGCGAACAGCGGCAGCGTGAACAGCAGCGTGCCGATCAGGATCGCGTTCATCGGCAGGTCCTGCTCGGTGTGCGAGATGGCCTTGCCGGCGCCGGCACGCGCGGCGGCGAGCCCGCTCCTGACGCCCGAGAGCAGCGATTCGCGGATCGAGATCAGCGCCCACACGCCGCCCACCAGCATCGCGCCGACGCCGAGGTAGCGGATCTGCGCCGACCAGATCGCGTAGGCCGCGTCCTCCGCACCCAGTCCGGCGACGCGCGCCGCGAGCTCGGCATTGCCGTCGAGGAAGAACGCGCTGTAGATCGGGATCGCGATGTTCCAGGAGATGATGCCGCCGCTCACCACCAGTACGCCGATGTTGAGGCCGACGATGTAGCCCACGCCGAGCAGCGCGGGCGAGAGGTTGGTGCCGAAGTAGGCGATGCCCTTGCCCAGCCACGCAGCGCCCGCCGCGGTGTCCGGGATGAGGCGCAGGCCGCTCGCGGCCGCGAGCTTGGCGAAGCCGCCGCCGAGTGCCGCCAGCCCAAGGATCTTCACGCCCTGCGCCGGGTTCTCGCCCGTCTTGAGTACCTCGGCCGCCGCCTTGCCCTCCGGGAAGGCGAGGCCCTGGTCCACGATCAGCGCGCGGCGCAGTGGCACCGAGAAGAACACGCCGAGGATGCCGCCGAGGCCCGCGATCGCCAGCACCCACATGTACTGGAAGTCCGACCAGTGGCCGAGGATCACCAGGGCCGGGATGGTGAAGATCACGCCCGAGGCGATGGACGAGCCCGCCGAGGCGCCCGTCTGCACGATGTTGTTCTCGAGGATGCCGCCGCCGCCGAGCATGCGCAGTACGGCCATCGACACCACCGCGGCCGGGATGGCCGAGGCGATGGTCATGCCCGCGAACAGCCCGAGGTAGGTGTTCGCCGCGGCCAGGATCATCGCGAGCACGATGGCGAGCGCGATGGCGCGGAAGGTGAGCTGCGGGGCGACGGCCGCATTCATGGGGTGACTCCTACCAGCCGCAGGCCTGGCCCTTGTTCTGTTCCTCGAGCCAGCCGCGCAGCGGCTGGAAGTATTCCATGATCGCCGAGGCATCCATCTGCCGCGTGCCGGTCAGCTCGAAGAGCGAATCCTGCCACGGCTGGCTCGCGCCCTTGGCCAGCATCGCGCCGAACTTCCTGCCCGCCTGCTCGTTGCCGTACACGGAGCATTCCGACAGCGGTCCCTTGAAGCCTGCCGCGTCGCAAAGTGCCTTCTGGAACTGGAACTGGATGATGAAGGACAGGAAGTAGCGCGTGTACGGCGTGTTGCCGGGGATGTGGTACTTCGCGCCCGGGTCGAAGTCGGCCTCGGTACGCGCGACCGGTGCCGCGACGCCCTGGTACTTCTCGCGCAGCGCCCACCAGGCGGCGTTGTAGTTCTCCGGGGCCACCTCCCCCGCGAACACCTTCCAGCGCCACTCGTCGATCAGCTTGCCGAAGGGCAGGAAGGCGATCTTCTCCAGCGCCATCTTCATCTGCTGGTTGATAACGGCCTCCCGGCTCATCTTCGATTCCGGCACCAGCCCGATCTGCGCGAGGTACGCCGGCGTCATCGAGAGGTTCACCGTGTCGCCCACGGCCTCGTGGAAACCGTCGTGGGCGCCGTTCTGGAACAGGAACGGCTGGTCCTTGTACCAGAGGTAGTAATACACGTGGCCGAGCTCGTGGTAGATGGTGCGCAGCTCCTCGTAGGTGGGACGGATGCACTGCTTGATGCGCACGTCCTCCTTGCCGTCCATGTGCCAGGCGCTCGCGTGGCACTGCACGTTGCGGTCGCGTGGCTGCGTCAGCATCGAGCGTTCCCAGAACGTCGCGGGCAGCGCCGGGAAGGCGATCGACTGGTAGAAGGCCTCGGCCGACTTCGTCATCCTGACGGCGTCGTAGCCCTGCTTCACGAGCGCGGCGTCCACGTCGAGGTCACTCACGCCCGGGTAGGGCTCGAGCAGGTCGTACACGGCATCCCACTGCTGCGCCCACATGTTGCCGAGCAGGTGCGCGGGTATCGGCTTGCCGGCGGGCACCTTGTCCTCGCCGTACTTCTTCGCGAGCCGGCCTCGCGCGTAGCACTGCAGGTCCCTGTACAGCGGCTCGACCTGCGAATAGAGCCGGGCCGCCTCCTGCCGGAAGTCGTCGGCCGGCATGTCGTAGCCGGAGCGCCACATCGCGCCGAGGTCCTCGTAGCCGAGCGTCCGGGCGCCCTCGTTGGCCAATCGTGTGAATCGGGCGTAGTCGGCGCGCAACGCCCGGGCCGTGTCGTGCCAGCCCTTCCAGGCGTCGAGCAGCTCGTCGTAGTCGCGGCTCGTCTCCAGGACGGTCTTCAACCGCACTTCGTCGCGGCAGGATTCCGGGCCCTGCGGACAGTACTTCGCCGAGCCGTACTTCGCCTCCATGCCGGCGAGCAGCGTGGCGAGCTCGCTGCGCTTGGCCGGGTCGTCCGGCGCCGGTGCCGACACCCCGAGCTTCAGCAGCCCGATGGCGCGCTGCGAGGCCGGGCTCATCGGCTGGCCCTCGAACTGCTTCGCCTCCTCCACCGCCTTGCTGAAAGCGGCGAGCCAGCGCTCGGTCGCGCGCGCGTTCAGCAGTTGCGTGTCGACATTAATGTAAGTGGCCTGGGTCCAGCCCGCGGCGTTTCCTTCGAGCCAGATGTCCGCGAACTCCTTGTTGATTCGCGCGACGAACCCGTCAGCCGTCTCGGCGGAGGCGCTACCGGTCGGCAGCAGGGTCATGGCCGCAACGATCGTGGCAACGCCGGAGAGGCGCGCCTTGCGTAAGGCGTCAGTGATCATGAAGACCTCGCAGTAAAGCGGCGCCCAGGCGATTCGCCCGCGCAGGTGCCGGTGAGTCACGCGTGCTTGACGTCCTCGGCGCCGTGCATCCAGCGCACGAGCATTCCGGAGAGCAGCCACAGCACGATCGCGAAGACGAACAGCGTCCCGGCCAGTCCGCCGAAGATGGCGAGCTCGCCCAGGCTTTCGGCGAAAGAGCCGATGATGCCCGCGAGCCAGTTCGCCACGAAATTGATCAGGAACCACACGCCCATCATCAGCGAGGCAAGCCGCAGCGGCGCGAGCTTGGTCACCATCGACAGGCCCACCGGCGAGATGCACAGCTCGCCCGTGGTGTGGAAGAAATACGCGATCACGAGCCACGACATCGCGGCCTTGCCGCCGTCGGCGGATTCGAGCGCGGCGGCGACCATGGCGAGGAAGCCGATGCCTGTCAGCACCAGCCCGAGCACCATCTTGCGCGGCGTGGCCGGGTTGCGGCCGGCCTTGCCGAGCCTGCCCCAGAGGGCAGAGAAGATCGGCGCGAGGACCACGATGAACAGCGGGTTCAGCGACTGGAACCAGCCCGCAGGCACCTCGAAGGCGCCGATCATGCGGTCGGTCTTGTCGTTGGCGTAGATGTTCATCAGGCCGCCGGCCTGTTCGAAGGCGGCCCAGAACAGCACGACGAACACGAACAGCATGAAGATCACGCGCAGGCGGTCGACCTCGTCCGGGGTGAGCGGAGCGTGCGTGCCGCCGGAGTTGGCGAGCGAGCGCTTGGCGGCCGGCACGGTGCCGATGTCGCCGAGGTAACGCCGCGCGAGCACGAGCTGGATGATGACGGAGAGGATCATGCCGACGCCGGCGGCGAAGTAGCCCGCGCGCCAGCCATAGGTCGGGTCCTCGCCCAGCGTGGAGCAGACCAGCGGCGCGAGGAACGCGCCGGCGTTGATGCCCATGTAGAAGATCGTGAAGGCGCCGTCGCGACGCGCGTCGCCTTCCTCGTAGAGGTCGCCGACCATCGTCGAGATGTTCGGCTTGAAGAAGCCGTTGCCCAGCACGAGGATCACGAGGCCGACGTAGAACAGGCCCAGGTTGCCCGGGATCGCGGCGGCGAGCGTGAACTGGCCGAGCGCCATCAGGATGCCGCCGATGATCACGGACTTGCGCTGGCCGAGGTAGTTGTCGGCGAGCCAGCCGCCGATCAGCGGCGTGAAGTAGACGAAGCCCGTGAACAGCCCGTACAGCTTGAGCGCCTCGGACTGCGACCAGCCGAAGCCGGGGTTCGCCGCCTCGACGCCCGCGATCAGCGACAGCACCAGCAGCGCGCGCATGCCGTAGTAGCTGAAGCGTTCCCACATCTCCGTGGCAAACAGCAGGAACAGGCCCTTCGGGTGGCCTAGCCAGGTTTCCCGCGCGACCGCGGGCAGTGCAGTGCTGGACATGTGTTTTTGCTTCTGTTTCAGCTGTTTGCGCGTATGCGCGCGAGGCGCGCAGTCTCAGGGATGTTGCGGTGCAAGAGCAAGAAAAACCGGCGCGGGGCCCCTATTTCACGCCGCCCATCAGGCGCGTGACGGGGCGGCTGATGAGCAGCAGCACCAGCCCCACCGTGCAGCCGTACACGACGATGTCGAAGTAGCGGCCGGGCATGGCGGCGAGGTCGTTCGGGTCGAAGCTGCCGGCGATCAGTCCGGCCGTGAGCTTGCCGAGCGAGCTCGCGAGGAACCACACGCCCATCATCTGGCCGACGAAACGCGCGGGCGCGAGCTTGGTCACGGTCGAGAGGCCGACCGGGCTCAGGCACAGCTCGCCGAAGGTGTGCAGCAGGTAGGTCAGGATCAGGTAGTACGCCGGGGACTGCGTGCCGCCGGCGACGATGCCCGCGGCCTTTACCATGAACAGGAACCCCAGCCCCATCAGCAGCAGCCCGAACGCGAACTTGAGCGGCGCGGCCGGGTTCAGGTTGCGGCGCGCGAGGTTCACCCACAACGCCGAGAACACCGGCGCGAACAGGATCACGAAGGCCGGCTGCACGGACTGGAACCAGCCGGCGGGGATCTCGAAGCCGCCTAGGAAGCGGTCGGTGTGGCGCTTGGCGAACAGGTTCATCGACGAGCCGGCCTGTTCGAATCCGGACCAGAAGAGCGCACACGCGACGAACATCACCAGCACGACGACGACGCGCTTGCGCTCGGTGGGGTCGAGTCCCGCGCCGAAGAACAGGTAGAGGAAGTACGCGGCCGCCATGCCGACCAGCACGTAGGCGGCACTCTTCGCCAGCGGCGCGGGATCGACGGCGACGACACCGCTCATCAGCAGGAACGCCACCAGCGCGAGCAGCGCCACGGCGCCGGCGACCACCGCCCAGTCACGCCTGAGCCCGGCGCCGCCGTCGTGCCGATGGGGAACCTCTCCCGCCCCGCCCAGCCGCGCCCGCGACATCCAGAACTGCGTGAGGCCGAGCGGCATGCCGATGGCCGCGGCGAGGAACCCGATGCGCCAGCCGTACTGCAGCGCCAGCCAGCCGGCGATCAGCGGGCCGACGAACGCGCCGAGGTTGATGCCCATGTAGAAGATGGTGAAGCCGGCGTCGCGTCGGCCGCCGCCTTCCGGGTAGAGCTCGGCGACCAGCGTCGAGATGTTGGGCTTCAGCAGCCCCACGCCCAGGATGATCACGGCGAGGCCGGCGAAGAACAGGGCGGGCGGCCCCGGGATCACCAGCATCAGGTTGCCGATCGTCATCAGTGCGCCGCCGGCCATCACGGCGCGCTGCGCACCGATCAGGCGGTCGGCGATCCAGCCGCCCGGCAGTGCGGCCATGAATACCGCTGCCGTGTAGAGGCCGTAGATGGCGGTCGCGGTCTTGTCGTCGAAGCCGTAGCCGCCGTTCGCCACGGCATCCACCAGGAACAGCACGAGCAGCGCCCGCATGCCATAGAACGTGAAACGCTCCCACATCTCCGTGAAGAAGAGCGTGGAGAGCGCGCGCGGGTGGCCGAAGAACCCGTCTTTCGTGTCACTCACCGGTTGGCGGCGCCTCTTTCTGATCTTGCGGCCGGGCGTCGCGGCGCTGCCGGATCATGTACGAAGCGAGCACGATGCCGAGCTCGTACAGAATGTACATCGGCGCGGCCATGAAACTCTGTGAGATCGCATCCGGCGGCGTGAGGAACGCCGCGACCACGAAGATGCCGAGCAGCACGTAGCCGCGGTTCTTCCTGAGCGCCTCGACCTTGACGAGGCCGGTGGCCGCGAGCAGCACCACCGCGACCGGCACCTCGAACGCGACGCCGAACGCGAAGAACAGCAGCAGCGTGAAGTCGAGGTAGCTCGACATGTCCGTCATCATCCGCACGCCTTCGGGGGTGGTCGTGGTGAGGAAGGCGAACATCAGCGGGAAGACGACGAAATAGGCGAAGGCCACGCCGGTATAGAACAGCACCACGCTCGAGGCGAAAAGCGGCAGCGCGAAGCGCTTCTCGTGCCGATAGAGGCCGGGCGCGACGAACGCCCAGATCTGGTAGAGCACGTAGGGCATCGCGATGAACAGTGCCGTCACCAACGCCAGCTTGAGCGGCGTCATGAATGGCGCCACGACGCTGGTCGCGATCAGCGACGTGCCTTCGGGCAACTTCTCGATCAGCGGGTCCGCGACGAGCGTGAACAGCTCGTTCGAGAAGAACGCGAGCGGGATGAAGACGATCGCCACCGCCACCACGGCCCGCAGCAGCCGGGTGCGCAGCTCCAGCAGGTGCGAGATCAGGGTGCCTTCGGCGAGCGTCTCCGGCTCACGCGGGCTTTGACTCATCGGTCCTTTCCGTCTCGGCGGGCGGTTCCGCGCTCGCGGCCGGCGCGGCCGGTGCGGCTGGCGCGACCGGCGCGACCGGCGCGGCTGGCGTAGGTGGCGGCGTGTGGATCGTTTGCGAGGACTTCGGCGAGTCCTTCAGCGGGTCGTAGTGCACTTCCTGCTCGAGCTGGGTGCGCAACTGCCGGGCCATCGAGCGGGCACGACCGGCCCAGCGCCCGAGGTCGGCGGCGAGCTTGGGCAGGCGGGCCGGACCGAGCACCAGCAGCGCGATCGCAAAGATCAGCACGATCTCGGTGAAGCCGACCTCGAACATGGGGCCTCAGGCGCTCGGCTTGCTGTCCGACTTCGAGGCGTCGGCGCGTTCCTGGAAGTCGGCGTCCTTGTCCTTGGCCTTGGCCGTCAGGTCGTTCAGCTGCTTGGTCTGTTCGTCGTCGCCCTCGTTGACGGCCTTCTTGAAGCCGCGCACGGCGGCGCCGAGGTCCGATCCCACGTTACGCAGCTTCTTCGCGCCGAACAGGATCAGCGCAATGACGAGGATAATGAGCAGTTCGCGAAAGCCGATTCCCATTGCAATCTCCGGGGCCACCTTGGGCGGACGGCAATGATACGCGAAACCCGGTTACGCCTTTCCGTGGCTTGCCGTGACCTCCAGCCAGAACGTGACCGGGCCGTCATTCGTGAGGCTGACCTCCATGTGTGCCCCGAAACGCCCGCTCGCGACGCGATCGCCTAGTCTCGCGCGCGCCTGGGCCACCGCGTGTTCGAACAGTGACCGCCCGAGCTCGGGACTGGCCGCGGAGGTGAAGCTCGGCCGCATGCCCTTGGTGGTGTCCGCCGCCAGCGTGAATTGCGGTACCAGCAGCAGGCCGCCACCGATCTCCAGCAGCCCGAGGTTCATCCGTCCCTCGGCATCCGGAAAGACCCGGTAGCCCACCAGGCGTTCCATCAGCCGGTCGGCCTGGGCGGGGGTGTCGTCCGGCTGGACGGCGAGCAGGACCAGCAGCCCGGTGCCGATCTGGCCTACGACCGTCCCATCCACCCGCACGCTAGCGGACGACACACGCTGCAGCAGGCCGATCACAGCTCCCTCCTGACGGTGGATTTTGTCCCCACAATCGTGTCTAAAGCTGTCATTGATTACTTAGTCATTGCGAGAAATCGAATTTCAGCCGCTATATCAAGATAGTCTGTCCCACTTATCCCCATATCTTATGCGGCGAGCACATCAGATTCTGGGATGATCTTCAACTTGGGATGAAGTGGGATAGCATATCTGATTGCCACTGTGTCCTTTACAGATTGTGGATCAGTATTGCCACAGGGTGCGATGCATTTCAGCTGAATCACTCCGTCGCACACCTTAAAAAAAGAGGGCATGTAAGGGCGGACCAGATCGGCAGGCTGTAACCACATCGTCGCCAGTGCGTCACCCGGGCGTCACGGGCTTCGCCCACCCTCCGCGCCATTGCGAGGTCGCAGGAGGCATGCTGCATGAGCCCGAATCCGCCGCAACCCGTCCTGAAGGTCCGCACCGTCTTCATTTCCGACGTGCACCTGGGTTTCAAGGGCTGCCGGGCCGGCTACCTGCTCGATTTCCTGCGCAGCGTCGAGTGCCAGCAGATCTACCTCGTCGGCGACATCATCGACCTGTGGAGCCTGCACCGCAGCTTCTTCTGGCCGCAGCAGCATAACGACGTGATCCGCACGCTGCTCGGCAAGGCGAAGCACGGCACACGTGTCGTCTACGTCCCGGGCAACCACGACCGCACGTTCCGCGACTACGACGGCTGGGTGCTCGGCAACGTCGAGGTCATGCGCGAGGCCCGGCACGAGACCGCCGACGGACGGCAATTCCTCGTGATGCACGGAGACGAATTCGACAGCGTCATCCGCGCGAGCCCGCTGCTCGAATCCCTCGGCAACCGCGCCTATGCGGCTGCCCTGCGGGTGAACCGCCACTTCAACTCGGTCCGGCAGCGCTTCGGCTACCCGTACTGGTCGCTGGCGAACTTCCTGAAGCACAAGGTGAAGAACGCCGTCAGCTACATCAGCAACTTCGAGCGCGCGGTAGCCTTCGAGGCGCGGCGCCGCGGCGTGGACGGCATCATCTGCGGGCACATCCATCGCGCCGAGATCCGCGAGATGGGTGGCGTCACCTACTGCAACGACGGCGACTGGGTGGAAAGCTGCACCGCCCTGGTCGAGGACATGGATGGGCGCCTGAGCCTGCTCAGGTGGACGGAATCGGTCGAGGTGCTCACCAGCTCCGGTAATCTTCCGCTGGCCGTGGCGCACGGGCGCGCCGCGTGAAGATCGCACTCGTCACCGACGCCTGGCTGCCGCAGACCAATGGCGTGGTGCAGACCCTGTCGCTCACCAGCCGCGAGTTGGCGCGGGCAGGTCACACAGTGCACGTGATCGATCCAGGCGGTTTCCGCACCGTGCCCTGTCCGACGTATCCCGAGATCCGCCTGGCGTGGCGGCCCTACCGCAAACTCGCCGAGCGGCTCGAGTCCCTGCGGCCCGACACTCTCCATGTCGCGACCGAGGGGCCGCTGGGACTCGCCGCCCGGCGCTGGGCGACGCGCAGCGGCCGCCGCTTCACCACGTCCTATCACACGCAGTTCCCCGAGTACGTGCGTGCCCGGGCCCCGGTCCCGCTTGCGCTCACGTACGCTCACCTGCGGCGCTTCCACTCCGCCGCCGCCCGCACGCTGGTCGCCACACCGTCGATGATGCGCACGCTCGAGGCGCGCGGTTTCCGCAACCTGGGGACGTGGAGCCGCGGCGTCGACACCGACCTATTCCGGCCTCGCGCCAAGGAGTTTCTCGACCTGCCGCGCCCGGTCTGGCTGTACTTCGGCCGGGTCGCAGTCGAAAAGGGCATCGGCGATTTCCTGCGCCTCGACCTGCCGGGCAGCAAGCTCGTGGTCGGCGACGGCCCTGCGACCGACGAGTTGCGCAGGGCCCATCCCGAGGTGACCTTCGTCGGGTACAAGCACGGCGAGGAACTCGCCGCCCATGTCGCTGCCGCGGATGTCTTCGTGTTCCCGAGCCGGACTGACACGTTCGGGCTGGTGCTGCTCGAGGCGATGGCCTGCGGCGTGCCGGTGGCCGCCTATCCGGTCACGGGGCCGATCGACGTCGTGCGCAACGGTGTGACCGGCATCTTGAGCGACGACCTGCGTGCAGCCGCGCTCGCTGCCCTCGCTCTGGATCCGGCCGCCTGTCGCGAGCACGCGCTCGCCTACACCTGGGAAGCCGCGACGCGGCAGTTCCTCTCGAACCTCGCGCCCTGCGGGGAAGAAGCCTGCTGATAATGCGGTCGGCGGCCGCCGGGCCCGTTCACTGCTGGGCGAGGGCCCGCGAGCGCTCGAGCGCCTCCTGTGCCTGCGGGTTCTTGCCGCGCGCGCGCAGCGAATCGGCGATCAGCAGCCACGCCGCCGACTGCGTGCGGTCGTCACCGATCGCCATGGAGAGCGCCTTGCGCGCCATGTTCTCGGCCTGCAGGTAATTGCGCTGGTCCATGCGCAGGCGACCCATCTCGATCCACAGCAGCGGGTTGTTGGGCTCGATGCGCATCGCGCGCTCGAGCGAGACGCTGGCGCCCGGCAGGTCGCCCTTCTTGCGCTGGGCCTGGGCCTGCGTCACGAGTGCCCGGCTCGCCGGTCCGAGCGTCGCCGGGGCGACGCGTGGCCGCTCGCGCGGCATGGCCGGGGCCGGGACGTCGAACACGGGTTCCGCGGTCCCGGGTGGCGGGGGCAGGGTCTCGGTCGGGGTCGTCAGCACGGGGCCGGTCCCCGGTGACTGGGTCGCCGGCGGCGGCCTCGCGGTGCTGCTGTCGCGAGTCGTCCCGAAGGGCGGCAGCGCGCAGCCCGAGACGGCGAGCACGACGAGCAGTATCAGCGGACGAGCAGCAGCCATGGACGGACCACCTCCGCCCGCAATCATGGCACGGGAGCGGACTCGAGCGCCCCCTCCTGCACCGGGTCGCCGAATCCCGTGATTTCCTCGGCAGTTCCGGGCGGACAGGTCTCGCTCGGCTCGAGCAGGGTCCCCACGCGGAAGGGCAGGCTGACCGCGGCGCCGCTGCAATAGGGCGAGGTCTCGTGGCCGGAGTAATAGTCGATCCAGCGATCTTCGAGCGACTCCGGCATCAAGGGCTCGAACGACGAAGTGACGATGGAGGACATCAGGCGCGACCAGACCGGCAGTGCGCCCGTGGTCCCGGTCAGGCCGGTCGCGGCATTGTCGTCGTGCCCGATCCACACCACGATCAGGTGGGCGCCCGAGAATCCCGAGAACCAGCTGTCCCGGTAGTCGTTCGAGGTGCCGGTCTTGCCCCCGACGGCGAGCCCCGCCGGCAGGGAGCTCCGCGCCGGCCGGCCGGTGCCGCGCTCCATCACCTGGACCAGCATGCGATCGAGTTCGTAGACCGCTTCAGCGGGCGCGGCCTCGGCCACCTCGAGTTCCGGCGCCTTGAGCTGCTTGCCGCCCTCGTCGATCACGGCGCGCACGGCCCTGAGCGGCGAGCGGAAGCCGCCGTTCGCGAGCGTGTTGTACATCTGCGCCACTTCCACCGGACTCAGGTTGGTGGCGCCGAGCAGCATCGACGGGTAGGCCGGGGGCGCTTCCTCGAGGCCGAGCTGCACGAACGTGCGCGCGACACGCGCGAGCCCGACGTCGAGGCCGAGGTTGACCGTCGCGAGGTTGAGCGACTGCGTGAGCGCCCGGACCATCGGCACCGGGCCGCGCACCTGCTTGTCGAAGTTCGACGGCTTCCACACGTCGCCGTTCGGCAGCTTGACCTCCACCGGCTCGTCCATGATCACCGTGGCCGGCGTGTAGCGCTCGCTCTCCAGGGCGGCGAGGTAGACGAGCGGCTTGGCGAGCGAGCCGATCGGCCGCTTCGCGTCGAGCGCGCGATTGAAGCCGTCGAAGGCCGCACGCCGGCCGCCCACCACGGCGACCACCTCGCCGGTCTGCGGCGTGGTCACGACCACTACGCCCTCGAGCCCGTGGGACGCCTCGCGCCTCGACTGGTCCTGGCGCTCGAGCTCGGCGGAGAGGGCCGCCTCGGCCTTCGCCTGCAGCAGCGGGTCGAGCGTGCTGAACACCGTGAGGCCCGTCTCGGTGAGGTCCTCCTCGTCGTAGTCGCTGCGCAGTTGCCGCCGCACGAGGTCGAGGAATGCCGGGTAGAAGCTCGCCCCCTTGCGGCCCGGCTCCGCGATGCCGAGCGGCCGCTTTGCCGCCGTTGCCGCCCGCTCCGCGCTCACCACGCCCTGCTCGGCGAGCACGCGCAGCACGAGGTTGCGCCGCTCGAGCGCCCGCTCGGCATGGCGCCGCGGGTCGTAGTAGGACGGCCCGCGCACGATCGCCACCATCAGCGCGACCTCGTGCAGGGCGAGCTCCGCGAGCGGCTTGCCGAAGTAGAACTGGCTCGCGAGGCCGAAGCCGTGGACCGCCCGCCGGCCGTCCTGCCCGAGGTAAATCTCGTTGATGTAGGCGTTCATGATGTCCGCCTTCTCGAAGCGCGATTCGAGGATGACGGCCATGACCGCCTCCTCCGCCTTGCGCCGCAGCGTGCGCCGGCTGTCGAGGAAGTAGCTCTTCACGAGCTGCTGGGTGAGCGTGCTGCCGCCCTGCTCGATCTGGCCCGCGCGCACGTTGACGAACAGTGCGCGCAGGATCGCGAGCGGGTTTACGCCGTGGTGCGAGTCGAACTTGCGATCCTCGACCGCCTTCAGCGCCTCGGGCAGGAGCTCCGGCACCTGGTCCGGCGACACGACGATGCGGTCCTCGCCGTGGATCGGGAAGATGCTGCCGATCAGCAGCGGATCGAGGCGGATCACCGGCACCTCCGTGCCGTCCGCGTCCGCGAGAGTCACGATCGAGCCCGAGTCGAACTCGATCCTGAGCGCGCGGGCGGGCTGCAACCCGTCGGAGAAGCGGAACTCGCGCACGTGCACGTCGACGCGATTGCCGCTGCGCCGGTAGGTGCCTGGACGGTCGGCACCGGGACGCACTTCGTAGCCGAGTCGCTCGAGTTCCTCTGCGAAACGCCGCGCCGAGAGGGACTGCCCCACGTAGAGCTCGATCGGCTGGGCATAGACCCGCGCGGGCAGCGTCCAGCGGCGGCCCTCGAACTGGGCAGTCACGCGCCGGTCGAGCACGGCGACCACGCCGATCGCTACGATCAGCAGCAGCAGCGCGAGCACGGCGAAGCCGCGCTGCAGATGCCGGCGCAGCTTCGCCGGTAGCTTCCTACGAGCCATGTCCCGCTTGTCGCAATTGCATCGGAGTACGCGAGTCTATCCGCTCGCGGGCCTTCCTGCCCGCCCTGGATCGCCGCCGTGCCGCCGGTCTCACTTGCGCCAGAACGTGACCGTGAAGAGGATCAGCAGCGTGAAGATCTCGAGCCGCCCGAGCAGCATTGCGCCCACGCAGATCCACTTGCCCGCCGTGCCGAGCCCGGCGTAGTTCTGTGCGACCTCGCCCAGGCCCGGGCCGAGGTTGTTGATGGTCGCGCCGATGGCGGAAAACGCGGTGACCTGGTCGACCCCCGTCACCATGAGGGCCAGCATCAGCACGGCAAACACGCCTACGTAGACAGCGAAGAAACCCCAGACCGCATCCACGACACGCAGGGGCACGGCTCGACCACCGAGCTGTACCGGGATCTCGGCGGTCGGGTGCACCAGCCGGATGATCTCGCGCCGGCCCTGCTTGACGAGCAGCAGGCAGCGCACGACCTTGATGCCGCCGGCCGTGGAGCCCGCGCAGCCGCCGACGAACGAGGCGAACAGCAGCAGCACCGGCAGGGCGCCCGGCCAGTGGTGGTAGTGCGAGGTGGTGAAGCCGGTGGTGGTCGCGACGGAGATGGCCTGGAATATGCCGTCCGCCGCCAGCTCGAGGGTGTCCTCGTAGTCGCCGGCAACGAGCAGGTAGGCGAGCGTGGCTAGGCACAGCAGCAGCATCAGGCGCAGGAACGCCGCGCACTCCGGGTCGCGCCAGTAGGCGCCGAGGCGGCCGCTGCGCCACGCGACGAAGTGCAGCCCGAAGTTCATGGCGCCCACCAGCATGAACACCACGGCGACGAGCTCGACGGCCTTGTTGTCGAAGTGGCCGATGCTCGCGTCGTAGTGCGAGAAGCCGCCGATCGCGACCGTGGCGAAGGCATGGCCGATCGCGTCGAAGGGCTGCATGCCGGCGAGCAGGTAGCCCACGGCACAGGCCACCGTGATCGAAACGTAGACTACCCACAGCATGCGGGCCGTCTGCGTGATGCGCGGCGTGAGCTTGGCGTCCTTGACCGGGCCCGGCATCTCGGCGCGGTACAGCGACATGCCGCCGACGCCCAGCATGGGCAGCAGCGCGACCGCGAGGATCACGATGCCCATCCCACCGAGCCACTGCATCTGCTGCCGGTAGTAGAGGATCGAGCGTGGCAGCGCATCGAGTCCGGCGAGCACCGTGGCGCCGGTGGTCGTGAGCCCGGAGACCGACTCGAACACCGCGTCGGTGAGGCCGATCGCCGGTTGCGGCGAGATGTAGAGCGGCAGCGCGCCGGCGAGCCCGAGCACCGTCCAGAACAGCGTCACGACGATGAAGCCGTGACGCAGGCGCAGGTCCTGCCGGTCGCGACGCACGGGCCACCACACCGCCGTGCCGACGACCACGAGCCATGCGAAGGCCGCGAGGAACGGCAGGTGGGTCCCGTCCGCGTAGTAGAGCGACACGCCGACGGGCGGCAGCATGGCCAGGCTGAAGACGACCAGCAGCAGGCCGAGGATGCGCTGTATGGGACGGAAGCTCATCCGCGCCAGAAGCCCGGGCTCAGGAGCACCAGCAGGGGGAAGATCTCCAGGCGCCCGAGCACCATGGCGACGGTGCAGATCCACTGTCCCTGCGGGCTGATGGTGGCGAAGGATGTCGCCACCTCGCCGAGGCCCGGTCCAACGTTGTTGATGGTGGTGGCGATCGCGCCGAACGCCGTGATCTGGTCCACGCCGGTCGACATCAGCGCCAGCATCAGGAGCGTGAATGCGACCAGGTAGACGGCGAAGAACCCCCACACCGCCTCGATGATGCGCGTGCCCACCGGCTTGTCGCCGAGCTTCACCGTGATCTCGGCGCTCGGGTGGATGAGGCGCGCGACCTCGCGCGCGCCCTGCTTGACCACCAGCACCCAGCGGATCACCTTCATGCCGCCCGCGGTCGAGCCGGCGCAGCCGCCGATGAAGGTCGTGAAGATCAGCAGCGTCGGCAGTGCACCGGGCCACAGCGCGAAGTTCTCGGTCGTGTACCCCGTGCTGGTCTGCACCGAGACGGCGTGGAAGAGCGCGGTGCGCAGCGACGTGAACGGGTCGTGGTGGATGCCGTTCTGGATCAGTACCGCCGTCGTCGCGACGGTCGTCATCGCGAGCACCGCGAGGTAGGCGCGGAATTCCGTGTCCCGCCAGTAATCGCCGAGCCGTCGGTGCCGCCAGGCGAGGAAGTGCAGCGCGAAGCTCGCGCCGCCGAAGATCATCAGCACGATGGTGATGATCTCGATCGCGGGGCTCGCGAAGTGGCCGATGCTCGCATCGTGGGTCGAATAGCCGCCGGTCGAGACGGCGGAGAAGGCGTGGCCGACCGCGTCGAACAGGCTCATGCCCGCGAGCCAGTACGCCAGCACGCCGCCGGCCGTGAGCAGCAGGTAGACGAGCCAGAGCGCCTTGGCCGTGCCCGCGATGCGGGGGGTGAGCTTCGCATCCTTCATCGGGCCGGGCGTCTCCGCCTTAAGGAGCTGCATGCCGCCGATGCCCAGCAGCGGCAGCAGCGCAACGGCGAGCACGACGATGCCGAGGCCCCCGAGCCACTGGATCTGCTGGCGGTAATACAGGATCGACGGTGGCAGCTGGTCCAGGCCGATCAGCACCGTGGCGCCGGTCGTGGTGAAGCCGGACACCGCCTCGAACACGGCCTGGGTGATCGACATCCGCGGGTCGTCCGCAAGCACCAGCGGCACCGCGCCGGCGGCGCCGAGCACCGACCAGAAGAGCGCGACCACCAGGAATCCGTCGCGCAGCCGCAGGTCGCCGCGCTTGCGGCGCGCCGGCACCCACGCGAGCAGTCCTGCGACCAGCAGGATCGCGAACGCGTCGAGGAACAGGTCCGCCTGCCCGTCGGCATAGGCGAGCGAGACCGCGGCGGGCACCAGCATCGTCACGCTGAACAGCATTAGCAGCAGCCCCAGGATGCGTTGGATGACGCCCAGGTTGAGGTGCCGGTGCTTCACTCCTGGAACAGTCGCTCCACCGCCTCCACGTGCCGCCGGTCCGTGAGGAACACGATGACGTGGTCGTCCGCCTCGACCGTCGCGTCGTGGTGGCCCATCATCACTTCCTGGCCGCGCACGATTGCGCCGATGGTCGCGCCCTTCGGCAGCTTGATCTCCTCGAGGCGCCGCCCGACGACCTTGCCGCCGGGCTGTCCGTGCGCAATGGCCTCGATGGCCTCGGCCGCGCCACGCCGGAGCGAGTGCACGCGCACCACGTCGCCGCGGCGCACGTGCGCGAGCAGCGAACCGATGGTCACCGACTGCGGGGAGATGGCCACGTCGATCGGGCCGCTCTGCATCATCTCCGCATAGGCCGGACGGTTGATGAGCGCCATGACGCGGTGCGCGCCGAGGCGCTTGGCGAGCATCGCCGAGAGGATGTTGGCCTCCTCGGCGTTGGTGAGCGCGCAGAACACGTCCGCGCTGTCGATGTTCTCCTCGATCAGCAGTTCCTCGTCCGCGGCATCGCCGTTCAGCACCACCGCGCTGCGCAGGATCTCGGAGATCCTGCGCGCGCGTGTCGCATCACGCTCGATGACCTTGACCTGGTAGCGCTCCTCGATCCGCTGTGCGAGCCGCAAGCCGATGTTGCCGCCGCCGGCGATGACGACGCGCTTCACCGAGTCCTCGACGCGGCGCAGCTCGACCATGACCTTGCGCATGTCCTCGGTCGCCGCGAGGAAGAACACCTCGTCCTCGTGCTCGATGACCGTGTCGCCCTCGGGCGCGATGCTCGCGCCGGCGCGGTAGATCGCCACGACGCGCGCGGCGACGTCCGGCAGGTGCTCGTGCAGGTTGCGCAGCTGCTGTCCCACCAGCGGACCGCCGCGCACCGCGCGCAGGCCGACGAGCCGCACGCGGCCGTCCGCGAAGTCGAGCACCTGCAGCGCGCCCGAGTAGCGGATCAGGCGCTCGACGTACTGCGTGACGAGTTCCTCGGGACTGATGCAGAACGTCGACCGGGAACCCGCCCGCCTCCGCGGGACGCGGCTTGTCGGTGTCGTAGAACAGCTCGGTGCGTTTCGCGTACTCGAGCGAGCGGATGCGTGCGATCTTGGTCTGCGTGCGGAACAGCGTCCACGCGATCTCGCAGGCCACCATGTTCACTTCGTCGCTGTTGGTGAGCGCGACGATCATGTCGGCGTTCGCGGCTCCTGCCAATTCGAGCACGTTGGGATGCGCGGCGTTGCCCGCGACGGTGCGTATGTCGAGGCGGTCCTGCAGGTCGCGCAGCAGGTGGTCGTTGACGTCGACGACGGTCACGTCGTTGGCTTCCTCGCGCGCGAGGTGATAGGCCGCCATCCGGCCCACCTGGCCGGCGCCGAGGATGATGATTTTCACCCGCGCATTGTAGCGCCTGCGCGGGGCGCGCCTAGACGCTCTCCAGGTTGGCGTAACCCATCATCAGCCACTTGTTGCCGGCCCGCTCGAAGTTGACCTGCACCCGGGCGTTGGCACCCTGGCCCTCGACCGAGAGCACCACCCCGTCGCCGAACTTCTGGTGGCGGACCCGCTGGCCGAGCCGCAGGCTGCCCGGGGAGTCGTCCGTGTAGCGCTGCTGCGGGGTCCCGCGGGCCGCCGGTGCCTGGGGCCGGTGCGACGAGGCATAGGTTGGCCGCGACACCTGCACCTTGGGGCGGACCTCCTGGACCAGCTCCGCCGGGACCTCGGCCAGGAAGCGCGAGGGGGCACCGTAGCTGTCCACCCCGTGCATCCGCCGCTGCTCCGCATAGGTCAGGTACAGCTGGCGCATGGCGCGGGTCGTGCCCACGTAGCACAGTCGCCGCTCTTCCTCGAGGCCCTGCACGTCCATGATCGAGCGCTGGTGCGGGAAGAGGCCGTCCTCCATCCCGCAGAGGAACACCACCGGGAACTCCAGGCCCTTGGCGGAGTGCAGCGTCATCATCTGCACGCAGTCCTCCCAGGCCTCGGCCTGGCCCTCGCCGGACTCGAGCACGGCGTGCGAGAGGAAGGCCATGAGCGGGGAGATGTCACCGTCCTCGGGCTCGAACCCGCGCGCGGCGCTCACCAGTTCCTCGAGGTTCTCGAGCCGCGCCTCGCCCTTGTCCGCCTTGTCCTTCTGGTAGTGTCCGACCAGCCCGCTCGCCTGCAACACGTGGTCGACCTGTTCGTGCAGCGGCAGGTCGCGCGTGTCCCCGTCCAGCTTCTCGACGAGCGCGAGGAAAGCCTGCAGCGCGGCCGTGGCGCGCGCGCCCAGTTCCTCGGAGCAGGCGGTGCACGACTGCCACAGCGAAACGGAGTTCGCCCGTGCGTGGGCGCGCAACACCTCGAGCGTGCGTGCGCCGATGCCGCGGGTAGGCAGGTTAACGACGCGCTCGAAGGAGGCATCGTCGTCGCGATTGGCGATGAGGCGCAGGTAGGCGAGCGCGTCCTTGACCTCCTGGCGCTCGAAGAACCGCAGGCCCCCGTACACTCGATACGGGATGCGCGAGGACAGCAGGTATTCCTCGAACACCCGCGACTGTGCGTTCGAGCGGTAGAGGATCGCGGTGTCGCGCCGGTTGCCGCCATGCGCCACCCAGTCGCGAATGCGGCTCACCACGAACTCCGCCTCGTCCCGCTCGTTGTACGCGCGGTACAGCCTGATCGGCTCGCCCTTGCCGCCGTCGGTCCACAGCTTCTTGCCGATGCGGCCGCCGTTGTTCGCGATGATCGCGTTGGCCGCGGCGAGGATGGTGCCGGTGGAGCGGTAGTTCTGCTCGAGCTTGTAGACCTGTACGCCCGGGAATTCGCGGCGGAACTGCTGCAGGTTCTCGACCCGCGCGCCGCGCCAGCGGTAGATGGACTGGTCGTCGTCGCCGACCACGAAGGGGATGCTGGTCGCGCCCACCAGCGCCCTCATCCAGTTGTACTGGATGGTGTTGGTGTCCTGGAACTCATCGACCAGCACGTGGGCGAAGCGGGCGCGATAGTGCTCCACGAGGCCCGGCGCCTCGCGCCAAAGCTCGTAGCTCCTGAGCAGCAGCTCGGCGAAGTCGACCACCCCATTGCGCTGGCAGGCGTCCTCGTAGGACTCGTACAGCCTGATCATCTGGCGGCGGGTGGGATCCCCGTCGTCCTTCAAGTGCTTCGGCCTGAGTCCCTCGTCCTTCTGCGCATTGATGAACCAGGTCACCTCGCGCGGCACGCAGCGCGTCTCGTCCAGGCCGAGGCCGCGGATGATGCGCTTGACGAGCCGCTGCTGATCCTCGGCATCGAGAATCGAGAAGCCCTGCGGCAGCCCGGCCTCGCGCCAGTGCATGCGCAGCAGCCGGTGCGCGATGCCGTGGAAGGTGCCGATCCATAGCGGCGCCGCGGGCATGCCGAGCTGCGCCTCGATGCGCGCGCGCATCTCGCCCGCGGCCTTGTTGGTGAAGGTGACGGCGAGGATGCCGTGTGGCGAGACGTTCTCGACCTGCACCAGCCAGGCCACGCGGTGCGTGAGCACGCGCGTCTTGCCGCTGCCCGCGCCGGCGAGCACCAGCGTCGGGGCAAGCGGCGCGGTGACCGCTTGCCGCTGCGCGTCGTTCAGCGGGTCGAGGAGGTGGGAGACGTCCATGGAAGGGCGCGGATTCTAGCAGGCACGCCGCGGCGCGTGTCCCATGGATCACCACGGCAAATGGCCCTCCCCCGCCTCGCGGGAGAGGGCCAGCTTGGCCGTCAAAGACCCTTACAGGCTGCCGTTGCCTTTCTTGCCCTTCTTTTTCTTCTTCTTGCCGGTGTCCTTGCCGCTCTTGCCCGGCTCCGCCGGCTTGAAGAACTGCTGGCTCGCAAGGTTCTGCATCACCTCGCCCATGCCCTGGCGCAGCGGGTACGTGTCGTTGGTGAGCCAGCGGCCGAGCAGGTTCGCGTAGTACGGGCTCCCGAGCACGCCGCTCGCGCCGCCCGGCAGCGAGCTCTCCGCGTCGATCGAGCCCGCCACCGTGCCCGGTACGCCGACGTAGCGGCGATTCGGGCCGCTGCCGAACGTGAACGACGAGGCCGAGTCGGCGCGAGCGCCATGCGAAGAGGCATCCACCACGCCGAAGCCGCCGTCCGTCGCGAGTCCCGGCAGTCCGGGGAAGGACGGCGGGAAGCCCGGGGTTGCGCCCGGGATGTTGTACGGCCCGCCCACGGCCACGCCGTCGAAAGTGATGCGGTGCAGCTTGCCCCAGAGATAATCGCCCTGGTTCGACGAATTGGCGAACGCGGCCGCGAAGGGCGCGCCCGCGAGGCGGTCGAGCGCATCCGCGAGGCTCTTCAGCATCACGTAGTCGCGTCGCTCGGCCGGTTCCGTGAGGCCGGCCGCTGCGGCCCAGCCGAAGAAGTCGATCGTCGACAGACCGATGCCGTTGCGCTCGACGAGGTGGCGCAGCGCCTTGATGGCCTCGCCCGAGCCCGGGGTCGGCACGCCGAGGCCCTGCAGGGTGAGGTCCACGCCATTGCGGATGGCCTGTCCGCGCCACACCGAGTAGATCGTCGCGGCGATGCTGTGCTGGACCTCGCTCGCCGACGGCAGCATCAGGTGGCCGTCAACGTCCGATGCGTCATAGCCCGAGAGCGCACCCGTGGGCGTCGTGTAATTCCACGCGCGCAGGCGTCCGACGGCCTCGGCCACGCGCGCGTCCGCGGCGAGCGCTGCCAGTGCCGCAGGCGCACCCGCGGCACTGGCATTGTCGAACGCGCCGACGATGTAGGGCGCGAGTACCTGCGCGTCGAGCAGCGTGACGTCCGCCTGGATAGCCTTCATGTCCGTGCGACTCACCGGGCCCGCCGCGAGTCGTTGCGTCAGCGCCTGCGTGATGCGCCCGGCGCGCGTGCCGTAGTCGAACGCGTAGCCGAGGTAGTAGACGCCCTGGCCCGACTTGCGCAGCTGGTTGATCGGGTTGTTGTCGAGGGTGACGCCGGCCGGGTCGTTGTTGGCATTGACCACGAAGCCGTTCTGCGGGTTGACGACCTGCGGCAGCTCGTCGAAGGGCAGCGACTGGTAACCGCTGCCGTTGAACTCGTCCGGAGACGGGTCGACGAGCCACTCGTTGCCGCCCTCGCCGTTGCGGATGAACCACGGCGGCGAACCGGCGAAGGGCAGGCCGGCGCCGTTGAACGCCTGCAGGTCCTCGCGCAGCGGCACTTCGGCAGAGGTGAAGTAACCGATGTTGCCGTCGATGTCGCCGTAGATGAAGTTCTGCGAGCCGACGTCGAAGTACTGCAGCGCCGCCTTGAACTCGACGAGGTTGCGGGCGTAGTTCATCAGGCGGAAGGTCTCGAGCTCGCGCGTGCCGCTGAACCCGATGTACTGCACGCTGATGGCCGTGCCGGCGCCCGTGGACTCGTCGATGTCGAGGTCCACGATCGGCCCGTTGTTGCGGCGGGGAACCGTGAGGACCACGGGCGGGATCGCGCCGCCGCTCGCCACGACGAGGTTGTCCTTCACGCCGTCGCCGAGCATGTTCACGCGGAAGGTCACCGGAATCACGGTCACCGGTTCGGGCGAGCCCTGGTAGTAGGTGACGAAGCGCGGCAGTCCGTTCGCGTCCGGTCCGAGCGCCTGGATGCGCTCCTGGTAGGTGTCGGTGACGTCGAACCCGGTCGTCGTCTCGCCCCAGGTGACGCGGCGGTTCTGGCCCAGCACGACATAGGGTGCGCCGGCGATGCTGCTGCCGATCGTGTCGAGGCCTTCCTTGTGCGCGACGAGGTGCACCGGATAGAAGGTGGCCGGCAGGTCGAGGCCGAGGTGCGGATCGTTCGCCACCAGCGGGCGCCCGTCCACGGTGCGGCTTCCCGCGACCGCCCACTCGTTGCTGCCGATCTGCAGCTCCGTGCGCTGCAGTGTCTGCTTCAGGAACGGCACGGCCTCGTAGCGGCGCCTGATGTTGCGCAACATGCGCTCGGTGCTGGCGCCGACCGCCGGCGTGCCGCCGCTCGCGCGCCCGGACTCGGCGCTCGAGGACTTGCGGGCCGCCGCACTCGTCTTGGCGAGCGCGCCCAGGAACGGCTTCGTGTCGTTCGCATCGAGGACGCTCACCGCGGGGTCGAAGCCGGCGGAGCGGAACACGTCGCCGAAGTAGGCGCCGTCGGGCAGCGCGGGATTGATCGGCGCGAGCTTCGCCTGGTACTGCAGGTAGTTGAGCGTCGCGTCGATGTCGAGGTCGAACGACAGCTGGAACGTGAGCCCCTTGCCGATGACCGCGCTGTCGAGCGCCGTCCAGGGTTCGAACCGGGTGATTTCGAGGGCGGCGTACTGCGCCGGCAGCGAGCCGCTGTGCGCCACCCACGCGTTCACGCCATCGGCGAACGCCTGCAAGCCTGCCTTCATCTCGGGTGAATAGCGCGCGAGCGAACGAACCGACGCGCGACGCAGACCGATGGTGCGCGACTGGACGTCGCCCGCGAGCGCGCCCGATCCGACCAGTTCGGCGAGCGTGCCGCTCACCTGGCGGCGCAGCAGGTCGATCTGGAACAGGCGGTCCTGCGCCGTGACCCAGCCCTGCAGGAAGATCGCATCGTGCTCGTCCTGCGCGTAGATGTGCGGCATGCCGTCGACGTCGCGCAGGATGCGCGCCGGGCCGTGCAGTTGCGGGAGCGACAAGGCCTGGTCCTGGACCTGTCCGGGCGGATTCGCCCCGGCGGACGCGAGCGCGGAAACGAGCAGCGTGCACAAAGGCACGAATCGAGCGTGATGCATGATTATCCCCTGGTTCGACATTTGTTCTCGCGCACGTGGTTGGCGCGCGCAGCCGTGTTTATACGCCAGATACGCGATCGCGGAAATGCGCAGTTAGGGCGGGATTATGTGAAAGCGAAAGAAAGGGGAAGCCCCTATCTCCAGCGCCAGACCATGAGTCCGGCGATCATCGCGATGACGAGGTCGATCCAGCCGAAGGTGGGCGCGGCGGCGCCGACCTGCAGCATGCAGAGCACCAGCACCAGCAGTACGGTCAGGCCGGCCGCGACGTGCGCAAACAGGCCCGCGCCGACCAGCAGCCAGGCGAGTGCGACGTAGCGGAATCCCTTGCCCGCGAGTTCCGCGGGCGGCGGCGCATTGTTAATCGAAAAGTGGGCCAGTCCCGGCATGCCCACCGTAAGCTGCGCGCCGCCGACGATGGCGGGCCACAGTGCGACGGCCGCGAGCCACGTGCTCAGCACGGCGGCGAGCAGCGCGGAGCGACCGCGATCCTCGATCCGGTTGACCAGCACCAGCACCGGCAGCAGCAGCGCGATGGCCGCCAGCTCCGTGAACTCGAGCGTGTGCCCGGCCGTGAACGTGCGTCCCACCAGCACGGCCGCGATGACCAGCAGGAAGGCATCCACGCCGCGCTGCCGCCGGGCGAGGTGGAATACTGCCTGCGCGACGACCAGCCAGCCGACGAAATAGGCCGCGAACTCGGCCCACCCGATGCTCGGCGAGAAGAGCGGGCGCACCGCGCGCTTCAGTTGCCGCAGGCTCGCGTCCGGCATCAGGGGCCAAAGTCGCGCCAGCAGCCACAGCACCACAATGGTGACCGCCACCGCTGCAGAACGGCCCTGCGGGCTCGCCTGCGGCGCCATGCGCGCGCCGAGCAGGTACCAGGCCGAGCCCGCCGTCGCGCCCAGTGCGGCGCCCAGGGCGTTGAGCGACAGGTCGGTCAGGCTCGGCACGCGTGGTGCGATCGACGCCTGGAGTATTTCCATGGACAACGACAGCATCGCGCCGAGCAGGACCGTCGCCACGATGCCGCCGATGCGGCCGAGCCGCGGCTCGAGCACGAGCGCGAGGCAGAAGCCCAGCGGCGCGTACAGCAGCACGTTGTTGAACATGTCGCTGCGCGAGGCCCGCGCCCAGGTGAGCATGCGCAACGTCTCGAGCACCGGCGGACCGTCGGCGTCGAAGCCGAACGGGTACAGCGAGACGTACAGGATCAGCGCGAGGAAGACCGCGAGCAGCAGGGGCGCGGCGAAATGCGAGCGTGAGGCCACCGCGCGGGCCTCAGGGGCGGATCATGAGGTAGTGATCGACGAGCAGCGCGGTGAACAGCAGCATCAGGTAGTTGATGGAATAGCGGAAGATCTTCATCGGCAGGTGCGTGTTGCCGCCCTGCCGGCGCAGCCGCAGCGCGTAGAGCAGGAACCTGCCGCCGAGCAGCACCGCCGCGCCCAGGTAGATGAGCCCGCTCATGCCCGTGAGGTAGGGCAGCAGTGTCGCGATCACGAGCAGGATCGTGTAGAGCAGGATGTGCAGTCGCGTGAACTCGACGCTGTAGGCAACCGGCAGCATCGGGATGCCCGCCTTCGCGTAGTCCTCGCGGCGGGCGATGGCAAGCGCCCAGAAATGCGGTGGCGTCCACACGAAGATGATCAGGAACAGCAGCAGCGAATAGGGGTCGACGCTGCCGGTGACCGCCGTCCAGCCGAGCACCGGTGGCGCCGCGCCGGCCGCGCCGCCGATCACGATGTTCTGCGGCGTCGCGTGCTTGAGCCACGCGGTGTAGAGCACGGCATAGCCGATCAGCGAGGCAAAGGTGAGCGCAGCCGTGAGCGGGTTCACCATCGTCCACAGCACCAGCATGCCCAGCACGCCGATCGCGGCGGCGTAGCCGAGCGCCTGGCGCGAGTTCAGGTGCCCGGTCGGGATCGGTCGCTTGCGGGTGCGCGCCATCTTCACGTCGAAGCGCTGGTCGAGCACGTGGTTGATGGCGGCCGCGCTCGACGCCGCGAGTCCGATGCCGAGCGTGCCGAAGACCAGGGCGGCGAGCGGCGGCAGGCCCGGGTCCGCCAGGAACATGCCCACGACCGCCGTGAACACGATCAACGCGACCACGCGCGGCTTGCCGAGCTCGACGTAGTCGCGCCACGAGGCGGACGCGTGGGCAGCGATGTGTGAGTCCGCGGTGGTCATGGCGGGGGCGAATTGTACAGGGGGGCGGCCGATGCGGGCGCGCGATCCGGCAGTCGAGGCGAGACGAATACGGGTGGCGCTACGGCACGGACTGCGCTGCGCACTGAACCCGTGCGTCGTTCTTGAAACTCACCTAGAAACATTGAGTTGCGATTGCTGGCAGAGTGTCGTACCTGGTAACTTTCGATCCCTGCTGCAGGGCGCGATCGTGGCGCATGGGTCGGCGCCACGCGTGCCTGGGTCCCATTCGCCAGGGAGTCAGGACCATGAATACGAGCGCCATCGAAGTACGACCGGGTCTGCGTTGTGGTGAGTGCGGGAGTAAAGAGATCCAGATCTGCCTGCCCGCGTACTTTGTAGCCAACGGTACGCTGGAGAAGCCGGTATCGGTGGATTACGACGCAGAAGCGTTGAGCTACTGGTGCCCGGAATGTGATGCCACCGTCGATGCCCTGGCTCCGGACGGCGAAGTATTGAGCGGAGTCTGGGACTGAGGGCGAGCCGTCGGATAGAGCGAAATGCGCATCGCGATCGGCGACCAGATTCAATGACCTCCGGTCTACAGGTCCGGAATCCCTGCGGCTCGCAACCTTTCGACCGTCGAGTCCATCCGCCGGTCGTCAGGGATGTAAATCACCGTCCCATCCCGCCCGCGCGTCAGCAGCACGCGATAGACGTTCTTACGTACTGTCAACGGATCCTTTAGCGGCGGCCGGTTCCTCCCCGCGAACTCGATCGACCAGTTGTCCCCAGCCCACAAGAGGTCCGATCCCCAGGCGAGCAGGGCACAGTCGAGTTCGAGTCCTTGCGAAGAGAACTCGGTCGCGACCGTCTCCAGGCGGCAGCACGACTGAGAGTCCGCGGGGTCCGCGTTGTACCACGGCCCGACGCGCAGTTGTTTCGTCGTGTGGAACGTGTTGTCGACGCCGAACGCGGGCAGCCACTTGTCCTTGGACGACGCGACGAGCCCGTAGCGCGCAAACCGGGCATCGGCGTAGCGTTGCCGAAGATACTCGCGTGCGGAATCGAGCTCGCGCGTCAGCAGGAAGCGGTGACCGCCCTCGTGCAGTTCGTTCGCCAACGAGCGCAGCTGGCCAGCGAACAATCCGTCGAGCAGTCCGGCGACGAACTGGTGCACCTTTGGCGTCAGGTGAAAGCGGATCTCGGTGTCGAGGCTCAGCACCGGATTCCAGCGAGTGGCGCCCGGTAGTCCACTGAATGTCTCGGCATGCGCCGGAGCGCCGTGGACTGTCCACTCCGAGGCACGGACCGACTGTCGCACCGCTTCATACCAGAGCCGCACCCCACCTTCCTCGCCGACGTGGATGGCCTGGCCGCTGCCGATCAGCGCCACCAGTACACACCACTCCGGGATGCGTTCGCAGAACTCGATCAGGTGCTCGGGTTCGGACATCCCGACCGGCCCGCGATGCACATGCGCGACACGCTCCGCGTCATGGGCGCGCTGCGCCTCGTCGAACACGATCAGGTGCTCGGGCGGCACTGGGTGCTCGGCGCGAGTGTGCGCCCGCACGTACTCCTTGATCCCCTGGACGAATGTCCGGCCACCACCGCCGGCGTCCTTCAGCGCGTCCTGCAGGACCTGCACCAGCGGGCCGTTCCCCGACAGGTACACCGCAGGCGGCATCGTCCGGCCATTCGCACGCGGTACGGCCAGGTCATCGAGCCAGTGCGCGTGAACGAGCTGCAACCCGACCAGTGTCTTGCCCGATCCAGGCACGCCACTCAGCAGCACGAGATGACGGCTGCGAGCCTGTGCCGCTTGCCGGGCAATCGCGGAGATGTACTGCAGCGCCGGATCCGTCGCGGCACGCGCACGCTTGATCATCGGCAGTTCGCGCCGATGGAACAGCTGGCGTGCCGCCTCGACGATCGTAGGCAGCGGCGCATATGCATCGAGCGCCAGGAACTCTTGCGCGCTGATAATCGGCTCACCGACGGTCGCGAGTCGTTCGAGCAGCGAGTTGAGCCCTTCCGGGCCGACCACGAATACGCCGTCTCGCTCGATCGGGTTGGCGCCACCACCTCGCACCAGCAGCACCGGCGATACCGAACGACCTGCGCAGGCCGCGTGATAGGCGCGCAAGTCGCGGGCGTAGCCAAAAGCCTGATCGAGTGCGGCGCGGGAGGGGTAGAGGGCGCCCTTCAATTCAAGGACCGCAACGCAACCGCGCTCGAGGACGATGACGTCGGGCCGCCGCGAGTCGCGGGGTAGCTCGTATTCGAGAATCGCGGTGTACTCGCGCGCGGCCGTGTCGCGCAGCTCGAGTGCGCGACACTCACGCTGCAGCCAGGGAATCGATTGATCCCAGGCGTGGACCTGCTCTGGCGAGGCGTCGGCGACGAATTGCTGAAGTTGGAGGCGGACCACCCTCGGCTCGGACCGAGAGAAGGTCTCGAGGCTCGATTGCCAGCCTAGTCGGTCATAAAGCGGGCGGTCCTGCATGTGCGCCCAGGATACAGCAAGGCCGTGATCCGCCTGTCGAACGACAGGGTCAGCGCAGTCCCTTCGGAGGCCACAGGAACCGCAGCAGCGCCACCATCGACAACAGAAGCACCGCGGCCACGCCGTTGTGGGCGGTGGCAAGTTCCAGCGGCAGGGTCTCGAGCACCATCACGGGTCCGAGCACCCACTGCGTCGCCAGGACCACGGCCACCGCCGTGCCGGCCATGCGTACGGCGCGGGATTGGCCCGTGCGCATCGCCTGCCAGGCGACGAGGCCGAGCACGAGCGCGGTGATCACGCCCCACAGGCGGTGGGTGTAGTGGATGGCGACCCGCGCCGGGTGATCGAGCACGCCACCCTCGTAGTCGATGCCGAGGCCGCGCCACAACACGAAGGCGTCCTTGAAGTCCATGTCGGGCCAGAACGACCTCTGGCAGGTCGGGAAGTCCGGGCAGGCGAGCGCGGCGTAATTGCTGCTGGTCCAGCCGCCGAGCATGATCTGGATGACCAGCACCACGAGTCCGACGGCGGCCAACGTCCGCAACCGCCGCTCGCCAGCAGGGCGCGTCGTCCGGTGGACCCGGAGACTGAGCCACCAGAGCAGCGACATCGTTGCGAGGCCACCGGCCAGGTGTGCCGAGACGATGGCGGGCTTCAGGAGCAGCGTGACCGTCCACATCCCGAGCAGTCCCTGGAAGACGACCAGCAGCACCAGGAAGAAGGGCAGGCGGAGCGGCTGCGCCGGGTCGCGTCGATTGAGCCACGCCACCACCGCGATCGCGATGATCAGCAGGCCGAGCCCGCTGGCGAGGTAGCGATGGATCATTTCCTTGAGCGCCTTCTCGGCCTCGAGCGGGCGTTCCGGAAACGCCGCGTTCGCCGCCTCCGCATTCTCGACGGCCTGGCCGACGGTGAGGTGCCCGTAGCAGCCGGGCCAGTCCGGGCAGCCGAGGCCCGCGTCGCCGAGGCGCACCCACGCGCCCAGCACCACGACGCCGAGTGCGATGGCGGTCCCGACCAGGCAGAGCCGGCGGAAGAGCGTGAGTTGCATGATGTGACCTCAGCCGATGTGCGACAGGCGCAGCAGTTTCTTCAGGTCGGTGAGCAGCGCCTTGTCGGGCGCGGCGGCGGAATAGCTCATGACGAGGTTGCCGAGCGGGTCGACCAGATAGATGCGGCCGGCCGCGGCGATCGGCACGCCGTCGTACACCGGGAACGGCTCGAGCAGCGCGGCGGTCGGCGCGGTCTCGACCAGCGCGACGACGAGGTCCGGGTGCTCCTGCGCGAGGAACGCGCGGTCGCAGCAGCGATCGGTCACGAGGAACACGCGCTGGACGCGATCCATGTCCTTGTTGAGCGCGATGCGTGACTGGCGCGTCAGGTAGAGCGCCTTGCGGCAACGGTCGTTGCACAGGCCGTCGCCGACGTAGACCCAAGACCACTTGCCACGCAGCAGTCCGGCATCGGTGACGCTGCCGTCGGGTGTCGGCAGCGCAATCGCGGCCAGCGGCCGCGCCGGATCGAGCAGGTCGCCCTTGTTCGAGCCGCCGACCGGTCGCCAGTCCGTCGGTCCGTAGTAGAGCCAGAAGGCGACGGCCAGCGGCACGAAGAACAGGGCCGCGAGCCCGAGGAACTGGCGGCGCCCACGCTTCACGGCAGCATCGTCGGCGCGGTTCATGTCGGCAGGGAGGTCCCGGCCGGTGGCTCCCGGCGCAGGCTCAAGGCGAGGAAGACGACCCCGGCGGCCAGCGCGGCGGCGAACCACTGGATGGCGTAGCCGAGGTGTCGTTCCGGGCCAAAGCCGAGCGACGGTCGCCACTCGCGCTCATAGCCATCGGGCAGGTCGGGATCGAGCAACACGATGCGCGATTCTACCTCGGCGCCGAGCGCGGCCTCGACGTCGGCCTCCCGCGGGAAATTCATGATGCGCGGCCAGCCCGCGGCGCCGGGCGCCACGGCCGGCCCGAGCCTGAGGCCGGGGACCGGCAGCCGGTCGAGGCGCCCACGGACCTCGCGTTCACGGACGCCCACCGTCACGTCGGGCAGTTGCTCGCGGGTCGCGCCGAGCGGCACCCAGCCGCGATCCACCATCACCCAGCCCATGCCGTCCGACCGCTCCAGCGGCGTCAGCACGCGAAAACCCGGCCGCCCGGTACTGGTGGACGGCATGTTGTCGAGCAGGACCTGGCGCGTGGCGTCGTAGGACCCGCGCAGGCGGACGTGCTGGTAGCGGGCGATCTCGTCGAAACCGAGTCCGGTCGCGTCCACCGAGGTCTGGTTGCCGGCGATGAACGAGTCGATCAGCGACTGCTTCTCGCGGGCGCGGCCGAGCTGCCAGTAGCCGAGCGACACGAACGCGGCCAGCGCGGCGGCGGTGAGGAGCACCGCCCACGGCCGTGGCGCGAAGACCCGATTGCCGATGCGGACGCTCATCTATAATCGCGCTCCAGCCATGCATCCCGCCCCGGCATGATCAAGTTCCTCATCGTCCTGACCCTCGCAGCGATCGTCGCGAGCCTCGGCACGGGCCTCTTCCACCTGGTCAAGGACGAGGGGCAGTCGAAGCGCATGGTGAATGCGCTGACCGTGCGCATCGCGCTTTCAGTGCTGCTGTTCGTCCTGCTGTTCGTGGCGTGGAAGGAAGGGATGATCCAGCCGCACGGAGTCGCGCGCTAGAGCGCGCAGGCTGTGGGCCGTGGGCTGAAGGCTGTGGGTAAGAAGCCCGCAGGTCCCTCCGACCTACAGCCTACAGCCTACAGCCCTCAGCCCTCAGCCCTCAGCCTCATCGCGTGTACTGGCTACAGCCAGTACACGAAGATGAACAGCCCCAGCCACACCACGTCGACGAAGTGCCAGTACCAGGCCACGCCCTCGAAGGCGAAGTGGTGCGTCGGCGTGAAGTGGCCCTTCATCACCCTGAGCCAGATGACGAGCAGCATGATCGCGCCGATCGTCACGTGCAGGCCGTGGAAGCCCGTGAGCATGAAGAACGTCGAGCCGTAGACGCCGGACCCGAGCGTGAGGTTCAGCTCCTGGTAGGCGTGGATGTACTCCTCGGCCTGCAGGCCGACGAACAGGAAGCCCAGGATGAAGGTGAGCGCGAGGAAGATCTTGAGGATCCCGCGCTTGCCGGCCTTGAGCGCGTGGTGGGCGATCGTGATGGTCACGCCCGAGGTGAGCAGGATCGCGGTGTTGATGGCGGGCAGGCCGAACGCGGGGATGATTTCGAACTTGCCGCCGACGTCCTGCGGGCCGTTGGTGGGCCAGGTGCTCTCGTAGCCTTCCCACAGGAACAGGTTGGTGAGGAATTTCGAGCCCTCGCCGCCGAGCCACGGCACCGACAGCTGCCGCGCGTAGTACAGCGCGCCGAAGAACGCGGCGAAGAACATCACCTCGGAGAAGATGAACCACATCATCCCCATGCGGAACGAGCGGTCCACGCCGGCGTTGTAGATGCCGCTCTGGCTCTCGCCGATCACCGTGCCGAACCAGCCGAAGAACATGTAGGCCACGGCGGCGAGGCCGAGGTAGAGGATCCATGGTCCGACGGACGCGCCGTTCAGCAGCGCGGCGGTGCCGAGCATGGTGATGAACAGCGACACCGCACCCACGATCGGCCACTTGCTGCCGTGCGGGATGTAGTACTTGTCGCCACCGTGCGCGGTGTGTGCTTGGGCCATGGGCTGTCGCCTTCCTGTTCTATGCTGCCAACGCCGGCCACTGCGGCCGGCCCCCTTGCTCAACCTCAGCGCGCCGCGAGCTGCTGCCCCGGCACGGTATAGACCGAATACGCGAGCGTCATGCGGTCGACGTGCCCCGGCAGCTCCGGGTCCACGATGAACCTGACGGTGAATTCGCGCTCCTCCGCTGCCGCGAAGGTCTGCGGCGTGAAGCAGAAGCACTCGGTCTTCTGCAGGTAGCGCGAGGTGGTGATGGGCGCGACGCTCGGCACCGCCTGGGCGACCACCGGCACCGTGGCCTTGCTGCGGATGCGGAACTTCGCCTCGTACAGCCGACCGGGCTGCAGCGTCATCGACGGCGTCTCCGGCACCAGCTCGAACTCGCTGCCGGGCGCGAGCAGGGACACGAACTCGAGCGTGACCTCGCGGCCCACGCCTGCCTCGCTCGCCGTGATCCGCGACGGCGCGTCGTTGACCTTGATGCCCGCCGCCTCGCAGATCACGTCGTAGAGCGGGATCAGCGCGAAGCCGAACGCGAAGCTGCCGCCCGTCATCACGAGCAGGCTGCGCAGCAGCGAGCGGTCCGGCTTGCGGGCGTCGCGGTCCATGGCCCTAGGGCTTCCCGCCCAGCATGCTCGAGGCGATGAAGGCGACGTAGATCCCGAGCGCCACCAGCACCAGCACGACCGTGGTCCTGCGGATGCGGCGGCGCTGCTCGTCGGTCGGGCCGGCGTTCACGGGGCTCGCGCTCACTTGACGACCGGGGCCTCGTCGAACGTGTGGTACGGCGCCGGCGACGGCACGGTCCACTCCAGGCCCTGGATGCGCGCGCCGTCCCAGACCTCGGCGCTCGCCTTCGCGCCGCCCCTCGCGCACTTCCAGACGATGTACACGAACAGCAGCTGCGAGAGGCCGAAGCCGAAGCCGCCGATCGAGGAGACCATGTTCCAGTCGGCGAACTGCGTGGAGTAGTCCGGGATGCGGCGCGGCATGCCGGCGAGCCCGAGGAAGTGCTGCGGGAAGAACAGCACGTTCACGAAGATCGACGACAGCCAGAAGTGCCGGTTGGCGAGCTTCATGTCGTACATGTGGCCGGTCCACTTCGGCAGCCAGTAGTAGACGCCCGCCATGATGGCGAAGACCGCGCCCGGCACCAGCACGTAGTGGAAGTGCGCCACGATGAAGTAGGTGTCGTGGTACTGGAAGTCGACCGGGGCGATGGCCATCATCAGTCCGGAGAAGCCGCCGATCGTGAACAGGAACAGGAAGGCGAGCGCGAACAGCATCGGCGGCTCGAAGGTGAGCGAGCCCTTCCACATCGTCGCCGTCCAGTTGAACACCTTCACGCCCGTGGGCACGGCGATCAGCATCGTCGAGAGCATGAAGAACATCTCGCCGGCGAGCGGCATGCCCACCGTGAACATGTGGTGCGCCCAGACGATGAACGACAGGAAGGCGATCGAGGCGGTTGCGAACACCATCGAGTCGTAGCCGAACAGCGGCTTCCTCGAGAACGTCGGGATGATCTCCGAGACGATCCCGAACGCCGGCAGGACCATGATGTAGACCTCGGGGTGCCCGAAGAACCAGAAGATGTGCTGGTAGAGCACCGGGTCGCCGCCGCCGGCGGCGGTGAAGAACGTCGTCCGGAAGAAGTGGTCGGTGAGCAGCATCGTGACCGCGCCCGCGAATACCGGCATCACGGCGATCAGCAGGTACGCCGTGATGAGCCACGTCCACGTGAACATCGGCATCTTGAGCAGCGTCATGCCCGGCGCGCGCAGGTTCATGATCGTGACGATGATGTTGATCGCGCCCATGATCGAGGACGCACCCGCGAGGTGGATGGCGAAGATCGCGAGCGGGAAGGCGTCGCCGGTCTGCAGCACCAGGGGCGGGTAGAGCGTCCAGCCGGACGCGGGGCCGCCGCCCGGCATGAACAGCGACAGGATCAGCAGCGAGAACGCCGCCACCAGCAGCCAGAAGCTGAAGTTGTTCATGCGTGGCAGCGCCATGTCCGGCGCGCCGATCTGCAGCGGGATCATCCAGTTGGCGAGGCCGACCGTCGCCGGCATCACCGCACCGAACACCATGATGAGCGCGTGCACGGTCGTCATGGTGTTGAAGAAGCCCGGGTCGACGAGCTGCATGCCCGGCATGAAGAGCTCGGCGCGGACGATGAGCGCCATCGAGCCGCCGACCAGGAACATGACCAGGCTGAACACCAGGTACATCGTGCCGATGTCCTTGTGGTTCGTCGTCGTGAGCCAGCGCATGATGCCCTTCGCGGGACCGTGCTCGTGGCCGTCGTGGGCGGCGGCGTGGCCGTGGATATGCGTAGCGCTCATCGATGATTACTCCGCGTCGGCGAGCCGTACGGCCGCCACGTGTTCGACATTCGGGGCGATCGAGGCGGTATGCGTGGCCGGGGCCTTCGCGGCCCGGCGCTCCGCCTGCTGGGCGGCGAGCCACGCGTCGAATTCCGCCTGCGGCTTCACTTCGACCACGACCGGCATGAAACCGTGGTCGCGGCCGCAGAGCTCGGCGCACTGGCCGCGATACACGCCCGGTGCGTCCGCGCGGAACCACAGCTCGTTGATGTAGCCCGGGATCGCGTCCTTCTTCATGCCGAAGTCCGGCACCCACCAGGCGTGGATGACGTCGGTCGAGGTGATCAGCACGCGGACCTTCCTGCCCTGCGGCACGACCATGCGGTTGTCGACTTCCAGCAGGTAGTTGTCGACGCCCGCGGGCGCGACGCCCGAGTCGAGCTGGCGGGCCGCGTCGTGATCGCGTGCCAGCGTGGAGAAGAACGAGACGCCGTGGTCGACGTACTCGTACTGCCACTTCCACTGGTAGCCGGTCACCTTGACGGTCAGCTCGGAGCCGCGGGTGTCGTCGATCTTCACCAGCGTGCGCGCGGCGGGTACCGCCATGGCGACCAGGATCAGCACCGGGATGACCGTCCAGATGATCTCGGCCTTGGTGCTGTGGTCGAAGGTGGCGGGCACCGCGCCTTTCGACTTACGGAAGGTCGCGATCGAATAGATCATGACACCGAACACCGCCACGGCGATGACCACGCAGACCCACAGGATCAGCATGTGCAGGCCGTAGATCTCTCGGCTCAGCTCCGTGACGCCGACGCGCAGGTTCAGGTCCCAGGCGGCCATGGCAGGGCCGGACCCGAGCAGCAGGGCCGTGCCGGCCGCGAGCGCATGCTTCACCATTTTCATGGGCAAGAAAACTCCCGTTACGTGTTGCCGCCGACGACCTCCCCCGGCCGCCGCCAGACCCGCGTCTTGCGCCCCCTAGGGCGTCAGCGCGGGCGATTCACCCGTCTTTCCCACCAGCAGTCGGAGGCGTTCGGCGAGGCCGAGGCGCTCCTCCTCCGTGAGAAACCGACCCACTTCACAGGCGCGGCCATGCGACTCGATCGCGAGCCGGCTCGGGTGCAGCGCCGTTTGCGGGCAGCGCAGTGTAACCCTCGACCAATGGCGAGGAAATACCGTCAGGCGGGATCCGGCCGGGCTGCGGTGCTCGATGACCACGTTTTCCGCCGAAACGAGGATCACCTCGCGTTCCTCGCCCGACCGGCGGCTCGCGCGCACGGCCCAGGCGAGCAGGCCGATCTCGAGGCCCGCGAACGGCAGCACCGGCCAGAAACCCTGCAGCGCGAAGAAACCGGCGACCGCGAAGGTCACGAGCGCGAGGCTGCCCACGAACAGCCGGGCACCCGGCGGTGTCAAGGAGCAGTTCGGCGCCAGCTCGATGCGGTGCTCGGGCGTCGTCGCTGCGAGGCTCGAGGTGGTGACCATCGTGATGCGAGGATAGCCAGAATTTTCACCCCTGGCGCGGCGGCGCGCCGAGGCCGAGCGTGGAGCGGACGGCCGGCCGGTCGAGCCAACCAGCGGCTGCGGCGGGAGACGCAGCGGCAAGCGCCGGGACGACCGCGAGCGTGCTCCCACCGAGCAGGCGCTCGAGGGTCGCGACCGTTTCCTCCTGGCGAGTGAATTCCGGGTCCACCGCGCTGCCGATCCACCCGATGAACGGGCAACGGCCGGACCGCTCGATGGCCTCGAGCGTGAGCCGGGCGTGGTTGAGGCAGCCGAGCCTGAGCCCGACGACCAGGATCACGCCGAGCCCCAGTCGTTCCGGCAGGTCGCTCAGGAATCCGTCCGGGTGCAGGGGTACGCGCCACCCACCAGCTCCCTCGACGATGGCGAGGTCGGCCCGGCGGGTCGCGACCCGGTATTCGTCCAGGAGGCGTGGGATCTCGATGGCAACCCCTCGCTCGGCGGCCGCGAGGTGCGGCGCGATGGCGGGTTCGAAGCAGTACGGGTTGACCAGGTCGTAAGGGAGCGCGACGGAGCTGGCGCCCTGGAGCGCGAGCGCGTCCTCGTTGCGGAGTCCATCGGCGGTGTGGTCGGCGCCGCTCGCGACAGGCTTCAGGCCCACGACCCGGCGTCCCTCGGCCGCCGCCAGCCGGACCAGGCCAGCAGCCACCAGCGTCTTTCCGACGCCGGTGTCAGTGCCGGTGATGAAGAAGCCGTGGCACGACATTAGTATTGATTGACAGTCACTTCAATTCGATAACGATTTCGGTAGAAATGTTCAGAGTAGTAGTCTAATCGGCATACCCTGTCGGGGACCGTGCCGGGCGTCAGGAAGGCGGTGACCGGCGCCCGATCCGGCTCAACGGCACCGACACCTCTCCCGCAACGTCGCGACCCCTGGGCCGCGCGACGGGCGCCCACGCGTGGCCGAACACGACCTCGTAACTCGCTGGCAGCCGCCCCTCGTGCCGGAAGCCTTCGTAGGCCTCGAGCATGCGGGCGAGCGTGCCCTTGCCGGTGAGCCCGCGTGGCCGGCCGGCGTTGGCGTTGTGCGCGCCGATCGCTTTCAGGTCGCGCATCAGGTCGCGCACTTCGGCATAGGTGAGCGTGTAGCGCTCGACGTTCGAGCACGGGTTCGGCGAACCCCGAGCGCACCAGCGCGTCGCCGAGATCGTGCATGTCGATGAAGCGATTGACGTGCGTGCGGCCGTCCGCCACGGACCAGGCTCGCCGCAGCTCCACGAGCGTGTCCGGCCCGAAGGTCGAGAACGCGAGCAGGCCGTTCGGCCGCAGCACGCGCCTGCACTCGGCGAACACCCGGTCGGGGTCGTCGCACCACTGCAGCATCAGGTTGCTGAGCACGAGGTCGACGCTGGCGTCGCGCAGCGGCAGCATGGCGGCGTCCGCGCAGACACGCCGGAAGCGTCGCAGCAGCGTCTGGCTCCGGGCCGCCTCGCGCAACATGCCCTCGGCGAGGTCGACCGCCACGACCTGGCTCGCGCGGTAGCGACGCTTGAGCTCGATCGTGGCGCGCCCGGTCCCCGCGCCGAGGTCGAGCACCACTTGCGGGACCAGCCGCACGAGGTCGAGACGTCCGAGCAGTTCGTTGCGTACTTCGGCCTGCAGGACCGCGGCGGCGTCGTAGTCGCGCGCCGCACGGCCGAACGAGCGGCGGACTTCGCGGCCGTCGATGCGGAACTCGGCCGGGACCGGGGAGCCGTTGCTCACGCCGGAATCCCCGCTGGTCCGGGCACGGCATGTCGCGCGAGGAAGCCAACGACTTCCGCGAGAACCTCGGGTCCATGCGAGAGGAACGGTGCATGGCCGCTGCGCTCGATGAGCCGATATCGCGCGGTAGGCAGCGCGCTGGCGAGCTCGAGCCCGGCCGCGGGAGGCGTGAGGCGATCGTGTTCCCCGGCGATGACCAGCGCAGGCTGCGCGATCCGCGGCAGCTCGTCCCTGAGGTCTGCGTCGCGCAGGATCGCGAGCCCTGCCTCGAGCGCACCGAGGTCGGGCGCGCCGTGGGTGGCGAGCTGCCGGCGGAGCATGCGCAGTGTCGCGCTGTGTCGCTCGTCGCCGCGAGCCTGCAGGGCCAGGAAGTTCTGTACCGTCCGGGCATGGTCGGAGGCGAGTCCCTGCGCGAATTCCCCGAGCAGCGCCGCGCGCATGCCGTGTTCCCAGCCATTGCCGGCGAGGAACCTGGGCGTGGTGGCGATCAGGACCAGCGCCGACACCTGGCGCGGATGCCGGCGCGCGAGCTCGAGTGCGACCATGCCGCCCAGCGACCAGCCGAGCACCGCCGATTCGCGTGGCACGTGCGGGTACACCGCCCGCGCCAGTCCTGCCAGGTCGCGCACGCCGGCCGGCCAGGCGCTGCGGCCGTGCCCTGGCAGGTCGAGCACGTGCAGGCGCGCGTGCTGTTCGAGCTCGTCGAGCCATGGGCCCCACATGCCGCCGTGCAGCGCCCAGCCGTGCAGCAGCACCAGGTCGGGGCCCGCGCCGCGAATCTCCACGTGGAGGCTCATGGCGAATCGGCCTCGCGCATTGCCTGCGGCAGGCTCGCGAGCGCATCGAGCAACCGGTCGACGTCCGCGTCGGTGTGCGAAGCCGAGAACGTGACGCGCAGGCGCGACGCGCCGGGCGGCACGGTCGGTGGCCGGATGGCAGGCACCCAGAGGCCGGCGTCGAAGAGCGCAGCGCTGGCTGCGAGCGCATTGCGCTCGGCGCCGAGCATCACCGGCTGGATCGGCGTCGGCGAGGGCAGCAGTTGCAGCCCGAGCGTTGCCGCCCCGTGGCGGAACCTGGCGACGTGGCCGAGAACGCGCTCGCGGCGCCAGGGTTCCTCGCGCATGACCTCGAGCGATGCACGGGCCGCCGCCGCCACCGCGGCGGGCGGGGCGGTCGTATACATGTAGGTGCGCGCTTGCTGCACCAGGGCCTCGACCAGCGCCTCGCTGCCGGCCACGAAGGCGCCGCAGACGCCCGTGGCCTTGCCGAGCGTGCACATGAGCACGGGCACGTCCTCGAGACCGAGCCCGGCCTGCTCGACCGAGCCGCCGCCATGTGCGCCGAGCACGCCGAATCCGTGCGCGTCGTCGACGAAGAGCCAGGCCTCGTGCTCGCGACAGGCCGCGGCCAGCCCGGCCAGCGGCGCGACATCCCCGTCCATGCTGAAGACGCCGTCGGTCGCCACCAGCGTGCTGCCTTCGGCGGCGCGCTCGAGCCGTGTCCGCAGCGCCGTGGCGTCCGCGTGCGGATACCGCGCGAAACGTGCACCGCTCGCAAGGCCGGCATCGAGCAGCGAGGCATGGTTCAGGCGATCCTCGTATACCCGGTCGCCGCGCCCGACGAGCGACTGCACGACCGCGAGGTTCGCCATGTAGCCCGTCGAGAACAGCAGCGCGCGCGGCCGCCGCACGAACGCGGCGAGTTCCTCCTCGAGCGCGTGGTGCTCGCGGCAGTGACCGCTCACGAGGTGCGAGGCGCCGCTACCGACGCCCCACTCGCGGGCCGCCGTGACGAAGGCTTCGGTCACCCGGGGATGGTCGGCGAGGCCGAGGTAGTCGTTGTTGCAGAACGCGAGACGCTCGCGCCCTTCCACGCGCAGGCGCGGCGACCCGGCCACGCGCGCCTCGACCACCCGGCGCGAACGGTACCGCAGCGCCTGCCGCTGCAAGGCGAGCCTCGCGGCGAGTTGCGCCTCGAAGGACATCCGCCTCAACCGCTCAGGCCGCGGGGGCGGCGGCGGACTCCGGCTCGATGCCGAGTCGCGCGAACAGCTCATCGTCGCGGGAGCGGCCCGGGTTCGGAGTGGTCAGCAGCCGCTCGCCGTGGAAGATCGAGTTCGCGCCGGCGAGGAAGCACAGTGCCTGCACGGCGTCGCTCATGTCGGTGCGCCCGGCCGAGAGCCGGACGTAGGACTTCGGCATCAAGAGCCGCGCGGTCGCGATCGTGCGCACGAGCTCGAGCGGGTCGAGTGGCGGCAGGCCGGCGAGCGGCGTGCCCTCCACCTGCACCAGCTGGTTGACGGGCACGCTCTCCGGGTGCTGCGGCAGGGTCGCGAGCGTGTGCAGCAACTGCACCCGGTCGAGCTCCGACTCGCCCATGCCGAGGATGCCGCCACAGCAGACGTTGAGGCCCGCATCGCGCACCGCCTGCAGCGTGTCGAGACGGTCCTGGTAGGTGCGCGTGGTGATGATCTCGCCGTAGAAAGCCTCGGACGTGTCGAGGTTGTGGTTGTAGTAGTCGAGTCCGGCGTCCTTGAGCTCGCGGGCCTGCTCGGGCGTGAGCATGCCGAGCGTGGCGCAGGTCTCGAGGCCGAGTGCGCGCACCTCGCGCACCATGCCCTTGATCTGCTCGAGCTGCTTCGGCTTCGGGTTGCGGTAGGCCGCGCCCATGCAGAAGCGCGTGGCGCCGCTGTCGCGCGCCTCCCGGGCCGCCGTCACCACGGCCGCGACGTTCGAGCAGGTCCTCGCGTTCGACACCGGTGTGGTAGCGGACGCTCTGCGGACAATAAGCGCAGTCCTCCGGGCAGGCGCCGGTCTTGATCGAGAGCAGCGTGCTCACCTGCACCCGGTTCGGGTCGAAGCTGAGCCGGTGCACGCGCTGGGCGTGGAACAGCAGGTCGCTGAACGGCAGCGCGAACAGGGCGCGGGCCTCGTCCAGCGTCCAATCCGTGCGTACTTCGCCCAGGCGGGCCGGATCGAGTGTCGTCATCGGGAAACCTGTCGTTTGCGGCTGAAATTGCGGGTGCCGCCGGTCCGTGCAGCATGGAAGCTGGGCGGCGACGGTCGGCGGGGAGTATTCCCAGCAGGCTCCGCCACTGTCAACCACAGATGGCGATCCAGGTTGACAAGCATCTCGAGCGTCTCTGCGGCTGGTTGCTGCCGCCGCGCTGCGTCCTGTGCGGTCAGTCGGGCCAGCGGCCCTGCCTCGACCTGTGCGGGCCCTGTGCCGATGGCTTGCCAGGCATGCCCGCCCCCATCCTCGCCGGCGAGTCCCCTGTAAGCCTCTGGTTCGCGCCCTACGCTTATGCCTTCCCCGTGGATCACCTCGTGCACAGCCTGAAGTACCAGGGGCAACTCGCCGTCGGCCGCGTCCTCGGTACGCTGCTGGCCCGCGCGGCTGCGGCGCGGCGACTGCAGGTCGGCGTGGAGGTCATCGTTCCGGTCCCGCTTCATCCGCACCGACACGCCGAGCGAGGTTTCAACCAGTCGGCCGAGATCGCCCGCCGAGCCGCGCGCTGTCTCGGTTGCCGATTCGACGAGTCCGCGGTGCGCCGAGTACGCGACACCCGGCCGCAGGTGGGCCTGAAGCCGGCCGAGCGGCGCGCCAACGTCGCGGGCGCGTTCTCGGCGACCGGCGGGCAGCGGGGGCGCAGGTGTGTCGTGGTGGACAACGTCATCACGACCGGCATCACGGCGAGCGAGGTCGCCCGAGCCCTGTGGGACGCAGGTGCGTACTCGGTCGATGTCTGGGGAGTGGCCCGTGCCGATGGATCGTCGCGGGCCCGCACCGGTATGCGATAGGCTGTCGGACCCGCATCCCGCGGCGGAATTGCTGCGAACCGACCTGCCATGCTGCTCGCATCGATCGTCCTGATTCCGCTCCTCGGGGCGCTGCTGCCGGCCGTGCTCGCGCGCGCTTTCGGGGCGGACCCGGCGCGCACGGCGGCCGTGGTCGCGGGTCTCGCGCTCGCGCTGCTGCTGTCCATGGCGGCGCCGGTGCTGGACGGCGCAACCCTGGTCCACTCCTGGCCGTGGATGCCGACCATCGGCCTGGCCGCTTCCTTCCGTCTCGACGGGTTTGGACTGCTGTTCGCGCTGCTGGTCCTCGTGATCGGCCTGCTGGTCATCGTCTACGCGCGCTACTACCTGAGCCCCGGGGACTGCTCGCCGCGCTTCTTCGGCCTGCTGTTGCTCTTCATGGGCGCGATGCTGGGCGTCGTGCTCGCGGAGAACCTGCTGCTGCTCGTGACCTTCTGGGAACTCACGAGCCTGAGTTCCTTCCTGCTGATCGGGTTCTGGCGCGGTGAGGCGGAGGCGCGGCGCGGCGCGCGGCTCGCCCTGATGGTGACGGGCGCCGGCGGACTCGCGCTGCTCGCCGGGGTCATGCTGATCGGGCAGGTGGTCGGCAGTTTCGAGTTGTCCGTGGTCCTCGCGGCCGGGCCGCTCATCAAGTCGCATCCCTACTACGAGGCAATCCTGCTGCTGGTGCTGCTCGGCGCCTTCACCAAGTCCGCGCAGTTCCCATTCCACTTCTGGCTGCCGCACGCCATGGCGGCGCCCACGCCGGTCAGCGCCTACCTGCATTCGGCCACGATGGTGAAGGCGGGCGTATTCCTGGTCGGTCGGCTCTTTCCGGCCCTCGCCGGCACGGACACCTGGTTCTTCGTCGTGGCCGGCGTCGGGCTCGCGACGCAACTCTTCGCGGCCTACGTCGCGCTCTTCCGCCACGACCTGAAGGGACTGCTCGCGTATTCGACCGTCAGCCACCTCGGGCTGATCATGCTGCTGTTCGGGCTCGGCACGCCGCTCGGCGAGGTCGCGGCGGTCTTCCACATCATCAACCACGCCGTGTTCAAGGCCTCGCTGTTCATGGCCGCCGGCATCGTCGACCACGAGACCGGAACGCGTGACATGCGCAGGCTGAGCGGCCTCGCCCGCTACATGCCCTGGACGGCGGCGCTCGCGACGATCGCCGCCGCCGCAATGGCCGGCGTGCCGCTGCTGAACGGCTTCCTGAGCAAGGAGATGTTCTTCGCAGAGACGCTCCAGGTGCAGTGGCTCGGACGCTATTACTGGCTGCTGCCGGTGGCGGCGACGCTCGCGAGCACGTTCACCGTGGCGTACTCGACGCGCTTCGTGCACGACGTGTTCTTCGGGGCCGAACCCAACGGGTTGCCACGCATGCCGCACGAGCCACCGCGCTGGATGAAGGTGCCGGTCGAGATCCTCGTGGTCATCTGCCTGCTGGTCGGCCTGATCCCGTCGCTGACCGTCGACGGGCTGCTGCGCGCGGCGGCCTCGTCGGTGCTCCAGGCGCCGCTCCCGGCGTATTCACTCGCGCTCTGGCACGGCTTGAACCTGCCGCTGCTCATGAGTACCGTGGCACTGGTGGCCGGCATGCTGGTGTATTTCGTCCGGCGGTACCTCTTCGACCTGCATGCCTACCGGCCGGGGACCGCGAATGGCCGCATGCTCAGCGAACGCGTGGTCGCCGCCGCAGTGAGCGGCGCGCGCCGCGTGGTGGACGGCGTGGCCAACGGCTCGCTGCAGCGCTACGTGCTGCTGCTGGTACTCACGGCGCTCGGCCTGGCGGTCGCGGGTGCGCGGGGCATGGATTTCGCCGTGCAGGCGGGAACGCCCGCCGGCGGCCTCGACCTGCTGCTCGCCGTCGTGCTGGCGCTCGCGGCGCTCGGCATCGTGGCGCGGCATTCGCAGCGACTGCTGGCGGTGATCCTGGTCGGCGTCGTCGGACTCGTGGTCTCGCTCGCGTTCGTGCGGTTCTCCGCGCCCGACCTCGCGCTCACCCAGTTGCTGGTTGAGATCGTGACGGTCGTGCTGTTGATGCTGGCGATGCATTTCATGCCGGCGCAGGGCGTGGCGGTCTCCGGCAAGGCGCGCCGGGTGCGCGACCTGGCCATCGCAACGGGCGTGGGTGCCGGCGTCGCGGCCCTGGCGTGGGCGATGCTCGCGCGTCCGCTCGAGACCATCGCGTGGTACTACCTCGAGAACGCCAAGCCGGGCGGCGGCGGCTACAACGTCGTCAACGTGATCCTGGTGGATTTCCGCGGCTTCGATACCCTGGGCGAGATCACGGTGCTCGGCATCGCCGCCGTCGCGATCGCCGGCCTGCTGCAGGGGCTGCGACTGCAGCCTGCGCCGGGCGACACGGATGGTCGTCCCTGGAGCGGCGAGCGCTACCCCCTGATGCTGCGCGTGATGAGCAGGCCGCTGCTGCCGCTCGCACTGCTCGTCTCGGCCTACCTGTTCCTGCGTGGCCACAACGCACCGGGGGGCGGCTTCATCGCCGGCCTGGTCACCGGCACCGCGGTCATGCTGCAGTACGTGGCCTACGGCGGGGAGTGGGCGCGCGAACGGCTGCCGTGGAGTTTCCTGGCCCTCATCGCCGTGGGCGTCCTCGTCGCCGCCCTGACCGGCGTGGGCAGCTGGTTCTTCGGTGCCCCGTTTCTCAGCAGCACCTTCGGCTACGTCCACTGGCCCGTGGTGGGCGAGTTCGAGCTTGCGAGCGCGATGATCTTCGACCTCGGCGTCTACCTCGCGGTGGTCGGCACGGTGGTGGCCATCATCTCGGGACTCGGGCGCCTGTCGGGACCGCCCGACTCGCCGGGGAGCGTCCGATGAGCCTGGAAGCGCTGGTCGCGATCGCCATCGGGCTGCTCGCCGGCTGCGGCACCTACCTGCTGCTGCGGGCGCGCACGTTTCCGGTGCTGCTCGGCCTCACGCTGCTTTCCTATGCCGTCAATCTCTTCCTGTTCGCCTCCGGCGGCCTGGTCGTCGGCAGCGCGCCGCTCCTCAACGAGCGCGTCGCGGGCTTTCCGGATCCGCTGCCACAGGCGCTCGTTCTCACGGCGATCGTGATCGGCTTCGGCATGACCGCGCTGCTGGTCGTCGTGGCCCTGCGTGCCATCGGCGAGACGGACGGCGACCACGTGGACGGAGGACGCGGATGAGGCACCTCGTCATCCTGCCGGTGCTGCTGCCCCTCGTGGCGGGTTGCCTGCTGCTGCTCGGGGCCGGGCGCTCGCTCGCGGTACGTCGTGCGATCGGCGTCGCAGCGACGATGGCGCTCGTGCCGGTCGCGATCCTCCTGCTCGGCACGGTTCTCGACGGCTCCTACCACGTCTACGCCATGGGCGGCTGGGCACCCCCCTACGGCATAGTGCTGGTGGCGGACCGGCTGTCGGCGCTGATGGTCATGCTCACCGCCGTCGTGGCCGGCGCGAGCGTCGTCTATGCCACGACCGGCGACGATGCCGCGGGGCCACATTTCCACGCCCTGTTCCAGTTCCAGTTGCTCGGCATCAACGGTGCGTTCCTCACCGGCGACCTGTTCAACCTGTTCGTGTTCTTCGAGATCCTCCTGATCGCATCCTACGCATTGCTGCTGCACGGCCTCGGCGCGCAACGCGTGCGGGCAGCCGTGCACGTGGTGGTACTCAACCTGGTCGCCTCGGCGCTGTTCCTGTTCGCGGTCGGGACGCTCTACGCGGCCACCGGCACGCTGAACCTCGCGGACCTCGCCCGCGTCGTGCCGTCGCTCGAGGGAGGTGCGGTGCCGCTGGCGCGCGTCGGGGCGCTGCTGCTGCTGGTGGTGTTCGCGCTCAAGGCGGCCATCCTGCCGCTGTCGTTCTGGCTGCCCCCGTCCTATGCGGCGTCCACGGCAGCGGTGGCCGCGCTGTTTGCCGTGCTCACCAAGGTGGGCGTGTACGCGATCCTCAGGATCTACCCGCTGGTCTTCGGCGAGGACGCGGGGCCCCTGGCAGGCGTTGCCGTGCCCTGGGTGCAACCCGCGGCACTCGTCACCGTGGCCTTCGGGGCGCTCGGCGTGCTCGGCGCACGCACGCTGCGCGCAGCCACGGCATGGCTGGTGCTCTACTCCGTCGGGACGCTGATGGTCGCCGTCGGACTCTTCTCCGAGCGCGGCTACGCCGCCGCGGTCTTCTACACGGTGCACTCGACGCTCGCGAGCGCCGCGCTGTTCCTGGTGGCCGATCTCGTGGCGCGCCAGCGGCCGGACGCCGCAGACTCCTTGACTGCGCGTGAACCCGTGGTGCAGGCGACCATGCTCGGGACCCTGTTCCTGGTCGGCGCCGTCGCGATGGCGGGCCTGCCGCCGCTGACGGGATTCGCCGGCAAGGTCATGATCCTCGGCGCGGCGGGAGAGCGGGATGCGGCCTGGCTCGTCTGGGCCGTGCTGCTCGGTGCCGGCCTCGTGGTGATCGTCGGCCTCGCGCGCGCAGGCAGCTCGCTGTTCTGGCGCAGCGCGGACGACGCGCCCCGCGGCGCGCCAGCGCCGGCGGCGGGCGCCTGGGCCACGGCCTCGTTGCTGGCATCGCTCTTCCTCATGGTCGGCTTCGGCGCGGCGACCACTGGTTTCGCACGGGCAGCGGGACGGCAACTCGCCGCACCTGCGGAGTACGTCGCGGCGGTGCTCGGCGCGAACGCGCCACGGGACGGGGACCGGAGATCATTGCGATGACCGCACGGCCCGCGTTCCTGCCCCACCCGCTGCTGAGCCTGCTGCTGCTCATGGCCTGGCTCTGGCTGAATGACACGCTGGCGCCCGGCCACGTGCTGCTCGGGGCGCTGCTGGCGCTGGCGATCCCGCTCCTCACGCGCCGCTTCTGGCCGGAGCCGCTGGTGGTTCGCCACCCGCTCGAGGTCGTCGAGTACCTGCTGCTCGTGTCGTGGGACATCGTGGTCGCGAACCTGCAGGTCGCGGCGCTGATCCTCGGTCCCGCCTCGCGGCTGAAACCGGGTCATGTCGCGGTCCCGCTCGACCTGCGCAGCGACTTCGGAATCGCCATACTCGCCTCGACGGTGACGCTGACGCCCGGCACGGTGTCGGTCTCGATCGAGCGCGACGGGGACGCGGCCGTGCTGCGCGTCCATTGTCTGCGCGTGGACAGCGAGTCTGCCGTCGTCGCGACCATCAAGGACCGCTACGAGGCGCGCCTCAGGGAGATCCTCGAGTGCTGAGCAACGCGATCACCATGGCCATGCTGCTGCTCGGGGCCTCGATGCTGCTCGCGTCCGTGCGCCTCGCGCGCGGCCCCGACGTGACGGACCGGATCCTCGCCCTGGACACGCTCTACGTGAACAGTGCCGCGCTGCTGGTGCTGTACGGGATCGGGCTCGGCTCCGATCGCTACTTCGAAGCGGCGCTGTTGATCGCGATGCTCGGCTTCCTGAGCACGGTCGCGCTGGCGAAGTTCCTGACGCGCGGCGACATCATCGAGTGACGGAGGGATTCATGCACCTGGACAGCCTGGTCGAGTGGATCGTGTCGGCGCTGGTCGTGGCGGGGGCTGCGCTGTCCCTCGTCGGTTCCATCGGCCTCGCGCGGTTCCCGGACTTCTTCACCCGCCTGCACGGTCCCTCGAAGGCGACGACGGTCGGCATCGGCAGCATCCTCATCGCCTCGGCGTTGCATCCCGGCACCGCCGGCGGAACCCCCTCGGTCCACGAGTTCCTGATCGCCGTCTTCCTCGCGATCACCACGCCGGTGAGCGCCCACCTGCTCGCCAAGGCTGCCGAGCACCGGGGCCTGGCCGGTGCGCGCCGCAACGCGGATCAGCCGGCGAAGAGGTAGTCGAGCAGCAGGCCCGTGAACACCACGAGTCCGAACAGGTTGTTGTTGAGGAACGCACGGAAACAGGCGGCGGGGTCCCGCCAGCGGATCAGCACCTGCTGGTAGACCGCGAACACCGCCGCCGCGGCGAGCCCCGCCCAGTACCAGCGGCCGAGGTCGCTCAGCCAGCCGACCAGCGCCAGCCCGCCGAGCGCGCCTGCCTGCAGCGCAGCGATGACCAGGCGGTCGGCGCGACCGAACAGGATCGCCGAGGAGCGGATGCCGATCACGAGGTCGTCCTCGCGGTCCACCATCGCGTACATCGTGTCGTAGGCGGTGGTCCACAGCACCACCGACAGGAACAGCACCCAGGCCACCAGCGGCACCGAGCCCGTCTGCGCCGCGAATGCCATCGGCACGGACCAGCCGAAGGCTGCGCCGAGGTACACCTGCGGCAGCGAGAAGAACCTCTTCAGGAACGGATAGGTCACCGCGAGCACGCCGCCGATCAGCGCGAGCACCTGCGTCGGGCGATTGAGCGGGATGATGAGCGCGAGAGCGGCCAGGCCCAGCATCGCGAACAGGGCGAGAGCTTCGGCGGTGGACACCGAGTGCTGCGCGAGCGGTCGATCGGCCGTGCGGCGCACGTGCGGGTCGAAATCGCGGTCGGCGAAGTCGTTCATGACACAGCCCGCCGAGCGCATCACGAAGGTGCCGATGACGAAGATGACGAAGAGCCGTTCGTCGGGGTGGCCGTCGCCCGCGATCCACAGTGCCCACAGCACCGGCCAGAGCAGCAGCCAGATGCCGATCGGCCGGTCGAGCCGCATCAGGCGCACGTACTCGCGCAGGTGCCGAAGCAGCTTCGACTCCTCCGCGGTCCGCGATTCCTGCCCCAGGTCCGGGATGTTGCGCATGATTGTCCCCGTCCGCTCAGACCTTGCCGAAGCGCTCGCCGTCGCCGACCCAGCGCCGCAACAGGGCCATTATGTTCGCGCGGGGGTCCTCCAGCATCAATGCCGCCGCCTTCTGCACCCCCGGCAGCAGGTCCGAATCGCGCACGAGGTCCGCCACCCTGAGCTGCATCAGGCCAGTCTGTCGCGTGCCGAGCAGCTCGCCCGGGCCGCGCAGCTCGAGGTCCCGCCGCGCCACCTCGAAGCCGTCCGTGGTGTCGCGCAGCACGGCCAGCCGTTCCCTGGCGATGGGCGAGAGGGGCGCTGAATACAACAGCACGCAGGTGCTCTCGACGGTGCCGCGTCCGACGCGCCCGCGCAGCTGGTGCAGCTGCGCGAGGCCCATGCGCTCGGCATTCTCGATGACCATCAGGCTCGCGTTCGGCACGTCGACGCCGACCTCGATCACGGTCGTGGCGACCAGCAGGTCGAGCTTGCCCTGCTTGAACGCGGACATCACCGAGTCCTTGCGGCTGCCCGGCATGCGCCCGTGCACCAGGCCGATACGCACCGCGGGCAGTGCCGCAGCGAGCGCCGCGGCCGTCTCCTCGGCGGCCTGGTGCCGCGCGGCCTCGGATTCGTCGATCAGCGGGCAGACCCAGTACGCCTGGCGGCCGGCTCGGCAGGCCGCCTCGATGCGTGCGACGACCTCGTCGCGACGGGTCTCGGGCAGGACCACGGTGCGTATCGGCGTGCGACCCGGCGGCAGCTCGTCGATGACGGAGACGTCGAGGTCGGCATAGGCGGACATCGCCAGCGTGCGCGGGATCGGCGTCGCGGTCATGACCAGCTGGTGCGGATAGCGGCCGTCGGCGAGGCCCTTCTCGCGCAGCTGCACGCGCTGGTGCACGCCGAAGCGGTGCTGCTCGTCGATGATGGCGAGCGCGAGGCGGCCGAACTGCACGCCCTCCTGGAACAACGCATGCGTGCCGACCGCGACCTGGATCGAGCCGCTCGCAAGGTCCTGCATCAGCGCCGCACGGGCCTTGCCGGTGTGGCGGCCGGTGAGCAGTCCCACCCGCACGCCGAGCGGATCGAGCCAGGCGAGGAAGTTGCGCGCGTGCTGCTCGGCGAGCAGTTCCGTCGGCGCCATCACCGCCGCCTGCGCCCCGTGCTCCACGCAGCGCAGCGCCGCGAGCGCCGCGACCACGGTCTTGCCGGAGCCGACGTCGCCCTGTACCAGCCGCATCATCGGACGATCGAGCGCGAGGTCGGCCGCGATCTCCTGCCAGGCCCGCTGTTGCGCGCCGGTCAGCCGGAACGGCAGGTTCGCGAGGCAGTGCTCGACCAATTCGCCGCGGCGCGGCAAGGGCCAGGCGTCATCGAGGTCGGCGGCCTGACGCAGCAGCCGCAGGCTGATCTGGTGCGCCAGCAGTTCCTCGAACGCGAGGCGGCGCTGCGCCGCGTGACGGCCCTCGTTCAGCAGCCCGATGTCGGCGTCCGGCGGTGGCCGATGGACGTAGCGCAGTGCCGGCTCGAGGCGGGGCAACCGCAATGCATCGCGCACGTCCGGAGTGATCCAGTCGGTGAGTCCGCCGTCGGTCAGTTGCGCCAGCGCCAGGCTGGTCAGCATCCGCATGCGGCCCTGCTGCACGCCTTCGGTGACCGGATAGACAGGCGTCAGCGTCTCGTCCGCCGGCGAGCCCGCGCCCGGGATCACCTTGCGGTACTCGGGGTGCACGATCTCGAGCCCGCCGGGGCCGAGGCGCGCCTCGCCGAAGCAGCGCAGGCGCGTGCCGCGCGCGAGGGATTCCTGCTGCGCGGCGGAAAAGTGGAAGAAGCGCAGGGTGAGGAATCCGGAGCCGTCGGCGATGCGGCACAGCAGCGCGCGACGCTTGCGGATCACGACCTCGGCGAGCTGCACCTCGCCCTCGACGACGGCGCGTTCGCCCGGTCGCAGCGAGCCGATCGGCACGACGCGCGTGCGGTCCTCGTAGCGCAGCGGCAGGTGGAACAGCAGGTCCTGCACCGTGCGCAGCCCGATCCGTCCGAGCGTGGTCGCGAGGCTCGGGCCGACGCCCCGCAGGCTCGTGACCGGTCGCTCGTCGAGCGGCAGCGCCGCGCTCGCCGCCACGCGTCTGCGTCCTGCCGTCAGAGCTCGAGGATGCCGTCCATCTCGACGGCCGCGCCGCGCGGCAGCGCCGCGACGCCGAGCGCCGCACGGGCGGGATACGGCTCGGTGAAATACTCCGCCATCACGCGATTCACGAGCGCGAAATGCCCGAGGTCCGTCAGGTAGACGTTGAGCTTCACGAGGTCGCCGAGGTCGCCGCCCGCTGCCTGCGCCACGGCTTTCAGGTTGTCGAACACGCGGCGTACCTGTGCATCCATGTCGCCCGCCACGAGCTCGCCCGTGGCCGGGTCGAGCGGAATCTGTCCCGACAGGTACACCGTGCCGTGGACCTTGATGGCCTGCGAGTAGGTGCCGATGGCACGCGGAGCATTGGGCGTGGTGATGGGGGTGCGGGGCACGGCAGGAACTCCGAAGGAGAGCGGATAGCGGATAGAGGATAGCGGATAGTGAGGAGGCTGGCGTACCGGGGCCGGTACGGACCCCACTATCCGCTATCCGCTGTTCACTATCCGCTTCTTCAGGCCAGCGTCCTGATCACCTTCAGCACCTCCGGCATGCCGCGCACCGAGCGGATCACGCGCGCGAGCTGCCTGCGGTCCTGCACCAGCAATTCGAAGATCAGGGTCGAGGTGTCGCTGTCGCGCTCGACGACGGAGACGCGGTCGATGTTGGTCTGCGTGCCGGCGATCGCGGAGGCGACGCGCGCGAGCACGCCCATCCGGTTGGTGACCTCGGCCTTGATCTCGACGTGGAACAGCCGGTCGACGGCCGGCTGCCAGGTGACCGGGATCCACTTGTCGGGCTGCTTGCGGAAGCTGGCGAGGTTGCCGCAGGCCTCGCGGTGGATCACGACGCCGCGGCCCGTGGACAGGCTCGCGAGGATCGGGTCGTTCGGGATCGGGAAGCAGCAGCGCGCGTAGGTGACGACGAGTCCCTCGGTGCCCGCGATCGCGAGCGGACCGCCGGCCACGGTCTCGCCGCTCGCGTCCGCCTCGCCCGGCAGCAGCCGGCGCGCGACGAACGGCGCGATGCGTTCGCCGAGCCCGATCTTCTCGTACAGCTCATCGGCACTGCGCAGGCCGAACTCGCGGACCACGGTCTCCATCGTCTCGTCGGACAGCTTGCGCAGGGAGAGCGAGAACTCCTCGAGCGCCTGGCCGAGCAGGCGGCGGCCGAGGTCCACGGCCTCGGAGCGCTTCAGATTCTTCAGGTACTGCCGGATCGCCGCGCGCGCCTTGGCGGTGACTACGAAATTGACCCACGACGGGTTCGGCGTCGCACCCTTGGCCGTGATGACTTCGACCGTCTGCCCGTTCCTGAGCGGCGTACGCAACGGCACCAGGCGCCGGTCGACCTTGGCCGCCACGCAGCGGTTGCCGACGTCGGTGTGCACGTCGTAGGCGAAATCGACGCAGGTCGAGCCGCGCGGCAGGCGGCGGATGTCGCCCTTCGGCGTGAAGACGTAGACCTTGTCGGGGAAGAGGTCGACCTTGACGCTTTCGAGGAACTCCTCGGAGTTGCCGCCCTGCTGGATCTCGACGAGCTGCTGCAGCCACTCGCGCGCGCGGTCGCTGTATGAGCGGGCGGAGTCGTCACCGTCCTTGTACTGCCAGTGCGCCGCGATGCCCGACTCCGCGACGTGGTGCATCTCCTCGGTGCGGATCTGCACCTCGATCGGCATGCCGTTCGGCCCGAACAGCGTCGTGTGCAGCGACTGGTAGCCGTTCACGCGCGGGATGGCGATGTAGTCCTTGAAGCGCCCGGGCATCGGCTTGTAGACGCCGTGTACGACGCCTAGCGTGCGGTAGCAGGTGTCGGCCCGGTCGACGATGATGCGGAAGCCGTACACGTCGACGATCTCCGCCAGCGAGACCTTCTTGCGGCGCATCTTGGTGTAGATGCTGTAGACGTCCTTCTCGCGTCCTTCGACGCGTGCCGGGATCGCCGCCTTGTCGAGGGCGGCCTTGAGCGCTTCGGCAATGCGGCCGACGAACTGCTTCTGGTTGCCCTTCGCCTTGCGGACCGCCGACTCGATCACCTTGTAGCGGCGCGGGTAGAGCGAGCGGAAGCCGAGATCCTCGAGCTCCACCTTGATGGCGTGCATGCCGAGGCGGTTGGCGATCGGCGCGTAGATCTCGAGCGTCTCGCGCGCGATGGCGCGGCGCTTGGCCGGCGGCATGGCGCCGAGCGTGCGCATGTTGTGGGTGCGGTCGGCGAGCTTGACCATGATCACGCGGATGTCGCGCACCATGGCGAGCAGCATCTTGCGGAAGCTCTCGGCCTGGGCCTCGGCGCGGCTCTTGAACTGGATCTGGTCGAGCTTGCTCACGCCGTCGACCAGCTCGGCGACGTCCTGGCCGAAGCGCGTGGTGATCTCTTCCTTGAGCGTCGGCGTGTCCTCCATCACGTCGTGGAGGATCGCGGCCATCAGGGTCTGGGGGTCGAGGTGCAGGTCGGCGAGCAGGTCGGCGACCGCGACCGGATGCGTGATGTAGGGCTGGCCGGAGCGGCGGCGCTGCCCCTCGTGCGCCGCGTAGGCGAAGTCGTAGGCCGCCTGGACGCGCTCGATCTCGTCGGGCGGCAGGTAGCCCTCGAGCTTGGCGATCAGCTGGTTGATGCCGATGGACCGTCTTCCGTAGGGCAGCAGGCTGCGCAGGGAAGACGTGACGTCCATGGGCCGGGCCCTGGTGCGGGGATCAGTCTCCCAGACCGATCTGCGGCGCGCGGAACTCACCCATGAACTCGGGCTCCGGGATGAATTCCTGCGGCGGGCGATCGGGCTCCTCGAGGATCTCGAGGCCGACGTGACCGGCGGCGACTTCGCGCAGCGCCAGCACCGTGACTTTGTCGTTCGACCATTCGAGCGTCGGCTCGGCCCCGTTCGCGAGCTTGCGGGCGCGCTTCGATGCCACCAGCACCAGCTGGAACAGGTTGGGAACGTTCTTCAGGCAGTCTTCGACGGTGATGCGGGCCATGGTCGGTCAGTCGGGGAAATGAGGGACAAGGGGCGAAAGCATAGCAGGAAAGAGGCGGAAAGTGATTAATGATCAATGAGTAGGGGGTAGTGGAGAGGAGGAACGGCCGGCCGCGCCGGCCTCTTCACTACCCCCTGATCATTAGTCATTAATCACTTTCTCCGGTCAGCTGGGCCGCCAGCCTCTCCAGCGACTCCTGACGCCCGTGCGCGGCCGCCTCCCTGCCCGCCACCACCGCCTCCAGCTCGGCCAGCGCCTCATCGAAGCGCTCGTTGACCACCACGTGGTCGAAGTCTCGCCAGTGGGTCATGTCGGAGGCGGCATCGCGCAGGCGACGCTGGATGACGTCCTCGGCGTCCGTACCGCGCCCCCGCAGGCGCCGCTCGAGTTCCGCGCGGGAAGGCGGCAGGATGAAGATCGAGATGCACTCCGGGAGCGCACGGCGGATCTGGGCGGCACCCTGCCAGTCGATCTCGAGGATCAGGTCCCGGCCGGCGGCGAGCGACTCCTCGACCTGGCGGCGCGAGGTGCCGTAGTAGTTGTCGAAGACCCGGGCGTGCTCGAGGAACTCGCCGGCGGCCACCATGCGCTCGAACTCCCCGCGGTCGACGAAGAAGTAGTCGCGGCCGTGCTGCTCGTTGGGCCGCTGCTGGCGCGTCGTGTAGGAGATGGAAAAGCGCAGCCCCGGCTCGCGCTCCATCAGCGCGCGCACCAGCGAGGTCTTGCCCGCGCCTGAGGGCGCGGTGATCACGAACAGGCGCCCGCGGCGGTTGCCGGCCGCCTCACTCAACGTTCTGCACCTGCTCGCGCATCTGCTCGATCAGCACCTTCATGTCGACCGCGGCGCGCGTGGTCTCGACGTCCTGCGACTTCGACGACAGCGTGTTCGCCTCGCGATTGAACTCCTGCATCAGGAAGTCGAGGCGGCGGCCGGCCGGTTCCTTCGAGTCGATCACCTGCAGCGTCTCGGTGACGTGGCTGCCGAGGCGGTCGAGTTCCTCCTCGACGTCCATCTTGTAGGCGAGCAGCGCGATCTCCTGCTCGAGGCGTTCCGCATCGACCTGCGTGCCGAGCTGCGCGACGCGCTCCACGACGCGCGAACGGATTCGTGCCGTGACCTCGGGCAACCGCGCCCGCACCACGACCACCAGCTCGCGCAGCCCCTCGCAGCGTTGCGCGAGCATCTCGCGGATGCGCGCGCCCTCGCGGGCGCGGGCCTCGTTCAGGTCGGCGGCCGTATCCTCGAGCAGGGCCAGCGCTTCGCCCGCGAGCGGCGTCAGGTCGCGCTCGGCCTCGCGTATCGCGCCCGGCCAGCGCAGCACGTCCAGTGCGCCCGGCGGGGCGAGGCCGCCCGCGAACATGCCGCCGACCTCGGCCGCGCGCTCGAGCAATTGCGCGACCAGGGGCCGGTTGAGTTCGAGCGTGGCGGTGGTGGTGGCGGAGGTGCGCAGGTACAGGCCCGCGTCGACCTTGCCGCGGCGCAGGTTGGCGCCGAGCAGCGCTCGCGCGTCGTTCTCGATGCCGCGCAGGTCGTCGGGGAGCCTGAGCGCGAGTTCGAGATAGCGGTGGTTGACGGCCCGCAGCTCGCAGGTGAGGGTGCCCCACGGGCCCTGGCGCTCGCGCCGCGCGAAGCCGGTCATGCTGCGGATCATGGATCTGTCCGGGTGAAACTACCGGGAAACCAAGCACCTGCCAGCGTGCGAGCCACTTACCGGGACGCTGCGCCGGGTGTTATAAGGCCGCAAGAGTTTACATGAGAAGCAGGCGTGCCGGAGCGACAGTTGCAGATCGAGCACGCGGACTTGAGCCTCGTCGGCAATCGCGAAGAGAACCAGGATCGTGTGGCCATCGCCATCGGTGACGGCTCCGCGCTGCTGGCCGTGGTCGACGGCATGGGCGGGCACGCCGACGGCGCGCGTGCGGCCGAGACGGCCATCCGCACCATGGTCGGCGAGTTCTGGGAGGCGCGGCGTCCGCTGTTCGATCCGGATGGCTTCCTGCACCTGACCATCGGTCGAGCGCACGAGGCGGTCGTCGCCCTCGGCAAGAGCCTGCCGCCGGAGATCCGGCCGCGCGCGACCTGCGTCGCCTGCATCGTGCAGGGTTCGAGCGCATACTGGGCGCACGTCGGCGACAGCCGCGTCTACCAGTTGCGGGGCGGTGAGGTCGTCGACCGCACGCGCGACCACAGCCACGTCGAACTGCTGCTGCGTGCCGGGCGCATCACCGAGCGCCAGGCGCATGCCCATCCGATGCGCAACTACGTCGAGTGCTGCATCGGCGGCGACCCGGTGCTGCCCGAGATGACGCTCGGCGGGCGACGCGCGCTGCAGCCCGGCGACCTCGTGCTGCTCTGCTCCGACGGACTGTGGGCGGGTCTCACCGATGCGCAGATCGCGAGCCTCGGGCAGTCGCCCGAGCGCGGCCTGCGCGATTCACTCGCGGACCTCGGTGCGCGGGCAGTGCAGGCGACGGCGCCGTTCGCCGACAACACGACCGCGGCCGCCGTGCGCTGGCTCGGCCCCTGATACCTGAGGAGACTGCCCTTGAGACCCAGCGGCCGCGCACCGGACGAGTTGCGCCCCATCCGCATCACCCGCGGATTCACGCGCCACGCGGAGGGATCCGTGCTGGTGGAATTCGGCGACACGCGCGTGCTGGTCACGGCGAGCGTCGAGGACGGCGTGCCGTCGTTCCTGCGCGGCCGGGGCGAGGGCTGGGTCACCGCCGAATACGGCATGCTGCCACGCGCGACGCACACCCGTTCCGCGCGCGAGGCGGCGCGTGGCAAGCAGAGCGGGCGCACGCTCGAGATCCAGCGCCTGATCGGCCGTTCGCTGCGGGCGGTCGTCGACCTGCGTGCGCTCGGCGAGCGCACCGTGACGCTCGACTGCGACGTGCTGCAGGCCGACGGTGGCACCCGCACGGCCTCGATCACCGGCGCCTATGTCGCACTCGCCGATGCCATGGAAGCGCTGGTCCGCAGGCGGGCGATCAACGCGAGCCCGCTGCATGGACAGGTGGCCGCGGTGTCCGTCGGCATCGCGGGCGGCGCGCCCGTGGTCGACCTCGATTACGCCGAGGATTCCGACGCCGAGACCGACATGAACGTGGTGATGAACCAGGGCGGCGGGTTCATCGAGATCCAGGGCACGGCGGAGGGCCACGCCTTCCGCCGCAACGAGCTCGACGAAATGCTGAACCTCGCCGCCGCGGCCTGCCAGAAGCTGTTCGCCGCGCAGCTCGAGGCCTTGCAGGCACCGCTCGCCGTCGAGCCGCGGCGACCGCGCAGATGAGCGACGGTCCCGCGTTCCCGGCGCGGGTCGTCCTCGCGACCGGCAATTCGGGGAAGCTGCGCGAGATGCGCGAGATCCTCGCGCCGTGGCGTGTCGAGGTGCTGGCGCAGTCCGACTTCACGCGCGGTTCGGCCGACGAGATCGGCCTCACCTTCGTCGAGAACGCAATCCTGAAGGCACGCTATGCCGCGCAGGCGGCCGGGCTGCCCGCCATCGCCGACGATTCCGGGCTCGAGGTCGATGCGCTGCGCGGCGCCCCGGGAATCCTTTCGGCGCGCTATGCCGGGCCGGGAGCGGACGACGCAGCCAACAACGCGAAGCTCCTCGGCGAACTGGCTGCCGTGCCGGACGACAGGCGCGGCGCCCGCTATCGCTGCGCCATGGTCTATCTCCGCTGGCCGCTCGACCCGGCGCCGCTCGTCTGCCAGGCGAGCTGGGAAGGTCGCATCGGCCACGTTGCGCGCGGCAGCGGTGGCTTCGGCTACGACCCGTTGTTCGTCGTCGGCGACGGTGGGTCGACGGCGGCTGAGCTCGCCCCCGCCGAGAAGAATCGCGTGAGTCACCGCGGCCAGGCAATGCGTGCGCTGGTGGCCGCGTTGCAGGGTGCCGGCCGCACGCCATGATCGCGGCTGCCCCGCCGCTCGCTCTCTACGTCCACTTGCCGTGGTGCGTGCGCAAGTGCCCGTACTGCGACTTCAACTCGCACGTCGTGCCGGCGGCAGGCATTCCGCGGCAGGCGTACCTCGCCGCACTGCTCGAGGACCTCGAGTTCGCTGCCGGCGGCCTCGGCGGGCGGCCGCTGGTGTCGGTGTTCTTCGGCGGCGGCACGCCGAGCCTGGTGGAAGCGAGCGCCATCGGCCGGATCGTCGAGCGTGCACGGGAGCTGTTCCCCGCCAGCACCGACCTCGAAGTCACGCTCGAGGCGAACCCGGGCACGGTCGAGCACGGGCGCTTCACGGAGTACCGCGACGCCGGTGTGAATCGCGTCTCGCTGGGCGCGCAGAGCTTCGACGACCGGCAGCTCGCGGCGCTGGGACGGATCCATGCCGCGGCCGACACGCTTGCAGCCGTCGCCGAATTGCGCGCGGCCGGCATGGATAACTTCAATCTGGACCTGATGTATGCCCTGCCGCGCCAGTCGCCCGAGGACGCGCTGCGCGATGTCGAGTGCGCGATCGAGCTCGCGCCTGCGCACGTCTCGCACTACCAGCTCACGCTCGAGCCTGGCACGGCATTCGAACGCCGTCCGCCGCCGCTGCCCGACGACGAGACGAGTCTCGCGATGCAACTCGCCAGCCAGCAGCGGCTCGCCGACGCTGGATACCCGCAATACGAGGTATCGGCCTACGCGCACCCCGGGCGGCAGTGCCTGCATAACCTGAACTACTGGCGTTACGGCGACTACGTCGGGGTCGGGGCCGGCGCGCACGGCAAGGTCACGGATACGGCGACGGGCGCCGTGGTGCGCACGGCTCGCGTGCGCCAGCCGGGCCGCTACCTCGCGGCCGTCCGGCCCGAGGACCGGATCGAAGAGACGCGGACGGTCGCCACGCGGGAGCTGCCCTTCGAGTTCTGCCTCAATGCCCTGCGGCTCGTCGAGGGGTTCGACGCGGCCATGTTCGAGGCGCGCACGGGATTGGCGTGGCGTTCCATCGAGGCTCCCCTTGCCACGGCCGTGGCGCGCGGCTTGATCGCCACGACGCAGGGGCGCTGGGTGCCGACGGCCTTCGGACAGCGTTTCCTGAACGACTTGCAGGCCCTGTTCCTGCCGGAAGGGGCGCCCGCGCACGCCGCGATGGACGATTCTGCTATTGCCTCCGGGGCGCGAATGGTCTAGGCGCGGGTCAGTTATGCACACCGCCGGTGCAGGGACGCAGATTCGCCACGTTACAGCCTGTAGTCGAAGTGACATCTGAGGCGGCATCCGTAACTAATTGATTTGAGAGACATTATTATCATGGTCAAAAAATGACCAAAGCGAGAATTGCCGTCTCCCACGCGCGACCGGGACACCCTGCGCGCACGTCATCCACAAAGTTATCCACAGCTTTTGTGGATAACCGGCGGTTCCCGCCCGATGGCGCCTTGTCAGGCCGGCCGGGCGCTCCTATACTTCGCGCCCTTTTTCCGAAGTTGCCCCAAGGACCGCGGTCATGAAGAGCGGAATCCATCCCGAGTACAAGTCGATCACCGTGACCTGCAGCTGCGGGAACACCTTCGAGACGCGTTCCACGCTCGGCGAGGACCTGCAGATCGAAGTCTGCTCGAACTGCCACCCGTTCTATACGGGCAAGCAGAAGATCGTCGATACCGGCGGCCGGGTCGATCGCTTCCGCAAGAGGTACGCGCGCGGCTGAGCCGGCAGTCTTCCTGCGACGCTACGGGGCGCTGCGGCGCCCCGTTTCGTTTCCCCGCGACCCGCGGAGCTTTCTGCGCCGCGCGGCTGCCTCTAGACTGCAGGCACGGTCGCCCGAGGCACGCTCGATGAACACCCGACACGCACTGCTTGCGGCCAGCGCGACATTGGCCGCCGCGCTCTCCGGATGCGCGTCCAACCCCGTCACCGGCGGGCAGGACGTCGTGATGATGAGCGAGGCGAAGGAGATCGAGCTCGGCCGGCAGACCCACCCGAAGATCCTCCAGCAGTACGGCCGCTACGACGACGAGGTGCTGCAGGACTACGTGAACAAGGTCGGCCAGCGCATCGCCGCCGTCAGCCACCGCCCGCACCTCGAGTACACGTTCACGATCCTCGACAGCGAGGAGGTCAACGCCTTCGCGCTGCCCGGCGGCTACGTGTACGTCACCCGCGGGATCATGGCCTACCTCAACTCGGAGGCGGAGCTCGTCGCCGTGCTCGGCCACGAGGTCGGCCACGTCACCGCGCGGCACGGCGTGCGCCAGCAGACCGGCGCCACCACGGCCGGCATCGGCGCGACGCTGATCGGCATCCTCACCGGCAGCGGCGACCTCGCGAACCTGGCGAACATGGCCGGCACCGCGCTGGTGCGCGGCTACGGGCGCGACATGGAGCTGGAAGCGGATTCCATCGGCGCGCAATACCTCGACCGCCTGAAGTACGACCCCGAGGCCATGATCAACGTCGTGCGCCTGCTCAAGAACCAGGAAATGCTCGAGGTGCAGCTCGCCCGGCAGGAGGGCCGCGAGCCGCGCGTCTACCACGGAGTATTCTCGACCCACCCGGACAACGACACCCGCCTGAAGGAAGTCGTGGCAGCGGCTGGCAAGGTGGCGACGGGCGAGAGCCGCCCCGACGGGCACTACACGTACCTGCAGCGCATCGCGGGGCTGCCCGTCGGTGCGAGCCGCGCGCAGGGCGTCGTCCGCGGCAGCCGGTTCTTTCACGCGGACATGGGATTCACCCTGGCGTTCCCGGCCGGCTGGAACGTCATCAACCTGCCGAGCAAGGTGATGGCGACCACCGCGCAGAAGGATGCCGTATTGAGCCTGTATGCCATGGCGCCGCCGCAGGGCATGGCGCCCAGGGAGTTCCTCGCCCGCAGCCTGCAGGGCGTCCCGTTGTCCGCGGCCGAACCGCTGGAGGCGAACGGACTCCCGGGCTACACGGCGATCGCCCGCGAAGTGCCGCTGCCCTGGGGCAATCGGGGGCCGGCGCGCTATGCCGTCCTCTACTACAACAACCTCGCCTACGTCTTCATGGGCGCCACCCGTCTCAATTCCGCCCTGTCCGCCAGCGACCCGCTGATGCTCTCGAGCATCAAGACCTTCCGGCGCCTCAAGGACAACGAGTTCGCGCAGGCCGAGCCCGACCGGTTGCGGCTCATGAAGGCGACCGCCGACACGCGCATCGCCGACCTGGCCCGCAAGTCACCGCTCCCGAAGAACCCGGCGGAGCGCCTGCGCCTCCTGAACGACCTCTATCCGGACAAGGAACCGGTCCCGGGGCAGTGGCTCAAGATAGTGGAATAGTCCTAACTTGATTGGGCCGCCCGGTCGTGCAAGGCTCCGTTGCTGCCCTCGATCCGCGGGGGCGGGTGAGTAATGAGGGTGGTCCACGATGAGCGGGAAAAAATACGAACTGGTCAGCCTGGAGACGGGCAAGAAGTCGGTCCTCGAGGCGCGCACGGGCACGGTCGGGCCGGATTGCCTGAACATCGCCAGCGTCAACAAGGACCACGGGATCTTCACGTTCGACCCCGGGTTCATGGCGACCGCGGCGTGCGAGAGCAAGGTCACCTACATCGACGGTGACGCCGGCATCCTGCTCTACCGCGGCTACCCGATCGAGCAGATCGCCACCAAGTCGAGTTTCCTCGAGGTCGCCTACCTGCTGATCAACGGCGAGCTGCCGAGCTCCGACCGGCTCGAGCAGTTCGACCACTCGATCCGCTACCACACGATGCTCAACGAATCGCTGCTGCGGTTCTTCAACGGCTTCCACTACGACGCGCACCCGATGGCGATGGTGTCGGCCGTGGTCTCGTCGATGGCGGCGTTCTACCACGACTCGATGGACATCCATAACCCGCGGCACCGCGAGATCTTCGCGCACCGCATCCTGGCCAAGATCCCGACGATCTCGGCCACGGCCTACAAGCACATGCTCGGCCAGCCGTTCATCTACCCGCGCAACGACATGGACTACTGCGCCAACATGCTGCGCATGTTCTTCGCGGTGCCGTCCGAGGACTACGAAGTCGACCCGGTGACGGCGCAGGCACTCGACCTGCTGCTGATCCTGCACGCCGACCACGAGCAGAACGCCAGCACCTCCACGGTGCGCCTCGCCGGCAGCACGGGCACGAACCCGTACGCCGCGATCTCCGCCGGCGTCTCGGCGTTGTGGGGCCCGGCGCATGGCGGCGCGAACGAGGCGGTGCTCGCGATGCTCGAGGACATCGGTACCGTCGACAACATCCCGAAATTCCTCGACCGCGTGAAGGACAAGGACGGCGGCAAGCGGCTGATGGGCTTCGGCCACCGTGTCTACAAGAACTTCGACCCGCGCGCGAAGATCATCCGCGAGATGTGCCACAAGGTGCTCGCGCGCCTCGGCCGCAACGACAACCCGCTGTTCGAGCTCGCGCTCAGGCTCGAGGAAATCGCCCTCAAGGACGAATACTTCATCGCCCGCAAGCTCTATCCGAACGTCGACTTCTATTCGGGCGTGATCTACAGCGCGCTCGGCATCCCGCGCTCGATGTTCACGGTGATGTTCGCGATCGCGCGCACCGCGGGCTGGGTGGCGCACTGGCAGGAGATGATCGCGGACCCGACCATGAAGATCGGGCGGCCGCGGCAGCTCTACACGGGGCCGACGCAGCGCGACTACGTCGATATCGAAAAGCGCGCCTGACCTCGCGTCGCCGGCCTGTCGGCGGACCGCTCCGGATCCGTGCCGACCCGAATCCGGAGCGGGGCGTCACGCTCCCGCCGCGTGACGCCAGAATTCGCCACACTTCGCCTCGTCGCTTAGCCAGCCGCTGTCGCGTCCGCGATGGCCGGACGCCCGACGCCCACCAACGTTTGCGTGAATCGACGCCGAGGCTGCGTCGTTGCGCGAGGCGCGGAACGAGCGCGCAGCGACAGGCGCAGCGAAAAGCGCAGCGCACCGAATCAAAGCAGCGCCTCGACCTCGGCGAAACCGGCTCGCCGCATGGGCTTGCCATCCACCGGACTCGCCGGCGACTGCCGGATGCCGTCGAGCGGGAAGACGACCGCGTCGACGGTCTGCTTCCCCGCGACGAACCGCAGCGCCGGGTAACTCACCACCCGGTCGCGCTCGTAGCGGAGCCTGCGCTCGAGCACCTCGTGCGGCACGCCGCGCTCCTCGAGCCGCAGCGACACCGCCTCGGGCGACTCCGAGAACAGGTGCAGGTTGATCTCCGAATGCGCGGAGGCCGTGCCGGCGAGCACCGGACCGACCAGCCGCGGCTGGAAGTCGGCCATCAGCCGCATCGCCTCGAGTGCCGAGCGACGCAGCGAGGCGAGGTCGGCCTCGTGGCGGTCGGCGGCGAACAGGCGCTGGTGTGCGGCGCGTGCCGCCTCGATCTCGGTGTTGCGCGGCAGGATCGACGCGTCCGTCACGCCCAGCCGGTCCGCCGCCTTGCGCTTGGCGAGCAGGAAGTCGTCCACGCCCTGCTCGCGCATGATGCGCGCAGCTTCCTCCGCCACCGCATGTCTCATCAGCTCGGCCCTGGGATTGGGTCGTCGGCTCATGGTCGCCACCTTCAGAAGAGCGAGTCGCCGGTCGGCTCCGGGGCCACGCTGTCGTCGTCCGCAGCGTCCGCGGATTCGAGCGCGCCCGGCTGTGGCGCGTAACGCTCGAGGAACGCCTCGAACACCGCGCCGCCGCCCGCCCGGGACGGTCGGCCGCTTTCGCGCGACACCCACATGCGCACGACGCCGGGCGGCTCGGGCAGGCGATGCTCGGGCCGGTCCCGCAGCGCCTCGGTCATGAAATATACCCACATGGGCAGGGCGGTCCGCCCGCCTTCCTCGTTGTCGCCGAGCGAGCGTTCCTGGTCGAAGCCGATCCACGAGGCCGCCACGAGGTCGGCGTTGTAACCGACGAACCAGGCGTCGCGACGGTCATTGGTGGTGCCGGTCTTGCCCGCGAGGTCGCGGCGGCCGAGTGCCTTCGCGCGTTGCGCCGTGCCGCGCTGGATGACGTCGGTCATCATGTCGGTCATCACGAACGCATTGGCGGGCGAGATGGCCTGCGGCGCGCGCCGCTCCATGGGCACCGGTCCTTCGGCTTCGACGCACTCCGGACAGGCGAGTGGCGGCTCGGCCGCGTGCACCACGCGACCCTCCCAGTCGGTCACGGAGGCAATCACGTGGGGCGTCACGCGGAAGCCGCCGTTCGCGAAGACCGCGAAGCCCCGCGCCATGTCGATCGGGGTCACCTGCCCGGTGCCGAGGGCGAGCGTCAGGTTGGGAGGCAACGCCTCGGGCCCGAACCCGAACGCGGCGATGTGCTTGAGCGCCGGGCCGATGCCCACGCCCCGCAGCAGGCGGATCGAGACCAGGTTGCGCGAACGGACCAGGCCCTCCCGCATCGGGGTCGGGCCATAGAAGCGCTTCGTGATGTTCTGTGGCCGCCACTCCTCGGTGCCGTCGCTGCCGCCACCCTGCATCACGATCGGCGCGTCATTCACCAGCGTCGCGGGAGTGAAGCCGCGCTCGAGCGCCGCGGAATACAGGAACGGCTTGAACGACGAGCCTGGCTGGCGCTTCGCCTGCACTGCGCGGTTGTACTTGCTCGCGCCGAAGTCGAAGCCGCCGACCAGTGCGACGATGCCGCCGTCGCGCGGATCGAGCGCCACGAGCGCACCCGCTACGGCCGGCAGCTGTGCGAGGCGCCATCCGCCGTCCGCGACCGGCTCGACGAAGACGACCTGGCCCGCGGCGAGGATGTCGGTCGCCAGCTTCGGCGCGGGCCCGAGCACGTCGTCCGGCAGCGCCGGGCGGGCCCAGGACATCTGCTCCCAGTCGAGTTCGAAAGCGACGCCGTCGCGACCCGACAGCAGTGCGCTGCGCTCCCCGACGGAGCGGACGACCGCGACCCGCAGGCTGCCGCGGTCGGGGCGGCGGGCGAACGCATCCGCCACGGCCACCGCGTCGGCGAGCTGCGCGGCATCGAGCTGCTCGAGCGGGCCGCGATAACCGTGCCTGCGGTCGTACTCGAGGATCGTGCGCCAGGCGGCGTCGTTGGCGGCGCCCTGCAGGCGGCTGTCGATCGTGGTCGTGACCCGGAAGCCGCCAGTCAGCGCCTCGTCTCCGTGGTCGCGCACCATCTCGAGGCGCACCATCTCGGCGACGAAGGGTGCGTGCACCTCGATCGTCGGCGCGTGGATTTGACTCTCGATCGGGAAGGCCGCGGCCGTGTCGCGCGCCGCCGCGTCGATCTTGCCGGTCTCCACCATGCGCCGCAGCACGTAGGCGCGCCGCTCGTGCGCCCGGTCCACGCTCGCCACCGGGTTGTCGCGCGAGGGGGCGCGCGGCAGTCCCGCCAGCAGCGCGGCCTCGGGCAGCGTGAGGTCCGCGACGCGCTTGTCGAAGTAGACCTCGGCCGCGGCGCCCACGCCATACGCGCGCTGGCCGAGGAAGATCCGGTTCAGGTAGAGAGTCAGCACCTCCTGCTTGCTGAACTCGCGGTCGAGCCGGAGCGCGAGAAATACCTCCTTCAGCTTGCGGCGCAGCGTGCGCTCCGAGGTGAGGATGGTGTTGCGGGCGAGCTGCATCGTGATGGTGCCGCCGCCCTCGCGCACGCCGCCCGCGGAGACGTTGCTCACGAGCGCACGCACGAGTCCCTGCCAGTCGACGCCGGGATGCTCGAAGAAACGGTCGTCTTCGGCGGCGAGGAAGGCATCGACGACGACCTGCGGGATCTCCTCCCACGCGACCGGGATGCGGCGCTGCTCGCCGATCTGCGCGATGAGCTTGCCGTCGCGCGCAAGCACCTGCAGCGGCAGCTGCACGCGCACCTTGCGCAGCTCGCTGGCGTCCGGCAGGTCGGGTGCGAGGTACTGGAAGGCGCCGGCGAAGCCGAGCGCCACGCCGGCCGTGGTGGCGAGAGCAGCCGTGAGGAGGATCACGAGCGCATTCGCTGCGTATCGTCGCTTCGTCAAATCCGAGACCCAGTCCTTGCCGCTCGCGCGGGGCTTGTGCATAGTAGCTCGCGACGCAAGGGCAAACTCATCGAAAGGTGAGGACGCAAAGCCACCGGTCTAAGGGCACGGCCTAGGACAGCGGGGCTGCCGGTCCGAACTGAATCGCCGCGCAGGGCACATGACGCTGCAACGCATGGGATCGTCAGTCCACTCGAAGCTCCCAGGGTCCGCTTCCCGGCTACGGCCACCGTCGTCCTGCGTGCGAAGGCTCCTGAAACCCATGCACAGCCGGGGGGCGTGCGCCGCCAATGCTCCATTCTGCTAGGCCACTCACAATTCTATTTGGCCAAACCCTGATATATAGTGCGCCGGGGGCATGGAAACCACTCCACGATCGCTGCGCAACCTCTTGAACTAGAAGGACTCACTCGTGTTGTTTCAGCGCAGGTCACGACCGGTCATCGGACTCGACATCACGACGTCGTCCATCAAGCTCATCGAGCTGTCGAGGAGCGGTGACGGGTATCGCGTCGAATCGTACGCCGCAGAGCCCTCGCCGCCGAACGCGATCAACGAGAAAGCCATCGTCGATGCGCAGGCCGTGGGCGAGGCAGTGCGCCGCGCCGTCAAGCGCGCCGGCGCGCGCGCCAAGGAAGTCGCGGTCGCCATCAGCGGCGACGCCGCGATCACCAAGATCATCCAGATGCCGCGCAACCTGCGCGAGAGCGAGCTCGAGTCGCAGGTCGAGATGCAGGCCGACCAGTACATCCCCTTCCCGATGGAGGAAGTCAGCTTCGACTTCGAGGTGATCGGCCCGTCGGAGAAGGACCCCGAGATGCTCGACGTGCTGCTGGTCGCGACGCGTTCCGAGAACGTCGAGCAGCGCCAGGCGTCGGTGCAGGCCGCGGGCCTCGCCGCGCGCATCGTCGACGTCGAGGCCTTCGCGCTCGAGAACGCCTGCCGCCTGCTCACGCACCAGATGCCGGACGGCGGCATGGACCGCAACATCGCCGTGATCGACTTCGGCGCGAGCAGCACCACGTTCTCGGTGCTGCGCGACCTCAAGGTCACCTACACCCGCGACTTCGCCTTCGGCGGGCAGCAGCTCACCGAGGAGATCATGCGCACCTACGGGCTGAGCATGGAGGAGGCGGGGCGCGCCAAGAAGGAAGGCGGGCTGCCGGCCAACTACCAGGCCGAGGTGCTCGACCCCTTCATCGACGACATGTGCCAGCAGGTGAGCCGCTCGCTGCAGTTCTACCTCGCCTCGGGCGGCGGTCGCGAGCAGCCGGAGATGATCCTGATCTGCGGCGGCTGCGCCAACATCCCGGGCGTCGCCGACGTGATCGCGAGCCGGGTCGGCATCCCGGCGGAACGCGGCGACCCGCTCGGCCAGATGAAGATCTCGACCCGCGCGCTCGCGCAGGGCGTGAAGAAGGATGCGACCGCACTGCTCACGGCCTGCGGTCTGGCGCTGAGGAGCTTCGACTGACATGCCCAGAATCAACCTGCTCCCGTGGCGTGACGCAGAGCGCAAGCGCAAGCGCCAGGAGTTCATCCTGTCGATGGGCGCCGCGCTCGCCACCGCCGCGCTCGTGACGCTGCTCGGTCGCTGGCAGATGAACTCTGCGATCGCGCACCAGCAGGAGCGCAACCGGATCCTCGGCGAGGAGATCGCCCAGCTCGACAAGCAGATCCAGGAGATCCTCGGGCTCGAGAACCAGAAGAGGAAGCTGCTGGCGCGCATGGAGATCATCGAGACGCTGCAGCGCAGCCGCCCCGTGATCGTGCACATCTTCGACGAGGTGGTGCGCACCCTGCCCGAGGGCGTGTACCTGACTTACCTCAAGCAGTCCGGCACGCGCATCGAGATGCGCGGCGTCGCCCAGTCGAGCACGCGGGTGTCGGCCTTCATGCGCAACATCGACGCCTCCGAGTGGCTCGCCGACCCGGCGCTGCGGATCGTCGAGACCAAGGGTCGCGACGCGGGGCGCGGCGCCGAATTCACCTTGTTCGCGAACCAGCGTAGCCAGGTCCCGCCCGAGGAACAGGCGGCCGGCGAGCAGGTGGCCGCCAAATGAAGAAGCTGAAGGAACTGCTCGACCAGCTGCGCAACCTCGACCCGAACGACCCGGGGCGCTGGCCTTTCGCCGTGCGCATCGGCACCGTCGTGCTGCTGTTCGTCATCGCCGCCTCCGCCGGCTACTACTTCTTCGTGTGGAAGTCGCAGCGACCGCTGCTGCTCGAGGAGCGCGGCAAGGAAACCGAGCTGTGGAACACGCTCGAGGCCAAGGCGCGCAAGGCCGCCAACCTGCAGGCGTACAAGGACCAGCTCGCGGAGATGGAGAAGTCCTTCGGCGCGATGCTCCGGCAGCTGCCGAACAAGACCGAGGTGCCGAACCTGCTGGTCGACATCTCGCAGACCGGCCTCGCGGCCGGCCTCGAGGAAAAGCTCTTCCAGCCGCAGGGCGAGAACCGCAAGGACTTCTACGCGGAGCTGCCGATCAGCATCCGGCTCACCGGCGGCTACCACGAAATGGGCAACTTCGCCGCCGGTATCGCCGCGCTGCCGCGCATCGTCACGCTGCACGACATCGAGATCACGCCGGCCAGCCGCGAGATCGGCATGGCCGGGGACCTCGTGCTCAACGTGACCGCAAAGACCTACCGCTACCTCGACGAAGAGGAGCAGGCCCCCGCCGCCGGCAATGCGCCCGCGGCCGGCGGCTGATGCGGGCAATGGCAGAGGCCACGTTCACCATGAATACAGCAAAGCGCATCGCCCTCGCCGCCGCGGTCCTCGCGACCGCCGCCGGCTGCTCCGACGACGCGGACGAGCTGCGCGCCAAGGTCGCCGAGATCAAGAGCCGGCCGGGTGGCCGCATCGAGCCGCTGCCGGAAGTGAAGCCCTACGAGACGTTCGCTTACCCCGCGGCCGACCAGCGCTCGCCGTTCGAGCCGGGCGTGCCGTCGTCGGCGAGCGGCCCGAACTCGATCCGTCCCGACGTGAGCCGCCCGCGCGAGTTTCTCGAGCAGTTTTCGCTCGACACGCTGCGCATGGTCGGCACGCTGCGGCTGCACGGGCGCACTTACGGACTGGTCCAGACCCGCGACGGGCTGGTGCACCGGGTGCTGCCCGGCAACCACGTCGGCCAGTCGGACGGGCGGATAACGAACATCGAGGAAGGCAAGATCTCGCTCATCGAGATCGTCCCGGACGGCATGGGCGGCTTCATCGAGCGGCCCGCGGCGCTGGCGCTGAGCGACTGATTTCCAAGGAGACCCGAGCATGACCGCTGCATCGTTGCACACGATCAACCGCCGCGCAGGCGCCCCGGGGGCGCAACGTCGGCGCAGGCCTGCAGCGCTGGTCGCGCTGGCCGGCGTCGCCGCGTTCGTCGCGCAGGTTGCGCTGGCGCAGGTCGGCACCCGCCTCGAGAAAGTGGAGGTGCAGCCGCAACCCGGCGAGCAACTCGAGGTGCGCCTCGTGCTGGACGGCCCGGCGCCGCAGCCCGTCAGCTTCACCATCGACAATCCCGCGCGTCTCGCCGTCGACCTGCCGGGCGCCCTGCTCGCGCTCGAGTCGCGCCGCATCAACGTCAAGGCCGGGGGGGTCGACACCATCGTCGCCGCGGAGGCTTCGGGCCGCACGCGACTGGTGTTCAACCTCGACCGGATGATGCCGTACCAGACGCGGGTCGCCGACAACGTCGTCTACGTGACGCTCGGCGGCGGCGCGACCGCCCAGGCGGCCACGGCCTCTGCCGCGTCCTCTGCCGGCGCGACGGGCGCGCCGACGGCTGCATCCATCGAGAAGATCGACTTCCGCCGCGGCGCGGACGGCGCCGGCCGCATCCTCGTGCGCACCAGCAACGCCGGGGTGCAGGCGAGCCTGAAGCAGGAGGGCGGCCGCGTGGTCGTCGACTTCCCTCGCACCTCGCTGCCCCAGGACCTCGCCCGCCGCTACGACGTGGTCGATTTCGCCACGCCGGTGAGTTCCTTCGACGTGACGCGCGGCGCGACCGGCTCGCGCATCGTGGTCGCCGCCGCCGGCGACTACGAGCAGATGGCCTACCAGACCGATCGCGACTACGTCCTCGAGCTGCGCCCGCGGCCGAAGGCGGCCGTGGTCGACCCGACCAAGAAGGAATACAAGGGCGAGCGCCTCACGCTCAACTTCCAGGACATCGAGACCCGCGCCGTGCTGCAGCTGCTCGCCGAGACCAGCGGCCAGAACATCGTGGTGAGCGACACCGTGCAGGGCAACGTGACGTTGCGCCTGCAGAACGTGCCCTGGGACCAGGCCCTCGACATCGTGCTGCGCACCAAGGGCCTCGACAAGCGGCAGGAAGGCAACGTCATCTACGTCGCCCCGGCCGAGGAGCTGGCCGCCCGCGAGAAGCAGTTGCTCGAGTCGCAGAAGGCGCTGGTCGAGCTGGCCCCGGTCCGCACGGAGTACGTGCAGGTCAACTACGCCAAGGCCTCCGACCTCGCCACTCTGATCAAGTCGCAGGGCAAGGGCTCGCTGCTGTCCGAGCGCGGCAGCGTCGCGATCGACGAGCGCACCAACACCCTGCTGCTGCAGGACACCGCCGACCGGCTCGGCGACATCCGCCGCCTGATCTCGACGCTCGACATCCCGGTCAAGCAGGTGCTGATCGAGGCACGCATCGTCATCGTCAACGACGACTTCAGCCGCGAGCTCGGCGTGCGCTTCGGCGGCGCCTTCGTCGGCGACTACGGCAGCAGCGACGGGCTCGCCTATGTCGGCTCGAGGGGCCTCGACGCGGCCGACGGCGACCGCGGCCCGATCATCTCCCCGACCGGGCCGGCCGGCGCCGGCCTCGACGGCGACGACGTCGCCACGCCGCCGGTGGACGACCGCTACCTCGTCAACCTGCCGATCGCCAACCCGGCCGGCCGGCTCGCCCTCACGTTGCTCGACACCGACTACGTCGTCGACCTCGAGATCACCGCTGCCCAGTCCGAAGGTCGCGGCGAGGTCGTCTCGGCGCCGCGCGTGATCACGGCGAACGGCAAGGAGGCCGTGATCGAGCAGGGCACCGAGATCCCGTACCAGGAGTCGGCGTCGAGCGGCGCGACCACCACGCAGTTCAAGAAGGCGGTGCTGTCGCTCAAGGTGACGCCTCAGATCACGCCCGACGACCGCATCATCCTCGACCTCACGGTCAGCAAGGACAGCGTCGGCCAGGTGGTGGCGAGCGCCACCGGCGGCTTCGTGCCGAGCATCGACACCCGCGAGATCACCACCCAGGTGCTGGTCAACGACGGGCAGACCGTGGTGCTCGGCGGCATCCTCGAGACCGAGAGCCGCGACACGGTGAACAAGGTGCCCTACCTGGGCGACATCCCGGGTCTCGGCGTCCTGTTCCGCAGCAAGTCGCGCACCGAGAACAAGGGCGAGCTGCTGATCTTCGTGACGCCGAAGATCCTGCGCGAGGGCGCCGACATCTACTGACGCCCCGCCCGCTCCGGTGGGACAATGCGCGGCCGCAGGCATCCTGCGGCCGCGTTTTTTTTTTAGCCATGCTGAACGCACCGAACATCTTCCTCGTCGGCCCCATGGGTTCCGGCAAGACCGCCGTGGGACGGCAACTCGCCGTCCGCCTCGGGCTCGAGTTCGTGGACAGCGACGCGGAGATCGAGCACCAGACCGGGGTCGACATCCGCTACATCTTCGAGCGCGAGGGCGAGGCGGGCTTCCGCGCGCGCGAGGCCGAGGTCATCGACGCGCTGACCCTGCGTCCGCGCATGCTGCTGGCCACCGGCGGCGGCGCCGTGCTCGACGCGCGCACCCGCGAGCGCCTGCGCAGCCGCGGCTGCGTCGTGTATCTTCGGACGTCCGTGAACCAGCAACTCGCCAGGACCCGTCGCAGCAACCACCGGCCGCTCCTCGACAACGAGGATCCGCGCGGCACGCTCGAGCGCCTGATGCAGCAGCGCTCGCCGCTCTACGAGGAGGTGGCGGATATTGCCGTGGACACCGACGGGCGCAAGGTCGCCTCGGTGGTCGCGGAGATCCTGCAGCACCTCGAACCCGCGCAGGACGCATGATGCAGCGGGTGGACATCGACCTCGGCGCACGCAGCTATCCGATCCTGATCGGGGCCGGGCTGCTGCGGGACGCAGCCGTGCTCGGCGCGGCGGTGACGGCGCGTGACGTCCTGGTCGTGACCAACAACGTCGTGGCCCCCCTGTACCTGGATGCCCTCGAGCACGCGCTCGAGGGCAAGCGCGTGCGCTCGGTGGTGCTGCCCGACGGTGAGGCCCACAAGACGATCGGGGTCGTAGGCCGGATCTTCGATGCCCTCGTCGAGGCCCGCCTGAACCGCGATGCCTGCGTGGTCGCGCTCGGCGGCGGCGTGGTGGGCGACATGGCGGGCTTCGCGGCTGCCTGTTACCAGCGCGGAGTCGACTACGTGCAGGTGCCGACCACGCTGCTCGCACAGGTGGATTCCTCGGTGGGCGGCAAGACCGGCGTCAACCACCCCGGTGGCAAGAACCTGATCGGGGCCTTCCACCAGCCGCGTGCGGTGATCTCCGACACGAGCACGCTCGCGACGCTGCCGGGTCGCGAGCTGCGCGCGGGCCTCGCGGAGGTGCTGAAGTACGGCCTCATCGCGGACTCGGCGTTCTTCGACTGGATCGACGCCGAACTCGAGGCACTGCTGGCGCTCGATGCCGCGGCCGTGGCACGGGCCATCCGGCGCTCGTGCGAAATCAAGGCGGCGATCGTCGCCGAGGACGAGCTCGAGTACGGACGGCGCGCGCTGCTCAACTTCGGGCACACCTTCGGGCACGCGATCGAGGCGGCCACCGGCTACGGCCAGTGGCTGCACGGCGAGGCAGTCGCGGTCGGCATGCTGCTCGCGGCCGACCTGTCCTGTCGCCTCGGCTGGCTCGAGGCGGTCGAGGTCGAGCGGCTGCGCGGCCTGCTGCGCCGCGCGGGGTTGCCCGATCGCGCGCCCAGGATCGGCGCCAGGCGCGCGCTCGAACTCATGGGCATGGACAAGAAGGTGCTCGAGGGCCGCATCCGGCTGGTGCTGCTGCGCCGGACGGGCGTGGGCGTCGTGAGCGGCGACTATCCCTCGGATGCGCTGCACGCGGTGCTGCGCGAGCATTTCGAGGCCGCGGCGTGAGCGGCCTCGGCACGCCGCTCGCGCCTTACGCCCAGCACGAGTCGTCCTCGCGCGGCCGGCGCTTCGCGGAACCCCCACCGCGGCATCGCACCGAGTACCAGCGGGACCGCGACCGGATCGTCCACTCGACGGCGTTCCGGCGCCTGGTCTACAAGACCCAGGTGTTCGTGAACCACGAGGGCGACCTCTATCGCACCCGGCTCACGCATTCGCTCGAGGTCGCGCAGATTGCCCGCAGCGTGGCGCGCGCGCTCGACCTGAACGAGCCGCTGGCCGAGGCCATCTGCCTCGCGCACGACCTCGGGCACACGCCCTTCGGCCACGCCGGCCAGGACGCGCTGAACGACTGCATGCGCGAGTTCGGCGGCTTCGAGCACAACCTGCAGTCGCTCAGGGTGGTGGACGAGATCGAGGAGCGCTACGCCGAGTTCGCCGGGCTCAACCTCACGTTCGAGACCCGCGAGGGCATCCTGAAGCACTGTTCGGCGGCCAATGCCCGCCGCCTCGGCGAGCTGGGCGAGCGTTTCCTCGCGCGCCGGCAGCCGAGCCTCGAGGCGCAGCTCGCGAACCTCGCCGACGAAGTCGCCTACAACAACCACGACGTCGACGACGGCATCCGTGCAGGCCTGATCACCATCGAGGAGCTGCGCGAGGTCGAGATCTTCCGCCGCCAGTACGAGCTCGTCACCGCGCGCTACCCCGGGCTCTCCGGGCGGCGGCTGGTGCACGAGGTCGTCCGCCGCATGATCGACTACGTGGTCAATGACCTCGTGGACGCCTCGCGCGCCTCGCTGGCCGCCGCCGCTCCGCAGGATGCCGAGGCGGTGCGCGCGCGACCGGAGCCGCTCCTCACTTTCAGCGAACAGGTGCGCGCCGAGCACCTCGAGCTGAAGCGCTACCTGCGCCAGCACCTCTATCGCCACTACCGCGTGCTGCGCATGACCACCAAGGCGCGTCGCGTGGTGCGCAGCCTGTTCGAGGCGATGCTCGAGGACGTCGAGTTGATGCCAGCGGAACACCAGGAGGCCGCCCGTCGCATGGAATCCGAGTCCGGCCCTGCAGGGCGCGCCCGCGCCGTGGCCGACTACATCGCCGGGATGACCGACCGGTTCGCGATCCTGGAGCACCAGCGGCTGTTCGATCCGTCCGAGAGAACCTGAGGAAAGGGGATAGGGGATAGGGGATAGGGGATAGGGGATAGTGGTCGGAGGCCGGCGCGCCGGCCGGGTCAAGTCCGCACTATCCGCTATCCGCTGTTCACTATCCGCTCTGGTCTATCCCCTTTCCTCCGTCGGGTATCATTGCCCGCTGGCCCTCCTCGAGCGCTCCCGATGCCGTTTACCCCCAAAGCCATCCCCGCGCGCGAGCGCCTGATCTTCGCCATGGACGTGGCCGACCCCGCCGAGGCACGCCGCCTCGCGGACACGCTCGGCGACTCGGTCCATTTCTACAAGCTGGGGCTCGAACTCTTCATGGCGGGCGGCTACTTCGAGCTGCTCGACTGGATGGTGGCCCGGGGCAAGAAGGTGTTCGTCGATCTCAAGTTCTTCGACGTACCGGCGACGGTGGCCGCGGCCGTGAAGCAGCTGCGCAACCGCGGCGTCACGCTCACGACCGTGCATGGCAACCAGGCGATCATGGAAGCTGCGGCCGCCGCCAAGGGCGACGTGAAGGTGCTCGCGGTGACGGTGCTCACGAGCCTCGATCGCGGCGACCTCGACGACCTCGGCTTTGCCTGCGACGTCGAGAAGCTCGTGCTGTCCCGGGCGCGGCGCGCGCTCGAGGCCGGCTGCGACGGCGTCGTGTCGTCGGGGCTCGAGGCGCCGAAGCTGCGCGAATTCATCGACCAGCGGCTGCTGGTGGTGACGCCGGGCATCCGCCCCGTCGACAACAGGCCCGTGGACGACCAGAAGCGCACGGTCGACGTCGCACAGGCCTTCGCCAACGGCGCCGACTACATCGTGGTCGGCCGGCCGATCCGCGACGCGGCCGACCCGCGTGCCGCGGCATTGGCGATGCAGAGGACGATCGAAGGCATCTTCCCGCAGGAGTCCGCATCGTGACCGCACACCTGCAGAACGACCTGTTCCTGCGCGCCCTGTTGCGCCAGCCGACGCCACGCACGCCGCTGTGGATGATGCGGCAGGCCGGCCGCTACCTGCCCGAATACCGCGCGACGCGCGCCAAGGCCGGCAGTTTCCTCGCCCTGTGCATGAACCCCGAGCTCGCCTGCGAGGTCACGCTGCAGCCGCTGGCCCGTTACCGGCTCGATGCGGCCATCCTGTTCTCCGACATCCTGACCATCCCGCACGCGATGAACGTCGGGCTCGAGTTCGAGGCCGGGGAAGGGCCGAAGATCGCGCGTCCGGTGCGCACCCGCGCCGACATCGACGGCCTGCCGGTCCCGGATCCCGAGGGCGAGCTTCGCTACGTGATGGATGCGGTGCGACTGATCCGTCGCGAGCTGGGCGGACGCGTGCCGCTGATCGGCTTCGCGGGCAGCCCGTGGACCGTCGGCACCTACATGGTCGAGGGCGGAAGCAGCAAGAACTTCCAGCACATCAAGGGCATGCTGTACGGCGCGCCGGGCGAGCTGCACCGGCTGCTCGACGTGATCACGCGTGCGACGCTCGCCTACCTCAATGCGCAGGTGGCCGCCGGAGCGCAGGCCGTGATGGTGTTCGATACCTGGGGCGGCGCGCTGACTCCGGCCGATTACCGCGAGTTCTCGCTGCGCTACATGCAGCAGATCGTCGGCGGGCTGACGCGGGAGAGCGAAGGCCGCCGCGTGCCGGTCATCCTGTTCACCAAGGGCGGCGGACAGTGGCTCGCCGACATGGCGGCGACTGGCTGCGACGCGCTCGGCGTGGACTGGACGACCGATCTCGGCGACGCCCGCCGGCCGTGCAGGACCGCGTGGCGCTGCAGGGCAACCTCGACCCGAGCGTGCTCTACGCCCCGCCGGCCGAGATCCGCGCCCAGGTCGCGCGCGTGCTCGAGAGCTTCGGCCACGGCCACGGCCACGTCTTCAACCTCGGTCACGGCATCCACCCCGACGTGCCGCCGGAGCATGCGGCTGCGATGGTCGATGCGGTGCACGAGCTTTCGCCGGCGTTTCACGCCGGATAGTGAATAGTGAATAGCGGATAGCGGATAGCGGATAGTGGCAAGAGGCCGGCGCGCCGCCGGCTTGGATCCGCACTATCCGCTATCCGCTGTTCACTATCCGCTCTTCCCTGCCCGCTGCTCCACACCGGAGGCCACCATGGACATCAGCAAGATCAGCATCGGCGAAGCCCCGCCCCGCGACGTCAACGTGTTGATCGAGATCCCGCAGGGCGGGGTGCCCGTGAAGTACGAGCTCGACAAGGAGTCGGGCGCGCTGCGCGTGGACCGGTTCCTGAACACCGCGATGTTCTACCCGGGGAACTACGGCTTCATCCCGCATACGCTGTCGGGCGACGGCGACCCGGTGGACGTGATCGTCGTGGTGCCGAGCCCGGTCGTCGCGGGCGCCATCGTGCGCGTGCGGCCGGTGGGCGCGTTGCTGATGAAGGACGAGGCGGGCGACGACGAGAAGGTGATCGCCGTGCCGGTCGACGAGCTGCACCCGTTCTACGAGGGGGTGCGCTCCTACAAGGACCTGCCCGCGACGCTGACCGACCAGATCGCGCACTTCTTCCGGCACTACAAGGACCTGGAGAAGGGCAAGTGGGTCACGATCGTGAGCTGGGTCGGGACCGACCGTGCCGAGAAGATGATCGTCGAGGGCATCCGCCGCGCGGCACGCGCCGGCGACGACGTCGCCGCGCACCACGTCGCGGGCGGCGCGCTCAAAGGCCGGAAATAGGCCCCTATTTTCGCAGTTCGCGGCGCAGGATCTTGCCGACGTTCGACTTCGGCAGCTCGTCGCGGAAATAGACCCGCTTCGGCACCTTGTAGCCGGTGAGCGACTTGCGGCAGTGCTCGATCAGGGCCTCTTCGGTGAGCGCCGGGTCCTTCCTGGTGACGAACAGCACCACGACCTCGCCCGCGCGTTCGTCGGCCTGCGCGACGGCCGCCGCCTCCAGCACCCCGGGGTGCGTGACCGCGACGCTCTCCACCTCGTTCGGGTACACGTTGAAACCCGAGACCAGGATCATGTCCTTCTTGCGGTCCTCGATGTAGACGTAGCCGCCCTCGTCCATGTAGCCGATGTCGCCCGTGCGCAGCACGCGGCCGTCGATCATCACCTTGTCGGTCTCGTCCTGGCGGTTCCAGTAGCCGCGCATCACCTGCGGTCCCTCGACGCAGATCTCGCCCGACGAGCGCAACGGCAGCTCCTTGCCGTCATCATCGCGGATCGTGATCACCGTGGACGGCAGCGGCAGTCCGATCGAGCCCGTGAACTGCTCCGCATCGAGGCGATTGACCGTCGCGCCCGGCGAGGTCTCCGTGAGGCCCCAGGCCTGCGTGAGCGTGTTGCCCGTGACCTCCTTCCAGCGCTCGGCCACCGCCTGCTGCACGGCCATGCCGCCGCCCAGGCTCACGCGCAGGCTGCTGAAATCCAGCCGGTCGAAGCCCGGCGTGTGCAGCAGGGCGTTGAAGAGCGTGTTCACGCCGCTGAAGAAGGTGAAGCGGTGCTTCGCGAGGTCCGCCACGAAGCCCGCGAAGTCGCGTGGGTTGGCGACCAGCAGGTTGTGGCCGCCGAGCTTGATGAACACCAGCGCCTGGGTGAGCGCGAAGATGTGGTAGAGCGGCAGCGCGCCGACGATCGTGTTGCCGGGCATCTCGGCGAGCACGGGCGCCACCCACGACTCGAGCTGGCGCACGTTCGAGACCAGGTTGCGATGCGTCAGCATCGCGCCCTTCGACACGCCGGTCGTCCCGCCCGTGTACTGCAGGAACGCGATGTCCTCGTGGTCGAGCGCGGGCATCTCGAGGTTCTGGTAACGGCCGTGGCTCATCGCCTCGGCGAAGCGCACCGCGCCCGGCAGCGAGTACTCGGGCACCTGCCTGCGCACGTGGCGGACCACGAAGTTCACGAGCAGCGATTTCGGGAAGGGGAGCAGGTCGCCGGCGCCGGTGACGATCACGGTCTCGAGCCCGGTCGCGGCGCGCACCTCGGCGAGCGTGTGCGCGAAATTCTCGAGGATCACGATGGCGCGGGCGCCCGAGTCGTGCAGCTGGTGTTGCAGCTCGCGCGGCGTGTACAGCGGGTTGGTGTTGACGACCACCAGCCCGGCGCGGAAGGCACCCACCAGCGCCACCGGGTACTGCAGGATGTTCGGCAGCATGAGCGCGATGCGGTCGCCCTTGCGCAGGCCGGCGACCTGCTGCAGGTAGGCCGCGAACCGGCGGCTCAGCACGTCGAGGTCGCCGTAGGTGAGCGTGCGGTCCATGCACGTGCATGCGGGAGCGTCGCGATGCAGGGCGATGCTCCGCTCGATGATGTCCTGCAGCGAGCGGTATTCGTCCGGGTTGATCTCGGCGGGCACGCCGGGCGGATAGTTCTTCAGCCAGATCTTGTCCATTTCGCTCACTATAACCCAGCGCGAAACCCGGCTTTCAGCGCGTGAGCAGCGGCTTGAGGCGCGGCCAGGCGAGGTCGAGCAGCTTCGGCTGGGCGGCCGCGTTCGGGTGAATCCCGTCGTCCTGCATCAGCGAATCGTCGAGGGCGATGCCGTCGAGGAAGAACGGCACCAGCGGCAGGCCGTGCCGCCTGGCGAGCTCGCCGTACAGGTCGTGGAACGCCCTCGTGTAGGCGGGCCCGTAGTTGGGTGGGACGCGCATGCCGATCAGCAGCACCTTCGCACCCGCCTCGCGGGACAGGCGGATCAGGCCCTCGAAGTTGGTGCGCACTTCGGCGACGGGCAGCCCGCGCAGGCCGTCGTTGCCGCCGAGCTCGATGACGACGACGGCCGGGCGATGGGTCGCCAGCGCCCGTGGCAGCCGCGCCAGCGCGCCGCCCGTGGTCTCGCCGCTCGAGCTGGCATTGACGACGCGGTGCCCGTACCCTTTGGACTCCAGGCGTTTCTGCAGCAGGGCCACCCAGCCCTGCTCGAGACGGAATCCGTAGGCCGCGCTCAGGCTGTCGCCCAGCACCAGGATGACCGGTGCCGGCGCGGCGGGCCCCGCGTTGGCGGCGACGGACCAACACAGGCAGGCGAGGAAGATGCAGACGGAGCGTATGGACACGGTGCTCGAGGCGCAGCGGGTGGGCAAGCAGGTTAGCAGCCCGGAGGGAACGCTCGCCATTCTCTCCGAGGTCTCGCTCGAGATCGGCCGCGGCGAGACGGTCGCCATCATGGGCGCCTCGGGCGCCGGGAAATCGACTTTGCTAGCGCTGCTGGCCGGGCTCGACGAGGCGACCTCAGGCACGGTGCGGCTGGCCGGCAGCGAGCTGACGGCCCTCGACGAGGACGGACGCGCCGCCGTCCGCGCACGCCACGTCGGGTTCGTCTTCCAGTCCTTCCACCTGTTGCCGTCGCTGACCGCGCTCGAGAACGTCATGCTGCCGCTCGAGCTCGCAGGCCGACGCGATGCGCGGCAGGCGGCACGCGAGGTGCTGGACCGCGTCGGACTCGCCGAACGCGTCGGTCACTATCCGCGCCAACTCTCCGGCGGCGAGCAGCAACGCGTCGCGATCGCGCGCGCGTTCGTGACGCAGCCCGCCGTGCTGTTCGCCGACGAGCCCACCGGCAACCTCGATGCCGCCACCGGCGAGCGGATCATGGACCTGCTGTTCGGCCTGAACGCGGCGGTCGGCTCCACGCTGGTGCTCGTCACGCACGACCGCGCACTCGCTTCGCGCTGCGGCCGCGTCATCCGCCTGGACGCGGGACGCGTGGTCCCGGAGTGAGCATGACCGCACTGCGCTTCGCCTGGCGAAACCTGCTGCGCGACCTGAAGTCGGGCGAACTCCTCGTGCTGTTGCTCGCGCTGCTGGTGGCGGTCGCGTCGCTCACCGCGGTCGGATTCTTCACCAGCCGCATCGGAAGGGCGGTGGAGCAGCAGGCGGGCGAGGTGCTGGCGGCCGACCTGCGGCTCGAGTCGCCGCGTGCCATCGACGAGTCCTATGACGGCGAAGCCGGGCGGCGGGGTCTGCGGGTGGCGCGCGTGCTCTCCATGCCGAGCGTCGTCTTCCACGGCGAGGAGTCCACGCTGGTCGCGCTGCGTGCGGCGGGCGACGGCTATCCGCTGCGCGGCCGCCTGAAGATCGCGGACGAGCCCTTCGGTACCCCGCGTGCGACGGACGGCATTCCCGCGCCCGGGGAGGCCTGGGCGGACTCGCGGCTGCTCGCCAGGCTCGGCGCGCCCGTCGGCACGCGACTGACGGTGGGCGCCCACGAAGTGCTCGTGACGCGCGTGCTCGATTATCGCCCGGACCAGGGCAGCGGCTTCGGCGATCTCTCGGCCACGCTGCTCATCAACCTTGCCGACGTCGAAGCGACCGGACTCATCCAGCCCGGCAGCCGCGTCAGCCGCGCCGTGCTGTTCGCGGGGGACGCCGGCGAGGTACGCGAGTTCCGGGCGTGGCTCGAGGCGAACAAGCGCAAGGGCGAACGCCTGCAGGCGGTGGCGGATGCGAGTCCGCAGATACGCGCCTCCTCGGAGCGGGCGGGCCGCTTCCTGTCGCTCGCGAGCCTCGTCAGCGTGCTGCTGTCGGCGATCGCGGTGGCGATGGCCGCGCGGCGCTTTGCACGGCGCCACCTCGACAATGTCGCGCTGATGAAGTGCATGGGGGCCTCGCAGGGACTCGTGCTGCGCCAGACCGTCGCGCAGCTCGTGGCCGTCGCGCTGATCGTGAGCCTGCTGGGCACGGTGGTGGGCTACGCCGCGCAGGCGGGGCTCGCCTGGGTATTGCGCGACCTGATCCGCGGCGACCTGCCCGCGCCGGCGCCGGACGCCTTCTGGCTCGGCATCGTCACGGCGGTGGTGATCCTGGTCGGCTTCGCGTTGCCGCCGCTGCTGCAGCTGAAGCGGGTGCCGCCTGCGCGAGTGCTGAGGCGCGACCTCGAGCCGCCGCCCCTCAGGTTCGCGCTGGTCTATGGGCTGGCGATCGGAGCCGTGCTCGCGCTGCTCTACTGGCTGGTGCGTGACCCGCGCCTCGTGACCTACGTCGCGGTCGGCATCGGCGCGACGTTCGTCGCGCTGGCGCTCGCCGGCTGGCTGCTGGTCAAGGCGCTCGCGCCGCTGCGCAGCGGCGTGGGCGTCGCCTGGCGCTACGGGCTCGCCAACATCGCCCGGCGCGGGCGCGAGAGCGTGGTGCAGATCGTCGCTTTCGGGCTCGGTTTCATGGTGCTGCTGCTGCTCGCGCTGGTGCGCGACGACCTGCTGAAGGAGTGGCGGGCCAGCCTGCCGGACGACGCTCCGAATTACTTCATGATCAACATCCGTCCCGACGAAGGGGACGAGGTGCGCGCGTTCTTCGCCGACCGTGGCCTGCCGCCGACGGAGCTCGTGCCGATGGTGCGGGCGCGCCTCACGGCGATCAACGACCGCCCGGTGGACCAGATCACTTTCGAGTCGCAGCGTGCGACCGGCTTCGTCGAGCGCGAGGCGAACCTGACGTGGGCGCACTCGCTGCGCGACGACAACCGGCTGGTGTCCGGCTCGTGGTGGAACGACGGGGACGCCGGCGGTGCGCGCGTGTCCGTGGAGCTGGAGTATGCGGAGTTGCTCGGCCTCGGGCTCGGCGACACCGTCACCTACGACGTGGCGGGCGAAACCGTGAGCGCGAAGGTGACGAGCCTGCGCGAGGTGCGCTGGGACTCGTTCCAGCCGAATTTCTTCGTGGTCTTCTCGCCGGGCGTGCTCGAGGACGTCACCGGCACGTTGATCACCAGCGTGCACGTCGAGGCCGACCAGCGACCGGCGCTCGTCGACCTCGTCCGCCGCTTTCCGGAGGTCACGATCATCGACATCGACGCGCTGCTCGGCCAGGTGCGCGAGGTGATGGACAAGGCGGCGCTCGCCGTGCAGTACGTCTTCCTGTTCACGCTTGCAGCGGGCCTGATGGTGCTGCTGGCCGCCGTGCAGGCGACGCGTGACGAGCGGCGCTACGAGAGCGCGATGCTGCGCACCCTCGGGGCGAGTCGCGGCGTGGTGTTCAAGGGCGTCGCGGCGGAGTTCGTCGCGCTCGGCCTGCTGTCGGGCATCCTCGCCGCCGCCGGTGCGACCATCGCGGGGTATTTCCTGGCCCGCGAGATCTTCAGCCTCAGGTATTCGCCCGACCCCGCGGTGTGGATCGTCGGTGTCGTCGGTGGAGCGCTGCTGGTCGGTGTAGCCGGCATGCTCGCGGCGCGGTCGGTCGTCACGCAGCCGCCGGTCTCGACGCTTCGTGAGGCTCAGTAGGATCTTGCGACTGCGCGGCACTTGCGCGAGTAGCACATTCGCGCGACGTTGGCGTGCGACTCATAGGGAGACTCGCGATGTCCACGACGACCATCCGGCTCGATGATGACCTGAAGTCGCGCATCGCGGCCGTGGCTGAGCGCGCGGGCAAGTCGTCCCATGCGTTCATCATCGACGCCATCGCGCGTACCGTCGAGCAGGCGGAACTCGAGGATCGGTTCCAGCGGGAAGCGGACGAGCGCTGGGCTGGCATCCTCGAAGCTGGCAGGACGGTGTCGTGGGACGGGTTGCGGACCTATCTGACCACTCGGGCGGCAGGCCGGCCTTCGCTGCGGCGGCCGCGAGCTCGCAAGCTCGCACGCTAGAGTCCATCGTGGCTCGCATCGAGACGGCACCCGAAGTCGTCGACGACTTCGAGCGATTCTTCGAGCATCTCGCCGGGCTCGAGGTTCGTGATGTAGCTGGCCGCCTCGCGGAGATCGTGCAGGCGATCGACGTACTGGCGACGAGTCCGCTGATAGGACCGTCGGCGAAAGGCGGCAAGCGTGAACTCGTGATCGGTCGTGGGTCGCGTGGGTACGTAGCTCTGTATCGGTACATGGCCGAGGTGGACACGGTGTTCCTGCTCGCTGTGCGCAGCCAGCGCGAGGCGGGGTACGGGCGCGAATCGTGAGGGTCGCGCACACGCATTTGAATCCTGGCGGGTGCAATCGGCTGGCGACAGGTAGTCGCCTGTGCGTGAAGCGCGGTCAGCGCCATGGTCGAGACATTGAAACTACAGATCTGTCCCCGCGCGTGCGGGGAATACAACGACACCGTGCGCTGCGACGTGAACCACGTCGGTCCATCCCCGCGCGTGCGGGGAACACACCGCGTGCCCGTCGATATTCTTTCCGGGCAGTTTCAATCCACGCCCGCCTCCGAGGAGGCGGGCGACATGGCCAGTGCCATGCGCTCCATGTCTTGATACGGTTTCAATCCACGCCCGCCTCCGAGGAGGCGGGCGACAATGTCCACTCTCCAGCACCGGCGGCACCAGTGGTTTCAATCCACGCCCGCCTCCGAGGAGGCGGGCGACGCCGGACGGATCGGAACGTCCGCCAGCGGCGTTTCAATCCACGCCCGCCTCCGAGGAGGCGGGCGACACGCGATGTCGCGCTGAGCCGGCCGTCACGACCGATGTTTCAATCCACGCCCGCCTCCGAGGAGGCGGGCGACGGTCGCGCTTGAAAGCGCGCCCAACCAGTGCCTTGGTTTCAATCCACGCCCGCCTCCGAGGAGGCGGGCGACTGAATCGGCGTCCGCATCGGACGTGGCTTCCGGTGTTTCAATCCACGCCCGCCTCCGAGGAGGCGGGCGACATCTCGACGCGCACGCTCGAGTAGTCTGAGGCCGCAATGTTTCAATCCACGCCCGCCTCCGAGGAGGCGGGCGACATCAGACGGCTGTTCGGGATCATGCAGGACCTCGATGGTTTCAATCCACGCCCGCCTCCGAGGAGGCGGGCGACCTCAATCGACCACGATCGTCAGCGCGCCGGCACCGTTTCAATCCACGCCCGCCTCCGAGGAGGCGGGCGACCCGAGTTGCGGGCCGATGCTGCTCGTGCGTGGCTAGCCGTTTCAATCCACGCCCGCCTCCGAGGAGGCGGGCGACCCGATGTTCGCCTGCGGGCGAGTGGCCGAGCAGTGTTTCAATCCACGCCCGCCTCCGAGGAGGCGGGCGACGCTGGCGTCGGTGACGATTGTCAAGCCTGCTGGTTTCAATCCACGCCCGCCTCCGAGGAGGCGGGCGACTCAACGATGCCGACGTGCGGCTCGCGGCATGGCCGTTTCAATCCACGCCCGCCTCCGAGGAGGCGGGCGACGGCGTCCGAATGGACGGCGGCATGGTATTTCGTTTCAATCCACGCCCGCCTCCGAGGAGGCGGGCGACCTGCATCTTCTGCCTCCAAGCCGGTCCGCGCCGCGTGTTTCAATCCACGCCCGCCTCCGAGGAGGCGGGCGACCGGCAACGTGTTCCCGGCATTGCGCTGCTCGAGTTTCAATCCACGCCCGCCTCCGAGGAGGCGGGCGACCGCGCGCGCTGCGCGCGTCGAATGCGCCGCCGCTCGTTTCAATCCACGCCCGCCTCCGAGGAGGCGGGCGACACGTGCGCGCAGCGTCGTAATGGCTGTACAACGCGTTTCAATCCACGCCCGCCTCCGAGGAGGCGGGCGACACGAGCGCGTTCATGGCATTGCCCTCGTTGCTGGTTTCAATCCACGCCCGCCTCCGAGGAGGCGGGCGACACATGCTGTGGACCGTTGCGCGCGTCCGATCCTCGTTTCAATCCACGCCCGCCTCCGAGGAGGCGGGCGACCCTGTTCAAGTGTGTGAAATTCAGTTGAATACATGTTTCAATCCACGCCCGCCTCCGAGGAGGCGGGCGACGCCGCAAACGCAACCTATTGAATGCCCATGTGTATCGCTGCGGAACGCGCGATCCAGAGTGGTCCTCACACCGCCGGCTCGTCCGCGCGTTTGCCGCAGTTCAAGAATATCATCAGATTCTGGTGGTTACAGACCGCGCGAACCTCCCGAGATGCGCGGTATCGCTGAGGGTTCGCGTTAGACAACCAGCGGCCCATCGAAGTCAAGCGCACGAAACGTCCCGAACTCATTGACATACAGGGAGGTCGGCCCGGTCAGGCGATACATTCGCAGGCAATCGCTATCGGCATCAATGATCTCCAGCAGGCGTCGCTGCAGCTCCTCGAGTTGTATATCGTCGAGCCTGCATTCAAACACCGATTTCTGTACCCGCTGTCCCACGCTTTCGCAGGCCTTTGCGACCCGCCGCAGGCGGCATCGCCCTGCTCTGGTCTCTGTGGCAACGTCGTAGCATACGAGGACGAGCATGGCCATCACCGGTGGAGATAAGGCAGATAGGCCTCCGTCTCGCCACGCAGCGTCCTGGCGAGCAGCCGCGCCTGAACGTGTGGTAGCAATCCATACGGAACCTCGGCTTCGAGAACGGGGTGCGTCAGCAATTCCTGCTTGTGCGCTTGCCAGGCCACGCTCACGGCGCGCCGTCCATCATCGTTCAATAGTACCGCGCCGCCTTCGGTTACCCGAAAATCATCCGGCGAAAGCTGCTTCCGGTTGATCAACGTCAGTGCGACGCGATCCGCTGCCACTGCTCGAAACTCCTCGACGAGGTCCAGCGCCAGCGCGGGACGGCCCGGCCGCACTGCGTGCAGAAATCCGAGCTGCGGGTCGAGTCCCACACTCTCCAGCGCGCTGCGACAATCATTGGTCAAGAGCGTGTACAGGAACGACAACAACGCATTCCCGCGATCGCGTGGTGGCCGCCGTGATCGGCCGTCCGGGGCGAACGCGTCTCGCTGGTCTGGTCGGATGATGCGAGGAACGGCCGAGAAGTAAGTCCTGGCGGCCTCGCCCTCGACGCCACGCAGTTCGTCCAGATCCACGGCGGCACTTGCAGATCGCAGCGATGCATCGAACCTTCGCACGGCCTTCTCCAGTTCATCGCGATCCTCGTCACCCCTCGCTTCGCGAGCACCGCGTTGGAGTACCGTGCGGCTATTCTTCAGCTTTCCGAGCACGAACGATCGTGCCAATTCCAGCTGAGCCGAAGGATTCTGTGTCGTCTGGTACTGCGCGAGGCGCAGCAGGACGTTGCCGTTCACCGGCCCCTCGATACGGGCGCGGAATCGTCCGTTCCGGTCCAACAGACAGATGCCGATGCCGTCCTCGGTGCAGCGACCGATCAGGGCAGGGCTGACCAGGACATCGCCGAAACACACCAGACCGCTCAAGTGATGGAGCGGCACGCGCAGCCGAGTCTCGTGTTCGAGTTCCACACGAACGGTATTGTTATCCAGATGCAGGAAGCTGCCGCTGGTGGTCACATAAAGGGTGTTCTGCAGGGAATAACTCAAGCTCATGCGCGGTAAAGCTCGTCCACCAGTGCGCGATAGCGCTGGCGGTCAGCAATGACCATGGGCTGGCAGAGTTCCTGTAACGAACAATGTCGGCAGCGCGCGTCGTTTACGGGCGACGGCAGGCGAGCATCGTGAATCAGTGCGCGAACGGCTGTCGATGCCTCCACAACCGCGGCGCGCAAGGCGGCATCGATGCGCACCTCCCGGCGACGACGAGAGCTGAAATGGAAGACGGCGCCGCGCGGTACCTGTCTACCCGTCATCTCCTCGAGGCACAGCGCCTGCGCTGCAACCTGCAGGTCGTCGTGTCGCTGCCGACGCCGAGGTCCGTGTTTGTACTCCACCGGGAACGGACTCCCGTCGGCCGCGAATTCCACGAGGTCGGCCTTGCCGATGAGGCCGAGCCGGTCACTCCAGAGCGGCATGCCTCTTTCGACACGAACCGTACCGTGCCGTTCCGCTCCGGGTTCATCCACCAGACGGTGGACCGCCCGTCCGCGGGCGGTATACAGATTCTCCGCGAACGCCTGCTCGACGTGAATCAGCGCGCACTGGCGCGGGCAATAGCTCCAGTGCTGCAGGGCCGAAATCGGCACCAGATTGCTATCGCTCACCTGACGTGACACCGAATGGGCGCCAGCGCTGACCGGTCGGTTCTACGACGAAATAGCCGCCTTCGAGCGCTTGGCGGCTCGTCAGCACTTCGAGCGCCCGCTCGCCGGGTTCGAGCGGGTCGTACTCTGCCAGACGAAAAAGCACGATGGCCACCGGAGGTTGCAGGCGTCTCCGAAAGATCAGTTCCCCATAGTCGAGGTCGAAAGTCAGGATCCATCGCCGGTCCGCGACCGCTCGCCGCAGCACCTCCACATCATGCATGCCGGGCGTTCGTTCGCGAACCGACCACAAGTCGTATCCACGGTTGCGGAGCAAAGCCACGGACGGCGCCGGGAAGTTCTCGTTCGCCAGGACACGAGGACGCTCCACCGTCATGCAGTGGCCTTGGAAGCGGCGATGTAACGCTCCTCGCCCAGGAACTCGGCTGCAAAGGCAAGCGCGGCCAGGACGTCCTCGGACGCAAGGTGCGGGTATGCCTGAAGGATGGTCTCCGTGGTCCAGCCGTGGGCCAGTCGATCCAGGATCAACTCGACCGAAATGCGCGTCCCCTTGATCGTCGGCTTGCCGAGTAGTACATCCGGGTCCGCAACGATCCGATCATGCCAGTTCATCTCAGCACCTCCGGATCAAGCTTACGCCAGCAGCCACATCTACGGTGGCGCCCGGGACGACAGTTCCATTGTCGAAGAGTATTTCGTAATCCGAATAACTCCGTGGCACCGCGACATCGGCCTTGCGACGCACGGTCAGCCGGTCGAATAGTGCATGCGCCGGCGCATTGCCCAGCTTCGATTGGTGCTGGAACACGTACAGGCCCCGCGTGGACATCTGGCCCCTGGCGGCCGAGCGATCGTGTTCGAACATGCCGGTCAGTGCCTGCCAGAGCAGGTCCAGGTCTCCAGCCGAAAAACCCGTCTGCCCGGCGAGGAACGCCGACACGAAACCGTGTGCGACGTAGAGGCCGTAGGGTACCGTGTGTTTGCGGCCCATCGTGCGCTCTTTTTCGAGGTCCCTCTCATTGGTAACCGCCATTCTGGTAATCGAGTGCTCTTGCGCGACGATCGGGTCCACCGAGCGCGCGAACGTGAACTGGACCGGCCCCCGTACCTGACCGGCCGTCCGCTTGAGCTTGCTGTCGGAGTCCTCGTCTCCGGTGCTCATGACCGCACCGAAGGTCCGAACGTCAAAAAAGTTGGCACACATCCAGTCGCGCGCTAGGTCCTCGTAATGCCGCTCCGGCCTGGGATTCCTCTTCTTGTCCTTCTGCCACGCCTGCCAGGCCTCGACAGCGGACTGGACCTCCGTACTGTTGACGTATGCACTCTCGATCTGCTGGTTCAGCACTGACTTTTCGCGAACAAAGATCTTGTAGCTCGGATCATCGGCGCGAACCAGTTCGATGTAATTTCGAACCTTGCGCTTCAGGCAGACGTCGGTGACCAGGCCGCGCCCGGTTTCGGCATCCAGACGTGGCAGGTTGCCTGCGTCCGGGTCACCATTGGGATTGCCGTCGACAACGTCGAACAGCAGTACGAAATCGTAGCGGTGGTCAAGGCTCATGGCGTGGTCTCCGGCCCCGAATGGGTCCTGTACGTGGATGAGTGCTGCCGTTGATGGTAGTAGCCGACCGCAAAACGACCCTGGTCGGACAGGCCCATCGTCGCCGGGAACGGCTGTGCACCTGGCAGGCCATCGACGATTTCGCCGACCAGCTTCTCGAGGTTTTGCGCGCGACCGCGACTGTCCAGCTTGGACAGATGATGGTTCTTCAAGCGGTTGAGCGTCGGGAAGACGGCCAGCGGATTGCTCGATGCCGCACCAAAGTAGCGGTCGCGGATGGTGGAATTGAGACCGGGATTGGCTTCTTCCTGAATGCGCTCGAAGACCGCGAACAGGCGGCCGAGGCGATATGCGACGTGGTTGTTGTCGGGGTCGAGGGACACGGTCAGTTTCTCCTCCTGGTTGGTGGCCCGCCTGTTCAGACAGGCTTTGATCGTAGCGGCTAGTTCGCGTGGGATGATCGGAAGCGGCCGCCTGCTCCTCTCATCATGTTTCGGTATACGACAGCGGCGTAGGGCAGCCTGCAGCCAGCTTTGTGGAAAAGGGGTACCGGCCACAACCGCTCGTAACACCTCGGCACCCAGATTGGGCGGAATATTCTCCTCTTTTCCTCGAACCGCACTGGCAGCTAAGAGTCGATTAAGGCCTACGTGCTTCGGCAGGTTCGGAGCGTGGTCAATGGCTACATCGTCGAACCAACGTGCGAATCGCTCTACGAAGACGGCGACCGTGTCGACGTGCCAGAACCGGACGGCGAGTCGTGCCGCATTCGGAGCAAGCCCGAGCACGAAGAAACGATCGTCGCCGCAGACCTCCCTGAGATATCGGCCATCGTGTATCGACTGATAGAGCGACCGGACGCGCTCAATGTCCGCCGTTGGATCGTCCCTTTGCGGCTCGCCGATCAGCAGCAAGAAATCGTCTTCGAAGCCATTGCGACGTTCTGCCCAGAACACCGTGGAGGCATCTCCCACCTGCATCCGTTGGCGGGAGTCGCGTGCCAGCAAATCGTTCAGGGTAGTCGTGTACTTGGTGGCTGAAATCCTTCCGACTGGAGCATTATCGCCCTGACACTTGCCGTAGGAATTGAACGCCTCGAGATTGAAGGAGACTATGTTCGCGCCGGAGGTCTGGGCTCCCCAGACGCCCTTGATCGACGGGTGCACGCGCTCGATGGCGGCCTGCGCTCCGCTGACGAGGCAAAACCCGTCGGGAACTTCGTCTGAAAGCTGGTCGAGCCAGGCCCTGCGCACCGCGACACGCTGGCAAACCAGTTCGGCATCGTGCGTCAGGCGAAACGTCATGGTCGGGTTTGTGGTTCGGATGACCTCCCAGGCCGGGTGCTTCGACAGGTTATCGAGGTCCAGTTGATCCAGGAACGCGCGCACTGCGCGTACGCCGTCGTCCGCTTTCGCCCGTTCTGGAAGAGCCTCGATTCGCATGCGGAAGGCGGCGTGCTGCTGCCGAAGACGCTCGGCGGAGGTTGCCTTGCCCTTCAGTTCCACTGCGCAGCCCAATACGTACTCCGCGGTGTCCCACAGCAGGTTGGCCGCTACACCCGAGGTCTTCTTCGTGCCTTGGGGGACCAGTTCCCTGGCGCCTGCAAGGCGCTTGCCGTCCTGCTGGCGCATGTCGGAGATCTGCACCAGATGTCCGTCTCGGTCGATTTCGAGTACGAAGGCAATGGCCTTGCTCTCGAAGCCGATTGGGGCTGGTCGATCTGCGGGATCGGGCGATCCAGCCCGACGGTCGTAGAGATCGACAAGGCTTTGCAGGATCATCCGCGCACCTCATCGCTGTCCCAGTCCGGCACGCGGAGAATTCCCTCATCCAGCCGTGCACGGAAAAAGCGTGGCTTCGGATCGCCCGGTCGGGTGAAGTCCAGGTCGTACAGCATCCAGCCGAGATCGGCGCTCGCTTCGGCCAACGGCTGTGGTTCCGCTGCGGGATCCTCCACCAGCCGAACCCGCGCCGAGAACTCGCGGCAGCCGAGGTAGGGTTGATTGACGCATTGCCCGGCGATCGCTCGCCGACGAAACATGTCGACGAACTTGCCGGCGCTATCGCCCGGCCCAGCTCTATCGGTCAGGTTGAAGCGAGCGCTCAGACGGTAGCGCACGTCGCGGAGAAAGAGTCCCGCGCGCTGCTGTCTGTCGTCCTCCACGATCAGTCCCACGCTGGCCGAACCGCCGCGCATGGCGGAGACCGCATTGCGCGTCGACGCGACCGCGCCGACTTCGTTGCGCCTCAGGCTGATCCAGCGAATCGGGTTCAGGACCTCGATGCGCTCGAGCTGCCAGCGGATTGCCGGCTTCCAGAGAATCGCCTCGAATATTGCGCGCCCCGCCGACGGGGTAATCACGTCGTACGAGACACGCTCGACCTTCATCTCGGGCCGCGTGAAACAGGCGAAGTCGCCACTGACGTCGATGCAGAATCCCTGCATGGGCACGCTCCTTCAAGCCATGAGCACGGGCGGATGGATCGCGGGATCGACCAGCAGACCAAGGTCGGCATCGTACTGCGCTGCGGCAATCAGTGCCCAGATTCCCGGATAGATCTCCTCCAGGTCACCCGCGTTCTTCAGTCGTTCGAACTCCCAGGGTGGAAGCGAAACCGAATAGCGTTGCAAACGTCGCAGTAGACCGCGTTCCGGTCCTTCCTTCCGCAACGCCGCGAGCAGGCCCAGGCAACGGTGGTCATCGGCATTGCGTTGATATGGAACCAGCACGCCTGTCTGCTCGTTCTGGATCAATCGAAACCGATCTGCGGCCTCCCGCAGTCCAACGACACCTCCCGACCTGTCGGGCCTGAGCAGACGGACGATGCCTTGCTTGTCGAGGTCACAGCCGCGGTAGAACTCGTCAAAATAGCGCGCGTACAGTTCGCGTTGCAGCGGGTCGCCGCGCAAGCCGTGCATCACGCTTCGGCAGGCCTGCTCCCCCAGGCGCAGCATGCCGGGCGGCGCACCCTTGGGCGGGACAAATACATGCACCCAACCGCAGGACATCGATCCTTCGCGATTGCAGCGACCGGCGGCCTGCGCGATCGAGTCGAGGCCCGCGAAGGCACGAAATACGACGGGAAAATCGATGTCGACACCCGCTTCGACGAGTTGCGTACTGACGACGCGCAGCGGCGGTGCCGCCGGCTGAACGCGAGACTCGGACAGGCGCTGGTGAATGATATTGAGGACGTTCCGAACGGTGAGCACCGCACATGAGCGCCGACAGGTGAATGGCTCCCGACGGCAACCGACGGTGCAGTTCACGTGCGTCCGCACGGCGGTTGACGATTGCCAGGACACAGTGCTCTGCAGCAACCCGCTCTGCAATCGATTCCCAGGTCGTGGGCTGCTGAAGATCTTCGGGCAGTGCCACACGTACCCGCTTCAGTCGTTGGTAGAGGCTATCGGGGTTCCTGGTGATTTCGCGTGCGCTGTCTATGCCACGAAAGCTCGCGCCGAAACGCTCGCGTGAGTTCAGAACCGGCTGGGTCGCGGTCGACAGCACGACACTGACCGGATAATGGGACGACAGCAGTCGCAACACATCAACGATGGGCTGCAGGAAATCCGGCGGCAGCAACTGCGCTTCGTCCAGTACGACGACACTTTCCAGTATGTTGTGCAGTTTGCGGCAATGACTGGTTCGGGCCGCAAACAGCGATTCGAAGAATTGTACGTTCGTCGTTACGACGATCGGTGCATCCCAGTTCTCGCTGGCCAGGCGCGAGCGCGCCGTTTCCCGATCTCCCTCAATGTTGCTGTGGTGCTCCACCACGGCCTCGCCGAAGATCGAGCGAAACACGTCGGCCGTCTGCTCGATGATGCTGGTGTACGGAATGACATAGATCACCCGCTTGAAGCCCCAACGTGCGGCGTGCTCGAGTGCGAAGGCCATGCTGGACAGGGTCTTGCCGCCACCCGTTGGGACGGTGAGCGTAAATAATCCGTGGGGCTGCTGTGCTGCGTCGCGGCAGTCGGCCAACACCTCCGCGCGCAGTTGCTTGACTGGGGTGTCGGGTGCGAATGCGGCCATGTATTCGTCGAAGCGCGGCTTCAGGGCGGCCAGGGATTCGAACGAGGTACGGAGGCGGGAGCTGGCCTGATTCGCGAACGCCTCGCTGTCGAGGACATCCGCGTCCACCAGGCACGAGAACAGCATCCGGAGATAAAGCGAGTACGCCAGCGGCTCCGGCCTGGTGGGATCCACCGTTCCGGGAATCGTCGGGAAATCGACTCCGGCGACTTGCAGGACATCGGGGGGAGGGTTCGATGCAAGCGCGGCACTCAGGCGGCCGCAACCCCGAGCGTGCGCCAATCGCTGCACCAGAACTTCCGAATCGTACAGTCCGTGATGGTGGGCCGCGATCAGCTGCGCGAGGATCCTGCCTGTTGGCCCGAGCCGCTCGAGTGCGAGCAGGGCGCCGGCAGACGAGTGATCGACACGCCGCCCCATGCCCTCGATGCTCGCATCCTCCCGATCCGAGGCGATGTCGTTCACATCGAGCAGGTACCGCTGGAAGTCCGGCGAATACTTCCCCAAGTCGTGCCACAGTCCGGCGAGGGAGGCGATTTCTCCTGAACCAAAGCTTCGTGCGGACGCATCAGCCCTTCCTGCGACGTTGAAGAGGTGTTCTTCCAACGCCTGGAAACGCCACTGTCCGTCAGGGTCTCGAACTGCGCGGGCGTAAGCCATCGAAGCCTGTCCTCGCGGCGGCCACCCGCCCCATGCGGCATCATCCCCCGGGCCATAGACCGCAAGACTGCACAAGTCAGGTCAGCCGGGCAACCGGCAGTCCACGCCTCTCGCGCAATCTCGGGCGACGCCCCGGACCACAGTCCCATGAATCCGGTACACACAATGATGACTCGGCGGTGGCTCATGGGATGAGCCTGCCGGCTGTCCCCGGGCAGGCGATGATCTGCTGGTCACCGAATCGTTGCGCAACGAAGCGTAGCAGCCGCATTTCCGAACGTTCGGATCACATCTGCAGATGGAATCCGCGACCGTGGCAAAGGCTGTACTCGAGTCTGGCGGTTCGCACCGATCGTGGCTGTAACCTGTGGCAATCGTTCTCCGTGAGCACCGGCAGAAGGCGTACGAGCGACCCACCGATCCTAAGCGTACTCGGGCCGTACAAGTCGTCATGAACTCGAAGCGGTCATGCTGCAAACGAGTTTCTGCACGTTTACGTCACAAATGCAGGTGGACCGCACGCATGCCTCGAAATATAGTCGCTGCATTGGATGTGGCGCTGCATCTGTTCTTTGACAATCTGCAGGCGGGTCTTCGAATTCTCATGCCGCGGCAGGGACGGCGTTTCCGCGGGAACGTCGCAGCGCTGAGTCGTAGCAATGGGATCGGTCTTGCGTTCCGGCGGAAACGCCTACTTGCGTGAGCTACCTGAACTGGTTGAGGCGGAGGCCGCGCCGCTTCAGCTGGAACGCGCGCGCTGGTCGTGACGAACGTTGGCTGATGCTCGACGACTCGACATGGCGGCTGGGTTTCAGCGGAATCGTGCGGCGCCGTCGCGCCGAGGTGGAGGGTGGCCGGCTACTGGACGACCAGCCGCACCCATCCGGCATCGACCCGCTGGCCGCGCCAGGTGTAGCCCTGCAGCCGGAGCCGGTATTCGCCCGGGCCGAATGCCGAGCTGTTGAGCGACAGGCGCAACTGGCGATTCGAATCCGGCGCCATGCGCTGCACGAGCAGCACGCGGCCGGCATCCACCTTGTCGATGGTGACGGCGAAGACCTTGAACTCGGAGTAGCCGACCGGCAGGTGGACGTCGATCAGCTCGGGCGGCTCGGGCCAGCGCAGGGTCGCGTCCGGCGACGCCGACCAGCTGCGCGGATTCGGCGTGATGACGAGCGCGCGCTCCGTCGTCGAGGCGCGCAGCGTCAACGTCTTTACCTGAGACTCGAGGGCCGTGGCCAGCGCGCGATCACGCCGCGCGGACACCTGCGAGACGATCGCGACGACCAGCAGCAGCGCGACGGCCGCCGCGAGCGCGATGACGGTCGCCGGCTTCTGCCACCACTCGATCTCCACCTCGGCTGGACCGGCGTCCGAGAAGGCTGGCGGGGGCGGCAGGTCCAGTTCGACCTGTACGGCGGACTTGCGCAGGCGCAGGGAACGCTTCTTCTGGATCATGCGGCGAATTCGAAGGGATCGGGCGTGCTGGAGAATACACGCTCCATCGCCCTCGTCTCACGTTCGCGCAGGGTCGCCAGGAACTCGCCGGCGCCATGCATGGCCTCGAACGCCCTCAGGCCGCGCTCGAGGAACTCCTGCAGGGTGCCGAATCCGGCCGCGTGCGCCGGCCCGCGCGCGAGGCGCACCAGGGCGCCGACGATCGGCTTGCGTACCACGTGGTCGAGGTAGCTGCCGATCTGGTCCAGCAGCGCAATCTGCCGTTCGCGGTCCACTCGCCGGCCGGCGCCTCGATAGGCCTTGGCGTAGCTCTCGACCGTGATGGAGCCGGGGGGCAGGTTGCGCGTCACGTCCGCGTCGAGTTCCTGCGACACGATCTCCATCTCGAGGGCGAGGCACAATGCGCGCAGGGCCTCCGCCGGCAGCAGCCTTTCCATCGCCCGCTGCACGCGCAGCAGGTCACGGTCCCTGAGGCGCGGGTCGCCGCCGCTGTAGAGTTCCTCGAAGAAGAACTCGACCGCCTTGCGGTAGCGGGGATTCGCGCGCAGGTCGGCGTGGCTCCTGAGCAGGCGCTGCGACTGCCATTGCTGCAGCTCCACGAGTCGCGCCTGTAGCCCGGGGTCTTCCGCGAACACCCGCCGCAACTCCGCGTTGCGCCCGATGAGCTGGCCGAGCTGGCCCGGCTTGCCGCGCGCGCGGCCGCCGGTCTCTACGCCGAGGATCTTCACCGAGTCAGGCCCGCGCGTGCAGCATGGTCTCCAGCCGGTCGAGCGTCCGGTGCAGCGTGCCCGTGAGCGGCTGGAGGCGTCGGCGCCGTTCGCGTACCGCCGCGCTGAACGTCCGCGCCGGGTCCTCGAGCAGGTCGCGACGCAGGCGGATGCCGTGGCGGTCGAGGATGGCCTCGAGGCCGTCCGCCTGCGCGAGCAGGTCGCGCCTCGTGCGCTGGTAGGCGTGCTCGGCGAGCTCGCGGCGATCCGCGTAACGGAACGGGTTCTTGAAGAACAGCTCGTCGTCGCCCCGGTCCGGCTCGAACAGCACCACGTCGGCGTGCGGGTAGTTGCGCTTGTAGGTCCGCATGCCCACCTGCATGCGCGACTGGATCATGGCGCGGAACGTCTGGCTCAGCACCGTCGGCAGGCCCCCACGGGTCAGGTCGAGCTGCCTGCGCCGTCCGCCCTCGCGCGGCGGCACGCTCGACGCGTCGAACGCCACCAGCGGATTGACGCACACCACGAAGTCCGCGCCATCGTCGAGCAGCAGCGAGGCATTCATGGTGCGCATCAGCGCGCCGTCCACGTAGGTGTGGCCGTCGATCGGCACCGGCGGATAGAGGCCGGGCAGGGCGGTGCTCGCCTGGATCGCGCGCGAGATCGGCACGTGATCCTGGCCGCGCTCGCCGAAGCGCACGGACTGGCCGCTGTTCAGTTCCGTCGCCACGACGTAGAGCTTGCGGCGCAGCTCGCGGAAGTCGTTGGTGCGGCCGGGGCCGGAGAACATGCGCGCCAGGAAGCGCTCGAACGGACGGTTGTCGCACAGCCCGGTCGGCACCAGGCGGCCGAGCGGGTCGATGGCCTCCGCCCAGTCCTTGCCCGGATCGCGCAGGTAGTCGAGCAGGATGTCGGCAACCAGCCCGGGAACGCTCGCGATGCGCGAGAGGTACTCGCGGATGGCGGGTCGCAGGAACAGGCCCGGGCGCACCGGGAACTCGAGCGAGGCGTTGTGGATGAACACGACGCCCATGTCCGCGGTATCGTAGCCGTTCACGAGGCCCGCCGCGATCATCGCACCGGAGCTCACGCCCACGTAGTTGTCGAGGTCGGTCAGGTCGTAGCCGTCGAATGCCTCGCCGATCGCATGCAGCGTGCCGACCTCGTAGAACGCACCCATCGGGCCGCCGCCGGCGAGCGCCAATCCGAAGCGACGCTGGCCGGCCGACGATCTTGCGGTGGATGGCTGCAGGTCGAGCATGGCGTGCCGCCAGGGCTATCAGCTCGCCGCGCGCGCCGTCTTCCGGCGGGCCGGCTTGCGCACCGGGGCCTTGGATTTCCTGGCGGCGGCGCGGGCCTGCCCCGCGGCCAGTGCCTTGACGTTGTCGTTCAGCTCGGCGACCCGCCGGGTGAGCAGGCGAATCTCCTCGGGGCTGGGCACCCCCATCTGCTGCAGCGCCTTGTGCACGCGGCTCTGGAACAGCGCCTCGATGTTGTCCCAGGTCTCGGTGGCCTGTTCGCGCGCAGTGTCGAGGCGGGTCTGCACGGACTCCTGCGCCGATTCGAACACGTCGCGGATCATCTTCTCGGTGGTCGAGCGCGACTTGTTCAGCAGGTCGAAGCCCTCGCGGACCGCGTCCTGGAACGCGCCGGGACCCTCCTTCTGCGCCCTGGCGATCGCGCCCATGCCGGCCAGCCAGACCTGCTGGACGCTCTCGAGCACGTTGCCGCGTGCCTCGGCCGCCTTGCGTCCGCCCCTGCGAGTGGTGGTGCCAGCCCTGGTCTTTTTCCTGCGCGCAGCCATATGAGCCCCCATGCGGCTCGCGCCGCGGCCGTAGGTAACCGTAAGTGTCGCTCGATTGATGCTAGCCCCGTGCTGCACCGTGTCAATCCGCTGCTTACGCAGCGGATTTCCGCGCGGCGCGACGCGGTTTGCCCTGTTTCCCGCCGGCCTTCGCGGCACGCCCCTTGCCGCCCCGGGCCGCGAGCGCGCCGACGGTCGCCGCCAGCAGCAGCTTCTCGAACTCGGGCGCGAAGCGGTCGGCCACGCGGTGTGGTTCCCGGATCAGCTTGCGGTCGGCGATCAGGCCGAAGTACACCTTGCCGGCGTAGGACAGGACGCTGATGCCGACGCCGATCGTCCCCGTCTGCGGCACCCAGAAGTACATCTCCGTCACCCGCTGGCCGCACATGTAGAGCGGCGCCTGCGGCCCGGGCACGTTGGAGACGACGACCGACGCCTTGCGGCTGAAGAGCTCGATCGCCGGCGCCTGCACCGCGCCCGGCAGCAGTCCCATCAGGCCGAGCACCATCAGCGTCATGGGTGGCTGCAGGGAGCCCTTGAGCGCCGCCATCGTCTGCTGCATCGCATAGACGCGCTGCAGGGGATTGCGCATGCCCGGCGCCATGTCCACGAACACGAGCCCGAACTTGTTGCCGAGCGACAGCGGCTCGTCGACAGCCCGCAGGTTGACCGGCACCGAGGCGCGCAGCACCAGGTCGCGGGTGTCGAAGTGCTCGTCGCGCAGGTAGCCGCCGAGCGCGCCCGCGACGGTGGACATCAGCACGTCGTTGATGGTGCAGCCGAGCGCCTTGCCGATCGCCTTGACCTCGTGCAGCGGGATCGGCTCGGCCCACGCGACCGACTTGTAGCCGCTCAGTTCGCCGCGCAGCGGGGTTCCCGGATCGTCCGGCAGCGTGACCACGCGGGCGAACTCGCCGATCATGCCGCCGGCCTGCTTCGCCAGCGATGCCGCGTGTTGCGGGTGGAAGATCTGGTGGACGCCGCCCTCGAGCAGCTTGGCGCCCTCGGCGAGCGCGCTTTCGAGGATGTCACCGGCCGGCTGGGCGAGATGCTGCACCCAGCTCAGCACCGGCAGGACGTTGGCCGGCGGCTGCTTCGACCGGCGCCGCGACTTCGCGCCGTCTGCGGCCTGGTGGACGGCCAGTGCCGGGCGCGAGTCCTGCTCCGTCATCGAGAGCAGCACGCGGATCATGGCGATGCCGTCGGCGTAGCAGTGGTGCACGCGCGTGATCCAGGCGCTGCCGCCCTGGTAACGCTCGACCAGGTGCAGCTGCCACATCGGCCGGCGCGGGTCGAGCGTGGTGCTCGCGAGTTCGGCGGCCAGGGCCTCGAGTTCCTTGCGACCGGCGGGTTCGGGCAGTGTCGCGAGCTTCAGGTGGGCGTCGAGGTCGAAATCGTCGTCGTCGACCCAGGACGCACCGATCGGGTCGGCCACCGCCTTCTGGCGGAAGCGCGGGAAGCACAGCAACCGCTGCTCGATCATGCGGCGGAAGTCCGCCGGCCGGATCGGCGTCGCGGTGGCGGAGACGCCCACGATCATCATGGAGTTGCCGGGCGTGTCCATGCGCAGCCAGGCGGTGTCCACGCTCGACATGCGCGTGTGGTTGGGCGTCGTCATTCGGAACTCCGGGAACTCGGGCAGCCTGGACAGGAAGTAGAATCTTAGGGCAGCGGCGGGCGCTTGCCACGTTGACCTGCGCCGGTCGCGCCCCTAAGGTAGCCGCAAAAACCGGCAGTTCGCGAACCCGCGCGATTCCGGTCATCGGGGAGAGTTCCATGACCTATTTCGTCACCGGCGCGACCGGCTTCATCGGCCGCTTCCTGGTGCAGTCGCTGCTGCAGCGCGGCAAGGGCACCGTCTACGTGCTGGTCCGGCCGAAGTCCGCCGCCAAGCTCGACGAACTGCGCGAGTTCTGGGGCAAGGACAGCCTGCGGCGGGTCGTGCCCGTCAAGGGCGACCTCGGGCAGGCGAAGCTCGGCGTGTCTGGCGGCGACCTGCGCAAGCTCAAGGGCAAGGTGCAGCACTTCTTCCACCTCGGCGCGGTCTATGACATCGAGGCGAGCGCCGCCGCGATGGAGAAGGCCAACATCGAGGGCACGCAGAACGCGCTCGACCTGGCGCACGCGGTCGGCGCCGGCTGCTTCCACCTGGTGAGCTCGATCGCCGCGGCCGGCCTCTACCGCGGCACGTTCACCGAGGACATGTTCGAGGAGGCCGAGGGCCTCGACCACCCCTACCACCGCACCAAGCACGATTCGGAAGGCATGGTGCGCGCGAACGGGCGGCTCAAGTACCGCATCTATCGCCCGGGCGTGGTAGTCGGCCATTCGCAGACGGGCTTCATCGACAAGATCGACGGGCCCTACTACTTCTTCAAGGCCCTGCAGAAACTGCGCGAGTCCTGGCCGCGCTGGATGCCGCTGGTCGGCGTCGAGGGCGGCCAGGTCAACCTCGTGCCGGTCGATTTCGTTGTATCCGCCATGGTGCACCTCGCGCACGCCAGGGGACTCGACGGGCGCTGCTTCCACCTCACCGACCCCAAGCCGCGGCGCATGGGCGAGGTGCTGAACGTGTTCGCCCGCGCCGCGCACGCCCCCGAGATGGTGATGCGCTTCGACCCGAAGCTCTTCGCCCTGGTGCCGGAGCCGGTCGCGGCGTCGGTGAAGCGCACCAGGCCGATCCAGAACGTGTTCGACCAGCTGCTGCGCGACCTGCAGATCCCGAAGAGCGTGCTCGAGTTCGCCAACTACCCGACCCGCTTCGACGCGACCGAGACGCAGAGGCTGCTCGGCAAGGCCAAGATCCGCGTGCCGGCGCTCGAGGACTACGCCTGGCGCCTGTGGGACTACTGGGAGCGACACCTCGATCCCGACCTGTCCATCGACCGCAGCCTGAAGGGCGCGGTGAAGGGCAAGGTGGTGCTCATCACCGGCGGCTCCTCGGGGATCGGCGAGGCCGCGGCGATCCGCATCGCGGACGCCGGTGGCAAGGTGGTCGTGGTGGCGCGCGACGAGGAGAAGCTCGCCGAGGTGCGCAAGGCGATCCAGGCGCGCGGCGGCTTCGTGAAGACCTATTCCTGCGACATCACCGACCTCGCGGCGAACGACAAGCTCGCGCAGGACGTGCTCAAGGAGTTCGGCCACGTCGACGTGCTGATCAACAACGCGGGCCGCTCGATCCGCCGCTCGATCAACCTGTCGTACGACCGCTTCCACGACTACGAGCGCACGATGCAGCTCAATTACTTCGCCTGCGTGCGCCTCACGATGAACCTGCTGCCGTCGATGACGGCGCGCAAGTCCGGGCACATCATCAACGTCTCCTCGATCGGCGTGCTGACCAACGCGCCGCGGTTCTCCGCCTACGTGGCGTCGAAGGCCGCGCTCGAGTCCTTCGCGCGCTGCGCGGCTTCCGAGTTCCACGACGAGGGCGTGCACTTCACGATCATCAACATGCCGCTGGTGCGCACGCCGATGATCGCGCCGACCAAGCTCTACGAGGAGATGCCGACCATCATCTCGCCGGACGAGGCGGCGGACATGATCGGGGATGCGATCACGCGCAAGCCGCAGCGCATCGCGACGCGCATGGGCGTGTTCGCCGAGATCCTGCACCTCGTGATGCCGAAGATGTCGGAGGTGGTGATGAACTCCGCCTACCGCATGTTCCCGGACTCGGCGGCGGCGCAGGGCAGGAAGGACGGCGGTGGCGAGCGGCCCGCCACACGCGAGGCGATGATCTTCGCCTCGCTGATGCGCGGCATACACTGGTAGGCGCGGGCGGCCGGACCGATCGCCGCAGGAGCGCGTGAAATGAGCAGGATCGGTGTCGTCCTTGCCCTCGCAGCATTGGGCTCCCTGGCTCCGGGCAGCGTCCTTGCACAGGCCAGCCAGCGCTCGACGCAGGGCGACTGCACGCGCGAGGTCGAGCGGCGCGGCTACGACGTGGTCTCGACCAGCAATTTCCGGCAGTTCCGCGACGGCTGGCAACTCAACGTCAAGGCGCGCGACCAGCGCGGCCGCCTGGTGGACGGCTCGTGCTTCGTCGAGACGCTGAGCGGCGACGTCGACCTGTACGGCTTCGGCTGGGGCGGTAATACGCCGATCGACGATTTCGAGCTCAGCTGCGCCTCCATCGACGGCAAGTATCGCGAATGCCAGTTGCCGGTCGACGGCATCGCCCGCCTCGTCAAGCGCAGGTCCGATGCGCCCTGCGTGGAGGGCAGCAGCTGGGGCCAGCGCGGCGACCGCGTATGGGTCGACAACGGCTGTCGCGCGCGGTTCGAGGTGGTGCGCGACTCGGGATCCGGCGGTACCGGCCAGACGATCGACTGCCGGTCCGAGAACGGGCGCTACAAGGAATGCACCATCGGGCGCAAGTACACGGCGCGGCTCGAGCGCGACTACACGGGACGCTGCCGGCAGGATTCCACCTGGGGCAACCGCGAAGGCGTGGTGTGGGTCACGAGCGGATGCCAGGGGCGCTTCCGGCTGGTGTCGTCATCGGGCCAGGACAACCCGGGACAGCAGCAGCGCGCCGAGGTGCAGTGCCGCAACGAGGCCAAGCGCCAGTACGTGAACGTACGCAAGGTCGCCCCCGCGACGTTGCGCGGCTCGTACTGGGAGACGACCGTGGACGGCACGCTGCGCGGGCAGAACGTGCGGGGCACGTGCCGCTTCTATCCGAAGGCGAATCGCACGGAACTGTCCTTCCGTGACGGCGGCGGTCCCGGCGGCACCGGCACGGCGGCTGCCGCGGTGCGCGCCTGCGTGAACGAGGCACAGGGCAAGGACCTCTGGGTATTGCGCAACGACCCGGCGCAGGCGGTTTCGGGCGGCTACACGGTGCGGATGCAGGTGCGGCTCGGCAACAAGCCGGCCTTCTACGCCACCTGCCATTATCGCAACGGCGACGGGCGCGCCGACGTCGACTTCTAGCCCACGCTGAATTTCTGCCGCGAATCGCGACAATCGGAGCTGTCGCGACCGGCGGCGGCAGTGCGAGGATGCCGATCGCCCGGACCCAGGGAAGGGGAGCAGGGGTGGACGCATTCCTTGTCGTGGCCGCGCTCGCGATCCTTGCGGCGTGGGTGGCGGTGATCGTTGCCAGGAGGCGCGCCATGCGCCGCGCCGCCGCCGAGCGCGCGCGACTCAGGGCGCGCCGCCGCAGGGTACCCATCGTCTCGGCGAACCTTCGCGGCCTCGAGTTCCGCGAGCGGGACCTCAGGTTCGACGACGTCGATGCCGGCGACGCGTGACGTGCCCGGCCGCGGGGATTTACTGCGAGAGGTGCTGCAGGCTCGCCCCGGCCTGCTCCCAGTTGCGGCCGTCGAAGGGCTCGACGTTGACCTGCTCGATGGACGCGCGATCGAGGCAACGCACGTTCACGCTGTAGCCGTCCGGGTTCGAGCGCGGCACGTAGAACGCCTTGATGCCGCAGTGCCGGCAGAACAGGTGCCGCGCCACGCCGGTATTGAACGTGTAGGTCGCGAGGTCGTCCGCTCCGCGAAGCAGGCGGAAGCGTCGTGCCGGCACGATCAGGTGCAGGAAGCCGGTCATTGCGCAGATCGAACAGTTGCACTCCTGCACCACGAGGCGGGCGGGTGCCTGCACTTCGAAGGCGACGGCGCCGCAGTGACAGCCGCCGCGATGGGTGATGAGTTCCGTCATGCGGGCGACGATAGCATCCTGCCGGCGGGGGTCGTCCAATCCGGTAGGATCTGCAGCCATGCGCGAGGAAACGCTGCGGACCATCCTGCTGGCGAAGGCGGTCGAGGAGACCGATCCGGGTGGCCAGCTCATCCCGCTCGCGGACCGCGAGGCCGCCACCCGCGAGGCGTTGCGCGAGGCCGGCAGGACGCGGGATCCGGCCGAGGCGCTGGCGGCGCGCGCACGACGCTTGCTGCAGCCGCTGGCGCAGCGCCACCCGGCGCTCGAACGCCTGGCACTGCCCGCGGTCGTGCCGGCGTGGCTGATGCTGGCCGTCGTCGTCGCCGCGTTCGCGAGCGGCCTCGGCCTCGCGGCGCTCGACGGCTCGCGCCGCATCAACATCCTGGCCCTGCCCATCCTCGGCGTGGTGGCCTGGAACCTGCTGGTGTACGCCGTCCTCGCCTGGCGCCTGCTGAGGCGGCGCAAGCACGGGGACGCGAGCCAGGATCGGCAGGGCGCCAGCTGGCTCGGTGACTGGCTCGGTCGCCGGTTGCGGCGTTTCATCGAGCGCAGCGCCGGGTTCGCGCCACCGATCAGCGATGCGCTGGTGCGGTTCGCCACCGATCTCGGTCACGCGACCGTGCCGCTCTTCCTCGGCGTGGTTCGCCGCTCCATGCACCTCGCCGCCGCGAGCGTCGCCCTCGGCATGGCCGCCGGCTTCTACCTGCGCGGCATCGTGCTGCGCTTCGAGGCGGGGTGGGAAAGCACCTTCCTCGGCCCCTCGCAGGCGCTGGCCGCCATCAAGGTGCTGTATGCGCCCGTGTCCGGCTGGGCGGGCAGCGTGCTGCCCCAGTCGACCGAGGCAGTCGAGGCCCTGCGCTGGACGGCGGCAGGTGGGGGCGGTGACGCGGCACCCTGGATCCACCTGATCGCATTGAGCCTCGTCGTCTACGTCATCCTGCCGCGGCTCGCACTCGCTGCCGCGGCGTCGTTCGACGTGCTGCGGCTGCGCCGTTCGGTTGCGCTGCCAGCATCACTCGCCCGCTATGCGCAGTCCCTCTTCGGCGTGGACCGGTCACGCAGCGCGACCTCGCCGACGGCCATCGTCAACCTGTGCCTCGTCTCGCACACCAACGCCGGCAAGACGACGCTCGCGCGCACGCTGCTGCGTCGCGACGTTCGGGGAGGTTCGCGACGCGCCGCACGTCACGACCGCGGTGACGGCCTACGAACTGGTCGCGACGCCCGAGGGCGACGTACTGCAACTGTGGGACACGCCTGGGTTCAGCGGCGCCGAGCGGCTCGCCGACCGCTTGATCGGATCCGCCAATCCGGTCGGCTGGCTGCTGTCGCAGGCCTGGGACCGCGTGATGGACCGCGACTTCTTCCTGACCCAGCGCGCCATGCGCAACGTGCGCGACACGACCGACGTCGTGCTCTACATCGTCGACGCCAGCGAGGATCCCGCCACGGCCGACTACCTCGTTCCTGAACTCGAGCTGCTCGGCTGGATGGGCAAGCCGGTGCTGGTGCTGCTGAACCAGCTCGGCACGCCGCGGGACTGGGAGTCCCCGCTCGCGCGCAATGCGTGCGTGCGAGGGGTGCTCGGCTTCGATGCGTTCGCGCGCTGCTGGGTGCAGGAGCACGTGCTCCTCGAGCGGATCGCCGCGCTGCTGACCGACCACAAGCGAGCCAGTTTCGAGCGACTCGCAGCGCGCTGGCGCGAGCGCAACGAGGAAGTGTTCCGCGGTTCCATGCGCGTGCTGGCGGCGCAGCTGGCCGCGGCCGCCGTCGACGTCCAGGTCGTCGGTAATCGCAGCATCGGCGAGACGGCGCGCGCCTGGCTCGGCGGTGCGGAGGGCGGCGATCCGGCACTCGAGCGCGCGATGGGCGAACTCGGGACGCGGCTCGATGCCGAGGTCCGCGCGTCGATGGAAGAGTTGATCCGGCTGCACGGGCTCTCGGGCAGTGCGTCGGGCGAGGTGCTGGCGCGGATGGGTACGGAATTCGCCGTGAGCAAGGCCGCCGATCCCGGCATGGCGACCGCGCTCGGCGGTGCGCTCACCGGTGCGCTCGGTGGCCTCGCGGCGGATCTCGCCGCGGGTGGACTCACGTTCGGTGCAGGCGCGCTGATCGGCGGACTGCTCGGTGCGGTGGGCGGCCGGGGGGCCGCCAGGGCCTACAACCTCGCGCGCGGCGTGGACGCGAGCACGGTGCGGTGGTCAGCGGATTTCCTGGCCGGGCGCGTCGTCGCGGCCGTGATGCGTTATCTCGCCGTGGCGCATTTCGGGCGTGGCCGCGGCGAGTTCGCGCAGGACGAGTACCCGGCGCACTGGCGCGGGCTTGTGGAGTCGGCGGTTGCGTCGCACCGCTTGCAGCTGGACCAGGCGTGGCCCCACGCGGGCCAGGACGCGGGCACCTCGAGCCTAGAGCAGCGGCTCGCCGCGCTGGTCGGCGCGATCACCGCGGAAGTGCTGGCAACCCTTTATCCGAGGGACGCCGGCGCTCAATGAAGCTTGCTGTCGATTTCCTCTGCGATCCAGAGTGCGACCGAGCCGAATAGCACGAACGCTGCGATTTCCACGTCGAACCTCGTTGCGCACGGGGCGCTGCCAGGGTTCGGGAAGTATGCTTGCTGCGCCGCGTCAAATCGTTGACGGAATCGTTGCTTTTGCAACGCAGCAACCGAGGGGCGTTCAGGGGCGCGTTGCGGGCGGCCGGAGCTGGCCTTCCGTCACGATTGCCCGGTCACCGAGACTCGTCAACAGCCGCCTCCAGAGTAGCTCGATCCGCGTGTACCCGAGGTCGCCAGGGTGTATCGCCGCGCGCAGGATGGGACTGCGCTCGTGGCGCCTCAACCGCGCATGGTTCCAGACGTGCGACAACCCGCGTCTCCAGGCCGCGCGCGTGCTGACGACGAGGCTGGGTGCATGGACTTTCTGTCCGCTCGCCAGCATGGTGACACTGTCGCGAGCGGAGAAGTACTTCAGCGGCAGTTCCTCCAGCGCCTCGATGGTTCCCTCGCTCATCAGCCACGCGGGCGCGACGAAGCCGTCCGTCTGCCAACCCGCCGAGCGCAGCACGGCCAGTCCGCGCAGGATTCGCATGCGTGCCGTGTCGATATCCAGCCTCGAGAATTCTCCTTCGCCCGCCGTGTAGATGCGGCGCTCCAGCCAGTCCCAGGGTCCGGTGCCGTGCGGCGCGCCGTCGGCGTGGCGGAAGCCGTGCAGTACGACCTCGTCACCGCGCCGGACGCGGGCGTCGATGAACCTGGCGAACCGCAGGTCGCGGTCGGCCCGACCGAGGCCGTGGTAGTCCGGCACCACGAGCAGTGCCACAGGGCCGAGTCGCAGCTCGTCCAGGAATTCGAGCGCGTTGGCACAGTCCTCGAGTGTCGCCGGCGCCACGTCGTGCAGCGAGATGCAGAGCAATCGGCGCGATTCAGCGGCCATCGACTTGCTGCCTCGCGGCGATGGACGGACGTGACAGCAGTCGCGTGTAGCGGCCGAGCATCCGGGTGAAGACGCTGTCCCAGGAGTAGCCTTCAGCACGCCGACGGGCAGCACGACCGATGGACTCGCGGTCCTCCTCGAACAGTGCTGCAAGCTTGCGCGCGAGATCGTCCGGGTCGCGCGGCGCGAAGGTGGCGCCCACACTTTCGTCAACGAGTTCCGGGAGCGCGCCCGCGCGGGCCGCCACCACCGGCAGGCCGCAGGCCATGGCCTCGAGCACGACGAGCCCGAAGGTTTCCTGGTCCCCCGCGTGCACGAAGGCATCGCAGCTCGCGAGCAGGCGCGCAACCTGGCGGCCATCCTGCTGGTACTCGAGATGAGTGACGTTCGCCGCGCCCGGCGTAGTGGAGCCGCCGCCGACCAGCAGCAGGTGGTAACGGTCGCCGAGCCTTCGCGCCGCCTCGACGAGGTCGCCGACGTGCTTCTCGGGCGAGAGGCGGCCGGCGAACACCAGGATGCGTGCGTCCGCTGGAATCTTCAGAAGATCTCGCAGGCTCGGGTCGCGTGCACCGGGGTGGAAGGTCGCGACATCCACGCCGAGGGGCTGGATCTCGATGCCGCGGATGCCGTTGGCAGCGAGTCGCTCGGCGACGACGGCGCTCGGAGCCAGTACCGCGTCGAACCGCGCATACAGGTCGGCGAGATAGCGCCGCGCCGCGCGGCCACCGGGCGGGCCCATGATCGAGGCGGCGAGCGTGACGACGTCCGAATGACAGAAGGCGATGGTCGGAATGCCGCGGTCCCTGGCCACGCGCAGCGAGTGCCCTGCAAGGTGATAGGGATCGCCGACCTCGACGAGGTCTGGCGTCAGTCTGGCGAGCTTCTGGCGGAACTCGCCCATGCGCACTGGCAGCCGGTAGCCCCGGCCGAAGGGAATCGCCGGACTCGCGAACTGCATGAAGTCATACGGCAGTCCGGCGTCGCGCGGCCCCGGGACGAGCACCGTGTGCTTGAGCCGGGCATGCCGCGTGAGCCAGTCGTGCTTGGCGAGCAGGTAGCGCCGCACTCCGCCGCTGGTGGGCGCGAAGAACAGCGTCACGTCCACCAGGTGACGCCCGGACGGACCGGTCTTGAGCGCCACCGTGGGCGTCCCGACCCTCCGTCCGCGCGCACCGGCCTGCAGCATGAAGGCCGGTTACCTCCGGACCTTGTTCACCTGGAACACGGCGACTGTCTTGCTGGTCTCGTTGCCGACCAGCAGCAGCGGCTTGCCGTTGGGGCTCGCCTCCTCGGCGACGAACTCGAGGCCCTCGGGACCCCTGTCGCCGCCGACTGCCGCGAGGCTCCGGGTGTTGGCGTACGTCGCAAACGAAGGCTTCGCGGGGTTGGTGACGTCATAGGCCACCACGCCGCCGATGCGCTCGAGGCCGACGAAGGCGTAGACACTGGCGCCCACGCGGCCGATCGCGACGCCTTCGGCCTCGGGGCCCTTGTTGTCGCTGCGGTCCTCGAAGTTGTTGTTCGAGTTGCTCGCGTTGAAGAGTGCGGCATAGCCGTTCGCCGGGTCGGCGAAGAACTGCTCGAACGCATCGCCGCTGTCCCACACGAGCTGGCCGGCGGAGTTCCAGATCGAGAACGAGCGGCTGCCGAACACGTCGATGCGATCGAAGTCGCCGTCGCCGTCGATGTCGCCCGAGGCGTTGGTGACGTTGAGGCGACCGAGGGCCGCGTTGGCCTTGAGGCCGGCGGCGTCCGGAAACACCACCGGATCCAGGACGTAGGAGGCGGAGCCCAGGCGCACCTCTTCGTCGATGCCGGGGAAGTCGTCGGACGAGCGGGAATCACCCTCGTTTGCCGTAACGAGGAAGACCTCACGACCCACCTTGTAGCTCGCGACGGCATCGGGCTGGTACATGCCGAAGACCGGCCAGTTGTCGATCCTGATGTCGCCGTCGCGATCACTGGGATCGAGGCCGTTGCCGGGCAGCTCGTGATCCTTGAGGCCGAGCGGAACGATCTCCAGCACCGTGGCAGAGGGGATGTCGATGACGGCGAATGCGTTGGCTTCCTGCAGCGTCACCCAGGCGGTGCGGCCGCGGTGGGTGATGTACTCGGGCTCGAGGTCCTGCGCGACCGTCGCGCCGGGACCGTAGATGCGCACGCCGGCGGCGAGCAGGGCTGCCTTCTGGCCGTTGAATGCGGTGAAGTCGGCTGTATTCACGACTGCAGCGCCCGGGCCTGCACCCAGGTCGATGATGCTGACCGACCCCTCGGGATTGACGCTGTCCGGCAGGCCGTAGGAATTCGGTTCGCCCTCGTTGGCGACCAGCACGTGCTTGCCGTCGTCGGTGAAGGCCAGCATGTCCGGCAGTGCGCCGACGGTCGCGGTGCCACGGACCTTCAAGGTGCGGGAGTCGATGAAGACGACCTGGCCGGGCGCGGTCTTCGGGCTCGCCTCGACGGCGACCGCCACGAGGCCCGCGTGCGTGTCGACGCTGTTGAGGCCCGCACCGTAGGCGTCCAGCGAGACCTTCGCCAGGAGTGACGGGGCCGCCGGATTCGCGAGATCGATCACCGCGAGCTCGTTGTCGGAGGAGTTGATCGCGAATGCGCGCTTCGTGAGCGCGTCGAACGTGACGATCTCGGCGCCCGTGCTGCCGCCTGCCTGCGTCGGCAGGCTGGCGAGGTGCTCGAGCTCGATGCCAAACGACGGCTTGGCGGCATGGGCGGCACAGGTGGTGGCGAGCAGCGAAACGACGGCGGCGGCGATCGGAGTCTTCATGGGGCGGGCCTTTGTTCCTGTCGGATTGGCAAACATCCGGAAAGCCTGCCCGCGGCATGTTGCAGCGGCATGAATGTCCTGTCTGCACCGTCGGTCGCTAGAGCGCCGAGACGGAAAGCCTGCGCAGCAGCGCCATGCGCTTGTCGTGGTGCTCTTCCATGCGGTTCAGGATGTCGGCGAGAAAGCCGACCGTGTCTACGACGCGCGGCCCCTTGTTCAGCATCACGCACTCGGCACGGCTGCTCATCACGGCATCGCTCACCTCCGCGCGCGACGGGGCGCCGGCCTTCGCCAGCCCCTCGAGCACCTGTGTCGCCCAGATGACCGGCACGTGGGCGGCCTCGCACAGCCACAGGATTTCCTCCTGCACCTCCGAGAGACGCTCGAAGCCGACCTCCACCGCGAGGTCGCCGCGCGCCACCATCACGCCGACCGGCGGCGAACGCAGGCTCGCGAGCAGGATGCGCGGCAGGTTCCGGAAGGCGGCGGCGTTCTCGATCTTGAGCACGATCCCCAGGTGTCCCGCGCCGAGAGCGTGCAGGCGGTCCTCGAGTTCGATCACGTCCGCGGGGGTGCGCAGGAACGACAGCGCCACCATGTCCGTGAACTGCACCACCGCCGCGAGATCCGCGACGTCCTTGTCGGTGAGCGCCGCCAGCGCGAGGTCGGTGTCCGGGAAATTGATGCCCTTCTCGGCACGCAGACGCGCGCCGTCCGGCGCGGCGCGGGTGATCTCGACCTCGATGCGCGAGCCGTCGTTCGCATGCACCACGCCGCCGATCTTGCCGTCGTCCAGCCAGACACGGTGGCCCGGTGCGGCGCGCTCGAATGCCGCGGACAGCGTGCAGTGGATGTGCGCGGCCTGGATGAGGCGGCCTTGCGGGTCGTGTCTCGCGGACTGGCCGGGCAGCTCATCGCGAGTGAGGATGAGCGCATCGCCAACGGCGAGTTGCAGGGGTTCGACCACGCCCGGCAAGGATCCGACCGAGGACTCCGCCACCACCACGCCGCCGCGCAGCACTGTCACGCCCATTTCCTGCGCGACGTAGGCCGTGCGGCTCGCCTCCGCAAGCCAGCTCCGGCCGTGTCTCGTGACGACCTGCAGGTCGCGCTCGCGCCCACGCAGGTCGGTGAGATGCAGCGCGTCGCCCGGCTCGAGCGTCGCGAGAAAATCCGTCGGCAGCGGCAGCGTGACGGCGCCGGGCGGCGCGGGCTCGCGCGCCTCGCCCGGCGTGAGCCACACCTGCGCCGGCTTCACCGTGTGGCCCATGCGGTCTCGCTGCGGCCGGATACGCACGAAGTGGCCGATCGCGCCGATGCTCCCGGTGCGCAGCTTCGGGCCGGCGAGATCGGCCTGGACGCGGCAACGCCGCCCGACGACGCGTTCGGCACCGCGCAGGTTGGCAACCATGCGGCGCCACGCGGCCGCATCGTCGTGCGCGCAGTTGATGCGCATCACATCCATGCCCGCGCGCATCAGGTCGACCAGCAGCCGCTCGTCCGTGGCCGCCTCGCCAGGCATGGTCACCATGATCCGCGCGGAGCGCATCCGGCGCGTCGGGCCGAGCAGCGTCCGCGCGTGATCCCGCAGCAGCAGTGGCCCCGTGCGCATGTCGACGGGTGCAGCCGGCGCCGGCGCGGGCTCCGCCCCCATCAGCCGCTCGAGGATCGCGATGACCGCGTTCAGGCTCGCGAGCGTGTGCGACTCGATGACGCCTAGCGAGGACAGCCCGAGGGACGAGAGGTCCTGTTGCAGGTTGCGGATGTCCCGCTGTCGCACGCCGAGGTAATGCAGCAGGTTGCGGGCGCTGTCCCGGAAGCGCGGCTCGATCGCCTCGATCTCCGCGGCGTGCGCTGTCTCCAGCGCCAGCGCCCCGGCGCGTACTGCGCCGAGCGTGCCCAGCGTGCGCTCCAGGAGGCGGTCGGTGGCGATGTTCGGCATGTCCGGGGCACGATCGAAAGGCGTGCATCATGTGACGGAAACATGACGCTACCGTGACACGGCGTGTCCCGTGACCACCCGCAAGGCCCGCGGCAGCAGGCTGAATTCGGCGGGAGTGCGGCCGACGATCTGGCCGTCCGCCTGGATCACGGCTGGCGGTGTCGTCTCGATCCTTACGCGTGCCGCCCGCACGTGTCGTACCGCCGGGTCGCCGAGGATGCGGCCCCCGTAGAGTCTCGCGAGCTTCGGCAATACCTGCAGGAACGACAGTTCGCGGACCGCGAGCACGTCGAGCAGCCCGTCGTCCATCCTGGCGGTCGGCGCCACGTGCATCCGGTTTCCGCAGAACTGCGCGTTGGCGACGAAGGCGAGCAGCAGCCGGCCCGCGATCGTCTCGCCGTCGGCCGTCAGATTGAACTCGGGAGAGCGGTAGGTTGCGAGGCCGCCGAGCGCGCCGCGCAGGTAAGTGAAAGCCGAAGGAACCGGTCGCGGCACCCGTTTGGTGACGTAGGCGTCGTAGCCTGCACCCGCGACGTTGATGAACCACCGACGTGACCCGCCGGATGCGGGGAAATCGATGGCGCCCACGTCGTGCAGCATCGTGTGCCCGGCGGCGATTGCCCGGGCAATGCGTGCCGGGTCGTGGGAGAGGCCGAGCGAGCGCGCCCAGTCGTTGCCGGTACCCTGCGGCGCGACCGCGAGCGTCACCTCGCGCGTATCGGCGACGCCTGAGTTCATGATGCCGTGCACGACTTCGTTCACCGAGCCGTCGCCGCCGACGGCCACGATGTGGCGCCGACCTTCGTGCAGCGCGTGCCTCGCCAGTTCCTCGCCATGTCCGGGATGCCGGGTGTGGACCGCATCGAACGGGACAACGTGGCTGCACAGCGCAGCTTCGATGGCGCGCCACCCTGCGCCGCCGTCAGGGCGGCCGGACGCGGGGTTCACGATCACGAGCCAGCGATGTTCAGGGGACAAGGACGTTGAGTCCTTCCTTGGTGCCCGGTGTCACCGCACGGGCGCGGTGCAGTGCTCGTCCACGAACTGCTGCTGCGAGCGGACCTGCTCCCGCGGAAACGTTGCGCCCGGGGCGATCATGTCGCCGAGCAGGTTGCGCGCCTGCACGCAGCTCGGGCTGTTGGCCACGCGCAGCTTCGCCGCCATCTCTTCCTGCTCGCGGCGCTGCGCAGGATTCCTGCTGCAGTTGAGCTCGGCCGTCTGCTGCAGCCGCCGGATCTCGACGGCGCTCGTCGCCTCGCTGCCGCTGGTCTTGCGCTCGAGCGCCTCGAGCGCGATCACGCATTCGCGGTGGCGGAGGCTGCCGAGCAGGTCCTCGCGCCTGGCGACCTGCGCGGCCGAGGCGGGCGGCGCGGCCGCGCCCGACCGGCTCGTGCTGCCGCTCGAGGATTTCGTGGTCGAGCGCTTGCCCGACCCCGGGATGTCGATGCGCTCGGCCTTCACGCCCGGCGGCGGCTTCTCGCTCGAGAGGTGGGTGACGCCGTCCTCGTCGACCCAGCGATAGACCTGGGCACTGGCGGGATCGGCCAGCCAGGCGCAGCAGACGACCAGCAGGCACGCCCAGGTGGCTCGCTGCACCGCCGGCCGAGATCTGTCGCGACCGCTCGTCATGCACGCGCCCCGAGGTGCTCGCTTATTATCCATGCGGCCAACCCCTGTTCCGTGAGTTCGTCCGCGGCCAGGGCCAGGAACGTACTGACACAGTCCGCGTCGTCTGCGTGCAGCACGTGGCCGTTCAAGAGCAGGAAGGTTTCGGCAACCACCAGGGCCGTGCGCTTGTTGCCGTCTGCGAAGGGATGATTGCGCGCGATCCCGCAAGCGTAGCTCGCCGCAAGCTCGGCGATGCCGGGGTCGCCAAGGTCACTCAGATGTCGCGGCCGGGCCAGCGCCGAGCTGAGCAGCTCGGGCGAGCGCACCCCGGGCAGCCCCCCGTGTTCGGCCAGCTGCTCGTCGTGGACTGCCAGCACCACGGCTTCGGCGATCCAGGTCGGCGGCCGCTCGGGCATCTATTTCGCAAGCTCCCTGAGTGCGGCGCGCCGCTCCTTCATGACCTTGCGGGCGGCCTCCATTGCCGACTCGAAGTCCGGGTCGTATGGGGTGATCCGGTATCCGTCGGGCGATTCCGTGACGTAAACAGTGTCGCCCTTGCCAAGCTTCAGGCGTGCCAGGAGTTCCTTGGGCAGCACGACGCCGACCGAATTGCCGATGCTGGTCAGTTTGAGCGTATACATCGGGGTCACCGTTATTACGTTGGTTATAACTTTGCCACCGACGCGTATTGGCCGCAAGTCCCATCACCGACCCGGCCGACACCCCGAGTCGCCTGGTCGCGGGGAGGGGCAGTTCAGGCGTAACGCTCGAGGATCTTCGCCAGCCCCTCGGAACCGGGGTGCATCTTCCCGTACGGCACCTGGTTCAGCGGCTCGTCGGTGGTGACGGCCATGTCGTGCATGTCGGGGCCGCTCGACGACACGAAGATCAGCCCGGTGACGTGCTCGCCCTGCCGCAGCTTGGTGCGCAGGTACTCGAACGCCTTGCCGCGGTGGGTCGGGTCGTAGTCGCGGTCGAGCTTGCGCAGCACGATCTGGCTGCCGTCGTGCATCTGCACCGGCAGCGCGTCACCCTCGCCGTAGGAAACCTTGATCTCCTGCCGCGGCGGAATGTAATCGGCGTGAACCGCCTCGTGGTAATGCTCGCGCGTGAACGTATAGCTCTTGGTCGAGCCCACGTGGTCGTTGAAGGTCACGCAGGGCGAGATGATGTCGATCATCGCGAAGCCCTTGTGCATCAGCCCGGCCTGGATCAGCGGCACGAGCTGCTCCTTGTCGCCGGAGAAGCTGCGTGCGATGAAGGTGCCGCCGAGCGACAGCGCGGCGAGGCAGGGATCGACGGGCGCCTGCAGGTTCTCCTCGCCCTTCTTCGACCTGGTGCCGATGTCGGCGGAGGCCGAGAACTGTCCCTTGGTGAGGCCGTAGACGCCGTTGTTCTCGCACAGGTAGAGCATGTTCACGTTGCGACGGATGGAGTGCGCGAACTGCCCGAAGCCGATCGAAAGCGAGTCGCCGTCGCCCGACACCCCGATGTAGTAGAGATTCTTGTTCGCCGCGTTGGCGCCGGTCGCCACCGACGGCATGCGCCCGTGCACGCCGTTGAAGCCGTGCGAGCCGCTCGCGAAATACGCCGTGGTCTTCGACGAGCAGCCGATGCCGGAGAGCTTGACGAGCTGCTCGGGCTTGAGCCCTAGGCCCCACAGCGCCTCGATGATCGCGGAGGTGACCGAGTCGTGGCCGCAACCCGCGCAGAGCGTGGACATCGCGCCTTCGTAGTCGCGGCGCGTGAGCCCGAGCGTGTTGGTGGGCAGGTCGGGGTGGCGGACGCGGGGCTTGTTGATGAACGACATGGTGCGGAGCCGAAGAAAGGGGTTAGGGGATAGGGGGTAGGGGGTAGTGGCAGAGGCCGGCGCGCCGGCCGTTCCGATTCCGCACTACCCCCTGATCATTAGTCATTAGTCACTTTCCCGCGCCCATGGCGGCTCGTTTCGCGTCACCGAGCTCGGCAAGCACGGCGTCCACGATTTCCTTCGACGTCATGGGCAGGCCGCTGTAGTGCAGGATCGAGTGCAGCTTCGACTTCGGCACGTCGGTCTCGAGCGTCAGCAGGGAGCGCAGCTGCGCGTCGCGGTTCTGCTCGACCACGAAGATCTTCTCGTGCTCGGCCATGAAAGTCTCGACTTCCTTGGTGAACGGGAAGGCCTTGATGCGCATGTAGTCGATGGCGATGCCGCGCCTGGCGAGGATGTCGCGCGCCTCGTTCACCGCGCCGCGGCTGCTGCCGACCGCAACGAGCCCGATCGAGCTGGTGCCCGTGGACTCGATGACCGGCGGCGGCACGAGGGTCCTGGCGCGCTTGAACTTGCGCAGCAGCCGGTCGAGCACCACCTGGTACTCCGCCGAGTCCTCGGTGTAGCCGCCGTACTGGTTGTGGCCGGAGCCGCGCGTGAAGTACGCACCCTTCGCGCTCACGCCGGGAATCGTGCGGTAGGGGATGCCGTCGTCGTCCTTGTCGAGGTAGCGATGGAACTTCGGCAGCGCCTCGATCTCCTCCTTCGTCAGCACCTTGCCGCGGTCGGGACGATAGGCGTCGTCCCACTCGAGGTCCCTGCACATCCAGTCGTTCATGCCGATGTCGAGGTCCGACATCACGAACACCGGGGTCTGCAGGCGCTCGGCGAGGTCGAAGGCCTGCACCGCCATGTAGAAGCATTCCTCGGGGTTCGAGGGGAACAGCAGCACGTGCTTGGTGTCGCCGTGCGAGGCGTAGGCGCAGAGCAGGATGTCGCACTGCTGCGTGCGCGTGGGCATGCCGGTGGAGGGGCCCACGCGCTGCACGTCGAACAGCACCGCCGGGATTTCCGCGTAGTAGGCCAGCCCGATGAACTCGTTCATCAGCGAGATGCCGGGGCCGCTGGTGGCCGTGAAGGCACGCGCCCCGTTCCAGTTCGCGCCCAGCACCATGCCGATCGCCGCGAGCTCGTCCTCGGCCTGGATCACGGCGAAGTTGTTCTTGCCCGTCTCGGGGTCCACGCGCAGCTTCTGGCAGAAGCCCTTGAACGCGTCCATCAGCGAGGTCGAGGGCGTGATGGGGTACCACGGTCCCACGGTCGCTCCGGCATAGACGCAGCCGAGCGCCGCCGCCGTGTTGCCGTCGATCATGACGTGCCCGGCGGTCTTGTCCATGCGCTCGAGGCGCAGCGGCAGCGGGCAGGGCAGGTGCTCCTTCGCGTGGTCGTAGCCGAGTTGCACCGCCTTCATGTTGGCGTCGACCAGCGCCTGCTTCTTGCCGAAGCTCTCGGTGAGCAGCTGGCGGATCACCTCGAGGTCGATCTCGAGCAGGGCGGCCAGCACCCCCGCGTACATGATGTTCTTCATCAGGATGCGGTTGCGCACCCCGACGAAGTTCTCGTTGCAGATCTTCGCGAGCGGCACGCCGAGGATGGTGATGTCCTCGCGCGAGAGCAGCGTCGAACGCGGCCAGGTGGAGTCGAAGATGAGGTAGCCGCCGGGGCTCACCTCGCGCACGTCCTTCTGGTAGGTCTCCGCGTTCATGGCGACCATCAGGTCGACGCGCCCGGAGCGCGCGACGTAGCCGTCCTTCGTCACCCGGATCTCGTACCAGGTGGGCAGGCCCTGGATGTTGGAGGGGAAGTAGTTCTTCCCCATCACCGGGATGCCCATGCGGAAGATGGACTTCATCAGCAGCGTGTTGGCACTGGCCGAGCCAGTGCCGTTCACGTTGGCGAGCTTGATGACGAAGTCGTTTACGCGGTCTGACGCTTTTGCGGGCTGGGCCATTGGTGGTCGGGGGCGTGGGGCAGGTTGATCTTCGACTTCTGCATGTCCCAGGCGGCGGTCGGGCAGCGCTCGGCGCAGAGCCCGCAGTGCACGCAGAGGTCCTCGTCCTTCACCATCACGCGGCCGGTCTGCTTGAGCGGCGCGGACACGTAGAGCAGCTGTTCCGGGCTGCGGCGCGGCGCCTTGAGCCGGGTCGTGAGCTCCGCTTCCTCGCCGTTGCGCGTGATGGTCAGGCAATCGGTCGGGCAGATGTCGATGCAGGCGTCGCACTCGATGCAGAGCTTCGCCTCGAACACCGTCTGGATGTCGCAGTTCAGGCAGCGCTGCACCTCCGCCGCGGTGCGCTCGGCGTCGAAGCCGAGCTCGACCTCGATGCTGATCTTCTTGAAGCGCTCCTTGAGCGCGACGTGCGGCACCAGCCGCCGCTCGACGGGGTTGTAGTCGTTCTTGTACGACCACTCGTGCAGGCCCATCTTGCGGCTCGCGAGGTTCACGGTGGGCGGCAGGCGCTCCGTCACGGGCTGGCCGTGGCAGTGGTTGTGGATCGAGATGGCCGCCTGGTGGCCGTGCTCCACCGCCCAGATGATGTTCTTCGGTCCGAAGGCAGCGTCGCCGCCGAAGAACACCTCGGGGCGGGTCGACTGGCAGGTCACCTCGTCGACGACCGGCACGTGCCACTTGTCGAACTCGATACCGAGGTCGTCCTCGATCCAGGGAAAGGCGTTCTCCTGGCCGATGGCGAGTATCACGTCGTCCGCGGGGACGAACGCCTCGCCGACGATGCGCTCGGCGATGATGCGCCCGCGCGCGTCGAACTCGTACTGCATCTTGTCGAACCGCATGCCTTTCAGGCGTCCGTCCTCGACGACGAACGACTTCGGGGCGTGGTTCACCACGATCTCGACGTTCTCGGCCTCGGCGTCCTCGAGTTCCCATTCGGACGCCTTGAAGAACTGCCGTGGCTTGCGCGCCATGACCTTCACGTCCCTCGCGCCGAGCCGCAGCGAGGAGCGGCAGCAGTCCATGGCGGTGTTGCCGACACCGATGATCAGCACGCGCTCGCCGATCTTCTCGAGGTGCTTGAACGCGACGGACTCGAGCCACTGGATGCCGATGTGGATGTTGGCGTCGCCTTCCTTGCGCCCGGGCAACTGCAGTTCCTTGCCCTTGGGCGCGCCGGAGCCGACGAACACGGCGTCGAACCCGCCGGTGGCGAGCAGCTTCTTCAGGCTCTCGATGCGCGAGTCGTAGCGGATCTCGGCGCCCATCCCGGTGATGTAGCCGATCTCCTCGTCGATCACGGTCTCGGGCAGGCGGAAGGCGGGGATGTTGGTGCGCATCAGGCCGCCCGGCTTGTCCCATTGCTCGAAGATCACCACTTCGTAGCCTAGCGGCAGCAGGTCGTTCGCGACGGTGAGCGAGGCGGGGCCGGCGCCGATGCAGGCGACGCGCTTGCCGTTGCCCTTCGCCGGCACGACCGGCAGGCGGTCGACGATGTCGTCCTTGTGGTCGGCGGCGACGCGCTTCAGGCGGCAGATCGCGACCGGCTTCTCCTCGACCCGCCCGCGCCGGCAGGCCGGCTCGCACGGCCGGTCGCACACGCGGCCGAGGATGCCCGGGAACACGTTCGATTCACGGTTCACCATGTAGGCGTCGGAGAACCGGCCGAGTGCGATCAGGCGGATGTACTCGGGCACGTCCGTGTGGGCCGGGCAGGCCCACTGGCAGTCGACCACCCGGTGGAAGTAGTCCGGGTTCGAGGTGTCTGTCGGTTGCACGATGCGCTGGACCCGCGGTGCAGGAGTTGCAGAGGCGCAGCTTAGCCGTTCTGCCGGGGGGTGCAACTCGGCCCGCAGCGGGAGCGGAGCCTCGGGAATCGTGACGTGCAGCACGGACGCTAGCGATCTATGCGGATGCGGCTGCGGTCCTGCGGATGCGACAAAGCGACCGAGGCAGACAGGATGAGACACACGATTTACTGCTTGCTCGCGCTGGGCCTGGCCGCCGTACCGGCCGGTGCGCGCGAGACGCCCACCGGGTTCACCGTTTCCGTCTCGGTTGCGCCGCGGGCCAGCCTGGATGTCTTCGGTCTGCCGGGACGCCTCCCCCTGTCGGACGAGGACGTGGCGCGGGGCTACCTCGACTTCGTCGCGACCTGCCGGGTGCGCAGCAATGATCCGCGCGGCTACATCCTCCGCCTGGTGCCGCGCACCGGCCCCACGCGCGCCATCGAAGTGCGCGGCCTGGGCGAGGACATGGTGCTGGGCGAGGATAGCGTGGAGATCCACCGCCCGGCCGCCGGGAAGTCGCAGGCGCTGGAGTTCCGAGTCCGCCTGGTGCTGGATCCTCGCGCCACGGCTGGCACCTACGCCATGCCCCTGCAACTCGACGTGTCGACGACCTGAGGCAGTCAGAACGCCAGCGTCACGACGATCGAGTCGGTGTAGCTGCCCGGGGCGACGTCCTGCAGCGCCGGGATGCGCCCGTAGATCGTGTGGGTCGCGGTGCGCGTCCCGTTTCCGACACCCGGCCCGACCAGCATGCTTCCCGTGATCGTCACCGTGGCCGAGCCGCCGTCGGCCCACACCTGCGAGCGCGCGCCGTCGGCATAGAGGTCGTAGCCGAGCAGCACGGTGCCGGCCGTCATGCGGCGCTGCGAGTATGCCCCGCTGCTGCCGGCCGACAGCGTCACGGTGTAGTGGACTCGTTCCGCGCGAGTCGGCGGCACGTGGCGACAGGTGACGGTGATGGTGCCGACAGAGTCGTCCGGCAAGGTCGTGAACGGGTCGTAGACGCCGAAAGCGACTCCCGTGGCGGCGACGCTGCAGTCGACGGCCGCGATCGCGGGACGACCGCAGCACAGGATCAGCACGAGCACTGCCACCGCGAGTTGCAGGGTGCGAATGACGTTCACGGCGCCGCAACTCCGTCAGCCGCGGGGCTGCACGGGATCTCGCCCAGGTCCGGCAACGGGTGATCGCCAGCGGGCCGCGCGATCTCGAAGGCGCAACGGTGGCCGCGCCAGCTCGCGACGGCACTCGCGCTGCCCGTCACGCCGTTGACCTGCACGAGCCCGTTCAACGCAACCGGAAAGTCCGCACCGGCGAGGCTCACGTGCGTTCCAGCGGGGACCGGCTGGCCGCCCGGCTGGATCAGTCTCAGCACGACCGCATCGCCGCGGGTCACCGGGAATCGCACCAGCGCGCCGCTGCGGAAGGCCGGGGTGACCTCGATCGCCGGGTTGGACAGCACGGCGTCCATCGGCAACTCGGTCGGGTCGAGGCTCACTTCGTTGGCCTCGTAGGCGCGCAGTCGGTCGAGCAACAGGCGCCCCTTGCGGTCGGTGCGGCCGGCGGGCTGGTTGTCGACGCGTACCTCGAGACCCGCATAGTCCGCGACCTGGATTACCGCGAAACCGTCGTCCAGTCGCCTCGTGGGCATGATGCCGGCGGCCGTCACCGCGACACCCCCCAGTGCTCCCGCGCGCCAGCCGTCCTGCCCGGCCTCGCTCGCGTACTCGAGGCTCGTCGTGCCGGCGCGACCCTGGTAGGCGTACCCCGCACGGTGGTCATCGCTGGTAGAAATCGCGAGCGAGTATCCCGAACCGGAACCGGCCGGCAGGTTCTGCTGGATCGCCGTGACCGCCTCGAAACGGTCGCCGCCAGCACCGCCGGACGTGTGTCGCAACGACGTGCTGGCGGAGCGGCGCTTGCCGAACGGCCTGGTCCAGCTGGCCAGCAGTTCGGTCCGCCGGTCCGTTCCGTCGCTGTGGTTCGCGAACAGGCTCAGGAACCCGAATTCCCCGAGGCTGCGCGAATAGGTCAGGCCCACCGTGCGGACGGCTGGCGAGTCCCGGAAGGTCTGCTGCCCGCACGCCAGCTGCAGGCTGCCGTGGCGCACGAGGTTCCAGCCGAGGCCCAGGAAGCTGAGTTGTCTCTCGTGTTTCGCATTCGAGGCCTCGCCGATGCGAGCAAAGCGCGCGGCGGCATATTGCGTGCGCGCGAAGGCGCTCAGTCGTGGCCCGCTGCGCTCGAAGCCGATGCCGGCGAGCCAGCCGCTGTCCCCGTCGTCAATGCTCGAGGCAGCGGTCGCCGACAGGATGCCGACCGTGCCGAGTCGCAAGGCCGCATCGAGCCCGGCGGCCGTCGAGCCCGCGGCCTGCGCCTCGGCATGCAGTTCTGCGGTCAGGCGGCCCGTCAGGCCGCGCCGCAGCGTCGCGGATCCGACCAGGGCGCCGTAGCGACTGCTGCGGCGGCCGTAATCCTCTCGAATGCCACCGATCTCGACGGAGTATTCGTTGAGTCCGGCGCGCAGCAGCGCGGTACCGGTGTAGTAGGGCTGTGCGACCACCTGTTGCCGTCCGAGGGCGTCGACCACGACGACCTGCAGCTGTCCGGCGCCGTTGATCGACGGCAGGTGCTCGATGGTGAAGGGCCCGGGGGCGACCCGTTCGCTCGTCAGCTGTTGTCCGTTGACGAACACGTCCACGGTCGAGGGCACGACGGCCTCGCCGCTGACGGCGAGCAGCGGCGTCGTCACGAGGGCCGGTTGCGTACTGAAGTTCGTCCCGAACTGGATGCCGCCGAAGCGCACCGAGCGCCCCCAGGCGCCGGAGGTCGAGATCGCATCGCCGACCCGCAACGTGGACAGCCGGTCGGGAAAATCGCGGGTCCAGGTCGTGTCGAGCCGGATCGCGTCCCGTTGCGCGTCGCTGTCCCGGGCGATCATCGTTCCCGTGACGACGCCCTGCGTTCCGAAGAACCCGAGCTCCAGGAAGCCGCCCGCGCTCGTCGCGCCCGCCACGTGGTCCGCGGAGACGTTGTAATTGAGGAAAGCGCCGGTCGACACCATCGGTCGGGGCCCCGCCCCGCGGCCGGCGTACCGGCTGCGACTGGCGACGAAGGCCCGCGCCGGCAGGTCGAGATCGACGCTCTGCGTCGCTTCGTCGAGGCGGACCTGCGCGCCAATCTCCGGCCCGATGCGGTAGTAGGGCTCGCCGCCGACCAGCACAGCGCCCTGGGTGGGGGCCTGCAGCCTGAGCGAGTCAAGGTCCTCCGCGCGGACGAGCAGCGTGCCGTCCGCGTCGCGCCGCACGACGAGGGTCGTGGTGTCCGCCTGGTCGTTGACCCGCACCTCCACGACGGATTCGGCGAACGCCTCCGGCGCCTGCTGGGAGTAGGCAGCGTTGCCCGCCACGGCCAGCGCGACAGCAATGGGCAGGGTCGGGCGCACGGCCTGGCTACCGCGTGACGGACAGTTCCGCGACGACCTCGCCATCGTCAGTGGTGCCCTGCAACGTGTAGCGGCCTCCACTGCCGGCGCTGGCCTCGCGGGCCGAGTTCCTGTTCTCGAGCGTCCAGGTCCGGAACTGCCCCGGCAGGACGTAGGTGGGCACCGATTGCCGCAGGGTCGCGTCCGCCTCGCCCTCGGGCGTCATCGTGAAGCTGAGGACGCGAGCGTGGGCCGCGCCCTTGTTGTCGGCCCGCACTACGATCCGACCGTCGTCGCCGAGGTCCGACGACCAGGCGAGATCAGGTTCTGCCGACTCGAGCGGCGCCACGAACACCGGCACGCTCAGTCGCAACGCGATCTGCGGCCCGGTCGATGGGGCGTCTGCCTGCCGCGGCACCTCCTGCAGCAACAGCCGGTAGCTGAGCTCGGTCGCCGGGTCCGCCGCGCGGCGCAGCGCGACGCGTACGAGCTGCGAACCTCGCGGCTGCAAGGTGAAGACGGCCGGCGAAACGAGCACGTCGCGTGTCGGCTCGAGGGCGTCCTGGCCGCCCGCCTGTGACCACAGCGCGCTCTCCGCCTGCACCACCACGGGCTCGGAGCCCTCGTTGCGCACGGTGAGGGCCGCCGTCGCCACCCGCTGCGAGAGCTCGACCCTGAGAGGCGAGATCGTGAAAGTACCCGCGAGCGCCGGCGACAGCCACAGGGCTGCCGCCGACGCCACGAGCACGGTGATGGTCGCGCGGGCGATCACCGGAGCGGCCGTCAGTAGGAGATCGTGACGGTAATCGAGTCCGTGTAGGTTCCGGCCGCGGCGTCCTGGTTGGCCACGCTGTTCGGCAGTTCGCCGTAGACCGTGTGGGTGACTTCGTTCGCGGCCGAGAGGCCCTGGCCCGCGCCGCCGACGGTGGTCGAGCTGTCCGTGCCGTCGCCCCAGACGTTGGTGTAGGTGGCTTCGCTGTAGAGGTTGTATTCCAGCGTGCCGGTGCCGTCCGAAAGCAGGCGCTGGCCGTAGGTCCCGTTGCCGGTGCTGAGCGTCAGCGTGTAGGGCCAGGCGTCCGTGCAGCGGACGTTCACGTCCGCGGTGCTGGTGAGGTCCGCGACGCCGGTGTAGCTGCCGAAGTCGAGATCGGTCGCCGAGACGAAGCAGTTCGCTCCGACGACGGCGGTGACCGTGAAGGTGGTGGTGTCGGTGGCCGCGTCGGCGGTGCCGGCGGCCGCGAGCAGAATTCCTGCGACAACTGGGGCGATGGAGTACTTGCGCATGGTCCGTCCTTTGGTGACTGGAATGGGGGTTCTTGTTTCTTGCGAACCCGGCGCCCCCGGCTGGTCACTCTCCCCTGGGCAGCGTCCGTGCTCGTTGCGGGGAATTGTCCAAAATGGATCCAATTGCGGAGCGTGACCACGGTCGCAGTTTCCCGGGGGCTGCTGTGTGCCAGGCCGCAGATCTCGCAGGACGGGTCTTGCACCCGCGTCAGGCGTGGCTGGAGGTCGCCACCACGAAGTCGGGGCTGCCGTAGTGCACGTAGTCGGCCCAGTCGATGGCGCCTTGTTCGAAGACCCGGCGCCGCGCGGCGAGTACCGAGTCGCCGAGCGACGCGCCGTCGAGCAGCCGCTCGTAGAAGAGCGTCGCGAACGCGAGCGCCGCCGCGTCGCCCACCGGCCAGTGCGTGCCGAGGAAATTTGCGACTCCGCCGTTCAGGAAGGCTTCCGCGACGCTGGTCGAGCGACGGAACGCGAACAGGCGGCCGCCCGCTCCCCGAGGGCGCTTGCGCACGCGGGCGGCCTCGCATGCATTGAAGAACACCAGCGCCGGCAGGTCGCCGAGGCCGTCGAGGTCCGATCCCCGCAGCACCTGGCCGCCCGCGCAGACGAGGCCGCTGCGACCGGGGTCGTCGGCGTCGAAGAAGCCATGCCCGGCGAAATGCAGCACGTCGTAGCGGCCGCTGCCGAATGCCCGCAGCACCGCGGCTCGGCTCGCCGCCGGCCCGGAGAGCACCTCGGTCGCGGCGCCGCGGGCACGCAAGCTGCGCGCCAGCGAATCGCCCTCGTCGGCGGCGCCGGGCAGGTCGAGCGTCGGGTCGACGACCATCAGCGCCCGCAGCTTCGTGCCGATGCCGTGCTGCTCGCGCCACCGCGCGGCCGACAGTGTCTCGCTCTCGTAGCGGCGACTGAGGCCCGCCTCGAGTGCCGGAGCCGAGTCGCCGATCTGCAGTGCCTCCCAGGGCACGCGCGAGGACTCGCGGTCGTGCACCACGACCAGCGGGCGGCGACGCATGGCGGCGAGACCCTCGACGACCGATTTCGCGAGCAGCAGGCGCGCGAGTTGCTCACCGAACTTCGGCATGTCCTTCGGCTGCAGCGAGCCGGACTCGGCCCGGGCGAGGTTGGCGCGCAGGGCCTTGCGACCGACCCGAACGTTGCCGCTCAGTACGGCCGCCTTCGCGCCCGAGGTGAGCAGCGAGCTGCGGCATTCGTAGTCGCTGCGTCCCTGCTCCTGCAACGAGACCAGCAGGTACGCGGGGTCCGCGTGCCGGGTGACCGGGCGCGCGGGTGCGACCGCGGCGACCTCGGCCTCGTCGAGGACGAGGCGTACGTCCTCGGCGTCGAGTCGCGTCTGCAGCCGCGCGGCGGCGCGCCGCAGCGAGGCGTACTTGCGCTCGTCGATCTCGCTGATCGTGACGCGCCGGACCACTCGCCCTGGATCCGCGGTGCGCAGGCCGGCGATGAACCCGCCGAGCTGCTGCTCCAGCGCGGAAGCAATCGGCAGTCCCGAGCCGGCGCCGAACAGCACCGTCGCGAAGTCCTCGACGCCGGAGCGCGCCAGGGTGCGCACGACGTTCTCGGCCGCGAACGCTTGAGCGTCGGAGCCGAAGTCGTCGAAGTCGCCGAGCCCGGCCAGCAGGACGAACTCCGCCATGAGCGTACCGCGTGCGACCGGCAGCACCGACACCTGGCCGAGCTGGCCGGAGAACATCCGGCGCAGGGAGGACTCGCGGATCGCGCCCCCGAGCCGTTCGTCCAGTGCCGCGGCGGGGCCCGAGGGGTCGACGTTGCGGAACACGCCGAGCACGATCGCGCGCGCATTCGCGTCCACGATGTTGGCGTGCGCCAGCCGGACCTCGAGCGTGCGTTGCCCACTCGCCGTGCCGTGCGACCGCGGCGACGGCCCCGGCTCGAGGGCCGCGCGCGCTACTGCGCCGTGGAATTCGGGCGAGACGACGGGCTCGAGGATGCGACGGCGCGCGTCCGGCGAGAGTTCCAGCCAGCTCACCTTGCGCGGAGCGACGCGCCGCAGCGTCGCCTCGCTCACGACCCGGCTCGCGGCTGCACGTGCGCGCCGCGTCGCGGCTGGCAGCCGGTCGGTCACGCCCTTCCCAAGCAGGTCGACCACGGCGGAAATGACCCTGCCGTTGTTCGGCAGCCCGCCGTGCTTTTCGCCGACGTACCAGTTCGCGGCCCCCGGCATGGCGGCCAGCGCGAGCGGCACCGTGCCGTCGCCCTCGTGGGTGACGCGGTAGCGGAAGTCGCGACCCTTGCGCTCGATCGACGTCACGGTCTCCTGGCGCACTCCCACGACATGCAGGCAGCGAGGATCGACCTCCGGCCAGCGCTCACGCGCCGCCGCCGCGTCCGTGAGCAGCCGTCGATCGGGTCGCAGCGCATCGTCAGGCCAGGCCGCGGGATCGAACAGGTCCAGCCCCGGCGCACGCCGCGGGTCCGGCAGCAGCTCGTGCAATGACGGCAGCGTGCGGAAGATGACCCGCGCGAGGTCTTCCGCGTCGTGCCGCAGGTCGAGCGCCGCGAGCTTGCGCACCGTGGGGTACACACCGCGCATGGCGAGCACCGGTGCGAACGAGCCGTAGTTGGGCGCGCCGACCTGGACCACCCGTGAGATGCGGCCGCGATCGGCTCCGAGCGCCGCGCGCGCCACGAGACCGCCCATGCTGTGGCCGACCAGCATGGCCTCGCGCGCGCCCTCGTGGGCAATGCGAGTGTTCAGTTCGGCGGCGAGCTGCTCGACGCTGCGCCGCCAGTCATAGGCATGGAAGCGGGCGTCGAAACCCGCGACCTGCAGCGAGAGCTTCAACTTCAGCGAGTTGAGCAGCATGGCGCCGAGCGCCGTGAGGCGCGTGCCGCGCGGCAGCGCAAGGCGGACGAGATGCCCGGCCGCCACTTCGATCGGGTCCAGCCACAGCACGTCGTCGAGCAGCCGGCCGCGCGTGCCGATCCGCGAGCCCATCAATCCGGGCAGGACGTAAACGGTGGGCCCGCCACGCCGTCGGGTGGCGGCTGCCTGCCGGGCGAGCGCGCTCAGCTCGCGGTAGCCGGCCTCGCCGAACAGCGCGACCAGTTCCTTGCGCCGCTCGCCGCTCTCGAGCAGGCGCTCGATGTCTTCGTCGTGCAGGCGGTGCAGCGGCAGCCGTGTTTGGGAATTCACGGGTCCGCCGAGGTCGACCAGATCAGTGATGGGCTTGCTGCGAGTGGTCGTCGCTCGCCGCGCGAACCGCGACGTTCACCGTGAGCTCGCCCGCCTGCTCGAATTTCAGCACCAGCGGAAAGCTCTCGCCCGCGGCGAGCGGTTTGCCGAGGCCCATCAGCATCACGTGGGTGCCCTTGGGCGCCAGCTCGACGCGCTGGCCCGCCGGGACCGCGACGCCGTCGATCGCACGCATCTTCGCGACACCGTCCTTCTCCTCGACGGTGTGCAGGTGGACCATCGCGGCGCGCGTCGTGTGGCCGTCGACGAGCCGGTCCGCGCTGGCGCCACCCTCGATGGTCATGTACACCGCGCCCACGTCCACGCCCGGGGCGGTGGCCCGCGCCCAGGCGTCGGTGACCTTCGGGCCGTCCGCCGCGGCCGCCACCGCGAAGCCTGCGAGTGCGGCGCCCATGAGCGACCGCCTGAACCATGATTTCATCGTTTCGAATCCTCTTTCATTGCCGCGCGGATTGCGTTCGCGATCGCCTCGATCGCCGGGCCGCGGGTGGTGGACTTGCGCCAGACGGCACCGATGGTACGCGCCGGGGCGGGCTTCACGAAGGGCTTGATTCGCAATCCGCGCGCCGAGCCGACGGGCGACGCCGCCGCGAGTTCGGGCAGCAGGGTCACGCCGTGTCCCGCCGCGACCATCTGGCGCAGCGTTTCGAGACTGGTGGCGCGATAGTCCTGCGACTCCTGGACACCGACCCGGCTGCAGACCTCGAGCGCCTGGTCGCGCAGGCAGTGGCCATCCTCCAGCAGCAGCAGCGGCACGCCGTGCAGGTCCTGCGTGGTGACGCGCTCCTTCTCGGCCAGCGGGTGATCGGCCGGGACCGCGAGCGTGAATACCTCGTCGTACAGGGGGGCCGCCTCGAGACCGTCCATCGGCACGGGCAGCGCGAGGATGCCCATGTCGATCTCGCCGTCGCGCAGCTTCTCGAGCAGCGGCCCGGTCTGGTACTCGTACAGCAGGAGCTTCAGGCGTGGCAGCGCGCGTTTCAGCCGGCGCACGACGTGGGGAAGGAGGTAGGGCCCGACCGTGGGGATCAGCGCGACCTTGAGCGTGCCCGCGAGCGGGTCGCGATCGGATCTCGCCAATTCGACGATCGCATCCGCCTCCTGCAGCACCCGGCGCGCCCGCTCGACGATCTTCTCGCCGGCCGGCGTGATCGACACACGCTTCGGCTGGCGCTCGACCAGCGGCACCCCGAGGTACTCCTCGAGCTTGCGGATCTGCGCCGAGAGCGTCGGCTGGCTCACGAAGCAGCGCTCCGCCGCCCGGCCGAAGTGACGTTCGTCCGCCAGCGCCACGAGGTACTTGAGATCGCGCAGGTTCATGGGGTAATTATAGTCATGGTCTATCGCTGGACGAATAGCAATCTACCCAAACAATCGACTCTCCTGCCTCACTATCCCCTAACCCCTATCCCCTAACCCCTCGTCTCCTATACTCCTCCCATGTCTCCCCGTTCCCAACGCCTTTCCGCCGGCGTCGTCGTCGTCCGGCAGACCGAGGAGGGCTGGCGATTCCTGCTGCTGCGCGCCTTCAACCACTGGGACTTCCCCAAGGGCATGGTAGAGGAGGGCGAGGAGCCCCTGGCCGCTGCGGTGCGCGAGGTGCAGGAGGAATCGCTGATCGCCGACCTGGAGTTCGCGTGGGGCGAGACCTCGACCCAGACCGGTCCCTACAGCCGCGGCAAGGTGGCGAGGTACTACATCGCTCGCACCCGCACCGAGGCCGTGTCGTTGCCGGTCAACCCGGAGCTCGGGCGTCCGGAGCACAGCGAGTACCGCTGGGTGGACTTCGAGGAAGCAATCGGGCTCGTCTCGCCGCGCGTGCGGCCGGTGCTGAACTGGGCGGCGCAGGTGATGAATCTGGAAAGTGACCAATGACTATTGGACGGTCGTCATAGACAAGCGAGTAATGCGAACCATGACGTCGCGATTCAAGAGACGCGGCGACTGACCGGGAGAGTCTAGCAGCCTGTCGGACTGAGGTTGTCGGTTGAGAAGCCGAGAGCAAAGCAACGCGCTGAATTCAAACAGCGCCTGTGGGGTCTTCAGCGACGCGCTCTGTCCACCGCGCATTATGGCGCTCACGTTTCATCGCGATCAGTGGTTCGATCTTCGCCGCCGCACAGTAGTGCTCGACATTCGCTTCGCTCAAGTACCCACCGTCGGCCAGCACGCGCTTGACTCGACCGACGGGCTTCTTCGGCAGTGCCTTGACGGCAGCGCCTTGAGCTTGTCGATCAGCGGCTTGAGCTGTTGCTTGTCGTTGGCGGCCTGCGTCAGCTCATTGGCGACGATGAGCAAGCTTCCCGTGGCGACCGCAGCCTGCGCGTTGTAGCACTGATCGAACCCGCCGCCGGCCACCGGCATGATGCGCGAGTCCTCATCGGTCAGGTTGATCTGCTCTTTGTCTGCGACCGGGCCGCTGGGTGGAGCCGGTGGTCGACCGGATGGCTTCTTGCCGGTGCGCTTCTGTTGCTCGGCGCGCGCGGCCAGCTTCTGCTGATACGCCGCCTGCCGTTCTTCCTTCACGCGCGCTGCGATCTTCTGCTTCGCCTCGGCAATGGCCGCCAGGCGCGACTCGCGTCGTTCCAGTTCCTCGGGGATCGACATCCCATCGGGTATGTCCGCGGCATCGGCCTGCTCGGCGAGCTTCAACAGGTGCTGCACTTCCCGCTTGAGCTGCTTCTCGAGCTTCTTGATATGACCGAAGGAGAGCGCACCGTGCCGGCGCGCATTGGCGTGAATCTTGGTCCCATCCAGCGCCACGGTGCCGACTTTAAGCATCCCCATCGTGCGCGCCAGCTTCAGCACCTCCACAAACAGCGCCACGATCTGCGGCATAAACCGCTTGCGGAACGCCGCGATGGTGTCGTGATCGGGATGCTCGTTGGCGGCGATGTAACGAAAGGCCACCGAGTCAAACGTCGCCCGCTCGATCGCGCGGCTGGAAAACACTTTGGTCGCGTAGCCGTAAATCAGCAGCGCGAGCAGCATCGCCGGGTGATACGAGGCCGAGCCCGAGCCGCGGTAGGCTTTGACCATCTCCGAGAGGTCCAGACCCTCGACCACCTCCACCACATAGCGTGCCAAATGTCGCTGTGGCAGCCACTCATCCACCGACGGTGGGAACAGATATGCGGTGTCGCGATCGATCGGCCGGAAGCTGCTCATCGTTGTTCGTCGCTCTTCAGGAGACCAGCATGATTATCTACGATCGATCGTCAAGTCCGAGAGACTGCTAGAGCGTTCTACCTTCAAAAAGTACCCACCCAAAAACCGGAAGACGGCATTTAAGTTCCGTCAAGAATCAAACACTACGACCGCATCTTGATGGCTGCGCCGAGCCGGACTCACGTGGTCGGAATTGCCGTCGAGCGGACGTGGTGAACGGGGCGCGGTCCACCTGGGCACGACCATTTCAAGCTCGGCAAGCCGCAGGTCGTCGCGCTACCAGCGCGGGCTCCACTGATAGAACACGCCCACCGCAAACGTGTCCCAGTCCTCCGGCACGGCTCCGAGCAACATGACGTTTTCGAAGACGTTCGTGCGCGTCAGCCCGGTGTAATGGTAGTCGTCGATGCGTCCGCGCTCGAACTGGCAGTTCAGGCGCACGGCCTGATTGCGGGCGAACGCCCACCGCAGGTCCAGTTCGACTATCGTGCGCTCGATGTCGATCGTCGGAAAGCCGCTGCCGACGAGGGTAGCGGAAGCCGCCGGATTGGCCCAAGCCGCCGGCGAGGCATACGAGTAATCGATGTCGCTGTCGCTCATGGAGTGGGTCAGGTTCAGTCGCATCGCCACCGGTCCGATGCTGTGCGTCACACCGGCGCCGATGATCTGGTCCTTCTCGTCGGTGAACCCACTCCATTCGTTCGCGAACGGGTAGGTCGCGCTGCCGGGTCCCGGGTCCGTGCCCAGGCCCGGCGCTGTGTCGTTGATGTTCCCGAGCTCCGTCTCGCGGCCCTGGAAGCTGTAGTACAGGTGCAGGCTCGTGTCGTGTGACGGCGCGAAGCTGATCTCGGCGTTCGCGGTCGTGCTCTTTTCGGAGCGGAGGCCGTGCTGCGACTCGCCGTAGTCGTCGTCGCGGTATTGCACCGACACGAAGCCGTCCGTTCTCGTGCCGAGCAGCAGGTTGACCCGTCCTTCGAGATTGAGCCGCTCGCGGTCGGCCACGTCGTACTTGCGCAGGCTCGACAGCGTGTGCGGAGGGTCGCCCTCTGGCGTCAGCGGAACGGCTCCGGGCAGGCCCTCGGTGTAGAACGGCAGGTAGGGATCCGAGTCGTAGTCGTCGCCTGTGCGGTCGGCCCATTCTGCCAGCAGGCGCAGGCTCGCATGTTCGAAGCCGGTGTTTGCCCAGGTCAGTTTGACGCGGTCTTCCTCGGTTTCCTCCACCTCGCGGTAGCGGCGCTCGAACTGCTCCCGCGCCAGCTGCAGCGTCAGCCGCTGGCTGGGGGTGATGCGCCAATCCACCTGGCCCTTCGCCTCGCGGCGCGTGTGCTCGAACGGAATCGACCGGTAGTGGAACGGAATCTGTGGAATCCCGGGCGTGAACACCAGGTGCTCGAACGGCACGACGCTGCCGAGCGCGCCGTCGGTGACGATGTAGCCGACGTCCCCGGTGAGCGCGTTCCGCGCGTCGAAGATCGGAGTGTCGTTGTTCTCGTCGTAGTATCGGTAATCGAGCGACAGATCGACGGCGCGCGCGAGTGGCGAGCGGAACGAGAACTGCGCGAGCGTCGTATCTATCTGGGCGTCGGCGCTGCGGCGCGGCAGGGCATCCACCGTGTTCCACAGGTCGTAATTGATCGCCGAGACGGCGGTGCCGCCCATGCCCGAGGAAATCGTGTACGGCAGCAAATCGTCGTCCTGCTCCATCCGGCCGCGGCCGAGCGTCGCGTTCAGCGAGCGGCCGCCCGGGAGCGGGTAAGCCAGCTCGAGACGGGCGTGCAGCATGTCGTTGTCCGGATAGAGGTCGATCCGGCCGCGTGGCGGCGAAAATGCGCCGGTCGGCAGCGGGGCAAACGAGCCGATCGAGAACGGGTTCTCCCACACGAGCGCGTCGATGTCGTTGCGGAAGAACGAGCCCGAAACAACGAGGTTGCCCTGCAGGCGCCGGCCTGCGTACTGCAGGCCGAGGTTGAAGTCGTGCGACGTGTAGTCGACGGGCTGTGGCAGCTCCGTCACGCCGCCGGTGCCGGGAACGTGCAGGAAATTGAAGAAGAACGCGCCGCCGTACGCCTTGGTCCCGTCCCGATCCTCGTGCGTGTAACGACCGAAGATCTTCCACGTCTCGTCCGGGTTGAAGTCGAAACCGATGCCGGCACGCGACCGCTGGATCTTCAGCTCGATCGGGTCCTGTGCAGCGACGACCGACGCGACCTGAGCGCTCGTGCTCCCGCCTGGCACCAGCGATGCGGGCAACGTCAGGTTGCCGGTCCCGCGGCCCTGGTAGGGAGTGCGGGCGTTCGAGGCATAGACGTGCGGGATCTCGTCGTAGAACAGGTCCAGCGATGCGTCCGCGCCGAACCCGATCTTCGCCGCGGCCCAGCCGTCATCACGCCCGAGCCCGCCTGCCTGCAGGGATACGCGCGAGCCCGACGACGGCCGCCACGCTTCGAACTGCAGGGCGTTCACGAGAACTCCATCGTCCCAATCCGCGTATTCCTGATAGAGAGAGTTGTCGTCGTCTCCGGAAGTAAACAGGCCGCCGACCTCGACCGCGAGGTTCATGACCCAGTCATCCCCGGTGTCGGACGCCGGCTCGCGATCGCAGGGGGCGAGGTACAGGAATCCGCTCGGCGAGCGTTCCGACTCGACGCGCAACTGGTTCAACCCGAGCGGATCGCGCACGCAGAACGGGTTGTGGCCGGGGGGCAGCAGCCGATTCCCCTCGGGCAGACCCAGTCCCACCGCCGAGCTGGCGAGCGTCACGGCCGGGCCGATCGACCCGATGACAGCCAGCGTCGCCAGCGTCTTCGAGAAGCATGAAGAGTTTCCCATGGTCGCGCTCCGTGAGGCTGGATCAGCGATGCATCCGCACGCCGGACGGGTGATTGGAGCCATGTATCTGCGAATGGCAGTTCTGGCAGGAGCGGCCAATCAGACGCTCGTCCGGAAAGGGCCCCCCGACGAGTTCGGCCCGCGTCTGCAGATCGTTTGGATGACGCAGGTGCGAGTGGCACTGCTGGCAGAGGAAAGGCCGCGCGGTCACGAGCAGGAACTCGTGATTCGAGCCATGCGGATTGTGGCAGTTCAGGCAGTTCTCGCGAACCGGCGCATGCTCCCACAGAAACGGCCCGCGCTTTTCCTGGTGGCACGTGTAGCAGAGATGATTGACCGTGTCGGCTTTCAGCAACGGGTCGGTCGGGCTGCCGTGCGGATTGTGGCAGTCGGTACAGGTGATCTTGCCCTCCGGCAGCGGCATGTGCGAGACCTTCTGGAATTGCAGCCGCTGCTGCTGATGGCAGCCGAAGCAGGTCGCGCTGATCGATTCCCGCCGTTGCAATGCGCGCGCAGAGAACTGCGCCATCGGGTTGTGACAGTCGCTGCATGCAAGGCCATTGACGTCGTGCACCGAGCCCGCCCAGTGAATGCGCTCGGTGGCGGCGTGGCACTGGAGGCACATCCCGTTCATCTGCTGGACAGACACGCCCGCAGTCCGGTCGAATCCGACGATCTTGCCGTGCGCGCCCGGTTCGGTCTGATGCTCGGACCCCGGCCCGTGGCAAGCCTCGCAGTTGCGCGCCTCGAACTCGTTGCGCGGACTCTGCGCGAGCCGCCGGGCGTGCGCCGTGTGGGAAAAGTGATCCTTGATGTCCCGGTGGCAACCCACACACGCTGCGGTGCCGATGTACGTTGCGCTGCGCATCGCCTCCGGCAGCAGCGATGCGTCGGGTTCGCGCGCGGCGAAGGCGGGCTGCGCGAGCAGCACGCCGAGGACGCCCAGCAGGACGCACGAGACGATCGATCGGGCGGTCGATCGGGCGGTCATGCGGTGGCGGCCGCCCCGGTAACCGCCAGCGGATCGAGCACTGAAACCACTCATCACGGCAGCGCACCTCCCCGTCGTTCCGACGCCCCGTGCTTACGGTAGAGAGCGTCTCCTGGTTGTTGTCCATTGCGCATCGCGACCGGGGCCGCCCCTGAGACGGCTCCGCAGGCTGCAATGGGGCCCGCAGGTCGCGACCGCATATTCGTAACACCTGTGCGCCAAGATCGGTATTATCAATTCAAGCAACGGCATGTTGTGGAAAACGTGACATGACGATTAGAACCGAAGATCTCACGGCGTTCGTGGCCGCTGCTCGCAACGGCACGCTGGTCGGCGCGGCCCGCATCGCCGGTATTTCCAAGTCTGTTTTGACGCGCCGCATCGCCCGACTCGAGTCGACTCTCGGCGCGAGCGTCTTCCTGCGCAGCACACGGGGACTGAAGCCGACGGCGCTCGGCAAGAAACTGCTTCGGCACGCGCACAAACTCTCGCAGGAGTTGGAGGCGATCGGGCAGATCGCCGAGGCAACGACGCACGAGGTGGCTGGGGTGCTGCGGATCACTGTGCCGGCGGCGTTCTCGACGCCGGTTCTGCACCGGGCGCTCGCCCGATTCATCGAACGCTTTCCCGAGGTGCAGCTGGACCTGCGGCTGGACGATCGGTACGTCGATCTCGCGCGGCGGGAAGTCGACCTGGCGCTCAGAGTCGGCGCCGTACGGAACACGGCGCATCACACGGTCCGCCGGCTCGGCATGCTCCAGCACGTAGTCGTCGCGAGCGACGGGTACCTGCAGCGGGCACCTCCGCTTGCCAGCCCGCGCGATCTCGTGCATCACCGCTGCCTCGTGCATTCCGGCATCGGCATCGCGCACCAGTGGCGGTTTCTTGTGAACGGACGCTGGACCACGCCGAAGCTCGGCGGGGTCGTGCGCGTGGATGCGGCTAGCATGCTGGTAGAGTTGGCGGCGCTCGGATCGGGGTTGGCGGCGCTTCCGGCCTTTCTCGCGCGGGATGGCGTTCGCTCGGGGCGCTTGCGCGTCGTGCTGTGCGCCTATGCGCTGCCCCGTCGCGGCGTGTTTTGCGTCACGCCATACCGGCGTCCATGGCCGCCCGCCGTGCTCGCGCTCACCGACCAGATCGTCGACGTCTGGACGTCCTGTAATGCGGCGGAAGCGTCGGGCGATCAATCACGCAGTTCCGCAGGTGACTCTGCCACCCTGGACGGACTGCAGGTGGGGTTCGACCGCCCGGTCTAGGGCGTGTCAACACTATCGCAGTGCTTCGACGACCAGCGCGAAGCACAGGAAGGCCATGAACATCACGTCAAGCTTATCGAATCGGCTGAAGATGCGGCGAAAGCCTTTGAGGCGGCGGAACAGTCGCTCGATCTCGTTGCGACGGCGGTACCAGGCTTTGTTGCATGTCCAAGGCTCGAGGCGTGTCGACTGCGGCTGGACCACTGGGATCAAGTCGAGATCGAGCGCCAGCTGGCGGGTTTCGTTGCCTTCGTACGCACGATCCATGAGCAGACGGCAGCGACGCGGCAAGCCCGACAGTGTGCGCAACAGTTCGCGGCCGGCGGGCGCATCGCCCGCCTGTCCGGGCGTCAGCGAAAACGTCAGAGCCGTTCGAGCATCCGCGGCAACCATACGAATTTTGGTGGTCCATCCCCCACGGGACTTGCCGATGGCTTGCGGTCCGTTTTTCTTGGCGCGCCGGTGCCATCGGGATGGACCTTGACGATGGTACTGTCGAGGCTGACTGCTTCGATCTTCACGCGAACGAGCCGCTGATGCTGCAATTGCTCGAACAAGCGATCCAGCACCCCGGCCTTTGCCCAACGGTTCATGCGCGCGTAGATCGTGTGCCGGTTGCCGAATCGTTTAGGCAACGCGCGCCATTTGCAGCCGTTCTCCGCGACGTACAGGATCGCGTTGACCACATCGAGGTTACTGAGCGAGACGTTGCCGCGCTGTACGGGCAGGAACGACTCGATGCGACTGAACTGAGCGGCGCTGATTGCCATGCCGCCCAGCATGTCATGTAGTGTGAACAGGCCCTGTCGCTAATGGCACTGACTTAAGCCCCAGCGAGATTCACGCGTGGAGCTAAGGTATTGAAGGAGAAGAAGAAAGGCTGACCGGGATTGGCGGCCTTTGGCGGACCCACTGCTGTTGCGGTGAAGCGCGGCTAACAGGGACAAACCCGCTCCGGAAATCATCAATGCAAGTGCTGCAGGCCACTGCGCATCTCTGAGTGCCATGAGAGCGTGTTCGTGTTCGGGAGAATGAATCATCGAACACGCTCGTCGCGTGGAGGCTAGTAATGGCACGCACGGTCCCCGGCGGCCACCCAAACTCCTCCACTCGTGGCCACCTGAAAATCCCCCACCCTTGAGGCTGCGATCGGGCGCCGGTCGGCGCCGGGTTGAGCTGCGGCGGGACGTTACGCTGAGCCCCTTTTTGCATGAAGGGGCGAGGAGTTGAAAGTCTTGAAGCCGCATGTTCGGATCACGATTGCCACGCTGCTGCGAGCCGGGACCGGCCAGCGCGAGATTGCGCAGGTGACGGGGGTGGATCGCAAGACGATTCGCCGTCACGCGCGGGCGGCAAACTCCCCCGGGGTGGCCACCGGCTCTGAGGCCGGAGAAGCGCCGGTGGACGGGATTGAAACTCCCCCACCCCGGCCACCGGCTCGGGTCGGCGCGTCGGCGCCGAAGGTGGCCACGTAGGCCTGCGTGAGCCACCGCGAGTGGATCGAGCAGCAGGTCGTGCTCGGGCGCAACGCGCAGAGCATCTACCAGGATCTGGTCGAGCGGTACGGCTTTGCGCACCGCTACAACTCGGTCAAGCGCTTCGTACGTGGGCTCGAGGCGCGGGAGCCCGAGCGCCTTGACGTGCTCGAGTCGTTGCCCGGCGAGGAAGCGCAGGTCGACTACGGCCAAGGTGCCCTGACGCGGTTGCCCAACGGTAAGTACCGGCGGCCCTGGCTGTTCGTGATGACGCTCAAGTACTCGGGCAAGAGCTTTCGCAAGGTGGCGTGGAAGGCCGATCAGGAAAGCTGGGCGCGGCTGCACGAGGAGGCGTTCAGGACCTTCGGGGGTTCGGTGCGGTACGTCGTG
>CAVPMU010000018.1:0-33799 GCA_963706535.1 uncultured Gammaproteobacteria bacterium
GTAAGCCGCGTCGATCCCCGGCCATTCCGCGTCGATGATCGAATACCAGGCCGTATCGCGGCTGCGGCCCTTGTAGACCACGGCCTGGCGGAAGACCCCCTCGAACGTGAACCCGAGGCGTACGGCCGCGCGGCGCGAGGCGTCGTTCAGCGCGTCGCACTTCCACTCGTAGCGGCGATAACCGAGATCGAAGGCCTGCTTCATCATCAGGTACATCGCCTCGGTGGCGGCGGCGGTCCGCTGCAGCAGCGGCGAGTACTGCAGGTGGCCGACCTCGATGCTGCCATTGGCGGGGTCGGTGCGCAGGTAGGAGGCCACGCCGACGGCGAGGCCGGTCGCCCCGTCCACGATCGCGAAGAACAGCGGGTCATCGGACGCCTGCTTCGCCTCCAGCCACGACCGGTAATCGGCCGGCGAGGCAAACGGGCCGACCGGCAGGTAGGTCCACATGCGTCCTTCGCGGTCGAGGGCGTTCGCGGCCCAGAGCTCGGTGGCGTGCCGCGCGGGATCGACGGGCTCGATGCGGCAGTAGCGTCCAACCAGCGCCGCGCGCGGCGGCCGCGCCCGCGGCGCCCACCCGGGTACCTCGATGCCGATCGGCTGGCCCAGCTCGTTCACGCGCGTGCTCATTTCCGGGGGCGCTCAGGTCGTCGCGAACTGCAGTGCGGCGAGCCTCGCATACAGCTCGTTGCCGCGCACCAGCTCGCCGTGCGTGCCCTGCGCGACGATGCGACCCTCGTCCATGACCACGATGCGGTCGGCCTCGAGCACCGTGGCGAGGCGGTGCGCGATGACGATCGTGGTGCGGCCGCGCATTAGCCGCTCGAGCGCCTCCTGCACCAGGCGCTCGCTCTCGGCGTCGAGCGCACTGGTGGCCTCGTCGAGCAGCAGGATGGGCGGGTCGCGCAGGATGGCGCGCGCGATCGCGATGCGCTGGCGCTGCCCGCCCGAGAGGCGCGTGCCGCGCTCGCCGAGGAAGGTGTCGTAGCCCTGTGGCAGCCGCGCGATGAATTCGTCGGCCGCGGCGGCGCGCGCGGCGACCTCTGTCTCCGCATCACTCGCGCCCGGACGTCCGTAGCGGATGTTCTCGCGCGCACTCGCCGCGAACAGCACGGTGTCCTGTGGCACCAGGCCGATGCAACGTCGCACGGCCTGCGGGTCGGCCCGGGCGATGTCCACGCCGTCGATCAAGATACGCCCCCGTGCGGGGTCGTAGAAGCGCAGCAGCAGCTGGAACACCGTGCTCTTGCCGGCGCCCGACGGACCGACGAAGGCGACGGTCTCGCCGGGACGGATCGCGAGGTCAACGTCGGCCAGCGCCCGGGTTTCGGGTCGCGACGGGTAGGAGAACGTGACGCGCTCGAATCGGATCTCACCCCGGCCGGGCTCGGGCAGCGGCACGGGCTCGAGGGGACTGACGATGACCGGTTCGGCGTTCTTGAGCTCGACCAGCCGCTCCATGGCGCCCGCCGCCCGCTGTATCTCGCCCCACATCTCGCTGAGCGACGCGGTCGCGATCGCGACGTAGACGGCGTAGAGCAGGAACTGGCTCAGCTGCCCGCCGGTCATCGCGCCGCGGATCACGTCGTGGGCGCCCACCCACAGCACGAAGGTGACTCCGCCGAAGATCAGCATGGTCGCGAGCGCGGTGAGCGACGACCGCACCCGCGTGCGCTGCACGGCGGCCTGGAACGAGTCTTCCACGGCGGCGCCGTAGCGCCGCGCATTCTGCTCCTCGAGCGTGAACGCCTGCACGGTCTGGATGGCGTTCAGCGTCTCGTCGGCGAGGCCGCTGGTGTCGGCGATGCGGTCCTGCGAGGCGCGCGAGAGCTTGCGCACGCGGCGCCCGAGCACCACGAGCGGCACGATCATCACCGGGATCAGCACCAGGATCAGCGCGGTGAGCTTGAGGCTCGTGACGGCGAGCATGACGAGACTGCCCACGATCGTGATCGAGGAGCGCAGCGTGATGGACAGGTTCACGCCCGCGATGGACTGCACCAGCGTGGTGTCGGCCGTGAGGCGCGACAGCACCTCGCCGATGCGCGTCACTTCGAAGAAGGCCGGGTCCATGCGGATGACGCGGCCGTACACCGCTTCGCGCAGGTCCGCCACCACGCGCTCGCCGAGCCAGGTGACGAGGTAGAAGCGCAGCGCCGCGAATACGCCGAACACGCCGGCGGCGGCCATGAACGCGACGAAGTAGCGATTGATGGTCTCGTGGCTGCGGGAGCTCATGCCCTCGTCGATCAGCTGGCGCAGCGCCACCGGCAGCGCGAGCATCGCGGCGGCCGCCACGAGCAGCGCCCCGAGCGCGAGCAGCAGCGTCACCCGGTAGGGTCGCAGGAACGGCAGCAGCGACCGCAGGGGCTCGAGCGAGCGGCTCTTCGGTCGGTCGGGGATGGCGGGATCGGGCATGTGGTCCTCGGGTTGGCAGCGCGAACTCTAGCGCACCCGGGCTGGAGTAATGGCGTGGCGCCTGCGACCATGGAGCATCGACAGTCGCTCACCTCCATCATGTCCTCGACCGGCGCACGCCACCTGCCGCAGGCGAAGCGCAAGGTGCAGCGCCAGCTGCTGCACCGGCCGCCGAATCCCGGGGACGTGGAGGCCGTGACGCGCCACCTCGTGCGCACCTTCACCATCATCGGCAGCCCGGGCTATCCCACCCCGCCCGAGGAGATGCATGCGCGCATCCGCCAGTCCGTGCTGCGCGGCTACCACCCGGCCGGGGTCGTGCGCCAGCTGGTCGCGATCATCGCGAACGGCGATCGCAGCCCGCAGTTGCGCCGCATCACCTGCCCGACCCTGGTCATCCACGGGCGTGCCGACCCGCTGGTGCCCATCGCCTGCGGCGTGGACACGGCCGTGAAGATCCCGAACAGCCGCCTGGTGGCGATCGACGGGTTCGGCCACGATTTCCCGCCGCAGTTGTTCGAGCGCCTCGCCTCGCTGATTGCCGACCACGCGACGCGCGCGACGGCCTCTCAGGTGGCGGCGAGCGCGGGCCGCCTGCCCGCCCAGGGAAAGGCCGCCTCGAGTTCGTAGGCCAGCTCGAGCAGCGTGCGCTCGTCGCCCGCGCGCGCGGCAAAGTGACTGCCGATGGGCAGGCCCGCCTGCGACCAATGCAGGGGCACGGACATGCCGGGTGTGCCGCTGCCGTTCTGCACCGGCGTGAATCCGAGGTAGCCGAGTGCGTTCGCGTAGTGCACGTCGAACGGCAGGTCCGGTGCCAGCTCGCCGATCCGCGGTGGCGGCTTCGCGAGCACCGGGGTGAGCAGCACGTCGTGCGCCTCGAAGAACGTGGCGACGGTGGCCGAGGACGCCTGCAGCGTGGCCACGGCCGCGTTGAAGCCGTCGCGCCGCTGCAGGAAATAGTCGCGCAGTCCGAGCGTCCAGGGCTCGAGATCCGCGTCGGTGACGGGACGGCCGAGTCGCTTCGCGAGTCCGTCCGCGATGCGTGCGGCGCCGGAAGACCAGTAGAGGATGAAGGCCTCGGCGAACTCACGCTTGGCGAGGGGCAGTGGCGCCACCTCGACCCGGTGTCCCAGTGCCTCGCACTTGCGCGCCGTGTCTTCCAGGGCGGCGCGCACCTCGGGGTCCACGGGCGAGCCCATCATGGTCTCGAGATCGAGGGCGATGCGCAGCCGCCGCGTGGATGGCCCGCCGATCATGCCGTCGGCGGGGTATACCTTGTCGCCGCCGGTGCGCTCGGTGACCGCAAGCCAGCGCGCGCTGTCACGGACGGAGATGGAAACGGCATGGCTCGCGGCGATGTCCACCGGGCCGATGGGCCGGCCGAGCGGGACCGCGCGGCCGCGCGAGGGCTTGAGCCCGAACACGCCGCAACAGGCGGCGGGGACGCGTATCGACCCGCCGCCATCGGTCGCGTGCGCGATGGGCACGACGCGCGCCGCGACCAGCGCCGCGGCACCGCCGGACGAGCCGCCCGGGCTGTGCTCGAGGTTCCACGGGTTGCGCGTCGGGCCGTGCAGCAGCGGCTCCGTCGAGGCCGTGAGTCCGAACTCAGGCGTGCTGCTCTTGCCGAGGAAGACGAGCCCCGAACGCTCGAGCGCATCCACGTACGGGCCCTGGCCGGTGGCCGGTTCGAGCCCGAAGGACCGTGAGCCCGAGTGCGTAGGCAGGCCGCGAACGTCGTCGAGGTCCTTGACGAACGTGGGCACGCCCGCGAACGGGCCGGAGAAGGCGCCGGCAGCGCTCGCGCGGGCCCGGTCGTACGCCTCGGTCACCACCGCGTTGATGCGCGGCTCGACGGCCTCGGCGCGCCTGATCGCCGCTTCGACGGCCTCGCGCACCGACAACTCGCCCCGGGCGATCGCCTCGGCCGTCGCCGTCGCGTCGAGGTCCGCCAGCGGCCCGGGCCCGGTCTTGCCGGCAGCGCCGGATGGACACCCTGCCAGCGCGGCCGCGGCCGGGATCGCGAATGCCGCCTGCAGCAGCTCGCGGCGTGAGAGCTTTTCGTTCATCGGTCCACCCCCTGGCCTGCAAAAGTATCTGCCTCTGGACAAGAACACCAGTTTCCAGTTGTGATGACCGGCCCCGCAGCGTGCAACGAGTAGCCACCGTGAGCGATTGCCGATCCCCCTGGATGGACGACGAACTCGAGATGTTCCGCGAGACGGCGCGGCGGTTCGTCGAGAACGAGGTCGTCCCGAACGACGCGCGCTGGCGCGAGCAGCACCACGTGGACCGCGGGATCTGGAACAAGGCGGGCGAGGTCGGCCTGCTGTGCACCGACATCCCGGCGGAATACGGCGGCCTCGGCGGCAACGTCCGGCACGAGGCCGTGGTGGCGGAGGAGATGAACCGGCGCGGCATCACCAGCGTCGGCCACATGGTGCACAGCATCCTCGCGCACTACGTGCTCAACTACGGCACCGAGGCGCAGAAGCTCGACTGGCTGCCGCGCATGGCGTCGGGCGAACTGGTGGGCGCCATCGCGATGACGGAGCCCGGCGCCGGCTCGGACCTGCAGGCGGTCAAGACCCGCGCCGAGCGCCAAGGCGACCACTACGTGCTGAACGGCTCGAAGACGTTCATCTCGAACGGACTGCACGCCGGGCTCGTCGGCGTCGTCGCCAGGACCGACCCGGCCAGGGGCGCCAAGGGCATCTCGATCATCATGGTCGAGCCGCACGACCTGCCGGGCTACCGGGTCGGGCGGGTGCTCGACAAGATCGGCCAGAACGGCTGGGACACGGCGGAGTTCTTCCTCGACGACTGCCGCGTGCCGGCCGCGAACCTGCTCGGCCCGGCGGAAGGACAGGGCTTCATCCAGCTGATGCGCGACCTGCCCTACGAACGCACGCTGATGGCCGTGGGTGGCGTGGCCGCGATGGAGTACGCGCTCGCGCTCACCGTGGACTACACCCGCAGCCGCAAGGCGTTCGGCCAGGCGCTGCTAGAGATGCAGAACACGCGTTTCAAGCTCGCCGAGGTCAAGACCCAGGTGAACGTGGCGCGGGTGTACGTCGACGACTGCCTGCAGAAGCTGAAGGACGGCAAGCTCGACACCGTCACCGCCTCGATGGCCAAGCTGTGGGTCACGGACACGCAGTGCCGCGTCATGGACGAGTGCCTGCAGCTCTTCGGCGGCTACGGCTACATGCGCGAATACCCGATCTCGCAGCTCTATACGGATGCGCGGGTGCAGCGCATCTACGGCGGCGCCAACGAGATCATGAAGGAAATCATTGCGCGCTCGCTCTGAAGAGAGCGGATAGCGGATAGGGGATAGGGGATAGTGAAGAGGCCGACACAGTCGGCCGATCCGGCTCCTGCACTATCCCCTATCCCCTATCCCCTTCCCTCGTCAGGCCACGGGCATCACGACGAACTCTCCGTCCAGCCGCCCGACGGCCTCTCCCTGGCACTCGAGCGTCACGCTCATGCTCACGCGGGCGGGGCGGCCCTTGGCCAGCGCGGCGACCGCCTTCGCCCAGGCCGCGTCGTCCGGCGGGGCGGCCGTGGCGGTGAACCCCGCGACGATCGGCCGCTCGTAGGACATGCGGTTGCGGCGGATCACCAGCCAGCCGGCCCGGCCCGCGGCGCGCATCCGCACGTACGGCGCGGACCACGCGGCGAGGATCGCGACGGCCGAGGCGCTGCCGCCGATCACCGTGTCGCGGTGGTTGATGTTGGGCTCGAGCGGTGCGTAGATCTCGACGCCGTCGGTCGTCGCGGCGCGCACCTCGACCTGCATCGCGCGCGCGAGCGGGATCCGGTCGTGGAGGTAGCGCTGCAGGTCGCCGGGATTCATGGCGGGCACAAGCGTAGAATCAGCCGGCCGGGATCGCAATTCCAGGGGGCGCCATGACGGACGACATACTGAGCGCGGTGCAGCACCACCCCTTCGTGCAGGGGCTCACGCCCGAGCATTGCCGTACGCTCGCGAGCCTTGCGCGGCGGGTGAGCTTCGACAAGGAAGCGATCATCTTCCCCGAGGGCGACCAGAAGCACGAGTTCTTCCTGCTGCTCGAGGGGCGCGTGGCACTCGAGATGATGGCGCAGGGCAAGCCGCTGCGCGTGCACACGCTCGAGGGGGGCGACGAACTCGGCTGGTCGTCGGTCCTCTCGGAGCGCGGCAAGTTCTTCCAGGCGCGCGCGCTCGAGCCGGTCGAGGCGCTGGCGTTCGACGGCCTCGTGCTGCTCGAGAAGTGCCGCTCGGACAACGCGTTCGGCTACAAGATCATGCACCGCCTGCTCGGCGTGGTCTCCGAGCGACTGCAGGCCGCACGCCTGCAGGTACTCGACATGTACTCGCCGATCGCGAAGCGCGCCGGCGCCTGAGTCAGCGGTCACGCGAAGGGATGCGGTAGAGCCACGTCGCGAGCCCGACCCCGAAGGCGGCGAGGGCGAGCTGCAACCACGGCGGCTGCACGAAGGACACGATCGACGTGCCGAGCCCGACCGCCATGGTCGCGATGGCGACGATCTTCGTGCGGTACGGGATGCTGCGGTACCTGTGCCACTCGTCGATGATCGGGCCGAACAGGCGATGGGCCAGCAGCCACTCGTGGAACGGGCGATAGCTGCGCGCGAAGCAGGTCGCCGCGAGCAGCACCAGCGGGGTGGTGGGCAGCACGGGCAGGAACGCGCCCACGATGCCGAGCACGAGCGCGACCACGCCCGCGGCGAAGAACAGCGCGCGCACGACCGGCGAGCCGTGCTCATGGTGAGTGCCCTGCGACACTACAGGCGGTCGAGGAGCCAGCCCGGGAAGACCGCCATCAGCACGGCGGGGGCGAGGCACAGCACGGCCGCGAGCACCGCGTAGCGGCGCGGCTGGCCGCGTGCGGCGGCCGGGTCCTCGGCGCTCATGAACATGTACTGGATGACGCGCAGGTAGAAGTAGATGCCGAGGTAGCTCGCCACGAGGCCGAGCACGGCATAGGCCGTGTGGCCCGCCTCGAGCACGTTGCGGAACACCAGGAACTTGGCGATGAAGCCCGGGAACGGCGGCAGTCCCGCGAGCGAGAGCATCGCGACCGCGATCGAGATCGCCGCGAACGGCCGGCGCTGGTAGAGACCCTTGAGCGCGTCCAGCCGGTCATGCGCCGCATCGTCCGGGCCGCGCGGCAGCACCATGAACGCGAGCAGGTTCATCAGGCCATAGGCGGCCAGGTAGAACAGGATCGCCTCGTGGCGGCCCGGTCCGGCGCCCAGGAAGGCATAGAACAGGTAGCCGGCGTGGGCGATGGAGGAGTAGGCGATCATGCGCCGGAAGCTCACCTGGCGGATGGCGGCGATGTTGCCCCACGCCATCGAGACGAGCGGCAGGATGGCGAGCACGTCCGTCATCGGCCGCAGCACCGTCACGGTGCCGAAGACCTGCAGCGCGGCGAACAGCACGCCGGCCTTGATGATGGTCGCCATGTAGGCCGTCACCGGCACGCTGGCGCCCTCGTAGGCGTCGGGCGCCCAGGCATGGAACGGCACCACGGCCGCCTTGAGGAACAACGCGACCGTCACCAGCACGACACCGGCGAGCGCGTAGGCGTCCTGCGAGGCGAGCGCGTCGCCGAAGGCCTGCACCGAGAGCGAGCCGCCCCAGCCGTACAGCAGCGAGATGCCCATCAGCAGCACCGCGGTCGCCGTGCCGCCGAGCACGAGGTACTTGAGCGCGGCCTCGGTGCTCTCGGGGCGCTGGAAGGCGATCAGCACCAGCACGTACACGGGCAGCGACATGAGCTCGATGCCGAGGAACAGCGTCGCGAAGCTGTCGGAGCAGATCACGAGGCAGGCGCCGTAGAGCGAGGCGAGCAGCAGCGTGTAGTAGCGGGTTTCCTCGAAATCGTCCCGCGAGGCGAGCAGCACGGGGATGGCGAGCGCGAGCAGCACGATCTTCGATGCCGACGCGGCGGGACCGGTGGAGTAGTGGGCGAGGAAGGGCGCGCCCATGTAAGCCGTCGCGTACAGCCAGCAGGCGGCGACGGTCGCGGCCGCCACGGTCGCCACCGCGATGAGGAATCCGCCGCGTTCGCGCCCGGTCACGATCTCCCGCCCGAGCAGCAACAGCATGCCGGCGAGCAGGATGTGCTCCGGCAGCATCGCGGTCAGCACGTCCTGCCAGATCATGGCTCGCTCCCGGTCGCGTGGCTGGTGAGGACGAGGTCCTGGAACTCACGCGCCGCGAGCTCGGTCTTGGCGAGCGGCCCGGCCGGGAACAGTCCCAGCCAGAAGATCGCGACGACGAACGCCACCAGGATGCCCTTCTCGCGGGCATCGAGGTCCACGAGTGGCTGGTGCGGCGCCTTCTCCTTGCCGAACAGGAAGCGCTGCGCGAACCACAGCATGTAGAGCGCGCCCAGGATCACGCCACTCACGGCGAGCACCGCGAGCACGAGCGGCAGCGAATGGCCCGCCTGGTACTGCGGCCACGCGGCGTTGAACGCGCCCATCAGCGCCATGAATTCGCCGGTGAAGCCGCTGGTGGTCGGCAGGCCGATGGAGGCCAGCGTGAGGATCGTGAAGAACACCGAGTAGACGGGCAGCAGCTTCGCGAGGCCGCCGTAGGCCGCGAGGTCACGGGTGTGGCAGCGCTCGTAGATCATGCCGACCATGGTGAACAGCCCGCCCGCCACGAGGCCGTGGCTCACCATCTGCATGATGGCGCCCTGGATGCCGAGCAGGTCGAGGCTCGCCAGTCCCAGCATAACGTAGCCTAGGTGGCTGATCGAGGAGTAGGCGATGATCTTCTTGATGTCGGTCTGCACCAGCGCGAGGCAGGCGCCGTAGACGATGCTCACCACCGCCAGGACCATGATCACCGGCGTGAAGGCCCGCGCCGCGTCCGGGAACAGCGGGAAGCCGAGCTTCATGAAGCCGTAGGTTCCCATCTTGAGCAGCACGCCCGCCAGGATCACCGAGCCCGCGGTCGGCGCCTCTACGTGCGCGTCGGGCAGCCAGGTGTGCAGCGGCACCATCGGGACCTTGATCGCGAAGGAGAGCCCGAACGCCGCGAACAGCCAGGCCTGCGCCCCGGCCGGGATCTGGTTGCGATAGAGGTCGGCGAACGCGAACGAGGTGATGCCGGTCGTGGTGTGCAGCGAGTAGACGAGGTAGATCACCGCCGCCAGCATCAGGATGCTGCCGAACGCGGTGTAGAGCACGAACTTGAGCGTGGCGTAGATGCGCCGCTCGCCACCCCAGATGCCGATCATCAGGAACATCGGGATCAGCATCGCTTCCCAGAACACGTAGAACAGGAACAGGTCCTGGGCGAGGAAGGCGCCCAGCATCGCGAACTGGATGAAGAACACCATCGCGTAGAAGAGCTTCACGTCCTTCTGGATGGCGTTGTAGGCGCCCGCGACCACGAGCGGCCCGAGGAACGCCGTCATCGCCACCAGCAGGACGTTGAAGCCGTCGAGGCCGATGCTGTAGCCGATGCCCCATTCGCGGATCCACGGCACGCTGGTGGCGAACTGCAGGCCGGCCTCGGCCGCGTCGAAGCGCGCGTAGAGCCACGCCGTGATGGCGAACTGCACCAGCATGAGTGCGAGCGAGATCGCGCGCACCAGCGACGCCCGTCCGTCCGGCGCGAGCCAGATGGCGAGCATGCCCGCCACCGGCAGCCACAGGACGAGGTTCAGCAGGGTGGGTTCAACCATTGCGCCACATCCAGGCCAGGCAGGCGACGGCCCCTGCGACGACGAACAGCACGTAGAGCTGCAGGCTGCCGGTCTCGACGCGGCCGAGCCGCCCGGCCGCGCGCTGCGCGAGCGCCGCCATGCCGTTCAGCGAGCCGTCGATGAGGAACCGGTCGCCCACGCCGAGGAACACGTTCCGCGAGAGCCACAGCAGCGGGCGGTGGAGGAAGTTCTCGAACAACTCGTCCACGAAGTACTTGCCGGACAGCAGGCGGTGCAGGCGCGGGAAGCGCGCGGCGAGCGCATCGGCGCGCGCGAGCCCGCCGCGGTAGACGTAGATCGCGGCTGCGAGGCCCGCGAGGGCGACCACCACGGAGAACACGATCAGGCCGGTCTCGTAGTGCTCGAGCGCGTGGTCGGCGGTGGGCATCGGCAGCAGCGGCTCGAGGAAGTGCGGCAGGTGCACGAAGCCGCCGACCGCCGAGAGCACCGCGAGCACGATCAGCACGCCGGTCATCGAGAACGGCGACTCGTGGACGTGGTGCTCCGCCTCGTGGCTCATGCGCGAGGGCGTGAGGAAGGTGAGCCACAGCAGCCGGAACATGTAGAACGCCGTCATCAGCGCGGTGAACGACATCACGGCCCACAGCAGCGTCGAGCCACCCGTCTCGCTCGCGAAGGCGAACCAGAGGATCTCGTCCTTGGAGAAGAAGCCGGCGAGCGGCGGCAGGCCCGCGATCGCCGCCGTGGCCACGGCGAAGGTGACGAAGGTGATCGGGATGCGCCTCGCCAGTCCGCCCATCCTGCGGATGTCCTGCTCGCCCGACATCGCGTGGATCACGCTGCCGGCGCCGAGGAACAGGCAGGCCTTGAAGAACGCGTGCGTGTAGAGGTGGAACACCGCTACCCCGTAGGCGCCCACGCCGAGCGCGACGAACATGAAGCCGAGCTGCGAGAGCGTGGAGTAGGCCAGCACCTTCTTGATGTCGGTCTGCACGATCGCGACCGTGGCGGCGAAGAAGGCCGTGGCCGCGCCGATGATCGTGATGAACTGCGAGGCCTCGGGGGCGTGCAGGTAGATGCCGTTCAGCCGCGCGACGAGGTAGACGCCCGCGGTGACCATGGTCGCGGCGTGGATCAGGGCCGAGACCGGCGTCGGGCCCGCCATCGCGTCGGGCAGCCACACGTGCAGCGGGATCTGCGCGCTCTTGCCCATCGCGCCGATGAACAGCAGCAGCCCGACCAGGCTCGCCGACACGGCGGGCAGCGTCTCCGCGGTGAACGCCGCGTTGATGCGGTCCATCTCGAGCGTGCCGAGCGTGTTGTAGAGGAGGAACATGCCGAGCAGGAAGCCTGCGTCGCCGACCCGGTTGGTGATGAAGGCCTTCTTGCCGGCGTGGGCCTTCTCCGGGTCCTCGAACCAGAAGCCGATCAGCAGGTAGGAGGCGAGTCCCACGCCCTCCCAGCCGACGAAGCACACGAGCAGCGAGCGGCCGAGCACCAGCGTCAGCATGAAGAACAGGAACAGGTTCAGGTAGGCGAAGTAGCGGGCGTAGCTCGCGTCGTCCTTCATGTAGCCGGTGGAGTAGACGTGGATCAGCGAGCCCACGCCCGTGACGATCAGGGCCATCACGGCGCTCAGGCGGTCGAAGTAGAAGCCGATGTCGAAGGCGAAGTCGCCCACCCGCGCCCATGTGTAGACGGTCTCGATGAGCGCGCCGTCGCCGCCCTCCTGCAGCAGCATGAAGCAGCGCACCGCCGCCAGGAACGCGAGGATCGGCAGGCCGCAACCCACGATCGACACGAAGGTCTTGCCGAGGCGTGGCCCAAGGAGCCCGTTCAGCACGAAGCCGGCCAGGGGCAGCAGGACGATGACTGTGAGCAGGTTCATCGCTAGCCCTTCAACTCCGAGTAGGCCTCGACGTCGAGCGTGCGGCGCTGCCGCGACAGCAGCAGGACGATCGGGATGGCGATGGCGATCTCGGCCGCCGCCACCACGAAGATCAGGAACACGAGCACCGCGCCCGCGGCGTCGGCGCGCTGCTGGGCGAAGGTGACGAGACTCAGGATCACGCCGTTCAGCATCAGCTCCATGCACATCAGCATCACGAGCGCGTTGCGGCGGATCATCACGCCGACGAGCCCGGTCACGAACAGCGCGACGCTCACCACCACCAGCAGCTCGACCCTATCCATCGTTCCTCCGTCCGCCCTTGATGACGGCGATGGCGGCCACCACCGCCGCCAGCAGCAGCACCGAGGTCAGCTCGAAGTGCAGCCAGTAGTCCCGCAGGAACTCCACGGAGAACGGCTGGACCATGAAACGCGCACCGGCTTCCATGTCCTGGAAGTCCGGCGACGCCGGCTCGCGCGAGCCGAGCGCGGCGATCGCGAGCACCGCGGCGAGGAGCGCCCCGGCCGCGAGGCCGGGCCCGAGCAGGTGGCTGTACTTGCGGGTGAAGGAGGGATCGCGCACGTCGAGCAGCATGATCACGTAGACCATGAACACCATCACGGCGCCGACGTAGATCAGCACCTGGAACACGGCGATCACGTGCACGCCGAGCACGGCATAGATGCCGGCGAGCGAGATCATCACGCCGATGAGCGCGATGGCGACCCGCATCGGGTGCCGGGCGACGAGCATCGCGACGCCGCCGATGAGCGCGGCACCGACGAAGAAGCCGAGCACCAGGTTCTCGAGGCTCATGGCGTGACCCCGCTCTCGCCGCCGCCCGGCAGCGGGTAGGGCTTGGCAACGTCCTGCTGCGGATTCCAGGTCAGCAGCTCCTCCTTGGTGATCCACATGCGGTCGCGGTCGAACCCCGGGAACCCCGGCGTCTCCTTGACCATGCGGATCGCGTCCTCCGGGCAGGCCTCGACGCACAGTCCGCAGAACACGCAGCGCGAATAGTCGATCTCGAAGCGCGAGGGGTACTTCGGGTGGGCGGGATCGTCCGGGTCGAAGGCCGCGTCGATCTCGATCACCTGCGCCGGACACACGGTCGCGCACATGTTGCAGGCGATGCACTGCGGGCGGCCGTCGGGGCGCTGCGTGAGGACGTGCTTGCCGCGGTTTCCGGCGGCGTAGTCGGCGCGGGTTTCCTCGGGGTAGTAGGAGGTGAGCGCGCCCTTGCGGCCCGTCACCCACTTGCCCATGTTGCGCAGGAACACGCCGCCGGTGATGGCGAGCCCGCGCACGACCTCGAACAGGTAGGCGCGCTCCCACCAGCCCATCTCGGGCTCGTTCCAGTACTTGCGTCGGACGTAGGGCTTGCGGGTGCTCACGGTGGCGTCCTCAGGTGAGCGCCCAGACCGCGATCACGGTCACGACGAGGTTGACGATGGCGAGCGGCAGCAGGAACTTCCACGCGAAGCGCAGCAGCTGGTCCCAGCGGAAGCGCGGCAGCGTCCAGCGCACCAGGATCTGGAAGCTGCAGACCAGGAACACCTTGGCGAGGAACGTGAGCACCTGCGTGGCGACGACCACCGGATGGCTCATCTCGACCACGAGCCCGCCGGGGAACACGAAGCCCGCGTCCGTCATCCACGGCAGGTTGTAGCCGCCGAGGAACAGCGTGGTGAACAGTGCCGCGATGATCGCGATCTCGATGAACTCGCCGAGCATGAACATGCCCTGCTTCATCGCGCTGTACTCGGTGAAGTAGCCGGAGATCAGCTCCGACTCGGCCTCGGGCAGGTCGAAGGGGATGCGCTTGTTCTCGGCGATGCCCGCGGTCAGGAACAGGATGGCCGCGAACGGCTGGTAGAAGACGCCCCAGGCCGGCAGGAAGCCGAGCAGCGTGCCGGACTGCTGGCGGACCATGACGTCGAGGTCGACCGTGCCGTAGACGAGGATCAGGCCGAGCACGGTGAGGCCCATCACCAGCTCGTAGGAAATGAGCTGCGAGCCCGCGCGCAGCGCGCCGAGCAGCGAGAACTTGTTCGAGGACGACCAGCCGGCGAGCATCGCGCCGATGATGGAGATGCCGCTGAAGGCGAACACGATCAGCAGGCCCGCATCGAGCGGTGCGATCTGCATCGGGTAGGACTGCCCGCCCACCACCAGCGTGCCGCCGAAGGGGATCACGGCGAACACCAGCATCACCGGCACGAAGGTCACCCAGGGCCCGAGCGTGTAGGCGAGCTGGTCGTAGGCGACCGGCTTGAAGTCCTCCTTGAGCAGCAGCTTCAGGCCGTCCGCCATGCCGTGGAACAGCCCGAGCCACACCAGCTTCACCTGCGTGAACGGGATGCGGAGATAGGCGCGGTTGGCGCCGATGCGGTCCGACATGATCGCGGCCTGCTTGCGCTCGACCCAGGTCAGCACGGCGCCAAAGGTGAGCAGCACGCCGAGCGCGTAGCCGATGTAGACCAGAGTGACGACGAGTCCCTGCATCACGGGTGGCCTCGCGCGGGCGCGGCGAGCGCGACGAACAGCGCCTCGGCGTCCACGACGCCCGGCGCCTTCGGGAAGCAGGCCCGGAACTCGCTCACGGTGCCCTTGAAATTGGTGTAGTGGCCGTCGCGCTCGGTCTGGATGCTGATCGGCAGGAAGACATCCGCGTGGCCGTTCTCGGGCGCCAGGTAGGAATTGAGGAAGATCACCTTCGCGCCGCGCGGCAGCCGGGCGAAGTCGCAGCCCTCGCCCCAGACCAGCACGAGGTCGGTGCCGTCGTGGAACGTGGGCTCGCCCGAGTCGTGGAATAGCTCGCGTGCCTTCGCGGTGTTGGGGTTCTTGTCCGGGCGGATCAGCAGCTCGTCCTCGAGGCGCTCGCCTTCCTCGGGCTGCCAGTCGCGCTTGACGAAGCAGTGGAACACCTCGCCCAGCTTTGCCTTGAAGGTCGCGAGTTCCTCGTTCGAGCCCCAGTTCGAGACCAGCGCCGCGGGTCGCCGCGCCGCGCCGATCAGCCGCCGCGCCTCGTCGATGGCGCCCGCCAGTTCCACCGGCTGGCCCTTCAGCATGGCCTGCCCGGCGCGCTCCCGCTCGAAGATGCGCGCGAGGTCGCGCCCCTTGTTGCAGATCCACGGGCCGTTCACCGCCGGGTTCTCGAGCGGCGTGATGCGGGCGATCGAGGTGTTCTGGCGCTGGTCGAGCGACTTCAGGAACCACTCCGGCTTGCGGTGCCAGACCTGGATGGTGCAGCCGCGCTCGCAGCCCGGGCACACGGACGGGGTGGGCTCGAGGTACCACACGCGCGACTTGTGCAGGAACTGGCGCGAGAGCAGCGCGCCGACCGGGCAGAGGTCGATGATGTTGTCGGAGTAGGGGTCCTCGCCGAGCGGGCGGTCCTCGACCGGGCGGATGTTCGAGACGTCGCCGCGCCGCTCCACGCCGAGCGCCATGGACTTCGAGACCTCGTGCGTGAAGCGCGTGCAGCGCAGGCAGAGGATGCAGCGCTCGTTGTCGAGCAGGATGCGGTTCGAGAGGTTGTAGAACTTGGTCGAGCGCACCTTCTCGTCGCGCGAGAGCGAAGCGTCGCCGTTGTACGTGTAGTGGTAGTCCTGCAGCGTGCACTCGCCCGCCTTGTCGCAGATGCCGCAGTCGACCGGGTGGTTGAGCGTGATGAACTGCAGGATCGCCTTGCGGTGCGCCTTCACCTCGTCGGACTCGGTGAAGACCTTCATGCCCGCGCTCACCGGCATGTTGCAGGAGATGTCGAGCCCGCGGCCCTCGACCTCGACCAGGCACATGCGGCAGTTGCCCACCACGGAGAGATTCGGGTGCCAGCAGAAGTACGGGATGTAGATGCCGTGCTCGCGGGCGACCTGCATCACGGTCTGGTCCGCGCGCGCCTCGATGGCCTGGCCGTTTATGAAGATCTCAGGCATTCCAGGTTCCCGCCGAAGCGCGAGCGCTTGTGCTCGATGTAGTACTCGAACTCGTCGCGGAACTTGTCGAGGATGCCGCTGCAGGCATAGCCCGCCGCGTCCCCGAGCCCGCAGATGGTCGTGCCGTCGTTGAACTTCGAGATGTAGTAGAGCCGCTCGATGTCCTCCGGGTGGCCGTTGCCGGCGACGATGCGGTCGATGATCCGGTGCATCCAGCCGGTGCCGTGGCGGCAGGGCGTGCACTGGCCGCAGGACTCGTGGTGGTAGAAGCGCAGGATCACCTGCAGCAGGGTCACCATGCAGGTGCCCTCGGCGATGACGATCATGCCGCCCGAGCCGAGCGTCGAGCCCACGTCCCACAGTGCTTCGTGCGACAGCACGAGGTCCTTGATGTCGGCACCGGTGAGCACCTTGGACGACACGCCGCCCGGCACCACGCACTTGATGGCGCGGCCGCCGGGGATCCCGCCGCAGTCCTCCTCGAGGAACTTCATCCACGGGTAGCCGAGCTCGACCTCGTAGACACCCGGGCGGTTGACGTGGCCGGAGACGGAGAAGAGCCGCGTGCCCGGGCTCTTCGGCGTGCCGACCTCTTTGTAGGCCGCGGCGCCGTGCGCGATGATCCAGGCAATGTTCGACAGCGACTCGACGTTGTTGACCACGGTCGGGCGCTGGTAGAGCCCCCGGACCGTCAACCGCGGCGGGCGGTTGCGGGGGTAGCCCTTCTTGCCTTCGAGGGACGCGATGAGGCCCGAAGCCTCGCCGGCGACATACGCGCCGGCGCCGCGATAGACGACGATGTCGCAGGAGAAGTCCGTGCCGAGGATGCGCTCGCCGAAGTAGCCGGCCGCGTAGGCTTCCTCGACCGCGCCCGCGAGCCTGCGGTAGGGCAGGTCGAACTCGCCGCGGATGTAGACGAAGCAATGGCGCACTCCCAATGCGTAGCTCGCGATCAGCATCGACTCGATGAGCATGTGCGGGTTGTTCTCGAGGATCCAGCGATCCTTGAACGTACCCGGCTCGCCCTCGTCGGCGTTCGCGATCAGGTAGTGCGGCTGCCCGTCGTCCGGCACGATCACCTGCCACTTGCGGCCCATCGAGAACGCGGCACCACCGCGCCCCTGCAGCCCGGAGGCGAGGACTTCCTTGGTGACGTTGGCGGGCTTCATCTCGCCGAGCGCCTTGGCGAGCGCGCCATAGCCGCCGCGCGCGCGGTACTCGGCGAGCTCGTGCGAGGTCGCGGTGACCGGGAACGTCATGATGAGCTGGCGGCCGGGCATGGCTACTTCAGCTCCTCCAGCAGCTCGTCGACCTTCGCGGTCGTCAGGTTCTCGTGGTAGCCCTCGTTCACCATCATCATCGGCGCCGTGCCGCAGGAGCCGAGGCACTCGACCACGGAGAGCGTGTAGCGGCCGTCGGGCGTGGTCTGGCCCGGGCGGATGCCGAGCCGCTTCGCGACGTGCGCCAGGATGTTCTCGGCGCCGTTCATCGAGCAGCTCACGTTGTGGCAGAACTGCAGGTGCCAGCGGCCGATGGGCTTGCGGCGGAACATCGTGTAGAAGGACAGCACTTCCTCGATCTGGATCTGCGGCACGCCGAGATAGGCAGCGAGCTCCTCGATGTCGGAGTCGGCGACGTAGCCGCGGTCCTCCTGGATGCGCCGCACGCAGGGCAGCACCAGCGACGACTCGAAGCCGGCGGGGAAGCGCTCGCGCAGCTTCTCGAACTCGGGGATCAGGTGCTTCACCGGTCGCACTCCCCGCCGATCATGTTGACAGAGCCGAAGGTCGGCACGATGTCGGCGAGCTGGTAGCCGTCGAGCATGCGGTGCACCCCGCCCATGTGGACGAAGCTCGGGCTGCGCACGTGGACCTTCCACGGCACGCCGCCGCCGACGCTCACGATGTAGAAACCGAGCTCGCCGTTGGCGCCCTCGGCGGCCGAGTACACCTCGCCGGCCGGCACCTGCGGCCCTTCCATGATCAGCTTGAAGTGGTTGATCAGCGACTCGATCTCGGTGTAGACGAGGTGCTTCTCGGGCAGCGTGCAGCGGCGGTCGTCCACGTTGATCGGCCCGGGCTCGAGCAGGTCGACGAGCTGGCGGATCATGTGCGCGGACTCGTCGATCTCGCGCATGCGCACGTAGTAGCGGTCGTAGTTGTCGCCCTTGATGCCCACCGGGACCTCGAAGTCGAGCTCGGCGTAGGCGAGGTAGGGCGTGTCCTTGCGCAGGTCGCGCGGCGCGCCGGTGGAGCGCAGGATCGGGCCGGTGAAGCCCCAGTTCACCGCCTCCGCCGTGTCGATCACGCCCACGTCGCGCATGCGGTCGATGAAGATGCGGTTGCGGTCCACCAGCCCGTGCACGCGGCCGGTGAAGGTGTCCATCTGGTCGAGGATTTCCTCGAGCCGCTTCAACCAGCCGTCCGGCAGGTCGCGCGCGAGGCCGCCGATACGGCCGTAGCTGTAGGTCACCCGGGCGCCGGTCAGGTCCGCGATGTGCTCGTAGATGTAGTCGCGGATGGTGACGAGGTAGAGGAAGGCGGTCATCGCCCCGAGTTCCATCAGGCCGGCGGCGATGCAGGTCAGGTGGTCGGCGATGCGCGAGTACTCGGCGAGCAGCGTGCGCAGGTACCGGCAGCGCGGCGTGATCGCGACGCCCATCAGCTTCTCGACCGCCTCGCAGTAGGCGAAGTCGTTGATCAGCGCCGAGCAGTAGTTCAGCCGGTCCACGTAGGGGATCAGGTTGTGCCAGGTGTGCGACTCGCACTCCTTCTCGAAGCCCCGGTGCAGGTAGCCGCAGTGCACGTCGGTGCGGATCACGCGCTCGCCCGAGAGTTCGGCCACGATCTGGATGGTGCCGTGCGTCGCGGGGTGCGAGGGCCCGATGTTGACGATGACCGAGCCCTCGGTCGCGCCCTTGTCGAAGGCGGGCCGGATCGGGTTCGGGAGCTTGGGGCTCGGGCGCGTCATGTCATTTCCGGTAGGGCACCAGCGGCTGTTCGCGCTGCTTCGGGTAGTCCTTGCGCAGCGGGTGGCCGGCGAAGCCCTCGTAGAGCAGGATCGGCCGCAGGTCCTCGTTGCCGCGGAAGCGGATGCCGTACATCTCGTGGCACTCGCGCTCCATGTAGCGCGCCGAGCCGTAGAGGGCCACGAGCGAGTCCACCTCGGGGTCCGACTCGGGCACCCGCGTCTTGACCCGCACCCGCACCCGGTGGCTGGTCGAGTAGAAGTGGTGGACGACGTCGAAGCGCGGCTCCCGCCCGGGCCAGTCGACCGCCGTGACGTCGAGCAGCATGTCGAGGCCGTGGGAGTCCTTCAGGCTGCGGGCCACCGCGCCGAGGTTCGCGGGCTCGATGGTGAGCGCCAGGATGCCGTGCGCCACCGCCGCCTCCTGGACCTGGTCGGCGAGGCCTGCGCGAACCGTTTCGAAGACTCCTTCGGTCACCGTCAGAAGTCCTTGGTGATGATGGGATGCTTCTGGGCCGCGATGCGGTCCTGGAGCTTCATGATGCCGTCGATGACCATCTCCGGCCGCGGCGGGCAGCCGGGGATGTAGAGGTCCACCGGGATGATCTTGTCGATGCCGGGCAGCGCGGCGTAGTTCTGGTAGAAGCCGCCGCTCGAGGCGCACACGCCGAAGGCGATCACCCACTTGGGCTCGCACATCTGCTCGTAGACCTTGAGCAGGATCGGGGCCTGCTTGTGCGTGACCGTGCCCACGACCATCAGCAGGTCGGACTGGCGCGGCGTGAAGCGCGGCAGCGCGGCGCCGAAGCGGTCGGTGTCGTAGAGCGTCGAACTCACCGACATGAACTCCATGGCGCAGCAGGCCGTGACGAAGGGGTAGGGGAACAGCGAGAACTTGCGCGCCCAGCCGACGAACTCGTCCTTCTTCGTCGTCAGGTACTCGAAGGCGGCGCTCGGCTGGTGCGGGGTGGTGCTCACCGCGTGACCTCCTCGAGCAGCCCGGTCCGCCAGACGTAGAGCATGATCACCACCAGCAGCAGGGTGAAGACCGCGAAAGCGGCCACCAGCGCCCCGGTGAGCGGTTGCGCGGCCAGCGCCCAGACGAACAGGAACACGGTCTCGAGGTCGAACAGGATGAATACCACGGCCAGTGCGTAGTACTTGACCGGCACGGCCTTGACGTTCGACTGCTCGATGGCCGTTGCGCCGCACTCGAACGGCTCGAGCTTGAGCTCCGAGGGTTCCGGCTTCGGCCCGACCACGGAATTCAGCCACAGCGTGAGCGCCACGAACCCGAGGATCGCGAGCAGGTAGAGCAGGAATGAGAGGTAGGCGTTCATTGCCGCATGTGGTCGTTCTGGGGGGCGACTATATTCATGCGGAGCCGGCTGTGATCCCGAGGAAAACCCCTACGTGCCCGCCCCGGGGACGGTCGTGCGCAGGTCGGCCGCGGTCCCGGCCAGTTCCTGCAGTGCACGCAGCACGTCGCTGCGGCTGATCTGGCCCACCAGGCGGGCGTCCTCGGTCACCGGGTAGCGGCGGAACTCGCGCTCGGCGAACAGCTGCGCGACCTCGACGATCGGCATGTCGGCGTCGATGGTGGTCACCGGCGAGTGCATGTACTCCTGCACCCGGCCGCCCCATTCTCCGTAGTAGCCGGCCGTGAGCGCGATGCGCATGCAGTCCTTCTCCGACAGCATGCCGACCAGGTTGCCGAAGCGGTCCAGCACCGGGGCGCCGGAGATCTGCTTCTCGACGAAGATCGAGATGGCGTGCAGCACGTCCATCTCCGGCGACAGCGTGACGAGGTTCCTCGCCATGTAGTCGCGTGCCTTGGCGGCGCGCTTGACGGTCATGGTTCGCTGCTCCCGTTCGCGGCCGCGAGGCGCTCGAGATCGCGCCGGCGGCGCGGGCAGGGCGAGTCGCAGCTGCAGTCCTTGCGGATGCCGAGCTTGCCGAGGCCCCCGCAGCTGCCCCGGAGCGGGTCGCGGCCGAGCAGGGTGCCGAGCGCGAGCCCGGCGAAGGCGAGGCCGAAGAGCAGCAGCGTGGCGAGGAAAGTACCCATGGCCTAGATCCCGAAGTCGTCCATGAGGATGTTGCCGCGCTCGACGCCGATGTCCTCGAGCATGCCGATGACAGCGTTCGTCATGAGCGGCGGACCGCACAGATAATACTCGCAGTTCTCCGGGGCGGGGTGGCCCTTCAGGTACTCGTCGTAGAGCACCTTGTGGATGAAGCCGGTGTAGCCGGTCCACTCGTCCTCGGGCTGCGGGTCGGAGAGGGCCACGTGCCAGCGGAAGTTGGGGTGCGTGGCCTGCAGGCGGTCGAAGTCCTCCTGGTAGAAGATCTCGCGCCGGCTGCGCGCACCGTACCAGAAGGTGATCCTGCGTCGGCTCCCGAGCCGCACCAGCTGGTCGAAGATGTGCGAGCGCATCGGCGCCATGCCCGCGCCGCCGCCGACGAAGACCATCTCGGCGTCGGTCTCGCGGGCGAAGAACTCGCCGAACGGGCCGGAGACGGTCACCGTGTCGCCGGGCTTCAGGCTGAAGATGTAGGACGACATCACGCCCGGCGGCACCGATTCCTCCGCCTTGGGCGGCGGCGTGGCGATGCGCACGTTCAGCATGATGATGTCGTTCTCGAGCGGGAAACTCGCCATCGAGTAGGCGCGCGAGACGGGCTCGGTGACCTTCGAGGTGTAGCGCCACAGCTGGTAGCGGTCCCAGTCCTGGCGGTACTGCGGCGCGATGTCGAAATCCTTGAAGGACAGCGTGTGCGGCGGGCACTCGATGACGATGTAGCCGCCGGCGCGGAAGTCGAGCGACTCGCCCTGCGGCAGCTCGAGCACCAGCTCCTTGATGAAGGTGGCCACGCTGTCGTTCGAGCGCACCTTGCAGAGCCACTTGCGCACGCCGAAGACCTCGCGCGCCACCTCGACCTTCATCGGCTGCTTGACCGCGACCTGGCAGGCGAGGCGGGTGCCGGCCAGGGCCTCGCGCTTGGTGATGTGCGAGGCCTCGGTCGGCAGCAGCGAACCGCCGCCCTCGAGCACCTTCACCTTGCACTGGCCGCAGGTGCCGCCGCCGCCGCAGGCCGAGGACACGTAGAGCTCGGCGTCCGCCAGCGCGCCGAGCAGCTTGCCGCCGACCGGGGCCTCCACGGTGCGCTGCTCGTTGACCACGATGGCCACGGTGCCCTGTGCCACGAGCTTCGAGCGCGCGAGCAGGATCAGCACCACCAGCGCCAGCACGATGCCGGTGAACAGCGCCACGCCGAGCACGATCTCGATCACAGCTGGATACCCGAGAAGGCCATGAACACCATCGCCATGAGCCCGGCCGCGATGAACGTCACGCCGAGGCCCTGCAGGCCGGCGGGCACGTCGCTGTACTTCAGTTTCTCGCGGATGCCCGCGAGCAGCACGATCGCGAGCGCCCAGCCGGCGCCGCTCGAGAGGCCGTAGACCACGCTCTCGGGGAAGGTGTAGGAGCGCTCGACCATGAACAGCGTGCCGCCCAGGATCGCGCAGTTGACGGTGATGAGCGGCAGGAAGATGCCGAGCGCGTTGTAGAGCGCGGGCACGTAGCGGTCGAGGAACATCTCGAGGATCTGCACGATCGCCGCGACGATGCCGATGTAGGTGATCAGCCCGAGGAAGCTCAGGTCCACCTCGGGCAGGCCGGCCCAGGCGAGCGCGCCGGCCTTGAGCAGGTTCTGGTAGACGAGGTTGTTGGCCGGCACGGTGATGGTCTGCACCACGACCACGGCGATGCCGAGGCCGAACGAGGTCTCGACCTTCTTCGAGATCGCGAGGAAGGTGCACATGCCGAGGAAGAACGCGAGCGCGAGGTTCTCGACGAACATTGCCTCGAGCGCCAGGTTGACGTAGTGCTCCATCACTGCGTCTCCGTGCGGTGCACGACCTGGATCTGGTAGTCGGCCTGCTCCTGCTGGTCGTGCTTCCAGGTGCGCACGGCCCAGATGATCAGCGCCACCAGGAAGAAGGCGCTCGGCGCGAGCGGCAGCAGCGAGTTCGGGCGGTACCAGCCGCCGTCGCTCACCAGCGGCAGGATCGTGTAGCCCCACAGCGTGCCGAAGCCGAACAGCTCGCGGAATGCCCCGAGCGCGACCAGGATCAGGCTGTAGCCGAGCCCCTGGCCGAGGCCGTCGAGGAAGCTCGGCCACACCGGGTTCTTCATCGCGTAGGCCTCGGCGCGGCCGAGCACGATGCAGTTGGTGATGATCAGGCCGACGAACACCGAGAGCTGCTTGCTGATCTCGGGCGCGTAGGCCCTGAGCACCTGGTCGACGACGATCACCAGCGAGGCGATGATGGTCATCTGCACGATGATGCGGATGTTGTTCGGGATGTAGCGGCGGATGGCGCTGATCGCCACGTTCGAGCAGGCGACGACCGCCGTGAGCGCGATCGACATGGTCACCGCCGGCGCCAGCTTCGAGGTGATGGCGAGCGCCGAGCAGATGCCCAGGATCTGCACGATGATCGGGTTGTTGATGACCAGGGGCTCGACGAGCGCCTTGCGTGTCGCGGCTTTCATGCGTCACGCCCCTCCGCTGCGCAGGCGCGCGAGGAAGGGCCCGTAGCCCGCCTCGCCCAGCCAGTAATGGATCATGTTCTCCACGCCGTTGCCGGTGAGCGTCGCGCCCGAGATCGCGTCGACGTGGTAATCGGCCGCCTCCGCCGCCGGCGCGCCCTTGGCGATGTCGAAGCGCACCTGCCCGGCCTCGTCCACGAGGCGCTGGCCGATCCACGAGTCGCGCCAGCGCGCGTTGTCGATCTCGGCGCCGAGTCCCGGCGTCTCGGCGTGCGAGTAGAAGGTGATGCCCTTCACGCGTTCGCCCCGCGCATCGAGCGCGACGTAGGCGTACATCGTGGACCACAGGCCGTAGCCGTGGGTCGGCAGGATCACGGTCTCGAGCCCGCCCTCGCCGCGCACCAGGAACACCGGCATGGTCCGCGGCCTGCGGTTGATGCGCGCGACGTCGCTGCCGGCCGGCACCACGTCGCTCTGCCCGGGGTCGCGCGCCGCCTTCGGGATGTCGAAGCGGATCGCGTCGCCGCCCTCGACGTACCGGCCGCTCGCGAGCTCGACCAGGTGGGCCTCGATCCGGCCGAACTGGGATTCGACGCTGGCGCCCGGCTGGTAGATGCCGGCGACCTCGAGGATGTTGCGCTGGCGCTGCAGCAGCGCGTTGCGGTCCTGGATCGGCCGCAGCAGCACCACCGCGGCGGAGACGAGCACGGCGCACACCACGCAGACCAGCGCGGCGACGGTGAGCACGCGGCCCGGCGTGTCCCGCTCATGCGGCATGGCGACGGGCCCTCCGGCGCACGTTCAGCTTGACGACGCAGTAGTCGATGGTCGGCGCGGCGACGTTGCCGAGCAGGATCGCGAGCATCATGCCCTCGGAATAGGCCGGGTTCAGCACGCGCACGATGCTCACCGTGAGCCCGATCAGGATGCCGTAGGCCCACTGCCCCGCGCGGGTCATGCTCGCGCTCACCGGGTCGGTCGCCATGAACACCAGGCCGAAGGCGTAGCCGCCGAGCACCGCGTGCCAGTACCACGGCATGTCGAGGTAGGGGTGGCCGCCCGCCCTCCCGGCGAGGTTGAAGATCGTGACCGTGGCGACCATGCCGAGCAGCACCGAGAGCATGATCCGCCACGAGGCGATGCGGGTGTAGACCAGGAACGCGGCGCCGACGAGGCAGGCGAGCGCCGAGGTCTCGCCGATCGAGCCCTGCATGTTGCCGATGAAGGCGTCCGTCCAGGTGAGGCCCGAGGCCGTCACCGCCGCGAGCCCGCCCTGCGCCGCCTGCGCGAGCGCCGTGGCGCCCGTGAAACCGTCCACCGGCACCCAGACCGCGTCGCCCGACATCTGCGCCGGGTAGGCGAAGAACAGGAACGCGCGGCCGGTGAGGGCGGGATTGAGGAAATTCTTGCCGGTGCCGCCGAAGACTTCCTTGCCGATCACCACGCCGAACGTGATGCCGAGCGCCACCTGCCACAGCGGGGTGGTCGCCGGCAGCGTGAGCGCGTAGAGCATCGAGGTGACGAGGAAGCCCTCGTTGATCTCGTGGTTGCGCACCGCCGCGAAGATCGTCTCCCACAGGCCGCCCGCCATCATCGTGACGAGGTAGATCGGCAGGAAATAGAGCGCGCCGTGCCCGAAGCAGTCCCGGAAATTCGCCGGGTCGAAGCCGAAGCCCAGTGCCGCCAGCATCTCCCCGCGCCAGCCCGCCGCCATCTCCTGGCCGAGCCCGGCGAGCGCGAGGTTGGCCTGGTGGCCGACGTTGTACATGCCGAACAGCGCGCAGGGCAGCACCGCCAGCACCACGGTGATCATGACGCGCTTCACGTCGATGGCGTCGCGGATGTGCGGCGAGCTGCGCGTGACGTCCGCCGGCATGTAGAGGAAGGTGTCGAAGGCCTCGAACAGCGCCGCGAAGCGCTCGAGCCGGCCGCCCTTCACGAACAGCGGCTGGACCTCGTCGAGTATCCGGCGTAGCGGCCGCATCAGCCCTCCTTCTCGATGCGGCTGAGCGCTGCGCGCAGCAGCGGGCCGTAGTCGTACTTGCTCGGGCAGACGAACGAGCACAGCGCGAGGTCTTCCTCCTCGAGCTCGAGGCAGCCGAGCAGCTGCGCGGCATCCGTGTCGCCGACCGCGATCGCCCGCAGCAGCTGCGTGGGCAGGATGTCGAGCGGCATCACGTGCTCGAAGGTGCCGATCGGGATCATCGCGCGCGGGCTGCCGAGCTGGTTGGTCGTGAGCGGGAACAGCCGCTTCGGCAGGAAACCCGACAGGAAGGTGCGCGTGATCGAGAACTTGTCGCGGCCGGGCGCCGTCCAGCCGAGGAACTCCCGCTCGCGGCCCTCGCGCAGCACCGTCACCTGGTTGTGGTAGCGGCCGAGGTAGGCCGCCCAGTCCGAGGTCGGGCGGCCCGCGAGCACCGAGCCCGACAGCACGCGGCATTCGCCCGGCGCGGTCTCGCCACGCACCAGGTCGTCGATGTTGGCGCCGATCCGCGTGCGCAGCAACCGCGGCCGCAGCACCGAGGGGCCGGCGAGCGAGATCACGCGCTCGGTCGAGATGCGCCCGGTCGTGAACAGCCGGCCGATGGCGATTGCGTCCTGGTATCCCACGTACCAGGCCGAGCGCTTCGCCGAGACCGGCGCGATGGCATGGATGTGCGTGCCCGGCAGGCCCGCCGGGTGCGGGCCCGAGAACTCCGCCAGGTGCACGCGCGGATGGTCGGGCAGGCGGATCCCGGCGTCGGGGGCCGTGCAGACGTAGGTCTCGCCGTCGAGCAGTTCGGCCAGCACCTCGACCCCGAAGACGAAGTCCGCCCCGTACTCGCCGATCATGATGCGCGGGTCGGGCGCGAGCGGATTGGTGTCCATGGCCGTGACGAACAGCGCGTGCGGCGTCGCGTCCGGCAGGGCCACGCGGCCGTAGGGCCGCGAGCGGAGCGCGGCCCACAGGCCGCTCTCGAGCAACCGGTCCTGCACCAGCTCCCGCCCGGGCCGGCCGCGGCTCACCGGCTCGAAGGTCAATTCCTCCTCGCCCTCCAGCGTGACGACGATGGAGCGCAGGGCGCGTTTTGCACCGCGGTGAATCGTCGTGACCACGCCCGCGCCCGGCGCGACGATCTGCACGCGCGGATGGGCACGGTCCTGCAGCAGGGGCTGGCCGAGCGCGACCCGGCCGCCTTCCTCGACCAGCAGGTTCATCTTCATGCCGGGAAAGTCCCCGGACAGCACGGCCACGGAACCGACTTGCGCTGCAGCATGGATCTCGGGCCGCGGCGGGCCGGCCAGCGGGATGTCCAGGCCGTCGCGGAAGTGGAACTGCAGCTTTGGCATCGTGGCGCGACTATAGGGATGGCGTCTTCGTCAGGCGAGACATGCTACGGAAATCACTTATGGATGTCTCCGGGTGCTATCGCTCGAAATGCGACCCAATGAGCGCCCAACCTGTCCCGACGCGGCTCGCCAGTCTCGGCAATGCTGCGAGCCGCTGGCCCGCACGGCTCGACCTGGTGCAGAGCCTGAGCGGTCTCGCGCTCGGGCTGTTCATGTGGGTCCACATGTTCTTCGTCTCGAGCATCCTGCTCGGCCGCGACGCGATGTGGACCGTGGCGCGCTTTTTCGAGGGCTACTTCTTCTTCGGCCGGCCATTGCCCTGGCTGGTGTCGCTGCTGGTCGCGACGATCTTCGCGCTGTTCATCGTCCACGCGGCGCTCGCGCTGCGGAAATTCCCGGCCAGCTACCGGCAGTACCGCACCTACCGCGAGCACATGCGCGGCATGAAGCACGAGGACACGACGCTCTGGTACTGGCAGGTGGTGACCGGATTCGCGCTGTTCTTCATGGCCTCGGTGCACCTCTACATCATGATGACGCGGCCCGACCGCATCGGGCCCTTCGAGTCGGGCGACCGCATGTGGAGCGACCTCATGTGGCCGCTCTACCTGGTCATGCTGTTCGCGGTCGAGTTCCACGGCGGCATCGGCCTCTATCGCCTCGCGCTCAAGTGGGGCTGGTTCGAGGGCGCCGACCCCGGGGCTACGCGTCGCAGGCTGCGCGCGTTCAAGTGGGCGATCACGGCGTTCTTCCTCGCGCTCGGGCTCGCGACGCTGGTCGCCTACGTGAAGATCGGCATCGAGCACGCGCCGGACTACGGCGAGCCCTACGTTCCGTCCTGGGTCACCGAGGCCGCGCAGTGAAGGTCATCTACACCGACGTCCTGGTGATCGGCGGCGGGCTCGCGGGCCTCAGGGTCGCCATCGGCGCGCGACGCCGCGGCCTCGACGCCATCGTGCTGTCGCTGGTCCCGCCCAAGCGCTCGCACTCCGCGGCCGCGCAGGGCGGCATGCAGGCGAGCCTCGCCAACGTCACCAAGGGCCAGGGCGACAACGAGGACGTGCACTTCGAGGACACGGTCAAGGGCAGCGACTGGGGCGCCGACCAGCAGGTCGTGCGCATGTTCGTCAACACGGCGCCCAAGGCCGTGCGCGAACTGGCGGCCTGGGGCGTGCCCTGGAGCCGCGTGCGGCAGGGCGACCGCGAAGTCATCATCAACGGCCAGAAGGTCACGATCACCGAGCGCGACGAGGCGCACGGGCTCGTCGCACAGCGCGACTTCGGCGGCACCAAGAAGTGGCGCACCTGCTACGTCTCGGACGGCACCGGCCACGCGATGCTGTTCGCCGTGGGCGACCAGGCGATCGCGCAGGGCGTGCCCGTGCACGAGCGCAAGGAGGCCCTCGCGCTGATCCACGACGGCTCGCGCTGCTACGGCGCGGTGGTGCGCGACCTGATCACGGGCGAGCTCATGGCCTACGTGGCGAGGGCCACGGCGGTCGCCACCGGCGGGGCAGGGCGCGTCTACCGCGTCACGACCAATGCCGTGATCTGCGAGGGCATCGGCGCGGCGCTCGCGCTCGAGACCGGCGTGGCCGCGCTCGGCAACATGGAGGCCGTGCAGTTCCACCCGACCGGCATCTTCCCGGCCGGCATCCTCGTCACCGAAGGGTGCCGCGGCGATGGCGGCCTGCTGCGCGACGCGAGCGGCCACCGCTTCATGCCCGACTACGAGCCCGAGAAGAAGGAGCTCGCCTCGCGCGACGTCGTCTCGCGCCGCATGGAGGAGCACATCCGCAAGGGCCATGCCGCGAAATCGCGCTTCGGCGAGCACCTGTGGCTCGACATCACGCTGCTCGGCCGCAGGCACATCGAGCACAACCTGCGCGAGGTCAAGGAGATCTGCCAGTACTTCCTCGGCGTCGATCCGGCCGAGAAGTGGATCGCGGTGCGGCCCGCGCAGCACTACACGATGGGCGGCATCCGCACCAACCACACCGGCCAGAGTCCCACGCTCAGGGGTCTGTTCGCCGCGGGCGAGGCGGCCTGCTGGGACATGCACGGGTTCAACCGTCTCGGCGGCAACTCGGTGGCGGAGACCGTGGTCGCCGGCATGATCGTGGGCGAGTTCATCGCGGACTTCTGCGAGAGCCCCAAGGGCGAGATCGACATCCCGACCGCGCTCATCCGCGAGGCGGTCGAGGCCGAGCGCGCCAGGCTCGACGTGCTGCTGAACGGTGGTGGCACCGAGCGGGCGGACGCGATCAAGATCGAGATGCAGCAGACGATGACCGACAAGGTCGGCATCTTCCGCACCGGCCCCGACCTCGAGGAGGCGGTGCACCGGCTGCAGGCGCTCGTCCTGCGCAGCCGCAACATCGGCCTGCGCCACCGCGCGGACGGCCCGAACCCCGAGCTCGTGACCGCCTACCGCACGCAGAAGATGCTGAAGGTGGCGCTCTGCATGGCGACGGGCGCGCTCGCGCGCACCGAGAGCCGCGGCGCGCACTTCCGCGAGGACTTCCCGGCACGCGACGACGCGCACTGGCTGCGCCGCACGCTCGCCACCTGGACGGACCCGGCCGACACGCTGCCCTGCCTGAAATACGAGCCGCTCGACGTGATGGGCATGGAGCTGCCGCCGGGCTGGCGCGGCTACGGCGCGAAGAACTACGTGGACCACCCCGACACGCCGCGGCGTGCCGAGGAAGTGGCGGCCGTGCGCGAGCGCATGAAGGAGCAGGACCGGCACGACGTGCAGGCGGCCATCATGCCCTACGAGCACCTGCTGCCCGGGCGCTTCCGCGGCCGCAACGAGCGCATCGACGAGAAGCTGCCATGACGGAACCGGTCACGACCGCCAGCCCCGCCACGGACAGCGCGCCGCCGCGCAAGCTGCGCTTCCACGTGCTGCGCCACGACCCGCGCGACCCGCAGAGCGTGCCGAACTTCGAGGTCTTCGAACTCGAGGAAGCGGCGGGAATGACGCTCTTCATCGCCCTCAACGAGATCCGCGAGCAGCTCGACCCGTCGCTCGCCTTCGACTTCGTGTGCCGCGCGGGCATCTGCGGCAGCTGCGGCATGGTCATAAACGGCCGGCCGGGACTGGCCTGCCGCACGCTGACGCAGGACCTGCCCGAGGACATCTCGCTCGCCCCGCTGCCCGCGTTCGAACTCATCGCCGACCTCTCGGTGAACACCGGCAAGTGGATGCGGGGCATGAGCGAGCGCCTCGAGACCTGGGTGCATTCGCTCGGCGAGGACCCGGACCTGCGCCGCATCGAGGCGAAGATGGACCCGGACCTCGCGGACAAGATCTACGAGCTCGACCGCTGCATCGAGTGCGGGTGCTGCGTGGCAGCCTGCGGCACGGCGCGCATGCGCGAGGACTTCGTCGGCGCCGTGGGGCTCAACAAGATCGCGCGCTTCTCGCTCGACCCGCGGGACAAGCGCACCGACGAGGATTTCTACGAGCTGGTCGGCAACGACGACGGCGTGTTCGGCTGCATGACGCTGCTCGGTTGCCACGACGTCTGCCCGAAGGGCCTGCCGCTGCAGACGCAGATCGCCTTCCTGCGGCGCAAGATGGTCCGCACCGGGCTCGGCTGAGCCGGCTTTAAGAATCTCTTAGGATTCCGCTAGCAAGCATTTAGCGTCGCGCCCCCGCGGGCCGGGCGAGACTGTGCTCCACCGACTTTGGAGCAGGAGCGCTCACCATGAACCCGCGATCCGGCCTGGCTGCCCTGGCGGCCGTTGCCTCGATCCTCCTTCCGGCCGCCGGCGCGTTGGCGGGAGACACCGCCTACGACGCAGCGACGATTGCGCGCGGCAAGTATCTCGTCACCGTCAGTGGCTGCAACGACTGCTACACCGATGGTTATATCCAGCAGGGTGGGGCGGTACCGGAGAAGGACCGGCTTACCGGCACCTCGGTCGGCTACCGCGGGCCCTGGGGCACGACGTACCCGTCCAACCTGAGGCTGGTCGCCGCCACGTTGAGCGAGGCGAGCTGGATCGAGAACGCCCGCAAGGAGCGCCGCCCGCCGATGCCCTGGTTCAACCTGCGCGCGATGACCGACGCGGACCTGAAGGCGATGTACGCCTACGTCCGCAGCCTGGGCGCGCCGGGCACCCCGGCACCGGCCTACGCGCCTCGAGGTTCTCGCTCAGGTCCGGCAGGCGGATCGCGGGATCGAGCCTGAGCTCGCGGTTGGTGTGCTCGGTGCGCCCTTCGTCCACGTAGTCGCGCACCAGCTTCCAGAGGATCGCGCCGGCCACGCCCTTGATCAGGTAGTTCTCGCCCACGAAGATGCTGTCGTTCTCGGCGTAGCGCCGGATGCGCACCGGCGCGCCGCGCGGCGTCGTTGCCTGGCGAGGCGGGGCCGGAGCCTCGGCCACGCATTCCTCGCCTTCCTCGAGCAGGGCGGCGACGGCGGCCACGTGGCCCGCCAGCACCACGAGCGCGTCTTCCTCGTCGTAGCCGAAGCGGCTGGTCTCGACGCTCTCCGCGAACAGCACGCCGAGCAGCCGCTCGCCCGCGACTGGTCGCATCCTCGCGCATCGCGCGGCCGTAGCCGAACTCGGACGTCGCGTGCGAAATGCGGATCGGCGTCCGGGCGAGCGCGGCCGTGCCGATCACGCCCTCGCCCGGGCGGATCTCCGCGCCCACGCCCGATTCGGGATAGCCACGGCTCGCCACGGTGTAGAGATGGTCGCCCGCCGGATCGCGCATCAGCACCATCGAGCAGGCCCGCGAGATGCGAAGCACCCGAGAGACGCGTCATGGCGCAGCGCAGCTCGGCCAGCGAGGTCGCGGTCGGGGCTGCCATCGCGAGCCCGGGGCTATCGATCTCGGTCACGGACTCGACGCGGTAAACGTCCGCGCCGCGCAGCCGGAACACGCCGGTCATGCCCGCGTGCGAGGCGATGCCGGCGAGCTTCGCCTTCATGCACTCGAACAGCGGCACGGAGTCCTCCGTGCGCAGGTAGGTCACGCCGAGCTTGTACTGCACCCCGGTGTCGGGATGGATCACGATCACGGTTGCGCGCGGGTTCTCGAGCACGTTCTGCCGCGTCTTGCTGAAGAACTGGTAGGACAGCGCGACGTGGCAGGGATCGACGTAATGCACCTCGGAGATGTAGGAGACGTTCGGCGTGCCGTCGCGGGCGCAGGTCGCGATCACCGCCGGGACGGCGCCCTCGAGGCAGGGACGGATCGAGTGCAGGGTGAGCGGCACGGTCAGCTCGCGAGCCGCTGACCCGCGGCGGGCCCGGGTGTCTGCTGGAAGGCCGCCGTGGGCGTGAACACGATCGCAGTGAGTCCGGGCCCGGCGACGCCGTGCACGGCACGCGAGAACCCGGGCGCATAACCGATCGACTGCATGTCGTCCGCCCAGGCCTGCAGGTGCTTCTCGACGGCCGCCCGGTCCGCGCTCGTGGGCCGGGCCGCCCGCGCGTCCGAGCCCTTCAGCTGGATGGTGCGGTGCGTGCTCGGCTGGCTGAACACGACGGCGATCATGCCGTTCGCCGCGATGTCGTCGAGCACCGAACCGCAGCGCGCGGTCTCGACCAGCACCGTCACGCGCCGCCGGTCGCGCGCCACCCGGCAGCCGCAGCCACGCACAACGTCGGGGACGAGATCCGCGTTCCGCGTGCCCACGACGACGGACACGCCGCCCTGTATGAACGTCGCGTGGTCCGCCTCGAGCCGCAGCCCGGGTCCGGTTGCTCCCCCCATGGCGCGAATGATAGCGGCCCCGGGGTAGCCGGCGCGCGCCCCTTGGTCTAGTGTCGGGCCGGCGGACCCTGCGGCAGGAGGCGACCATGCACACGATCTACCCGGCTTGGCGGCGGCTGGCGGTGACGGCCCTCGTCGTCGCATCGGCACTTTCGATCGGTTCCGCACGTGCCGATGCCGTGCCTGCGCCCGCGCCGGATGCCCGGGTGGGACCGCTGATCGCGCAACTCGGGCTCGAGGAGTCTGCCGCGCCGGTGCGCGAGCGCGCCGGCTGGAGCCGTCCGCGCAAGGTGCTGGTCTGGAACCTCGCGCCGGAACAGTTGCCGGCCTTGCAGGCCGCCGCACCCGGCGTCCAGGTCGTCGCCGCGAAGGACATGGTGGAGGCCGTCGCCCTCGCGGGAAACGTCGACGCGGTCCTCGGCCACTGCTCGGCGGAGCTGCTCGCCGCCGGGCCGCGCATCCGCTGGATCCAGGTGTACTTCGCGGGCGTCGAGCGCTGCGTGGCGATACCGGCGCTGCGCGAGCGCGACATCCTGCTCACCAACATGCAGCGGGTCGCGGGGCCCGTCATGGCGGAGCACGTGATCGCGATGATGATGTCGTTCGCGCGCGGGCTGCATTTCTACATCCCCGAGCGCATGGCGGGACGCTGGACGGAGGATCCGCCGGCGCCCGTGAAGATGCTCACCGTCGAGGGCAAGACCGTGCTGGTCGTGGGCCTCGGCGGCATAGGCACGGAAGTCGCGCGGCGTGCGCATGCGCTCGGCATGCGCGTCATCGCCACGCGTGCCAGCGGTCGGGAGGGGCCCGCGTACGTGAGCTACGTCGGCCTGTCCGACGAGTTGCACAAGCTCGCGGGCGAGGCCGACTTCGTCGTGAACACCACGCCGCTCACGCCGGCCACCACCGGACTGTTCGATGCGAAGTTCTTCGCCGCGATGAAACCCGGCGCTTACTTCTTCAACGTCGGTCGCGGCAAGAGTGTCGTGCAGGCGGATCTCGTCTCCGCGCTGCAAAGCGGCCGCCTCGCCGGCGCTGGCCTCAACGTCACCGATCCCGAGCCGCTGCCGGCCGACAGTCCGCTCTGGAAGATGCAGAACGTCATCCTCACGCCTCACGTCTCGACGCGCTCGGACCTCGGCAACGAGGCACGGTCCGTGATCGTGATCGAGAACCTGCGGCGGTACGTGGCGGGGGAGAAGATGTTGTCGGTGGTGGATACGGGGAAGGGGTACTAGGCGTTTCAGGTGGTGCGCGCGGAAACG
>CAVPMU010000019.1:0-19128 GCA_963706535.1 uncultured Gammaproteobacteria bacterium
GGAAAGAGAAAGGCCCCTCGCGGGGCCTTTCCGTACCGAGCGCCGGGCGCCGGCCGTCAGTCCTCGAGGAAGCTCCTCAGCTGTTCGCTGCGGCTCGGGTGCCGGAGCTTGCGCAGCGCCTTCGCCTCGATCTGGCGGATGCGCTCGCGGGTGACGTCGAACTGCTTGCCGACCTCCTCGAGGGTGTGGTCGGTGGTCATGTCGATGCCGAAGCGCATGCGCAGCACCTTGGCCTCGCGCGGCGTGAGGCCGGCGAGCACCGAGTGCGTGGTCTCGCGCAGGGACTCCATCGTCGCCGAGTCGATCGGGGACTCGACCGAGGTGTCCTCGATGAAGTCGCCCAGGTGCGAATCCTCGTCGTCGCCGATGGGCGTCTCCATCGAGATCGGCTCCTTGGCGATCTTGAGCACCTTGCGCACCTTGTCCTCCGGCATTTCCATGCGCACGGCGAGCTCGTCCGGCGTGGGCTCCCGGCCCATCTCCTGCAGCATCTGCCGCGAGATGCGGTTCAGCTTGTTGATGGTCTCGATCATGTGCACCGGGATGCGGATGGTGCGCGCCTGGTCGGCGATCGAGCGCGTGATGGCCTGGCGGATCCACCACGTCGCGTAGGTCGAGAACTTGTAGCCGCGGCGGTACTCGAACTTGTCCACGGCCTTCATCAGGCCGATGTTGCCTTCCTGGATCAGGTCGAGGAACTGCAGTCCGCGGTTGGTGTACTTCTTCGCGATCGAGATCACGAGGCGCAGGTTGGCCTCGACCATCTCTTTCTTCGCGCGGCGCGCCTGCGCCTCGCCCACGGCGATCTCGCGGTTGATCTCCTTGATCTCGCCGATCGTGAGGTGCGTGCGCCTCTCGACCTCGGCCAGCTTCAGCTGCTGCTTCTCGATGTCCTCGCGAAGGCGCGCGAGCGCCGCCGAGTGCTTGCGCTTGGCGCGCACGTGCTTGTCGAGCCAGTGCAGGTTGGTCTCGTTGCGCGGGAAGGTCTCGATGAAGTCCGAGCGCGGCATGCCGGCGTCGCGCACGCAGACCTGCATCACGGCCTTCTCGATGCCGCGGATCTCGTTCAAGTGCCCGCGCAGCTGGGTGATCAGCTGGTCGAACATGCGCGGCGAGAGCTTGAGCTCCATGAACTCGTCGGCCAGCTTCTTGCGCAGCTTGGCCGTCTTCGGGTCGCGGGCGCCCTTCTCGGCGAGCGCCTTGACGACCTGCGCGTAGACCTTGCCGAGCGAGGCGAAGCGGCGCGCGGCCTCCTCGGGATCGGGGCCGGTCTCGACCGCTTCCTCGTCCTCGGCGGCCTCTTCCTCTTCGTCCGTCTCTTCGGCTGCTTCCAGCTTGGCGGCTGCCGCCAGCTTCGGATTGATCGGCTCGGCGATGACGTCCGGCGCGTTCGGGTCGACGAAACCCGTGATGATGTCGATCAGGCGGCCCTGTCCGGCCTTCACGGGCTCGTAGGTCGCGATCATCAGGTCATAGGTGGGCGGATAGGCCGAGAGCGCGCGCCGCACGGCGTCGAGGCCTTCCTCGATGCGCTTGGCGATCGAGATCTCGCCCTCGCGGGTGAGGAGTTCCACGGTGCCCATCTCGCGCATGTACATGCGCACCGGGTCGGTGGTGCGGCCGAACTCGGCATCGACGGTGGTGGCGAGCGCCGCGGCCGCTTCCTCGGCCGCCTCTTCATCGGCGACCACCGGCTCGCGCAGCAGCAGGGCCTCGGCATCCGGCGCCTTCTCGTACACCGGGATGCCCATGTCGTTGATCATCTGCACGATGTCTTCGATCTGCTCCGGATCGACGATCTCGGAGGGCAGGTGGTCGTTGACCTCGGCGTAGGTGAGGAACCCCTGTTCCTTGCCGCGGGCGATCAGCAGCTTCAACTGCGACTGGCGATCTTCCGGCGTGCTGGCCGGCAGCGCGATGTCGAATTTCTCGTTGCCACCCTTCGCGGCCTTGCCGCTCTTCTTGAGGGGCTTGCTGAGGGGCTTGCCGGGGGCGGGAGCTGCCGCCTTGGCTTCGGGCGCGGCGTGCGCCTTGCCGGGTGCAGCCTTGTGCGGCGCAGCGGCCTTGACCGGGGCCGCCTTGGCGGACGGATGCTTGGCCGGCGCGTGCTTCGCCACGTGCGCGGCGGGCTTGTGTGCCGTCCTGGCGGGGGTCGCCGCCGGCTTGTGGGCGTGCCTGGCCGGGGCCGCCTTCGTGGTCTTGGTCCTGGGGGCTGCCTTGGCAGCCTGCGCCGGCCGCGCGACCTTGGCCTTGGTCTTGGCCTTGACCTTGGCCGGCGCCGTGGCGTGCCGGGCGGCCGCCTTCGGCCTGGCGGCCGGGGCCTTGCGGGCGGGGACTTTCTTGGCCTGCTTGCGAAGCGACTTGCTCAAGATGGGCGCCTCAGGGAAGTGCTGAAAAAAGAGCGGAAGTGTACCACGAACACGCTGTTTCCAGCGGCTATTTCGTCGGCTGGACCCGGTTGGATTGCCCGATCGTGCGGATCAGCGACTGCAGTTCCGCCTTCTCGCCGGGCGAGAGTTCCTCCTGCCCGGCCTTCTCCTGCAGCACCTGCAGCCGGAGCGTGGCCTCCTCGGCGACCAGTCGGTCCACGGCCGAGCGGATCTCCGCGCTGGCCGCCACCGGATCCGCCACCAGGCACTCGCCGGCCGCCAGCTTCGACAGGGGTCCGTGTTCAGGGCGGTCGCGCCACCGCTCGAGCAATCCGCCTGTGCTCGCCGGTGGATCCTCGCGGAGCTGGTCCAGCAGTTCGACCAGCAGCGGTATCCCGGGACGGTCCACCTGCGCCAGCGCGTCCAGGTTGCCCACCCCGACCGCAGCCGACGGGTGGTGGACCAGCAGGCTGATCGCCTGGCGCACCAGGTTGCCACGCCCGGCCCCCGGGCCCGCCGGCATGCGGCGCGAGCGCATTTCGGCGGTGGATTCCGAGCGCCTGGGCTCCGGCGCATCGCTGCCTCCGAGCAGTTCGCCCAGCCGCGTCGCCGGCATCCGCACGACTTCGGCCAGTTGCTGGATGAGCAGCTCGCGATACACGTCGGAAGGGATGCGGCGGATCAGTGGCCTCGCCAGCTCTACCAGGCGTGCACGCCCGTCGACGTTCGTGGCGTCGGTTCGAGCCGAGAGCTCGCGGATCAGGTAGTCGGAGAGTGGCAGGGCGCTGGCGAGGCGTGCCTCGAAGGCCGTGGCGCCTTCCTCCTGCACCAGCGTGTCCGGATCGTGTCCCTCGGGCAGGAACAGGAATCGCACCTGGCGGCCCTGCTTGACCTCGCCCACGGCGTTCTCGAGCGCCCGCCAGGCGGCTGCGCGCCCGGCCCGGTCGCCGTCGAAGCAGAACACGACCTCGCCCACCAGCCGGAAGATGCGGCCGAGATGCTCGGGCGTCGTCGCCGTGCCGAGCGTCGCCACCGCGTAGGTGATGCCCGCCTGGTGCAGGCTCACGACGTCCATGTAGCCCTCGACGACCAGCAGTCGCTGCAAGGTGCGCGTCGCCTGCCGGCCCTCGTACAGCCCGTAGAGCTCGCGGCCCTTGTGGAAGAGCTCGGTCTCCGGCGAGTTCAGGTACTTGGGTTCGCCGGCGTCGAGCACGCGGCCGCCGAACGCGATCGTGCGCCCGCGCGTGTCGCGGATCGGGAACATCACCCGGTCGCGGAAACGGTCGTAGAAGCCGGGCGAATGGGCGCGTCCGGCCTCGGGCTGCCGCTCGATGATGAGGCCCGCGCGCAGCAGCACCTGGCGCTCGTCGTCCGTGGTGCCGTAGCGATCGAGCAGGCCGTCCCAGCGCGCGGGCGCGTAACCGATGCCGAAGCGCTGGATGATGTCCGCGCTCAGGCCGCGCTTCGCGAGGTACTCGCGTGCCTTCGACTCGCCGCTCAGCGACTGGCGGAAGAACAGCGCGGCCCGCTCGAGGGCGATGTACAGCTCGTCGTGTGGCTGCGACGGCGCGGCCGCCCCGCCCTCACGCGGCACTTCGAGGCCTGCACGCGCGGCGAGTTCCTCGACGGCCTCGACGAAGCCGAGGTGGTCGTATTCCATGACGAAGCCGAGCGCCGTGCCGTGCGCGCCGCAGCCGAAGCAGTGATAGAACTGCTTGTCGGGGCTCACGGTGAAGGAAGGCGACTTCTCGTCGTGGAACGGGCAGCAGGCCTTGTACTCGCGACCCGCGCGCTTCAACTGCACGCGGCTGCCGATCACCTCGATGATGTCGAGGCGGGCGATCAGCTCGTCGATGAAGTGTTGGGGGATGCGGCCGGCCACGGGATAGCGGATAGCGGATAGCGGATAGCGGATAGCGGATAGCGGATAGTGGGGGCGGGCAGGCGCTGCGGCAAGTTGGCGCGACTGGCGAAGAGTCGGGCGTCAGGCGACGGGTTCCTGGCGGGGTTTCCGGGTTCTTCCCCGGCTCGCGAAGAAGATATGCTCGCCGGAGAAGAACCCGGAAGCCCCGCTGGACAGCCGGCGCCTGAGCGAGTTTTCGCCAGGGCGCGAAAACTCGCACGGCGCATGCAACGTCACCGCGCGTAACCCTTGCCGCGTCCCACGACCCACACCTCGGCCGCGGTCCAACGGCGCCCGCTAAAGGCAGCGTTTCGCGGCCTGTCAGGTTACATGCGCCGTGCGACTTGCCGGGCGGTCGCGGTCGTCGGAATTCGTGCGGCATCGTTTGCGCCCGGCAAGGCGCTCAGGCGCGGGCTCAACGGGCGGCTTTCGGGTCCTGCTCCGGCGAGCATATTTTCTTCGCGAGCCGGGGCAGGGCGCGAAAGCCGCCCCTGTCACCGTCGCGGGAGCCGGCTAACCGCCGAGGGCAGCCTTGATGCGGGCGCTCACCGCGCCCATGTCGGCCCGCCCCGCGGCCTTGGCCTTGACCATGCCCATCACCTTGCCCATGTCCTTGACGGACGCGGCGCCGGTGGCGGCGATGGCTTCCTCGATGAGGGCGTCGACCTCGGCCGCGGAGAGTTGGGCCGGGAGGTAAGCCTGCAGCAGCGCGATCTCGGCCTTTTCCTTGTCGGCGAGGTCGGCACGACCGCCCTGCTCGAACTGGACGATCGATTCCTTGCGCTGCTTGACCATCTTCTCGAGCACGGCGATTACCTGCGCGTCGTCGAGCGTGATGCGCTCGTCGACCTCGCGCTGCTTGATCGCGGCCTGCACCATGCGGATGGTCGAGAGGCGCTCCTTCTCGGAGGCCCGCATGGCGGCCTTCATGTCCTCGGTGATGCGCTCCTTGAGCGACACGGGACGCGAGGACTCAGTAGCTGCGGGCGCGCGGTGCCGAGAAGTCGCGCATCCCGCGCTTCTGGTGGCGTTTCACCGCGGCCGCCTTCTTGCGTTTCCGCTCCTGGGTGGGCTTCTCGTAGAATTCGCGACGCCGCAGTTCCGTCAGTACGCCGGCTTTTTCGCAGGCGCGCTTGAAACGGCGCAGGGCGGCGTCGAAATACTCGTTCTCACGAATGCGGACGCTGGGCATCGAAACCTCGTCGATCGGTCGGGTCTTGAGCAGCCGGCCACGACCGCGCGGTCGCCATGCCGGGAAAAAGGACCGCGAATTTTAGAGAGCGCGGCCGGGAATTGCAAAGCATGCGCATCCTTGGACTGGAAACCTCCTGCGACGAGACCGCCGCAGCCGTCTACGACGGCTCGCGGGGACTGCTCGCGCACGAGGTCTACAGCCAGGTCGACCTCCATGCCGCCTACGGCGGGGTGGTGCCCGAGCTCGCGTCCCGTGACCACCTGCGTAAGTTGTTGCCGTTGCTGAGGAAAGTGGTCGCGAAGTCGGGCGGTGCCGAGGCCATCGACGGGGTCGCCTACACCAGCGGCCCGGGCCTGGTCGGGGCATTGCTGGTCGGCGCCGCGGTCGCCCGCAGCCTCGCCTTCGCGTGGAAAGTCCCCTGCACCGGCGTGCACCACATGGAAGGGCACCTGCTGGCCCCGCTGCTCGAACACGAGCCGCCGGAGTTCCCGTTCGTGGCCCTGCTGGTGTCGGGCGGGCACACGCTGCTCGCGCACGTGCACGGCGTCGGGCGCTACGAGATCCTCGGCCAGTCGCTCGACGATGCCGCGGGCGAGGCCTTCGACAAGACCGCCAAGCTGCTCGGCCTCGGCTACCCCGGCGGTCCGCAGCTCGCGGTACTGGCGGAGCAGGGCCGGCCGGACGTGTTCCGGTTTCCGCGGCCCATGACCGAGCGGCCGGGGCTCGATTTCAGCTTCAGCGGCCTGAAGACGGCGGTGGTGGTGACGCTGCGCGGGCTCACGCTCGACAGCCAGGCGCGGGCCGATGTGGCGCGCGCGTTCCAGGAAGCGGTCACCGATACGCTGGTGATCAAGTGTCAACGCGCGCTCGAGGCGACCGGCGCCGCGATGCTCGTGGTCGCGGGCGGTGTCGGGGCCAATCGCCATCTGCGGGCCCGCATGCTCGCCATGGGCGAGCGCAACGGCGTGCGCGTCGTCTACCCGCGCGCGGAGTTCTGCACCGACAACGCCGCGATGATTGCGCTGCTCGGCCACCTGCGCCTCGCCGCCGGCCAGCGCGACGACCTCGCGATCCGCGCCCGCGCCCGCTGGCCCATGACCGACCTCGCTCCCCCCGCGGCAACACAACCCTAGCGGCGGAGCCTCCAACTCTTCACTATCCCCTATCCCCTATCCCCTATCCCCTATCCCCTATCCCCTTCCCAATGGACCAGATCTTCCTCACCGGCCTCACCACCGACTGCATCATCGGCATCTGGGACTGGGAACGGCGCGTCAAGCAGAAGGTGGTGGTGGACCTCGAGATGGCCGCCGACATCCGCAAGGCCGCGGCCAGTGACTCCATCGAGGACACGCTCGACTACAAGCGGGTGGCAAAGCGGCTGCTGCAGTTCATCGGCGACTCCGAGTACCAGCTGGTCGAGACGCTGACCGAGCGCATCGCGCAGGTGGTCGTCACCGAGTTCGGCGTGGAGTGGGTCCGCGTCCGGCTCAACAAGCAGGGCGCGATCCGCGGGTCGCGCGACGTCGGCATCCTGATCGAGCGGCGGCGCGGGGATTTTCCGGAAGGCAAGGCCGCGCAGTGACGGCGGTCCTGGTTGCCGCCGGCAGCAACGTCGATCCGGTCGCGAACCTGCGCCGGGCGCTCGCCGTGCTCGCCCGTCATTACCCGGACCTGCGCTGTTCGCGCGCCTACCGCAACGCGGCGGTCGGCTTCGAGGGCGAGGCTTTCGTCAATCTCGTGCTGGGTTTCGAGACCGACGACGACGTGCGCGGGGTGCTCGCTCGCCTTCACGCTGCGGAGCAGGCTTGCGGTCGCGAGCGCCATGCGCCGAAGTGGGCGCCCCGTGCGATGGATCTCGACATCCTGCTGTACGGCGACCGCATCTGCGACGAGCCGGGGCTCGTTCTGCCGCGACCCGACCTCGTGCGCCGGCCCTACATGCTCGGCCCGGCCGCGGAACTCGCGCCGGATTTCATGCACCCGACCCTGGGCCTGACGCTCGGCGAGCTGTGGCGCAACTTCGACCAGGCCGCGCACGCAATGCGCCCGATCGACATCGGTTGGGACGCGTCGACCGGAGGGATGGCGTGCTAGAGGCTGCGGCCACCGTCGACGGTGATGACCTGCCCGGTGACGTAGGGCGCCTCGGTGGCGAGGAACAGCGCTGCGCGCGCGACATCCTCGGGAGAACCGCTGCGCTTCAGCGCCGTCTTCGCGACGATCTCGGCCTTGAGCGCCTCGTCGAGGTCGCGTTCCGGCCACAGCACCGGGCCGGGGGCGATGCCGTTCACGCGCACCTCGGGCCCGAGTTCGCGCGCGAGGGACTTGGTGAGCATCACGAGTCCCGCCTTCGCGGCCGAGTACACCGGATGGGCCTTCAGCGGACGCCGGGCGTGGATGTCGACCATGTTGATGATCAGTCCCTGCATGCGGCGCAGGGACTGCGCCGCGGCCTGCGACAGGAACAACGGCGCGCGCAGGTTGGTGCCGACGAGGTCGTCGAACTCGGCGAGCGTGATCGCGCCGAGCGGCGTCGGATAGAAGGTCGAGGCGTTGTTCACCAGCACGTCGAGCCGGCCGTAGCGGGCGAGCGCAGCCTCCACGAGCGCAGGCAGCTGCGCGAGGTCGAGCAGGTCCGCGCGCACCGCGAGCGCGGAGCCGGGGCGCAATGCATCGAGTTCGGCGACCAGCTGGTCGGCCGCCGGACGGGACTGGTTGTAGTGGACGACGATGTTCGCCCCGGCCGCGTGCAGCTTGCGGCCGATCGCGGCGCCGAGGCGCTTGGCGCCGCCCGTGACCAGCACGCAGCGCCCGTCGAGGGACTTCGGTGTCTGCATGTTTCGACGATACCGGAGACGATTCGCGCTGTCTCGGCCGCAGGATTCGTCCGGTGAGCGTCGCCGTCGACCTGCCGGCACTCACGCCCGACGAGGCCGGGCACAGCGCCGAGCTCGCCGAACGGGTGCGCGCCGGGATCGCCCGCGGCGGCGGATGGATCAGCTTCGCGAGCTACATGCAGATGGCGCTGTACGAGCCCGGACTTGGCTACTACAGCGCGGGCGCCCGCAAGTTCGGCGAGGCCGGCGACTTCGTCACCGCGCCGGAAGTGGCGCCCGTGTTCAGTCGCTGCCTCGCGGGCCAGTGCGCAGAGATCCTCGGCCACCTCGGCGGCGGCGAGGTGCTGGAACTGGGTGCGGGCTCCGGCGCCATGGCGGCCGCGATGCTGGCGGAGTTCGAGCGCCTCGGACGGCTGCCGGCGCGCTACCTCATCCTGGACCTGAGCGCCGATCTCCGGGAGCGACAGCGAACGGCACTCGAGCAGGCCGTCCCGCACCTGCTCGAGCGCGTCGAGTGGCTCGAGCGCCTGCCCGAGGCGTTCGAGGGCGTCATCGTCGCCAATGAAGTGCTCGACGCCATGCCGGTCGAACGTTTTGCGTTCCGCGGCGGCGTGGTCAATGCGCTCGGCGTCACCGAGCATTTCGGCCGCTTCGAATGGTCGGAAGTCCGCGCATCGCCGCGGCTGGGCGAGATCGTGGCGCGCATCGCGGCTGAAGCGGGCGAGGGCTGGCCGGACGGCTACGTTTCCGAGGTGAATGCCGGCCTCGCGCCCTGGATGAGCGCGATGGCGGCAGCGCTCGCGCGGGGCGTGATGCTGTTCGTGGACTACGGGCTCCCGCGCCGCGACTACTACTCGGCCGAGCGCAGCTCCGGCACGCTGCTCTGCCACTTCCGGCACCGATTCCACGACGACCCCTTCGACCGGCCGGGCCTGCAGGACATCACGGCCTGGGTCGATTTCACGGCCGTCGCCGAGGCCGCCGTCGCCGCGGGCCTCGAGGTGGCGGGCTACACGACGCAGGCGCATTTCCTGATCGGCAACGGCATCGGCGAGTTCGTCGCCAACGTCGAGGGTCTAGACGTTGTGCAGCGAGTGAACCTGTCCCGGCAGGCGATGGTGCTCACACTTCCGGGCGAAATGGGCGAGCGCTTCAAGGTGATCGCGCTCGCCAAGGGCTACGATTCACCCCTGCGCGGCTTTGCCGTGCGCGACCTCCGACACACCCTGTAGGCATCCATGGATTTCGTCCAAGCCATCGTCCTCGCCATCGTGCAGGGCCTCTCCGAGTTCCTGCCGATCTCGAGCTCGGGTCACCTGATCCTGATCCCGCATTTCTTCGGCTGGTCGGACCAGGGCCTCGCCTTCGACGTCGCAGTGCACGTCGGCACGCTGCTCGCGCTGCTGATCTACTTCCGCCGCCAGCTCGGCATCATGGCCGTGTCGTGGCTCGACTCGGTGTTTCGCCGCAAGCACACGCGCGACAGCCGTCTCGCCTGGCAGATCCTGGTCGCGACGATCCCGGTCGGGCTCACCGGCCTGGTGTTCGCCGACTTCATCGAGGCGAACCTGCGCAACCCGCTGTTCGTCGCGGGCACGCTCACCTTCTTCGGCCTGCTGATGTACGCGGCGGACCGGTATGGTCGCGGCACGTCGGACGAGTTCGGCCTCACCTGGCCGCAGGCGCTCGCGATCGGCTGTGCGCAGGCGCTGGCGCTCATGCCGGGCACTTCGCGTTCCGGCATCACCATGACGGCCGGCCGCGCGCTCGGGCTCACGCGTTCCGGGGCAGCGCGTTTCTCGTTCCTGCTCGCCGTGCCGGGCATCGGCGCCGCGGGCGCCTACGAGGGATTGAAGCTCGTGACCTCTCCGGCGCCGGTCGAGTGGGCGCCGATGGTCGTGGGCGTGGTGTTCGCGGCGCTCTCGGGCCTCGCCTGCATCCATTTCCTGATCCGCTTCATCGAGCGCATCGGACTGCTGCCGTTCACCGTGTACCGCGTGCTGATCGCGGCGCTGATCGTCCGGCACTTCGCCTGACCGCGGACGGGCTCAGCCTTCGCGAACGGCGCGGATCGCCTCGATGCGGGCCGCGCGGATGCGCTCGGCGATGATGGGGCCCTGCTCGCGCGCCAGGACTTCTGGGTCGAGCTTCACGGCCGCCGCTGCCGCACGCGCCCGGCGTAGCAGGTCTGCCTGAGGGTAGGGCGCGGCGCGCAGCCCGGGGCCGCGGCCCCGCGCATCGGCCTCGCAGGCGAGCAGCAGGCGCTCGAAGCGTTCGGGGCGCCGGAAGGCGTCGGTCATCTCGAGCAATTCGAGGATCGTGCCGGGGCGCAGCTCGGCCGCGCGATGCACGCGGGCATGGTGGCGGGCGGCCTGCACGGCGAGGTCGCGATGCTCGTTCGGCACGCGCAGGCGCTCGGACATCTTCTCGACCAGGCGCGCGCCGGCCTCCTCGTGCCCGATGTGCCGCGGCCATTCCGCGCGCGGCGTGAGTCCCTTGCCGACGTCGTGGACCAGCGCGGCGAAACGCACCGTCGTGTCGGTGGACAGCTCGGCGGCGACCTCGAGCACCTGCATCGTGTGCAGCCCGGTGTCGATCTCGGGGTGCCACTTTTCGGGCTGCGGCACGCCGTACAGTGCATCGATCTCCGGGAACACGGCGGCGAGCGCCCCGCAGTCGCGCAACACCTCGAAATAGGTCACCGGCCGCTCCTCGCCGAGCGCGCGCTCGGTCTCCACCCACACGCGCTCCGGGACCAGCGCAGCCAGTTCGCCGCTCGCGACGATGCGGCGCATCAGGTCCAGGGTTTCCGGTGCGACCGTGAAGCCGAGTGGGGCGAAGCGTGCGGCGAAGCGCGCGACGCGCAGGACCCGCAGCGGATCCTCGACGAACGCCGGCGAGACGTGGCGCAGCAGGCGCGCCTCGAGGTCGCGCCGGCCGCCGTAGGGATCGACGATGGCGCCCGAGGCGTCCTGCGCCATCGCGTTGACCGTGAGGTCGCGCCGCGCGAGGTCTTCCTCGAGCGTCACGTCCGGCGAGAAGCGTGTCGCGAACCCGTAGTAGCCCGGGCCGGTCTTCCGTTCGGTACGCGCGAGCGCGTACTGTTCCCCGGACTGCGGGTGCAGGAAGACCGGGAAATCCTTGCCCACCGGGCGGTAGCCGAGCGCGACCATCTCCTCGGGCGTGGCGCCGACGACCACGTAGTCGCGCTCGACGAACGGCCGGCCGAGCAGGCCGTCGCGAACCGCGCCGCCGACGAGAAAGGTGTCCATGCATTGCATCGTAGCGAAATTGCCGCGCCTGTTGACGTTGCTCGCGACTGCCGGCGCCCTTTCGGGTTGTTACGTCATGCAGGCGGCGACCGGGCAGGCGGGGGTCATGGCGCGCAGCCGACCCATCGCGGAGGTCATCGCCGGGCCCGGAACACCCGCGGAAACCCGGGAGAAACTGCGGCTCGCGGAGCGGGCCCGTGCGTTCGCGATCACCGAACTCGTGCTGCCGGACGGCAAGAGTTTCCGCAAGTACGCGGACCTCGGCCGGCCCTACGCGGTGTGGAACGTCGTGGCCACGCCCGAGTTCTCGGTGGAACCGCGGCGCTGGTGTTTCCCGGTCGCCGGCTGCGTGGCCTATCGCGGCTATTTCCGCGAGTCGCGGGCCCGCGCGATGGCCCGCAGGCTCGCCGCGCGTGGCGACGATGTCGCGGTCGGCGGCGTGGCCACCTATTCGACGCTCGGCCACCTCGCCGACCCGATCTTCAACACGATGCTCGGCTGGCGAGAGACACGACTCGTCGGCACGATCTTCCACGAACTCGCGCACGAGCGCCTCTACGTCGCGGGCGACAGTGAGTTCAACGAAGCCTTCTCGAGTGTCGTGGAGGAGGAGGGCGTGCGGCGCTGGCTCGAGGCCCGTGGCGCGACGGCGGAACTCGCCGTCTACCGCGCGTCGCGGCAGCGGGAGGCGGAGTTCGCGGCGCTGCTGCTCGAGGCGCGGCAACGGCTGGCCCGGCTCTATGCGGACGATTCAGCCGAAGCGACGCGGCGCGTCGAGAAGCAGCGCGAGTTCGGGCGGCTCAAGTTCGAGTTCCAGCGACTGAAGCAGCGCTGGGGCGGCGGCATGGGCTACGACTCGTGGTTCGCCCGCGCGCTCAACAATGCGCACCTCGCCTCGGTCACCACGTACCACGATTGCGTGCCGGGCCTCCGGCGCGAACTCACCGCCGCGGAGTCGCTTCCCGCGTTCTATGCGCGCGCTGAAGAGTTGGCGCGCCTCGAGGCTGCCAGACGTTGTGCGGCGGTTTGCGCACCAGAGTAGCGAAGAAGACCGTTCAGGCGGCGGGTTCACGGCGGGGTTTCCGGGTTCTTCCCCGGCTCGCGAAGAAAATATGCTCGCCGGAGAAGAACCCGGAAGCCCCGCTGGACAGCCGGCGCCTGAGCGAGTTTTCGCCAGGGCGCGAAAACTCGCACGGCGCATGCAGCATCGAGGCGCGACGACTCTCGCGGCGGTGGGAGGCGGAGAAGCGGGCCGGCGCGTCGACCGCGATGCGCGGACTGGGCGTGTGCTGCGACGATGATGGGCGCAGAACGCCAGGCGGGTTTCTGACTTCCGGCGCAGGTGTCAGTCTTCATGCGCCGTGCGACTTTGCGGCGCCCTGGCCGCGAAGTCGCTCAGGCGCGGGGTGTCAGACGGGGTGTTGGGTCCTTTTCCGGCGAGCATGTTTCTTCGCGAGCCGGGAAAGGACCCAACACCCCGTGATGTCACCGCGCTGATCGATTCCCGGCCACGCGCGCCAGCCAGAACGCCGGCGCGCGCAGCCGACGAAGCTCACCGAATCGGAATCACCAGCACCGCGTTGCCACGCCGGATCTGCAGCACGAACGCGGACGCGTTCTCGGTCGCGCGCTGGAACTCCGCGAGGTTCGCGACCCGCGTGCGCCCGACGCCCACGATGATGTCGTTGGCGCGCAGTCCACGCTGCGCCGCCGGGCTGCCTTCCGCCACGGCGCGGATCAGCACGCCGCCGCCCTGGGCGTCGGTGAGGTCCGCGCCCTCGAGGCCGCGGTGCAGGTTGGCGGCACGCGCCTCGGCCGCCGCGTCCCGCTCGCTGATCACGGCCGTCACGCGGCGCGGCTTGCCGTCGCGCAGCAGCGCCACGTCGACGCGCTCGCCCACGCTCAGCAGCCCGATCGCATTGCGCAGGCCCGAGGCGTCCTTGACCGGCTTGCCGTTCACGGCGGTGACGATGTCGCCCGCCTTGATGCCGGCCTTCTCGGCGGCCGAGCCCTCGACCACCTGCGACACCAGCGCACCCTGCACGTTGCCTAGGTCCATGCTCTCGGCGATGTCGGGCGTGAGCGTCTGGATGTTGACGCCGAGCACGCCGCGGCGCACTTCGCCGTGCTTCACGAGCTGGTTCATGACCGTCCGCATCATGTTGGACGGGATCGCGAAGCCGATGCCGATGTTGCCGCCGGTGCGCGACAGGATGGCCGAGTTGATGCCGACCAGTTGGCCGTCGAGGGTCACGAGCGCGCCGCCCGAGTTGCCGGGGTTGATGGACGCGTCGGTCTGGATGAAGTCCTCGTAGCCCTCGGGGTTGATGCCCGAGCGGCCGAGCGCGCTCACGATGCCGGAGGTGACCGTGTGGCCGAGGCCGAACGGATTGCCGATCGCGACCACGAAGTCGCCGACTTCCGTGCGGTCCGAATCGGCGATCGGGATGTCCTTGAGGTTGGGCGCCTGCACCTGGAGCACCGCGACGTCCGAGCCCGCGTCCTTGCCTACCACCTTGGCCGTGAGCGAGCGGTTGTCGAGCAGCGTCACCGTGATCTCGGTGGCGTTCTCGATCACGTGCGCGTTGGTGATGATGTAGCCCTGCTTCGCGTCCACGATCACGCCCGAGCCCGCGCTCTGGAATTCTCGCTGGCGCGGCGTGTTCGGCACGTCGAAGAAACGGCGGAAGAACGGGTCGTTGAACAGCGGGTTCTGCTCCTGCACCGTGCCGCGCGTGGCGATGTTCACCACCGCTGGGCTCACGCGCTTCACCATGGGCGCGAGCGAGGGAACGGGCGTGTCGCCGACCTGCGCGGGCAGTTGCGCGACGGCGAGCGAGGACCAGGCGCCGAGGAGGAGCGCGGCGAGGCCGAAGTGCAGCTTCATGCTTGTTTCCTGCAGTGTTTCGAGTGGGTGCGCGGCGGGCAGCGAGTCTAACAGGGTCGTTCGCGGCGCCTTCCCGCCAGCGCGGAGTCGCAGGGTCAGACCGCGATCGCTGCTCGGGAGTTCCACCGCCGCAGCCGGAGGGCCTCGGGGGAGGCTGTGGGCGAGCGGTGCACAAGCTGTGGATTTCCGGTGATGCGTAGGTGGACACAAGATATTGTGTTTTCGCGGCAAATTCGGGCTTGACTCGTCGGCCGTTTGGGGCATTGTCGCTGCACGAGAGGAGAGTCTCGTAACCAATTGAATTACAAGCACTAAAAATTGCGGCGCTGCCGCAAATAAAGCGGTTGACGGGGGGGTTGCGGGTGCATAACCTTTCCGCCCTGACCCTACATATTGTGTCCGGCACGAAGCATCCCCGGGGGATTGGCGGGATCGTCCGAGCCAGGCTCTTCATGGGGTCGGTCGGGTTCGCCATTCCCTCGATTAGCGGGGCGCGAGGCGGTCCCGAGAGGGGGTTTTTCCATTTCCGCCGAAGACGCACCAAGAAGCCGGAGCCCTGTTGTTGCAATGAGCACTGCCGTGAAGATCGAGACCCGGGACGCCCGAAGCATCCCCTACCAGGAAGCTTCCCTCGACATCTGGGACAAGAAGTACCGCCTGACTTCGAAGGACGGAACACCCATCGACCACGAGATGGATGACACCTACAAGCGTGTCGCCCGTGCGCTCGCCGACGTCGAGAAGGAAGACGTCCGCGAGCACTGGTACGAGCAGTTCCTGTGGGCACTGCGCCGGGGCGCGATCCCGGCCGGCCGCGTCACCTCGAACGCCGGCGCGCAGGAGCACAAGCCTGCCACCTCGACCATCAACTGCACGGTCTCGGGCACCATCCGCGACTCGATGGACGACATCCTCGGCAAGGTCCACGAGGCGGGTCTCACGCTCAAGGCCGGCTGCGGCATCGGCTACGAGTTCTCGACGCTGCGCCCGCGTGGCGCCTACGTCTCGGGCGCCGGCGCCTACACCTCGGGGCCGCTGTCGTTCATGGATATCTACGACAAGATGTGCTTCACCGTGTCGTCGGCCGGCGGCCGCCGCGGCGCGCAGATGGGCACCTTCGACGTCGGCCACCCGGATGCCATGGAGTTCATCCGCGCCAAGCGCGAGGCCGGCAGGCTCCGGCAGTTCAACCTGTCGCTGCTCGTCACCGACGAGTTCATGCGCGCGGTGCGCGAGGACGGTGAGTGGAAGCTCGCCTTCCCGGTGCGCGAGGCCGAGATCGTGGACGCGGACGTCGGCGACCCGGCGAAGTTCGTCTGGCGCGAGTGGCCGGACGCTTCGAACTACGTGCGCAACGACGAGGGGCTGGTGCTCTGCAAGGTCTACAAGACCGTGCCCGCGAAGCGCATGTGGGACGTGATCATGTCCTCCACCTACGACTTCGCCGAGCCCGGCTTCGTGCTGATCGACCGCGTCAACGAGATGAACAACAACTGGTGGTGCGAGAACATCCGCGCCACCAACCCCTGCGTCACCGCCGACACCTGGGTGCACACGTCCGCGGGCCCTCGCCAGGTGAGCGATCTCGTCGGCACGCCGTTCGCGGCGCGCGTCAACGGCGCCGATCACGCGAGCGGCGTCGAGGGGTTCTTCAAGACCGCCGACAAGCCCGTCGTGGTCCTCGAGACGGCGGAGGGCTACCGTCTGCGTCTTACCCACGATCACCGGGTCATGCGCGTGGCGCGTCAGACGCGCTACACGGCGGAGACCGAATGGTGCGAAGCCGGGGAACTGCATGCGGGCGACCGCGTCGTTCTGCATGATCATCGCGTTGCTCCCCGCTGGGACGGCGAATTTACGCGTGAGCAGGGCTACCTGCTGGGACTGCTGGTGGGCGACGGAACGCTGAAGGCCGACAAGGCGACCCTGTCGGTCTGGAAACCCGCGGCCGTCGTGAATGGCCGGTCCAGCGAGCTGACCGCGGGCATCCACGCGCTGATGAGCGAGACCGTCGCGGCGGCGCAGACGCTTCCCCATCGCGCGGATTTCGCCGGGTGGTGCGAGGTGTCGGGCCGCAACGAATTCCGGCTCTCGCTCACCGCCCTCCGGGACCTCGCCGACGAGGTGGGAATGGCTCCCGGACAGAAGTGCATCACGGCACGGATGGAGCGAGCCTCGAGCAATTTCTGCCGCGGATTCCTGCGCGGGCTGTTCGATGCCGACGGATCGGTCCAAGGCAGCCAGGAGAAAGGTGTCAGCGTGCGCCTCGCACAGTCCGACGCGACGTTGCTCGAAGCGGTGCAACGCATGTTGCTGCGGCTCGGCATGGCGTCGCGCATCTACCGCGAGCGTCGGGCAGCCGGCTCGACGCTGCTGCCGGACGGCAGGGGAGGCGTACGCCGTTACGAGACCATGCCGCAGCACGAACTGGTGGTGAGCGGCGAGAACCTGCTGCGGTACGCCGAGCTGGTCGGATTCGGTGACGGCGACAAGGCGGACAGGCTGACGTTGCTGCTCGAACGGTATCGTCGGACGCTGAACCGCGAACGTTTCACCGCACGCGTGACCCGGGTGGCCGAGGCCGGCGTGGAATCCGTCTACGACGTCCAGGTGCCGGGGGTCAACGCCTTCGATGCGAATGGCCTTTATGCGCACAACTGCGGCGAGCAGCCTCTGCCGCCCTACGGCTCCTGCCTGCTGGGTTCGGTGAACCTGACGAGCTTCGTGCGCGACCCGTTCACGGAGAATGCGCGCTTCGACTGGGACGAGTACCGGCAGGTGGTGCGCGTCTTCACCCGCATGCTCGACAACGTGGTCGAGGTGAACGGCCTGCCGCTCGAGAAGCAGCGCGAGGAGATCCACCGCAAGCGCCGCCACGGCATGGGCTTCCTCGGGCTCGGCTCCACCATCACCATGCAGCGCATGAAGTACGGCTCGCGCGACGCGGTGGCCTTCACCGAGCGCGTGTCGCGCGAACTCGCGCTCGCCGGCTGGGAGGCGGGGCTCGACCTTGCCCGCGAGAAGGGCCCGGCGCCGATCATGCTCGAGGAGTTCGAGGTGACGCCCGAGATGCTGCGCAAGCGCCCGGAGATGCGGCGCGACGGCATCCGCGTCGGGCAGAAGCTGCCGGGGCGCGTGCTGCACGCGCGCTACAGCCGCTACATGCAGCGCGTGGCCGAGGCCGCACCGGAGCTCGTCGAGCAGCTGGCCGCGACCGGTGCGCGCTTCACGCACCACAGCTCGATCGCCCCGACCGGCACGATCTCGCTTTCGCTCGCCAACAACGCCTCGAACGGCATCGAGCCCTCGTTCGCGCACCACTACTTCCGCAACGTGATCCGCGAAGGCCGCAAGACCAAGGAGCGCATCGACGTGTTCTCCTTCGAGCTGCTGGCCTACCGCGAGCTCGTCAACCAGGGCGCCATGCCGGGCGGCACCAGCCCGGGCGAGAAGCTGCCCGAGTACTTCACGACCGCCGAGGACGTCACGCCGCGCGAGCACGTGGATATCCAGGCGGCGGCGCAGAAGTGGATCGACTCCTCGATCTCGAAGACCGCCAACGTGCCGACCGACTATCGCTACGAGGACTTCAAGGACATCTACCTCTACGCGCACGAGCAGGGCCTGAAGGGCTGCACCACGTTCCGCTTCAACCCCGAGGCGTTCCAGGGCGTGCTGGTCAAGGAAGAGGACCTGAAGAACACCACCTACGTGTTCACGCTCGAGGACGGCAGCGAGGTCGCGCTGAAGGGCGACGAGCAGATCGAGTACGACGGCGAGATGCACACCGCCGCGAACCTGTTCGACGCGTTGAAAGAAGGCTATTACGGTAAATTCTGATGAGCGCCCACAAGATCGAAAAGAAGATCGTGAAGTACCGGGTGGTGAAGCCCGGCGACGAGGCCAAGGCCAAGGCGGAGGCGAAGGCCGAGGCGAAGCGCGAGGCGCTGGCCGCCGATGCGCGCGAGGACGCCAAGGTCATCCGGATGCACGAGAAGCTCGAGCGCCCGGAAATGCTGATCGGCTCGACCTACAAGATCAAGACGCCGGTCTCCGACCACGCGATGTACGTGACCATCAACGACATCGTGCTGAACGAGGGCACCAAGCACGAGCAGCGGCGGCCGTTCGAGATCTTCATCAATTCGAAGAACCTCGACCACTTCCAGTGGATCGTCGCGCTCACGCGCATCATCTCGGCGGTATTCCGCAAGGGCGGCGACGTGACCTTCCTGGTCGAGGAGCTGAAGGCGGTGTTCGACCCGCGCGGCGGCTACTGGCAGACCGGCGGCAAGTTCATGCCCTCGATCATCGCCGAGCTCGGCCACGTCATCGAGAAGCACCTGCAGATGATCGGCCTGCTGCGCAGTCCCGAGATGGACGAGCACCGCAGGAAGCTCATCGAGGAGAAGCGCTCGGAGTACGAGGCACGCCAGAAGCAGCAGGACGCTTTCGCCAAGAGCCACTACCCGCAGGGCGCGCAGCTCTGCCTCAAGTGCAGCACCGCGGCGGTGGTGATGATGGACGGCTGCATGACCTGCCTCAACTGCGGCGACTCGAAATGCGGTTGAGCCACGTGACAAGGTTTCCCCACGCGCTTCGGCTGGAATTCCCGCCGGCCACCTGATGCTTCGGGGCGCCTCGACCGGGCGCAGCGCGTAT
>CAVPMU010000020.1:0-67607 GCA_963706535.1 uncultured Gammaproteobacteria bacterium
TACCTTTTAACCAGTTGGTCGATGGTTCGATCCCATCACGGCCCACCAGCCTTCCCGCCACGATGGCGTGTTGCACCGCACCTGCAGTAACATCGCGCCCTATAGTTTCACCTGAAACGATTTCGTCTCGCGGGGGAGCACGGCCATGGCCGACCTGTTCGACAATCCGATGGGCACCGATGGCTTCGAGTTCGTCGAGTACACGGCGCCGGACCCGGAACTGCTGCGTACGCTGTTCGAGCGCATGGGTTTCCCGGTGGCGGCGCGCCACCGCAGCAAGAACGTCACGCTGCACCGGCAGGGCGACATCAACTTCATCATCAACGCCGAGCCCGGCAGCTTCGGCCAGCGTTTCGCCCAGCAGCACGGGCCGTCCGCCTGCGCCATGGCGTTTCGCGTCAAGGACGCCGCGGCGGCCTTCAAGCGTGCGGTGGAACTCGGCGCCACCCCGGTCCGCACGCCGGTCGGACCCATGGAAATCAACATCCCGGCGATCGAGGGCATCGGCGGCAGCATCATCTACCTCGTCGACCGCTACGGCGACCGCACGATCTACGACGTCGATTTCGTCCCCGTGGCCGCGCCCACGCCGAGCCGCTCGGCCGGCCTCGCGCTCATCGACCACCTGACCCACAACGTGCACCGCGGCAACATGGACAAGTGGTCCGGCTTCTACGAGCGGCTGTTCAACTTCCGCGAGATCCGCTACTTCGACATCGAGGGCCGCAAGACCGGGCTCCTGAGTCGCGCCATGACCAGCCCCTGCGGCAAGATCCGCATCCCGATCAACGAGTCGCAGGACGACAAGTCGCAGATCGAGGAGTACCTGCGCGAGTACCACGGCGAGGGCATCCAGCACATCGCGCTCTCGACCGAGGACATCTACGGCACGGTGGACCAGCTGCGCCGCAATGGCATCGACTTCCAGGACACGCCCGATACCTACTACGAAGGCGTTGACGCCCGCGTGCACGGGCACCGCGAGCCGCTCGGGGAACTCGAGCGCCGCCGCATCCTGATCGACGGCAGCGCGCAGGACGGCATCCTGCTGCAGATCTTCACGAAGAACGTCATCGGCCCGATCTTCTTCGAGATCATTCAGCGCAAGGGCAACGAGGGCTTCGGCGAGGGCAACTTCCGGGCGCTGTTCGAGTCGATCGAGCTCGATCAGGAGCGCAGGGGAGTCATTTGAGGGAAGGGGATAGGGGATAGGGGATAGGGGATAGGGGATAGGGGATAGGGGATAGGGGATAGCGGTTAGTGGCGGAGGTCAGATGAAGAGATACATCCCGGTGTCACGCGTCGAGGGCAAGGCATCGCGGCAGGCGCATTGCGACCTGCCGGAGGGCACCTACGAGCGCGAGATGAGCAAGGAAGGCTTCTTCGGTCCCGCCGCCTTCTTCCACCACCGGCATCCGCCGACGGGATGGACCGACTTCAGCGGACCACTGCGGCCGCGCGCCTTCGACCTCGCGAAATTCCCGCTGCAATCGTCGAGCCCCTGGTCGGCGCCGACGGTGCTGGCCAACGCCCACTGCCGCATCCGATTCTGGCGCATGCCGGGCGCGATGAACCGGCTCGCGCGCAACGCGGACGGCGACGAGCTGCTGTTCGTACACGCGGGCACCGGTCACCTCCACTGCGACTTCGGCCACCTGCGGTTCGAGGGCGGCGACTACATCGTGCTGCCGCGCGGCACGCTGTGGCGCCTCGAGTCGGGCGGCCCGGTCGACCTGCTGATGATCGAGGCGACCAACGCCAGCTACTCGCTGCCGGACAAGGGCATCGCCGGCAACCACGCCATCTTCGACCCGGCCATGCTCGACACGCCCCGCGTCGACGAGGCGTTCCTCGCGCAGCAGTCGGACGCGGCGAGCTGGCAGGTGGAGGTCAAGCGGCGCGGCGAGCTCTCACTCATCACGTTCCCGTTCAATCCGCTCGATGCGATCGGCTGGCACGGCGAGCTGTCGGTGGTGCGGATCAACGTGCAGCACATCCGCCCGCTGATGAGCCACCGTTACCACCTGCCGCCGTCGGCGCACACCACGTTCCTGTCGAACCGTTTCGTCGTCTGCTCCTTCGCGCCGCGGCCGTTCGAGACCGACCCCGGGGCGCTCAAGGTGCCGTTCTTCCACAACAACGACGACTACGACGAGGTCCTCTTCTACCATGCGGGTGACTTCTTCAGCCGCGACAACATCCACCCGGGCATGATGACCTTCCACCCGGGCGGGTTCACCCACGGCCCGCACCCGAAGGCCTTGACGCGCATGTTCCAGCAGCCGAAGCCCGCCACCGACGAATACGCCGTCATGATCGACACGCGCGATGCGCTCGACGTGGCCGATGCGGCGAGTTCGGTCGAGTGGCGGGAGTACGTGGAGAGCTGGAAGACAGCGGATAGCGGATAGCGGATAGTAAAGAGGCCGGCACAGCCGGCCACACTTCCTCCTACACTATCCGCTATCCGCTATCCGCTATCCGCTATCCCCCATGAAGCTCGCCACCCTCGACGACGGCAGCCGCGACGGACAACTGCTCATCGTGAGCCGCGACCTCGTGCGCGCGCTGCCGGTCCCGCACATCGCGCGCACGCTGCAGGCGGCGCTCGACGACTGGAACGTGATCGCCCCGCGGCTCGAGCAGGCGGCGGCGGAGTTCGAGGACGGCCGGGGAGCGGGGGGCTTCTCCTTCGATCCGACCCGCGTCAAGGCGCCGCTGCCGCGCGCGCACCACTGGGTGGACGGTTCCGCCTACGTGAATCACGTCGAACTCGTGCGCAAGGCGCGCGGTGCGGAGATGCCGCCGAGCTTCTGGACCGACCCGCTCGTCTACCAGGGCGGCAGCGACGACTTCCTCGGGCCCGCGTCCGATGCGCCGTTCCCGAGCGAGGAGTTCGGCATCGACCTCGAGGCCGAGGTGGCCGTGGTGACCGACGACGTGTCGATGGGCACGGACGCCGGCCAGGCCCGGCGCCACATCAGGCTCGTGATGCTGGTGAACGACTGGTCGCTGCGCAACCTGATCCCGGCCGAGCTCGCGAAGGGCTTCGGCTTCTACCAGTCGAAGCCCGCCACGGCGTTCTCGCCCTGCGCCGTCACGCCGGACGAACTCGGCGCCGCCTGGGACGGCGGCAAGGTGGACCTGCCACTGGTGTCGCACGTGAACGGCCAGCTGTTCGGACGCCCCGAGGCGGGCATCGACATGACCTTCGACTTCCCGACCCTGATCGCGCACGTGACGAAGACCCGCCGGCTTGGCGCAGGTGCCATCATCGGCTCGGGTACCGTGTCCAACTACGACCGCAGCCGCGGCTCCTCCTGCATCGCCGAGCGACGCATGCTCGAGCAGCTCGAGCACGGCCGGCCGCTCACGCCGTTCCTCGGCTTCGGCGACCGCGTCCGCATCGAGATGTTCGACCGCTCCGGGGCCAGCATCTTCGGCGCCATCGACCAGCGTGTCGTGCCTGCGCCGCCGGCCGCGTAGAATCCGCGGGATGTTCGCCGACATCGAGCTCCTGCCCCCGGATTCGATCCTCGGGGTCACCGCCGCGTTCCGCCGCGACACTTCCCCGTTGAAGGTCGACCTCGGCGTCGGCGTATACCGCGACGCGGATGGCAACACTCCCGTGCCGGCGGCGGTTCGCGCGGCCGAAACGGCCATGCTGGCCGAGCAGACCACCAAGACGTATGTCGGTCCCGCCGGCAACCTGCAGTTCAACGCGCAGATTGCGCGCCTGGCACTCGGCCCGCTCGCCGCGGACTTTGGCGAGCGTCTCGCGACCATCCAGTGCGTCGGTGGATGTGGGGCGCTCAGGATCGGTGCGGAGCTGATCCGCGTGGGCAATCCCGCGGCCGTGATCCACGTCAGCGACCCGACCTGGGCGAACCACGAACCGCTGATCGGCACGATCGGGCTGCCGCTGCAGCGCTATCCGTATTACGACCCGGCCACGCGGGAGGTCGCCTTCGATCGCATGCTCGCGCACATCGCGTCCCTGCCGGGCGGGTCGGTCGTGCTCCTGCACGCCTGCTGCCACAACCCCACCGGCGCGGACCTGCAGCCCGCGCACTGGTCCGCTCTGGCGGAAGTGCTCGAGCGGCGCGGACTGCTGCCGTTCGTGGACTTCGCCTACCAGGGCCTCGGCGACGACCTCGACACCGACGCAGCCGGCCTCAGGATCCTCGCCGCGCGGCTCCCCGAGATGCTGCTCGCTATCTCCTGCTCGAAGAATTTCGGCCTGTATCGCGAACGCACCGGCGCGCTGGTCGCGCTGGCATCGAATGCAGCTTCCGCCACCGCCCTCGCGAGCCAGCAGCAGCGCGTGGCGCGTCGCATGTATTCGATGCCGCCGGACCATGGTGCGGCGGTGGCGGCGCGGGTGCTCGGCGATCCTGGGCTGCGCACGCTCTGGGAACAGGAACTCGCCGCAATGACGGCTCGCATGAAGTCGCTGCGCGCGCTGCTCGCGGGACGCCTCGCCGCGCTCAGGCCCGACCTCGACTTCTCCTGGCTCGAGCGACATCGCGGCATGTTCTCGCTGCTCGGGCTCGATGCAGCCGCCACGGTGCGCTTGCGCGAGACGCGCCACGTCCACACGCCACCCGACGGACGCATGAACGTGGCGGGCATCAGCGACGCGAACGTTGACTACGTGGCGGAGAGCATCGTCGCGCTGCTCGACCAGCCAGGCGTCCGCCCGGGCTAGCCGCAGCGCAGCCCTTGCTATAGAATCGGCGCTCCAAGGGGCTGGGCGATCGTGTAACTCATTGATTCGCCTTGGTTCCTGGCCGGGCAGGCAGGCTCCGCGAGCGGGGCCGAGCCGGTACGGCGGGAGATTCGCCAGAGAAATCCCCCACAGCGGGGATTTTTCATTTGCGGCGCCTGGGTCGTCCCCGGGGCGGCCGCGAAGCAACGAATGGGCCGCCGGCCCATTTTTCGTTTCTGCACCGGGTGCAAGGACGGTTGCATGCTCAGGGACACGCTGCAGGCACTGGTCGGGCCCGTGGTCGAGGGTCTCGGCTACGAGCTCTGGGAGCTCGAGTACGCGCCGGATCGAGGCAATGGCTGCCTGCGGCTGTACATCGACGCGGCGGCGGGCATCACGCTCGAGGACTGCGAACGGGTGAGCCGGGCGGTGAGCGAGTTGCTGGATACGGAGGATCCCATCCCGGGGCATTACACCCTGGAGGTGTCCTCGCCGGGACTGGACCGGCCGCTCAGGACGGCGGCCCAGTTCGGGCGCTACGTGGGCGAGCAGGTCTTCGCAGAGGTCCTGCAGCCGATCGACGGGCGCCGCCGCTACCAGGGGCCGCTCGTGGCGGCAGGCCCGGAGACGATAGAGATAGAGGTGGACGGACGGCGCTGCGTGCTGCCGTTGTCCGCCATCCGCAAGGCGCACCTGGCGCCGGACACTTGATCCCCGCTGGTCGGGAGGACGCGAGATGAACAAGGAAATCCTGATGGTCGTGGATGCCGTCTCGAACGAGAAGGGCGTCGACAAGGAGATCATCTTCGAGGCGCTCGAAGCCGCGCTCGCGTCCGCCACCCGCAAGAAGTACGGCGAGGAGATGGACGCGCGCGTCGCGATCAACCGCAAGACGGGCGACTACGAGACCTATCGCCGCTGGAAGGTGTTCGCCGACGACTCGACCGAGCTCGAGTTCCCCGAGAAGGAACTGCGCATGGAGGACGCGCTCGAACGTCACGCCCGACGCCGAGGTGGGCGGCTACGTCGAGACGCCGCTCGAGTCGGTGGCCTTCGGGCGCATCGCCGCGCAGACCGCCAAGCAGGTCATCGTGCAGAAGGTGCGCGAGGCCGAGCGCGCGCAGGTGGTCGAGCAGTACCAGGGCCGCATCGGCCAGCTCGTCTCCGGCATCGTCAAGCGCGTCGACCGCAACGGCATCTTCGTCGACCTCGGCGGCAACGCCGAGGGCTTCATCCCGCGCGAGGCGATGATCCCGCGCGAGCCGGTGCGCACCCAGGACCGCATCAAGGCCTTCCTCAAGGACGTGCGCTCCGAGCCACGCGGCCCGCAGCTGTTCCTGAGCCGCACGGCCCCCGAGTTCCTGATCGAGCTGTTCAAGCTCGAGGTGCCGGAAGTGGGGCAGGGGCTGATCAATATCCTCGGCGCCGCCCGTGATCCGGGCGCGCGCGCCAAGATCGCCGTGCGCTCGAACGACCCGCGCATCGACCCGGTCGGCGCCTGCGTCGGCATGCGCGGCTCGCGCGTACAGGCGGTCTCGAACGAGATCGCCGGCGAGCGCGTCGATATCATCCCCTTCGACGACAACCCGGCGCAGTTCGTCATCAACGCGATGGCGCCCGCCGAGGTGAGCTCGATCGTCGTCGACGAGGAAGCCCACAGCATGGACATCGCGGTGGCGGAGGACAAGCTGTCGCAGGCGATCGGCCGCGGCGGCCAGAACATCCGTCTCGCGAGCGAACTCACCGGCTGGCGGCTCAACATCATGAGCGAGCAGGCGGCCGAGGAGAAGAGCGACTCCGAGCAGCGCGAGCTGCGCGAGCTCTTCATGAAGCAGCTCGACGTGGACGAGGACGTGGCGGCGATCCTGGTGCAGGAGGGTTTCTCCAGCATCGAGGAAATCGCCTACGTGCCGCAGTCCGAGCTCGCCGGCATCGAGGAGTTCGACGAGAACATCGTTCAGGAGCTGCGCAACCGCGCGCGCGACGTGCTGCTCACGCAGGCGATCGCGAGCGAGGAGACCTCCGAAGGCAACCCGGCCGAAGACCTCCTCGAGGTCGAGGGCATGGACGACGAACTCGCGACCGAGCTCGCGCGCCACGGCGTGCTCACCCGCGAGGACCTCGCCGAGCAGTCGGTGGACGACCTTGCCGAGATTCCCAACCTCGACCCGCAGCGTGCCGGCGAGATCATCCTCGCCGCTCGCAAGCACTGGTTCGAGCAGGCCGAGCAGGCCTGACCGGAGGACCCCATGGCGGTAGTGACAGTCAGTCAATTTGCCGAGGTGCTCAAAGTCCCGGTCGAGCGTCTCATGACGCAGCTCGACGAGGCAGGCATCAAGGTCTCGGGCGCCGATGACGTCATCAGCGACGAGGCGAAGATGGAGCTGCTCACCCACCTGCGCCGCGCGCACGGGCGGGAGCAGCAGGATGCGGCCGCACCGCGCAAGATCACCCTGAAGCGCAAGGCACAGCAGGAGATCAAGGTCGCCTCCACGCAGGGGCGGGCGCGCACGGTCAACGTCGAGGTGCGCGTCAAGAAGACCTACCTCAACCGCACGGTGCTCGAGGAAGAGCAGCGGCAGCGGCAGGACGAGCTCGACCGGCAGCGCCAGGCCGAGGAGGCCGTGCGCCTCGAGGCGGAGCGCCGCGAGAACGAGAAGCGGGACGCCGAGCGCCTCGAGCGCGAGCGGATCGAGCAGGAGGCCCTGCAACGGGCGGCCGATGAGGCGCGGCTGCGCGCCGAAGAAGATGCGCGTCGCACCGAGGACACGCGCGAGCGCGAACGTCCCGAGCGGGTGGAGGTCGAGGCCCCGGTCGCCGAGCCGGTGCGCGTCGTCCCGCCGCCGAAGCCGCGGGCGGCCGAGCCGGTCGAGGACCGCAAGGGCGCGCCCACCAAGTACGGGCGCCAGGAGCTGCACGTCGGTGCGGCGGCCAGCGCACGCCTCAAGAAGCGCCAGAGCACGAGTCGTTATCGCCGGCCAGTGCACGTGAGCGTCGATTCGCGCGGCGGCGGCTTCGAGCAGCCGACCGCGCCCGTCAAGCGCGACGTGCAGCTGCCCGAGACGATCACGGTCGGCGAACTCGCCAACCGCATGGCCGTGAAGGCCAATGAAGTCATCAAGACGATGATGAAGATGGGCGTGATGGCCACCATCAACCAGCCCATCGACCAGGACACCGCCCAGCTGGTGGTCGAGGAATTCGGCCACAACGCCGTGCGCCTCAAGGAGGACGCGCTCGAGGAGGGCCTGCAGGCGAAGACCGGCGAGCTCGAGCTGCTGCCGCGCCCGCCGGTCGTGACCATCATGGGCCACGTCGACCACGGCAAGACCTCGCTGCTCGACTACATCCGCCGCACCAAGGTCGCCGCGGGCGAGGCGGGCGGCATCACGCAGCACATCGGCGCCTACCAGGTCGAGACGGCCAAGGGCAGCATCACCTTCATCGACACGCCGGGCCACGCCGCCTTCACGGCGATGCGCGCCCGCGGCGCGCACGTCACCGACATCGTGGTGCTGGTGGTGGCGGCCGACGACGGCGTCATGCCGCAGACCATCGAGGCGATCCAGCACGCCCGCGCCGCCAACGTGGCGATGGTCGTGGCGGTCAACAAGGTCGACAAGCACGACGCGGACCCCGATCGCGTGCGCAACGACCTCGGCAAGCAGAACGTCATCCCCGAGGAATGGGGCGGCGACACGATGTTCGTCAACGTGTCGGCCCGCACGGGTGAGGGCGTCGACCAGCTGCTCGAGAGCATCCTGCTGCAGGCAGAGGTCCTCGACCTCAAGGCTCCGGAGCAGGGGCCCGCGGTCGGCGTGGTGCTCGAGTCCAGCATCGAGAAGGGCCGCGGCGCCGTGGCGACGGTGCTGATCAAGCGCGGCACCCTGCGCACCGGCGACCCGATCATCGCCGGCCAGGAATTCGGCCGCGTACGGGCACTGTTCGACGCGACCGGCAAGCAGGTGCAATCGGCGGGTCCCTCGACGCCGGTCGCCGTGCTCGGCCTCTCCGATGCGCCGAACGCCGGCGACGACCTGCTGGTGGTCGAGAGCGAGCGCAAGGCCCGCGAGGTCGCGCTCTACCGCCAGGGCAAGTACCGGGACGTGCGCCTCGCCGGCGCCACCAAGAAGGCGGAAGACGTCTTCTCGCAGATGGCCGAGCAGGCCGGCGCGGCCATCCAGCTCATCGTCAAGGCGGACGTGCAGGGCAGCGCCGAGGCGCTGCGCGATGCGCTCTCGAAGCTCGCCACGGACGAGGTCTCGGTCAAGGTCATCGCGAGCGGCGTCGGCGGCATCACCGAATCCGACGTGACGCTGGCGGCGGCCTCGAATGCCCGCGTCATCGGCTTCAACGTGCGCGCGGACGCCGCGGCCCGCAACGCCATGAAGGACTCGGGCGTGGACGTGCGCTACTACAGCATCATCTACGAGGCGATCGACGACGTTAAGCTCGCCATGTCGGGCATGCTGAAGCCCGAGATCAAGGAGCAGATCGTGGGCCTCGCCGAGGTGCGCGATGTGTTCCGCTCGAGCAAGTTCGGCACGGTCGCCGGCTGTCTGGTGGTCGAGGGCTACATCAAGCGCGGCAACCCCGTGCGCGTGCTCCGCGACCACGTCGTGATCCACGAGGGCGAGCTCGACTCGCTGCGTCGCTTCAAGGACGACGTGGGCGAGGTGCGGGCCGGCACGGAGTGCGGCATCGGCGTGGTGAAGTACAACGATATCCGCGTGGGCGACCAGATCGAGTGCTTCGCCCGGGTCGAGGTCGCGCGCAGCGCGTGACGAGCCGCCATGCCGCGTGAAGTCCCGCGCGCCAGGCGCGTCGCCGAACAGGTGCAGCGCACGCTCGCCGAGATGTTGCGACGCGACGTGCGCGACCCGCGCCTGAAGCCGGTGACGGTCACGCACGTGCGCATGTCACCCGATCTCTCGCACGCCTGGGTGCACTTCGAGCTGCTCACCGGCGATTCGCACGACCCCGTCCAGCTCGAGATCCTCGAGGAGGCGGCCCGCTACCTGCGTGGCCCGCTCGGCCGCGAGCTGCGCCTGCGCATCGCGCCGCACATCCACTTCCAGCCGGACGAGGAACTCGAGCGCGGCCACCGTCTCGACGACCTCATCACCCGCGCGGTTCGCGACGACGCGTCACGGCACGCGGACGACGGCGAGGGGCCGGACGACGAGGGCAAGTGAGCGCCGGCCCGCGCCGCGGGGCGTGGCGGCGGGTCGATGGCATCGTGCTGCTCGACAAGCCCGCGGGCGCGACCTCGACCGGCGCGCTGCAGCGCGTGCGCCGCCTGCTCCAGGCGGCCAAGGCCGGCCATGCCGGCACGCTCGATCCCATGGCCACGGGCATGCTGCCGCTGTGCTTCGGCCAGGCCACCAAGGCCAGCGGGATGCTGCTCGGCTCCGCCAAGGCCTATCGGGCCCGACTGAAGCTCGGCGCGGCGACCGACACCGGCGATGCCGAGGGGACTGTCGTCAGCGAGGCACCCGTACCGCCCCTGACCCGGGAGCAGATGCTGGCCGTGCTCGAGGGACTGCGGGGACCCGGCATGCAGGTATCGCCGATGTACTCGGCCCTCAAGCGCCAGGGCCGCCCGCTGTATGAGCTGGCGCGGCGCGGCGAGGTCGTTCCGCGCGAGCCGCGCGCCATCGAGATCCGGCGCCTCGACCTCGTGGCCCTTGCGCCGGACAGTCTCGAGTTCGAGGTCGTCTGCTCGAAGGGTACCTACATACGGGTGCTGGGCGAGGAGGTCGCCACGCGCGTGGGCAGCGTCGGGCACCTCACGGCGCTCCGCAGGCTCTGGGTCGAGCCGTTCGAGGCCGACGCCATGGTGAGCCTCGAGGAGATCGAGCAGTGGGCGGCGAGCGAGTCCCGGGCGGATCCGCCCGGATGGCTGCTCCCGGCTGACACGGCCTTCCGCAGGCTGCCGCGAATCGACCTCTCGGCAGGGCAAGCGCTGCACCTGCGCCAGGGCAGGGTGCTCGAGGCCCCGGCGGGAAGCGTGCCCGCCGAGCGGCTGGCTGCCTACGCCCCGGCCGGCGAGTTTCTCGGCGTCGTGTCCGTCGGCGCGGACCTGCGCGTACGCACCGTGCGCCTGTTCGTGGCGGGCGACCCGGACGAAAACACAGGAACCGCTTGAGAAATCAGCCCCTTGCCGGGTAAGATGCGCGGCTCAGTTCAAGGGCATACATACAGGTTTCGAGGACACTCAACGATGGCACTGTCCACCGAGCGCAAGAGCGAGATCGTCGGCGGTTACCGCCGCAACGCGACGGACACCGGTTCGCCGGAAGTCCAGATCGCACTGCTTTCCGCGCGCATCAACGAACTCGGCGAACATTTCACCGCGCACAAGCGCGATCACGCCTCGCGTCGCGGGCTGCTGAAGCTCGTCACGCAGCGTCGCAAGCTCCTCGACTACCTCAAGGAGACCGACGTCGCGCGTTACCAGGACGTAGTCGCCCGACTCGGCCTGCGCCGCTGAACGACCGAGAATCCGGCCCGCACTGCGGGCCGCATTCTTTTCCGCCATTCCCCACGCTCCCGCAGCACTGGACACAATCGTGAACGTCCACAAGAAATCTTTTCAGTATGGTCCGCATTCCGTCACGCTCGAGACCGGGCGCCTCGCCCGCCAGGCGGACGGCTCCTGCCTCGTCTCCTTGGGTGACACCGTCGTCCTCGTGACGGCCGTCGCGCGCAAGGCCGCCGACGCCAACAAGGACTTCTTCCCGCTCACCGTCAACTACGTCGAGAAGACCTACGCCGCGGGCCGCATCCCCGGCGGCTTCTTCAAGCGCGAAGGCCGGCCCTCCGAAAAGGAGACGCTCACCTCGCGCCTGATCGACCGTCCGATCCGCCCGCTGTTCCCCGAAGGCTTCTTCAACGAGGTGCAGGTGGTGGCGACGGTCGTGTCGCTCGACCCCGAGATCGACTCGGACATCCCGGCGATGCTCGGCGCCTCGGCCGCACTCGCGCTGTCCGGCATCCCGTTCCGCGGGCCGATCGGCGGCGCGCGGGTTGGCTATCGCGATGGCCAGTACCTGCTGAACCCCACCCACAAGGACCTGCAGACCTCGAGCCTCGACCTCGTCGTGGCCGGCACGTCCGACGCCGTGCTGATGGTCGAGTCCGAGGCGAAGATCCTGCCCGAGGACGTGATGCTCGGCGCGGTGGTGTTCGGCCACGAGCAGATGCAGGTCGCGATCAAGGCCATCAAGGAACTCGCCGCCGAGGCCGGCAAGCCGGCCTGGGACTGGGCGCCGCCCGCCGTCGACGAGGAACTGGTCAAGGCCGTGGCCGCGCTGGCGGAGACCGATCTCGCCAAGGCCTACACGATCACCGAGAAGCAGGCGCGCTACACGCGCATCGGCGAGATCAAGAAGGCCGCCGTCGAGGCGCTGGCTTCGGGCGACGCGCCGAAGTTCACGCCGCGCAAGGTGACCGACGAGATCGGCCGCCTCGAGTACAACCTCGTGCGCCGCCGCATCCTCGCGGGCGAGCCGCGCATCGACGGCCGCGACATGAACACGGTGCGCAAGATCACCGTGCAGACGGGCGTGCTGCCCCGCACCCACGGCTCGGCGCTGTTCACGCGCGGCGAGACGCAGGCGCTCGTGACGACCACGCTCGGCACCGGCCGCGACGCGCAGATCATCGACGCGCTCGCCGGCGAGCGCAAAGAGCCGTTCATGATGCACTACAACTTCCCGCCGTTCTCGGTGGGCGAGACGGGCATGATGGGCTCGCCGAAGCGCCGCGAGATCGGCCACGGCAACCTCGCGCGCCGCGGCGTGAGCGCCGTGATGCCGGACATGGCCAGCTTCCCGTACATCATCCGCGTGGTCTCCGAGATCCTCGAGTCGAACGGCTCGAGCTCGATGGCCTCGGTCTGCGGCACGAGCCTCGCGCTGATGGACGCGGGCGTGCCGGTCAAGGCGCCGGTCGCCGGCGTGGCGATGGGCCTGGTGCTCGAGGACGGCAAGTTCGAGGTGCTCACGGACATCCTCGGCGACGAGGACCACCTCGGCGACATGGACTTCAAGGTCGCCGGCAGCGCCGAAGGCGTGACCGCCCTGCAGATGGACATCAAGATCGAGGGCATCACCCGCGAAATCATGCAGGTCGCCCTCGAGCGCGCCAACCGCGCGCGCCTGCACATCCTCGGCGAGATGAACAAGGTCATCACCGAGGCGCGCCCGAAGATGTCGGAGTGGGCGCCCACCATCATCACCATGAAGATCGACCCGGAGAAGATCCGCGAGGTCATCGGCAAGGGCGGTGCGGTCATCCGCGGCATCACCGAGGAGACCGGCGCCACGATCGACATCGAGAACGACGGCACGGTCAAGATCGCCTCCGTCAACGGCGCGGCGGGCCGCGAGGCGCAGAAGCGCATCGAGCTCATCACCTCCGAGGTCGAGGTCGGCGCGGTCTACGAGGGCCGGGTCGTTCGCCTGATGGACTTCGGCGCGTTCGTGCAGATCCTGCCCGGCAAGGACGGACTGGTGCACATCTCGCAGATCTCCGAGGAGCGCGTCGAGCGCGTGAGCGACAAGCTCAAGGAAGGCGACGTCGTGCGCGTGAAGGTGCTCGAGGTCGACCGGCAGGGACGCGTGCGGCTGTCGATGCGCAACGTCGAGGGCTGAGCCCACGGAAGGGGATAGGGGATAGGGGATAGGGGATAGGGGATAGGGGATAGGGGATAGTAGGAGAGGGCGACCATTGGTCGCCCTTCTTCTTTCCGACTATCCCCTATCCCCTATTCACTATCCCCTTCTCCTAGTCCTTCTCCTCCCTCCCGAACGGCCGGCCAATCCGGGCGAACACTTCCTCCTGGAGGGACTTCCAGCGCTGGTAGTTCTTCTGCGCGACGGCGGTGACGGTCTCGAGCGGATCGAGGCCGACCACGCTCTTGAATCGGTCGCGGATCTCGCGCTGCTCGCGGGCGAACAGCTGGATGCTTTCGTCGAGGTAGCGGCCGACGAAGTCGTGCAGGCCACTGCCGTAGCTGCGGATCACCTGCGAGAGGAAGTCGCGGCTCATCAGCGCCTCGCCGGCGCCTTCCTGCTCGGCGATCACCTGCAGCAGGATGCTGCGCGTGATGTCCTGCTGCGTCTTGCGCTCGAGCACCACGAAGTCCACGCGCTCGACGACCAGGCGGCGGATGTCGTTCAGCGTCACGTAGCGGCTCTCGACGGTGTCGTAGAGCCGGCGGTTCGGGTACTTGCGGATGACGCGCGGCTCCGGCTTGCCGCCCTCCGTCCCGCTGCCGGCGGTCCGGGCTCGCTTCGTCCTGGCCTTGGTCGTCATTCGGTGCCTTCCTGTGTCTTCCGTCGCAACTCGCCGGCAAACCGCTCCGGGCGCCAGTGTGCCTGGCCCCATTGCAGCACTTCCGCGGCCGTTGCGCGCCGCAGCCCGGCCGGTGGCCCCTGCCCGAGGAACGCGAGCGCCGCGGTGAGCTGGGCGCCCGGCGCCGCCCCGGCGAGTCCGGGCGCATCGGTCGATTTCGAGAGCTTACGGCCGCTTTCGTCCACGGCAAGTGGGACATGCATGTACGCGGGTCGCGATAAGCCGAGTGCCTGCTGCAGCAGCAGCTGCCGCAGGGTGCTGGCCAGCAGGTCCACGCCCCGGACTATGTCCAGAATGCCCTGCTCGGCGTCGTCGACGACCACCGCGAGCTGGTAGGCGTGGAGGCCATCGCGCCGCCGCAGCACGAAATCGCCGTGCGTCTGCGCCACGTTGCCGGACTGCGGGCCCTGGGCACGGTCCACGAACCCGACGGCAAGGTCCGGCGCGCGGAAGCGCAGGGCGTGCCGTCCGGAGAAACCGGCTGGGGCACCGACGCATTCGGCGGGGTGGAACAGGTCCTCGCCCGGCGGCCGCGAGCGGTTCTGCGGCAGCGCGGCGAGCGCAGCCCGCGAACAGGTGCAGCGGCGCAGCAGGCCGAGCACCAGCAGTCGATCGATGGCGTCCTGGTAGGCATGCCGGCGGGTACTCTGGCGCAGCACTGCCCCGTCCCAGTGCAGCCCCAGCCGCTCGAGGTCGCGCAGGATGGCGTCGGCGGCACCGGCCCGCTCGCGCGGGGGATCGATGTCCTCGATGCGCACCAGCCACTCGCCGCCATGTGCGCGGGCGTCCAGCCAGCTCGCGGCGGCCGCGACCAGGGAGCCGAAATGCAGGGGGCCACTCGGGGAGGGCGCGAAGCGTCCCCGGTAGGGACGGCGCTCTTCAGCGGTACCAGTCGTCGCGATCGCCGAACTGCTTTTCGCGCCGCTCACGACGTTCCTGCGCCTCGACGCTCAACGTGGCGACCGGCCTGGCCTCGAGGCGCTTCACGCCGATCGGCTCGCCAGTCTCGAGGCAGAACCCGTAGCTGCCGTCCTCGATGCGCTTCAGCGCCTCGTCGATCTTGCGGATCAGCTTGCGCTCGCGATCCCGCGTGCGCAGCTCGAGGCTGAACTCGGACTCCTGCGTGGCCCGGTCGTTCGGGTCGGGGAAATTGGCCGCCTCGTCCTTCATGTGGAGCATCGTGCGGTCCACTTCCTGCATCAGGTCCTTCTTCCAGCTGCTCAGGATCGTGCGGAAATGCTCGAGCTGCTCCTTGCTCATGTACTCCTCGCCCTTGCGGACGATGTACGGCTGGACGTTGCGCGGTCCCGAAAGCAGGCTCGCCCCGGCCTCGAGGGTCTCGGCTTCTTCCGGCGCGGCCACCGGCTGTGCGACCAGCCTGGCCGGCGCCGCGGGCCTCGCGTGGTGGGCGGCCTTGGCGGCCGGCCTCGCCGGAGCCTTGTGAGCGGCCGCCTTGCGCGGGGCGGCCTTGGCCTTGGCCACAGGCTTGACGACGGACCTGGCGGCGGGCTTGACGGCCGGCTTGGCGACGGGCTTGACGGCGGTCCTGGCGGCAGGCCTGGCAGAAACAGTCTTCCTGGCCGCGGTCGGCTTGCCAGACGGTTTCTTTGCGGTCATCTCGGACTCCGGGGACTCAGCGAAGGACGCGGGATTATACAGACCGAGCGCCCACGGTCCACTCGTTCGCAGTGCTGTGAGGCGGGTCACTTTCTTTTAAACTCCGCGCACCTCCTTCCTGGCCCCTTTCCCGCGGGTGAACGATGCGCCTGACCAAGATCAAGCTGGCCGGATTCAAGTCCTTCGTGGACCCCACGGCCGTCAGTTTCCCGAGCAGCCTGGTCGGCGTGGTGGGTCCCAACGGTTGCGGCAAGTCGAACATCATCGACGCCGTGCGCTGGGTCATGGGCGAGATCTCCGCCAAGCACCTGCGCGGCGACTCGATGGCAGACGTGATCTTCAACGGTTCCGCGTCGCGCAAGCCGGTCGGCAACGCCTCCGTCGAACTCGTGTTCGACAATTCCGACGGCAAGCTCGGCGGCGAGTACGCCAACTACGCCGAGGTCTCGCTCAAGCGCCTGGTGTCGCGCGACGGAACCTCGTCGTATTTCCTGAACGGGGTGCGATGCCGGCGCAAGGACATCACCCAGCTGTTCCTCGGCACGGGCCTCGGCTCGCGCAGCTACGCGATCATCGAGCAGAACATGATTTCGCGCGTCATCGAGGCCAAGGCCGACGAGATGCGCGCGTTCCTCGAGGAGGCCGCCGGCATCTCGCGCTACAAGGAGCGGCGGCGCGAGACCGAGAACCGCATCGGCCACACGCGCGAGAACCTCGCGCGCCTCTCGGACCTGCGCGACGAGGTCGAGAAGCAGCTGCGCCACCTGCAGCGCCAGGCCGCCACCGCGCGGCGCTACCAGGCGCTCAAGCAGGAAGAGCGCCAGCTGCACGCCGAGCTGCTCGCGCTCAGGCTGCGCGAGGTCGAGTCCGAGGCCGGCGCGCGCCAGGCGATCATGTCGGAGCGCGACCTCGCGCTGCAGGCGGCGCTGGCCGAGCAGCGCTCGCTCGAGGCCGCGATCGAGCGGGCGCGCCAGGACCACGACGCGCGCGCGCAGGTGCTGTCCGAGGTGCAGGGCCGCTACTACCAGGTCGGCGCCGAGATCTCGCGCACCGGGCAGGCGATCGAGCACGCGCGCGAGATCCGCAGCCGGCAGCGCCAGGAACTCGAGCAGGTCGGCAACGGGCTGCAGGAGGCCGGCGTGCACCGCGTGCGCGACCTCGAGCAGGCCGCGTCGCTCGAGGCGGCGCTCGCCGAACTCGGGCCGGGCCTCGAGACTGCCCGCCTCGCGGAGGAGGCCGCGGCCGCCGAACTCGCCACGGCGGAAGCGGCGATGCACGCGTGGCAGGAGCGCTGGGAGGGCTTCAACCAGTCGCTGCGTGCGGCGTCCTCGTCGGCCGAGGCCGAGCGGGCCCGCCTCGAGGAAATGGACAACCAGCTGCGCCGACTGATGGCACAACGCGAGCGGGCCGGGCAGGAGCACGCGACGCTCGCGGCCGCCGACGTTGCCGCGACACTGGCCGGCATCGAGAGCTCCGAGACGACCGCGCGCGCCAGTGTCGATGCGGCCCGGCAACGCGTCGAAGAGCTGCGCGCCTCGCTGCAGAGCGAGCGCACGCGCGAGCGTGAACTCGCCGAGGCCGCGCAGGCCGCGCGGCGCGAGACCCAGGACATCGAGGGCCGCATCGTCTCGCTCGAGGCGCTGCAGCGCGCCGCGCTGGGCCAGGGGCAGGGCAAGGTGGTCGACTGGCTGCAGTCGCGCGGCCTCGAGCGCCGTCCGCGTCTCGCACAGCAGCTGTCCGTGGACGCGGGCTGGGAGCGGGCCGTCGAGACCGTGCTCGGCGCCTACCTCGAGGCCGTCTGCGTCGAATCCATCGACGACGTGGCCGGGACGCTCGAGAGCCTGTCGTCCGGCACGGTGACGTTCTTCGCCGGTGGCGGGGGCACGCCCGCGGGTGGACACGGGGCGGACGCGCTGCGTTCGCGGGTGCGCGGGCCCGCCGGCCTCGATGCGCTGTTCGAGGGCATCGTCGCCACCGAGACGCTCGCCGAAGCGCTCACGACGCGGACCCGGCTGCGGGCGGGCCAGTCGGTCATCACCCGGGACGGCATCTGGATCGGCCCGGACTGGTTGCGCGTGAGCCGCGACCGCGACGCGCACGAAGGCGTCATCGAGCGCGAGCAGGAGCTGCGACGGCAGCGTACCGGACTCGAGACCCAGCAGGCGCGCCAGCGCAGCCTCGACGAGGAACTCGACGCGCTGCGCCACCGCGTCCGCGACCTCGAGGACCGCATCGCGGACGAGCAGGCGCAGCTGTCGCGCGGCAGCGCGGAGCACATGAACCTGCGCTCGCAGCTCGACGGCCTGCGCGCCCGTGCCGAGCAGCGCAGCGCGCGCATGCAGCAGCTCGCGGGCGAGTTGAGCGAGGTCGAGGGTGCGCTCGAGGTCGCGAACGCCGGCAACCGCTCCGCACGCGCCAGGCTCGAGGAAGCCGTGGGCAGGATGGCCGAACTGGAGGAGAGCCGCCGCGCGCTCGAATCCGAGCGCGACACGCTGCGCCAGTCCCTGGCGGACGCCCGGGCGAAGGCCGAAGGCCAGCGCGCAGCGGCCCGTGAGACCGCGATCCGCGTCGAATCGCGACGCAGCAGCCACCAGTCGCTGCTCGCGGGGCTGGCACGCCTCGACGGGCAGATCCGCCAGTTCGAATCGCGTCGCGCCGACCTCGAGGCCGAGTTGCAGTCGGGCGAGAGCGTGGAGGCGGAGCTGAAGGGCGTGCTGGAGCGCGCCCTGCAGGATCGCATCGCGGTCGAGCAGGAACTCGCCGAGGCGCGACGCGGCATGGAGGCGCTCGACGCCAGCCTGCGCGAACTCGACGAGCGCCGCATGGGCGCCGAGTCGGCCGTGCAGGATGCGCGCGACCTGCTCGAGAACGTGAAGTTCTCCGTGCAGGAGCTGCGGGTGCGGCGCGAGTCGCTGCTCGAGCAGTTCGCCACGACGCGGCTCGAGCTCGCGGAGGTCGCCGCCGCGCTGGTGGAGGACGCCAGCGTCACGACCTGGGAACAGCGCCTCGCCGAGGCCGGCGAGAAGATCGAGCGACTCGGCCAGGTGAACCTCGCCGCCATCGACGAGTTCCGCGAGCAGTCCGAGCGCAAGGAATACCTCGACCGGCAGTTCGCGGACCTGAACGATGCGCTCGCCACGCTCGAGGACGCGATGCGCAAGATCGACCGCGAGACGCGCAGCCGCTTCCAGGATACCTTCGACCGTGTCAACGCCGGCCTGAAGGAGAAGTTCCCGCGCCTGTTCGGCGGCGGCCATGCCTATCTCGAACTGGTCGGCGACGACGTGCTCGAGGCGGGCGTGGCGATCATGGCGCGCCCGCCGGGCAAGCGGAACAGCTCGATCAGCCAGCTGTCGGGCGGCGAGAAGGCGCTCACCGCCGTCGCGCTGGTGTTCTCGATCTTCGAGCTCAACCCGGCGCCGTTCTGCCTGCTCGACGAGGTGGACGCGCCGCTCGACGAGAACAACGTCGGCCGCTTCTGCGACATCGTTCGCGAGATGTCGAGTCGCGTGCAGTTCATCTTCGTCACGCACAACAAGTCGACCATGGAACTCGCCAACCAGCTGCTCGGCGTGACCATGAACGAGCCGGGCGTCTCGCGGTTGGTCGCCGTGGACGTCGAGGAAGCGATGCGCATGGCGGCGAGCTGACGAGGTCACATGACGGAACTGCGCTGGATCCTGCTCGTCGCCGGCATCGCGCTGCTGGTCGGCCTGTACTTGTGGGACACCCGTTCGCGGCGGCGCTCGGCGGCACCCGAGATCGAGCGAGCGGCGCGATTCGAGCCCGCGCCCGCCTCGGTGCCGCCGCCGACGCCTGCTCCTGCGCCTGCGGAAAACGCGCGTGTCGAGCCGCCGGTATGGCTGGACGAGGAATCACCCCCGCCAGTGGTCCGGGCTACCCAGCGTCGCGAGCCCACGCTGGCGCGCGAGGTCGCGCCCGAGCCACCGGCGCCCGAAGAGCCGAGGATCGAGGAGGAGCCGGAGGCGAAGTCGCAGAAGATCGTCGCCGTACGCATCATGGCGAGGTCCGGCGAGCGCTTCGAGGGCGCCCAGTTGCTCGACGCACTGCGGGCCGAAGGGCTCGAGTTCGGCCGTTACGACATCTTCCACCGGCTCGATCCGGCCGGACGCCCGGTATTCAGCATGGCGAGCCTCGTGGAACCCGGCACCTTCGATCCGCGGGCCATGCCCGGCAGCGCCTATCCCGGCATCGCGGCCTTCGCCGTGCTGCCGGGACCGGTCTCCGCACAGCAGGCATTCGAGGAACTGCTCGCGACCGCCCATACGCTGGCCGGCCGGCTCGGCGGCCTGCTGCAGGATGACCGCGGCGCGTCATTGAGCATGCAGCGCATCACGGCCCTGCACGAGGAGTTGCGGGAGTTCGACCGGGCCCGCCACGCGCGTCCGGGCCACTGACGGACGGCGGCCGTGGGCGACCGCGCAGACTCGAAACGCATCCGCGAGCTGCGCGAGCAGATCGAGCACCACAACTACCGCTACTACGTCCTCGACGACCCCGAGATCTCCGACGCGCGCTACGACGCGCTGCTGCGCGAACTCGAGACGCTGGAGGCCGCGCACCCCGATCTCGTCACGGCCGATTCCCCGACGCAGCGGGTAGGCGCAGCGGGCGACCGGCAGTTCGCCGCCGTCGAGCATGCCGTGCCGATGCTTTCGCTCGAGAATGGCTTCAGCGAGCAGGACGTGCTCGACTTCGATCGTCGCGCGCGTGAGCGGCTCGACGTCGAGGCCATCGAATATTCCGCCGAGCCCAAGATCGACGGCCTCGCCATCAGCCTGCGCTACGAGGCCGGCCGGCTGGTGCAGGCCGCGACGCGCGGGGACGGCACCCGGGGCGAGGACGTCACGGCGAACGTACGCGCCATCCGCTCCGTGCCGCTCGCGCTGCTCGGGAACGCCGCGCCTGCCGTCCTCGAAGTGCGCGGCGAGGTCTTCATGACGCGCAAGTCCTTCGAGCGATTGAACCGGCGCGCGGCGGAGCAGGGCGAGAAGACCTTTTCCAACCCGCGCAACGCAGCGGCGGGCAGCCTCCGCCAGCTCGATCCCCGCATCACGGCGGGCCGGTCGCTGGACCTGTTCTTCTACGGGGTGGGCGCGACGGAGGGCTGGACGATGCCGCGGCGCCACGGCGGGGTGCTCGCCGCGCTGCGCGGGTTCGGGCTCAGGACCTGCCCGGAGATCGAAGTCGTGGCGGGCGTGCAGGGCTGCCTCGAGTACTACGAGCGCATCGGCCGCGAGCGCGACGCGCTCGGCTACGACATCGACGGCGTCGTCTACAAGGTGGACCGGCTCGACTGGCAGCGCGACCTCGGCTTCGTCGCCCGCGCGCCGCGCTGGGCACTGGCACACAAGTTCCCGGCCCAGGAGGAGACGACGACCGTGCGCGACGTCGAGTTCCAGGTCGGCCGCACCGGGGCGCTGACGCCCGTCGCGCGGCTCGAGCCGGTGTTCGTCGGCGGCGTGACGGTGAGCAACGTGACGCTGCACAACATGGACGAGCTCGCGCGCAAGGACGTGCGCATCGGCGACACGGTGGTGGTGCGCCGCGCGGGGGACGTGATCCCCGAGGTCGTGCGTGTCGTCACCGACCTGCGTCCGCGCGGTGCACGGGTCGTCGAGCTGCCCGAGCGCTGCCCGGTGTGCGGCTCGCACGTCACGCGGGCCGAGGGCGAGGCGGTGGCGCGCTGCACCGGCGGACTCGTCTGCCAGGCGCAGCGCCGCGAAGCCATTCGCCACTTCGCGTCGCGCCGCGCGATGGACATCGAGGGCCTCGGCGACAAGCTGATCGAGCAACTGGTGGAGGCAGGTCGCGTCACGACGCCCGCTGACCTGTACACGCTCGGGGCCGAGGAACTCGCCGGTCTCGAGCGCATGGGCGCGAAGTCCGCCGCCAACCTGGTCGCGGCGCTCGCTCGCAGCAAGCGCACGACACTCGCGCGCTTCCTGTTCGCGCTCGGCATCCGCGACGTGGGGGAGGCGACGGCACTCGTGCTCGCCGAGCATTTCGGCAACCTCGCGGCGCTCGAGTCCGCGACACTCGAGGAGCTCCAGCAGGTACGCGACGTGGGCCCGGTGGTCGCGGCGCACTTGCACGATTTCTTCGCCGAACCGCGCAACCGGGCCGTGATCGCCGAACTGCGACGGCAGGGCGTCAGCTGGCCGGAAGGCGAGCGCACGCGCGCCGCAAGCGGCGGACCGCTCGAGGGGGAAATCGTCGTCATCACCGGCACGCTCGCCTCCATGACCCGGGACGGCGCACGCGACGCTGCGCGGGCCGCCGGCGCCACGGTGACCGATTCGGTGTCGCGCAAGACCACGCTGCTGGTGGTCGGCGCCGAAGCGGGCTCGAAGCTGCGCAAGGCGCAGGAGCTCGGCGTGACCGTGATCGATGAGGACGAGTTCGTGCGACGGCTGCACGGGACCGCCCGCCCGTGACGGAGCGCAGCGGTGTCTCCCTCGCTGGCGGCCTGCCCGGCTACGCGCTGCGCCGCTTGCTCGGGCTCGTGCCGACCCTGTTCCTCATCGTCACCGCCGCATTCTTCCTGATGCGACTCGCACCGGGCGGGCCGTTCGACGAGGAACAGGCCGTGCCGGCGGAAGTCACGGCCAACCTGCAGGCGGCCTATGGGCTCGACCAGCCCGTGCACGTGCAATACGGGCGGTACCTCGCGGGACTGCTGCGTGGCGACCTCGGCCCGTCGTTCAGGATGAAGGACTTCACCGTGGCGGAACTCATCGCCCGCGGCCTGCCGGTCACGCTCGGCATCGGCGCCGCGGCGCTGCTGGCGGCACTCAGCATAGGCGTGCCGCTCGGGCTGCTCACCGCGCGCCGGCAGAACGGCTGGGTCGACCACGCGGTGATGGGCGTGGCGCTCGCCGGCATCGCCGTGCCGAATTTCGTCGTGGCGCCGGTGCTGGCGCTCGCCTTCGGCATCGGCCTGGGCTGGTTGCCCGTGGCGGGCTGGGAGCCCGGCAGCCTGCGCCACATGGTGCTGCCGGTGGCCACGCTCGCGCTGCCGTTCATCGCGTACGTGGCGCGCCTCACCCGTGGCAGCCTGCTCGAGGTGCTGCAGGCGCCGTACATCCGCACCGCGCGGGCCAAGGGCCTCGGCGCGGCCGCCATCCTCCGCCGCCATGCGCTCAAGCCCACGCTACTGCCGGTCGTGAGTTTCATGGGCCCGGCGGCGGCCGGGCTGCTCACCGGGTCGCTGGTGGTCGAGCAGGTGTTCGGCCTGCCGGGCGTCGGCCGCTACTTCGTGCAGGGCGCCATCAACCGCGACTACACGCTCGTCATGGGCATGGTGATCTTCTACGCCGCGCTGGTGCTGCTGCTGAACCTGCTGGTCGACCTGTTGTACGGCTGGCTCGATCCACGGATCCGTCATGGCTGAGGCCGCGCGCGGACTGTGGGGGGACGCCTGGCGACGCCTGCGACGCAATCGCGCCGCACTGGTGGCAATGACCGTGCTCGGCCTGCTGCTCGCCGCGTCGCTCGTCGGCCCGCTGCTGAGCCCCTACGCGCTGGACCAGGTCGACTGGACGCTGAGCCCGCTGTCGACGCCGCCGGACCTCGCGAGCGGACACTGGTTCGGCACCGACAGCAACGGGCGCGACCTGTTCGTGCGCGTGTGGCGCGGCACGCAGGTGTCGCTGCTGGTGGCGCTGCTCGCCACGGCGGTCAGCCTCGTCATCGGCGTCGCCTGGGGCGCGACGGCCGGCTACCTCGGTGGCCGCGTCGACGGCTGGATGATGCGGTTCGTGGACGTGCTGTACGCGCTGCCCTACATGTTCTTCGTCATCATCCTGACGGTGGTGTTCGGCCGCAGCCTGTTGCTGATCTTCCTCGCGATCGGCGCGGTCGGCTGGCTCACCATGGCGCGCATCGTGCGCGGCCAGGCGCTTGCACTGCGCAGCCGCGCATTCGTCGATGCGGCCGTCACGCTGGGACTCCCCGCGCACCGCATCATCGTGCGGCACATCATCCCGAACGTGCTCGGCGTGGTGATCGTCTACGCGACGCTCACCGTGCCCCAGGTCATCCTGTTCGAGAGCTTCCTGAGCTTCCTCGGGCTCGGCGTGCAGGAGCCGCTCACGAGCCTCGGCCGCCTGGTCGCGGAGGGCGCGCTCGAGATGGAAACCTCGCCGTGGCAGCTGCTGGTCCCGTCGGCCGTGCTGGCGCTGCTGCTGCTGTGCCTCAATTTCCTGGGCGACGGGCTGCGCGATGCACTCGACCCGAGGCAGCGCTGAGGTGGGCGCGCCCAACCTGCTCGAGGTCGAGGACCTGCGGGTCGATTTCGACACGGAGGAGGGCCTGCAACCCGCAGTGGCCGGCGTGTCCTTCGCAGTAGGCGCGGGCGAGTGCCTGGCGGTGGTCGGCGAATCCGGGTCCGGCAAGAGCCAGTCGTTCCTCGCCTGCCTCGGGCTGCTGGCCGCGAACGGGCGTGCGAGCGGCTCGGCGCGATTCGAGGGCCGCGAGCTGCTCGAGGCGGGCGATGCGGGGCTCGAGCACGTGCGCGGCGTGCGCATCGGCATGGTCTTCCAGGACCCGATGAACGCGCTGACGCCGCATCTGTCCATCGCGAGGCAACTGACGGAAGTACTGACCGACCGCGGACTCGCGGAGCCTGCCGTGGCACGAGCGCGCGCCATCGAGCTGTTGCGGTCCGTGGGCATCCCCGACCCGGAGGCACGCCTCGGGCAGTACCCGCATGAGTTGTCGGGCGGCCAGCAACAACGTGTCGCGATCGCGATGGCGCTGATGACCGGGCCCGCGCTGCTGGTCGCGGACGAACCGACCACGGCGCTCGACGTCACGGTGCAGGCGCAGGTGCTCGAGGTCCTGCGCGGATGCCGTGACCGCGGACTGGCACTGGTGCTGATCACGCACGATCTCGGCGTGGTAGCCGGCATCGCCGACCGCGTGGTGGTGATGTACGCGGGTCGCATCGTCGAGAGCGCTACGGTGGCCGAGTTGTTCGACGCGCCCGCCCATCCGTACACGGCGGCGTTGCTTGCGTCGGTGCCGCGACTCGACCGCGGGCCCACCGGACGCCTGCTCGGCATCCCGGGACAACCGCCACGTCCAGGCGAGCGCGAAGCGGGCTGTGCGTTTGCACCACGCTGCACGCAGGCTCGCGACCAGTGCCGTCGGATCGATCCCACTGTGCGCACGGACGGCCCGCGGACGGTCGCCTGCCACGCACCGTTGCCGGGCGGATGGCGCCGATGAATCCGGCCCTGCTCGAAGTACGGGGACTGTGCGTCGACTACGTCGCGCGCCGCGCCGCGACCTGGTCTAAGGCCGGGCGCATCCATGCGCTGCGCGATGTCGACCTCGAACTGCACGCAGGCCGTTCGCTCGGCATCGTGGGCGAGTCCGGCAGCGGCAAGTCGACGCTCGCGCGGGCGATCCTCGGTCTCGCGCGGCCGTCGTCGGGCCGGATAGCGTGGCGCGGGACGCCCGTGGACTACGGCGATCGCACGCGCATGCGTGCGCTGCGCCGCGAGTTGCAGGTCGTGTTCCAGGACCCGTTCGGCAGCCTCGACCCGCGCATGAACGCGGCCGCGAGCGTGGCCGAGGCGCTCGCAGCACTGGAGGGCGTCACCGACCGCGCGGTGCAGCGCGAGCGGGTGGCTGCGGCGCTGGCCGAGGTCGGGCTCGACCCGGCGCTCGGGACCCGTTACCCGCACGAGCTGAGTGGCGGCCAGTGCCAGCGCGTGGCCATCGCCCGGGCGACGATCGCACGGCCACGGCTGCTCATCTGCGACGAGGCGGTGAGTGCCCTCGACGTCTCGATACAGGCGCAGATCGTCAACCTGCTTGGCGACCTGAGTGTGCGCCACGACATGGCGTTGCTCTTCATCAGCCACAACCTCGCGGTGGTGCGCCACCTGTGCGCGGACGTGGCAGTCCTGCGCCTCGGCCAGATCGTCGAGCGGGCGCCCGGCGAGGAGCTGTTCGCAAATCCGCGGCATCCCTACACGCGGGAACTGCTGGCGGCGATCCCGGTGCCGGACCCACGGCTGGCGCAGGCGGCGGGCCGCCAGCCGGCATGACGGTCCGCCGCACCGGCATACGTCTTTGCCGGTCTTGTGCCCCCGGGACCCGGTGATTACCTTTCGGCCAATTGTGCATACGCGGGATCCGGCCTCATGACCGTCGACCTGGAACTGCTGGTCCTCACTGCCGCCTCGATCGGTTTCGTCCACACGCTGCTCGGCCCCGACCACTACCTGCCGTTCGTGGCGATGTCGGCCGCCCGTGGCTGGACCACCCGCAGGACGCTCTGGATCACCGCACTCTGCGGCTTCGGGCACGTGCTCGGCTCGGTCGCCATCGGCGTGGTCGGCATCGTCATCGGCGTCTCGCTGCACAAGCTCGAGTGGCTGGAGGGGGTCCGGGGCGACGCGGCGGCGTGGCTGCTCACGGGTTTCGGCCTCGCGTACCTCGCCTGGGGCCTGAAGAAGGCGTGGCGCTCGCGCCCGCACACGCACGAGCACGTCCACCCGGACGGCACGCTGCACCGGCACGAACACGGGCACGAGCAGCAACACCTGCACCCGCACGTCGACGCCCGCAAGGCGGCGAGCATCACGCCGTGGGCATTGTTCGTGATCTTCGTGCTCGGGCCCTGCGAGCCGCTCATCCCCGTCCTCATGTACCCGGCCTCGCAGCACAGCGTGTGGGGCACTGTGGCGGTGGTGCTGGCGTTTGGCACGGCGACGCTCGCCACGATGCTCACCGTGGTCTACCTCGCGCAGCGCGGTCTCGAGCGCCTGCCGCTCGCCTCGGCGGAGCGCTATTCGCACGCGCTGGCCGGCGGCGCACTCAGCCTCTGCGGCCTCGGCATCGTGTTCCTGGGACTCTAGGATGCCCGGGCCGCTGCGGGGCGTGAGGGTCCTCGACCTGACCCGCATCCTCGCGGGCCCGTGGGCCACGCAGGTGCTGGCCGACTACGGCGCCGAGGTCATCAAGGTCGAGCATCCGCGCGGCGGCGACGACACGCGCAAGTGGGGCCCGCCGTATGCCCGGGACGCGCAGGGCCGCGACACGACCGAGTCGGCTTATTTCCTCTCGGCCAATCGCGGCAAGCGCTCGGTGGCGATCGACCTCGCGCGGGAGGAGGGCCAGGCGCTGGTGCGCGGGCTCGCCGCGCAGGTGGACGTGCTGGTGGAGAACTTCAAGGTCGGCGGGCTCGCGAAGTTCGGACTCGCCTACGCCGACCTCGAGCCGCTCAATCCCCGGCTCGTGTATCTGTCCATCTCCGCGTTCGGCCAGGACGGGCCGGACGCTGCCGCCGCCGGCTACGACGCGATGGTGCAGGCCATGGGCGGGCTGATGAGCATCACCGGCATCGCGGACGGCGAGCCGGGCGCGGGCCCGCAGAAAGTCGGCGTCGCAGTCGCGGACCTGATGTGCGGGATGTACGCCGTGTCCGCGATCCTGGCCGCCCTGCACGAGCGCCACGAATCCGGCCGGGGCCAGTACATCGACCTTGCGCTGCTCGACAGCCAGGTCGCCTGGCTGGCGAACCAGGGCCTCAACTACCTGATGACCGGCCAGCCGCCCGTGCGGCAGGGCACGGCCCACCCGAGCATCGTTCCCTACCAGTCGTTCGCGACTGCAGACGGTCATGTCATGCTCGCCGTCGGTAACGACGCGCAGTTCGCCCGCTTCTGCGCGGTGGCCGGCGCACCCGAGCTCGCGCGTGACGCACGCTATGCCACCAATGGCGAGCGCGTGGCCCACCGCCGCGAGCTGGTGCCCGTCGTGGCCGCGCTGCTGCGCGAGCGCACCAGCTCGCAATGGCTCGAGGCCTTGCGCGCGGCGCAGGTGCCTTGCGGGCCCATCAACGACCTCGCCGAAGTCTTCGCCGGGCCGCAGGTACGCCATCGCGGCCTGCGCATCGACCAGCCGCACCCGGTGGCGGGATCGGTGCCCGGGGTGCGCAATCCCGTGCTGTTCTCCCGTACGCAACTCGCCTACGACCGGCCGCCACCGATGCTCGGCGCCGACACGGACGGCGTACTCGGCGAGATGCTGGGACTGGACGGGCCGGCACTCGCGGGACTGAGGGAGCGCGGCGTCATCGCGTGAAGCCCGTCCTGTGCACGGTAGGTGCCCCGGTCCATAATTGACCGGTCCAGCACCGCAAGGCTTGCCTCCATGCCCACCCGAATGATCCGCCCGAGCCCCGGCCTCGCCAACGTCCGCTACGAGATCCGCGGGCGACTGGCCCGGCGCGCCCACGAGATGGAACGGCTCGGCCACGACATCGTCTCCCTCAACATCGGCAATCCGGGCGCCTTCGGCTTCCGCACGCCGGAGACCATGCGGCTCGCGATGATCGAGAACCTGCGCCTCGCCGAGGGCTACAGCCACCAGAAGGGCATCTTCCCGGCCCGCGAGGCAGTGGTGATGCAGCAGCAGGAGCGCGGCGTGCGCGGCGTGACCGCCGACGACGTGTTCATCGGCAACGGCGTGAGCGAGCTGATCGACCTGACGCTGCGGGCGCTGCTCGCCGCGGACGAGGAGGTGCTGGTCCCGAGTCCCGACTATCCGCTCTGGACGGCGGCGGTGAGCCTGAACCGGGGTCGCGCGGTGCACTACCCGTGCCGGCCGGAGCGCGGCTTCATCCCCAATCCCGAGGAGATCGAGGCGCTCATCACCAAGCGCACGCGCGCCATCGTGGTGATCAACCCGAACAACCCGACGGGCGCGGTCTACCCGCGCGCCGTGCTCGAGGAGATCGCGCGCATCGCCGAGAAGTACCACCTGGTGGTGCTCGCGGACGAGATCTACGACCAGATGACCTACGACGGCGCGGAGTTCGTGCCGATGGCGACACTGGTGCAGCACACGCTCTGCGGCACGATGAGCGGCCTCTCCAAGGTCTACAGGGCCTGCGGATACCGCGTGGGCTGGGTCGCGTTCTCGGGCGACGTCGAGCATTCGCGCGAGTACCTCTCCGCGCTCGAGCTGCTCTCGTCGCTGCGCCTGTGCAGCAACGTGCCCGGGCAGTGGGCGGTGCAGACGGCGCTCGGCGGCTACCAGAGCATCAAGGAACTGGTGGGCCCGGGCGGGCGGCTCTACGAGTCGCGCCAAGCCATCGTCGACGCGGTCGGCCGCAGCAGGTTCCTGCACCTCTCGCCACCAATGGGCGCCATGTACGCGTTCGTGGGCGTGCAGTCCGAGCAACTGCCGGACTTCGACGACCAGCAGTTCGCGCTCGACCTGCTCGAGAGCAAGCACGTGCTGGTTGCGCCCGGCTCGAGCTTCAACGTCCCCTACCGCAATCACTTCCGCATCACCAACCTGCCCGAGCCGCAAGTGATCGCCGACGTGTTCGCTCGCATGGAGAACCTGCTCGAGGACTACGCCACGGGCGGCCAGCCGACCTTGCGGGCCAATCCCGAGCTGCGCGTGGTCGACAAGGCCGGCAACCACTGATGGCGGACGCGCGCGGGGAGGTCACCTGGGTCACGCCCACCCGGCGCCTCGCGCATCGCCTGCGGCTCCGCCACGACGAGGACTGCCTCGCCCGCGGGCTCGAGGCCTGGACGAGTCCCGACATCGTCACCTGGGGCGAGCTCATCCGGCGCATGTTCGAGCTGGACCGGCAGGCCGGACGCCTCGCCGGCCGCTGGTTGCCCGAGGCCGCGGCGCAGCTGGTGTGGGAGCGCATCGTGCGGCGCGATCCGCGGAGCGGCGCGCTGGTATCGCCCGCGGGCGTCGCAAGGGCCGCCTGCCTCGCGTGGCAGCGCATGCACTCGCATCTCATCCCACGCTCCGCGCTCACCGGCGACGGTAGCCCGGAGTGCGAAGCGTTCGCACGCTGGGTCGCCCGGTACGACCAATGGCTGGCGGCCAAGGACTGGGTGGATCCCTGGCTGGCCCCTCGATCCGTCACGGCCGCGGCGGCCGGGCCCCGGCTCGAGTTCGTGGGTTTCGATGCGCTGACGCCGGCGCAGCAGGAATTCCAGGCGCGCCTGTCTGCCACAGGTGTCGAGGTGATGAACACGCCGCCAGACGCGCGCCGCGGCGACTGCGCCTGGGTCTCCTGCACCGACCGTCGCGATGAGATCGAGTCCGCGGCACGCTGGGCGGCCTGGCGTCTCGAGCAGTCGCCGGCGCAGCTGGCAATCGTGTTGCCGGACCTTGGCCAGCGGCGCGAGGAGGCGCGGCGGATCGTCGAGCGTGTGCTCGCGCCCGCGGCGACCGTCGCGGGTGGACCGGCACCCGAGTCGGCAGCGTTCGAACTCGCCTCCGCCCGCGCGCTCGCATCGCGACCGATCGTTGCCGCGGCCCTCGACGCCCTAGAAGCATTCGCGGGCACTGCGGATTTCGCACGTGCCAGCCGACTGCTGCGCAGCCCGTTCCTGCGCTCGGCCGGTGCGGAAGCCGACGTGCGCGCGCGGCTCGACGCGCGCCTGCGCAGGTACGAAGCCGTCGACCTCGGGCTCGAGCGCCTCGCGCGACTCGCCGCGGAGCGCAACTGCCCGGCGCTGGCGGAGGCGCTGCATGCGGCGCTGCAGGCGCGACGCGAATGGCCGCGCACGGCGCTGCCGAATCGCTGGACGCGCGCCTTCTTCGAACTGCTGGCGGCGCTCGGCTGGCCGGGCGACGGACTCGACAGCAGCGAACAACAGGCACAGACCCGCTGGGGGCGACTGGTCGCGGAGTTCGGCGCCTGCGACGACTACGTCGGTGCGGTGAGCGCGCGCGAGGCGGTCGGCCTGCTGCGCGAAATGGCCGAGGGCGTGCTGTTCGAGCCGGAGGAACTGCGTGCTCCATTGCTGGTGATCGACGCCGAGACCTGTTCGGGGATGAGCTTCGACGCACTGTGGGTGTGCGGGCTCGACGATGCACGGTGGCCCGGCCCCGCGAGTCCGGACCCGTTCCTGCCGCGCAACTGGCAGGCGCGACAGCGACTGCCCGGCTGCACGGCCGACATCGCCGCGGAAGATGCGCATCGCTTGCTCACCCGGCTGTGTAGCAGCGCCGACGAGGTAATCCTGAGCGTGCCGCAGTTCGACGACGATGCGCCGCTGCTCGCGAGCCCGTTGCTCGCCGGAGTGCCACGACGCGAGCTGCCGCCGCTATGGCCGGGGCGGTCCGTGGCGGCGCTCACCTACCAGCAGCGTCCGCAGCTCGAATCCTTCGTCGATGCCGCGATGCCGGCACTCGCCGGGCAGGAGGTCGGGCGAGGCGGGGCGCGGCTGCTCGAATTGCAGTCGGCGTGTCCATTCCGCGCCCACGTCGAGCAACGCCTCGGCGCGCGCGCGCTGGAGAATTCCGAACTCGGGCTCGACGCAGCGGCGCGCGGCGAGCTGGTGCACGCCGTACTCGCGCGCCTGTGGCAGGCGATTGGCGACCGCACGCGCCTGCTCGCTCTCACTCCCGAGGCCGCGCGCGAAGCGGTGCGCCAGGCCATTGCCGAGGAACTCGATGACCGGCATCGGGCGGTCGAAGGCGTGCGTCGCCGCCTGCTCGAGATCGAGGCGGGCTGGCTCGAGACGCGCGTGCTCGAGCTGCTGCAACTGGAGCGGGCACGCCCCGATTTCGCGATCGAGTCGGTGGAGCAGGGCGTGACGCTCACGATCGGCGGGCTCACCCTCGAGCTGCGACCCGATCGCATTGACCGATTGTCGGACGGAAAGCTGGCCGTCATCGACTACAAGACGGGCGGGGATGCCGAGATCAAGGCCTGGCTCGACGAGCGGCCAAAGTTGCCGCAGCTGCCCCTGTATGCGACCGCGCTCGGGGCCGAGCGCGTCGGCGCCGTCGTGTTCGCCCGGGTGCGAACGGGCGACACCGGGTTCGCGGGGCTGGCGCAGGACGCCGAGTCGTTCCCCGGATTGAGGACTCCGGGCGCGAAGGGCTGGCCGCGGGAATTTGATGACGGCTGGCAGCAGCTGCTCGACGAATGGCGTCGGCGGCTCACGGCACTCGCCGAGGAGCACGCGCGCGGCGATGCGCGGCTCGCGCCGGACCCTCGCCGTGCCTGCCAGTACTGTCATCTCGCGACGGTGTGCCGCATCGGCGAGACCCGCTCCGGGCGGGGCGGCGAGGCGCTCGGCGATGACTGACCTCAGGGCCGCCGACCAGCGCGCACGCGAGCGGGCGCTCGAGGTCGGGCGCAGCTTCATCGTCCAGGCGCCCGCCGGGTCCGGCAAGACCGAGTTGCTGACGCGACGCTATCTCGCGCTGCTGGCCGTGGTGGAGCAGCCGGAGTCGGTGCTCGCGATCACCTTCACGCGCAAGGCCGCCGCCGAGATGCGCAATCGCATCGTCGGCGCGCTGCGCGACGCCGTCAGGCCTCCTGCAGACGTGAAGCCGCACTACCGGCGCACGCTCGAACTCGCACGGGCCGTGCTCGCGGCGGACGCCGCGCGCGGCTGGGGCCTGCCCGCGAATCCGGGCCGACTGCGCATCCAGACCATCGACGCACTCAACCTCGGGCTCGCGCGCCGCCTGCCGGTGCTGTCGGGACTCGGCGCCGGCCTCGGCATCGCGGAGGATGCCACCGAGCTGCTCGAGCTCGCGGCCGAACGCCTCCTCGAGCACCTGCCGGATGGCGAGCCGCGCCATGCAGCAGCGGTCGCAACCGTGCTCGCGCACGTCGACAACCGCGTGCAGCGCTTCGTGGCACTGGTCGTCGAGATGCTCATGCGGCGCGAATCGTGGCTGCCCGTGTTGCCGGGCGCTCTCGAGGCGGGCGAGGACACGACGTCCCTGCGTGCGACACTCGAGACGGCTCGCGGCGCGCTGGTCTCGGCGCATCTGGCGGAACTCTGCCGTGCCTTCCCGCGCGACCTGTTCGCCGAGGCCGCCGCCATTGCGCGGGAGGCAGCGAATGCGCTCGATGCGGCCGCGCAGGACTCGCCGATCCTCGCCTGGCTGGGAAATCCAGAGCTGCCCACGGCCACGCTAGACGCCACGGCATGCTGGCAGGGACTCGCCTCGCTCCTGCTCACCGACGCCGGCACGCCGCGCAAGCGGTTCGACTACAAGGTCGGACTCATGCCGGGGCCGCAGGGCAAGGCGCTCAAGGCGCGTGCCGAGGCGCTCACCACGACGCTCGCCGCGGACGAGGAACTCGTCGGGCTGCTCTCGGACGTGCGCGAGCTGCCCGCGCCGAAATACGATGCGCGCGAATGGGAAGTGCTCGAGGCGCTGCTGGTCGTGCTGCGACTCGCGGCGGCGGAACTGGAGCTCGTCTTCGCCGAGCGCCGTGCGGCCGACTACCCGCGCTTCGCCGCCGCTGCTCGCCAGGCCCTCGGCAGCGAGGACGCACCCACCGACACCGCGCTGGCGCTCGACGCCACGCTGCGCCACGTGCTGGTGGACGAGTTCCAGGACACCTCGGAAGCGCAGGTGAGCCTGCTCGAGAGCCTCACCGCCGGGTGGCAGGAGGGCGACGGACGCACGCTGTTCCTGGTCGGCGACCCGATGCAATCCGTCTACCGTTTCCGCAACGCCGAGGTGGGGTTGTTCCTCGACATTCGCGACCAGGGGCTCGGCGCGCTGCGGCCGGAGCCGCTGGTGCTGGCGGTGAATTTCCGCTCGACGCGCCCCGTGATCGACTGGATCAACGCGAGTTTCGCGCAGGTGTTGCCCCCGCGTGACGACGTGCTGAGCGGCGCGGTGAGCTACGCGCCCTGCGCCTGTCCGGAGGATGCGGCCGAGGAAGGCAGCGTCACCGTGCACGCGCTCTTCCGGCGCAGCCGCGTCTACGAGGCCGAGCAGGTGGCCGAGACCGTGCGGCGACGCCTGGCGGAGGATGCGACCGGTCGCATCGGCATCATCGTCCAGGCGCGCAACCACCTCGTGAACATCGTCGCCGAACTGGCGCGGCGCGGGATCGCCTTCCAGGCCACGGACATCGATCCACTCGCCGCGCGGCCGATCGTGCTCGACCTGCTCGCACTCACCCGCGCCATCGCGCACGCAGCCGACCGTCCCGCCTGGCTCGCGGTGCTGCGTGCGCCGTGGTGCGGACTCACGCTCGCCGACCTGCATGCGCTGTGCGCAGACGACCGCGACGCGACCGTCGCCAAGTTGCTCGGGGACCCGCAGCGTCGTGAGCGTGTCGCGCCCGAGGCGCGCGCACGCCTCGAGCGCGCGTGGTCGGTGCTCGCGTCCGCGCCGACCGAGCTGCGCCGCTTCGGGCTGCGTGATGCGGTCGAGCGCGCCTGGCTCGCGCTCGGTGGACCGGCCACCGCGCTGTCGCCTGCGGCGCTCGACGAGGCCCAGGCCTATCTCGATGAACTTGCGGAACTCGAGGCACGCGGCCGGGCCGGTCCCGTGGACCTCGCGGTGCTGGCGACCGCGCTCGAGCAGCTCTACGCACCTTCGCGTCCGCAGTCGACGACGCGCGTCGAGCTGCTGACGATCCACAAGGCCAAGGGACTGCAGTTCGCCACCGTGATCGTGCCGGGGCTCGACCGGCGCGTGAGCGGCGACCGGCACCGCCTGCTGCAGTGGACCAAGCTGCCGGGGGCGGACCACGACAACCTGGTGATCGCACCGCTTGCCGGCACCGGCGACGAGCCCAACCGGCTCTACGCCTGGCTCGAGCGTCTCGAGCGCGAGAAGCTCCAGCAGGAACGACGACGCCTGCTCTACGTCGCGGCCACGCGGGCGGAAACCGAGCTGCACCTGTTCGGCAGCTGCCGGCTCGCCGACGGCGGCGAGGGCGAGCCACAGGCGATCATTCGACCTGGTGCCGGCGTGGCGCTCGCGATGCTGTGGCCCGCCGTGGAGCCGGTGTTTGCACATCGCCTTGCCGAGGTCGGGACGATCGAGGGCGAGCCCGAGCCCGTCATCGACCGTGACCCGATCGTGCGTCGCGTACCGGACGACTGGCGCGTGCCCGCGCCTCCGGTCGGCCCGCGAATCGAATGCCGTGCGCTCGCGTTCGCAGCGGCGCCGACCGTCGAGTTCGACTGGGCGACGGAAACTGCGCGCCACGTCGGCACGGTGGTGCATCGCGACCTGCAGCGGCTGGCACGAGGCGAGCACGCTCCGCACCTCGCAGCAGTGGCCCCGAGGCAGCGCTACGCCTGCGAACTGGCGGAACTCGGCGTGCCAGCCGATCGACGCGCGGCGGCCGTCGAGCGAGTCGTTGCCGCCGTCGAGCGCACGCTCGCGGACGAGCGTGGCCGCTGGCTGCTCGATGCATCGCACCGATCGGCCGCGACGGAACTCGCGCTCGCCGGGCCGCTCGACGGCGAGGTCGTGCACGTGGTCATCGACCGGACGTTCATCGCCGCCGATGGCACGCGCTGGATCGTGGACTACAAGACCAGTTCCCACGAGGGCGCCGGTGTGGATGAATTCCTGGCGAGCGAACAGGAACGCTACCGGCCGCAGCTCGAACGCTATGCCAGGCTGGTGCGGCGGCTGGGCCCCGAACCCGTGCGACTCGGACTGTATTTCCCGCTGCTCTCCGCCTGGCGGGAGTGGAGCTAGAGCGTCCCGCTCACGCTGAACGGTCGCCGTCCAGCAGCATCCGGCGGACCGAGCAGTTGCAGGGACCGCTCGAGCTCGGGGGGAACCGCGCCACGGGGCGCGAGCGTGCCCTCGAGCAGGAAGCTGCGATCACGCGACAGCGTGAGTCGCGCATCGACCGAGAACGGGCCCTCCCGGTCGGTGACACGGCCGGCGAGCTCGTTGCCGCCGGCGGCCCCCTGCGGATCGGGCATCACGACGTCGTAGCTGCCGACGATCGCGTTGCGGGGCGGCGGAGCCACGAGATCCTGCATCGTGAGCGTGCCGCGCAACGAGGTCGGCCAGCCCGCCACCAGCACCAGCTCGTCGAGGTTCGCCGAGACGCGACCGCGCCAGCCCTTCGGCACGCCGATCGGCAGCGCGGCGAGTGCCTCGACGGGGAGATCGATGTGCGTGGCGGCGAGGCGCACTTCGCCGCCGAAAGTGCTGAAGACCTGCGTCGCGACGGAGCCGTCGGTGCGCCGCAGGTTCACGTCGCCGGCGATCCTTCCGCGCAGCAACTCGCCCGGCACGACGCGCCAGGTCGCATCGCCGAGCGGTGCTCCGCGCCACGCGAGGCCGTCGGCGCGCCCCGACCAGATCGAACCCGTCAGGGACGTGGCCGCGAGGCCCGCACGCCCGAGGGAGCCGGAGAGCACCGCTGCAGGCAACGTGGCGATGGCGAAAGCGAGCGCGGCGAGCACGCCGACCACGATGAGCCAGCCGAGCTTCCTGCCAGTGCGCGGCGCCGCCTGCGCCTGCCGGTCAGGAACCGGGCGCCGAGCCATGGGCCAGGGACAGGCTCGCGTTCACGAGGCCGGGGGCACCGGAAGCGTCGATCGCGGCGGACTCGATGGTCACGCCGTACTGCTGCTGCAGGGTCACGAGCCAGGTCACCAGCGCGTCGAAGGGCGCGCCTTCGAGCCGGAGCCGCAGGCCGTGCTCGCCGGACGGACTCTGGTCGCGCAAAGCGCTGCCGAGGCCGGCCTGCCGTCCCGTGCGATCGACCAGCACCACCAGCGATTCGCTGCTCGCCGCGGCACCGCCCGCGGCGGCGGCCGCCATCGCCTGGGGCGCCACCTGCCGCATCCAGGCGAGGTCCGCGCTCTTCTGCGCGACCCGCGCCGCGCTCTTCGCATTCATCGTCTGCAAGGGCATGACGAGCACCAGGTACACGAGCGCGAGCGCGAGCAGCGCCCCGGCCACGTAGACCAGGTTGCGCTCGCGCGGCGCGAGATTGTCGAGCCATTCGCGCGCGTTCATGTCTGGCCGAACCTCACCTGCAGGCGCCCCTCGTGGACGTCGCCGCGCGGCGTCGCCGACTGCAACTCGGCGGTGAGGCCGTCACGGGTCATGCCCTGCTTGATGGCATCGAGCACCTCGACGCTGGGCGCAACCAGCCTGAGGTCGAGTGCATTGCCGCGATAGCTGATGGCTTCGATGCGCGCCGCCGGCGCCTGCGCCATCGCCTCGGCCAGCACCGAGATCGCCGGGAGCAGGGCGCCCTGCGTCGAGTCGCCGCGTCCTATCACGCCCTGGATCTGCGCCTTTGGGTCGACCACCGGCTGCCCGGGCAGCACCTGAGCGAACACCTCGGCGATCTGCGCGTCCACCTGCTGCTCGGCCTGCGAGAGCTTGTAGAGCGAGAGTCCCTGGCCCACGAGGAACACCAGCACGACGGCGGCCGCGAGCGCGGCCGGCACGCGCCATTCCCGGAAGCGGTTGCCGATCGTCGAGGCCGGCGCGAACGGCCCCTGCAGCAGGTTCACGCCCGGCGTGGCCACGGCCTGCGCCGCGAGCAGCGGCAACGGGCCGTCCGGCATCAACTTCACCTGCAGCGTCGCCGTGCGCGTGCGCAGTCCCTCGATCAACTCGCGATGACGCTCGTAGTCCGCGGGGCTCGCGTAGAACGTGACGTGCTCGCCGCCGTCGGCGGGCAGGCCGAGCGCGAGATCGAGCGCAGTGGCGAGCGGATCGGCGTCGAGCGCGTACGGCACGGCATTCGCGCGTCGCACGAACAGCGTGACGTCGTCCAGCAGCAGCGTGCAACCGTTGGGCGAGAGCGGCACGGCGCCGGTGTCGGCCTGCGCGGCATCGGGATGGATGCCCGCGGTCTCGCAGTAGCCGAGCCAGCGCTCGAGCAGCGAGCGGGCCACCACGGCGACCGGCGTGCCCACGGCGCCGGAACTGCGCGCGCCCACGGCGAAATGCAGGCCCTCGACCTCGGAGGCGAGTTGTTCCTCGAGGGCGAAGGGAACGGCCTGGACGACGCGGGCGCCGCCGCGCACCGGCAGATCGGGCTCGGCGAGCGAGATTTCACCGCCGGGCAGCAGCAGCAGGACGCGGCGGCCCTGCGCGGCGCCGAGCGCGTCGCCCAGCGGGCCGGTCTGCAGCTGCCCCGAGCGCGCGCCATTCGCGTCCACGATCAGCCACGACGCCGGCGCCTCCTCGGACGCACGGAGCCGTATCACCAGGGTCTCTGACATCGGTCCTCGGGACGATCAGTCGCTGCCGAAACTGCGCAACTGCGGCCGCACCGTGCCGGTGCCGCCGCGGGCGAGCAGACTGTACAGGGTGAACTGGGTGGTGCCAATAGTCACCCATACGGTGGCGCGGAAGTAACTGCTCGATTCCGTGAGCGAGTTCTTGACCTTGTCGTAGGCCTCGTTGCCGAGCGACCCGCGCAGGTCGTCGAGCGTGGGGAAACAGGCGTCCTTGCGCCGCTCGGCGAGGTCCTTGGGATTGACGCCGAACTCGCGGGTGTTCTCGGTGAGCGCATCGAGCACGATGCCGGGTGCGGTGCAGACGTTGAGCGCGGTGCCGACGGGCAGGGCGGCCACGTAGGGCCGCAACCTGGCATAGCGTTCGGCGCCGAAGCCCGGCAGGACCATCAGCTCGCTCACGCGCGTCACCGGCATGTTGGCCGCGAGATGCGCGGGATCCTGCCCGGTGTAGACGCTGTCCTCCGCGCCGTCGGGGAATCCGGGTTGCGTGTCCTGGTCGATCCAGTCCGCCATGGTGCTGGCCCAGGCGGGCTCGATCTGCAGCGCCGCAAGGATGCGCTCGAGTTGCTTCACGGCCTCCGGGTTCGTCGTGCCGTCGTGGAAGGCGAGGTTGTTCAGGTTGAAGCGCCCCTGCTGGTCCTCGAGGCGGCCCTCGACGGTGCCGTCCTCGATCGGCAGCGGCGGCAGGGGCTTGGCCCAGGTCTCGCCCAGATGGTCGGTCTTCGATTCCTGGGCGTCGCGGCGCAGGAAATCCGCCGCCCAGGCCTCGGCCCCGAGCGCGATCTCGTAGCCCTGGTCGAGCGCGAACAGCGTGGCGCTGCGTCGCTGGTCGAGCATGCCGCGGAAGCCGACATTGACCGCGAGGATGGTCGCGAGCGCCACGATCAGCACCGCGGTGATCAACGCCACGCCGCGCTGCCGCCTTGCATTCATCCCGCCACCTCGACCAGGCGCTTCACCTCGCCCCAGTCCTCGAGATCGAGCGTGACCTCGATGGCCGCGGGCCGGACGCGCTCGTTGCCGGCATTGCCGGGCGTCGCGGCGTCCTGCGCGGGCCAGCGGTCCACCCATTCACGGTTGGCATCCAGGAACCGGAAACTCACCGACAACACCTTGCCGAGCAGCAGGCGCCGCGTCGGCTCGAGCGTGAGCGTGCGATCGAGCACCACCCAGTGGTCGCGCCAGAGTCCGTCCTGGTCGAGTCGATAGCCCACGCGCTGCAGCGTCGGGCGGGGCAGGCCGGCGGTATTGCTCCAGCCCGCGCGCGTGAACTGCATGATGTACTCCACCGAGTCGCCGGCGGCGAGCGCCGGCAGGCGGGTGTCACCGAGCGGCTCGCGCACCGGCCGCGGTTCGACCTGGGCGAGGTCCTGCGCGAGCGTCTGCACCGCGCGCTGCACCGCGCGCACGCGTTCCATGCGCTGCTCGAAATACTCGCTCTGCCGCTGCAGCTCGGTGTAGCCGCTCAGTGCGAGCGCGCCCACGATCGAGAATATGGCGATCGAGACGAGCAGCTCCATCAGCGTGAAGCCGCGCTCACCGCCGTGACTGCGCCGGGCGCTCACTCGTCTTCTTCCGACGGATCGGGCGACGGGTCGGGAATTGGCGCGGGCGGGCCGTCGCCGCCAGCGTCCGCCTCATCATCGCCGCCGTCATCGCCGGCGGGACCACCGGCGGTGTCGGCGCCGCTCCAGTCCAGCGAACCGCCGCCGGCTGCACCGATCGCGGTGCCGTAGAAGCCGGCCACGGTTGCGAGCGCACTGTCTTCGGGTGCTTCGGCCGCCCGCACCGACACGTCCATGCGACGCAGGCTCTCGACCTGCGTCTGCGTCACCGTCACGGTATAGCGCCAGCGCTGTCCCGCGTATTCCAGCTCGTCGGAAGTCACGCCGACTTCCGGCGGCGAGCCGAGCAGCCGTCGCTCGGTGACCAGGTTCATCGCGATCCAGTGCGCCAGGGTCTTCTCGCGCAGGTAAGTGCCATTGCGCGCGGTCTGGGTGACGGCCTCGATGACGCCGAGCATGCCGAGCGCGACGATGACCAGTGCGGCGAGCACCTCGATCAGGGTGAAGCCGCGGTGCGTGCGCTCAGCGGCCGGCGTGTTCATCGGCATCCCGCGTCTCGATCGCGCCCTCGATGGTGCCCGAGATCCAGCGCTCCTCGTCGGTGCCGTCGCGCCGCAGCAGCACCTCGAACGGCACGAGGTCGCCGGAGGCCTGCACGACGACCTGTGGCGAGGCGGGCGTGCGCTCGGTCGGCACGCTGCGGGAGGCGAGTTGCACCTGCCGCGACTCGAGGTAGAGCGCGGCCGTGAGTCCCGGCGGCAGGGTGCGTTCGCGCAGCAGAGGGTCGTCGCCCACGAGTTCCCAGCGCTCGTAACGGTTGTCGTAGCGCAGGAAGTCGTAGCCGCGGACGTTGATGCGCAGGCCCACGTCGCGTCCCTCGAGCATCGCGTCCTCGCGGACCTGCACGAGGATGGCCTGCAGCCGGCGCGCTTCCTCGTCCATCTCGTGGTCGCCGCCGAGCACGTTGATCGACACCACGGCCATGCTGGTGAGGATGCCGATGATGACGACCACCACCAGCACCTCGAGCAGCGTGAAACCCGCTGCCCGCGACGACGCCCGCTGCGGGCGCAATGGCTTACTCGATGGTCCAGTTGCCGATGTCGGCATCGGGCCCCTCGCCACCCGGCTGGCCGTCGGCACCGAGGGTGTAGAGGTCGTAGTCGCCGTGGGAACCCGGCGCGATGTAGGCGTAGTCGTTGCCCCACGGGTCCTTCTTCAGGCCGTCGATGTACCCGCCTTCCTTCCAGTTGCGGATGTTCGGGTCCACGGGCTTCGTGACCAGCGCCTCGAGGCCCTGCTCGGTGGTGGGGTAGCGGAAGTTGTCCATGCGGTAGAGATTGAGCGCCGTCTCGTAGGCGCGGATGTCCTGCCGCGCCTTCGTGACGCGAGCGTCGTCCACGCGGCGGATCACGTTCGGGGCCACCAGCGCGGCCAGGATGCCCAGGATGACCACCACGACCATGATCTCGATCAGGGTGAAACCGGACTGTTGCCGCCGTCCGGCGGTCGCGGCGGAAAATGAGTTCATCGCTTGTGGGAAGCTCTGGCTGTAGAGTGCGTCAATCATAACAAATTGCAGCGTGCGCCCTCCGTCCGTGCCCGAGCGTCTCCTTCACCTGCGTCCCGCGGACTGGATCCTGCCGGGCCTGATCGCCGGCCTCGCGGTGCTGCTCTACGCCGCGGGACCGTCCGCGATCGAGGCGCTGCGCTACGAACGTGAGGCCATCCTCGGCGGGCAGGCCTGGCGCCTGGCCACGGGCCACCTCGTCCACGCCGATGCCCCGCACCTCGCCTGGAACCTCGCCGGCCTCGCGCTGGTGTGGTTCCTGTTCGCCCGGGACTATTCCGTGCGGCAGTGGCTCGCGATCCTGTTCGCTTCGACACTCGTGATCGACCTCGGGTTCCTGCTGCTCGAGCCCGACCTCGCGTGGTACGTCGGGTTCTCCGGCGTGCTGCACGGTTGCATGGCGGCCGGCCTGGTGGCGTGGCTCGCGGGCGGGCGGGACCTGCTCGGCGTGCTCGTGGCGGCCCTGTTCGTCGCGAAGCTCGCGTGGGAGCACTGCGTCGGGCCGCTGCCGTTCACGGCCGAGTCGATGTCGCTGCCGGTGATCTACGAGGCCCACAGCTACGGCGCCGCAGGTGGGGCGGTGGCGGGCGCGGTCGTGCGGTTGCGGCGGCGGCACATGGACCGATCGCTATAATCCGGCGGCCGGGCGGGGCCGCCGTCGCACACGGGATCCAGCATGTCACTGGCATTCGTCTTTCCGGGCCAGGGTTCGCAGTCGATCGGGATGCTCGCCGCGCTGGCGGCGGCGGAGCCGGTCGTGCAGGAGACTTTCGCCGAGGCCTCCGCGGTGCTGGGCTACGACCTGTGGTCGCTCTGCCAGCAGGGACCCGCGGCGGACCTCGGGGCGACCGAGCGCACCCAGCCCGCGATGCTGGCCGCCGGGGTTGCGACCTGGCGCGCGTGGCGCCGGCACGGTGGCCCACGACCCGTCGCCATGGCCGGCCACAGCCTCGGCGAGTACACGGCGCTGGTGTGTTCCGAGGCGCTCGATTTCCGCACCGCCGTCGACCTCGTGCGCTATCGCGGCCAGGTCATGCAGCAGGCCGTGCCGCTGGGACAGGGCGCGATGGCGGCGGTCCTGGGCCTCGACGATGGTGAGATCGAGGCGGCCTGCCGCGAGGCGGAGCAGGGCGAGGTGGTCGAGGCGGTGAACTTCAACTCGCCCGGCCAGGTGGTGATCGCGGGCCACGCGGGCGCGGTGGCGCGAGCGATCGAGGCGGCGAAGGCCAGGGGTGCGAAGCGCGCCGTCGCGCTGCCGGTGAGCGTGCCCTCGCACAGCCGCCTCATGGTCGGCGCCGCGCGGCAGCTCGCGGCACGGCTGGCAAGTGTCGAATTGCGCATGCCGAACGTGCCGTCGGTCTACACGGTGGACGTCAGGACCCACCAGAGTCCGGACGGCATCCGCCGGTCGCTCGAGGAGCAGCTCTACAAGCCCGTGCGCTGGGCCGAGACGGTGCGCGCGATGCTCGCGGACGGCGTGACGGCCCTGGTCGAGTGCGGGCCAGGCAAGGTGCTCACCTCGCTCAACCGCCGCATCGAGCGCTGCCCGGACCTCGCGATGCTGGCCATCGACGACCCGCCGTCACTCGCCGCGGCACTCGCGGCCTGCCAGGAGAAGACCGATGCTCGAGAATGAATTTGCGCTGGTCACGGGAGCCTCGCGCGGCATCGGGCGCGCGATCGCGCTCGAGCTCGGCCGTCGCGGTGCGCGCGTCGTCGGCACGGCCACGACCGCGCCCGGCGCGCAGTCGATCATCGATGCGCTGGCGGAGGCGGGGATCGCCGGCCGCGGCGTGGTCCTCAACGTCGCCTCGGGCGAGGCGGTCGATAAATGCTTCAAGGAGATCGAGGCCGCGGAGGGAACCCCCTCAATCCTGGTCAACAACGCCGGCATCACTCGCGACGGCCTGCTGATGCGCATGGGCGCCGAGGACTGGCAGGCGGTCATCGACACCGATCTGTCTGCGATCTACCGCACCTGCAAGGCGGTGATGCGGGGAATGATGAAGGCGCGGCGCGGGCGCATCGTCAACATCGCCTCGGTCGTGGGCGTGATGGGCAATGCCGGTCAGTGCAATTACGCGGCGGCCAAGGCGGGCATGATCGGCTTCTCGAAGAGCCTCGCGCGCGAGGTCGGATCGCGCGGGATTACGGTAAATGTCGTGGCCCCGGGCTTCATCGCGACCGACATGACCGAGGTGCTCGGCGAGGAGCAGCGCAAGGCGCTGCTCGGCCAGGTGCCGCTCGGGCGGTTGGGCTCCACGGACGACATCGCGCACGCCGTGGCCTTCCTTGCCTCGCCCCTGGCGGGCTACATCACCGGCGAGACGCTCCACGTCAATGGCGGTATGTACATGATATGACTGCGTTTTTCGCCTAATTGGACCCCATCCGGCCCTTAACTTAGAATACGCCGCCCATGCCGGGCGCCCCCGTGGGGGGCTCACCGGCGGGACCGTTTTCCACAGAGGACTCCAAAGACAATGAGCAGCATCGAACAGCGGGTGAAGGCGATCGTCGCCGAGCAGCTGGGGGTCAAGGAAGAAGAAGTCACCAATGACTCGTCGTTCGTCGACGACCTTGGCGCCGATTCGCTCGACACCGTCGAGCTGGTGATGGCTCTCGAAGAGGAGTTCGAGACCGAAATCCCTGACGAGGATGCCGAGAAGATCACCACCGTCCAGCAGGCGATCGACTACATCAACGAGCGTCGCAGCCAGGCCTGAGCCGCGACGCGTCCGCACCGCCACGGAAGGCGGCTGCGGGGCAATCCCGGGACCGCCCGGGCAGGGGGACAGAGCTTGACGAAGCGCAGGGTCGTCGTCACCGGACTTGGCATCGTTTCCCCGCTCGGCAGCACCGTGGCAAGCGCCTGGGACGGCATCTGCAACGGCCGCAGCGGCATCCGTCCCCTCACGCGGCTCAACGTCAGCGCGTTTCCGTGCCGCATCGGCGGCGAGGTGGTCGGCTTCAATGCCGAGGACTACCTGCCCGCCAAGGACGTCCGCCGCTTCGACCCGTTCGTGGCCTTCGGCTTCGCGGCCGCCGTGCAGGCGGTCCGTGAATCCGGCATCGAAGTGACCGAGTCCAGCGCCGCGCGCATCGGCGTGGTGATGGGTGCTGGCATCGGCGGCCTGCACACGATCGAGGAGAACACGGCCAAGTGGCTCGAGGCGAAATCGCCGCGCAAGATCTCCCCGTTCTTCATCCCCGGCAGCATCATCAACGCGGCGGCGGGCCAGGTCTCGATCCACTACGGGATCAAGGGCCCCAATCTCGCGCTCGTCACCGCCTGCACGACCTCGACGCACGCGATCGGCATCGCGACCCGCACCATCCAGTACGGCGACGCCGACGTGATGATCGCGGGTGGCGCGGAGATGGCGTTCACGCCGCTCGGCCTCGGCAGCTTCGGCCAGGCCAAGGCGCTGTCGCTGCGCAATGACGCGCCGGAGCGCGCGAGCCGGCCCTGGGATCGGGACCGCGACGGATTCGTGATGGCGGAGGGCGCCGGCGCCGTGGTGGTCGAGGAATACGAGCACGCGCGAGCACGCGGTGCGCACATCTACGCTGAAGTCGCCGGGTTCGGCATGAGCGGTGACGCGCACCACATCACGGCCCCGCCGGAGGACGGCGAGGGCGCCATGCTCGCGATGGTGAACGCCGTGCGCGACGCGGGCGTGTCTCCGTCCGACGTGCAGTACATCAACGCCCACGCCACCTCGACCGAGCTCGGCGACCGCGCCGAGACGATCGCGATCAAGCGCGCCTTCGGCGATCACGCGTACCGGCTGGCGGTGAGCTCCACGAAGTCCATGACCGGGCACCTGCTCGGCGCGGCGGGCGTGGTCGAGGCGATCTTCAGCATCCTCGCAATGCGCGACGGCGTCCTGCCGCCGACGATCAACCTCGAGAACCCCGACCCCGCCTGCGACCTCGACTACGTCCCGGGATCCGCGCGCGAGGCCGAGTTGCGCGTGGTGCTGTCGAACTCGTTCGGCTTCGGCGGCACCAACGGCAGCCTCGTCTTCCGCGCGCTGCAGTGACGCCGGGCGGGAGGGAGGCCGCCATCCTGCCCGCGGACGCCCTGCTCGCGCTCCACGAGCGATTCCCGGATCGCTATCCCGTGCTGCTCGAGAGCATGGGGGAGCGTGAACCGCTCGGCAGTCACGACCTGTTGCTGGCGTTCCCCGGCGAACAGTTGGTGCGTGAGGCGAATGGACGACTGGCCGGCCATGCGACTTCCGCGACCGGCCGCTTCCTCGACGCGCTCGACGACTGGTGGCAGGTCGAGGGCCGGCGAGGTCCACGCGGCGGCGCCCGTCCGTTCGGCGGCGGCTGGTTCCTGTACCTCGGCTATGAACTCGCCGACGAGATCGAGCCGACGTTGCGGCTCAGGGCGCCCGCCACGCCGCGCGCCGTGGCGTGGCGCATGCACGGTGCAGTCGTACGTGATCGTGCCACGGGCGGCCTGAGCTTCAATGCCGAGGACGATCGGAGCGAGGAGCTGCAGCGACAGGTGGCCGAGGACTTCGCGCGGCTCGGCGCGGTCGCCTCGCCGGCGCCGCTGCCGCAGCCGATCGCCGTCGAGGAGGAGCCGCCGGCGACGTTTCTCGCCGGCGTGGAGCGTGCGCTCGAGGCGATCGGCCGCGGCAACGTCTACCAGGTCAACCTGTCGCGTGCCTGGCACGCAGCGATGCCCGCGGGCACCTCGGTCGCGGGACTGTACCGCCGGCTGCGCAGCGCCAATCCGGCGCCTTTCGCCGGCCTGGCGCAGATGGACGGCTTCGCGGTGCTGAGCTCGTCCCCGGAGCGGCTGCTCAACATCGTCGAGGGAGTGGCGAGCACGCGCCCGATCGCCGGCACGCGACCGCGCGGCGCCACGTCGGATGCCGACGAGGTGCTGCGCACGGAACTGCGACTGAACGAAAAGGAGCGCGCCGAGCACGTCATGCTGGTGGACCTCGAACGCAATGACCTCGGGCGCATCTGCCGCGGCGGCACCGTGCGCGTCGACGAGTTCATGACCATCGAGAGCTACGCGACCGTGCATCACATCGTCTCGAACCTGCGTGGGGAACTGCGGCCGGACGTCACGCCGGGACGGGCCATCGCCGCGGTGTTCCCGGGCGGCACGATCACCGGCTGCCCCAAGGTACGATGCATGCAGCTGCTGGCCGGGTTCGAAGCCGAGCCGCGGGAAGCGTATACCGGATCCATGGGTTACCTCGGCCTCGACGGCACACTGGACCTGAACATCCTGATCCGCACGCTCACGGTCGGCGCTGATCGCATCACGTTTCGCACCGGCGCCGGTATCGTCGCCGATTCACGACCCGCGGCCGAACTGGCCGAGACACGGGCCAAGGCGCAGGGAATGCTGCGCGCACTGGAGGGACGCACATGATCGGGCGACGATTGGTGAACGGGGCCGAGGGGATGGGCGTGGCGGCCGACGATCGCGGGCTGCAGTACGGCGACGGGCTCTTCGAGACCATGGCGGCGGTGGACGGCCGCATCCGCCACCTCGACCGGCATCTCGCGCGCCTCGAGGACGGCTGCCGCCGTCTCGGCATCCCGATGCCGGCCACGAGCCTGCTCGAGCAGGATTTCAGCCGCGCGCTCGAGGGGCTGGGCGGAGCCACCGTCAAGCTCGTGATCACGCGGGGACCGGGACCGCGCAGCTATCGGCCGCCCGCGGAGCCGACCGTATCGCGCATCGTGATCTCGGCGGCGGCGAAGGCGCGCTATGACCGCACGCCGCTCACGGTGCGGGTCTGCACGACGCGCCTCGGCATGAACCCGGCGCTGGCGGGCATCAAGCACCTGAACCGGCTCGAGCAGGTCCTGGCCTGCGCGGAATGGGACGACCCGCAGGTCGACGAGGGCCTGATGCTCGCGATGGATGGTCGGCTCGTCTGCGCCACCGCCGCGAACGTCTTCGTGGTGCGGGGCGGGCACCTCCACACGCCCGAGATCCGCGACTGCGGCGTGGCCGGCGTCATGCGCGGGCTGGTGCTCGAGGCCGCGCGCGAGCTGCACGTGCCGCATTCCGTCGAGGACCTGCAACCGGAGGTGCTCGCCGAGGCCGAGGAGGTGTTCATCACCAACGCCGTCAGCGGCATCCGGCCGGTGGGCGAAGTGCTCGGCGTCGGACGCTGGCCGGAGGGTGACATCACGCGTGCGCTCGCCGAGCACCTCGCGAGGCTCGACGAGTGAGGCTGGCCCGCATCGCGGCGCTGCTCGCGGCGCTCGCGATCCTCGCCGCCGCGGGCGCCTGGATCATGTTCGACCGCTGGCTCCAACGACCGCTGGCGATCGGCGAGCAGCCGCTGCAGGTAGAGATCCCGCGCGGTCAACCACTCGCGGTGACGGCGCGCGAGCTCGCGGCACGTGGCGTACTCGAGCACCCGCGCTGGCTCGGCGCCTACGCGCGGTTCACGGGCGCCGACGGCCGCATCCGGGCGGGAGAATATGCGGTCGCGCCGGGCACCACGCCCGCGGGCCTGCTGCTGCTGTTCGAGTCGGGCAAGGTCGTGCAGCACTCCGTCACCTTCGTGGAGGGCTCGACCTATCGCGAGCTGCGCGCGGCACTGGCGAAGGAGCCGCACCTCGCGCAGTCGCTGGCGGGGCAGGGCGACGAGGCGGTGATGCGCGCGCTCGGCGAGCCGGACCAGGCACCCGAGGGACTGTTCTTCCCCGACACCTACCTGTTCGGCAAGGGCACCACGGACCTCGAGATCCTGCGCCAGGCCCGCGAGCGGATGCGCCTGGAACTCGACGCGGCCTGGCAGGACCGTGCCGACGACCTGCCCTTCGACACGCCCTACGAGGCGCTGATCCTCGCGTCGATCGTCGAGAAGGAGACCGCGCTCGCCTCCGAGCGGCCGCGGATCGCCGGCGTCTTCACCGAGCGCCTGCGCATCGGCATGCGCCTGCAGACCGACCCGACCGTGATCTACGGCCTCGGCGATGCCTTCGACGGCAACCTGCGACGCTCCGACCTCGAGCGCGACGGGCCGTACAATACGTACACGCGCGCCGGGCTGCCGCCGACACCCATCGCGCTGCCGGGCAGCGCCGCATTGCGCGCGGCAGTGCGACCGGACGAGCGAGGCGAACTCTATTTCGTCGCGACGGGACTGCCGGACGGGAGCCATGCGTTCTCGCGCACGCTGGCGCAGCACGAAGCGGCCGTGAAGGAGTACCTGGTGCGGTATCGACGACGGAACTGAAGAGCACTGAATGCGCGGACGATTCATCACCTTCGAGGGCGGGGAGGGCGTGGGCAAGACCACGCAGCTCGCCCGCGTGGCCGCCTGGTTGCAGCAGCAGGGCGTCGAGGTCGTGCGCACACGCGAGCCCGGCGGCACGCCGCGCGCAGAGCGCCTGCGACACGTATTGCTCGACCGCGACGAGGAGCCGATGCCCGAGTCCTGCGAGCTGCTGCTGATGTTCGCGGCACGCGCCACGCACCTCGCCAACCTGGTGCGGCCGGCGATGCAGCGCGGTGCCTGGGTGCTGTGCGATCGCTTCACCGACGCCACCTACGCCTACCAGGGCGGCGGTCGTGGCGTGCCGCGGCAGGACATCGACGCGCTGGTGCGCATCGTCCATCCCGACCTGTCACCGGACCTCACCGTCCTGCTCGACGCGCCGGTCGCCACCGGACTCGGACGGGCACACGTCCGCAACGGCGAGGAAGGCCCGGATCGGTTTGAATCGGAACGCCGCGAGTTCTTCGAGCGCGTGCGTTCGGCCTACCTCGAGCGTGCAGCCGGGGAACCACGGCGATTCCGGGTCGTGGATGCCGCCGGGACGGTGGACGAGGTCGAGCGCGCCATCCGCGCCAGCCTCGCTGAACTGCTGCAGGCCTCGTGATGAAGGACGAGCCACCGGTGCCGGCACCGCAGCTCCCGGTGATGCTGCCGTGGCACGCCCACGGCCGCGAACGGATCGCATCCGCCATGCAGGGTGAGCGCCTGCCCCACGCGATCCTGCTGCACGGGCCGCGCGGCGTGGGCAAGGAGATTTTCGCCGGTGCGCTCGCGGCCGCGCTGCTCTGCCCGAATCGCGGAGCAGCGCTCGTGGCCTGCGGCGAGTGCGCCGAATGCGCTCTCAGCCGCGCGGGTTCGCATCCCGACCTGTACCGGCTGCGCCCACTCGAGGAAAAGAAGTCGATCTCGGTGGACCAGGTCCGGGAGGCCTGCGACCAGCTCGGCATGACCGCCATGCGCCACGGCCATCGGATCGCGGTCGTCGCACCCGCCCAGGCGATGACCATGAACGCACAGAACGCGCTGCTCAAGACGCTCGAGGAGCCTGCGCCGCGCACGCTGCTTCTGCTCGTGACCGCGCGGCCGTCGGTGCTCGCGCCGACGCTGCGCAGCCGCTGCCAGCGCGTCGAGATCGCGCGGCCCACGGCCGAGGACGCCCTCGCGTGGCTTGCACGGCAACTCGGCCACCCGGCGCCGGACGGGCTGCTCGAGATTGCCGGCGGCGCGCCGCTCAGGGCGCTCGAGATTGCACCGCACTTCGAGGCACTCGAGGCCCAGATGACCCGCCTGCTCGACGACCTGTGCGCCGGGCGGATGGAGGTCACGCGCTGCGCCGAGCAGATGCTGGGGGAGGGCTTGCCGGTCCGGCTCGACTGGCTGGAGGCGTGGTTCGCACGGGCGCTCGCCCGCCGCACGTTGCGGCATGCGACGCGCCTCACGGTTCCGGGTGGCCCGTTGTTGCAAAGGGTCGCTGCGGAAGTGAACATAAGCGCCGCGTTCCGCATGGTGGATCGGCTGCGAGAGGCCCGGCGGCTCCTGGAAGGGCCCGCCGCGGCGCAGCTGGTGATGGAGGCGTTCCTCGTCGAGTTCACCGCCGCCGTCGGGCGCAGAGGAGTGGTGTGATGGCCGTAGCACGGCAGCCGAACAAGCCTGGTCTCCTGACGCTCACCATCAAGGACAAGAGCGCGCTCTACCTTGCCTACATGCCGTTCGTGAAGAACGGCGGGCTGTTCATCCCGACCAGCAGCAACTACCGCCTCGGCGACGAGGTCTTCATGCTGCTCAACCTGATGGGCGAGGACGAGAAGCTGCCGGTGGCGGGGCGCGTGATCTGGATGACGCCGAAGGGCGCGCAGGGCAAGCGCACGGCCGGCATCGGCGTGCAGTTCAGCGAGCAGGATCGCGGCAACACCCAGCGCAAGATCGAGTCCTACCTGGCCGGCGCCCTGGGCGGCGACAAGGCTACCCACACGATGTGATCGCCCGCCGGCCGGCCGGCCTCCGGACTACTTGCTGCCGCCCGCCGGCGTGCTGATCAGCGCCTCGGCGAGGTCCGTCGCGGCGATGCCACCCTGCAGCACCGAGGCATCGAGCCCCCGTTCGCTCAGGATGTAGGCGGCGGCCGAGCTGCGCCGCCCGTTGTCGCAGCACACGACGTAGGGGACGCCGGGATCGAGTGTCTTGAGCTTGAGCCGCACGAAGTAGAGCGGCACGTTCAACGCGCCCTCGAAGTGGCAGTGCTCGAACTCGCTCGGCAGCCGTACGTCGAGCCAGCGGCCGCCGGCAGCGACGATGCCGCTCGCGACGTCGAAATCCACCCAGTGCAGCATCGGCTCGTTCAGCAGCGTGTTGAAATCGTCCTTGCCGAGGCGCATCAGCACGCCGTCGGACTGCATCGTGACGGTGGCGTTGCGGCGTGCGCCCGAGATCAGGGCTTCCTCGCCGAAGGTGTCGCCCATGCCGAGCTCGGCGAGCTTGATGCCATCGCGATTGAGCGGGGTCTCGCGCGTGACGACGCAGCGACCGCTCACGATGGCGTAGAAGAAGTCGCCCTCGTCACCCTGCCGGATGACCGTGTCGCCGGCCGCGTAGTTGACGCGCTGCATGCGGATGAACACGGCCTGCAGGTTGGCCGGCGGGATCTTGTGGAAGGCCCGGCTCTGCAGCAGCAGCGTCATCCAGTCGTCGCCCGAGGCGCCGCCGGCCTTGAGCTCGCCGACCTCGTAGGTGCCGGTCTGGTCCCAGGTGAGCAGCACGTCGAGCAGGTCGCTGTCGATCGACAGGTACTCGATGCGGTCGGAGGCCACGCGTGCCGAGCAGCGGCGCGGCAGCACCGGCGCGATCGGATGGCGCGCATCCGGGCTGCCGGCGACGACGGTGCCGACGATGCGCCCGCCCGTGAGCAGCTCCACCGTTCCCGACACCAGGTAATAGGTGCGCTTGTCCGTGTCGCCTTCCTTGAACAGCAGGCGACCCTGCGCCATGTCGCGCAGCGTGGTCTTGCGCGAGAGCGCACGCAGGTTCTCGCCCTTCAGGCCGTCGAGCGGCGAGAAGGCGCGCAACAGGCTCAATTCGAGGGGCGCGGGCTCACTCATGGGGATGCGTTTTCAAAGGTCCGCGATGGTATCACAGCGTACCGCGCGTCAATGCGTCCCAGCCCGCGTCCGGCCGGAAGCGCGCACCGTGGCGGGCCTCGAGCTCGCGCAAGCGGGCGAGCATGATCCCGGTGCCGCGCTCGCTCGCATAGCGCAGCGGTCCGCCGCGGAACGGCGCGAACCCCGAGCCGAAGATCACGCCGGCATCGACGAGGTCCGGGTCCGCGACCACGCCTTCGCGCAGGATGGCGACCGCCTCGTTGACCATCGGCAGCATCAGGCGATCCTCGAGGTCGGCCGGCGCCGTGCCGGCCGCGGCCGGCTTGACCGCCTTGCCGTCCTGCCACTCGTAGAGTCCCGCGCCCGACTTGCGACCGAGCTTGCCGGCCGTGACGAGATCGGCAACCGCTTCCGGCGCCGGGCGGCCGAAGGCCTGCGCGAGGATGCGGCCGACGTGCAGGCACACGTCGAGCCCCACGGTGTCGGCGAGCTCGATCGGACCCATCGGCATGCCGAAGTCGGTCGCGACCCGGTCGATGACCGGCAGCGGCACGCCTTCCCGTGCGGCCAGCATGGCCTCGGTCAGGTAGGGCATCAGGATGCGGTTCACGAGGAAGCCGGGGGCACTGCGGCAAGGCAGCGGCAGCTTGTCCACGGCGCGGGCGAAGGCGAGGGCGGCGGCGCGAGTCTCCGGCCGGGTGTGGGCCGACTCGACAACTTCCACCAGCGGCATCTGCGCCACCGGGTTGAAGAAATGCAGGCCGACGAGCCGGCCGGGATCGGCGAGTCCGGACGCGAGGTCCTCCAGCATGATGCTCGAGGTATTGGTGGCCAGAATCGCTTCGGGCCGCATGCGCGGCTCGAGGCGTGCATACAGTTCGCGCTTGGCGCCGGCATCCTCGAATATCGCCTCGATGACCACGTCCGCACGCTCCACGCCGTCCCCCGCCACGTCGCCCGCGAGGCGCGCCATCGCCTCGTCGGCCTTGCCGGGGACGCGCTGGCGTTTCGCGAAGAAGGCCCGGGCCCGCTCGAGCGCAGGCTGCACGAACTCCTCGGCACGATCCTGCAGCGTGACCGTGAACCCGCGCAGCGCGCACCACGCGGCGATATCGCCGCCCATCACGCCCGCGCCCACGACGTGCACGTGCCCGCCCCGGGGGATCTCCCGCCCGCCCAGTGCCTTCATGCGTTCCTGCAGGAAAAAGACGCGCACGAGGTTGCGCGAGGTCGGGCTGCACACCAGGCGCGCGACGGATTGCGCCTCGGCCTCGTAGGCGGTCCGCGGATTGGCGCCGTGGCGACGCCACAGGTCGACGACGGCGTAGGGCGCCGGGTAGTGGGCCCGCTTCGCACGCTTCGCCACCTGCTGCTCGATCTTCGGCGCGATGAACGGGCGCACGGGCGCCAGCGACAGCAGTCGCTGGGCGAGAGCTGCGCTGCGGGGCGGCATGGGGTGCAGGACCATCTGTCTCGCGGCGTCCCGCAGCCGCTCGGCCGGCACGACGCGGTCGACGAGGCCGAGCTTCGCCGCCTTGTCCGGCCGGTGGTTGCGGCCGGTGAGCATCATGTCCATCGCCGCCGTCACGCCTAGCAGGCGCACGGTGCGCACCGTGCCGCCGAAACCCGGGTGGATGCCGAGCATCACTTCCGGCAGGCCGAGCGTGGCCTTCGGGTCGTCCACGCAGACACGGTAGCGGCAGGCGAGTGCGAGTTCGAGGCCGCCACCGAGGCAGTAGCCGTTGATCGCGGCGACGGTGGGGAAGGGCAGTCGCTCGAGGCGCGCGAGGATCGCGTGGGCCGCGCGTATGAACGGCACAGCCTCCTCTGGCGAACGCACCGAGGCGAACTCGGTGATGTCGGCCCCCGCGACGAACCCCGCCTTCCCGGAGGTGACCACGAGGCCGCGCGGGGCGAGCCTCTCGATCTCGCCGAGCAGCGCGTCGAGCTGCTCCATGGTCTCGCGCCCGAGCGAGTTGGCGCCGGCGCCCGGCTTGTCGAGCGTGAGCCACGCGATGCGCTCGTCGTCCGTCGCGAGCGACCACTGCTGGCCGCCCGTCTCGCTTGATGTCGTCATGTGGTCTCCTCGCCGGCCGGTCAGGCGGCGACGCGCTTCTCGCCGGTCAAGCGGAAGTCGCAGATCAGTGGGCGATGGTCGGAGTAGGTGACGCCCGGGACCTCGAACGATTCGATCTCGATGCCGCGCGAGTGCAGGATGAAGTCGAGTTCCATGCGCGGGCGGCGCGCCGGGTAGGAGGGCAGGCGCTCGCGGTTGGCGCTCCGCAATCCGCTCGCCTCCATGAAGAGCGCGATCTCGTGCTCGCCCCAGAAAGTGTTGAAATCACCCGCGACGATCACCGGCTTCGGGGAACGCTTCACCAGCTCGAAGAGGTAGCGCAGCTGCACGTGGCGGTGGCGGAACTTGAGCGACAGGTGCACCAGGAACACGCACAGGTCGTCGAGCTCGAGTTCGATGATCAGGCGCTTGATGCCGGTGTCGAAGTAGTGGAAGCGCTCGCCCTCGACGCGTGGCGCGGCCAGGAACGCGTTGCCCTGCTTGTTGACGATCGGCACCAGCGTGTTGAAGGAACCCGTGCCGTACTTGCACTGGTAGATGGAGTAGTGACCGAGCGACTCGGCGATCACCGCGGCCTGGTTCACCCGCCCGGTGCGGATCGAGCCGGTGTCGACCTCGACCAGCCCGACGATGTCCGGGTCGGCTCCCTTGATGAAGCGGGTGATGTCCTGCAGGACGCGCGGGTTGCTGCGGAGGTACCCGGCGCCCGGCACCGGCAGGTGGAACGCGGCGCCGGTGCCCGTCGCGTAGCGGATGTTATAGAGCAGGAAGCGCATTCGATCGCAATATTACAGCTAGGCTACACTACGGGCCGGGGCAGGGCCTTTTGGTTCGGTACAGGAGACGCCGTGAGCAGCGTATCGCAGAAGAACCCGATCCGGTTGTTCGTCTGTCACGTATGGAAGAAGGACGACGACTACCATCGCATTTTCGAGTACCTCGAGAGCGTGGACAACTTCTTCTACCGCAACACCAGCACGCCCGAGAACCGGCCGCAGGGCGACAAGGAGGCGATGCGCAACGACCTGCGCAAGCAGATCGGCGACGCCGAGGCGGTCGTGCTGCCCTCGCAGCTCTACCGCAAGCACACCGACTGGGTGGAGTTCCAGATGCACTGCGCCAAGGCTTTCGACAAGCCGGTGATCGTGCTCGAGCCCTTCGGCACGCACGAGACCATCGCGCCCGCGGTGCTCGAGCTAGGCGACGAGGTCGTGCCGTGGGACAAGCGGCAGCTGGTGGACGCCATCAAGCGCCAGGCGCGTCACGAGGAAACGACGCGCTTCGACACGATCGAGTTCAAGCTCGATTGAGGAATGCCGGCAGGTCTTCGTCGCCGTCCTCGCTGCCGACCACGCGCAGCTGACGCTGCGCGGCGGCCGCCTCGCGGCTTTCGCCGCCCGACATCGCGACGAGCATCTCGAGCACCTCGGCGGCGTGTCTTCCCGCTTCCTGCTCGGACATCTTGCGTACCGCGACCTCGACGGCATTCAAGCCGCCGGTGGCCTGCGCGCTGTGCATGGCTGCCGAGAATTCCTCGAAGCACGGCAGCACTTCGGCGGGCAGGGCGCGCGCATCGATCTCGCGCAGGTGACGAAGGTAGGCATCCGCCAGACGCTGCTTGACGGGGCCGGGCCCGACCAGGATGGCCGCGGCACGCAGGAAATGCTCCCAGTTCGATGACATTCGCTCACCCCGCCATCGGCGTGGTTCCAATCTTTCCTTGTTTTTCAGGAACCTGCGCCGGAAATATAATGTAAAATTCCCGCCGGCCAGCCTGTAAAATTCCCACCGAATCATCAGGCTACGATTGGAATATACGCCGCCGCGGAGGAATTTCAACGAGGCGGCTGATATTCCCGCGAGCCTGCGCCGTCAGGCCTTGTTATCGCCCGATTTCGACAGCACCAGTTCGCCATCCTCGACCGGGATGCGCTTGCCCGGGTCGTGGTCCATGCGCACCGTGCCTTCCTCGTCGCCGAGCTTGTAACGCACCTCGTAACCATCCTGCGACTCGGTCGTGTCGTACACCGTTCGACAGCGTTGCTCGGTCGCCTGGTAGGTGTTGCCTTCCTGCATGCGTTTCTGGATCTTGCTGCCGGCATAGCCGCCGGCCGCCGCACCGGCAACGGTCGCGACCTTCTGGCCGTCGCCGTCGCCGATCTGGTTGCCGAGGACGCCACCGATCACGGCACCCGCCACGGCGCCCGTGACGCGCTTCGGATCCTTGACCGGCGCCTGGTGCGTGACGACCACGTCCTCGCACACCTGCCGTGGAGTGCTCACCGCCTTCATCACCGGCTCGACGGAGAGCACCTGCGCGTAGTCCGAGCGGGCATCAATGACCCGGTAGCCCGCCACTGCGCCGACTGCGGTGGCTGCGATGCCGCCGATGATGAGCCCCTTGACCATCGACTTGTCCATGCCTGTCCTCCTCGAGGTCGTGACCTAGCCTATCGACCCCGAGGCCGTGGAGATAGTTCCATGCGCAGCGTCTTTGACAATTTGATCATCTTTATAATCAGTGCTTTGTTGTTGACATTTGATGTTATTTATAGCCGCTGCCGCACGACCTGGTTCAGTTCGCCCGTCCGGTAGCGCTCCGCCATCGTCTCGAGCGTCAGCGGCTTGATCTTCGAGGCCTGCCCCGCGCAGCCGAAGGCCTCGTAGCGCAGCTTGCAGATGCCCTTCGCCGCCTTCTGCGCATCGGCGAGGAACTTGCGCGGGTCGAACTCGGAGGGCTTCTCCGCCATGTGCCTGCGCATCGCGCCCGTCATCGCGAGGCGGATGTCGGTGTCGATGTTCACCTTGCGCACGCCGTGCCTGATGCCGGTGACGATCTCCTCGACCGGCACGCCGTAGGTCTCCTTCATCTGGCCGCCGTGCTGCCGGATGACATCGAGCCACTCCTGCGGAACGCTGGAGGAGCCGTGCATGACGAGGTGAGTGTTCGGGATGCGGGCGTGAATCTCCTTGATGCGCTCGATCGCCAGGATGTCGCCGGTGGGCTTGCGCGTGAACTTGTACGCGCCGTGCGACGTGCCGATGGCGATGGCGAGGGCGTCGCACTGCGTGTTCTGCACGAAGTCCGCCGCCTGGTCCGGATCGGTGAGCAACTGTTCGCGGGTCATCGTGCCCTCGGCGCCATGCCCGTCCTCCTTGTCGCCGCGCATGGTCTCGAGCGAGCCGAGCACGCCGAGCTCCGCCTCGACCGTCACGCCGATCGCGTGCGAAAACTCCACCACCTTGCGCGAGGTCTCGACGTTGTACTCGTAGGAGGAGGGCGACTTGCCGTCCTCCATCAGCGAGCCGTCCATCATGACGCTCGAGAAGCCGGAGCGGATGGCGCTCATGCACACCGCCGGCGACTGGCCGTGGTCCTGGTGCATGACGACAGGGATGTGTGGATAGGCCTCGATCGCGGCCTGGATCAGGTGGCGCAGGAAAGCCTCGCCGGCGTATTTCCGGGCGCCCGCCGAGCCCTGCATGATGACCGGGCTGTCGAGCTCGTCGGCCGCCTCCATGATGGCGCGCACCTGCTCGAGGTTGTTGACGTTGAACGCCGGCAGTCCGTAGCCGTTCTCGGCAGCGTGGTCGAGCAACTGGCGCATCGAAACGAGGGGCATGAAGAGACTCCTTCGGCTGGACAGGATCAATTTACCGCAGCGCCGCGTGCCGCGGCTTGCGGACTTCCGCAGTCCGCAGGGTGTATAAACCTGCCGTCGCAACTCTTGCGGAACGGACTGGGCAGCGCATGAACGACGCGATGACCGGCGCGGGGGATTCCCCGCTCGAGGGCGGTTGCGACTGCCGGGGCGTGCGCTACCGGATGACGGGCCGGCCGCTGTTCGTCCACTGCTGCCATTGCCGCTGGTGCCAACGGGAGAGCGGCGCCTCCTTCGCGTTGAACGCGCTGATCGAGGCCGATCGCGTGGCGCTGCTGCAAGGCGAGCCGATGGTCGTCGACACGCCGTCGAACAGCGGCAAGGGACAGCGGATCGCGCGGTGCCCGCAATGCTGGATCGCCCTGTGGAGCAACTACGCGGGGGCGGGGGAGGCGATCCGCTTCGTGCGCGTCGGCACGCTGGACGAGGCCGATCGCCTGCCGCCCGACATTCACATCTTCACGGCATCGAAGCAACCCTGGGTAGTGCTGCTGCCCGGCGTGCCGGCCGTGCCCGAGTACTACAGCGCCAGGGAACACTGGCCAGCGGCGAGCCTCGAGCGACGGCGCATCCTGCTCGGACGCTGATTGCCGAAGCCGCGACGATGCGCGACCATCCGGCGAGCGTTACGACCGAGGACCCGCAGTGAACGCAACGAAGATCGTAGCCATCCTGCTCATCGCGGCAGGCTTGCTGGGGCTGGTGTACGGCAGCTTCAGCTACACGAAGGAAACCCACGAGACCAAGATCGGCCCGCTCGAGTTCTCGTTGAAGGAGAAGGAACGGGTCAACGTGCCGGTGTGGGCCGGCGTGGGCGCCATCGTGATTGGCAGCGCCCTGCTGTTGCTCGGCGGCAGGAGGCGCTAGGTTTCGGCCAGGAATCGCTGCACGGCGGCGACGCTCGCGGCGGGGTCTTCCTCATGCGGCGTGTGCCCGAGGCCCGGGAGGACGACGAGCCGACTGCCAGCGATGTCGCGATGAAAGCGCTCGGCGTGGCTCGGCGGGATCAGGCGATCGAGTTCCCCCCAGAGGACCAGGGTCGGCACACGCAGCTCGCGGATGCGTTCGTGGCCGGGTCCGTGCGGCGCCTGCAGGAACCGCTGGGCCAGTGCCTCGCGGTTGCCCGCGCGTGTCGTGATGTCGTAGTACCGATCGACCAGCGCCGGCGTGACCCGCGACGGATCGCCGTACACGTTGCGCAGGCTCGACTCGACCATGGCGCGCGGCAGCGTCACCTGCATGAGGTCGCGCAGCACGGGAATCCGTGCAACGTGGAAGGCCACCGGCATGGATTCGGGCTCGAGCGGATAACCCGCCGCGTCGACGAGCACCAGCTTCACGACCCGCGACGGTGACAGTGCCAGAGCGGTCTCCCAGGCGACCTGCCCGCCGAACGAGTTGCCCGCCAGCACGCAGTGCTCGATGCCGAGACGGTCGAGCAATTCGCCCATGAAGCGCACATAGTTCGCGATCGTATAGTCGCCATCTGGCGTGGGACCGGTGAGACCGAATCCCGGCAGGTCGACGCGGATGACACGCCGCTCGCCCGCGAGCGCCGCCACCCAGCCGTCCCAGGTGTGCAACGACGAGGAAGTGCCGTGCAACAGCCGATCGGCGCGGGATCGTCCCGTACGCCCTCGTCGCGCAGGTGCACCTGCATGCCGGCCATGTCGAGGAACCGCGACGGGGCAGGGGCCCACTCGGCCTTCAGTTCATCCACCGGTCGGTCGGGCGCCCAGGTCGCGATGATTCCGCCGACCAGTAGCAGCACGACCGCCGCACCGACGAAGGCCAGGAACTTGAGAACGGGTCGCAAGGCAGCTACTCACGTTTCCGGGGAAACGTGAGTTTCGCACAGGCGATTGCGTCAAAGCGCCGCGGTTCGCCCCGTCGGCGCCGATCGCACGGACGGCCGGATTCGAGAGCAGGTTCCGGATCGCGGCCCGGCGCGGCCGGCGCCATCCTCGCCGCCACCCGATGCGAGGAGACCACCATGTATTTCATACCGGCCTGCCGATCGAGAACTTCACGTCGCTGCTCACGATGGACGATGACGCGCTGCGCGGCGTCGGCGTCACGCCGATGGTCGCCGACGCTCCGCACGCATACCCGTGCCGCGTGACGCTGGAGGGCGCGCTTCCTGGCGAGCGCGTCCTGTTGCTGACGCACGCACACCAGCCGGCTGGCGGCCCCTATGCTTCCTCCGGCCCGATCTTCGTGCGGCGCGGCGCGGCGGCCACGCGCATCGCGCACAATCAGGTGCCTGAGCAACAGCGACGACGACTGCTGTCGGTGCGCGCCTACGACCACCGGGACTGGCTGGCGGATGGCGACGTGACGCCGGGGACCGAGCTCGAATCGCTACTCCTGCCGTGTTGACCGGATGGTGTCGCCTGGCCGGTATACTCCGGCCGCATGAGCACGGACAGCCTCGATTCCACGACCTGCCACGGTTACGCCGCCAGCGACGCCACGAGCCCGCTGCAGCCCTACAGCTTCACGCGGCGGACGCTGCGCGAGGACGACGTTCGCATCGCGATTCGCTACTGCGGCGTTTGCCACTCGGACCTGCACCAGGCACGCAACGACTGGCGCAACACCGCCTACCCGTGCGTTCCCGGCCACGAGATCGTGGGCGAGGTCACGGCGGTCGGGGCAGGTGTCGGGCGTCACGCCGTGGGCGACTGGGTGGCAGTCGGCTGCCTGGTCGACAGCTGTTGCGAATGCGGTGAGTGCAGGGCAGGGCGGGAGCACTTCTGCCGCAAGGGCGCGACGCTCACCTACAACGGCAAGGATCGCCGCGACGGCGAGCCGACGTACGGCGGCTACTCCTCCCACATCGTCGTGCGCGAGGAATTCGTGCTCAGGCTGCCAACCGGCCTCGATCCCGCCCGCGCGGCGCCGCTCCTGTGCGCAGGCATCACGACGTATTCGCCATTGCGCCATTGGCGCGTCGGCCCGGGATCGCGCGTCGCCGTCGTCGGCCTCGGCGGCCTCGGTCACATGGGGGTCAAGCTTGCACACGGCATGGGCGCCGAGGTCACCGTGGTCACGCGCTCGGAAGCGAAGGCCACGGATGCGCGCCCACTCGGCGCGGACCACGTGCTGATCTCGACTGACACCGACGCCATGCGCGCGGCGACGGGCCGCTTCGATTTCGTGCTGGACACCATTCCGGTCGTGCACCCGGTCGACCCTTATCTGCGCCTCGTGCGCCCGGACGGCGCCATGGTGCTGGTCGGCGTCATCGACGCGATCCCGGAATTCTCGAGCCGTCTGCTGATCGGCGGTCGCAAGACGCTCTCGGGCTCCATGATCGGCGGCATCGCGGAAACGCAGGAACTGCTCGACCTGTGCGCGGAGAAGGGCATCGTCGCCGAGTGCGAGATGACCTCGATGCAGGGGATCAACGAGGCCTTCGAGCGCATGGAGCGGGGCGACGTGCGCTACCGGTTCGTCATCGACATGCGGACGCTGGAGCAGGGGACGACCGCGGTTTGAGGCAGGTTGAATACGGATGCCGGCCAGCCGGATCGGGCCGTTAAAATCGCCGTCATGGCGAAAATCCTGCTGCTTTATCACGGCGTCTACGGTCATACCCGCAAGATCTGCGAATGCCTCCAGGCGGAGCTGGCGAGTCTCGGCGAGCAGGCCGACGTCGTCCCGCTCGTCGGCGGAGGCGCAGACCCTGCCGCGTACGACGCCATCATCCTCGGGGCGAGCATCCGCAACGGCAAGCACAACCCGGCGGTGTTCGACTTCATAAGGACCCGGCAGTCGCTGCTCGAGTCGAAACCGAGCGGCTTCTTTTCCGTGAACCTCGTTGCGCGCAAGCCGATCAAGAACACGCCGACCACCAATCCCTACGTCAAGGCGTTCCTGGCACGCATCACCTGGAAGCCGCAGCTCGTCGGCGTGTTCGGCGGCGACCTCGACTACCAGCGCTACGGCGCCATGGACCGCAACATCATCCGCTTCATCATGTGGATCACCGGCGGACCGACCGATCCGCAGACCAGGGCCGAGTACACCGACTGGAACGAAGTGCACCGCTTTGCCGGGCAGATCTCCGCGCTTGCGGCGGGACGCGCCGCCTGACTGCGCCATGGGCGCCACCCTCGATCGACTGGCCTCCCGCCTGCACCTGGCGGCGGCGCTGCTGTCGGCCTGGCTGATACTCACCAGCCCCTGGATCGCAATGCTCCGCGCCGTCCCGCGCAGCGCGGGGGTGCTCGATTACAGCCACATCGTGCTCGGTTTCGCGGCACTGTTGGTCGCCATCGCCTACACGATCTCCTGCACCAGTGGCGGGAGCTGGCGCCTGTACTTTCCGTGGGCCGCAGGAAAGTTCCAGGCGCTCGGGCGCGACATCAGTGGACTGCTGCGCGGCCACGTCCCGGCGTCCGAAGTCGGCGGCCTGTTCGCGGTGATCGAGGGATTCCTGCTCGTGCTTCTGCTCGCGACCGCGATCACGGGCGCGGCATGGTTCTTCACGCAGGGCACCGGCGACGCGCTCGCCTGGCGCGGCTATCACATCCTTGCGGCGCGCTGGCTTGCGGGCTTCATCGTGGTGCACGTCGTCACCGTCTCGCTGCACCTGTTCGATCTCGTGCGCGAGTGAAGCAGTTCAACCGTTCGCTGCGGCCAGGCGCTCCTCGGCGGCTGCGATCATGGCCACGAATCGCGGATCGCCGCGAAGCGGATCGAGGTCGGGATCGACCTTGGCGTGGTGGATGAAGCCACCGCCAAACTTCGCAAGGACCGGCCCCAGCATTTCGATCGCCGCATCCACTTCCTTCAGGTGGACGCTGAGTGCGCACGCGAAGTTGTAACGCATGTTCAGGTTGTCTGGATCGATCAGCAGGGCCCGGTCCATCTGCCGCTTGGCGCGCTCGGCTTCCCCGAGCGTTGCGAGGGCATAGGCGCTATAGCCGGTCACCACGCCATTGTTCGGATCCAGTGCCAGAGCCTTTTCGGCGCGCGTCAGCGCGAGTTTCGCGGCGCGCAGCGTGCCCTGCGAATCGCCGACGGCGGTATAGCAGGTGAGCAGCATGCAGGCCGAATTGAGATCCGTCTCCATGAGCGCCTGCGCCTTCTCGAAGTAGCGAATGGCGTCGTCGAGCCGTTGCCGCCGGAAGCTGAAATAGCCCGCTGACCGGTTGACCTCGTAGGACTCAGGGTCGAGGCGCAGGGCAATCTCGATCTCGGCGGCGCCGTCGTCGGCGCGGCCGCCTTCGGCCAGGATCGCCGCCTTGATGGCGTGGGCCTCGGCCAGGTTGACATCGAGCGCCAGCGCCCGCTCCGCAGCGGCCAGTCCTTCATCGGCCCGGCCGCCTCGCAGATGGCGCAACTGGTTCTGTCCGAGCGCCATCAATGCCCAGGCGCGCGCATAGCCGGGATCGATCTCGGTGGCACGGGTGCACAGGCGGATGATCGCCGCTGCGGAGCGGTCATCGGCGGTATTCCCGGTGATGTACGACTGCCGCGCCATTAGATACAGGTTGTAGGCCTCGGCATTGGTGGTGCCGCGCTGCTCGATGGCCTTCTTCTCCTCGGGCAGCAGCTTCAACTTCAGCGCCTTGACGATGGCCTGCGAGATCTCGTCCTGCAAGGTGAAGATGTCGCTCAGTTCGCGGTCGTAGCGCTCGGCCCAGACGCTGTCGTTGCTCGATCCGTCCACCAGCTGGGCGGTGATGCGGACGCGGCCGCCTGCCCTGCGCACGCTTCCTTCGAGGACGTGACTGACCTTGAGTTCACGCGCGACCTTCGGTACGTCCACCTGCTTGCCTTTGTACATGAAGGCGCTGTTGCGGGACGCGACCGCCAGCGCCGAGACCTTGCTCAGGTCGGTGATGATGTCCTCGCTGATGCCGTCGCTGAAATACTCCTGCTCGGCGTCGCCGCTCATGTTTGCAAAGGGCAGGACGCAGATCGCCAGTCGCGGCGCCGCCGTGGCCGAGGGCGGCACCGGGCTCGCGCCGGCAGTCCCTGCCTGGTGCGTGCCCTGGCGGGCAATCATCGCCGCGAGCGAACGCAGCAGTGCCTGGAAATGCGGGCTCGCAGGGTCATCCCCCCAGCCGTCGAGGTCGGTCGTGTGAATCGCCCGTACGTCCATCGGCAGGGTGGCGCCCTCGAAGCGCACCGGAACCAGCGTTCCCCGGTCGGCTGCCTCGCGCGCCTCGCCACGGACCCAGCGCGATGACACCGAGGTCGGCGTCCACACGACCAGCACGGCCTTGGCTGCCTTCAGTTCGACCTCGATCTGGTCGTCGAATTGCTGGCCCGCGTCGATCTCCGGATCCCACCAGACGGACCAGCCCTTCGCCTCGATCGCCGCGACCAAGGGCGCAACGCGGGACTTGTCGCCACGGGCGTAGGAAACAAACACATCGGCCATGCCGCTTGGACCTCGACCCCGGGGTAATCGCCGTGACGGACGCGGGGCGGGTAGCTTAACCCGTCTCAGGACCGGCGTGCGGGCGGCCTCGGTTCATCTCTTGGTATCGGAAAGCCGCCCTCGCAGCCACCGACCAACCACCGCGATCTCCTCCGCGCAGACCCCGTGCTGCATCGGATACTCGTGCCACTCGACCGGGTATCCAAGCGCCTCGAGTGCCTCGCGCGACTCCGTGCCCATGGAGTAGTGCACGATCGGGTCCGCGCGCCCGTGGCACATCAGGATCGGTACGCCTGACATGGCAGGTGACCTCTCGCTCGCGAGCGTCTGCGGAAAGGGCAGGTAGCTCGAGAGCCCGATGATCCCTGCCAGGCGCCATGGCGTGCGCAGACCCGCGTGCAGCGCCACTGCGCCACCCTGCGAGAACCCGGCCAGCACGACCCGCGACGCCGGGATGCCTTGTTCGACCTCCCGCCGCACATAGTCCTCGACGCGCCTCGCGGCCTCGGCCAGCCCCTCCGCGTCGGCACGCCCCTCCGGCGTGAACGACTTGATGTCGTACCAGGCGCGCATCACGTAGCCGTTGTTGACCGTCACCGGCCGGAGCGGTGCATGCGGAAACACGAAGCGGACGGGTAGGGACTGCGGCAGGTCGAGTTCGCCCACGATCGGCGCGAAGTCCCAGCCGTCGGCGCCGAGCCCGTGCAACAGGATGACCGATGCGACGGCCGGGACGCATGGCGCGAGGATCACTTCGAACTCGGATTCGTACCGTGTGTATTCCATGGTGGGCTGCAATGTACCGCGCTTTGAATGGCAGGGCGTCTCGGATAGGCTGCAAGCCGCTTCGCGCCCAAAAGGTACCTGACCCATGCATCTCCTCGCGCGCTCGACTGCCGGATGCCTTGCCGCCTGGCTGATCGCCATGGGCAGCGCTGCCGCCGCCGAACCCCGTGCCCGCGATCTCGGCGTGCCCTTCGAAGGCCAGACCGGGCCACTGAACGCGATCACCGACGTGCGTGGCGTGGAGGTCGGCCACAGCACGATCGTGTCGGGATCGTCCGCCGGCAAGGAACCGGTAGTGCGCACGGGCGTAACCGCCGTACTGCCGCGCGGCAGGCTCGGCCCGATGGACGGCGTGTTCGCCGCCTGGTTCAGCCAGAACGGCAACGGCGAAATGACCGGCACGACCTGGGTCGATGAGTCCGGGCTGCTCTACGGCCCGGTCATGATCACCAACACGCACAGCGTCGGTGTCGTGCGCGACGCCGTGATCGATTGGGCCCTGCAGCGCTACGACTTCGACCAGGGCGACTGGTGGTCGCTGCCGGTGGTCGCCGAGACCTGGGACGGCTGGCTCAACGACCTCAACGGCTTCCACGTCAAGCCCGCACACGCCTTCGCTGCGCTCGACGGCGCCAGGAGTGGCCCGGTCGCCGAAGGCAACGTGGGCGGCGGCACCGGCATGATCTGCTACGAGTTCAAGGGTGGCATCGGCACCGCGTCGCGCGTGGTCAAGGACGAGGTGGGCGACTACACGGTGGGCGTGCTGGTGCAGGCCAACTTCGGGCGACGGGGCGAGCTGCTGGTGGCCGGCGTGCCGGTCGGCAAGGAGATCCCCGAGGACCCCGCGTATGCCGCGCTGGCGTCGAAGCGCGAGGATCGCGATCTCGGTTCGATTATCGTCGTCGTGGCGACCGACGCCCCGCTCCTGCCGCACCAGCTGGAACGCATCGCACGGCGCGCCACGATGGGCATCGCCCGGACCGGAGCCGTGGCCGGCAATGGCTCGGGCGACATCTTCATCGCGTTCTCGACCGCGAACCCGGGTGCTGCGGACGCCAAGGGACTGCCCGCGCTCACCATGCTGCCTAATGACCGCATCACGCCGCTCTTCACGGCCACCGTACACGCGACCGAGGAAGCCATCGTCAACGCACTGGTCGCGGCGCGCACGACCGAGGGGTACGCAGGCCATCGAGTCATCGAACTGCCGCACGATCGTCTGCGCACAGTGCTCGCCAAGTACAATCGACTGCAACCATGAAACGACGCTACAAGGTACTGGTCGCGCTGCTGGCGTTGCTCGCATCCGCCGCGCTGGCGCTTGCGCTGGCGCTGAGCCATGAGTCGCCTTGCGGCCCGCCGGCCGCGATCCCGGGACAACAGGACCTCATGAAGGCAATCGTCTATCGCTGCTACGGCTCGTCCGAGGTCCTGAATCTGGAAGACACCGCGAAGCCGGTGCCCGCCGACGACGAAGTGCTGGTCAAGGTACATGCGGCCTCCGTCAATCCGCTCGACTGGCACTACATGCGCGGCGAGCCGTACATGATGCGGCTGTCGTCGGGGTTCGGCCGGCCCAAGGAATCGCGCTTCGGCGTCGACTTCGCGGGCACCGTCGAGGCAGTCGGCGCGAGGGTCCAGAAGTTCAAGCCGGGAGACGAGGTCTTCGGCGGACGCACCGGCGCATTCGCGCAGTACGTCGTCGTTCGCGAAAGTCGTGCAATCGTGCTGAAGCCCGCGAACATCACGTTCGAGCAGGCCGCCGCCGTGCCGATCGCCGCAATCACTGCCCTGCAGGCCCTGCGCGACAAGGGTCAGGTCGAGCCCGGGACCCGGGTCCTGATCAACGGCGCGTCCGGGGGAGTCGGCACGTTCGCGGTGCAGATCGCCAAGTCCCTGGGTGCGGAGGTAACGGGCGTCTGCAGCACCCGCAACGTCGAGCTGGTTCGCGCGCTGGGGGCCGATCACGTCATCGATTACAAGAAGGAAGATTTCACGCAGGGCGATCGGCGCTACAACGTCATCATCGACAACGTGGGCAACCACCCGCTGCGGGAGACTCGACGGGCGCTCGAACCGGATGGCATCTTCGTCATCGTCGGCGGATCCAGCAAGGATCCGTGGCTCGGTCCGATGGTGCGCCCGATCGGTGCGGCCATGATGGCGCCGTTCGTGAGCCAGGAGTTCTCGATGCTCATGGCGGAATTGAACCCGCAGGACCTGGGCCAGCTGCGCGATCTCCTCGCCAGGGGAAAGTTGAAGCCCGTGATCGACCGACGGTACACGCTGGACGAGGTCCCTGCGGCCGTCGCGTACGTGGAGGAGGGGCACGCCCGCGGCAAGGTCGTGATCGACATGGAATAGGCTGCAGGCGGGGACGGACAGCCATGCCCAAGCGTGACCCGCGAATAACCAAGTACATACAGGAGCGAGCGCCCTTTGCGCGCCCGATCCTGAGGCACTTGCGCAAGGTGATCCACGAGGGCGCTCCGGGCCTCGAGGAATCCATCAAGTGGGGCATGCCGAGCTTCCTGCATCAGGGCAAGATCGTCTGCGGTTTCGCAGGATTCAAGGCTCACTGCGCGTTGTGGTTCTGGCAGGGCAGGGTGGTCGTCGGCAGGAAGCCAGCCGAGGCGATGGGAAACTTCGGCCGAATTGCGAGCGTGGATGACCTGCCGTCCGCAACTGCGATACGACGCTACGTCAGGAAGGCGGTCGCGCTAATTTCACCGGTGTAACTCATGTCCACCACGGATGCCGCGAACAGCAACGAATCTGCTCGCTCGTTGCCGCCAGTGATATCGCCAGCACAATTTATCGAGCGCGTATTGCACCCGCCGAATCCATCACTTAGGTTTCCTTTCATTCGTCACGAATGAGGGTCATATGAGCGTATCGCTCTTGCATCGGGCTGCTGATCGCCATGTCGCTGAGTGGACCCGTCGAAGCGGGCGTGTATGTGGATGACATGTCTCGATGCCTGGTCGAAAGCACGACCAAGGACGATCGTTTCGCCCTGGTCCGTTGGATGTTCAGCGCGGCTGCCGCGCACCCGGCCGTGGCTACGATCTCCAGTGTCACTCCCGAGCAACTGGTTGCCTCAAACAAGGTGATCGCCGATCTCTTCATGAAGCTATTGACCGAGACGTGTCGGGAACAGACAACCAAGGCCCTGCAATATGAGGGCCCCACGACCATTGCGCTGAGTTTCCAGGTCCTGGGTCAGGTTGCCGGTAACGAGCTGTTTTCGAGTCCGGAAGTGGCGAAAGCCATGTCGGGGCTCGAAAAGTACGCCGACAACAAGAAGATCGAAGCACTCGTGAAGCAGTGAATCAGGCCAACCACCGAGTGACTGGCTGAGCCGCCAGATAGAGATCAGATCGCCCTTGAGGCCCTCGGCCAGAAGGGGGCTCACTGACATCGATCTCGCGGCCGCCGGGCCTCGTTTCGGCCCTGACCTGAGTACGCATAATG
>CAVPMU010000021.1:0-18703 GCA_963706535.1 uncultured Gammaproteobacteria bacterium
CCGCGGAAACGTCACCGACAAACAATGCGGGGACGTCACTTGCACGATCGTCTCGTCCCGACGGCGTGGGGCTAGTACATTAGCGGTGTGTACCGCATCCATTGAGTGAAAATGAGCGCGACGATCCAACGGCTGCACCCCGGCCCACGAATGTCCCAGGCCGTCGTCCACGGCAACATGGCCTACCTGGCCGGACAGGTGGCTGCCGATCCATCGGCTGATGTCGCCGGGCAGACGCGCCAGGTGCTCGCCGCGATCGACCAACTGCTCGCGGAGACCGGCAGCGACAAGACGCGGATTCTCACCGCGACGATCTATCTCGCCGACATCGGCACGTTTGCACAGATGAACTCCGTGTGGGACGCCTGGGTGGCGAAAGGCCACCCGCCGGCGCGAGCGACGGTCGAGGCCAGGCTGGCGGCACCGGCCTACAAGGTCGAGATCCAGGTCGTCGCTGCACGAGCCTGACCCAGGTGGCGCGGTGCAAGACCACATTTGCAACACTGGTCGCCGTGCTGCTGTCGTCGACCGGCTGCGCGACGGTTGCCCCCTCGGCGGAGACCGCGCGTCCCGCCGCCTGGGCGAGCCCGGTGGCAGTGGCTCCTGGTCTGCCGAACCTCTTTCGCGTGAACGCGACGCTCTATCGGTCGGCGCAACCCGCCCGCGACGGCTTCGTACTATTGGGGCAGCAGGCGAGTCTTGCCAACGGGGACCCGCCGATCCGTACCGTCCTGTCACTCAGGGCTTACAAAGGCGACGCGCCGCTCGTCCCCGCCTCGGCCGGCCTGCGTCTCGAGCAGGTCTCGTTCAAAACCTGGCACCCCGAGACCGAGGACGTGGTCGATTTCCTGCGCATCGTCAGCACTGCGGAGTTTCAGCCGGTGCTGGTGCACTGCCGTCATGGCTCGGACCGCACCGGGATGATGGTGGCGATCTATCGCATCGTCGTCGAGGGCTGGACCAAGGCCCAGGCGATCGACGAAATGGTGAACGGGGGCTACGGTTACCACCCGGTCTGGCGGAACCTCGTCCGCTACATCGACGCGCTCGACGTGGACGCAATCAGGGCGGAACTGGCGAGGACCGTTCCGGGGTGAGCCTCCAGGTCACTCGACCTTGACGCGCACCGGCTGCTTGCAGCGTGGGCACTCTGCGGTCGCCACTTCCTCCAGCTCGAACCAGCGCCGGCCGCACTCGCAACGCACCTCGAGGATCCACTGCGCGGTGGCCTGGCCGAGCCGCTCATCCACCACCTGCATCCCCTCGGGCATGCGGGTGATCTTCGGCAACCGCACGGTGTCGCCGAGTTCGTCGTCATCGTCGCCAGGCGCATCGTCGACCTCCCGCCCCTGCTGGTCCGTGAAGCGGATCAGCTGGGTCGTGGAGAGCAGGTCTTCCCCGTCCTCCAGCCAGACGGGGCCCTTTGCTGGCTCGCGCGGGTCTCGGCTCTTCATGGGCTCGCCCTCGGTCGGGGTACTTCAATCCCACGCGCCGGCCGACAGGTCAATCCTTCTGCCGGGCGTAGAGCTTCACGACCTCGTACAGGAACCGCCGGCCGTCCAGCAGCGACTTGACCCTTATACGCTCGTTCAGCCCGTGCGCGCGGCTCCCCTCGGCGTCATGGAACATCCCGGACATCCCGTAGGTCGGGATTCCCGCGGCATTCAGGTAGCTCCCGTCCGTGCCGCCGGTCGACATGGTCGGTACGATCGGCACGCCCGGCCAGATGCGCGCCGCCACCGCGCGTGCCGGCCCGAGGATCTTCGGCGTCAGCGGCGGGACGGGGGCGTTCAGTCCCTCCTCGCCCACCAGCCGCACGCTGATGCCCTCGTCCGCGACGATCCGCACCAGTTCCGCCCGGATGCTCTCGACGGACACCCCGGGGAGGATGCGGCAGTTCACGTTGGCCGACGCACGCTGTGGCATCGCGTTTGGCGCATGGCCGCCCTGCACCTGCGTCGCCACGCAGGTCGTGCGCATCATGCCGTTCCAGGTGGGATCGTGGGTCCACAGGCGGTCGGCCGCCGCGGCATCGGGCGGGTCCGAGTCGAGCACCGCGCGAATGTCGGCAGCGATCGCGGGCGCCGCGAGCGCAGCCTGCTGCTCGAAATACGCGCGCGTGGTCGTGTTCAGGCTGATCGGGAACTGGTGTGCCGCGAGCCGCGCGAGCCCGGCCACGAGCTGGTTGATCGCGTTCGTGCGCCCAGGTCGCGAACTGTGCCCGCCACGATCGCTCGTCTCGAGCTGGAAGTCTTGGTACACCTTCTCGCCGGCCTGGACCTGCAGCAACTGCGGCTTGCCCGATGCGTCGAGCAGGCCGCCCGCCCCCTCGTTCAGGACGAACTGAGCCCGCAGCACCTCGGGCTGCGTCGCGAGCAGCCACTTCACGCTGTTGAAGGTCGCGGCCGTCTCCTCGCCGCAGGTGAGGGCAAGCGTCAGATCGCGCCGCGGCACGAAGCCTTCCCTGCGATAGCGGATCAGCGCATCGGTGAAGACGGCGGCCATCGCCTTGTCGTCGCTCGCGCCGCGCGCGTAGAAGAACCCGCCCTCCTCCGCCAGCTTGAACGGATCGCGGCCCCAGTCCTCGCGCCGTGCCTCGACCACGTCGATGTGCGCGAGCAGCACGATCGGCAGCAGCTTGCGGTCACTTCCCGGCAAGACCGCGATCAGCGCACCGTCCTTCGGCCGGTCCGGCGGCGCGAGGATGCGGATGCCCTGCTCGGGCAGCCCCGCCGCGCGCAGTCGCCGGGCCATGGCCTCCGCGGCTGCCGTGCAGCTGCCCTCGGACAAGGTGGTGTCGATCTCGACGAGCTCGCGATAGAGCTCGCGGAACTCCGCCTCGTCCGGCGAGATCGTCGGTTGCGCCTCCGCAGCGGCGACCGCCAGCAGCGCAGCTGCGCAAAAGATTCCAGCCAGGCCGGACCGCTTCATCAGTGCGCCTCCTTAGACAGCTTGCCCGCAAAGGCCTGCAAGGTTAGTTCCCGCCCGCGCGCCTGCCAAGCACGCTATAGCCCCGCGGGCGACTGGGGAACAAAATGTACCTCCGGGGCGTCTCACCCCTTGCGTCTACCCTTGCGCCACGCTTGGGATCGCACCCCTGTCAGGCAACAAGGAGCTACCGCATGATGAAACCCAGGATCTTCGCCATGCTTGCCGCGCTGTCCGTCGCGTTCGCCGCGCCGGTGCACGCGCAGAAGACCGCCGGCGATGTCGTCGACGACAGCACCATCAACGCCAGCGTGAAAGTGGCCCTCGTCAGCGACAAGACGGCGGATGCCAGCAAGATCAACGTCGAGACCTACAAGGGCGTCGTGCAGCTGAGCGGCTTCGTGCCCACGCAGGCCCAGAAAGACTCGGCCGGCAAGCTTGCCGCCGGCGTCGCGGGCGTGAAGGAGGTCAAGAACAGCATCGCGATCGGCGCAAGCCAGTCGGTGGGCCAGAAGCTCGACGACAGCGTGACCACCGGGCGCGTGAAGGCAGCTCTCGTCGACACCAAGGACGTGAAGGCGCGCCAGATCAACGTCGAGACGAACGGTGGGGTCGTCCAGCTGAGCGGCTTCGTCACCTCGCCCGGCATGCGCGAGCGCGCCGCCAAGGTCGCGGCGGGCGTCGACGGCGTGAAGCGCGTCGAGAACGCGCTGATCATCAAGCCGGAGTGATCCCCTCCGGGGATTGCCACCCGGCCACCATGTGGACGCGTCCTGTGCGCACGTCGCACAGGGCGCGTTTCACCTGCCCGTCCTCCGCCCATTCCTTGATCGCCACCCGTCCCGGCAGCTGCACCGGCGTCAGGTACCGGGCTTCGATCCGCGCACCACGAGCGATCGCGGGCCCCGGCGCCTGCGCGAGGCTGCGCGCGAGCGACCACATGCCGTGGCCGATCGCGCCGCGCAGCCCGAAAAAGCGTGCCGCGCGGTCGTTCAGGTGGATGGGGTTGTAGTCCCCCGACACGCGTGCATATGCCCACGCCGTCCCTGGCGTCACGTCGGTCTCGGCCAGAACGGCGCTGTCCTTCGGCGCCCTGGGCGGGCGCGGTGGCCGCGCACCCGCTCGCTCGGCGGACTCGGGCCAGCGCGACATGAATACGCAGGTCTCGCGCCACGCGGGGCCTCCGCCGCTCGTGATCTCCGTCGTCATGTCGAACGCGAGCCCCGCATCGATGCGCTGGTAGTTGCGCGCGGCAACCTCGATCGCAAACTGCTGGCCGGGGTGCAGCTCGCCCAGGTTCTCGATGACGTTCGACAGGTGGATGAGCCCCATGGGGCGCAGCGGAAAACGCTCCTGCGCAAAGATCGCGAGGTGCAGCGGCATCGCCAGCACGTGCGGATAGGTGACGGGGACGCCAGGCCCGAAGCCGCACACCGACGAATACCGCGCGACATCCGCCGCATCGATGACGACGCGCGCGACCCGGCAGCGGATCTCCGGCGGGTCCACGACGACCGTCACCGCCGGGCGGCGCCGCAACAGCACCGCTGGGTAGTTGACCAGCCCCGACGGCAGCCTCCGCAGGCTGAACTCGATGGGGCGCGTCACGGGCTTAAGGTGACACCCTGTTGATGACGAGGCCGACGTCGGGCGCGGCGCCCTTCTTGTGGCTCGATTCACCGATCAGGTCGCCGGAGGCCGTGACCGCGGTGCCGCCGAAGGCCACGCGTGCGACGAGCTGCACCTCGTCCACCGACGAGAGATCGCGACCCTCGATCATGGTGTTCGCATCGCTCAGCACCACGGTGGTCGGCAACTCGTCGCTCGTGATACGCACGGCCGCGATCGGCGGCCCGGGGATGCCGGGCTGGCGCGCACTCACGAAGACGGTGGTCCCGGGCTTGACCCTGCCGGCGAGCGCCGGATCGACGGACAGCGCGACCCGGATCGTGCGACCGACGGGCTCCCCGGCACCGGTGGCCCCGCCACCCATGCCGCCCATCCCGCCGCCCATGCCGCCAGAGGCTGTCGAAGGCGCGCTTGCCGCCGCGGCACCCGCCGGTACTTCGGCGCCGATGGCCTGCAGCTGAGTCACGATGATCTGTCGGATTTCGTCCGGGGGATTGGAGTCGAGCAGCTTCGTCCAGTTGGCCCTGGCCGTCTCGTTGTCGTTGCGGCGCGCCGCCATCACCCCGGAGTACCACAGGGCCTTCTGGTTCATCGCATCGGCCGCGAGCGCAGCGTCGATGATCTGCTTCGCCCGGTCCTGCACGGCCGGGTCGTCGGTCAGCACCAGCGCCTCGGCGAGGTCGAGCAGCAGGCCCTCGTCCTTGCCGCCCGCGATCGCGTCCGCCTTGCCGTAGGCCTCGGCCGCCCTGGTCGGGTCGCCGGAGACGAGGTAGGTGCGCCCGAGCATGCGCCAGCCTTCCATGTCCCCGGGATTGGCCGCGAGCCGCGCCTCGAGTGCCTTGGTGACCTCGTCCATCGACCCGGCTTCACCGCCGGTCGCGTGACCCGCGGGCGCCGCGGCGGCGGCCCGTGGATTGTCCCAGGGGAAGTTGGACAGCGTGGCGTAGAGCACCGTGGCTGCCAGCGGCAACGCGAGGATCATCGCTGCCGTGGCCACGGTAGCCTTCGGTGCGACGGGCTCTCCCTTGGCCGCAGCCGGAACGTTCCGGACCAGCGGGAGCACGACGAGGGCGACCGCCGCCACCAGCATGGCGACGCAGATGAGGATGAATGGAGTCACGATTGGCCGGCCTCCGGGCCCGCAGGGTCATTGGCAGCTTCCGCGGCCCGGCGGCGCACCACGCGCACCACACCATAGGCCCCGGCGAGGAGCAGCAGCACGGGCGCCGCCCACAGCAGGAAGTTCGCCGCCGACATGCGCGGCCGGTACAGCACGAAATCGCCGTAACGCTCGATCATGAACTCGCGGATCTCGGCGTCGGTCTTGCCCGCGGCGATCATCTCGCGCACTTCGCGGCGCAGGTCCGAGGCGAGCGTGGCGTTCGAGTCGGCGATGGTCTGGTTCTGGCACACCAGGCAGCGCAACTCGCGGTTGATGTTCTCGTAGCGCTGCTGCAGCACGGGGTCGTCGAAGGCACGCTCGGTGTCGATGGCGAGCGCGCTCGTGGCGAGCGCGAGGCCCAGGGCCAGCACCAGTGCACGAAACATGACCGTGATCACGATTGCGTCCCCGCCGGCCCGCGCGCCGCCTCGATGCGCGGCAGGAATTCCTTGATCCAGGCCTCCATGGTCATCGGCGCGATGTGCTTGTAGAGCACCGTGCCGTCGGCACCGATCAGGAACGTCTCGGGTGCGCCGTACACGCCCCAGTCGATCGCCACGCGACCGTCGCGATCCTCGGCCACCACCGCGTACGGGTTGCCGAGCTGCCTGAGCCACTGCTGCGCCGCCGCGTTGTCGTCCTTCCAGTTGAGCCCCACCAGCGGCACCGCGTTCTGCTTCGCGATCGCGAGCAGCGTGTCGTGCTCCTCGCGGCATCCGGCGCACCACGTGCCCCAGACGTTGAGCACCCATGGTCGGCCCTTCAGTTCCTCGGTGGACACCGGATAGTTCGCGTCCTGCAGGCTGGGCAGCGAGAACGCCGGCGCCTGCTTGCCGATCAACGGCGACGGTACGTACGACGGGTCGCGCTGCAGGCCGACGAACAGGAATGCCGCGAGCAGCAGGAACAGCCCGAACGGAACGATGAACTTCCACATGGTCTTGCCTCGCTCAGCGGGCCGTGGCCGGGCTGCCGGCACGCACCTTCTCGTCGACCGTCTCGCGCCGCGGCCGGTAGCGCCGGTCGCTGACCGCGACGATGCCTCCCAGCGCCATCACCAGGCACCCGAGCCAGATGAAGCGGACCATCGGCTTGTACTGGATGCGCATGCTCCAGGCGCCGGCGCCGAGGTCCTCGCCCATGGCGACGAACAGGTCGCGGTTCCAGTCGACCTCGATGCCGGCCTCCGTCATCGGGCTGCGCTGCACGAGGTAGACGCGCTTCTGCGGGTGCAGCGTGGCGACGTGCTCGCCTTCGCGGGTCACTACTACCTCCGACTCGACGGCCTGGTAGTTCGGCCCCTGCACGTCCCGCGTGCTCTTGAAGTCGAACTGGTAGCCCTGCAGCGTCACGCTCTCGCCGGCCTTCAGCGCGATGTCCTTCTCGATGCGATAGCTCTCGGTGACGGTGACGCCGATCGTGAACAGGCCGACGCCGATGTGCGCGATCGTCATGCCGAGCACGCTGCGCGACAGGGTCTGCTTCTTGCGCAGGCGCTGGAACGGCTCGTACAGCGACGACAGGATCACCCACATGCCCGCGGTGAGTCCCACCGAGGCCATGAAGTGGAAATCACCGTAGGCCACCGGCGGCGCGGCAAAGCCGAACACGACCGCCGCCGCCAGCATGATCAGCAGCGGACGCTTGACGTCCTCGAGCTTCGCCTTCTTCCACAGCGCGTGCATGCCGACCGCCAGCAGGAACAGCAGCGGCAGCGTCGGGATCAGGAACACCTTCTCGAAGTACGGCGGGCCGACCGAGATCTTGCCCATGTTGAGCGCGTCGAGGAACAGCGGGTAGAGCGTACCGATCAGGATCAACGCGGCCGCCACCAGCAGCAGCAGGTTGTTGAACAGCAGGAACGACTCGCGCGAGACGGCCTCGAAGCCACCGCGCGTGCGCATCGCGGGTCCGCGCCAGGCAAAGAGCGCGAGCGAGCCGCCGATGCAGATGCCGAGGAAGGCGAGGATGAAGAGGCCGCGGCTCGGGTCGCTCGCGAACGCGTGCACCGAGACCAGTACGCCCGAGCGCACCAGGAAGGTGCCGAGCAGGCTGAGCGAGAAGGCGATGATCGCGAGCAGCAGCGTCCAGCTCTTGAACAGCCCGCGCTTCTCCGTGACCGCCAGCGAATGGATCAGCGCGGTGCCGACCAGCCACGGCATGAAGGACGCGTTCTCGACCGGGTCCCAGAACCACCAGCCGCCCCAGCCGAGCTCGTAGTAGGCCCACCAGCTGCCGAGCGCGATGCCGACGGTGAGGAACATCCAGGAGATCGTGGTCCACGGCCGCGCCCAGCGCGCCCAGCGCTCCTCGAGCTTGCCCTCGAGCAGCGCCGCCACCGCGAAGGCGAACGCCACCGAGAAGCCGACGTAGCCGATGTAGAGCATCGGCGGGTGGATGGCGAGCGCGGGGTCCTGCAACAGCGGGTTCAGGTCGCGGCCGTCGGCGGCCGCCGGGATCAGTCGCTCGAACGGGCTCGAGGTCAGCAGGATGAAGAGCTGGAAACCGATGCTGACGATCCCGAGCACGCCGAGCACGCGCGCGACGAAGGTTTCGGGCATGCTGCGGCTGAACACGCCGACCGCCACCGACCACGTCGACAGCGCCAGCGCCCACAGCAGCAGGGAACCCTCGTGTGCGCCCCACACCGCGGTGAAGCGGTAGAAGGTCGGCAATGCGGAGTTCGAATTGCTCGCCACGTAGAGGACCGAGAAGTCGTTCTTGTAGAACGCCCAGCTCAGCACGGCGAACGACAGGGCGACGAACACCCACTGCCCGGTGACGGCGGGACGCGCCGCGGCCATCCAGCGTCGATTGCCGAAGTGCGCGCCCGCGAGCCCGAACCACGCCTGCGCGGTGGCGAGCAGCACCGAGACGATCAGCGCGAAGAGCCCCAGTTCGATGACCATGCGATCCTCCCTCCAGCGACTGCGGCTCAGGTGCCGGACTGGTTCATGGCCTGCGCGGCATCCGCATGCGGCTTCAGGCTGTCCTTGACCTCGGGCGGCATGTAGTTCTCGTCGTGCTTGGCGAGGACTTCCTCCGCGACGAACAGGCCGTCGTTGCCGAGCTTGCCGCGCGCAATGATGCCCTGCCCCTCGCGGAACAGGTCCGGCAGCACGCCCGTGTAGCTCACGCCCACGGTGTTGGCAAAGTCGGTGAGGACGAAGCGCACCTCGAGGCTGCCCGGGGCGCGCTTGACGCTGCCCGTCTCCACGAGACCCCCGACGCGGAACGAGCGCGCATCGGGCGCCTCGCCGGCCAGGATCTGGGTCGGGCTGTAGTAGTACAGCAGGTTCTTCTGGAAGGCCTGCAGGGCGAAGGCCGTGGCCACGCCCACACCGGCGAGGATCGCGACCACCGTAACCATGCGTTTCTGACGAGGGGTCATCTGCGGTTCTCCTTACTCTGCACTCATGCGCCGGCGGGCGCTCACCTGCTCGTCGGACTCGCAGCGCCGGGCACTCCACCAGTTCCAGACCAGCACGACGGTGGTTAGACCGTACGCGGTCCAAACGTATCCCGCGTAACCACCCATTTTAAGAAATTCAGGCAAGTCCATGATTTATCTGGCCTCCTTGAGCCAGGACGCGTTGCGCTCGCGGCGCAGGATCTCGCCGCGCAGGCGCCGGCTGATGGCCCAGCCGAAATACAGCTGGAAGCCAGCCATCATGATGAACAGCGGCATCAGCATGGCGATGTCGATCGAGGGCTTGTCGAACTTGGTGACGCTGGCGGGCTGGTGCAGCGTGGTCCACCACTCCACCGAGTAGTGGATGATCGGCACGTTGATCACGCCCACGATCGCGAGCACCGCGCTCGCCCGGTCAGCCCGCTGCGGGTCGTCGAACGAGGCGCGCAACGCCATGTAGCCGAGGTACAGGAACAGCAGGATCAGCTCGGAGGTGAGCCGGGCGTCCCAGACCCACCAGGTGCCCCACATCGGTTTGCCCCAGATCGAGCCCGTGGCGAGCGCCAGGAACGTGAAGGAGGCGCCGATCGGGGCTGCGGCCGCCGCGGCGGCGTGGGCGAGCTTGATGCGCCAGATGAGGCCGATGCCAGCCGCCACTGCCATCACGACGTAGGTGAACATCGACATCCACGCACTCGGCGCGTGGACGTAGAGGATGCGGAAGGCGTCGCCCTGCTGGTAGTCGGCCGGCGCCTTGACGAGGCCCCACCACGTCGCGAGCAGGATCAGGCCGAGCGCCGGCCAGCCGAACCACGGCGCGAGGGTGCCGAGCAGGCGGTAGGCGTGCGGCGGCGAGGCGAACTTGTGCAACCAGGTCCACATGTACTCAGCTCTCCACGCTGATCCGGATCGCCGCCGACATGGCGAGCGGGCCGAGGCTCAGCGCCAGGAAAAAGATCGCCGCCAGCAGTTGCAGCGGCCCCGCGGGCGAATCGCCGTCCATCACCATGGTCACGGCCCGCGACCCGAAGATCAGCAGCGGCATCGCGAGCGGCAGCACCAGCAGCGACAGCAGCACGCTGCCGCGCCGCACTCCGACCGTGAGCGCGGCGCCGATCCCGCCCAGGATGCTGAGCGTCGCCGTGCCGAGCAGCAGCGACAGCATCAGCGTGCCCCAGGCCGCGAACGGCAGGCCGAGCGCCGTGCCGACGATCGGCGACATCACCACCAGCGGCAGGCCCGTGAGCACCCAGTGCGAGGCCACCTTGGCGAGCAGCAACCACCCGAGTGGCTGCCCGGACATTACCCATTGTTCCATCGTGCCGTCTTCGACATCCGAACGGAACAAGGATTCAAGCGCCAGCAGCGATGCCAGCAGCGCCGCCACCCAGACCACGCCGCCGGAGATCTTCTGCAGCTCGCTCAGGTCCGGGGTCGTGGCGAGCGGGAAGAGCGTGGTGACGACCACGTAAAAGATGAGCGGCTGGGTGACCTCGTCCCAGCGGCGCCAGGCCAGCATGAGGTCGCGCCGGAAGACCAGCCGGGCGGCTGCGGAGGTCGCTGCGCGGGCCATCAGTTCAGCTCCAGGCGGCGCAGCCAGGGTCGGTCGTCGAGCAGACGCTGGTGTGCGGCCGCGAGCGCCAGGCCGCCGCGGGTGACGTGCTCGGTGATCAGCTCCTCCACCAGGGCAATACCGGCCGTGTCGAGGTTCGTGACCGGCTCGTCGAGGATCCAGAGCGTGGCGTCCGCAAGCAGCAACCGGGCGAGCGCCAGCCGACGCTTCTGGCCGGCGGACAGCGAGCGGGCCTGCAGGTCGCGCCGGGACAGGATGCCCACGCGGTCGAGCGCGGCGTCGATGTCCTGCGGGGTGAGCGCCTGGCGCAGTCCGGCGAGGAAACGCAGGTTCTCGTGTGCCGTGAGGTCGGCCTTGAGCGAGTTCAGGTGGCCGAGGTAGCTCATCTCGGCGTGGAATTCGTCGCTCACGCCCCGCGTCGACCGGCCGCGCCACTCGATCGTGCCGCTCTCGGCGGGCAGCAGGCCGCACACGATGCGCAGCAGCGTCGTCTTGCCGACGCCGTTGGGCCCCGTGATCTTCAGGAATTCGCCCGCGCGCACGGCAAAGTCCACGTCCCGCAGGATGTGCCTTTCACCACGCCAGCAGTTGACGGCTCGTGCTTCGAGCAGGGCCCCTTCGGGCATTTGATCCTCCGCGTACTCCGTCCCGGTCGGTCGCCCGGTACCGGGGCCGAGGCGCGACTAAGTGGCCGCGGAGTCTAGCAAACCGCGACTCAGTCCAGTGCTGCGGGTTGCCGAAGGGAACTTTCCGCGCGGGGCTCGAGCAGCACCAGGTCCGCCCCCTCCTCGACGCGATCGCCGGGCTTGACCGCGACCGACTTGACGGTTCCATCCCAGGGTGCGGCTAGGGAATGCTCCATCTTCATCGCCTCGAGCACGACCAGTACCGCCCCGGCCGCGACGGAGTCGCCGGGCTGGATGCGGACGTCGAGGACGTGGCCGGGCATCGGGGCGCGGAAATGGCCCTCGTGCTCGGCCGAGGCATGGTGTTCGGCGCCGGTGTCCGTGACGAACCCGAAATGCAGGCACTGGCGGCGCACCGAGATACCCGCCGCGCCGCCCTCCACACGGGCCGCAAACGGCTGCCCATCGATCCGGCCCGACAGCCGGTCGCCAGATCGGTCGGTGACCTCGACCCGGTGGGTCTGCCCGCCGATCCCGACGTCCACCCCGTCCGGCACGGGCACGATTCGCAACCAGTGCCGCTCCTCGCCAAGCCGCAGCGGCAACCGGATCACCGGGGTCGCGTTGAGGCGGAATCCGGCGCCCGGCCCCCACGGCTGGGCGGCGGCGGCGATCAGCCAGGCCTCGGCCGCCTCGGCGGTTGGCACCCCGCCCGAGGGCTGCAACTCCTGCTCGAGCAAGCGGGTGCTGACGTCACCGGCGCGCACGGCCGGTGCGCCGAGGATTTCCCACAGGAATCGTGCGTTGGTGCGAACACCCTCTACCTCGGTGAGTTCGAGCGCGTCGCGCAGCCGGTCGATGGCCGTACCGCGGTCCGGCGCCCAGGCGATCACCTTGGCGAGCATCGGGTCGTAGTGCACCGTCACCTCGTCACCCTCGCGCACGCCGCTGTCGACGCGGACGTGCTCGATCGCCTCCGGGAAGCGCAGGCGGTGCAGGCACCCGGTGGACGGCAGGAAACCCTTGTCGGGGTCCTCGGCGTAGAGGCGCGCCTCGACCGCGTGGCCGCGCCGCTCGATCGCAGACTGCGCGCGCGGCAGCGATTCGCCGCTCGCCACGCGCAATTGCCACTCGACGAGGTCGAGCCCGGTGATCATTTCGGTGACCGGGTGCTCGACCTGCAGGCGCGTGTTCATCTCGAGGAAATAGAATCCGCGGCCGTCGTAGAGGAACTCGACCGTGCCGGCGCCCTCGTAGGCGACCGCGCGGGCCGCAGCGACTGCGGCCGCACCCATGGCGGCGCGCGTCTCGTCGGATAGGCCCGGCGCAGGCGCCTCCTCGATCACCTTCTGGTGCCGGCGCTGCAGCGAGCAGTCGCGCTCGAACAGGTGCACCGCGCCGCCGTGTCGGTCGGCGAACACCTGGATCTCGACGTGGCGGCCCTTCTCCACGAAGCGCTCGAGCAGCACCCGGTCGTCGCCGAAGGACTTGCTCGCCTCGCGGCGCGCACCGGCCAGCGCCTCCGCCAGTTCCCCGGCGGCACGCACGATGCGCATGCCCTTGCCGCCGCCGCCCGCCGTGGGCTTGATCAGCAGCGGGAATCCGAGTCGGCGCGCCTCGGACTCCAGCCGCTCGAAGGACTGCTCGTCGCCGTCGTAGCCGGGCAGCACCGGCACGCCTGCCGCCGCCATGAGCCTGCGCGCCTCGCTCTTCGATCCCATGCGCAGGATCGCGTCCTCGGGCGGGCCGACGAAGACCACGCCCGCCTCGCGGCAGGCGCGGGCGAAGGACGCGTTCTCCGAGAGAAAACCGTAGCCCGGATGGATCGCGCTCGCACGCGTGTCGCGCGCGGCCGCCAGGATGCGCTCGACGTCCAGGTAGCTCTCGCGCGCGGGAGCGGGCCCGACCAGCACGGCCTCGTCGGCGAGCCGCACGTGCAGCGCCTCGCGATCGGCCTCGGAGTACACGGCGATGGTGCGCAGGCCGAGCCGGCGCGCCGTGCGGATCACGCGGCAGGCGATCTCGCCGCGGTTTGCGATCAGGACGCTGTCGAGCATGGGCGGGTCACATCCGGAAGATGCCGTAGGGGGCCTCGCCCTCGTCGGGACGACAGGTGGCGGCCGCGAGCGCGAGCTTGAGCACCTCGCGTGTGTCGGCCGGGTCGATGACGCCGTCGTCCCACAGGCGCGCGCTCGCGTAGTACGGGTGCCCCTGCGTGTCGTACTGCTGGCGGATCTCGGCGCGGAAGGCCGCCTCCTCCGCCTCGGGCCAGTCCTCGCCGCGGCGCTCCATGCCCTCGCGCTTGACGATTGCGAGCACCGTGGCCGCCTGCTCGCCACCCATCACCGAGATGCGCGCATTCGGCCAGCTCCACAGGAAACGACCGCCATAGGCTCGACCGCACATGGCGTAGTTGCCGGCGCCGAACGAACCACCGATCAGCACCGTGACTTTCGGCACCGTGGCACAGGCCACCGCCGTCACCATCTTGGCGCCGTCGCGGGCGATGCCGCCGGCCTCGTACTTGCGGCCGACCATGAAGCCCGTGATGTTCTGCAGGAACACGAGCGGCACGCGCCGGCGGTTGCACAGCTCGACGAAGTGCGCGCCCTTCAGCGCCGACTCCGAGAACAGCACGCCGTTGTTGGCGATGATGCCGACCGGGTAGCCGCCGATGCGCGCGAAGCCGCACACCAGCGTGGCGCCGTACAGCGCCTTGAACTCGTCGAGCTCCGACGCATCGACGATGCGCGCGATCACTTCGCGCACGTCGTAGGGGTGGCGCGTGTCGCGCGGGACGATGCCGTAGAGTTCGTCGGCCGCGTAGCGCGGTGCGCGCTCCGGCGACGGCGGCGGCTGCGAGCCGCGACGGTTCAGGTTCGCGACCAGGCGTCGCGCCATCCACAGCGCATGCGCGTCGTTGTCGGCGAGGTGGTCGACCACGCCGGACTGCCGCGCGTGCACGTCGCCGCCGCCCAGCGTCTCGGCGTCGACCCGCTCGCCCGTTGCGGCCTGCACCAGCGGCGGGCCGCCGAGGAAGATCGTGCCCTGCTCGCGGACGATGATGGATTCGTCGCACATCGCCGGGACGTAGGCGCCGCCCGCGGTGCACGAGCCCATCACCACCGCGAGCTGCGGGATGCCGCGCGCGGAGAGTTGTGCCTGGTTGTAGAAGATGCGGCCGAAGTGCTCGCGGTCGGGGAAGACGTCGTCCTGCCGTGGCAGGAAGGCGCCACCGGAGTCGACCAGGTACACGCAGGGCAGCCGGTTCTCGAGCGCGATGTCCTGCGCCCGCAGGTGCTTCTTCACGGTGAGCGGATAGTAGGTGCCGCCCTTCACCGTCGCGTCGTTGCCGACGATCATGCACTCGAGCCCGGCCACGCGGCCGATGCCGGCGACGAGGCCCGCGGACGGGATCCAGTCGTCGTACATGTCGTGCGCCGCGAGCTGGCCCACCTCGAGGAACGGCGAAGCCGGGTCGAGCAGGCGATCGATGCGATCGCGGACGAACATCTTGCCGCGACCCTCGTGCTGCTTGCGCGCGGCCACCGAGCCGCCTGCCGCGACCTTGGCCGCGAGCTCGCGCAGGCCTGCCGCGTAGCCGCGATTGGCCTCGGCGTTCGCCGCGAACTCCGCGGCTGCGCGGTCGATCCGGGTCTCGATGACGCTCACTGGGTAATCCTCCTGCCCGGCTCAGCGCCTGCGCGCCGCGGCCAGGATGCGCTCGGCCTGGCGCAGGTGTGGCTTGTCGAGCATGCCGCCCTCGAAGGCCACGGCGCCACTTCCTGGCGACGCCGCGAATGCCGCCAGCACCCGCTCCGCCCAGCGCAGCTCGTCCGCCGTGGGGGTGAACGCCGCATGGATCGGCGCGACCTGCGCCGGATGGATCGCGAGCTTCGCCGCGAAGCCCTGGCGGCGCGATGCGCGCGCGCGTCGCTCGATCGCCGCGGCGTCCTTGAACTCGGTGTCGATGGTGTCGATGGCCGGGACGCCCGCGGCGGCGGCCGCGAGCAGGCACATCGAGCGGGCGAGCTGGTAGGTGAACTCGAACTCGCCGTCGGCCGTCCTGTTGCCGGTGGCGCCGAGATCGGCTGCAAGGTCCTCCGCGCCCCAGGTCAGCCCGGCCACGCGGGCCGGGAGATCCACGAAGGTCGCGGCCTTGAGCACCGCCGCGGCGCTTTCGGTGACGAGCGGGATGAGCGCAATGCTGCCGCCTGCATGGCCGCAGCGCGCCTCGTGCTCCTCGAGCCAGTGGCTCGCGCGATGCACGTCCGCACCGTCACGCGCCTTGGGCAGCATGATTCCGTCCGGCCGTGCGTCGATGACCGCCGCAAGATCGGCGAGCGCGTCGTCGGTATCGATCGGATTGATCCGTACCCAGAGCGGCACGCTGCGCTCCGGCCCCGCGAGATACGCCGCGATCGCGCGCCGCGCCTCGGGACGCTTCTCCGGTGTCACTGCATCCTCGAGGTCGAGGATCACCGCGTCCGCCCCGCTCGCCGCGGCCTTGGCGAAGCGCTCCGGACGGTCGCCCGGCACGAACAGCATCGAGCGCATCAGGCCGTCGCCTTGCGCTTCATCAGCGCGGTCCGCTTGCACACCGCCACTTCCTCGTTGCGCTGGTTGAAACAGCGGTGCACGAACACGACGATGCCGGCGTCCGGACGGGAGCGGCTCTCGCGCATCTCGTGCACGATGGTCTCGGTGCGCAGCGTGTCGCCGGGGTATACCGGCTTCGGGAAGCGCACCTCGTCCCAGCCGAGGTTGGCAATGGTGGTGCCGAGCGTGGTGTCGGCGACCGAGACGCCGACCATGAGCGAGAGCGTGAAGCAGCTGTTGACGATGCGGCTGCCGAACTCCGTGCCCTTCATGTACTCCTCGTCGAGGTGCAGCGCCGCCGGGTTGTGCGTCAGCGCGCTGAAGATGAGGTTGTCGGCCTCGGTCACCGTGCGCCTGAGCACGTGCTCGAAGCGCATGCCCGGGGTGAACTCCTCGTAGTACAGACCGCCCATGGCCATGGTCTCGCCCTCACGCCGTGGCCGCGAACATCTCGCGGCCGATGAGCATGCGCCGGATCTCGCTGGTGCCGGCCCCGATCTCGTAGAGCTTCGCATCGCGCAGGATGCGGCCCGCCGGGAAGTCGTTGATGTAGCCGTTGCCGCCGAGCGCCTGGATCGCTTCGAGCGCCACGCGGGTCGCCTGCTCGGAGGCGAGCAGGATGCAGCCCGCCGCGTCCATGCGCGTGGTCTGCCCACGGTCACAGGCCTTCGCCACGGCGTAGACGTAGGCGCGGCAGGAACTCGTCGCGGTGTACATGTCTGCAAGCTTGCCCTGCATGAGCTGGAACGTGCCGATCGGCTGGCCGAACTGCTTGCGCTCGTGCACGTAGGGGAGCACGAGGTCGATGCTCGCGCGCATCAGCCCCAGCGGCCCGCCCGAGAGGACGACGCGCTCGTAGTCGAGCCCGCTCATCAGCACCTTCGCGCCGCCGCCGAGCGGGCCCATCACGTTCTCGGCCGGCACCTCGCAGTCCTCGAACACCAGTTCGCAGGTGTCCGAGCCGCGCATGCCGAGCTTGTCGAGCTTTTGCGCCGTCGAGTAGCCCTTGAAGCCCTTCTCGATGATGAATGCGGTGACACCCGGCGTTCCCGCGGCAGCGTCCACTTTCGCGTAGACCACCAGCACGTCCGCCGTGGGACCGTTGGTGATCCACATCTTGCTGCCATTCAGGATCCAGCGGTCGCCGCGGCGATCGGCGCGCAGGCGCATGCCCATCACGTCCGAGCCCGCGCCGGTCTCGCTCATCGCGAGCGCGCCCAGGTGCTCGCCGGTCACCAGCCTGGCGAGGTAGCGCGACTTCTGCTCCTCGGTGCCCCAGCGCCGCAACTGGTTGACGCACAGGTTGGAGTGCGCGCCGTAGGAGAGGCCGACGGATCCCGAGGCGCGGCTGATCTCTTCCATCGCCACGACGTGCGCGAGATAGCCGAGGCCGGAGCCGCCCCACTCCGGTTCGACGGTGAGGCCATGCAGGCCCATCTCGCCGAGCTTCGGCCACAGGTCGCGCGGGAACTGGTTGCTGCGGTCGATCTCCTCCGCGCGCGGGGCGATCTCGGCTTCCGCGAAGCCGCGCACGGTCTCGCGCAGCAGGTCGATGTCTTCGCCCAGGCCGAAATCGAATTCGAGCACGGTCGTCTCCTCGGGCCGGCTTGCCAATCGGGCCGGGTGCGGTATATTGTCCGACAATCGGATGGTGAGTCAAATGCCGCGATCGACCCGCCCGCCCGCCAAGGGCACCCTGTTCGAACCGCTGGTCCCGCAGCCCGCCTACGGGCGGGTGGCCTCCGCCATCGAGCAGAAGATCCTCAAGCGCACGCTCAAGCCGGGCGACCTGCTGCCGACCGAGACCGAGCTGGCGCGGCAGTTCGACGTCAACCGCTCCACCGTCCGCGAAGCCGTCCGTCGCCTCGAGTCCGCCGGCCTGGTCGGACGCTCGAGCGGCAACAAGCGCCTGCGCGTCACGCGGCCCGGCCACGCCGAGACCGCCTCGCGCGTGAGCCGTGCGCTCGCGCTCGACAACGTCACGTTCATCGAACTCTGGGAAGGGATGCTGGCCGTGGCTCCGCGCACCGCCGCGCTCGCCGCGGCGCGCGCGAGCGCCCAAGACCGTGAGCGGCTCGAGCAATGCATCGCGACCATCGAACTGGCGCGCGGCTCGGAAGCGGCCGTGGCAGGCGTCGTGGAATTCTTCGGCATCCTGGCAGCCGCGAGTGGCAATCGCGTGCTGATGCTGGCGATGCAGCCCATCACGCGCCTGCTCGCCCCTTCCCTTCGCCGCATGATCGACCGCGTGCCGCAGGGCCGCTCGCGCATTCTCGTGGCGCAACGCTGCATCGTCGAGGCGCTGCGCAAGCAGGACGCCGGCGAGGCGGAATCGTGGATGACGCGCCACGTGCAGGATTTCAGGCGCGGCTACGAGATCGCCGGCATCGCGCTCGACACGCGGGCGGCCGAGGCCTGAGCGTCACCTGCGGCGTTGCCGCGGAACCGTCCCCGTGCTGTGACACTCAGCAGCCGCGCCTAAGTTCCTGACGTTGCGTTCGCCGGCGCCGCTTGCGGCTTTTTCGGTATAGGAATGACGAAGCTCGAAGCATATCGCCGGTGCTTGTCCGTTATCGCGTCCGTGATTCCAAGGTCAAGGAACACTGCGCTCGCAATAATCTTGCCGCCCATCTCACTCGGGATTGAGCCACTCACGTCCCGCTCATCGTCAGTCTTGCACCGATAGTTCAACGCGTCGTCTGATCTCCTGACGGACACGGTGGTCGGGATCGGCGTATTCCATGTTCCTCGCTTATTGTGCAATTCACATCCTG
>CAVPMU010000022.1:0-16982 GCA_963706535.1 uncultured Gammaproteobacteria bacterium
AGCCCTTCCAGATAAGCGCCGCGCTGGCCGCCGAGCGCACGCGAGGCATCCAGCATCCGCGCGATCGCGCCCTGCACGTCGACGGCGGCGAGATATTCCTCGATCGATGCCCTTTGCGGCTCGCGCGCTCCGACGCCGCCGTTGACCCTCAGGGGCGCGGCGGACGGATGCGTGTAGGCCACGGGCAGAGGCTCGTCCGAGAACCAGCAGTCGGCGATGAATCGCCCGGTACCCGAGGGATTCATGACGTTACCGCCCCAGAGCGTGTCGATGCCGATCAGTGCCTCGGCCGTGGCGGAGTCGAGTGTGGTGAGCGTCATGGCGGCTACGTCCATCATGCGCCGGCGCGGCGCTTCTCCCGCCATCCTCCGTGCTTCCACGGATACCGGCAACCCCGGGCCGGGACTAAACCGTGCCTACAGGTCCCACAGGCCGCGCAATGCCGTTTCGCCAGCTTGGCTTGCTCGTTTGCACCGTTGCACTCGTTGCGGCGTGTGCCAGCGATGTGCCACTCGGCAAACCCGACCTCGGCGAGGAGCAGATCCAGGCCAGCGCCGAGGGAATCCGTGCGCCTGGAACGACGCGGGCCGCGGTGCACGAGGCGCTCGGCGAACCCTGGATATCTACCGATCGTCGTGATGCGGAGGTCTTCCGACTCTCCGGCAAGCAGCACCGCATGCTGCTGGTGTTCGCGCCCTTTCCGGTGCCCCTGCCAATGCCGGGAGAACGACTCGAGGGCTACACGCTGGTGACCTATTCGGACGACGGCGTCGTCGCGGCCGTCGATTCGGCATTCGCGCGCTCGGAGACCTTCGGCCGCACGCACAGCCTGATGCTCCGCGCCGGCGACTACGAGTTCGAGCACGAGACGCGCGACACCCTGTCGGTGGCGCTCGAGCGTTTCCAGCGCGAGCTTGCAGCGGTCGCGCCCCGACCGACCGGCACGGTGATCGTCGGCTGCGAGGGCGCGGCCGACGCCGGGTCGCCCGCCGGCATAGAAGGCAAGGTGTGCTTTACGCGGGTCGAGATCGATGGCGGCGAGCGCTTTGAGCTGCCGCTGGTGCGGTTCGTGACGTGGCCGCTCGCGCCGCCCACGAGGGGGCCCGCGCCGGTGCCAGACCCCGCGTGCCGGGATGCCGGTGGCCGGACCCTGACCAATGCCTGCCTCGTCGAGCGCGGAGGGCTCTATCCGCTGCTGCTCGACCCGGGCCGCCATTCGCTGCGCTTCACCACCCGCGAGCTCGACGGCGAAGCGAGCGGCACCTTCGACTGCGTGCCGGGGGGAATCGTGTTCGCGGTCTTGCGCGATGAGAAGACGGAGTCGTATTCGATGTCGAGGCAACTGTCGTCCCGGCTCAAGGTCGGGGCGGCGACCGGGTCATTGACGGTCAGCGATGCGGCGCCGGAGGACCTGCGGTCACAGAAGGTGACCGTGTATGTCGACGGTAACTACCTGTTGCGTCGCCAGGCCCAGCCGTAGATCGCGGCGTTCGCCACCAGCACCAGCAGCCCGAGCGCGAACTGGATGTTGCGCGTGAGCCCTTCCGGGTACAGCGCCGCGAAGACGTAGTGCTCGACGAAGCCGCCCGTGTAGCCCTGCTCTCCGGCGAGCTGACGCCAGTGGTTCTCGAGGGGCGTGAGTGGACAGATGCCGCCCAGGAATTCGATTCCGGCGCCCCACGCGACGAGGGGAAGATGCGCCCAGGCGGCGCGAGACCAGCGCGATGCGAGCAGGCCGCCGAGCATGACGAATGCCACGAACGCGGCGTGCAACAGCAGGACGAGGTCGGCCAGCAGTCGGTAGGTCACGACTGGCGAGTCTAGCGGCGCCGGCCCGGGCGTGGCGCCGGCGTTTCGGCGGGAGCCCCGCGGATCGGCATCCGCCGGATGCGGGCGTGGGCCGCATCCGACGGATCCGACCACTGGCACCTACTTCCTACTTGTTGCCCGTGTAGAGCGGGCTGCGCACCTCGCGGCCCTTGTCGTCGTACAGCGGGTTGCTCTTCTGCGTGCAGGCGGGCGCAGAACCATCGGCAGCAGCCGTCGGACTGGAGGACGGCGATACACGCTCGTCATCCGCCTCGCCGTCGCAATCGTCGTCGACGCCGGTCGAGGACACCGGGGCGTGCATGCGCTTGCCGCTCGCCTGCCCGGAGGCCGCGTCGCGCGGCGACTTGACTCCTTCAGCGGCAGCCGTGTCGCCATCGGAATCCGCGGCGGTCGCGATTGGCTTGTGTTGCCGCTTGCCGGTCGGCAGGCCGGACGCCGCATCACGTGGTGACACGGTCGAGGCCTGCTGCGTGACCGTGCCCTGCTCCGCCACCGGGTCGGCCGCTCCCGCCGTACCCACGACACCAAGCAAGGCGACCGCGATGGCGGACTTGATGATCTTGTTCATGTACCTGCCCCTGATAGGAAAATTCCTGTCGGGCAGTCTTCCACGCCCCTGTCGGGCCGACCGCGATGTGCATCGTGGAAACCCGGCCCCCGATTTGACATAAAAACTCAAGAGGTACCAGTGGTCGGATCGGTCGGGTGCGTCAAATCGGCAGCGTGCCACCAGTAAAAATGAGCCAGACGAACGCCGCCACGTTCACTGCCACGGCTGACCAGAACGCAACCTGGAACGACCGCTTGCGCGTCTTGTGTCGAAACGCCCGCTGCGCAATCCGCGGCGCTCGCCCGGCGGCCGCAAGCCCGGCAACCAACAGCAGGTACGCACTGGCACCCAGGATGGCGCCGCTCGCGCGTGGCCTCGAGGCCGTCGGCACGCTCGCACGACGCACCTGGCGCGCTTGCAGCCGACCGCGCTCGTCACGACCGAGTTCGTACGTCACCGTCTGCCGCATGGCGGGCCGCATCGAGCGATCGTCGAACGCGCTGATGTGGCAGAAGACGCGCCCGCCGCCCGCCGCCCGCCGCTGGCTCGATGAAGCCGAGGCCGCGGCTGTCGTTCCACTCGACCAGGTGTCCCTTGTGACGCATCGCAATCGTCCCGCCCAACGTCGACACCTAGGTCCGCACGCGCTCCCGCTTGCCGGGTCGGGTCGAGTACCGCGTCCGCGCGTCGAACTCGTCGAGGTCGAGCGCGACGCTCTTTCCGCCGTATACCGTGTCCTTGAGCCACTTGAGCTCGGCCTGCACCTCGTCGCGCGACCACAACTCCCGCGACCAGCAGCGTGCGGGCGCGTCCCACCAGTAGCCGCGTTTCCTGAGCATGTCCTTGCTCTCGAACGGCGAATTGGTCGCCCACAACCGGTATGACGTCTCGCGCGCTGAATCGAGCAGCACCTTGAGCGCGGTCTCGCCGGCGCCCTCGCCACCCTTGCGCACGAACGGCCGCCGCAGGACCTCGAGCAGTGCGAGGCAGTCGACCTCGGCGCGATGACCGTCGTAGAAGAAGCCGTAGCGATAGGCAAGATACTCGAGCTTCGAACTCTCGATTCCCGCCTCGGACCACGGGATCTCCTGCCACGAGCAGGCCCACGGCAGCGCGGCGAATGCGGGCAGGCGCGGCTCCAGGAACTTGCGGTCGAAACCCGCGTTGTGCGCGATCACGATCGCGACACCGTCCAGGAGCTGCGCGATCTCCGCCTCGTCGAGCCGTTGCCCGGCGACCATCGCGTCCGTGATGCCATGGATCGCCGTGGACTCGGGCGGGATCGGCACGCCCGGATCCTCGAGTCCGTCGTAGCGACCGAGCACGCGACCGACGGCGCCGGTCGTGCGGCAGTACTCGAACACCACGACGGCGAGTTCGATGACCTTGTCCGTCGCGGGATCCGTCCCGGTCGTCTCGGTGTCGATGACCGCGGCGCGCTTCACCGTCGGGCCCGACAGCGCGGGCCACTCACGCGCGGTGTCGAGGCGACGGAGGACCCGGTAGTCGGGATGGACCGCGAGCTGCGCCGCAATGTCCTCGGGTTGCCTGTCGTTCGTCATGGACCGTCCTGCGTTGCCCGGGCCGCGACACGGGCGAGCCCTTGCGGGAGCTTACAACGTTGCGAAACCGACCGATCCGACCACTGACACCTCAAGAGCGATAGTCTTTGCCTATCGCCCTGAGCATATCAATCGATTGGTGCTAATCCCGTCGCGCCCGTATCGTGCGCAGCCATCGAGGCCACCCCTGCGCCTCTGGAAATCAAGGAGCACACCGCATGACCTCGCTGATCAACACTGCCGTCCAGCCCTTCAAGGCTACCGCCTACCACAACGGCGAGTTCGTGAAGGTCACCAACGAAGACCTCAAGGGCCAGTGGTCGGTCGTCGTCTTCTATCCCGCCGACTTCACCTTCGTCTGCCCGACCGAGCTCGGCGACCTCGCCGACCTCTACCCCGAGTTCCAGAAGGCGGGTGTGGAGGTCTACAGCGTCTCGACCGACACGCACTTCACGCACAAGGCCTGGCACGACGCGTCCGACACCATCAAGAAGATCGAGTACCCGATGGTCGGCGACCCGACGCACGCGCTGAGCCGTAGCTTCGGCGTGCTGATCGAGGAGGAAGGCCTGGCGTTGCGCGGCACCTTCATCGTCAACCCCGAGGGCGTGATCAAGGCCGCGGAGATCAACGACAACAGCATCGGCCGTGACGCGAAGGAGCTGCTCCGCAAGGTGCAGGCCGCCCAGTACGTCGCCGCGCATCCGGGCGAGGTGTGTCCTGCGAAGTGGCAGCCGGGAGCCAAGACCCTGGCGCCGTCGCTGGACCTCGTCGGCAAGATCTGACCCGTTCGAACCCCCCGTTCTCCCCCCTGCCCCGCTCCGGCGGGGGCCTGGGGGGAGCTTTTGACCAGGTGTACCCATGCTCGACGCCAACCTCAAGCAGCAGCTGCAGGCCTACCTGACGCGCCTCGCGCAGCCCATCGAAATCGTCGCCGCCGTGGATGACGGGGCACCGGCGCAGGAAATGTGGGCGTTGCTCGAGGACGTGGCGTCGCTCTCCAGCCTCATCACTCTCGAGCGGCGCGAGGCCATTACCGGCGGCGAGCCGACGGTCCGCGCCCCGTCCTTCTCCGTGAACCGCGTCGGCGCCGACATGGGGATCCGCTTCGCCGGCATCCCGATGGGCCACGAGTTCACCTCGCTGGTGCTTGCGCTGCTGCAGGCGGGCGGGCATCCGCCAAAGGTCGAGGCCGCGACGATCGAGCAGATCGAGGCTCTCGACGGCGACTACGAGTTCGAGACGTACATTTCGCTCTCCTGCCAGAACTGCCCCGAGGTCGTGCAGGCGCTCAACCTGATGGCAGTGCTGAACCCACGCGTCCGCAGCACGATGATCGACGGCGCGTTGTTCCAGGCGGAGGTCGAGGCCCGGCAGATCATGGCGGTGCCGTCCGTGTACCTGAACGGCCAGCCGTTCGCACAGGGCCGCATGACCGTCGAGGAGGTCCTCGCCAGGCTCGACACCAGCGCCGCGACTCGCCAGGCCGAGAAGCTCAAGGACAAGGCTCCGTTCGACGTGCTCGTCGTGGGCGGTGGTCCGGCGGGTGCGTCGGCCGCGATCTACGCGGCTCGCAAGGGCATCCGCACCGGAGTGGTGGCCGACAGGTTCGGCGGGCAGGTGCTCGACACGATGGCCATCGAGAACTTCATCTCCGTGCAGGAGACCGAGGGGCCGAGACTCGCCGCCGCGCTCGAGAACCACGTCAGGAGCTACGACGTGGACGTGATGAACCTGAAGCGTGCCGAGGGACTGCTGCCCGCCGACCGGGATGGCCTGCTGACGGTGAAGCTCGCGAGCGGCGTCGCGCTGCGCAGCCGCACCGTGGTTCTTTCGACGGGTGCGCGCTGGCGCGAAATGAACGTTCCCGGCGAGCGCGAGTATCGCGGCCGTGGCGTCGCCTACTGCCCGCATTGCGACGGACCGCTCTTCAGGGGCAAGCGCGTCGCCGTGATCGGCGGCGGCAACTCGGGCGTCGAGGCGGCGATCGACCTCGCCGGCATCGTTGCCCACGTCACGTTGATCGAGTTCGACGGCCGGCTGCGCGCCGACGAGGTGCTGCAGCGGAAGTTGCGCAGCCTGCCGAACGTGCGCGTCATCGTCTCCACGCAGACCACCGAGGTGCACGGTACGGGCGGCAAGGTGAATGGCCTGAGCTACCGCGATCGCGGGACGGGTGAGATCCACCGCCTCGAGCTCGAGGGTGTATTCGTGCAGATTGGGCTGCTGCCGAACACGGAGTGGCTCAAGGGCACCGTCGCGCTTTCGCCGCGCGGCGAGATCGAGGTGGACGCTCGCGGCCAGACGTTGCTGCCGGGCGTGTTTGCCGCTGGCGACGCCACGACCGTGCCGTACAAGCAGATCATCATCGCCATGGGCGAGGGCTCGAAGGCCGCGCTCGGCGCGTTCGACCACCTGATCCGCTCGTCCGCTCCGGCCGAGGCCTCCGCCGCGGCGTAACCGGGCGGTGCCAGTGGTCGGGTCCGTCGGATCGGGCCCGGCGCCCGATCCGACGGACCCGACCACTGGCACCGCCCCGCCGTACAATGCGGGACCCCGCGAACGGAGGCCACCATGGCCGGCGCCAGTCTTCTCGCCCTGCTCGACGACATTGCCACCATCCTGGACGACGTCTCGCTGCTCACCAAGGTCGCCACCAAGAAGACCGCGGGCGTACTCGGCGACGACCTCGCCCTCAACGCGCAACAGGTCGCGGGCGTCAAGGCGAATCGCGAGCTCCCCGTCGTGTGGGCGGTAGCGAAGGGCTCACTGGTGAACAAGGCGATCCTGGTGCCGTCCGCGCTTGCGATCAGCGCGATCGCGCCCTGGGCGATCGTACCGCTGCTCATGGCCGGTGGCCTGTTCCTCTGCTACGAGGGGTTCGAGAAAATCTGGCACCGGTTCACGCACCGCGAGGAGGTGCATGCACACCGCGACGAACTGCGACAGGCGCTCGCCGATCCCAAGGTCGACCTGCGCACCGTCGAGAAGGACAAGATCAAGGGCGCCGTGCGCACCGACTTCATTCTGTCCGCGGAAATCGTCGTCATCACGCTCGGCACGGTGGCCGCTGCGACTTTCGGCATCCGCGTCGCGGTGCTCGTCGGCATCGCGCTCCTCATGACGGTCGGTGTCTACGGCCTGGTCGCGGGGATCGTGAAGCTCGACGACGCCGGCCTGTACCTCAGCCAGCGCACCGGGAACGGCGTGCTGCCGTCAATGCTGCGGCGGCTCGGGCACGGCGTGGTCGCGTTCGCGCCGTGGCTCATGAAGCTGTTGTCGGTCCTGGGCACGGCGGCGATGTTCCTCGTCGGCGGCGGCATCCTGACGCACGGCATTCCGTGGATCGAGCACTGGCTCAAGGGGACCGTCGATCGATCGGCCGGGTTGTCCGGAATCGAGGCGGTGCTGTCCGGTATCGTCCCGATGCTCACATCCGCTGCGGTCGGCGTCGTCGCGGGCGCCATCGCCGTGGCAATCGTGAGCCTCGCGCGCAGGTTCTGGCCAGGCAGAGGATCGGCGAGGGACGCTGCGTAACAGAGCCCCCGCCGATTCCGGCTGTCGGCGCCTGACCCTCCCAGAACAAGTTGCCATCGCGATTACCGGCACGGTGGTCGCTGCACTTTCGCATCGACAGGCTCGAGCGGCGCCCGCTGCCGTTCGCTGCCTGGCAGGTCGCCGTCAGCGTTCCCGCGGAATCGGCCGAGATGTCCCGCCAATGGGGAATCTACGGCGCGGCACGTAGGCCGGACGTCGCCAGACCCAGCGCCGTTCGCCGCGTCCGGCAATGTCGGTCTTGCGGTTTCCCCCCATGCGCCACGCACAATTGCTGCACTGCAACAGTCCAACCGGAGTACCCCCATGATGAACAGGATCAAGGATTTCGTGACCGAGCAGTCCCAGGCCGTGGCCGAGCAGGCCCGGAAGCTCCGCAAGGAGCCGGTGCAGGTCGCACGCGAGGCCGCCGTGAAGTCGGCCGAGCGCATCAAGTCGCTGCAGGACCCGGTTCGCGCGTTGTCGCGGCCTGGCGTGAAGCTCACCGCCATTTCCCAGGGCACTGCCCAGAGCCTGATCGAGCTGCAGGCGCAGATCGTCACGTCGGCATTGACCGAGGCGGCCGCGCAACTCGAGCGTGCGGCGCGCACCGATAACGTCACGGACCTCGTGCGCGACCAGGCTGAGGTGCTGCGGGCCACCCGCGAGCGCATCGTGAGCGACATCAGCCAGGCCGTCGCAATCTTCAAGGACGCGGGCGGCGACGTGCGCAAGGTCGCGACGCAGACCTACGCGAAGGTCGCCGGCAAGGACGAGGAGGTGCCGGTCGATGCGAAAGCGAAGCGCGCCACGCGCAAGGCCGCCAAGCGCCCCGTCCGCGCTCGCAAGTCCACTCGCTGAGGGACGTGCCAGTGGTCGGGTTGGTCGGATATCGACCATGCGGTGGTCGAAATCCGACGGATCCGACCACTGACACCTCCGGCTCCTGCCGCTGAGCGGCCTTCACCTTTCCACGGCTCGCATAAGTAGTACCGCACCTGCAAGTGCGCGCCAATTCGCAGTAAAAATAGTACGAGCCCCGTTGTCCATGCCCGCCGGAGGTCGGCGACACGGGGCCCGGGCGGGTGGAGCGCCATGGATCCTCCTCCTGTCGGAGGTCCGCCTGCCCTGCACCTGGAGCGCAGGATCGCGCCGGGTGGCCTTGGCTGGCCGAGTCGCAGGATGCACGTCCGATCGGCCGCAAGGCGCTGCAGGCTGGAGCCGGCAAGGCCGAGTGCGGTCCCCCGCGCTCGGCCTTCTCCTTTAGGTCCCGAGGTGTCAGTGGTCGGCTCCGTCGGATCGCACCGCGCGACCGTTCACATGCCGATACCGCGCATAACCGACGGATCCGACCACTGACACCTCCAGGTTCTTGATCGACCTCTCAGTTCTGGCGGGCGTCATTTCACCTAATGCGGCCGCCGCGCGTACGCTCGGCGGCGTCCTCACATCGAAGCGCAGCCATGGATCCCTCGACCGGTACCGTCCCCCCGGGCGCCGAGCCGCCGTCGCACAAGACGACGCGGGGAACCTTGCGCGAAGCCTTCGAATCGCTCTCCATGACCGCGCAGTTCCGTCTCACCGCCTTCGCTGTCGTGACGGCGACGGTGCTCGCGATCCAGCTCATCGGCGCGCTGTGGGACACGTGGTCGGCCCGCTCGGAAGCCATCGACCTCGCCCGCGCCAAGACCACGTCGATGGCCGCACGCCTGCAGGCCGCGGGCGGCGGCGCGCTCGACCGGCTCGACGCGCGACCGCAGTTTCTCGCCGCCACCTTCAGCCTGGGCAGCGGCGAGGTTCTGCAGCGCTACGTGCGTGGCGCCGACGACGGCAGCGTTGCGCCCGGCCCGCACGCCGCCCTCGAATGGTCCACCCGGCCGAAGGGCATCGCACACGCCGTCAAGGCGTTCTTCGCCCTCGAACCGATCTTCGTCGGCAGCCCCGTCGAGCTCGGCGGCGGGCTCACGGGCACCGTCAGCATCCTCGTCGACCACCGCTGGATCTGGCACCACGCCTGGCGCCGGCTGGTGCAGACGCCGCTGCTGCTGCTGCTCGCGGGCCTGTTCGCGGCCGTGGCCGCAGACTCCCTCAGGCGCCGCGTGGTCGAGCCGCTGCAGCAACTCGCGCACACGACGCGTCCGCGCCACTGGTCCGAGTCCGATGCGCCGCCCGATACGCATGCCCGCGAAGGCAACGAGCTCATCGAGATCGCCGGCAACTTCGAGGCGTTGACCAATCGCCTCGCCGAGTTCGAGCGGGACATAGTCACCGTGCGCCACGCGGCGAGCCAGCAGGTCGTGGAACGCACGGCGGAACTCGAGGCGCGCATGCGCAAGGCCGAGGCGCTCACGCAGGCCAAGGACGAGTTCCTGGCGAACATGAGCCACGAGATCCGCACGCCGATGAACGGGGTGCTCGGCATGGCGGAGCTGCTCGCCGGCACCGAGCTCGACAAGCGGCAGCGGCGCTTCGTCGACTCGATGCGCGCGGCGGCCGAGACGATGATGCAGATCATCAACGCCATCCTCGACGACTCGAAGATCGAAGCCGGCAAGATGGACCTCGTGCGCGAGCCCTTCGACGTCCGCGAGCTCGCCGAGCAGGCCTGCCAGCTCTACGCAGGCCCCGCCGAGAGCAAGAAGCTCGAGATGATCTGCCGCATCGAACCGACCGTCCCGGGCATCGTCGTGGGCGATGCGCTGCGGCTGCGGCAGGTGCTCGGCAACCTCCTGTCCAATGCCGTCAAGTACACCGAGCACGGCGAAGTCGAAATCCGCGTTGGCCTCGACGACTCCCGCGGGGACCAGTGCCGCCTGCATTTCAGCGTGCGCGACACGGGCCCCGGCATTCCCGAGGAAGACCAGACGGGCGTATTCCATGCCTTCACGCAGCTCGGCAAGGCCTCACGCGTGGGCGGCACCGGCCTCGGGCTCTCGATCGCCAACCGGCTGGTGCAGTTGATGGGCGGCGGCCGGATCGACCTCGCCAGCGACATCGGACGCGGCAGCAACTTCTCGTTCGTGCTGCCGTTCGAGGTCCGCCAGGCCGCCCGGGTCCCGGACCGCGCGGGCGACGAGTTCGCGGGCCTGCGCGTGCTGGTGGTCGACGACAACTCCACGAGCTACATGCTGCTCGAGGAGATGCTCGCGAACTGGTCCGCCGAGGTGAGCGTGCTGAACCGCGCGCGCCTGGTCGGCGACCGCATGCACGACGTCGCCACCCGCGGGCGCCCCTACGACGTCGTCCTGCTCGACCACAACCTGCCCGACGCGACCACCGACGAGTTGCTGCGCACGATCCGCCTCGACCCGGCCACCGCGGGCACCTACGTCGTGCTGCTGAGCGCACTCGATTTCAACGCCTCCTACGAGGGCACGCGCGCCATCGCCCCCGACGTGTGCATCGCGAAACCGGTCCGCGCGCAGCTGCTGCGCAACGCGCTGCGGGCGTCGCGTCAGCCGCGCGCCGCACTGCCCGTGGCACCCGAGGCGCCCGCCGAACGCAAGGCCACCACCGAGCGCGTCGACCAGCCTGCGCTGTGCCTCAACGTGCTGGTGGTCGACGACAACGGCATCAACCGCGAGGTCGCCGTGGCGATGCTCGAGGAGTTCCGTTGCCGGGTCGCCGTCGCGGAGGACGGCAAGGTCGCCGTCGCGATGGCCGCCGAGCAGCGCTTCGACGCCATCCTGATGGACTGCCAGATGCCGGTGATGGACGGCTACGCAGCCACCGAGGCGATCCGACGCGACGAGGCCGACCGGGGACTGCCGCCCGCCTCCATCGTGGCGCTCACCGCCAACGTCATGTCCCGCGACCGCGACCGGTGCGTCGCTGCCGGCATGAACTCGTTCCTCGCCAAGCCATTCAGCGCCGGGCAACTGCTCGAGGTGCTGCGGCCGATCACCGAGGGCCGCGAGGGCGCGACGGCCACCGCGACGCTCATCGACGCAGAAGTGGACGCGATCTTCGCCGCCGAGCCCGAGCCCCCTGCGGCGGGCACGTCGCCATTCTCCCGCCTCCCGGTGCTGGATCGCGAGCAGGTGCAGTCCATCCGCGGACTCGGCAAGCCACGCGTCTTCGAGCGCTTGTGCGAGATGCTGTTTGCCTCGTCGAAGGACGCCTTCGCGCGCCTCGACGCGGCACTGGCGTGCGGCGACCTCGACGAAATCGGTGCCGCGGCACACGCGCTCAAGTCCCCCGTGAGCAACCTCGGCGGTCGCCGACTCGCGGATCTGCTGGAGCGCTGCGAGATCGCCGCCATCGAGAGCCGCGACCTCCCCGCCGCGCGGCGGGCCTCGGCGGGACTGAAGGCACATTACGCCGCGCTGGTCGCCGCACTGGAATCAGAGACCCGGCGCGACTCCGGGACCGGCTGAGGAAGGATCCACGCATGAACTCGAGCGCTCCCACGACCATACTCATCGCGGACGACGATCCCGCGCAGCTGATGCTGTCGGAAGCGGCGCTCGCCGGCGCCGGGTTCCTCGTCCATACCGTCACGGACGGCGACGAGGCCGTCGCGCGCTATGCCGAGGTGCAGCCCGACTGCGTCGTCCTCGACGTGAACATGCCGCGTATGTCCGGCATCGATGCGTGCCGGGAGATCCGCAAGCAGGCCGGCGGCCGGCTGCTGCCGATCCTGATGCTCACCGGCCGCAACGACCTGCCGGCCATCAGCGACGCGTATTCCGCGGGTGCCAGTGACTTCGCACAGAAGGGGATGAACCCGCGCCTCGTCGTCGAGCGCGTCCGCTTCCTGCTGCGCGACCGCGCGTTGCAGGAGGAATTGCGCTCGAGCCGCTCCAAGCTGCTGCTCGCACAGAGCATCGCGCGCGTCGGACACTGGGAACTCGCCCCGGACGGCCGCACGCTGCACGTCTCGCCGATGCTCGGCGAACTGCTCGGCGTGGACCCCGCCCGCCTCGGCCGCTACGAGGACTTCGTCGCGCTGCTCGAGTCCGCGGAGCGTCACGATGCGCGCACTGCCTTCGTGACCTGCGCGACCGGCAACGGACGCTTCGGCCTCGACCATCGCATCCGCGCCGCGGACGGCGCCACGATCTACCTGCACCAGGAGGCCGACCTCGTCGACGGTGCGGGCGGGCCCGACGATCGCGTGGTCATCGTGACGTTGCAGGACCTCACGCGCCTGCATCTCGCGGAAGAATCCGTGCAGCGGCTCTCCTACTACGACACGGTCACGGGACTGCCGAACCGGCGGCACCTCGCCGAGCAGGTGGCACACGCACTAGAGGATCCGGGCGGCGCCCTCGCGATGGGCGTCGTGGCGTTTCGCGTGCACAACTTCGATTCCGTGGTCCAGGCGCAGGGCCGCGAATCTGCCGGTCGTCTGCTGGCGCGCATCGGCGCACGCATCGAGGCCGAGCTCGCCCGCATCGGCGAGGGCGGCCAGATCCTGTGGCGCACGGACCAGCCATCCGTGTGTCGATCGGCGGACGGCGAGCTGGCGGCCCTCCTGCGCAGCCGCATGTCCGCGGAGCACATCGCGACCGTGACGCGGGCCGTGCTCGAAGCGGTCTCGGCCCAGGCACTGCAACCGGACTCCGGCTACGTGCCCGCGATCAGCGCGGGCGTGGCACTTGCCGAAGGGGGCACCGGCGACGCGGAACTGCTGCTCGGCAATGCCCATGCCGCAGCCGAGGTCGCCACCGATCCGCGCAGCTGCGCGTTCTTCTCGGCCAAGTCGCAGGCGCAGCTGCGGCGTCGCCTCGCGATCGAGTCGGCCATGAGGAGCGCGATCGAGCGTCGCGAGCTGCAGCTGCTCTACCTGCCGCGCGTGGACATCGACAAGTTCGACCTGACCGGGGTGGAGTGTCTGGTGAGCTGGGACCACCCGCAGTTCGGCTCGATCCGTCCCGAGGAGTTCGTCGCGATCGCGGAGCAGGCCGGCATCATCGACGACATCGGTCGCTGGATGATCGAGGAGGCCTGCCGGCAGACGGCCGTGTGGCGCGACCATTACGAGCGGCCGTTCTTTGCCTCCGTGAGCGTGTCCGGACGCCAGTTGCGCGATTCGCGCCTGCTCGCCACGATCCAGTCCGCGCTCGAGCGCCATCGCCTGCCGTCCGAGGCACTGCAGATCGAGTTGTCCGAGGCCAGCATCGTCGAGGCACCCGATGCGGCGCAGTCGCTGCTCGAGGGACTCCGCCGCCACGGCGTGCGCATCGGCATCGACGACTTCGGCACCGGGCACTCCTCGCTCGGGCGCATCCGCCGCATACCCTTCAACTCCATGAAACTCGATCGCGCGCTCATGGCCGATCTCTACGTCGACCCGTGGACGCAGGGCGTCGCCGCGGCCGTGCTCGCCATGGCGCGGGGCAACCAGAGTCGCTCGGTGGCCGACGGCATCGACGACGTCGCGACGCTCGAGATGCTGCGCGCGCTCGGCTTCGACGAGGTGCAGGGTCGCTACGTCTCGCCGCCGCTGAAGCCGCGCGACTTCGAGCACTGGCTCGAGACCGGCGGCTCCACCCACCTCGCCACCCACTACGTCGTCGACACCGACGACCTCACCGACGCGCCCGCGATCGAAGCCAACGACGTCATGAAGTGGGCCAACGGCTAGAGCTCACAATTCCCACCCACCGCTCCCCCCCACCCGGTATCATCGCCGCCCTCCCGGTGCCGTTAGCGTCCCGGCCACCCGACCGCGCGCACGGAACCCATGAAGACCCCCGCAGGCCTGCAACCCCTCATCGACGACGGTGTCATCGACGAAGTGCTCCGGTCTCTCAAGAGCGGCAAGGAAGCTACCGTCTACTTGGTGCGCTCCGGCCAGCACGCGCGCTGCGCGAAGGTCTATCGCAACATGGCGCAGCGCAGCTTCCAGAAGCGCGCGCAGTACCAGGAAGGACGCAAGGTCCGCGGCAGCCGGCAGTCCCGCGCGATCGGCAAGAGCACCTCGTTCGGCCGGCGGGAACAGGAAGCAGCGTGGAAGAACGCCGAGGTGGATGCGTTGTATCAGCTCGTCGCCGCCGGTGTGCGCGTGCCGAGACCGATCGGCTATTTCGACGGCGTGCTGGTCATGGAACTCGTGATGGACGCGTACGGGGATCCCGCGCCACGCCTGGGCGAGGTGGAACTCTCCGCCGAGACCGCCCGCGAGTTCCACGACTTCCTGATACGCCAGGTCGTGCGCATGCTCTGCATCGGCCTGATCCACGGCGACCTGTCGGAATTCAACGTCCTCGTTGCACCCGAGGGCCCGGTGATCATCGACCTGCCCCAGGCCGTCAACGCGGCGGGCAATAACGGCGCGTTCGCGATGCTCGAGCGGGACGTGAACAACCTCAGGGCCACGCTCGGCCGCTTTGCGCCTGAGTTGCTCGCCACGCAGTTCGCCCGGGAGATGTGGTCGCTGTTCGAGCAGGGCGAGCTGCGACCGGACAGCGAACTCACCGGTGTCTTCGTGGTCGACGAGACCGTCGTCGACCCGGACGGCGTGATGCTCGTCATCGAGGACGCGCGCGAGGAAGAGGTCCAGCGGCGGCTGCGACTGGCCAGCTAGCCGGGCGCTAGGTCCCGTACGCCAGCCCGTCCATCATTTCGGCGAAACGCGTCCAGTCGATCTGCTTGCGCGTCTTGCGCTTGCCGCGCCGCGATGGTGCCCAGGTCCTCGCTCGGCAGCAGCACCAGTGAGTCGATGTGCCGCAGCCCTTCCGGGTTCGGCACCGCGGACTGCCCCACCAGCCGGTTGAGCCGTTCCAGTTGCGCGACTCCGGCGTGCAGCGAATCCATGAACAGCGTGTCGAGCATGAAGCCGAACAACTGCCCGAAGCTCGGCGCCCTTGGGCCCTCCGCGTGCACCGGCGCCGGCTGGCGATGGCCACGCACGCCCACGACGAACAGCCGGTCGGCACCGAGCCGGATCGCAGGACTCAGCGACGTGACCTGCCGCATCGCGCCGTCGCCGAAGTACTCGCCGTGCATGCGCACGGGTGGAAACAGGAATGGTACGGCACTGCTCGCCATCAGGTGATCGATGCCGAGCGCGGCCGACACGCCCCTCGGCCAGTCCGAGCCGTCGGCCGCCGGTCGCCTGCGACTCTCGTAGAACGCGTACGACTGGGCGCTTGCGCAACCGGCCGCGGAGATCGCGAGTGACTCGAGGTGGCCGGCGACCAGCGCGTCACGCAATCGGCCGAAGTCGATCTGGCGCGTCAGCAGCTGCCGCAGCGGCGTGTTGTCGAACGGCGCATCCGGCGGCGACGCGAGACGACCCAGTGACGTGAGCGCCGCCATCCAGCGAACGACCGCGCGCAGGACGCTCGGCGCGTCCGTGCGGAAATGGTCGGCGTACGCGGCGATGCAGGTCGCGACGATCGCGCCGGCCGAGGTACCGGTGATCACGTTGAACGGCGTCGGTGCGTCGCGCGGCAGCAGGTCAGAAATCGCACGAATGACCCCCACCTGGTAGGCGGAGCGCGCCCGGCCGCCCGTCAGGACGAGCCCGGTGCGCCCTACCGGATCAGGCAGGTGACGATCCGCCATTCCGACGGTACGGGCGCGGTGGATCCCTCCAACCCCCATCCGCACGGCAAGGCGCCCGCGATCTCCGACGACGGAACCGTGGTGTTCGAATCCCCCGCCATCGCGTTGTACCTGACCGACAAGTTCCCGCAGAGCCGCCTCGGGCCGTTGGTCGGCGAACCGGGGCGCGGCGCCTGTCTCTCCTGGCTCTGCTACTACACGGGCGTGCTGTAGCCCGCGTTCATCTCGAAGTTCCTGAACACCGACGTGCCGCGCGGGACCGCCGGCTGGGTGCCGGTGGACGAAGCGATGACCGCCGTGATCAAGCAACTGTCACAGGGACCGTACCTCCTCGGCGAGCAGTTCAGCGCGGCGGACATCCTGTACGGCACGACGTTCGCGATGTTCCTGCAGAGCCCGCGGATGCCGAAATCCACGGTGGTCGAGGACTATGCGCAGCGGTTCGTCAGCCGCCCCGCATTCGCCCGCGCCCAGTCCCTCGACGGCTGAGCAGCGCCAGCACTACGCACCACACCCCGATCCCGCCCAGAAACGCGACCACCTGCAGGTCGAGCAACGTGGGCCGGCGAGCCGCGGGAATCACCGCCGCCATGAGCGCGGTGACGACGACGAGCCCCACCCCGATCGCGAGCCACGCCGGCCGCGAGAACAGTGTCCCGGAGCGATCCGGCCGGTTGAACGCCAGTCGATACCCCGCCTGCCAGCAGATGCCGCCGAGCGCGATCAGGATTAGTGCAAACACCAGTGACGAACTCGTGAGCGCACGCCGGCTCTCCTCGTGCGCCACGAAGTCGCAAACCTTGTAGCCGAGCAACGCAGTCAGCCCCGTGCCGGCGAGCAGCAGAGCCGCGCCCGCGACGCGCCGGCACGCGATGGCTACCGGCGTGAGATACGGATTGGTCACGGCAACCTCGACTCCAGCCCGCGCATGTTGTGGCAACACGCACTTGCATTGTGTCCAACCGGACTTGTGACTCAGTTGACGTATTGTG
>CAVPMU010000023.1:0-107451 GCA_963706535.1 uncultured Gammaproteobacteria bacterium
GAATCCCTGGCGCTCTGGCAACAGGCGCTGAACGGCCCGAACCCGATACGGGTAGCGGTGGATCGAGTACGTCTGACTCTGGAACAGCGCGTTGCTACGCGGGATGCGGAGATTTCCGGTCAGCGCCGCACGCTCGAAGACGAGCAGAACGAGCTTGCGGCCGAACGCGCCCGGCTCGAAGCTGGCGCCGCCCGGACGCCACCTTCTCCGCACACGCGGAATGTAGCGCTTCGAGGCCAACTTGCGGGCGCGCCGCTCTGGCAGCTCATCGACTTCGCGCCACACGTTTCGGGCAATGCGCGCGCGGGACTGGAGGCCGCGCTCGAAGCATCCGGGCTATTGGATGCGTGGGTTCTGCCTCAGGGAACCGTGATCGATCCACGCACCAATGATGTTCTGCTCGTCGCTCGCGCGCCGCACGAACCTTCCCTGGGCCAATGGATCGTGCCGACTGTTCCGACCGCGGGGCCCGGCGCGGTAGTCCAGGCGAAGACAATCGCCGGCGTTCTCGAATCGATCGCCTGCGCGGAGCAGGAGCTGGCCGGGGCGGAGACGTGGATATCGACAAGCGGCGAGTTTCGCGCTGGCAACGCCCGCGGCGCTTGGACGAAACCCGAAGCGCAGTACATCGGGCACGCGGCACGCGAAGCCGCGCGACGGGCCTGGCTGGAGCAGATCGCGGCGCGGCTCGCCGAAATCGCTGCAGCGATCGCGGGCTGCGATACCGCTGCCGCGGAGGTGACCGCGCTTCGTGAAGCCGCGAGACAGGAGTACGACAGCGCGCCATCCGACGATGAACTGCTCTGCCTGCATGCCCGCCACAACTCCGCCGAACAACAACGCAGGGATGCCCAGACGAGACTCGGCGAAGCCGACGCCAGGCTCGCGCAAGCGGAGAATGCTCTCGCGCGTGCCCGAGACGATCTCGCCACAGACTCCAGAGACCTCAACCTGCCCGCCGACGGCGCGCTTCTTGATCACCTCGATCAAGCACTCGGCGACTATCGCCTGGCACTATCCGAGCTGGGGAATGCGATTCGCCATCACCAGGCCGCGCTCGTCGAGTTGAACCAGCAGCTCGCGCGCGAGCGGCAGGCGATGGAAATTCTGGAGGCTGCTCAGGTTGACCATGTCGAAAGACAGAAGCTACTGAGTGCGGCGACGGAAGCGGCCAACACCTTGCAGGCCACGGTCGGCAAACGGGTCGATGAGTTGCTGAAGGAAATAGAAGCGGCGGAAGAACTGCAGCGCAGGCACGAGCGGGAGTTCAAGAACGCGCAAGCGTCGTTGCTCGTCGCCGGCTCGAATCGCGGTACCGCGGAGGCAACTCTCAAGGGGCTCGGCGAGAAGCTGGACGAGCGGACCCTCGCGCGCAGAGTGGCGTCCGAAGGACTTCAGGCCTATGCGGCGCACACCGGATTCATTTCGATCGCGGTGCCGGAGCTCGCGAGTCTCGTCGATGCAGCGCCGTGGGGCATCGATGCGGCGCTGACGGTGGCCCGGCGCGCGGAAGCCGCGCTCAACAACGTCGCTGCGGAGGAGGCGGATTGGGCACGAGTGTCGCGCGACGTGGGCAACGACTTCACGCAACTGCAAAGCACGATGTCGACACAGGGCCATTCAGCCGCGGCGGAGCCGAGCGACCACGGACTCATCGTGCGCATCGTGTTTCAGCAGCGCCCCGAGCGCCCGGACGTGCTCGAACAGCGGCTGGATGCTGAGCTTGCCGAGCAGCGGCTCATCCTCTCCGCGCAGGAACGGTCGATGCTCGAAGAGCATCTGGAAAAAGAGGTTGCCGCCAACCTGCAGCGGATGATCCGCGATACCGAGGAGCGTGTCGCCGCCATCAATGCCGAGCTCTACAAGCGTCCCACTTCTACCGGCATGCGCTACCGGCTCGTCTGGGAGCCACTTCCTGAAAGCGACGAGAATGCCGTTCCGGGCCTCACGGTCGCGCGCAAGCGTCTGTTGAACACGAGTGCGGACGCGTGGTCCGCGCAGGAGCGCAGGCAGGTCGGCGAATTCCTGCGGGCACGCATCGACTCCGAGCGGCAACGTGACGAGCGCGGCACACTGTTTGAAACGCTCGCACGCGCGCTCGATTACAGGCGCTGGCATTCCTTCAGCGTCGAGCGCAATCAGGACAGACAATGGAAACCGCTCTCCGGGCCCTCATCGAGTGGCGAGCGTGCGCTGGGACTCACCGTTCCGCTATTCGCGGCAGCCAGCAGCCACTACGAGAGCTCCGACCCGCGCGCTCCGCGCCTGGTGCTGCTGGATGAGGCATTCGCGGGAATAGACGACGAGGCGCGGGCGAGCTGCATGGGCCTGATCCGGGAGTTCGACCTCGACTTCGTGATGACCAGCGAGCGCGAGTGGGGGTGCTACGCCGAGCTCCCGGGCTTGAGCATCTGCCAGCTCGTGCGGCGTGAGGGCATGGACGCAGTGTTCGTGTCGCGCTGGACGTGGGACGGCCGCGAGCGACGCGCCGATGACGACCCGGTGCGCCGCTATCCCGCAAGCGCCGTGGTCGAGCCGCAAGAATGGCTGTAGACATCGACCGGCTGCAACGATTGCTCGGTGGCCCGGAACTTGCCGACCTTCGATGTCGGCTGCGGGCCCGATTCGAAAAGGGCGCGACGCGCGACGAGTTCACGCTCATCGACCTCGCGACCGTGGAGCGCCGGGCACTGGCAGGACTCTTGGGCAGACCTGGCGGCGCCGCGGGCTCGATGCGTGTACGTTTGTCGGGTATCGACGAGGCGCTTCTTCACGCGGGCGTAGCCAGCACACTGCGGGAAGCCCTCGAAGCACTCGACGGCCCGATCCACGAACTCAAGACCGCTCGAATGGCACGCGAAGACGCCTGGAGCGCCTTGCTCACCAGCGTGGAGCATACCCGGCTGCGGGCATTGGTCGATGATCCCGCAGGAGGCTCGCTGTTGAAGCGCTTCGCCGGTAGCGATCCGCAACGTGCCGCGCAGCTACTGGAAAGCGTCGGTCGGGTGATGAGGCGACTGCCGGAACGAGGCCGGCCGCTCGCTCAGCTCGCGGCCGCGGAGTTGGGGGACGCGCACGCCCTGGACGCCGGACAGCCTGTCGCGACACTGGTGCTACGCGCGTTAGGGCTCGAACTATCCGCCGTTGATGGAGAACGGGCCAGAGATCAGTGGGCTCGCCTCGGCATCACTGTGAACGAGCTCGCCGCCCCCGTTCTGTGTCTCAACCTCCCCGTCGCTGGAAACGCGGTAGCAGCAAACATAGCGCGCGCCGCCGCCTGCGCAGGCGACCCAGTCCACCTCACCCTCCGCATGCTCTTGCGCGATCCACCCGCATGGGACGTTTCCGGGCGACGCGTATACGTTTGCGAAAACCCGTCGATGCTCTCCATCGCAGCGGATCAGCTGGGAGTGGACTGCGCGCCCTTGATCTGCACGAACGGCATGCCAGCCGCGGCCCAGCAGACTCTGTTGCGGCAGCTAATCGCGCGCGGCGCGAACCTGGCGTACCACGGTGACTTCGACTGGGCTGGAATCCGCATCGGTAACTTCGTGATGCGCGAGCTGCAGGCCTCGGCATGGCGTTTTTCGGCCCAGGACTACGATGCAGCCTGTACCGGGATTGCAGGGACACTTCCTGAAGATGAGCGAGTCGATGCGCTGTGGGACGTGCAGCTGAGTGAAGCGATGTGCACCCATCGAAAGTCGATTCATGAAGAGGCCGTTTGGGAAGTTCTGGTCGAAGACCTCGCCCGACGATGAGTCTCTACCGCGCCTGATTATGAGGACCACAGCCTCGATGCCGGACACGCGATTCAGACGCCACGCCCAGTTCATTGCCACGTGACGTGGCCGCCGGAGGCTTGGCCGGTTCAGCTGGCGGCTGCTTCGATATTCCGGTGCCCCAGTGCGCGGGCGTCTGCGCGCGGCTCACGAAATGCCGGGTAGTGCTGCTCGACGAATTGAGACAGCAGCGTGGCTTCGGGTCGATGCCTGCCGTAACCAGGGGATCGAGAAACGGCGGCGCACGCGGTCGCCGTACTCGGGCGGTAACGGATATGCCGGACGTCCCTGAGACGGGCGAGGACGCTACAGGCTATGGCGCAACATGCTCCAACGGACTCGGCAATCCCGACGTGTTGCATCAGAAATGCCGTGCCCCGAACAAAAGCTGCTTACGAATCTCGCGTTTCAGTCACTGTGAGTGAGTAATTTCGCCAATTCGTAAACACCCAACGCGTTTCGCCCGCTTCTTCCCGGAATCTTCACGATGCGCTCTGGGTGGCACTCGGGGAGCATGAGCCCCATCAAGTACGCTGGTCCGTGTACCGCCCCTCACTCCCACTCGATCGTGGCTGGCGGCTTGCCGCTGATGTCGTACGTCACGCGGGAGATACCGGGCACCTCGTTGATGATGCGGCGCGCGCAGAGGTCGAGGAACTCGTAGGGGAGCCGCGCCCAGCGCGCGGTCATGAAGTCCACCGTCTCGACCGCGCGCAGCGCGATCACGTAGTCGTAACGGCGCCCGTCGCCCATCACCGCGACCGAGCGCACCGGCAGGAATACGGCGAAGGCCTGGCTCACCCGGTCGTAGAGACCGTGCGCGTGCAGCTCGTCCATGAAGATCCTGTCTGCGCGGCGCAGCAGGTCCGCGTACTGCTTCGACACCTCGCCCAGGATGCGAACGCCGAGGCCGGGACCCGGGAACGGGTGGCGGAAGACCATCTCGCGCGGCAGGCCGAGTTCGAGGCCGAGCCGGCGCACCTCGTCCTTGAACAGCTCCCGCAGCGGCTCGACGAGCTTCATCTTCATGTGCTCGGGCAGACCGCCCACGTTGTGGTGGCTCTTGATGACGTGCGCCTTGCCGGTCTTGGAGCCCGCCGACTCGATCACGTCCGGGTAGATCGTGCCCTGCGCGAGCCAGCGCACACCCGCGAGCTTGTGCGATTCCTCGTCGAACACCTCGATGAACAGCCGACCGATGATCTTGCGCTTGCGCTCGGGGTCGGTCTCGCCGCGCAGCGCGTCGAGGAACCGCGGCTCGGCGTTCACGCGGATCACGCGCACGCCCATGTTCTCGCCGAGCGTCTTCATCACCTGGTCGCCCTCGCCGGCGCGCAGCAGCCCGTGGTCGACGAACACGCACACCAGCTGGTCGCCGATGGCCCGGTGCAGCAGCGCCGCGACCACGGACGAATCGACGCCACCCGAGAGGCCGAGCAGCACCTTTTCGCCACCCACCTGCTCGCGCACCCGTGCGATCGCATCGGCGATGATGTTGCCCGGCTCCCAGCGCGCCTCGCAGGCGCAGATCTCGCGCACGAAGCGCTCGATCATGCGCGCGCCCTGCAGCGTGTGCGTGACTTCCGGGTGGAACTGCACGGCGTAGCAGCGCCGCGTCTCGTCGGCCATCGCGGCGAGCGGCGCACTCGGCGTCGAGGCGACCGGCACGAACCCGTCGGGGAGCGTGTCGACGCGGTCGCCGTGGCTCATCCACACGTCGAGCACCGGGCGCCCGGCGGCGTCGGCGTGGTCGCGCAGGCCGTCGAGCAGCCGGCAGGGCGCCGTCACGGTCACCTGCGCATAGCCGAACTCGCGATGGTCCGCCGGCGTGACGCGACCGCCCAGCTGCTGCGCCATGGTCTGCATGCCGTAGCAGATGCCGAGCACGGGGACGCCGGCCTCGAACACTGCGGCCGGCGCACGGGGCGGCTCGGCGTCGGTGACCGACTCGGGGCCGCCCGAGAGGATGATGCCGCGCGGAGCGAACGAGCGGACGTCCTCGTCGCCCATGTCCCAGGGATGGATCTCGCAGTAGACCCCGCACTCTCGGACGCGACGCGCAATCAGCTGCGTGTACTGCGCCCCGAAATCGAGGATCAGGATCCGGTGCGCGTGGATGTCGGGCGGACGCGCGGTCGTGGAATCAGCGGACACGGTAGTTCGGCGCTTCCTTGGTGATCGTCACGTCGTGCACGTGGCTCTCGCGCATGCCGGCGTTGGTGATGCGCACGAACTGCGGCCGGGTGCGCATCTGCTCGATGTCGGCGCTGCCGGTGTAGCCCATGGCCGCCCGCAGGCCGCCGGCGAGCTGGTGCAGGATCGCGACGATGCTGCCCTTGTAGGGCACGCGGCCCTCCACCCCTTCCGGCACGAGCTTCTCGAGCTCGTCGGTGGTGTCCTGGAAGTAGCGGTCGCGCGAGCCGTGCGCCTGCGCCATCGCGCCGAGCGAGCCCATGCCGCGGTAGGACTTGTAGGAGGCGCCCTGGTAGAGCTCGACCTCGCCGGGCGACTCCTCGGTGCCCGCGAACATGCTGCCGATCATCACGCAGTAGGCGCCGGCGACGATCGCCTTGGCGAGGTCGCCCGAGTAGCGGATGCCGCCGTCGGCGATCAGCGGCACGCCATGCTGCGCGAGCGCCTCGGCGACGTTCGCCACCGCGCTGATCTGCGGCACGCCGACGCCCGCCACCACGCGCGTGGTGCAGATCGAGCCCGGGTCCGATGCCGACCTTGACCGCGTCCGCGCCGGCGTCGACCAGCGCGAGCGCCGCCTCGCGGGTCACGATGTTGCCGCCGATCACCTGCTGCGCCGGCCACTTCGCCTTGATCCGGCGCACGGTCTCGATCACGCCGCGCGAATGGCCGTGGGCCGTGTCCACCACGATGACATCCACGCCGGACTCGCGCAGCGCGGCCACGCGGTCGAGCGTGTCCGGGCTGGTGCTCACCGCCGCGCCGACGCGCAGCGCGCCGCGCTCATCCTTGCAGGCGCGCGGGAACTCGGTGGCCTTCTGGAAATCCTTGACGGTGATCATGCCCTTCAAGGCGAAGTCGTCGTCGATCACCAGAACCTTCTCGATGCGGTGCTTGTGCAGCAGCGCCAGCACTTCTTCCTTCGGCGAGTTCTCGCGCACGGTGACGAGTCGCTCGCGCGGGGTCATGACCGAGGACACCGGCGCGTCGAGCTTGGTCTCGAAGCGCAGGTCGCGGTGGGTGACGATGCCGAAGGCCTTGCCGTCGCGCACCACCGGCACGCCGGAGATGTTCTTGGCGCGCGTGAGCTCGATCACCTCGCGGATGGTGGCCTCGGGTCGCACCGTGATCGGGTCGTGGATGATGCCGCTCTCGAAACGCTTGACGTGCGCGACCTGGCGCGCCTGCGTCTCGATCGACATGTTCTTGTGGATGATGCCGATGCCGCCCTCCTGCGCGATCGAGATCGCGAGGCGGTGCTCCGTCACCGTGTCCATCGCCGCGGAGAGCACCGGCAGGTTGAGCCGGATGCTGCGCGTGAGCTGCGTGCCGAGGTCGACCTCGTTCGGCAGGACCTGTGAGTAGGCCGGGACGAGCAGGACGTCGTCGAAGGTGAGGGCTTCCTCGAGGATGCGCAGCATGGGGTGGACCCGGCCTGACGAAGGAAGCGGGCAATTGTACCCGCCGGGGCCGTCCGGGGGAAACCCGGTAAGATTCGACCACCATGCAGGATTCCTGGCTGACCACCGCCGGCAACTCACCGCCGCCGCGGGAGATTTTCACCGTGAGCCGCCTCAACCGGGAGGCCCGGGCGCTGCTCGAGCACGGGCTCGGCGCGGTGTGGCTCGAGGGCGAGATCTCGAACCTGTCCCGGCCGGGGTCGGGCCACTGGTATTTCTCGCTCAAGGACGAGGCGGCGCAGGTGCGCTGCGCCATGTTCCGCCAGCGCAACCTCCTGGTCCGCTTCCCGGTACGCGACGGCAGCCACGTGGTCGCACGCGGTCGGGTGAGCCTCTACGAGGCACGCGGCGAATTCCAGGTGGTGATCGAGCACCTCGAGGAAGCGGGCGAGGGCCTGCTGCGGCGCCGCTTCGAGGAACTGAAGCAGAAGCTCGCCGCCGAGGGCCTGTTCGACGAGCGGCACAAGCAGCCGCTGCCGCGGTTGCCGCGGCGCATCGGCGTGATCACCTCCCCCACCGGCGCGGCGATCCGCGACATCCTGCACGTGCTCGGACGGCGCTTCCCGGCCGTGCCGGTGCTGATCTACCCGGTCGCGGTGCAGGGCGAGTCGGCGCCGCGCGAGATCGTCCAGGCGCTCAACCTCGCCGGGGAGCGCAGGGACTGCGACGTGTTGATCCTCGCCCGCGGCGGTGGCTCGCTGGAGGACCTGATGGCCTTCAACGACGAGGCCGTCGCGCGCGCGGTGTTCGCGTGCACGATCCCGCTGGTGAGCGGCGTCGGCCACGAGGTCGATTTCACGATCGCCGACTTCGTCGCCGACGAGCGCGCACCGACGCCCTCCGGGGCCGCGGAGCGCGTCGTGCCCGACAAGGCGGAGTGGCTGCGCGGCATCGTCGCGGCCGAGCGGCGACTGTTGCTCGGCATGCGTCGGCGACTGCAGGAATCGCGCGTCTCGCTGCAGACTCGCGAGCAGCGCCTCGCGCGCGCCCACCCCGGCATCCGCCTGCGACAGCATGCGCAACGGCTCGACGAACTCGAGGCGCGCGCCCAGCTCGCGATCCGCACCCGGCTCGAGCGCGCGCGGGCCAGGCTGGGCGCGTCGTCCTCGCTGCTGCTGCGCGCGTCGCCCGCAATACGCGTCGCGGCGCTGCGTATCCGCCTCGAGTCCGCGCGGCGCGCGCTCGCCGGCGCCGCCCGCCACCGGATCACCGAGGCGCGCCAGCATTTCGAGCTGGCGGCCCGCACGCTGCACACGGTCAGCCCGCTCGCGACGCTGGATCGTGGCTATGCGATCGTGACCGACCCGGCGGGCCACGTACTGCAGGATGCCGCCATCGTCAGGCCCGGCGATCCCATCGAGGCACGTCTCGCGCGCGGGCGGGTACGCGCGACGGTCGTCGCCACGAGCCCGGCCGAACAGACGGACGAGGGTCGCCCGGAGTGAAGCAGGCTACGTTGTTCCTGATGCTCGCCCTCGCGACCATGGTCGCTCACGGGTCGCCCGTGCTGCCGCGTGAGAGCCGGGTACCCGGCGGCCTCGCGATCCTCGAACTTGGCGGAGGCGAGAACGAGCCCGGACCGGTGCGCTTCCGGGACCGTCGCGTCCCGGTGCTGCGCGTGAACGGACGGTGGGTCGCGCTCATCGGTATCCCGCTGGATGTCACCCCGGGCACGCACGAGGCGACGCTCGCGCCAGGCGATCTCGGCACCGAGGCCCGGCGGCTGAGTTTCGACGTGGCGCCCAGGCAGTACGACGAGCAGCGGTTGCAGGTACCGAACCAGCGACACGTGGACCCGTCGCCGGAGGACCTCGAGCGCATCGAGCGCGAGGGCGCGCGCATCGAGGCCGCGCTCGGCGCCTACACGGTGGAACGCATGCCGGAATTCGACATGCCCGCACCGGTCGCGGGACGCCGCTCGGGCAGCTTTGGCCTGCGCCGGTTCTTCAACGGCCAGCCGCGCAATCCACACAGCGGCATGGACATCGCCGCGCCCAGCGGCACGCCGATCCTGAGCCCTGCGCCCGGCCGGGTGCTCGATGCCGGCGATTTCTTCTTCAACGGCAATACCCTGTTCGTCGACCACGGACGCGGCGTCGTGACCATGTACTGCCACCTGAGTCGCATCGACGTGAAGCCGGGCGACGAGGTCGCGCGCGGCACACCGCTCGGGCTCGTCGGCGCCACCGGCCGCGTGACCGGGCCGCACCTGCACTGGGGGGTGGCGGTGAATCGGGCGATGGTGGATCCGGCGCTCTTCCTCGCGCCCGAGCGCGAGGAAGGGCGCGGAAAGTGATCAGCGGTCAGCGGTTGGCGGTTAGAGCGGAAAGAAATGGCCGGCAATGCCGGCCTCCTCGTCCCCACTAACCGCCAACCGCTAGTCACTCTCCCCGATCCCCTTCAGGAACCCTTCCAGCGCGTGCCCGAACCTCTCGTGGTCGACGAGGAACGCATCGTGGCCCTGCAGCGACGGGAAGGCGTGGAACTCGACCGCGACGCCGGCGACGCGCAGGTGCTCGGCGATCTCGCGCTGCTGGTCGATGGTGAAGAGCATGTCGGTCTCCACGCCCAGCACCAGCGCGCGCTTGACGCGGAACTTCGCAAAAGCCGCGGCGAGCGAGTTGCCGCCATGGTCCGCGAGGTCGAACTGGTCCATCGCGCGGGACAGGTACAGGTAGCAGTTGGCGTCGAACGTGTCGGCAAAGCGCTGCGCCTGGTGCTCGAGGTAGGACTCGACCTCGAACTGCGGGCGGAAGTCGCCGGGCAGGCCCGAGGGCTCGGCGACGCGCTTGCGGCCGAAGCGCTGCTGCCACTCCTGCGGCGAACGGTAGGTGATGGTGCCGAGCTTGCGCGCGAGCCGCAGTCCCTGGCGTGGACCGCGGCCCGGGGAGTAGTTGCCGCCACGCCAGGCCGGGTCGCTGCGCACGGTCTCGCGCTGCAGCGAGCGCAGTGCGATCGCAAAGGGCGTCGCCCGCGCCGCGCCGGAAATCGTCACGACACTGTCAACCTCGCCGGGGAACAGCGCGCAGTACGCGAGCACCACCATGCCGCCTAGCGAGGGCCCGACCACGGCGGCGACGCGCCGGATGCCGAGCGTGCGCAGTGCCTCGCGCCCCGCCGTCGCGATGTCCTCGACTGCGACCTCGGGGAAGTCCACGCCGTAGCGTTGCCCCGTCGTCGGGTCGGCAGAAACCGGGCTCGAGGAGCCATAGGGACTGCCGAGCGAGTTCACCGCCACCACGAAGAACCGCCGCGTGTCGATCGGACGGCCTTCGCCGATCATCGGCTCCCACCAGCCCGGCTTCGGGTCTTCCGGCGAGGATGCCGCGTGTGCGGACGGCGACAGGCCGGTGAAGATCAGGATCGTGTTGTCGCGCGCGTCGTTCAGCTGGCCCCAGCATTCATAGGCGACGACCGGGTGCTCGATCACGCCCCCGCGGTACAGGCGCAGGGGCTCCGCGAGCTGCGCGAGGCGGCGCGCAGGCATCTCCTGGGCGGCGGTGGGCGGTGTTCGGGCAAGCGCCATGGACATGGGGGCAGTCTAAGCCCGACTCCTCCTGCGGTAACAAGTGCCAGAGGATAGCGCCTCAGAAGCGCTGGTTATCAGCGCAACGCGATACTAATCGGGCGTCAGCGCTTGCCGCGACCCGCCTTGCGGCGGCTGACCAGTCGCTTGCGCTTGCGCTCCTGGCGGGGGGTGAGCACGTTGCGCCGTCCCGCGAACGGGTTCTCGTCGGTGCGGAACTCGATGCGCATCGGCGTCCCTTTCAGCCGGAAGGTCTGCCGGAAGTGGTTCTCGAGGAAGCGCCGGTAGGCATCCGGCACGTGCTGGGTCTGGTTGCCGTGGATCACGACCACCGGTGGGTTGCGCCCGCCCTGGTGCGCGTAGCGCAGCTTGATGCGCCGGCCGCGCACCAGGGGCGGCTGGTGCATGGCGATGGCCTGCTCGAGCGCGCGGGTGAGGTCCTTGGTCGGCAGCTCCTTCATCGCGGCCTGGTAGGCTGAGCGCACCGTGACCATCAACTCGCCGACGCCCGTGCCGTGGCGCGCCGAGATGAAGTGCACGGGGGCGAAGCCGAGGAAGTCGAGCCTGAGATCGAGCCCGTCGCGGATCGCCTCGCGCTGGTCGGGCGGTATGCCGTCCCACTTGTTGACCGCGATCACGAGCGCCCTGCCCTGCTCCGCGATCAGCCCGAGCAGGCTCGCGTCCTGCTCGGCGATCGTGTCCTGCGCATCGACCACGCCGATGACCACATTGGCCTGCTCGATGGCCTGCAGCGTCTTCACGATGCTGAATTTCTCGACCTTGTCGCTGACGCGGGCCTTGCGCCGCACCCCGGCGGTATCGATGAGCGTATAGCGCTGCCCGTCGCGCTCGAACGGGACGAACACGGTGTCGCGGGTGGTGCCGGGCTGGTCGAACGCGACCAGGCGCTCTTCGCCGAGCAGGCGGTTGATGAGCGTGGACTTGCCGACGTTGGGTCGCCCGACCACGGCCACGCGGATCTCCTTGCCGTCGCTCGCCGCGCCTTCCGTGGCGGTCGCCGGCTCGAAACCCGCCAGCGCCTGCTCCATCAGGTCCTCGATGCCCTGCAGGTGGGCAGAGGACACCGCGATGGGCGCGCCGAAGCCGAGCTGGTGGAAGTCGGCACCGGCCATGTCCGGGTCGAGACCCTCGGACTTGTTGGCGACGACGAGGACGGCCTTGCCTGCGCGCCGCAGGATCTCCGCCACATGCTGGTCGGTCGGAGTGCAGCCCTCGCGTGCATCGACCACCAGCAGCACGCGATCGGCCTCCTCGACCGCCTTCAGCGTCTGCTCGGCCATCAGGCGCTCGATGCCCTGCATGGACTCGACCAGCCCGCCGGTGTCGACCACGACGCAGGTGTGCCCGGCGACGCGGGCATAGCCGTACTTGCGGTCGCGCGTGAGCCCGGGAACGTCGGCGACGAGTGCGTCGCGCGTGCGGGTGAGCGCGTTGAACAGCGTGGACTTGCCGACGTTGGGGCGCCCGACCAGGGCGACGACGGGCAGCAAGCTCAGCTCCCGGCAGCGTCCCCGCTGCGATACGCGACGACCTTGCCGTTCTCGTCCATCACCACGATGCGCCCGCCGGTGACGAGCGGCGCCGCTGAGATCCTCGCGCCGCCCGGGTGCTCGCGCGCCACGAACTTGCCCGTGCCGCGATCGAGCCAGTGCAGGTACCCGTCGTAGTCACCCACGACCACCGTGTTGCCGAATACCGCCGGAGTGCCGAGGCCGCGGCGCTTGAGCGCCTCCTGCTGCCAGACCACCGAGCCGTCGCGTCGTCGCAGCGCGACCACGTCACCGTCGGAGGTCGCCACGTAGACCTGGTCGTCGTCGATCGCGAGGCCACGGTAGCTCGACAGGTCGCGGGCCCACCAGACCTGGCCGTTGTCGAGCCCGAGCATGGCGGCGCGGCCCTGGTAGCCGACCGCGTAGACGTCGGCGCCGGAGACGCGCACCTCCGAATCGACGTCCGAGAGACGCTCGAGCTCCGACCGCCCGCGCGCCGTGCTGACCTGCGACTGCCACAGTATCTCGCCCGACTCGATGGCGACGGCGATCACCTTGCCGTTGTCGAATCCGCAGATCACCGAACCGCCCGCCAGCACCGGCGCGGACGTGCCCCGCAGCGACAGGCGCGGCACGAGTTCCTCGATCACCCACTGCTCCTTGCCGTCCTGCGCGGCGAGCGAGCGCAGGCGCCCGTCGACCGTCCGCACGACCACGCGGTCTGCGGTGACCAGCGGCGTCGCCAGCACTTCGCCGCCGACTTTGGCCCGCCAGAGCCGCTTGCCGGTCGCCGCCTCGAATGCGACGACGTCGCCCTCGTTGGTGCCGACCGCCACCTTGCCCGAGCCGAAGCCCGGTCCGGACGCGAGGGCGAGGTCGACCTTGGTGCGCCAGCGAGTGCGGCCGTTGCCGGCGTCGAGTGCGCGCAGGTCGCCGTCGCGCGAAGCGGCGTAGACGGTCTCGGCATCCCCCGCGAGCCCGAGCGCCAGGCGCAGATCCTCCGCCCCGCCGCCGAGGCCGGTCGACCACAGCTGCCGCACCCTGAGCGTGGTCTCGATGTCGACGAGTTCGGCGGGCGGTGCAACTTCCTTGTCCTTGCTGCAGCCTGCGAATGCGAGCAGCGCGGCGAGGACAGCCAGCGTACGGCGCGTGGTCATGGGGTCGGTACCTCGGGCGCGGCCGCCGCCGGCGCGGCCGGCAACGCATCGCGCTTCAGCTCGACGAAAGCACGGTCGATGCCGGCCTCCTCGCCCGCAGCCAATGCCGCGTCGTACTCGGTCGCGGCCGCCTGCGAGTCGCCCTTCGCGGCGTATGCGTCACCCCGGATCTCGTGATACAGCGCGGTGAAGGCGCCCGCGCCGGCCGGGTCGAGCAAGCCCAGTGCTTCGTCGGGCTTGCCTTGCTCGAGCAGCACGCGCGCCAGCCGGGTGCGGGCGACGGCACGCAGCTCGGCGTCCCTGGAACCGTCCATCACGGTGCGGAGCCGCTGTGCGGCATCGTCGAACTCGCCCTTGTCCACGGCCATGCGCGCAAGCGCGAGGTCGGCCTGGTCGGCATACGGGGAGTCGGGCCGGCGGTCGCGCAGTTCCCTGGCGTGTGCCCGGGCCTGCTCGAGCTGGTCCTGGCCGAGCGCATCGATGACGGCGACGTAGGAGGCCTCGTCCTGTTCCGCGGCGTTGACGCGGCTCTGCTTCCAGTACTGCCAGCCACCGAGCAGCGCCAGGCCGAGCGCGATGCCGCCGACGATCCACAGCCAGTTATCGCCCCACCAGCGGCGCAGTTGTTCTTCGCGTTCGTTGTCGGTCAGGTCTTCCACTTCACGGACTCCATCGTGTGCGCCAGTTCCCCGGCCAGGCTCGCGAGCGGCACTTCGCGCTGGCCCGATGCATCCCGCAAGGCCTTCACGGCCGCCACGCCGCGCGCCACTTCCTCGTCGCCGAGGATCACCGCGAGGCGTGCGCCGCTGCGGTCGGCCCGCTTGAGCTGCGACTTGAAGCCGCCGCCGCCGCAGTTGGTCTCGACCTTGAGTCCCGGCACGGCGTCGCGCAGGTCCTCGGCCAGCTTGAGCCCCATCGCCTCGGCGGCGGCACCCGCCAGCACGAGGTAGACGTCCGGCGCCGACTCGTCGCCGACGAGTTGCTTCAGGCGCATCAGCTCCACGATGCGCTCCTCGCCGAGCGCCCAGCCGATCGCGGGCACGGACTCCCCGCCCAGCTGCGCGACGAGGCCGTCGTAGCGCCCTCCCGAGCAGACGGCGTCCTGCGATCCGAGCTCGCTCGTGACCCACTCGAACACCGTGCGCGAATAATAGTCGAGCCCGCGCACCAGGCGCGGATTCAATACGTAGCGGATGGCGACCTCGTCGAGCCGGGCCCGCAGCCCGGCGAAGTGCTCGGCCGACTCCGGGTCGAGGTGGTCGGTGATCAGCGGGGCGCCGGCGATGACGTTGCGCATGGCCGGGTTCTTGCTGTCGAGGATGCGCAGCGGGTTGCCCCCGAGGCGTCGCTGGCTGTCCTCGTCGAGCGCAGACGCGTGGCTGCGGAAGTACTCGACGAGCTTGTCGCGGTAGACCCGGCGCGAGGCCGGCGTGCCGAGCGAATTGAGGTTGAGCGTGAGCCCCTCGAGGCCGAGCCTGCGCCAGATGCGGGCCGACATCATGATCAGCTCGGCGTCCACGTCGGGACCCGGGAAGCCGAGCGCTTCGACGTCGACCTGGTGGAACTGCCGATAGCGACCCTTCTGCGGCCGCTCGTAGCGGAACATGGGCCCCATGCACCAGACCTTCTGGCGCTGGTTATGCAGAAGGCCGTTCGTGATGCAGGCGCGCACGATGCCCGCGGTGGCCTCGGGGCGCAGCGTCAGCGATTCGCCGCCGCGATCCTCGAAGGTGTACATCTCCTTCTCGACGATGTCGGTGAACTCGCCGATCGAGCGCTCGAAGAGCTCGGTCTTCTCGAGCAGCGGCAGGCGGATCTCGCGGTAGCCGTATTGCGCGAAGACCTCGCGCGCCACGCGCTCGAGCACCTGCCAGGCGCCCGAGGCGCCCGGCAGCACGTCGTTCATGCCGCGGATCGGCTGGAGGGTATCGCTCATGTGGATGCGCCAGGGGTCAGTGCAGCGACCCGTCGGGGCCGATGCTGAATCTCGCCACGGTCTGTCCGGCCGGCGGCGCCGGCATCGTCACGGCGCGCCCGTTCACCTGCAGGGCCACGGCCGGCGCATTGCCGAACGTCACGCTCAGCGGCGCGATCGCCGTCACCGAGCGCTGGGTGCCCGCCTGGCCGAGATCGTACAGCACGGCCTTGCCGGAGCCGTCGTAAATCTCGACCCACGAGTCCGCCGTGAAGCTCACCTGCAGGCTGACCTGGCCCGCGGGCGTCGCGGCCGGCACCGCGCCCGGGGCTGCCTCAGCAGCCGAAGGCGCCGCACCAGTCGGCTCGGCCTGCGGCTGCGCCGTCGAGGGCGAGGGCAACGGCGGCGGCACCTGCTGTGTCGCGGCAGGCTGCGCGGCGTCCTTGCCGCCTCCCGGCAACCCGAGGCCGTACTCCGACAGGTAGGCGATGACCGCGGCCACGAGCAGGAACAGCAGCAGGCTGCCCACGACCCAGGGCCATTTCGGCCGGGCGCGCACCGGAATCATCTCCACGCGCGCCCTCGGCACCAGCGTCGGCTGCGGCAACTGCGCCCGCGACACCTCGAAGGCCTCGAGCAGTTCCGCGTCCGGCAGGCCGAGCAGGGCACCGTAGCGGCGCAAGTGGCCCTTGGCGAACACCGCGGCGCCGAGCGCGGCGTAGTCGTCCGACTCGAGCGCGTGGATGACGCTCGGGTCGAGGTTCAGCTGCTCGGCGGCCTGGTGCACGGTCAGGTCGCGCTGCTCACGCTCGCGCCTGAGCCGCGCCCCCATGCCGGCCGGGAGCTCCGCCACGTCTGCACCCGCCTCGCTCACCGGTCGGCCTGCTCCGCCTCGAGCAGCAGGCGCTCCTGGTCGGAGCCCGGGAAGTCCTTCTTCAGGCGACGGGCGTAGTCCTGGGCCAGCGAGGCGTCGCCGAGCGCGCGCTCCACGCGGTAGCCGAGCCACAGCGATTCGGCGGAGGGCGTCACGGCGGCGTTGTAGCGCTGCACGAAGGCGCGCGCCGACAGGTTGTTGCCGGCCAGGTGCTGCAGGTCCGCGAGCTGCAGCAGCGCATCCGGCAGGTCCGGCCGCGCGGCGAGTGCACGGCGGTAATACTGTTCGGCTTCCTCGTCGCGCCCGTCGGCGCGGGCGCAGCGGCCCGCATTGGCATACGCGACCTCGGGCGTGCGGTACAGCGCGCTCTCCGCCGCCTGCAGGAAATAATCCACGCCGCGCTTCTTGTCGCCCTTGCGGCACAGGTAGACGGCGACGTTGTTCAGCACGTCGGGGTTGTCCTTGCCGAGCCGGGCTGCCCGCTCGTAGTGCGACACCGCCTTGCGCGAGTCGCCGAGCCGGTCATAGAGGAATCCCGCGGCCATCTGCGTGTCGGCCGTGTTCGGGTTCTGCTGCAGCGCCTTCTCGATCTTGTCGCGCGCCGCGGCGAGGTTGTCCTGGCGCATGTAGGTCATGCCGAGCTGCGTGTTCACTAGCGCGGCCTGCGCACGCTCCTCCCGGCTCATCGACTTTCCGGCCGCCAGCGTGGTGCCGGTCGCGAGCAGCAGCGCGGCGATCGCCACGAGTGGGAACCGGAGTCGCTTCATGCCTGCACCACCGTCACTGGAAAGAGCTTCTGTCCGAGGCGCACCGTCGTGCGGTCGTTGACGCGCCCCACCAGCTGGCCGCAGGCCGCGTCGATGTCGTCGCCGCGCGTGCGGCGGATGGTCGCGATCACGCCGCCCTTGATGAGGATGTCGCGGAAGCGCTCGATCGCCTCCTCGGACGAGCGGCGGTACCCGGTCCCCGGGAACGGATTGAATGGAATCAGGTTGACCTTGGCCGGCCGGCCGCGCAGCAGGCCCGCCAGCTCGCGCGCGTGCGCGGGCCGGTCGTTGACACCGTCGAGCATCACGTACTCGAAGGTCACGTTGCGCGCATTCTGCTTCTCGACGTAGTGCCAGCAGGCCTCGAGCAGGTCCGCGATCGGGTGGCGACGGTTGATCGGCACCAGCTCGCTGCGCAGCTCGTCGTTGGGCGCGTGCAGCGAGACCGCCAGCGCCACGTTGGTCTCGTCCGCGATGCGCCTCATCTGCGGCACCAGGCCCGAGGTGCTGATCGTGACGCGGCGGCGCGAGAGGTCGAGCCCGAGGTCGTCCATCATGACCTCGGCGGCCGGCACCACGTTGCGGTAGTTCGCGAGCGGCTCGCCCATGCCCATGAACACCACGTTGGTGATCACGCGATCGCCGTCCGGCGAGTAGCCGAGCTCGCGGTTCGCGAGCCACACCTGGCCCACGATCTCGGCGGTCTCGAGGTTGCGGTTGAAGCCCTGCTGCGCCGTGGAGCAGAAGGTGCAGTCCATCGCGCAGCCGACCTGGCTCGAGATGCAGAGCGTGCCGCGGCCGGGCTCCGGGATGAACACCATCTCGATGGCCTGGCCGCTCTCGAGCCTGAGCAGCCACTTGCGCGTGCCATCGGCCGAGGCCTGCGCGACGATCACCTCCGGCGCGCGGATCTCCGCCAGGACCGCGAGGCGCTGGCGGAAGTCCTTGCCGAGGTCGGTCATCGAGTCGAAGTCGCCTACCGCCCGCCGGTAGATCCACTTCATGAGCTGGCGCGCACGGAACGGCTTCTCACCCATGCCGAGGACGAATTCCTCCATCCCGGCGCGAGTCAGGCCGAGCAGGTTGGTCTTCGGTGTGGAGGTCTCGCCCATGACTCGGTTTGACAGCGCTCCCGCGCCAGGTTCCCCGCCGCGTCAGCGCGGGCAGAGATCCGTTTCGGCGAAGAAATACGCGATCTCGCGCGCCGCGTTCTCGAGGCTGTCCGAGCCGTGGACGGTGTTGGCCTCGATGCTGTCGGCGAGGTCCGCGCGGATCGTGCCCGGGGCCGCCTTCTTCGGGTCGGTGGCGCCCATGATCTCGCGGTTCTTCGCCACGGCGTCCTCGCCCTCGAGCACCTGCACCACGACCGGGCCGGAGGTCATGTAGGACACGAGGTCCTTGAAGAACGGCCGCTCGCGGTGCACGGCGTAGAAGCCCTCGGCCTCCGCCTGCGACAGGCGCTGCATGCGCGCGGCGACGATCCTGAGTCCCGCCTGCTCGAAGCGGCGGTAGACCTCGCCAATGACGTTCTTGCGGACTCCATCGGGCTTGACGATGGACAGCGTGCGTTCGACGGCCATGCGATTCCTCTCGTGAAACTGAATGCGGGGCCCAAGACCTCTGGGACCCGCGCGAGCGCGAGTCCGGCCGGGGCCACTCGAGGTGGGACGCGGAAGTATACTCGCGGACCCTTCGCGAGCCAAGAAAATTCAGTCAGGGCAGGCAGTTAGACGTTGAAGCTCTCGCCGCAGCCGCATTCGCCCTGGACGTTCGGGTTGTGGAACTTGAAGGCCTCGTTCAGCCCCTGGCGCACGAAGTCGATCTCCGTGCCGTCGACGAACCGCAGGCTCTCCCTGTCGACGATCACCTTGACGCCGTCGCAGTCGAACACGACGTCGGCCGCACCGACCTCGTCGGCGTAGTTGACGAGGTAGGCATAACCCGAGCAGCCGGTCTGCTTGACGCCGAGCCTCAGGCCCACGCCGTGCCCACGGTTGGCGAGAAAGCTGCGCACGCGCTCGGCGGCCGACGGTGTGAGGGAGACAGCCATGGTTGCGACGACGAGCTCCTGCGGGGTAGGCGAAGGATTCTACACCGTAGACCGGGGCTCGCCCGGCCAGTTCCGCACCGCATCGCGCACGGCGTCCTGAAGCGTGATCAGCCGCCCGAACCGGGCGGGCGGCACCTCGAGCGCCTCCGCGGCCTCACGCCAGTCCCAGCCTGCCAGTGCCGCGCGGTCCGCCCCGCGCAGGCGCTCGCACAGCCAGGAGGCCGCAGCGATGACGTACGGGCAACCAAAGGCGCGAAACCGTGCGTCGACCACCCGGCCGCACTCCAGTCCGAACTCGAGGCTGACCTCGGCACCCTGCTCCCGATCGCCCGCCCGGCCCACGACCCGCGCACCCCCGGGCGGCAGGTCGCCGGCCCCGGGCAGCTCCCGCATGCGCCGGTGGATCTCCGCACAATAACGAGGATCGTCCGTCGTCATGGCGCTCCAGGGACTCCCGGCCGCGGCGCGATGCCCTGCAGTCGCAGGACCTCCTCGCGAATGCGCCGCGCGGCGAAGTCGACATCCGCGCGCGTCGTGAACCGGCCGAGACTCAGGCGCAGCGTGCTCTGTGCGAGGCGGTCGCTGCGGCCGAGCGCACGCAGCACGTACGACGGCTCGGCGCTGGTGGTCGCGCACGCCGAACCCGAGGCGACCGCGAGGTCGCCGAGTGCGAACAGCAGGCTCTCGCCCTCGACGCCATCGAAGCTCACGCTCAGGATCCCGCACACCCGCCGCTCCGGGTGGCCGTTCAACTGCGCGCCGGGCAGGTCGCACAGCCCCTGCCAGAGCGCCTCGCGCAGCGCAGCGATGCGCAGCGGCTCCGACGACATCGCCTCGGCCGCGATCCGGTAGGCAGCGCCCATGCCCGCGATCTGGTGCGTGGGCAGCGTTCCGGAGCGCAGACCGCGCTCCTGCCCTCCGCCGTAGAGCAGCGGCACGAGGCCGAGGCGCGGCTCGCGCCGCACGCACAGCGCACCGATGCCCTTTGGCCCATGGATCTTGTGCGCCGTGAGGGAAAGAAGGTCGATGCAGTCCCGCCCGACGTTCGAGCGGCAGCTTGCCGGCGCCCTGCGCCGCATCGACGTGCAGCAGCACGCCTCGCGAGCGGCACAGGCGCCCGACGGTGCCAACGTCCTGCACCACGCCGATCTCGTTGTTCACCTGCATCAGCGAGACGAGCACCGTCTGCGGACGCAGCGCGGCCTCGACGTCGACGGGCTCGACGATGCCATCCGGCCCCGGTCGCAGGTAGGTCACCTCGAAGCCCTCGCGCTCGAGTTGGCGGCAGGGATCGAGCACTGCCGGGTGCTCGGTGCGCGAGGTGACGATGTGGCGGCCGCGCGTGCGCTGGAATCGCGCCGCGCCGAACAGCGCGAGGTTGTCGGCCTCGGTGGCCCCCAACGTCCACACCACCTGCTCGGGCGCGGCGCCCACGAGCTGCGCGACCTCGGCGCGCGCCTGCTCTACCCGTGCACGTGCGCGACGGCCGGGCTCGTGCGCGACCGCCGAGGGGTTCGCGAAATCGCCCTCCGGGCCGCAGCACTCGAGCATGGCCTCGATCACGCGCGGGTCCACCGGCGTGGTGGCGGCATTGTCGAGGTAGACGACCCGGTTCACGGCGTGGCACCGGTCTTCGGCGGATGCGGTTCGCCCGCGCGCCGCCGTCGCCCCTGCACCGAGGTGAGGATGCCACGCAGGATGTGGACCTCGTTCTCATCGAGCACGGTGCGGTTGAAGAGCCGCCGCAGGCGGGCCATCAGGTGACCCTCGCCGGTGCGGTCGTTGAAGCCGATCTCCCCGAGGACCTGCTCGAGGTGCGCGTAGAACCGTTCCATCTCGAGCGCGCTCGCGAGCGCGATGCCCTCGCCTGCGCCGGCCGTCGCTCCCTCGCGCCGTGCGAGCAGCAGTTCGTAGGCGACCACCTGCACCGCCATCGCCACGTTGAGCGAGGCGTACTCGCCGCCGGTCGGGATGCTGAGCAGCACCTGGCACTGCTCGAGGTCGTCGTTCGAGAGGCCCGTGCGCTCCGCGCCGAACAGGATCGCGACCCGGCCAGTCGCGCTCGCGGCCGCGATCTCCTGCGCCGCCTCGCGTGGCTCGACGACGCGCCAGGGCAGGTGACGGCCGCGCGAGGTGCTGCCCACCACCAGGCCGCAATCGGCGACGGCGCTGCGCACGTCCGGGGAGACGCATGCCGCCTCCAGCACGTCGGCGGCCCCCGCCGCCAGCGCGGTCGCTTCGGGCGCGGGATAACGCTCGGGCGCCACCAGGGCGAGCTCGGTGAGTCCCATGGTCTTCATGGCCCGGGCGGCGGAGCCGATGTTCCCGGGGTGCGAAATGCCGACGAGCACGATGCGGATGGACATGCTCTGGTATTCTAGCGGCCCGCATGCAGCCACTACTGAACATCGCCGTCCGCGCCGCCCGCCGCGCGGGAGACCTGATCGTCCGCAACGTCGACCGCGTCCCCACCCTCGGGGTCCGCTCCAAGAGCCGCAACGATTTCGTCACCGAGATCGACCAGATGGCGGAGCGCGACATCATCGAGACCATCCGCCGCACCCACCCCGACCACGGCTTCCTCGGCGAGGAAAGCGGCCGCAGCGGCGGCGACGAGTTCGTCTGGATCATCGACCCGCTCGACGGCACCACCAATTTCCTGCACGGCTTCCCGACCTTCGCGGTCTCGCTCGCCTGCGAGTACCGCGGCCGCCTCGAGCACGGCGTGGTCTACGACCCGATGCGCCAGGAGCTCTTCACGGCCTCGCGCGGCGACGGCGCCCAGCTCGACGGCCGCCGCATCCGCGTCAGCAAGCAGACGGAACTGGAAGGCGCACTGATCGGCACGGGCTTCCCATACCGCGCCAACGCCCGCTGGATCGACGAATACCTCGCGATGCTGAAGGCGGTCATGCAGCAGACCGCTGGCATCCGCCGCCCGGGCGCCGCCTCGCTCGACCTCGCCTACGTCGCCGCGGGCCGCATCGACGGGTTCTGGGAGCTCGGGCTCAATGCCTGGGACACCGCTGCCGGCACGCTCCTCATCACGGAGGCGGGCGGGCGCATCGGGACGCTGAGCGGCGGCGAGTTCCGCCAGGGCGGCAACGTGATCGCGGGGACGCCCAAGGTGTTCGACGCCATGGTCGAGTGCCTGAGCCCCTTCGTGCCCGAGGCACTGCGGGAAGTCTGACCCGCCGCGCGTCCCCTATCCGAGCCGGATCCGCTCGGGTACATTCCCCCGGACCTGCCCACAGGGCGCCGCAGAAACGCTCGCGAGGCTCGACCCATGCCCAAGCGCCTGTTCTCGACCAAGCCGATCGGTGAGCTGCACGAGGCGGACACCGTGAACGAGCTGAATCGCACGCTCGACGCGCGTGCGCTCGTGCTGCTCGGCATCGGCGCCATCATCGGCACCGGCATCTTCGTGCTCACGGGAACGGCCGCGGCCAACCACGCCGGTCCGGCACTGGTGATCTCGTTCCTGATCGCGGGCCTCGGCTGCGCGCTCGCGGGACTGTGCTACGCCGAGTTCGCCTCGATGATCCCGGTCTCGGGCAGCGCCTATTCGTACTCGTACGCCACGCTCGGCGAGTTCGTCGCCTGGTTCATCGGCTGGAACCTGATCCTCGAGTACCTGTTCGCCGCCGGCACGGTCGCCGTCGGCTGGTCGGGCTACGTGGTGAGCCTCGTCGAGCAGATGGGATTCCACCTGCCCGACCACCTCACGAACGCGCCGTTCACCAAGGGCGAGGGGCACCTGGAGATCGTGCGCACGGGCGCGCTGATCAACCTGCCCGCGGTGCTGATCGTCGCGGCCATCACGGCGCTCTGCTACGTCGGCATCCACCAGTCCTCGCGCTTCAACGCCATCGTCGTGGCCATCAAGGTCACGGTGATCCTGCTGTTCATCGGCTTCGGCAGCTGGGTCGTGGACGGCGCGAACTGGACCCCGTTCGTCCCGGAGAACACCGGGGAGTTCGGCAAGTTCGGCGTGAGCGGCATCCTGCAGGCGGCCGGCATCATCTTCTTCGCCTACATCGGCTTCGACGCGGTCTCGACCGCCGCGCAGGAAGCGAAGAACCCGCAGCGCGACATGCCCATCGGCATCCTGGCGAGCCTCGCGGTCTGCACGGTGCTCTACGTCGCCGTGTCCGCGGTGCTGACGGGCATGGTGCACTACAGCGAGCTCAACACCGCCGCGCCGGTCGCCCTCGCGCTCGACCGCCATCCCGAGCTCTCCTGGCTGTCGGGCTGGATCAAGCTCGGCGCCATCGCGGGCATGACCTCGGTGATGCTGGTGATGACGCTCGGCCAGCCCCGCATCTTCTACGCCATGTCGCGCGACGGGCTGCTGCCGCCGATCTTCCGCAAGGTGCACCCGAAGCACCGCACCCCGTACATCGGCACGCTGGTCACCGGCACGCTCGCCGCGGTGATCGGCGGCCTGTTTCCCGTCACGATCCTGGGCGAACTGGTGTCGATCGGCACGCTGCTCGCCTTCGCGACCGTGTGCATCGGCGTGCTGGTGCTGCGCTACACGCGGCCGGACATCAAGCGGCCGTTCAAGGTGCCGGCGCCGTGGTTCGTCTGCCCCGCCGGGGCGCTGATCTGCTTCGGAATGATGGCCTCGCTGCCGCCCGACACCTGGCTCAGGTTGCTGGTGTGGACGGCGCTCGGCTTCGCCATCTATTTCTTCTACGGCTTGCGCAACAGCGAGCTGCGCAAGGCCGGACGCTAGCGCTCGGCGTCGCGCGCCATGCGCTCCTCGCGGCGCGTCGCCCACACCGAGGCAATCACGCCGCCCGTGAGCGTGCCGACGATGATGGCGAGCGAGACCAGGTTCGGCACGTGGAAGCGGCTCACCAGCAGCATCTTCACGCCGACGAACGCCAGGATCAGCACCAGGCTGTAGCGCAGGTAGCGGAACATCGCCATCAGGCCGGCAACCGCAAAATAGAGCGAGCGCAGGCCGAGGATGGCGAAGGCGTTCGAGGTGAACACCAGGAACGGGTCGCGCGTGACGGCGAGGATCGCCGGGATGGAGTCCACGGCGAACACCACGTCGGTGAGCTCCACCATGACGAGCGCGACGAACAGGGGCGTCGCGTACAGGCGGCCGGCGCGGCGCACGAAGAACCGCGCGCGGTCGAGCTCCGGCGTCACCGGCACGAAACGGCGCACGAGCCGCGCCGGGAAGCTCGACCCGAAGTCCGGCTGCGAATCGCCGTCGCGCAGCATCCTGAGCGCCGAGACGAGCAGGATCGCCCCGAAGACGTAGAACATCCAGTCGAAGTGCGCGAGCAGCGTGGTGCCGGCCGCGATCATCAGGCCCCGGAGCACGATCGCGCCGACGATGCCCCAGAACAGCACGCGGTACTGGAACAGCGTCGGGATCTTGAGGTAAGCGAAGATCAGCGCAATGACGAAGATGTTGTCGACCGACAGCGACCACTCGAGCAGGTAGCCGGTGACGAACTGCACCACCGCGTCCATGCCGTCGACCACGCCGGGCCCCGGCTCGAAGCCGAACCAGCGGTGCTCGTAGAGCCCGTACACGACGAAGGTGAAGGACGAGGCGACGCTCACCCACACCAGCGTCCAGAACAGCGCCTGCCGCACCGACAGCACCGCCGCCTCGCGGTGCAGCACGCTCAGATCGAGGAACAGCAGCGTCAGGAAGAACGCGAGGAACGCGATCCAGACCAGCTCGGTCACCGCCGTTCTCCAGCGTCACTCACGAGCGGCCGCCCGGGGGCCGTCACGGCATGTCGTCGACGGCGCCCTTCTCGCGCTGTGCCGGCATCAGGTCGCGTGCCGTCAGCTTGAGGTCGAGCGCCACGGAACTCGCCACGAAGATCGACGAATAGGTGCCGACCAGCACGCCGATGCCGAGCGCCGCCGAGAAGGCTTTCAGCACGTCGCCCGCCAGCAGCAGCAGCGAGAGCACCGCGATCAGGGTCGTGACGCTGGTCATCAAGGTGCGCGACAGCGTCTCGTTGATCGCGAGGTCGACGATCTCGGCCGGGCTGCCCTTGCGCGTCATGACGAAGCGCTCGCGGATGCGGTCGAACACCACCACGGTGTCGTTGAGCGAGTAGCCGACCACCGCCAGGATCGCCGCGAGCGCCGGCAGGTCGAAGGTCATCTGCGTGGCGGCGAAGATGCCGAGCACCAGTATCGGGTCGTGCAGCGCGGCGACGATCGACCCCACGCCGAGCTTCCACTGGAAGCGCACCGCGACGTAGGCGAGGATCAGCAGGAAGGCGAACAGCGCGGCGAGCGCGCCCTGCTCCGCGAGTTCCTTGCCCACCTGGGCGCCCACCACCTCGGTGCGCCGCAACTGCGCCGCGGGCTCGTAGGACTGCAGCGCCGCCAGCACATCGCGGCTCACGGCGTTGACGTCCTTGCCCTCCTCGGGCAGCAGTCGCACCAGCACGTCGTGCGCGGTGCCGAAGCTCTGCACCACCGCCTCCTGGTAGCCCGCCGCGCCGAGCGCGCCACGGACCTGGTCGAGGTCCGCCGCCTGCGGGAAGGCGAGCTCGAGCACCACGCCGCCGGTGAAGTCGATGCCGAGGTTCAAACCGCGGAAGGCGAGCAACAGCACGGAGGCGAGCAACAGCATGGCCGAGATGGCATACCACCGCTTGCGCATCGGCATGAACCGGAAGCTGGTCGTCTTCTTGAAGAATTCCATGGGACGTCCGCCTCAGATCGGGAGGGCTTCGAGCTTGCGCCGACGGCCCCAGATGACGTGGATGAGCGCCCGGCTGCCGACGATCGCCGTGAACAGCGAGGTCAGGATGCCGATGCACAGCGTGACGGCGAAGCCGCGCACGGGCCCGGTGCCGAAGGTGAAGAGCACGATGCCCGCGATCAGCGTGGTGACGTTCGAGTCGGCGATGGCGGAGAAGGCCTTGTCGAAGCCCGCGTTGATGGCCGCGTGCGGACTCATGCCGTTGCGCAGTTCCTCGCGGATGCGCTCGAAGATCAGCACGTTGGCGTCGGCCGCCATGCCGACCGTGAGCACGATGCCGGCGATGCCCGGCAGCGACAGCGAGGCCTGCAGCAGCGACATCATCGCGGTCAGCAGCACCATGTTCGACAGCAGCACCGCGCAGGCGACCAGGCCGAACCAGCGGTAATACAGCACCAGGAAGATCCACATGCCGACGAGGCCGATCATGAGGGCCCTGAAGCCGCGATCGACGTTGTCCTGGCCGAGGCTCGGGCCGATGGTGCGCTGCTCGACGATGTAGAGCGGCGCGGCGAGCGACCCGGCACGCAGCAGCAGCGCGAGTTCGCGCGCCTCGCCCGCGAGCAGCCCGGTGATCTGGAAGTTGCTGCTGAACACGCCGCGGATGGTGGCGACGCTGATGACTTCCTCCTCCGTGCACTCGGCGCCCGAGCGGATGCCGTTGCAGGGCTCGGTCTCGGCGACGCGCTTCTTCTCGATGAACACCACGGCCATCGGTCGCCCGAGGTTCTCGCGGGTGGTCTCGAGCATCGCGGAGGCGCCGCGCGCGTCGAGCTTCACGTAGACCGCGGGCTGACCCTCGGAGAACCCTGAGCTCGCATCCACCAGCTGCTCGCCGGACGCGATGACGTCGCGCTTCAGCAGCACCGGGCCGCCCTCGCGGCGCTGGTAGAGCTTCGAGCCGAGCGGCGCGCGCTTGGTGCGCTCCGCCTCGAGCGCGTCGTTCTGGTCGTCCACCAGGCGGAACTCGAGGGTGGCCGTCGCGCCGAGCACCCGCAGGGCCTCGTTCGGGTCCTGCACGCCGGGCAGCTGCACCACGATGCGGTCGACGCCCTGGCGCGTGACGATCGGCTCGGTGACGCCCAATTCGTCGACGCGGTTGCGCAGCGTGGTGATGTTCTGCTGGATGGCGAAGTCCTGCCGCTCCTTGACCTGCTCGGGCCTGAGCGTGACCTTCACGAGCCCCGTCTCGCCGAGACGCTCGGTCGCGAGCGTCACGTTCGGGTCCTGCTTGCGCAGCACCGCGGCGACCTTCTCGACGTCCGCGCCGCTGCGCAGCTCCATGGTCACGGCTCCGACGCCGTCGTGCTGCACGACCGTGTATGGCACGCGCTCGTCGCGCAGCAGCGTGCGGTAGTCGCGCTCCATGCTGTCGAGCAGTTGCTCGACCGCGCCCTTGACGTCCACTTCGTAGAGGAAATACACGCCGCCGCGCAGGTCGAGGCCGAGGCTCATCGGCTTGAGTCCGATGGCACGCATCCACGCCGGCGTGCGCGGCGCCTGCGAGAGCGCCATGAGGTACTCGCGCGGGGCGGCCTCGTTCATCGCGTCGCGTGCCGCGAGCTGCTGGTCCACGGTGGCGAAGCGCAGCACCAGCCGGTCGCCCTCCGCGTAGGCAGCCTCGACCGGGATGCCCTTGCCGGCGAGGATGGCGAGCACGCCCGCCTGCCCCTCGGCCGTGATGCCGGCACGGTCGTTGCGCGACAACTGCAGTGCAGGTGCGTCGCCGAACACGTTCGGCAGCGCGAGCAGCAGCCCCGCCAGCAAGACGATGGCGACCAGCCAGACCTTCCAGGCCGGATAGGTGTGCATACGCGGGACTCCCTCGGGCTCAGGCGCTCTTGATCGTGCCCTTGGGCAGGACGCTCGTGATCGTGTGGCGCTGCACCTTGATGCGCACGCCGTCGGCCACTTCCACGGTGAGGAACTGCTCACCCATCTCCGTCACCCGGCCGAGGATGCCGCCGCTCGTGACGACCTCGTCACCCACGCCGAGTGCCGCGACCATGGCCTTGTGCTCCTTGGCGCGCTTGGCCTGCGGACGGATCAGCAGGAAATAGAAGACGACGAAGATCAGGACCAGGGGCAGCAGCTGGACGAACGCATTCGGCTGTGCGCCGCCTGCAGCCTGCGCCCAGGCGCTCGGGATCAACCAATCCATCAGAGGAAACTCCTGTGTCGGCCCCCCGTCGGGGGGCTTCAAAAAAGGCCCCAAATTATACCCGAGCGTCGGCCGGGCTGCCGCTCGCCGTGCTGGCGCCCTCCGGCCCGCCCAGGAAGCCGGCCGCGAACCGGGTGAATTCCCCCCGCTCGATGGCGGACCGGATCCGCTCCATCAGGCGCAGGTAATAGCGGAGGTTGTGGATGGTGTTGAGGCGCGCGCCGAGGATCTCGTTGCAGCGGTCGAGGTGGCGCAGGTAGGCGCGCGAGTAGTTGCGGCAGGTGTAGCAGTCGCAGTCCGGATCGAGCGGCCGGGTGTCGGACTGGTGCGCGGCGTTGCGGATCTTGACCACGCCCGCGCTCGTGAACAGGTGCCCGTTGCGCGCATTGCGGGTCGGCATGACGCAGTCGAACATGTCGACGCCCCGCGCGACCGCCTGCACGATGTCGGCCGGCGTGCCTACCCCCATGAGGTAACGCGGCCGGTCCGCCGGCAGGTGGGGATCGAGCGCCTCGAGCACCGCGTTGCGCTCCTCGGCAGGCTCCCCCACGGCGAGCCCGCCCACCGCGTAGCCGTCGAACCCGATCCCGGTGAGCGCCGCGAGCGACTCGAGCCTGAGCGGCAGGTACGTGCCGCCCTGCACGATGCCGAACAGCGCGTTGGGGTTGGCGAGACGCCCGAACTCCTCGCGGCTGCGCCGCGCCCAGCGCATCGACAGCTCCATCGACGCACGCGCCTGCCGCTCGCTCGCCGGGTACGGCGGGCATTCGTCGAACACCATGACCACGTCCGAGTCGAGGGCCGACTGCACCTGCATGGAAATCTCGGGGCTCAGGAACACCGCGTCGCCATTCACCGGCGAGCGGAACCGCACCCCCTCCTCGGTCATCTTGCGCAGGTCCGCGAGGCTGAAGACCTGGAATCCACCCGAGTCCGTGAGGATGGGCCCGGACCAGTGCATGAAGCCGTGCAGGCCGCCGTGGGCCCGGATCACCTCGGCGCCCGGCCGCAGCATCAGGTGGAACGTGTTGCCGAGCACCACCTCGGCGCCGAGGCCGGTCAACTCCTCGGGCGTCATGGCCTTCACGGTGCCGTAGGTGCCGACCGGCATGAACACCGGCGTCTCGACCGCGCCACGCCGCAGTGCCAGCCGCCCGCGGCGCGCACGCCCGTCGCGCGACAGGAGATCGAAGCTCATGCCACCCTCCGCGGCTCGAGGGCCGCCGGATCGGGCTCCACGAACATCGCGTCGCCGTAACTGAAGAAGCGGTAGCGCGCGGCGACCGCGTGGCGGTAGGCGGCCAGCACGTGCTCGCGGCCGGCGAAGGCCGCGACCAGCATCAGCAGCGTGGACTCGGGGAGATGGAAGTTGGTCAGCAGCGCATCGACGACGCGGAAGCGATAGCCCGGCGTGATGAACAGGCGCGTGTCGGCGCTGAGGGGCACGATGCGGCCCGGCGCGGCCGCGGACTCGAGCGCCCGGACCGAGGTCGTGCCGACCGCGACGACGCGACCGCCACGTGCATGGCAGTCCTCGACGGCGGCACAGGTCTCGGCCGGCACGTCGACCCGCTCCGCGTGCATGCGGTGCTCGCCGAGGTCATCGACGCGCACCGGCTGGAACGTGCCCGCGCCCACGTGCAGGGTCACGCGCGCGCGCGCCGCGCCGGCCGCACGGCAAGCGTCGAGCAGGCCGCGGTCGAAGTGCAACCCAGCGGTCGGGGCCGCGACCGCACCGGGCTCGCGGGCGTAGACGGTCTGGTAGCGCTCGCGGTCCAGCGCCTCGGCAGGTCGATGCAGGTACGGCGGCAATGGCATCTCGCCGAGCCGTTCGAAAACCTCCGCCGGGTCGCCTGCGAATTCGAGCTCCCAGAAATCACCCTGCCGGCCGACGACCGTGGCGGCTTCGCCATCGGCGAAGCGGATGGCCGCTCCCGCGGTCGGCGGCTTGCTCGAGCGCAGCTGCGCGATCACCCGCCCGCCGCCCAGCACTCGTTCGAGCAACAATTCGACGCGCCCGCCACTGTCCTTGCGGCCGATCAGGCGCGCAGGCACCACGCGCGTGTCGTTGAACACCAGCAGGTCGCCCGGTCGCAACAGCGACGGCAGGTCGGTGAAGACGCGGTCGCGGGTCGCCCCGCTACGGCCGTCGAGGTGCAGAAGGCGGCTGTCGCTGCGCCGCGGCGCGGGATGCCGCGCGATCAGCTCGTCCGGCAGGTCGTAGTGGAAGTCGCGGCGCAACATGGGCCGCGCATGCTAGCAGAGCGGCCCGGTTGCAGCGGCCGGGCCGGGCCGCTCAGCGGCTCGACGGACGGAGTGACGGCCTCCAGCACCAGTTGCTTGCGATTGCGCAGCACGCCGAGCTTCACCTTCTCGCCCGGCTGGTAGGAGCGCAGGATGCGGAAGGCGTGTCCCGGGCTCTCCGGCTTGCGCCCGTCGATGGTCTGCAGCACGTCGCCTTCCTCGAGCTGCAGTCCGCTCCCGGCCGGCGCGCGCACGACCAGCAGGCCGCTGTCCGTGCCGAAATACTTGCCGAGCTTCGGCGTGACCTGCACCAGCTCGAGCGAGCGGAACGTGCGGCCCGGGCCCAGCAGCTCCTCGATTTCCGGCAACTCGATGCCCTCGGGCAGCGGCAAGCCCATGCGGTCGCGCAGGATGCGCGCCATCGGGGTCTCGGCCGCGGTGGTGGTGACCTCGGCGACCTGGCGCTTGCCGGCGCGCAGGTACTCGACCTTGACGACCTGCCCGGGCTCCACGCCCCGCATGAAGGCCACCAGTTCCTGGCTGGGCGTGCGCTCGCCGCTCTTCGTCAAGGCCTTGCCGTTCACGGCGACGATCACGTCGCCGGTGCGCAGTCCCGCACGTTCCGCCGCACCGCCCGGGCTCACGCCCATCACCTCGACGCCGTCCTCGCGCGACTGGGAATCACCGATGTTGATGCCCAGCATGGCGCTGCGTTGCCGTGCATGCGCGAACCGCAGGACGTCCCGGTCGCGCCCGCCGTACAGCTGGCGGCTCAACTCGGCCACGTCGCGCGCGGCATCGTCGAGTCGCTCGCGCGCCTCGGCGAGTTGCTTCTCGGTCGCGGCACGGTCCGGCGGCGGAGCGGTGTCCGCAGCCTGCGCGAGCGGTGCGAGCAGCACGAGGCCCGCGAGTGCCGCGATCCCGACCATGCCTTCCTTCCACCTGCGGTTCATGTCTGGTCTCCGGTTCTAGAGTACGAAGCGTTGCGCTTCGACATAGCGCAACTGCACGAGCGAATTCATGACCTCGACGCGGTCCTGCCACAGGCGCTCGGCTTCCGGCGCGGCCTCGCCCGTGGCGCCCGCGGCGAGCGACAACTGGTGGTCGAGCCACTGCACCTCGGCCTCGAGCGACTCGATCGGCAGGGAGGTGCCGGCGCGCTCCACGGCCGGACGCGAGGGCATGGCGGCGAGCAGTTCCTCGAGTGCCTGCGAACGCACACGCAGCGACTCGATGCGATCCTCGGCCAGCGCGGACGCGACCGTGGCCGCATCGGGGACCGACCCGACGGACGGCGGGGCCTCGAGCAGCTTGAGCCCGGCGATCAGGCCCAGCGCGGCGAGGGACGCCGCCGACGCATAGCGTGCGACCCGCGCGCGGCGCCGCGGCCGTTCGGCCTCGCGCTCGAGCCTGTGCCGCACGGCCCGCCAGCCGCCCGGATCGGCGTCGAGCTGCGGCAGCGCCCGCAGTCGCGTGGTGATGTTCAGGTGCTCGTCGACAGTGGCAGGCATGGCGCACTCTCTCCAGCAGGCTCGAGCAGTTCCCTCAGGCGCGCGTGCGCCCGCGACAGCTGCGATTTCGACAGGCTCGGCGTACCGCCCAGCAGCGCGCCGATCTCCGCATGCGTGTATCCCTCTACGTCGTGCAACCAGACGACGAGCCGGGCCTCGTCGCCGAGGCGCGCGAGCGCGCGCTCGAGGTCCATGTCCACGTCCACCGCCTGCGTCACGGCGGGCGCCACCGGCTCGTCCGCCAGCCAGCGCAGGCGGCGGTGCCAGGGCGAGCGCAGGTGCATCAGGCACTTGCTGACCGCGATGCTGCGCACCCAGCCGGCGAACGAGCCACGGCCGTCGTACTGGTGGAGACTGGTGAACAGTTCGACGAAGGTGTCCTGCGCGAGGTCCTCCGCCACCGCGCGCCGCGTCACGAGGCGCAGTGCCAGCGTGCGCACCGGGCGCTCGAAGGCACGGTAGATGTCCGCCTGCGCGGCCTCATCGCCCGCGCGGGCCCGGACGAGGACCTGTGGAGGCACGGAACTGTCGAGGAACGGGGACATGCACCCCGTTAGATGCGCCTCGAGCCGAAAAGGTCGCCCGGGCGCGAAAATCGCCCGGTGGGGCGGTCAGCCGCGGGGCAAGGCCGCGCCGCGAGCGGCGCTCGAGGCCACCTGCGCCGGCGGTGTCGCGCCGCAGGTCAGCAGCGGCGATTCCTTCAGCCACTTGCCGTCGGGGTAGTACGCGAACAGCAGCGCGCCGCCTTTCAGCGTATCGATCACGGTGCGCGCCACTTCCTTTCGCACTGCCGGACAACCCCAGCTGCGCCCGAGGCGACCCATGCGTTCGGCGATGGCCTCGCTCACGTAGGGCGCGCCGTGCATCACGATGGCGCGGGCGAGCGCGTTGTCGTTGAAGCCGCGGTCGAGTCCGTGCAGCCGGAGCGAATAGCCGTTGCTGCCGTAATAGGTCTCGGCCGTCTGGAACAGGCCGAGGCTCGACATCTTGCTGCCCTCGACGTTCGAGAAGCGCTCGGCGACGCGCTCGCCGGTGTTGCGCCCGTGCGCGACCAGTTCCTGGTACAGCAGGCGGCCCCGGGTGACGTCGAAGATCCACAGGCGGGGCGTCGTGGAGGGCAACGAGTAGTCGATGACCGCGAGGTGCTTGAAGCCATCGAGCAGCCCCTGGCGGCGCGCGCAATCGGCGGCGCGTGTGGCGAGCGAGAGAACCTTCGGATTGGCGGCGGGCGCCAACGTGGCGAGTTCGGCTGCCAGCCGTTCATCGGCATGCGCGGCATTTGCCAGGCCGGCCAAGGCAAGGATCGTCAGGGCAAGCGGCACCAGCCGTCGTCGCACGCGGGAACTCTCCATGTCGATGCTGGCCGCCCGCAGGCGACGCCGAGGTCATTCGGACCGGCGGCATTCTACAAGGTTCGGCGCGCACCCCGTCGAGACTTCGTCGCCAATTCGGGTGGTTCGACATCACCTCCAAAGCCATTGCTAACTGACTGAAATAGCGACCATTCCCATCTGCCGAGCGGCATCGGGTAAGCTTCGCGTCCGCGCCGGGATGGCGGAACTGGTAGACGCACCGGACTCAAAATCCGGCGGTGGCGACATCGTGAGGGTTCGATTCCCTCTCCCGGCACCAGCGAAGCGAGGGGATAGGGGATAGGGGATAGGGGATAGGGGGTAGGGGATAGTAAGAGGAAGAGCGGCCGGCGCGCCGGCCTCTTGCACTATCCCCTATCCCCTATCCCCTATCCCCTATCCCCTATCCCCTATCCCCTATCCCCTATCCCCTATCCCCTATCCCCTATCCCCTATCCCCTATCCCCTATCCCCTATCCCCTATCCCCTATCCCCTATCCCCTATCCCCTATCCCCTACCCCCTTTCTTCATGAACTTCTGCTCCCACTGCGGCAAGCCGGTCGCACTCACCGTCCCCGCCGGCGACCACCTGCCGCGTCACGTCTGCACGAGCTGCGGCACCGTCCACTACCAGAACCCGAAGATCGTCGCGGGCTGCGTCCCGGAGCACGAGGGCCGCATCCTGCTCTGCCGCCGCGCCATCGAGCCGCGGCGTGGCTACTGGACCATTCCGGCCGGGTTCATGGAAAACGGCGAAACGACGCAGGACGCCGCCCGGCGCGAGTCGGTCGAGGAGGCTCTGGCCGAGGTCGAGATCGGCTCGCTGCTCGCCGTCGTGCACGTACTGCACGCCGACCAGGTGCACGTGATGTTCCGGGCCCGGCTGTCGAAGCCGGAATTCGGCGTAGGCGCGGAAAGCCTCGAGGTGGCGCTGGTCGACGAGGCGGACATCCCGTGGACGGACATCGCCTTCCGCAGCGTGGACTTCGCGTTGCGCCGTTACCTGGACGACCGCCGCCTCGGCGCCGAGGCGCACCACTTCACGACCCTCGATTACCGCAAGGCCGTGCCGCGCTGAAGAGGTTTCTTTTGCAGTGCGGAGCGGCTTTGGCACAATAGGCGGCCGGCCCATGGCCTCCGGAGCGTGCCGATGACCTTCGTCGTTACAGAGAACTGCATCAAGTGCAAGTACACGGACTGCGTGGAAGTCTGCCCGGTGGACTGTTTCCACGAAGGTCCGAACATGCTGGTCATCGATCCGGACGAGTGCATCGACTGCACGCTGTGCGAGCCGGAATGCCCGGCCGAGGCGATTTTCTCGGAGGAGGAATTGCCGGCCGGCCAGGAGAACTTCAAGGCGCTGAATGCCGAACTGGCCAAGGGCTGGCCAGTGATCACCGAGAAGAAGGATTCCCCGGCCGACGCCAAGGAATGGGACGGGCGTACGGACAAGCTGCCGTTGCTGGAACGCTGAACAGCGCTCAGCGCTCAGCGCTCAGCCTTGGCGGTCTTTTCCGATTCCTGCACGGACTGCACGAGCTGCGGGACCGTCAGGTACCCGCCGATGTAGTCGCCGGCCTCGGTGAACACCGCGGGCGTTCCTTCCACGCCGAGGTCGTCGCCCATCTCCCACTGCGACTTGATCGCGGCATCGCCACAGTTCTTCGCCTTGACGTCCTCGCCCCGCTTGGCCCTGGTGAGCGCATCCCTGCGGTCGCCCGAGCACCACACGGCCTCGGCCTTGCGCCAGGACTCCGTGCCTGGGCCGGTGCGCGGGTATGCCAGGTAGCGGACCCGCACGCCGGCCTTGTTCAACTCGGCCACTTGGTTGTGGAACTTGCGGCAGAACCCGCAATCGACGTCCGTGAACACCGTGACCGTCATCTTCGGCTTGGCGGGCCCGAAGATGATCATCTGGTCTTCGCGCGCGGCGGCCAGCGCCTTGGCCCGCGCCGCACTGCGCCGGGACGCGGTGAGGTTCGCCTGCGTGTCGAGGTCGTAGACGTTGCCGCTCAGGAGGTACTTGCCGTCGCCACTCACGTAGGCGATCAGGCCGCCCATGGTCACTTCGTAGAGTCCCGGGACCGGCGAATACGCGACGTCGTCCGGCTTCGCGCCCGGCAGCTTGGACACCACCCTGGCACGCACGTCCGCCGGGACCGGGCCCGACCTGGCGGCGGCCTTCGCGCCCTTTTCCTGCGCCTGCGACGGCGCGGCAGCGAGGACGAGCAAGGCGAGGAAGACGAACTTCTGCAGGGAACTGGCGATGCGCATGCGGACCATCCGTGACGCCGTGGAATCGTTACGGCAGGTGAGACAACTCGCGGACCCGCGGGTTCAATCCGCGGGCGCAAAAGTCTAGCAGAGCGCTCAGCCGCGCGGATGATGCTGCGAGTGCAGCTCTTTCAGTCGCTCGCGGGCCACGTGCGTGTAGATCTGGGTGGTCGAAAGGTCGCTGTGCCCGAGCAGCATCTGCACCACGCGCAGGTCCGCCCCGTGGTTGAGCAGGTGCGTGGCGAAGGCGTGGCGCAGCGTGTGCGGCGACAGTTCCTTGTCCACCCCGGCCTTCCTGGCGTAGCGCTTGATGATGTGCCAGAACGCCTGTCGGGTCATGCGGTCGCCGCGCCGCGTCGGGAACAGGTAGTCGGTCTGCCGCTCGAGCAGGATCTCGGCGCGCGGCCCCTGCAGGAACTGCTGCACCCACTGCACGGCTTCCTCGCCGAGCGGGATCAGGCGCTCGCGATCGCCCTTGCCGACGATGCGCAGCACGCCCTGGTTCAGGTTGACCTGCCCGAGCGTGAGGCTCACGAGTTCGGACACCCTGAGCCCCGTGGCGTACAGCACCTCGAGCATGGTGCGGTCGCGGTGCCCGAGGGGATCGCTCACGGTCGGAGCGGCCAACAGGGCCTCGACTTCCTCCTCCGTGAGCGATCGCGGCAGGGACCTCCCCACCTTGGGCATCGCAATCTGTGCGGTCGGATCCTCGCGCAACACCCCTTCCCGCAGCAGGTAGCGGTAGAAGCGCCGGAAACTGGACAGCTGGCGCGCCGTCGAGCGCGGTCGCGCACCGGCCTGCACGCGCGACGCCATGAAGGCCAGCAGGTCGCCCCGGCACGCGCTGGTCAGGTCGGATTCGTGCTGGTCGAGCCAGCGATCGAGCGCCGTCAGGTCGGCCCGATAGGCGGCGAGCGTGTTCGGCGAGAGGCCACGTTCCATCCAGACCGCGTCGAGGAAGCGGTCGATCGGCCCGGGGCCGCGCGCGCTGCCGCCGCCCCGTTGGGCGCGCGCCAGGACGCTGGATTTCACTACTGTGCTCATGGGGCCTCGGGTGGGTTCGTGGCGCGGAGTATGCGAGCCGCGCGCGCGCCGCCACCGTGACTACCCTCACAGATCCCGGCCCCCGTTAACATAACCGGAACCAGTTCACAGAATGCGGCCCGCAGGTCAGACTGCGCGCCCCCGCCCGAGGTTCCTCCCCAAATGCTTCGATTGATCAGGGGCGCCATCTGGACCCTGTACGGTGCCTGCGCGCTCGCGGTGTTCGGCCTGCTGTTCGTAGTGGCCGCCGTGCTGGTGCTGGCCGTCCCACGCCTCGAGTGGCGCCGCGGCCTCGCGCGACTGCTCGCACGCGTCGCCCTCGGGATCTTCGGTGTGCGCGTCACGACCCTTGGACTCGACAATCTGCCAGAGGGTTCCTGCGTCGTGGTCGCCAACCACTCGAGCTACCTCGACGGCATCGTGCTCGAGGCCGCGCTGCCGCCGCGCTTCTCTTTCGTGGTCAAGCGCGAGGCCGCGTCGATGCCCGTCGTGGGCGTGGTCCTGAAGCGCATCGGCTCGGAGTTCGTGGACCGGCACAACGAGGGCGGACGGCACCGCGACGCGCGTCGCGTCATGCGCCATGCCGAAGCCGGGCACTCACTAGTGTTCTTTCCGGAAGGCACGTTCGACGCGCAGGCCGGCCTCAAGCGCTTCCACATCGGCGCGTTCGTCGCCGCGACGCGTGGCGACATGCCGGTCGTGCCGGTGGTGATCCGCGGTGCGCGGCGCGCGCTGCCCTCCGGCGCGCGCATTCCGCGGCCGGGCAGCATCACCGTCGAGATCCTCGCGCCGCTTGCGGCGCGTGATGCCGACGTTTCCGCAGAAACCCTGCGTGACGACGCTCGCCGCCGGATCCTGGAGCGGCTGGGTGAGCCGGACCTGACCAGCGCAAACTCGCGATAGCTCATTGACGCGTCAGCGAAGGTCAGGTAGCACAAACAGCGCAAGTTACATACTGCGCCGATACTGCCCACCCACGTCGTAGAGGGCGCGCGAGATGCTCCCGAGCGACGCCACCTTCACGGTCTCCATCAGCTCGCCAAACACGTTGCCGCCATGCGCAGCGGTCTCTTGCAGGCGCGCGAGCGCCGCTGGATGGCGCTCGGCATTGCGCTCGAGGAACGCCCGCACGGAGCGCACCTGGTGCCGCTTCTCCTCCTCGGTCGAGCGGATCAGCTCGGCGTTCTTGATCTCCTCTGCGCCGTCCGCGGCACCGAGGAACGTATTGACGCCGACGATGGGCAGCCGCCCGTCGTGCTTCATGGTCTCGTAGTACAGGCTTTCTTCCTGGATGCGGCTGCGCTGGTACATCGTCTCCATCGCCCCGAGCACCCCGCCACGCTCCGAGAGCCGGTCGAACTCGCGATACACCGCTTCCTCGACGAGGTCGGTGAGCTCGTCGATCGCGAACGAGCCCTGCCACGGGTTCTGCGTCTTGTTGAGCCCGAGTTCCTTGTTGATGATCAGCTGGATCGCCACCGCGCGGCGCACCGACTCCTCCGTGGGAGTGGTGATCGCCTCGTCGTAGGCATTGGTGTGCAGGCTGTTGCAGTTGTCGAACAGCGCGTAGAGCGCCTGCAGCGTGGTGCGGATGTCGTTGAACTGGATCTCGCGCGCGTGGAGGCTGCGGCCCGAGGTCTGGATGTGGTACTTCAGCATCTGCGAGCGCGGCGTGCCGCCGTAGAGGTCGCGCATGGCGCGCGCCCAGATGCGCCGCGCCACGCGTCCGATCACCGCGTACTCCGGGTCCATGCCGTTCGAGAAGAAGAACGACAGGTTGGGCGCGAAATCGTCGATCGGCATGCCGCGCGCGAGGTAGTACTCGACGATCGTGAAGCCGTTGGCGAGCGTGAAGGCGAGCTGCGAGATCGGGTTCGCGCCCGCCTCGGCGATGTGGTAGCCCGAGATCGATACCGAGTAGAAGTTGCGGACGTCGTGCTCGCCGAAGTACTGCTGCACGTCGCCCATCATCCTGAGCGCGAACTCGGTGGAGAAGATGCAGGTGTTCTGCGCCTGGTCCTCCTTGAGGATGTCCGCCTGCACCGTGCCGCGCACCATCGAGAGCGCTTCCGCGCGGATCCTCTCGTAGGTCTCGCGGTCGACGAGCTGGTCGCCGGTCACGCCGAGCAACCCGAGGCCCGAGCCGTCGTGCCCCGCGGGCAGCTCACCCACGTAGCACGGCCGCTCGCGATCACGGTAGATCGCCGCGATCTTCCGCTGCGCCTCGGCCCAGCGCCCGCTCTCGCGCAGGTGTCGCTCGACCCGCTGGTCCACCGCGGTGTTCATGTACATCGCGAGGATCATCGGCGCAGGACCGTTGATGGTCATCGACACCGAGGTCGTGGGCGCGCACAGGTCGAAGCCCGAGTAGAGCTTCTTCAGGTCGTCGAGCGTGGCGATCGACACGCCGGAGTTGCCGATGCGCCCGTAGATGTCCGGTCGCTCGTCGGGATCCTCGCCGTAGAGCGTGGTCGAGTCGAAGGCCGTGGAGAGCCGCGCCGCGCCATGCCCCGCGGCGAGGTAATGGAAGCGGCGGTTGGTGCGCTCGGGGGCGCCCTCGCCCGCGAACATGCGGGTCGGGTCCTCCTCCTCGCGGCGGTAGGGGTACACCCCCGCCGTGTAGGGGAAGTGGCCCGGCAGGTGCTCCTTCAGCAGGAACGTGAGCAGGTCGCCCCAGTCGCGGTACTTCGGCACCGCGAGCTTCGGCACCTGGCTGTGGCTCAGGGTCTCCGAGTAGTTCGCGCCGCGGATCTCGCGGCCGCGCACGACGTAGGCGTACTCGGCGTCGGTGGCGGATTTCGCGATCGCGGGCCAGCGCGCGAGCAGGTCGATCGCCTCGGGCCCGACCGAGTCGAGCGCGTCGTCGTAGGCATCGCGCAGGCGGGCAAGCACGCCGTCGGCGGCGTCCGCGAGCGCGGCATCGGCGTAGCGGGCGAGCGGCGCGGGTAGTGACGGGTCCCCGAGCATGCGCAGCGCCTCGTAGAGGCTGTTGGCACGGCTCGCGGCCTCCGCACGGTGCTGCACGTCCTCGCGGGCGCGACGGCCGTTCGCCGCGATCTCGGCGAGGTAGCGCGTGCGGCTCGCCGGCACCAGCGCGTGGCGCTCGACGAGCTCGGTCGGGCCCGGGTTCGCCACGTGCCAGCGCCGGCTGCCCTCGCCCGACTTCTCGTCGAGCCTGCGGCACAGCGCCGCGAACAGGCCGTTGACGCCCGGGTCGTTGAAGCGGCTCGCGATGGTCGGGAACACCGGCACGGCCTCGTCCGGCGCCTGGAAGGCCACGTGGTTGCGTCGCCACTGCTTGCGCACGTCGCGCAGCGCGTCCTCCGCGCCCCGCTTCTCGAACTTGTTGAGCGCGATCAGCTCGGCGAAGTCGAGCATGTCGATCTTCTCGAGCTGGCTCGGCGCGCCGAACTCGCTGGTCATCACGTAGAGCGGCACGTCGACGAGGTCGACGATCTCGGAATCACTCTGGCCGATTCCCGCCGTCTCGACCACGATGAGGTCGAAGCCCGCGTACTTGAGCAGGTCGAGCGTGTCGGCCAGCACGGCGCTGGTGGCCAGGTTCTGGCGGCGCGTGGCGAGCGAGCGCATGAAGACCTGCTCGGCTGCGAGCGAGTTCATGCGGATGCGGTCGCCGAGCAGCGCCCCGCCGCTGCGCCGCCGCGTCGGGTCCATCGCCACTACGGCGATGTCGCGGTCCGGGAAGTTGCGCACGAATCGGAGCAGCAGCTCGTCGGTGAGGCTCGACTTGCCCGCGCCGCCGGTGCCGGTGATGCCGACCACCACGGCACGCTGCCCGGAGCGCGCCACCGCCTTGTGCAGCAGCTCGCGCAGCCCGCCCTCCGCCTCGGCGCCCTCTAGCGCCGAGATGGCGCGGGCGATCCGGCGGTGGTCGCGCGGCCCGAGCGGGCCGAACTCGAACGGCGGGCGCTCGTGGCGACCCACCCGCTCGATCACGTCCGCGATCATGCCCTCGAGGCCGAGCCTGCGACCGTCCTCGGGCGAATAGATGCGCTCGACGCCGTAGGCCTCGAGCTCCTCGATCTCGTGCGGGGCGATGGTGCCGCCACCGCCCACCACGATGCGGATGTGGGCCGCGTCCTGCTCCCGCAGCATGTCCACCATGTAGCGGAAGTACTCGTTGTGGCCACCCTGGTAGGAACTCACGGCGATGCCGTCGGCGTCCTCCTGGATGGCGGCGCGCACGATGTCGGCGACGCTGCGGTTGTGGCCGAGGTGCACGACCTCGGCGCCCTGCGCCTGCAGCAGGCGACGCATGATGTTGATCGCGGCATCGTGGCCGTCGAACAGCGACGCCGCGCTGACGAAACGCAGCGGGGCCGCCTCGTCCCGCACCTCGGGTCGTCGCAGCGCGTTGCCGCGCGTCTTGCCGTCGCTCATGTGCCTGCCCCTGTCCTGGCCCCGGGCGACCAGAGTGTATTCCTACTATTGAGTAGTATCCTACCGGGGAGTATGATTGCTGCCGAGATGACAGTCAATCGCCCCGCCTCGCGACGACGCACGACCCCGGCCGGGCCCGCCGACGACTCGCCCTGGGCGGCGCGCCGGCGCAGGCCGCGCGACCATGACCTCAAGCGCGACGCGGTGGTGCGCGCGGCGGCCCAGGCGTTCAACGCGCGCGGCTATCACAACACCTCGCTCGACGACATCGCCGCCGCACTCGGCGTCAGCAAGCCGACGGTCTATTACTACGTCGAGAACAAGGAGCAGTTGCTGTTCGAGTGCTTCCGCGCCGGCCTGCAACGCATCCGCGACGCGTTCGGCGAGGCGAGCGGCTCGGACCGCCCGGCCCGCGAGCGCCTGAGGGCGGTGGTGCGCGGCTACGCGGAAGCCATCGCGTCCGAATATGGCTGGTGCATGGTACGCGCCCACGACCAGGACCTCGGCCCCGGGATGAGCCGGCAGATCAAGGCCCTCAAGTCCGAGATCGACCAGGGCATCCGCCGCCTGCTGCGCGAAGGCATCGAGGACGGCTCGATCGGGCCCTGCGACCCGAAGCTCACGGCCTTCGCGATGGCCGGCGCACTCAACTGGATCGCCCACTGGTATCGCGAGAACCAGCCGTTGACGGCGGCGCAGGTGGCGGAGGCCTTCGCCACGTTCTTCGAGAACGGGCTCGTGCCGCGCGGCTCCCGGTGAGCCGCCACCGGTTCGCGCCCGGGTCTGCAGACTCCCTGTCTTGCGCCGCAAAATACGCCCGGCTTACACTCGACCGCTTTCATTTTGCCTCCCCACGCACCTGCGCCGGGACACAGCCCGAGGGTTAAAGCATGAACGACCAAGTCGTGATCCTGGCCGCGCGGCGCACCCCGATCGGTGCTTTCCAGGGAACCCTCAGCGCGGCGAGCGCACCGCAGCTCGGTGCGGCCGCGGCGCGCGCCGCACTCGCCGACTCCGGAGTTTCCGCGGAATCGATCGACGAAGTACTGTTCGGCTGCGTGCTGCCGGCCGGCCTCGGCCAGGCGCCGGCGCGCCAGGCGGCGATCGCGGCGGGCGTGCCGCTGAACGTGCCTGCCACCACGGTCAACAAGATGTGCGGCTCCGGCATGAAGGCCGTGATGCTGGCGAGCGACTCGATCCTCGCCGGCAATGCGCGGCTCGCACTCGCGGGCGGACTCGAGTCCATGAGCAATGCGCCCTACCTGCTGCTCAAGGCCCGCGCCGGTTATCGCATGGGCCACTCCGAGCTCATCGACCACATGTTCTACGACGGGCTGCAGAGTCCCTGGGACGGACAGGCGATGGGCTGCTTCGCGGACGCGACGGCGGAGAAGTACGGTTTCACGCGCGCGGCGCAGGACGAGTTCGCCGCGCAGTCCGTGCGGCGCGCGCAGCGCGCGGTGAACGACGGCGACTTCAAGGCCGAGGTCGCGCCGGTCACCCTGAAGACGCGCAAGGGCGAGCAGGTCGTGGCGCAGGACGAGACGCCCTTCGCGCTCGACATCGCGAAGATTCCGACGCTGAAACCCGCGTTCGGCAAGAACGGCACGGTGACCGCGGCCTCCTCCTCCTCGATCTCGGACGGCGCCGCGGCGCTCGTGCTCGCGAGCGCGTCGGCCGCGGCCGCGCAGGGCCTCTCGCCCATCGCGCGCGTCGTCGCCTACGCGAGCCATGCGCAGGCGCCCGAGTGGTTCACGACCGCGCCGGGGCCCGCGATCCGCAAAGCCCTGGACCGCGCGGGCTGGAAGGCCGGCAACGTCGACCTCTTCGAGATCAACGAGGCCTTCGCCTGCGTGACCATGGCCGCCATGCGCGACCTCGACCTCGACCACGCGCGCGTCAACGCCAATGGCGGCGCCTGCGCGCTCGGCCATCCGATCGGCGCCACCGGCGCCCGACTCATCACCACGCTGGTGCACGCACTGTCGACGCGCGGCGTGAAGCGCGGCGTCGCCTCGCAGTGCATCGGCGGCGGCGAGGCCTGCGCCATCGCGATCGAGCTCGTCTGATGCAGCTCGACGACAAGGTGGTCGCCGTCACCGGCGGCGCCCGCGGCATCGGCAAGGCGATCGCGCAGTCGTTCGCGGCGCGCGGGGCGCGGCTTGCGCTCATCGACCTCGGCCAGGCCGACCTCGACGCGGCCGCCGCCGAATTGACCGCCACGGGCGCGCGGGTCACGACCTGCGCCGCAAACGTGACGCGCGAGGACGAGGTCATCGCCGCCCTCGACCGCGTGGTCGCCGAGTTCGGCCGCCTCGACGTGATGGTGAACAACGCGGGCATCATCAAGGACGGCCTGCTGGTCAAGGCCAAGGACGGCAAGATCACGGGCAAGATGGGCCTCGAGCAGTGGCAGGCCGTCATCAACGTCAACCTGACCGGCGTGTTCCTGTGCGGCCGCGAGGCGGCGGAGCGCATGATCGCGCTCGGCAACGGCGGCGTGATCATCAACATCTCGAGCATCTCGAAGGCCGGCAACGCGGGACAGAGCAACTACTCGGCCGCGAAGGCCGGCGTCACCGCGCTGGCGGTGACCTGGGCGAAGGAACTCGCGCGCTTCGGCATCCGCACCGGCTCGATCGCGCCCGGTTTCATCCGCACCGACCTGCTGGCCGGCATGCCTCCCGAGATGCTCGAGAAGGTCACCGCGCCCGTGCCCCTGAAGCGCCTCGGGCTGCCCGCGGAGATCGGGCAGGCGGCCGTGTTCATCGCCGAGAACGACTTCTTCACCGGGCGCGCCATCGACATCGACGGCGGGTTGCGGCTCTGAGGCTGCGCCACCGGGCGCGAGGCTAGAATAGACGACCGGGGGTATGGACATGACCGAAGCAGCACTCGAGAACATCGAACGCGACGTGATGGAATACGACGTGGTCGTCGTCGGCGCAGGCCCGGCCGGGCTCGCCACGGCGATCCGCCTCAAGCAGTTGCAGCCCGACCTCAACGTCTGCGTGCTCGAGAAGGCCGCGAGCGTCGGCGCGCACATGATGTCCGGCGCGGTGTTCGAGCCCGGCGCGCTCGACGAACTGCTGCCGGGCTGGCGCGAGGAATACAAGGGCATCTGCGTGCCCGCGGGCAGCGACGAATTCGCCTTCCTGACGCGGACCGGGCGCTACAGGCTCCCCACTCCGCCGCAGATGAACAACCACGGCAACTTCATCATTTCGCTCGGCAACCTCGTCGCCTGGCTCGGCACCAGGGCGGAAGCGCTCGGCTGCGACGTATTCGCGGGATTCGCCGCCGCCGCGCCGCTGTTCGACGATGCGGGCGCCGTGGTCGGCGTGCGCATCGGCGACATGGGCCTCGACAAGGACGGCCAGCCGGGCGACAGCTTCGCACCGGGCCCCGAGATCCGTGCACGCACGACGATCATCGCGGAAGGCTGCCGCGGCAGCGTCGCCAAGGTGCTCATCAACCGCTACCGTCTCGACGCCGGCAGGTCGCCGCAGACCTACGGCCTCGGCTTCAAGGAGTTGTGGCAGCTGCCCCCGGGCCGCGTCCAGCCGGGCAGGATCCAGCACACCGTCGGCTGGCCGATGGACGGCGCGACCTACGGCGGCAGCTTCCTCTACCACCTCGACCAGGACCGGCTGTACGTCGGCTTCGTGGTGGGACTCGATTACGCCGACCCGCGCTTCCAGCCGTTCGAGGCCTTCCAGCAGTTCAAGAACCACCCCTCCATGAAGTCGCTGTTCGAGGGCGGCGAACTGCTGGCCTATGGTGCGCGCACCATCGTCGAAGGCGGCTGGCAGTCCATGCCGACGCTCGAGATGCCGGGCGCGTTGCTGGTGGGTGATGCCGGCGGCACGCTCAACGTGCCGAAGATCAAGGGCGTGCACCAGGCCATCCGCGCCGGGGCGCTCGCGGCCGAGCACCTCGTCGAGAACGATCGCACCGAGGGCTACGACCAGCGCTGGCGCGAGTCGCCGGGCGGCCGCGAACTGCACAAGGTGCGCAACATCCGCCCCGGCTTCAAGCACGGCGTGTGGCTCGGCATGGCGAACGGCGCGCTCGAGACGCTCACGGCCGGCCATACGCCCTGGACGCTGGCCAACCACGCGGACCACTCCGCGCTCAAGCGGCTCGACCAGTACGCCTCGCCCGACCGCGGCTGGATCGAACGGGAACTGAAGCCGCGCGACCGCGTGAGCGCGGTGTTCTTCGCCGGCAACACCCACGAGGAATCGCAGCCCGGGCACCTCAAGGTCACCGACACCAGCATTTGCGTCACCCGTTGCGCCCAGGAGTACGGCAATCCCTGCGAGCACTTCTGTCCCGCCCATGTCTACGAGATGGTGGACGACGGGGCCGGCGGCCGGCGGCTGCAGGTCAACGCCTCGAACTGCGTGCACTGCAAGGCCTGCGACATCAAGGACCCGTACGAGATCATCACCTGGACGACGCCCGAGGGCGGCTCGGGCCCGAACTACCAGAGCATGTAGTCGGGCACGCGCGTGACCGCCCCGATCTGGACCCCGCCGCCCGAACGCGTCGCCGCCGCGAACCTCACGCGTTTCGCCGAGTTCGCGCGGTCGGGCCACGGCGCGCCGGCGGGCGACTACGAGGCGCTGTGGCGCTGGTCCGTGGAGGAGCGCGAGTCGTTCTGGTCGGCACTGATGGAGTTCGCGGCGGTGAAGCGCACGCCGGGGACGGCGCCCGTGCTGCAGCACCGCGACCGCATGCCGGGCGCGAAGTGGTTCGAGGACACGCGGCTCAACTTCGCCGAGAACCTGCTCGCCCGCGACGACGAGCACGTGGCGCTCGTCTTCTGCAACGAGCGCGGCGCGCGGCGCGAGGTGAGCTACCGCGAACTGCGCGCCGAGGTGGCGCGCGTGGCCGCCGGGCTGCGTGACGCCGGCATCGTCCCGGGCGACCGGGTAGCCGGCTACCTGCCGAACCTGCCCGAGGCGATGGTCGCCATGCTCGCCACGACGAGCCTCGGCGCCGTGTGGACCTCCTGCTCGCCCGATTTCGGCATCAACGGCGTGCTCGACCGCTTCGGCCAGATCGAGCCGCGCGTGCTGTTCACGGCGGACGGCTACTTCTACGACGGCAAGACACTCGATTCGCTGGCGCCGATCGGCGGCGTGCTCGAGCGACTGCCGTCGGTCGAGCACGTGGTGGTCGTGCCTTACGTCGCCGCCGAGCCCGACCTCTCGACGCTGCCGAACGCCGTCCCGTACGCGCGCTTCGGCACGGCGGGCGCCGCGCTCGAGTTCACGCGCGTGCCGTTCGACGCGCCGCTCTACGTGATGTACTCCTCTGGCACCACCGGGGTGCCGAAGTGCATCGTGCACGGCGTCGGTGGCACGCTGCTGCAGCACCGCAAGGAGCACCTGCTGCACACCAACGTCAAGCCGGGCGACCGCCTGTTCTTCTTCACCACCTGCGGCTGGATGATGTGGAACTGGCTCGCGAGCGGCCTCGCCTGCGGCTGCACGCTGGTGCTCTACGACGGCTCGCCGTTCGCGCCCGACCGGGACGTGCTGTGGCACATGGCCGAGCAGGAGCGCGTCACCATTTTCGGCACGAGCCCGAAGTACCTCGCTGCGCTCGAGAAGGACGGCGGCGCGCCCGGCGAGACCTTCGACCTCGGGGCGCTGCGCACCGTGCTGTCCACCGGTTCCCCGCTTGCGCCCGAGCAGTTCGATTTCGTCCACGCCAGGGTCAGGCGCGACCTGCACCTCGCCTCCATCTCCGGCGGCACGGACATCATTTCCTGCTTCTGCCTCGGCAACCCGTGGCTGCCGGTGCATCGCGGCGAGATCCAGTGCGCGGGCCTGGGGATGCGCACCGAGGTCTACGACGACGACGGGCGTCCGGTGCGCGAGCGCCAGGGCGAACTCGTCTGCAGCGCGCCCTTCCCGTCGATGCCGGTCGGGTTCTGGAACGACCCGGACGGCGCGAAATACCGCGCGGCGTACTTCGAGCGCTTCCCGGGCGTGTGGTGCCACGGCGACTACGCCCTGCAGACGGCCCACGGCGGCATCGTGATCCTCGGCCGCTCCGACGCCGTGCTGAACCCGGGCGGCGTGCGCATCGGCACCGCCGAGATCTACCGCCAGGTGGAGAAGCTCGACGAGATCCTCGAGAGCCTCGCCGTCGGCCAGGACTGGATGAACGACGTGCGCGTGGTGTTGTTCGTGCGCCTGCGCCCCGGTGTCGAGCTCGACGCCGCGCTCGAGAAGCGCATCCGCGACACCATCCGCGCCAGCACCACGCCGCGCCACGTGCCCGCGAAGATCGTCGCGGTCGCGGACATCCCGCGCACCATCAGCGGCAAGATCGTCGAACTCGCGGTACGCAACGTCATCCACGGGCGGCCGGTGCGCAACACCGACGCGCTCGCGAACCCCGGCGCCCTCGAGCACTTCCGCGACCGTCCGGAACTCGAGAGCTGATCCGGCGCGTGATGAACCGGAGCGTCCTGCGCCGCGCCTACCAGGAGTCCCTGCGTCGCCACGGCTATCGGCCCGATGCCGCCCAGGAGCACGCAGTCGCGCGGCTCGATGAGCTGAGGCTGCGCCTCGCCCGCGCGGCCGCACCCCGGCGCTTCGCGTGGCTCGATCGACTGCGGCCCGCCCGCGGCACCGATCCTGCAACGCGTGGCCTATACCTGTGGGGCGGCGTCGGGCGCGGCAAGACCTTCCTGCTCGACCTGTTCCACGCCAACGCGGGCGTCCCGGCACGCCGCGACCACTTCCACCGCTTCATGCAGGACGTGCACGCGCGGCTGCGGCAACTGCGCCCGATGGAGGACCCGCTCGCGAGCGTGGCGGCGGAGATCGCCCGTGATGCGCGCGTCGTCTGCCTCGACGAGCTCTTCGTCAGCGACATCGCCGACGCGATGATCCTGTCGGGACTGTTCTCCGGGCTGGTCGACCGCGGTGTCGCACTGGTGTTCACGTCGAACACGCCGCCCTCCGGGCTGTACCGCGACGGCCTGCAGCGCGCGCGCTTCCTGCCGGCGATCGCGCTGCTCGAGCGGCATTGCGAGATCCTGAACGTGGACGCCGGCGCCGACTACCGCCTGCGCCAGCTCGAGAAGGCGCCGCTCTACCTGGCGTCGGACGAGCCCGGCACCGAGGCTGCCCTGCTCGGGCGCTTCGAGGAGATCGCCGGTGATCCCGGCGACGACGGCGGCACGCTCGAGGTCGAGGGACGACCGATCGCGCTGCGACGACGCAGCGCGGACGTCGCCTGGTTCGACTTCGCCGCGCTCTGCGAGGGGCCGCGCGGCACGGCGGACTACGTCGAGATCGCGCGCGGCTTCCACACCGTGTTCGTGTCTAGCGTGCCGGTCTTCGACGCCACGCGCGACGATGCCGCGCGGCGCTTCATCGCGCTGGCGGACGAGTTCTACGACCGGGGCGTGAAGCTCGTGCTCTCGGCCGCGGCGCCGCCCGGGTCGCTGTACCGTGGCGAGCGGCTCGCCTTCGAATTCGAGCGCGCCCGCAGCCGCCTCGCCGAGATGCAGACGCACGAGTATCTCGCGCGCGAGCACCGACCGTGATCCTCTGGCGCCGGGCGGGCGCCAATCGTTACACTTGCAAGCATCTCCCCGCGGCGGCCCCCGAGTGAAACGCGCCCCACCGGTCCTCATCGACCTCGACCAGTTCCTCCCCTACCGCCTGTCGGTGCTCACCAACGTGGTGAGCGGCGCGATCGCCGCGGTCTACCACTGGCGTTTCGACCTGACGATCCCGGAATGGCGCGTGGTCGCCGTGCTGTCGCGCCACCCCGGGCTGTCCGCCGCGGAAGTGGCGACCCACACACGCATGGATGCCGTGGCCGTGAGCCGCGCGGTGCGACGCCTGCTGCGCGCGGGCCGGATCCGCCGCACGATGTCCGCGACCGACCGGCGACGCTCGGTGCTGCACGTCTCCGCGGCCGGCGCGGCGATGTATCGCGAGATCGCCCCGTTTGCACTGCAGTACGAGCGCGAACTGCTCGCCGCGCTGCGGCCGCGGGAGCGCGCGCAACTCGCGGCGATGCTCGACCGGTTGATGGCGCGGGCGCAGGCGCTCGCGGACGTGACCTATAATCCCGTGCCCGGCACAGACCAGCCCTGAGGAACCGACCAAATGCCAGGAACGATACCGGCGGCGCGACAGCACCTGATCGATGCGATCGCCGCCCACACGCGCGCCGAGCGCAGGCGCCGCGTCCCCGTACCGCTCGCGGGCTTCGTCCGTTCCTACTACCGCGGCGTCGACGAGGGTGACCTGCGCGCTTCGGGCCCCGCGTTCCTCGCCATCGCCGCGGCGAGCCACCTCGCCTTCGGCGCGACGCGCCGCCCGGGCCAGGCGCTCGCGCGCGTGTTCAACCCGAGCGAGTCCGAGCACGGCTGGCACTCCCCGCGCACGGTCGTCGAGGTGATCACCGACGACATGCCGTTCCTGCTCGACTCTCTCACCATGGTGCTGAACGACAGCGGGATCAACGCGCACGTGATGGTGCACCCGGTGTTGCAGGCCGTGCGCGATCGCGCGGGCCGGCTGCGACGGATCACCGAAGACGCCGTCGATGGCGGCCGGCCGGAGTCCTGGCAGCACATCGAGGTGGACCGCATCCACGACGCGGCGCGGCGCGAGGAAATCTGCGCGCGGATCCTCGCCGTCCTCGACGACGTGCGGTGCGCGGTACGCGACTGGGCCGCGATGCGCGGGCACGCGGAGAAGATCGCGCGCGAGATCGGCGCCGGCGTTCCCGGAATCCCGCGTGCCGAGGCTGCCGAGGGGAGCGCCTTCCTCGCCTGGCTCGCCGACAACCACTTCACCTTCCTCGGCTACCGCGAGTACCGCCTGGAGCGCGGTGCGGCCGCGGACCGGCTGGTTCCGGTGCCGCGCTCGGGGCTCGGGCTGCTGCGCACGGGCGGCAATCGCCCACGGCCGCGCGCGACCGTCCTGAGCGACGACATCCGCCGCAAGGCACGCGAGGCGGCCTTGCTGGTGGTGACCAAGGCCAATTCCATCTCGACCGTCCACCGTGCGACCTACCTCGACTACATCGGCGTGAAGAGCTTCGACGCGCGCGGGCGCGTGACGGGCGAGCGCCGCTTCATCGGGCTCTTCACCTCGGCGACCTACAGCGCCAACCCGCGCGACATCCCTATGCTGCGCCACAAGGTGCAGCGCGTGATCGACCAGTTCGGCATCTCGCCGGTGAGCCACGACGGCAAGGCGCTGATGCATGCGCTCGAGAGCCATCCGCGCGACGAGCTGTTCCAGGCGAGCGTGCCCGAGCTGATGCGCGCGGTCCGCAGCATCGTCAACCTGTACGAGCGTCGCCGCGTGCGCCTGATCCTGCGCCGCGACCCCTACCAGCGCTTCTTCTCCTGCCTGCTCTACGTCCCGCGCGACCGCTACAACACGCAGGCGCGCCAGCGCATCGAGGCCATCCTGCTGGCCGAACTCGCCGGCGAGGCCCTCGAGTCGCAGGTGCAGATCTCCGAGTCGACGCTCGCGCGCCTGCACACGCTGGTGCGCACGGATCCCGGGCGCAAGGTCGCCGCGGACGTTCGAGCGCATCGAGCGCCGCGTCGCCGAGGCACTCAGGACCTGGGACGACCGGCTGCGCGAGGAACTGCACGCGCGTCTGCCCGAGGACCAGGCCACGCGGCTCGCCGCCCGCTTCTCGAGCGCCTTCCCGGTCGCCTACCAGGAAGACGTCAAGGCGCGCGATGCGATCGACGACATGGCGGAACTGCTCGCGCTGCCCGAGGCTGCGCCGGCGCTCGGCCTGCAGTTGCGGCCGGGGGACGCGGCGCGCAAGTCGCTGCACCTGCGCCTCTACCGCCGCGGCGACCCGGTCGCGATGTCGGACATGCTGCCGCTGCTCGAGAACTTCGACCTGCGCATCCTGAACGAGCGGCCCTACCGCATCGGCGCGGGCGACGGCCTGTGGATCCAGGACCTCGAGGTGACCCACGCCGGCGGCAAGGCGCTCGATCCGCAGCAGTCCGGCGCCCGCTTCTCGGAAGCGTTCTTCGCCGCCTGGAATGGCCACGCGGAAAGCGACGGGTTCAACCGGCTGGTGCTCGCGGCCGGGCTCGACTGGCGCCAGGCGCTCGTGCTGCGTGCGATCTGCCGCTACCTGCTGCAGACGGGCCTGCCGTTCAGCCAGCGCTACATGGAATCGGTGCTGGCACGCCATCCCGCCCTCGCCGCCCGGCTCGCGTGGTTGTTCGAGGCCCGCTTCGATCCTGCGCTCAAGGACTCGACCCGTGCGTCGCAGGTCCGCTCGCTCGCGCGCGAGATCGACGAGGCGCATGAGCAGGTCACGAGCCCGGACGACGACCGCATCCTGCGGGCGTTCCGCTCCGTCATCGCCGCGGCCCTGCGCACCAACCATTACCAGCGCGGCGCCGACGGCCAGCCGAAGCCCTACCTGTCCATCAAGCTCGACCCCAAGGCCATCCCCGAACTGCCGAAGCCCCGACCGATGTTCGAGATCTGGCTGTATTCACCCCGCGTCGAGGGCGTGCACCTGCGCATGGGCAAGGTCGCCCGCGGCGGGCTGCGCTGGTCCGACCGGCGCGAGGACTTCCGCACCGAGATCCTCGGCCTGATGAAGGCGCAGAACGTCAAGAACACGCTGATCGTGCCGGTCGGCGCGAAGGGCGGGTTCGTGCCCAAGCAGATGCCGCGCGGCAGCCGCGAGGAAGTCCAGCGCGAGGGCACCGAGTGCTACCGGATCTTCATCCGCGGCCTGCTCGACATCACCGACAACGTCCGGGACTCGCGGGTCGTGCCACCGGCGGACACGGTGCGCTACGACCCGGACGACCCCTACCTCGTGGTGGCGGCGGACAAGGGCACGGCGTCGTTCTCCGACACCGCCAACGCCCTCTCGGCCGAGTACGGCTTCTGGCTCGGCGATGCGTTCGCCTCCGGCGGCTCGGCGGGCTACGACCACAAGAAGATGGGCATCACCGCCCGGGGCGCGTGGGAATGCGTGAAGCGCCATTTCCGCGAGCTCGGCGTCGACACCCAGGCGCAGGACTTCACGGTGGCCGGCATCGGCGACATGGCGGGGGACGTCTTCGGCAACGGCATGCTGCTGTCGCGGCACATCCGCCTGGTCGCCGCGTTCAACCACCAGCACATCTTCCTCGACCCCGAGCCCGACGCCGAGTCGAGCTTCCTCGAGCGTGAGCGGCTGTTCCACCTGCCGCGTTCGTCCTGGAGCGATTACGACCAGCGCCTGCTGTCGAAGGGCGGCGCGGTACTGCCGCGCGATGCCAAGGAACTCGCGCTGAGCCCGCAGGCGCGCGCGCTGCTCGGCCTAGAATCGCCCAAGGCCACGCCGGCGCAGGTGATCCAGGCGATCCTGAAGCTGCCGGTGGACCTGCTGTGGAACGGCGGCATCGGCACCTACGTGAAGGCCTCCTGGGAGGCGAACTCGGCGATCGGCGATCGCACCAACGACGCGGTGCGCGTCGACGGGCGCGACCTCGGCTGCAAGGTCATCGGCGAGGGCGGCAACCTCGGCTGCTCGCAGCTCGGGCGCATCGAGTTCGCGCTCCAGGGCGGGCGGGTCAACACCGACTTCGTGGACAACTCGGGCGGCGTGGACTGCTCCGACCACGAGGTCAACATCAAGATCCTGCTCGACGTGGTGCAGCGCCGCACGCAGCTGAAGCCCGCGGCGCGCAACAAGTTGCTGGCAGACATGACCGGCGAGGTCGCCGCGCTGGTGCTGCGCGACAACTACCTGCAGAGCCAGGCCATCAGCCTGCAGCAGGCGACCGCGGCCGAGCGCCTCGGCGAGCACGCGCACTTCATCCGCTCGCTCGAGCTGTCGGGACACCTCGACCGCGCGCTCGAGTTCCTGCCGAACGCGGAGGACATCGAGGAGCGCCGCCGTGCAGGCCAGGGCCTCGTGCGTCCCGAACTCGCCATGGTGCTCTCCTACGCCAAGATCGCGCTCAACGGCCAGCTGATCCAGTCGGACGTGCCGGAGGATCCCTACCTCGGCCGCGAGCTCGACCGCTACTTCCCGGACCGCATCACGAATCGCTACGGCGCGCTGCTCGGCGAGCATCGGCTCAAGCGCGAGATCATCGTCACGGCGACCACCAACAGCATCGTCAACCGCATGGGTCCGACGTTCGTGGCCCGCACGCAGCAGGACACGGGCGCCGACGCGGCCACCGTGGCGCGCGCGTACTCGATCGCACGCGAGGCATTCGAGGTGCGCGACCTGTGGCAGGCGATCGAGCAGCTCGACAACCGCATCCCGGCCAGCGTGCAGTACGCGATGATGCAGGACACCATCGCGCTGATCCGGCAGGTCACCTACTGGCTGATCCAGCGGCATCGCGGCGAACTCGGCATCGAAATGCAGGTCGGCCGGCTGCGGCCCGGCATTCGCGAGCTGGCCGCGGCACTGCCGCAGGGACTGCTCGGCCTCGAGCGGCACACCTACGAGGCGCGCTCGGTGGAACTCGCCGCCGCCGGCGTGCCCGTCGGCCTCGCGCGGCAGATCGCCGCGAGCTCGGCGTTGCAGTGCGCACCCGACGTGGTGGAGCTGGCCCAGTCGCGCAAGCTCTCGGTTGCCGCGGCGGCGGCGGCCTACTTCGCCATCGGCGCGGAGTTCGGCCTCGACTGGCTGCGCAGCCACATCGAGACGCTCGACACGCACGGCCACTGGCACGCGGTGGCGCGTGGCAGCCTGCGCGAGGCGCTCTACGAGACCCAGCGCGGCCTGGTGCAGCGCGTGCTGGAGGAGACGCGCGAGCGCGATGCGGCGCGCGCCATCGCCCGCTGGCAGCAGAAGCATGCTGCGGAGGCGGATCACGCCCGCAGCGTGGTGGGCGACATCCGCGCGCAGACCACGGCGATCGACTTCGCATCGCTGTCGGTCGCGCTGCAGGCGGTGCGGCGGCTCGCCATCGCCGAGCGGTGACGCGGTTTTCCCGTCTGGTCCGGGCCACACCCGGTTGCTATAAGAGACGCATCCCCAACCAACCGACGACACCATGAGCACCGGGAAACTCGTACTGCTGCGCCACGGCCAGAGCATCTGGAACCTCGAGAACCTCTTCACCGGCTGGATCAACGTCGACCTGTCGCCGCAGGGACTCGTCGAGGCCCGCGAGGCGGGAGCGCTGCTCAGGGACGAGGGCATCGCCTTCAACGTCGCCTTCACCTCGGTGTTGAAGCGCGCGATCCGCACCTTGTGGATCGCGCTCGACGAGATGGACATGATGTGGCTACCGGTGGAGCGCTCGTGGCGGCTGAACGAGCGCCACTACGGGTCGTTGCAGGGCCTCAACAAGACGCAGACGGTCGCGAAGCACGGCGCCGAGCAGGTGAAGGTCTGGCGTCGCAGCTACGACATCCCCCCGCCGCCGCTGCCCGGGTCCGACCCGCAGCACCCGCGCCACGACCGGCGCTATGCCGCCGTCCCGCCCGGCGAGATGCCTTCCGCCGAGTCGCTCAAGGACACGCTGGCGCGCGTGCTGCCGTACTGGACCTCACGCATCGCTCCCGAGCTCGCCGCCGGCCGCAACGTGCTGGTCGCCGCGCACGGCAACAGCCTGCGCGCGCTGGTGAAGATGCTCGACCGGATGAGCGACGAGGCGATCGTGGAGTTGAACATCCCCACGGGCGTACCGCTGCTGTACGAACTCGACGCGCGGCTCGCGCCGGTCGCGAGCCGCTACCTCGGCGACGCCGAGGCGATCAAGGCGCGGGCCGAGGCGGTCGCGAGACAGACCGAGGCGAAGCCCCGGGCCTAGACCAGGAAGCCGCCGTCCACGACGAGGAATTCGCCGGTCACGTAGGCCGAGGCGTTCGACGCCAGGAACACCGCGGCGCCCTCGAGGTCCTGCGGCTCCCCGACCCGGCGCAGCGGGTTCTGGCCGACGTAGTGCTCGACCTGCCCGGCGTCCGCCAGCAGCGCACCGGCGAACCTGGTGCGGATCAGTCCCGGCAGGATGGCGTTCACGCGGATGCCGTCCGGGCCGCACTCGGCGGCGAACGCCTTCGTCATGTTCAGCACCGCGCCCTTGGTGACGGAGTAGATGCCCTGCTTCGGGCCCGGGCGGATCGCGTTCACGGAGGCGATGTTGATGATCGAGCCGCCGCCGCCTGCGCGCATCAGCCGTCCGCCCAGGATCGAGGCGAAGAAATAGCCGCGGACGTTGACGTCCACCGTCTTCTGGAAGGCGCCGAGGTCGGTGTCGAGGATGTGGCCGTAATACGGGTTCGCCGCCGCGTTGTTCACCAGCACGTCGAGCCGGCCCCAGCGTCGCTCGACCTCGGCGAACAGCGCGTCGAGCGCCGCCATGTCGCCGATGTGGCAGGCGATCGCGGTGGCCTTGCCGCCCGCGTCGTTGATCCTGCGCGCCACCGCCTCGCAGGCGTCGAGCTTGCGGCTCGAGACCACGACCTCGGCGCCCTGGCGCGCGTAGGCCCCGGCGATCGCCTCGCCGATGCCGCGGCTCGCGCCCGTCACCACCGCCACCTTGCCCGTCAGGTCGAACATCCCGCTCATGTCGTCTCCTCGTGATCCGGGCCGCTCAGCCGCCGCAGAGGCGACGCTTCGTCGCCTCGTATTCCGCAACCATGCACGCGACCAGCTCGCCGGTGGGCAGCACCTCGTGGATGTTGCCCACGCCCTGGCCCGCGCTCCAGATGTCGCGCCAGGCCTTGACCTTCATGTCGCCGCCCGAACCGAAGTTCATCCTGGTCTTGTCCGCCTCGGGCAGGTTGTCCGGGTCGAAGCCGGTGCGCAGCACGCTGCCGCGCAGGTAGTTGCCCTTCACGCCGCTGAAGAGCGACGTGTAGACCACGTCCTCCGAGCCCGACTCGACGATCATGCGCTTGTAGTCGTCCTGGATGTGCGCTTCGCGCGTCGCGAGGAAACGCGTGCCGAGGTAGGCCATGTCCGCGCCGATCGCCTGCGCCGCGAGCACGTCCGCGCCGCTCGACATCGCGCCGGCCAGGACGATGGTGCCGTCGAAGATCGCGCGGATCTCGCGCACCAGTGCGAACGGGCTCGTGGTCCCGGCGTGGCCGCCCGCGCCGGCACAGACCGCGATGATGCCGTCCACGCCCTGCTCCACCGCCTTGCGCGCGTGCCTCACGTTGATCACGTCGTGGAACAGCAGCCCGCCGTAGCCATGCACGGCATCGACGATCTCGCGCGGCGGACGCAGGCTCGTGATGATCAGCGGCACCCGGTGGCGCACGCAGGCCTCCACGTCGTGCGCGAGCCGGTCGTTCGAGGCGTGGCAGATCTGGTTGACCCCGAAGGGTGCCACCTTCGCACCCGGGTTGGCCTTCGCGTAGGCAGCGAGTTCCTCCTGGATGCGTGACAGCCACTCGTCGAGTTGCGACGCCGGGCGCGCGTTCAGCGCCGGGAACGTACCGATGATGCCCGCCTTGCATTGCTCGATGACGAGCTCGGGCGTCGAGGCGATGAACATCGGCGAGCCGATGACCGGGAGGCTCAGGCGATCGCGAAACGCAGCGGGAATGGGCATGAGATAAAGCTCAGTACGGCAGGTGAAACGCCATGGCGCGTGCGCAGCGCAGCGGAACCGGCGAAGCCAACGTCCGCCGGCGGGCTCGCCCTGCCGGGATATCCCGCGGGGCCGTGCGCGACATGGACGTCGCGCCCGGAGCCTCCAGCAACGGATTCACGGCGACCCCGCGGGATTTCCCGGCAGGGCGGGCCCGGCGGCGGCCGCGTGGAAGGACTGCCCGCGCTCCGCCCGCTCCTTGAGCCACTTCGACGGCTTGAACCGCTTCCCGTAGCGCTTCGCCATCCGCTCGCACTCGGCCACGAACTCGCGGATGCCGACCGTGTCGATGAAGGACAGCGTGCCACCCGTCCAGGCCGGGAAGCCCCAGCCCAGGATGGAGCCCAGGTCTGCCTCGGCCGCGGTCGTGACCACGCCCTCCTCCATGCAGCGTGTCGTCTCGAGCGCCTGTATGTACAGGATGCGCTTGCGCACTTCCCCGGGCTCGGGCTGCCGCTCGGCGAGCGGGTACACGCCGCCGAGGCCCGGCCACAGGTGCTTCTTCGCGCCTTGCGGGTAGTCGTAGAAGCCCGCGCCGAAGCGCCGTCCCGGCCGCTTCAGTTCCTCGACAAACTTCTGCACCACGTCGTAGCCCACCGGTTTCACGAAACGCCGCCCGAGGTCCTGCTCGCTCTGCCGGATGACCTTCCACTGCAGGTCGATCGTCACCTCGTCGGCGACCGCGAGCGGGCCGACCGGCATGCCGGCGATCTTCGCCACGTTCTCGATCAGCGCCGGGTTCACGCCTTCCTGCAGCAGCGCCATGCCCTCGTAGACGAAGGTGCCGAAGCAGCGGCTGGTGTAGAAGCCGCGGCTGTCGTTCACGACGATCGGCGTCTTGCGCAGCTGGCCGACGTAGTCGAGTGCGCGCGCCAGCGTCTCCTCGGAGGTCTTCTTGCCGAGGATGATCTCGACCAGCGGCATCTTGTCGACCGGGGAGAAGAAGTGGATGCCGATGAACTGCGACGGTCGCTTCGATGCCTGCGCCAGCCCGCTGATCGGCAGCGTCGAGGTGTTGCTCGCGAAAACCGCGGCCTTCGAGATCACCGCCTCGGCCTTCTGCGTCACGTCGGCCTTGATCTCGCGGTTCTCGAACACCGCCTCGATGACGAGTTCGCTGCCGGCGAGATCGTCATAGCTCGTGGTCGGCTTGATGCGCGCGAGGATCGCGTCCGCCTCGGCCTGCGTGCGCTTGCCGCGCTCGACGTCCTTCGCGAGCAGCGTGCGCGAGTAGGTCTTGCCCTTGTCCGCGAGTTCGAGCGTGCTGTCGAGCAGCGCGACCTCCATGCCGGCGAGCGCCGAGACGTAGGCCACGCCCGCGCCCATCATGCCGGCGCCGAGGATGCCGAGCCGGCGCACCTGCGACTTCGGCGGTCCCGCCGGGCGTCGCGCGAGCTTGTCGGCCGCGCCCTTGTTCACGAACATGGTGCGCATCAGGTTGCGCGCCACGGGGCCGGCGAGCAGCTGGCCGAAGTACTTCGACTCGACCGCGAGCCCCGAGTCGATCGGCAGCTGCGTGCCCTCGTAGACGCAGGAGAGGATCGCGAGCGGCGCGGGGTAGTTGCGCATGGTCGCCTTCGCCGTGAGCGCGGTGCCGGCCATGAAGGCCTGCGCCACCGCGGGCGATGCCTGTCCCGCGCCGCCCGGCACGCGGAAGCCCTTCTTGTCCCAGGGCTGCACGCCTTCGCCGCCCTTCAGTATCCACTGCCGGGCGCGCTCGACGATCTCGCCCGTCGGCGCCACTTCGTTGACGAGGCCCTTCTTCAGCGCTTCCTGCGGACGCAGCTGGCGGCCCTCGGTGATGAGCTTCAACGCCTCGGTCACGCCGATCAGGCGCGGCACGCGCTGGGTACCACCCGCGCCCGGGAGCAGGCCGACGGTCACCTCGGGCAGGCCGACGCCCGCCTTCGGCTCGTCGGCCATCACGCGGTAGTGGCAGGCGAGCGCGAGCTCGAAGCCGCCGCCGAGTGCCACGCCGTTGATGGCGGCCGCCACCGGCTTGCCGCAGGTCTCGAGCTTGCGCAGCAGGCGCGAAAGCTGCTGGCTGAAGCTCGCCGCCTCGGCCGCGGTGATGCCGCGATCGAAGGCGCCGACCATGTCCTTGATGTCGGCGCCGGCCATGAAGCTCGATTTCGCGGACGCGATCACCGCGCCACGCACGGCGGCGTCGGCCTTGAGGCGGTCCACGCATTGTGCAAGGTCGGCGCGGAACTCCGGCGTCAGCACGTTCATCGGCCGGCCGGCCACGTCGATCAGGAGGATGGCGATGCCGTCGGCATCGACCGAATAGCGGATGTTCTGTGTCATGTGGTTGAAACCCGTGTCCGTGGTGCGGAGCCGCGTCAGACGCGCTCGATGATCGTGGCCGTGCCCATGCCCGCGCCGATGCACAGCGTGACGAGCGCGGTCGCGAGGTCGCGGCGCTCGAGTTCGTCGAGCACCATGCCGAGGATGATGGCGCCCGTCGCGCCGAGCGGGTGGCCGAGCGCGATGGCGCCGCCGTTCACGTTGACCCTGTCGGGCGCGAGTTCCATGTCGCGCAGGTAGCGCAGCACGACGGCCGCGAACGCCTCGTTGATTTCCCACAGGTCGATGTCGGAGACCTTCATGCCGGCGCGCTTCAGCGCCTTGCGCGAGGCCGCCGCCGGGCCGGTGAGCATGATCGTGGGCTCGCTGCCGATCGAGGCGAAGGCGCGGATGCGCGCGCGGGGCGCGATGCCGGCCTTCTTCGCCGCGCGCCTGCTCGCGAGCAGCACGGCCGCGGCGCCATCCACGATGCCGCTCGAGTTGCCGGCCGTGTGGACGTGGTGGATGGTCTCGACCTCGGGGTAGCGCTGCAGCGCCACGGCGTCGAAGCCGCCCTCCTCGCCGATCTGCGTGAAGGCGGGCTTGAGCTTCGCGAGGTCCTCCATCGAGGTGCCCGGGCGCAGGTACTCGTCCTTCGCCAGCACCACCTGCCCGATCGGATCCCTGACCGGGACGATCGAGCGGTCGAAGTAGCCGGCCTGCTGCGCGAACGCGGCGCGGCGCTGGCTCTCGACCGCGTAGGCGTCGAGCTGCTCGCGGCCGTAGCCGTCCATCGTCGCGATCAGGTCGGCGCTCACGCCCTGCGGCACGAAGTACTGCTGCCAGGCGACCTGCGGGTCGATCGCCCAGGCGCCGCCGTCCGAGCCCATCGGGCAGCGCGACATGTGCTCCACGCCGCCGCCGATCGTCACCTCGTCCTGTCCCGACATGATCTGCGCGGCGGCCGTGTTGATCGACTCGAGCGCCGAGGCGCAGAAGCGGTTCAACTGCTTGCCGGGCACGCTCTGCGCGTAGCCCGCCACCAGGGCCGCCACGCGGGCGATGTCGGCGCCCTGCTCGCCCACCGGCGTCACGCAGCCGAGCACCACGTCGTCCACCGTGGCGGTATCGAGACCGTTGCGATCGCGCAGCGCCGCGAGCGTCTGCGCCGCGAGCTGCACCGGCGTGATCGAGTGCAGCGAGCCGTCCGGGCGGCCACGGCCGCGCGGCGTGCGCACGGCGTCGAGGATGTAGGCGTCGGTCATGTCGTGGTCCTCATCAAACGTAGGTGCCTTTGCGTTTCTCGAGGAAGGCGTGCACGCCCTCCGCGCCGTGCGGGTGCTGCGCCTGCGCGGCGATCGCCCGGCCCTCGCGGGCCATCTGCGCCTCGAGTCCCGGGTCGGCCGTGTCCATCAGGCGCTTCACCGCTGCGTAGGATTCCGTGGGACCCGTGGCGAAGCGCGCGGCGAGCGCGTGCGCCTGGGCCAGCACTTGCGCGTCCTCCACGACCTGGTTCACGAGACCCCAGGCCAGTGCCTCGTCGGCAGCCAGCACGCGATTGGTCAGGAACAGCTCGGTCGCACGACGCCGCCCGACGATGCGCGGCAGCAGGAACGAGGTGCTGCAGTCGGGTGCCAGGCCCACGCCGGTGTAGGCGAGCGTGAAGCGGCTGCCGCGCCCGGCGATGGCGAGGTCCGTCATGCAGACGAGCCCGACGCCGCCGCCCGCGGCCGTCCCGTTCACCGCGGCGATGACCGGGGCGCGCATGCGGGTGAACGCGCTGATCGCGGCGTGGATGTTGGTCGTGAGTTCGTTCAGGTAGCCGCCGACCTCGCTGCCCTGGTCGGCCATGCCGCGCAGGTCGCCGCCGAAGCAGAAGTGCTTGCCGGCGCCCGTCACCACGACCGCGCGCACCTCCGGGTCGGCCTCGCAGCGCAGCGCCGCCGCGAGCAGTTCCCGGCCCATGGCCATGTCGAGGGCGTTGCCGCCCTCCGGGCGATTCAGCGTGACCGTGGCGACGCGGTCGCGCACGTCGACCAGCACGGGACCAATCATGGGTGTCACCTCACTCGTCAGGGGCGACGGTGAGGCGGATGCCGTCGAGGGATTCGGTGCAGTCCACCTGGCAGCTGAGCCGCGAGCGGCCCGCTTCGTAGTGCTGCAACTCGACCAGCAGTTCCTTCTCGTCGCCCTGCGGGTCCGGCAGTCGCGTGATCCAGTCGGGATCGATGAAGATGTGGCAGGTGGCGCAGGAACAGAGCCCGCCGCAGATGGCGGTGACGCCGTAGTCGTACTCGCGCAGAGTCTCCATCAGTTTCACCCCGATGCGCCCTTCCACCTCGTGCTCGACACCGTCGCGGTCGACCACCCGGATCATCGCCATGCCTGTTCCCCTGGATACTTGCGTCAACCGCCGGATTATTGCAGTGCACTAGCCGCAACGCACCTGCCAACATGGGTAGGTTGCAGGCGTGGCGCGATCGCAGGCTACTTATGTATTTATAAACATGTCGTTACAGGTCATTCGTAATGTCGTTTGCCACTGGTGCCGCCGAGTCGTCCGGCCAGCATCCGGGCGCGCTCCGCGTATTCCCCGGCGGCAGCCGGGTGCCTCGCCATCCAGAGCCTGAACCACAGCCACTGCACGTAATCGAACAGGCGGCAGGCGGCGTCCAGCTCCGCGCCCGTGGCCAGGCACGGGTGCCCATAGGCCTCGAGGAAGGCCGCGCGCAACGCGCCGGACAACTGGTGCAGGCAGATGAGGCCCGCGAGGTCGAACAACGGGTCGCCGGCACCGCTGTATTCCCAGTCCACGAGCCACAACCGCCCGCCGTCGTCGATCACGTTCAGGTGGTGCAGGTCGTTGTGGCACAGCGTGACGGGCGCCTGCCGGGCGTGCAGGACTTCGAGCGCTCCCTGGGCCGGCCCCTGCAGGGCGACAGGGATGCTCTCGTGTTGCGCGAGACCTGCCTCGAGCTGCGCCGCCTGCACCGGGAAATCGAGCCGCCTCACGTCGGTGGTCGGCGGCAAGGCGTGCAGGCGCTGCAGCGACTCGCCGAGGCGCCGCAGGTTGCGCGGGTCCCCTGCATCGGTGCGGCTCCAGTGTCGGCCGGGCACGAAGCGCGTCACGAGCAGGCGACTTGCCGGGTCGCAGGCGATCACCTGTGGCGCGAGACCCGCGGCCGCCGCAATCGCCAGCATCCGGCATTCGCTGGCGCGATCCACTCCGAGCCGCTCGGCATCACTCGCGCCGAGCCGGATGAAGCATGACTCGCCCGCGTGCCCGGCACGCCAGGCGTGGTTGCTCAGGCCGCCCGGGACGATCTCGAACGGGCAGTTCGCCAGCGCCCGCGTGGCGGCATGTCGTGCAAGCGCCGCGCGCACCTCGCGCTCAGGCACGGGCTGCGGCCTCCCTCGTTCCGGCGAGCCCGGCCCGCCAGCTGAAATAGCCGCGCACGGCGATCGCCACGTAGACCAGGAACAGTACGCTGGTCGCGGCGAATCCCTGCGACCAGTAGAGACCGGCCGCCACGAGGTCGATGACGATCCAGTACAGCCAGTTCTCGAGCACCTTGCGCGCGACCATCCAGGTGGCGAGCACGCTCACCCAGGCCACCAGCGCGTCCACGTAGGCGACTGCATCGCCCCCGGGCGGCGACAGCAGCCAGCCGCTGATCGCAGTCGCGACCAGCGTCGCGCCGATCGCGAGCGCGTGGACCACGGGGGACCACGTCGACACCCGCAGCGGCTCACCACCCTCCTCGGCCGCGCGACGGCCGCCTCGCCAGGCGTACCAGCCATATGCGGCCATGGCGATGTAGAACACCTGCAGGGCCGCCTGCATGGCGAGCCCGCCACGCGCGAACAACACGAGATAGATGGCCGAACTCGCCGCGGCGCAGGCCCAGCACCACAGGCTCTGGCGCACGGCCAGCAGCAGGTAGCCGAGCGCGAGCGTTACCGCGACCCACTCGGCGGGCGAACTCACGGCGCTCCGCCGAGCACCTTCATCACGAACACCGCACGGCGGCCCGAGTCGAAGCTCGTCTTCGTCTCGGCGGAGAGCGCGGCGAAGACCTCGTCGTGCTCGCCCGAGACCTGGGTGCTCATCGCGTTCGTTTCGACGCGCAGCCCCGCGTGGCGGTTCAGGCGATCGATGAAGTCCTTGATGGGGGGAACGAAGTCCGCGTCGAGCGGATACAGGCTGACGTTGACTGCGATGCGCATGGTATTGCTCCTCAACGAATCCGCCACTCGAAGGTCACGCCGAGCTGCCGTGGATCGCCGCGCTGCACGTACAGCTCGTTCGCGTAGTCGGGCGGCTCGAGTCCGAAATAGAAGCCGCGCACGGCGTACCGCTCGTCGAACACGTTGCGTCCCCACGCGTACGCCGACCAGCGCGAACCCTCGTACCCGGCCTTGAGGTTCACGAGCGTCGTGGGCTGCGAGCGCTGGTCGTGGCTGGCGTCGAAGTAGAACGCGTCGGCGCCGTTCACGTCGACGCGCGCCATCCAGCCGAGCGCGTGTCGCCAGTCGGCGGACAGCGCGTACTGGTAGCCGGGCGCATGCGCCTGCTCGCGGCCGTCGAGGTCGCGATCCCCATAGCGATAATCGAGGTACTCCGATTCGAGCAGGCCCAGCGTCGCGCCGAGCGTGAGCGAGGGCAGCGCGCGCCAGCGCAGCGCGGCCTCCAGCCCGTAGTTGCGGCCGCGCGCGGCATTGTCCGTGTAGAACACGTAGGACAGCGGGTCGCCCGGGTCGAGCTGGAACGAGGTGGCCACCTGCTGCTCCTCGCGCCACATGTGGAACAGCGCGAGTTCGCCCTCGAGCGTGCCGGGCGCGTTGGCGAAACGCAGGCCGGATTCGAGGCTCCACAGGTACTCCGCCGCGAACTCGCGCCGGTCCGCGGGCACGAACTGGCCGATGTTGAAGCCGCCGGCCTTGTAGCCACGACTCACGGTCGCGTACCACCCGGTCCCCTCACCCGCGTGTCCACTGAGGGAGACGTGGCCGCCGACCATCGTCTCCCCGGGCGAGAAACGCGCGCCGTCGCTGTCCCGGTAGTGCGCCGAGCGCGATTCGACGCGCAGTCCGCCCGAGAGCACGGCCTCGCCGAACAATCGGTGCTCGACCTCGCCGTAGGCCGCAACGCTGGTCGCGGAGTAGTCGCTCGCGAGCGGCGGGCGCAGCAGGTCGGACGCGAAGTAATCGTGCTGCAGGTTGTCCTCGTCGAGATGCAGCGCGTAGGCGCCCACCAGCCAGCCGAATCCACCGTCGGCGGCCGTCGCGTCGCTCACGAGGCGCAGGTCCTGGCTCAGGGTGCGCCGCTCGCGATCGAAGCGCGAGTAGTAGTCGTAGGGCGCGAACTCGCCCCAGTACTCGTCGTTGCCCCAGTCGCCGTCGAAGCTGTAGAGGATGTCGGACTCGGCGTAGGCGGTCGTGCCCTGCACCGAGGCGCGACCGAGGTCGCCCGTGAGCTTGAGCGATCCGCCCGTCGAGCGCTGTGCGTCCCGCCCCGGGCGATCCGACAGCATGCTGAGCGAGTTGTCCGGCGCGAACGCGTCGAAGCCGTTGTCGAGATCGACGTACAGCCCGCCGAGTTCGACGCTCCAGTCCGTCGCGGCATGCCAGCGCAGCTTGCCACGCAGCGTGGTCTCGTCGCGGCCGTTGGTGTCGTCGCGGCCGAGAAACACGTTGCTCCGGAAGCCGTCGCTGCGCGCGCTCTGCGCGGCGATTCGCCACGCGTCGTCCCGCGCCGCCCCGTCGCGGCCGAGCGCACCTCCCATCGCGACGCCGACGGCGCGCATCCCGTCGTCGCCGGCGCTCACTTCCGTGCGCAGCTCCGGCTCAACGTCGGGGTCGCGCGTCTTGATCTTGATGAGCCCCGCGAGCGCGTTCGCGCCATAGCGCGTTCCCTGCGGACCGCGCAGCACCTCGACCTGCTCCACGTCGAAGGACGTGGCCGGCATGCCCACTCCGCTGAAGTCCAGGTCGTCGACCAGGAAGCCGACCGACGGGTTGGGCGCGCCCTGGTACTGCTCGAGTTCGCCGATGCCGCGCAGCTGGAAATAGCGCGGACGCGAGGTGCCGCCCGACCAGTTCAGGTTCGGCACCAGCGCGAGCACGTCCGCGAAATGCTGCAGCCCGGCCGCCTGCAGCAGCGAGGCGTCGAGCACCGTGGTGCTCACCGGGAAATCGCCCACCGGTTCGGGGCGCAACGAGGCCGTGACGACGATCTCCTCGAGGGGTTGATCGGCTGCGGCCGCCCGGAGCGCGCCCGCCGGCAGCGCCAAGAGCCCCACGACGGCGCCCCCAAGCAGGAGGTAACCCACTGATTGGGTGGAACAAAAGGACGGTCGGTAGCGCATTGCACCTGCTCCCTACGCCGGTATTAACCGGATCAGGTTCGACGGGTTCGCCGGTGTGCGGCACGTGCCGCGGCCAGCATCTCAGGCCCTTCAGGCCACCCCAAGGTTGCGTGCAGTATAGGCCCGCGCGCCGCCGCTGGAAATCGCCGCTGTTGACGCCGGCCGCGCGCTTGTTGGCTAATGCGTGTCCCTCATCCGACGGACCCTCCTGCATGGCCAAGCGCAAGTGCCGACTGTTCCACGTCGATGCCTTCACGCGCGAGCGATTCTGCGGCAACCCGGCCGTGGTCGTGCTCGACGCGGAGAAGCTGAGCGAGGAGGAGATGCGGCGCATCGCGCGCGAGGTCGGCGGCATCGAGTCGGCGTTCGTGCTGGCCTCCGACTCGCCCAACTACGACGTCGAGGTCCGTTTCTTCTCGCCGCGCCGCGAAGTCGCTTTCGTCGGCCACACGACCGTGGCGGCCCACTACGTCCGGGCCATCGCCGACGGCGTGCCGCAGGGCAAGGTCCGGCAGAAGGCCGGCAACACCGTCGTCGAGATCGAGGTGACCGGCCGGGCACCGGCGCTGCGCGTGGCCATCCACCAGGGTCCGGCGACGTTTGGTCCCGCCGTGCCCGAGGAGCGCCACGCCGCCGTGCTCGACGCGCTGGGGATCAGCTCTTCGAGCCTGCATCCCGGTTGCCCCATGCAGGTCATGAGCGCGGCCAATTCGCGGCTGATCATCGGCCTCAAGTCGCGCGAGACACTCGAGTCGCTGCAGCCGCGCATGGACGACCTGGTCCACCTCACGCCACTGGTGGGCGCCGACGGCTTCTTCGTGTTCGCGCTGCAGGGCGACGACGGCTACACCACCGAAGCCCGGATGTTCGCCCCCGTGCTCGGCGTGCCCGAGGATCCGGTGAGCGGCAACGCGCACGGCATGCTCGGCGTCTACCTGGTGAGCAACGGTCTGCTGCCCGTCGTCGACGGCAAGGCGCGCTTCACCGGCCACCAGGGCCGCTTCGTCGAGCGGCCCGGCACGGTCGAGGTCGAGATCACGGCGTCCGGCAAGCGCGCGACCAGCGTGAGCGTGGCCGGGGATGCGGTGATCGTTTATGAGGCGGAACTACCCTTGTGAAGAGAGGGGATAGGGGATAGGGGATAGGGGATAGTGAAGAACCGGAAGCGGCTGCGCCGCGGCTTTTCCTGCTATCCCCTATCCCCTGTCCCCTATCCCCTTTCCGTTCTCGCGCTGGCCGTCCTGCTGGCGCCTGCGGTTCCCACGCACGCTGCCCTCTGCTCCGACCGTCCCCTCGACCTCCTCCTGACCAACGACGACGGCATCGCGGCACCCGGCCTCGAGGCGCTGCGGGACCGGCTGCGAGCGAAGGGTCACCGCGTGACGGTCGCGGCGCCGGACTACAACGCGAGCGGCAGCAGCACGAGCGTGACGTGGCGCAACGTTCGGGTCACGCGCGACGAAGGGGATGCGCAATCCTTTGCGGTCGCGGGCACGCCGGCCACGGCTGTCGTGCTCGCGGCGACCGCGCTCTACCCGGACGGCACGGGCCCGGATCTCGTGATCTCCGGCATCAACGACGGGGACAACGCGGGCACGCTGCTCGTCGTCTCCGGCACGGTCGGTGCTGCGCTGGCGGGCTCGATACTCCTCGACCCTCCCATTCCGGGCATCGCGTTCAACGCGCCGCGCCCCGATCGGGGCAACCCGGTCGATGCTCCCGGCAATCGCGCGCATCTCGCGCAGGCGGCCGACTACTTCGTGCGCTTCGTCGAGGCGGCGCGCGGGTGGTTCTGCGAGGGCGGCAACGTCGTCCGCGCGAGGACGGTCCTGAACGTGAACTATCCCCCGCTGCCGGTCGAACGTGTCCGTGGCACCGTGGTGACGCACCAGGGCCGCGTGCCCGACCTGCGCGTGCAGTACGTCGATGCCGGCAATGGCGAGTACTCCGCCCGGCTCACGCCGATGGCCGTGGCGCGCGACGACGTGGACTCGGATCGGTCGCGGCTCGAGGCTGGCTACGTGTCGGTGACGCCAGTCTCGGCCACGCTCGACGATCAGGCGGCGCCGCGGCGCGCGCTGGCTCGGCGCCTGCGCAAGCTCGATCCCTGATCCGCACGGCTCACCCGCCGATCCACCGGTAATGCTCGCCGTCGCGGAGCGCGCACCCCTCTTCCTCGAGCTTGATCGCGTGGGCCAGCAGCGAGAACCGGGCATACGCGTGCATGAACTTCGGCACGTCGTCGTAGACCTCCGGCAGCACGCTGTCGAGGGTCGCCGTGCCGTTGCGCGACAACACTGCCACCAGCTTCCGCTCGCGTGCCTGCCGATGCGCGACCACGCGGTCGATCTCGGCGATCGCGTCCGGAATGACCGCGCCGTGCCCGGGGGCGATGGCGGACAACGACTGCGTGCGCAGGTAGCGCAGGGACTCGAGGTACAGCCGCATCGAGCCATCGGGCGGCAGGATCACCACCGTCGAGCCGCTCATGAGGTGGTCGCCGGTGAAGAGCAGCCCCGTGTCCTCGGCGAGGAAGCAGACGTGGTTCGACGCATGGCCCGGTGTGTGCAGCGCGCGCAGGACGAACTCGCCTGCCGGAATTCGCTGGTCGTGCTCGAGGCCGGCATCCGGCGCATACGTGTCGTCCTGGTAGCCATCGTCGGGCGGCGGCTGTCCGTACACTTTCGCGCCGGACCGTTCGCGCAGGCGCACGGCGCCCGGCGAGTGATCGGGATGGGAGTGCGTGCAGAGGATGCGGTCGATCGAGCCGCCCGTGACGGCCAGTATGCGGTCGAGGTGCGCCTCGTCGTCCGGACCCGGGTCGATCACGACCGGTCGCCTGCTACCCACGACGTAGGTGTTGGTGCCGGGACCGGTCAGCGCACTCGGGTTCGGCGCGACGATGCGCCAGATACCGGCGGCGATCTGCCGCACGCTGCCGGTGACCGCCATCGCGAGCAGGTCGATGTCCGCGTTCGCTGCCACGCGCATCGGGGCTCAGCCGTCCACCGGATCAAGCGGCGTGTCCAGGATCCGCTGGTAGAACGCGAGGTCGAGCCACCGCCCGAACTTGAAGCCCGCCTCGCGGATCGTGCCGGCATGAACGAAGCCGAGCCCGGTGTGCAGCGCGATGCTGCCGGCGTTCGACGCATCGATGCCGCCGACGAGCACGTGCACGCCGTTCGCACGGGCGCGCTCGATCAGTTCCTGCAGCAAGGTCCGGCCGATGCCACGGCCGCGATGCGCGTGGTGGACATAGACCGAGTGCTCCACCGTGTACTTGTAGGCCGGCCACGCCCGAAACGCGCCGTAGCTCGCGAAGCCGAGCAGTTCGCCCGCGCCGGACTCCAGTCCGACCACCGGAAAGCCGCCCGCTGCCTTGGCGCCGAACCAGTCGGTCATGCTGGCGAGCGGGCGTGGCTGGTAGTCGTACAGCGCGGTGGTGTTCTCGATCGCATCGTTCAGGATGTCGAGGATCGGACGCGCGTGACGCTCGAGCGTGCAGGTCACCAGAACCATATCCGCGGGAGGATACCGGACGCCGAGCAGATCCGCGCGCAATCGCGACGCCTCACGCCTTCACCGTCGTTGCGAAGTGCGCGGAGATCTCGAAGCTGGCCTGCCCGTCCGTGGTCACGTACGCGCCGAGAGCGTCGTCCGCTTCCCGCAGGATGCGGTCGATCTGCTCGTCCGCGAGCCATACGTCCATGACCGGCAACCATCCCCGGAGGTCGGCCTCGACCATCACGCGGATGCTGGGAAACCTGGCCTGGCCGCGCTGGGTCGACATCACCACCGGCATGGCGCCCGCGCCCACGAGCAGCGCGTCCAGGTCCTGGCGGTCGCCGAGGACGAACGGCGCGCGCAGCGCATCGGCGGCGTAGGCCGGCATGTTGCCGAGCGCATCCCAGACGACCAGCACCATGCGGCCGCCTGGCGCCGTCGCCCGCAGCATCTCGCGGATCGCCAGGTTGCGATCCGTGAAGAACATCAGCCCGAACTGGCACACGACGGCATCGAACAGGCCGTCGGCGAAGGGCATGAATTCCGCCGTGCCGCGGCGCCAGTCGACCGTCGGTGCCAGCTCCTGCCGACCGCCAGCATCCCGGCACCCGGATCGAGCCCGGCGACGTACCCGGTCGGTCCCGTCCGGGCACTGACCTCACGGGCCAGCACCCCCGTACCGCACGCGACGTCGAGCACCCGCTGGCCCGCCCGCACCTGCGCCGCGTCTGCAACTCTCGCCGCCCACTGCCCGAACAGCGCCGGCACGAACAGCGACTCGCAAGCACGGGCGGCATCGACCTGGGACTGCATGACTGGTCGAACATGTACCCGTCCTCCGCGTCATGGCACGACGCGACCTGGCGGGATGGGCCGCGTCGACCTGGATGGGCAGGATCTTCACGTGAAGCAGCATATCGCAGGCCGGGTTCGCGGAGCTCCGCGATGAACGTCGCCAGCAACACCGCCGGTCAATGGCCCCCGTGCACCAACAGCCCTTCCGCGCGGAGCGCCTCGGCCAGCCCCTCTTCGATCTCAGCAGCCTGCGCGCGCGGAATGCGCTGCAGGTGCAGCACGGGCCCGGTCAGCACCTCGAGCCCGCGCTTCAGCACGCTGCCGGCCGCGCGGATGCCCGCCTTGTGCTGGTCGAAGCGATCGGCGGGCGAGTAGCGGGTCGCACCGACGTAGACGCCGTAGGGCTCGGTGCGACTGTCGCCGTAGTCGAGCAGTACGAGGTAGATGTTCGAGCGGCCGCGGCCTTCCGGCTGGAATCGCGCGGCCACGTCGTAGGCGAGCGGCAGCCAATCGACGTAACGCATCGGCAACCACTCCGGCAACGACTCGGCCGCCGACCACAGGCGCGCGAGCCACGCCGCGACGTTCATCGACGGCTCGTTGCGCATCCACAGCTCGTGGACGCAATGCGCGCCCGCCATTCCGTCGCGACCTGCGAGCGCCTGCTCGAGGCGCGTGACGATCTCGCCCCGCGCGAGTGCGCGCAGCGGCCGGTCGGTCGGCAGGCTGCCTGCCTTGCGAACCGCTCGTTTCACGAGTGGCCGATCGAGCCTGCCATGTCTTCGGCCAGGCGCGTGCGCAGGGCGACCAGCCCCGCTTCGGGACGCCCGAGCCCGTAGTGCGTGCAGAGGGTCAGCAGATCCGCGGGCAGCTGCAGCTCGGCGATCCAGTCGACCATTTCATCGAGGATCAGCCGGCGCGGCTCGACGAGGAAATTCGGCAGTGCCGCGTCGAGGGCGGCGAGGCTCGCGTCCGACTGGTGTGCCAGCCACAGGCCCGTCCGTGACTCGCCCAGCGTGAGGCAGAGGCGCAGGACACGCGCAACCAGTCCCGTCTCGCCCGCCACGGTGACGAGCTTCGAATCCTCGGCGGGAATCCACGCCAGATCGACGCTGGACGGGAGCGCGTCCACGTGGCGACGCCACCGGCAGAGCATCTGTGCGAATGCCTGCCAGCCGTACGGCTCGGCACGGCTGGACAGCGTCCACCGGCCGCCCGTCTCGCCGTCGCAGTAAAATCGACTATCCTTGCACCGTACGACAACGCAGACGGAGCCAAGATGAGCATCACCGGAACCTGGAACCTCACCCTGAATTCACCGCTCGGCGCGCAGTCCGCCGTACTCGTCCTCGAGGACGCCGCCGGCGCCATGCAAGGGACGCTGGCCGGCAAGGGCGACCCCTCGCCGCTGCAGAATCTCGCGGTCGACGGCGACAACGTGCAGTTCTCCGCGGACGCCGACACGCCCGTCGGACGCCTGAACCTCGCCTTCACGGGCGTCGCCGCGGGCGACGCGATCTCGGGCAAGTACAACACGCCGTTCGGCGCGTTCGACTTCTCCGGCACCCGCGCATAGCCCCAAGGACCCATGACCGACCAGACACTGCACGTCGCCGCCTGGAACCTCAACCACCGTACCGGCAGGAAGGCGATCCCTCCCTCGGTCATCCACGCCATCGCAAGCCTCAACGTCGACATCCTGGTGCTCACCGAGTTCGTGGACGGCGAGCACCACGCGGTGTTCAAGGACAGCCTGAAGGACATCGGCTTCGAGAGTCTCGCCGTCTCGGTCAAGGCGCCCCGGCAGAACCAGGTGCTGATCGCCGCGCGGGCGGCCATGGCCGACGACGACCTGCTGCCCTTGCCCGGATTCACCGAGGCCGCGAGCACCAACTGGCTGCACCGTCGATTCCCAGGCCTCGACCTCGAGATCGTCGGACTGCGCGCCCCCGTCTACCTCGCGGCCGCCGAGCGCAGCGGCTACTGGAAGCAGGTCGAGGGCATCGTGCAGGCGGCCAAGGCGCGCCCCATCCTGTTCGTCGGCGATTTCAACTGCGACCCGCACACCGACACGCGCCCCTGTGCCGCGGTCTTTCCGCGGCTGCGGGACGAAGGCTTCCACCTGCCGAACCCCGCCGGGGAGTGGAGCTACCGCTCTGCCGACGGCGCGGCGACGACACGGGTCGACCACGCGCTCGCCGGGCCGCGGCTGCGCATCGCCGGCGCCCGCTATCTCTACAAGGCGGGGCGAACGCTGCTCGCCGGGCAGGCCAACGGCCACGGCGAGCCGCTGTCGGACCACGCCGTGCTGTCGATCAGGGTCGCCCGACCGGAAGCCCGGGCTGCGCCCCCCGCCGCCAACCGCTAAGCTTGCCGGACTGCAACCGGAGTACCGCAGGGAGAGTTCATGGCCAAACCGAATTACGCCCACCAGAAGAAGCAGCGCGAAGCCGCTGCGCGCAAGAAGCGCGACGAGAAGCTGCAGCGCCGGCAGCAGAAGAAGGACGAGACGCCCGCGCCGCCGACACCCGGCGCAGCGGGATAACACGCTGCGGCTCACGTCTGCCGTCTTCCGCGCCGCGACGCCGCGGCCGGGCTATTCTTCAGCGATGCAGCGGCCCCCACATGGTATGGCCGCTCCGCCGCTGAGCAGTACGAACCGCGCGTCGATCGACCGCTTCGTACGCGATACGCTGGGCTGCCGATGTCCCGACGAGGTCTTCGAGACGATCGCGATCCAGCGTGACTGCACTGCGGGTGGCGCCATCCAATGCACGAGGTTGGTCGTCGGTGACCGCCTGTTGATCTACATCGTGCAGCACGCCGGCGCCCTCGCCGTCCAACGGCTGGCGAGCCAGGGCCTGTCCGAAAGAAACGACCGCGGATACAACCGATTCCGACCGGTTGTAGTTCACGACTGTCCGGAGCAATTGCGCGTCGACATCGAGGACGCTTTCAGGGAGGCCGCGGGGCCGGACGACCGGGCGCACCCGCACGTCATCGCGGTCGATGCCGTGCCGCAAGCCCTGCGCGCGTCATAGGTATTTTCGGCGATGTTGGCGCCGCTGGTTGCGCGGTAGAAATGACGTGAGTCCCGCGTGTCGATGCCTGCTGGCGGCCGGCGACACGGGGCCGAGTGGGCCTGGGCCGCAGTCGATCCTCCTTGCAGTCCGCCGCTCGCATCCGCAGCGCACGGGCGCCGCGGCACGGGAATCCGAAGCCAGCAAGGCCGGGCGCGCCCTGTCGACGCCCGGCCTTCTTATTTGTCGAGACCGCTCGCGAGCCAGGCGGCCGCCGCCGCGTCGATGTCGAGCCGCCTGAGCCGCGTGCCGGTCGTGACCGAGGAATCCCAGTTGATCGCCCGGTTGCGTCCAGCGGTCTTGGCGAGCAGCAGGGCCTGGTCGGCCCGCTCGATGGAGTCCTCGACGCTCACCTGTGGATCCAGCAGCGCGAGCCCGAACGAGGCCGTCACGTGGATCGCCACGTCGCCACCCGCGAGGAGCGGCCCCGCCGCGAGTCCCTCGCGGACGCGCTTGATCACCGCCTGGCCCATCGCGATGTCGGCCCCGGGCAGCGCGATCAGGAACTCGTCGCCGCCGTAGCGGAACACCTTGTCGTACGGCCGCAGGTGCCGGGAGAGGTATCGCACGATTCGCGCCAGCACCTCATCGCCCACCGTGTGACCGTGGGTGTCGTTGATCGCCTTCAGGTGATCGACGTCCATGAACACGATGCAGCACTGCTGCACGTCGCGCAGCGCCAGCTCGCGCCACTGGCGCAGCTCGGGGAGCATCTCCACGCGGGCGTAGGCACCGGTGAGCGGGTCGCGACTCTGCAGTGCCCCGCTGATCTCGTGCTTCAGTGTGTCGATCTCGAGCCTCAGGCGCGCGGTGCCTGCCACGAGCTCCTCGAAGTCCTCGCGCACGATCGGCTCGTCGGCGGCCACTTCGCGCAACAGCCGCGCCGCGATCCGGTGCACGCGCTCGTGCTCGGTGCCGATCGCGGCGAACGACGGCTGGCCCCACAGCCCGGCCGGCGCCTGCTCGTAATACCAGCGGCCGAAACGGCATTGATGGTGCGCATTGTCGCCGACGTTGTCGAGATTGAAAGGCAGGCCACAGACGACGGAGCGCAGGAGGTTCTCCTGCCACTCGGCGTGATCGTGGGTGGCGTGCTCGAGTTGCTCGAGCGCATCGCGCAGTTTGGTGGGATCGATCCTGTGCATCCGCGGTCACTCCTCGTGCGCCCGGCATCACCCCCCAAACCGGATCCACAAGTACTAGCTGCCGGCCGCCGGGGCAACCCCGAATTGCGAGCGATGCGTCACAGTTCTGGAACGATCAGGCGGACAGGACGTCCCGCCACTCCGGGTGACGCTCGAATTGCGCCTTGGCGAAGCGGCACAGTGGAATGATCCGGAAGCCTTCGCGCCTGGCATCCTCGACCGCACGCAGCACGAGAGCCTGCCCGACACCCCGGCCGCGCAGTGCGTCCGGGACCTCGGTGTGGTCGATGATGATCAGCGTCGCCGACGCACGTGAGTACGTCATCTCGGCTTCGTGTCCATCCACCGCCGCGACCCAGCGGCCGCCCGAGGAGCCGCGCTCCTCGCGCCGCACGTCGCTGGTGGAAGCCTTGCCCGGGGCGCTGGAAGGTTCGTTGCTCATGCGCGGATGATATCAGCACGAGCCCGGGCATCGCCTCGACACGGCCCACTTCCCGCGCGGTGCGGTCCGCGACACAATCCGCGAATGCCCACGAGAAAAGGCACCCCGGACCTCGCCCGCCTCGACCGCATCGTCGCCGATGCGCGGCGCTCCCGCGACGAACGCGAACAGGGTTATCGGGCCCAGGCCCTGAAACTCTACCCCTGGATCTGCGGGCGCTGTGCGCGCGAGTTCGACCGCAGCAGCGTCCAGGAACTGACGGTCCACCACAAGGACCACAATCACGACAACAATCCGCCGGACGGCAGCAACTGGGAGCTGCTCTGCCTCTACTGTCACGACAACGAGCACCAGCGCTACCTGGAGCAGCCGGGCGCGGCCTCCGCTCAGCGCGACACCCGGCCGGCCGCCACCCACACCCCGTTCGCCGACCTCGCGTCGTTGCTCAAGCGGGACGAGTAGACCCCGGACCGCCGGGCACGACGACGATGTCGACCGTGCTGGTCACGGGATCGAACATGATCTGCGCCTCGCGGCGCTCGAGCTGGCGCAGCACCTGCGCCACTTTCTGCTCGTGCGGCACGTCGCGATCGCCGTAGTCGGTGCCTTCCCGCAGCACGAACGACTCGACGACGCCACGCAAGGCCTCCGCCGAGAGATCGGTGTGCGGTACCGACACCGGTGGCGGCCGCTGTTCCTCTTCGTACCATTCAGTCACGACTACTGGCCGAGCGCGCCGAAGACGCCGCGCAGGATCCTGCTCGACTGGCCGAGCGGGTCCTTGCGAATCGCCCGCTCCTCCTCCGCGATGACGAAGAACAGGCCATCGAGCGCCTTGCGGGTGACGTAGCCCTCGACGTTCGCGTCCCTGGCGCTGACGAGCCCGAGCTGCGCTGCCTGCCCGGCGAGCTGGTTGTATTGCGCCGCGAGCTGCGCCTTGTCGGTCGTCCGCTTGACCACCGGCAGGAAGCGCTGCTCGAGCTTGTCGTAGGACACCTTGCGGAAGTACTTCGTCGCGGCATCGTCGCCGCCGGTCAGGATCTCACGCGCATCCGCGAGCGTCATCTGGCGCACGGCATCCACGAGCAGCGTCTTCGCCTCGGGCACCGCGGCCTCGGCGGCACGGTTCATCGCCACGACGAGTTCGTCGGCCTCGTCCCCCATGCCCACCATGCGCAAGGCCTTGTCCGCCTTCTTCAGCGTGGGCGGCAACGGGATCCTTACCTTCGGGTTGCGCAGGAACCCGTCCGTGACGCCGAGCTGGGCCACGGCGCGAGTCGCACCCTGGTTCAGGGCCGTCTTGAGCCCGTCGACGCTGTCCCGCGGAGCAATCGATTCGACGCCTGCAGCCGCGACGAGCGGCACGGCGAGGGCCAGCAGGGCGAGCACACGAGGAATTTTCATCGTCGGTCTCCCTGGCAGGCAGCATACTGCTTTCACCCGGCCGTCTCACGGCATCCCCGGATTGCCCGTTGGCCGACCAGGGGCCAGTATCAGCAAAGGCGCTCGCAGGACCGGGGCGCAAGGAGGAGATGTCATGACCGAAGTCACCACCCACAAGCTGATGGAAGACCTCAAGACCGTGGTCGCGGATGCCGAGGCGCTGATGGCCGCGACCGCCGGCGATGCGAGCGAGCGGGCCCATACGGCACGCCAGCGGGCCGCGGAGTCGGTCGCGAACGCCCGCGCCCGCATCCACACGCTCGAAGAGCAGTTCAAGGCCCGCGCGACTGCGACCGCACAACAGGCCGACCACTATGTCCACGAGAATCCCTGGCAGTCGATCGCCGTGGCCGCCGGGGTCGGCGCGATCATCGGCATCCTGCTGGCCCGCCGCTGAGCGGCGGTCAGGCCGTGGCTGAGCCGGAACCGGGCCAGCGCGAGGGCCTCGGGCTCTTCGCGTCGCTGCGCCGCGCGATCGCGACGCTCGTCGATCTCGTCCACACGCGCCTCGAGCTCGTCGGCGTCGAACTCCAGGTGGAAGTGCAGCGCGCCGCGAGCCTGCTGCTGTGGGCATTCGGCGCGCTGCTGTGCGCCATCGTCGCCATCGTGATGCTCGCGGTGACCGTGATCTTCGCCTATTGGGACACGCATCGCCTGCTCGCGGCCGGGTGCGTGACGGCATTCTTCGCGATCACGGCGCTGGCGGGCGCGCTCTACGTGAGGCATCGCGTGCGTACCCGGCCGCACATGTTCGCCGGCAGCATCGGCGAGCTGAAGCGCAACGTCGCGACCTTGACGGGCAGGCAGCAATGACGCGACGCGCCGAGTTGCTGGCAGCACGTCGGGAGTTGCTGCTGGCCCGCTGCGCTTACCAGCGTGCCAGCCTCCAGTACGATGCCGCGACGATCGGCCATCGCCTGCGTTTCGTCGACACGGCGACGAAGTTCACGCGCTCCGGCTCGGGGCGCCTGCTGCTGGTGGGCGGCGTTGCGATGCTGCTGTTGACGGGCCCCGGCCGCGTGGTACGGGTCGCGAGCCGTCTCGTCGCCGTGTGGCCGATCGTGCGTCCCTGGATCCAGCAAAGGTGAATTCCATGAGCATCGAAGTCGAACGGCGCGAGCACCTGCTCGTCATGGGCGTGCGCCGCCCGCAGAAGATGAACGCCCTGAGCCGCGACATGTATCGCTCGCTGGCGCGCGCGCTGTATCGCCTGGAGCACGATGCCGAGCTCTGGGTCGGTGTGATCTGGGCCGAGGGGCCGCATTTCACCTCCGGAGTCGACCTCAACGACTGGGCCGACGCCTTCGCGTCCGGGACACCGTTCCCGATCGGGGACGGCGAGATCGATCCGTTCTCGCTCAGCGGGCCCCGCCTGTCGAAACCCCTGGTGATCGCCGTACAGGGACGCTGCTACACCTGGGGCTGGGAGCTGCTGCTCAACACGGACCTGCGCGTTGCCGCAAGCGACACCCGCTTCGCGATGCTCGAGGTCCGCCGGGGTTTCTATGCCTGTGGCGGCGCGACCCTGCGCCTGCCGACCGAGATCGGCTGGGCCAATGCGCAGCGCTACCTGCTCACCGGCGACGAACTCGGGGCCGAGGACGCGTACCGGCTCGGGCTCGTACAGCAGCTCTGCGCCCCGGGCGAGCAACTGGACGCGGCGCTGGCGCTCGCTCAACGCGTCGCGAAGGCGGCACCGCTCGGGGTGCAGGGCAGCCTCCGTTCGTCACGCACGCGGATGCTCGAGGGCGAGGCAGCCGCCGTCGAGCCCATGTTCCGCGGCATGGCGGAAGTCATGCGCAGCGAGGACGCCGCCGAGGGCGTGCGCTCGTTCGTCGAGCGGCGCGAGGCGGTCTTCCGCGGAAAGTGAATCCGTGCCTGCGCCCTACCAGGGCAAGGCTTCGCCGTTCTGGTGCAGGAAGCGGCCGGTGGTCGCGAGCGTGAGCTCGTCGATACGCTGCAGCAGCCCGCGCACGGACTCGTCCGCCTCGATCATGCCCTGGCCGCCGGTCATCCCGGTGCGCACGGCGCCCGGATGCAGGATGGCCACGGCGATTCCCCGCGGCGCGAGGTCACGGGCCAGCGAAACGCCGGCCGCGTTCAGGGCCGCCTTGCTCATCCGGTAGCCGTAATAGCCTCCGGAGCCGTTGTCGCCCATCGATCCCATGCGGCTGGTGATGAGCGCCACCTTGGAGCCTGCGTACAGGCGCGGGAGTAGCGCCTGCGTGAGACCGAGCGGCGCGACGGCGTTCAGATCGAACTGGGCGCGCAGACCGGCCGCGTCGATGCTGCCCAGCGAGTCGCCCACCAGCATGCCGGCGTTCTGGACCAGCAGGTCGATCTCGTCGTGCGCGAGATGCTCGGCGAGCATGGTCCAGGACGCGGGTTCGGCGAGATCGCAGCCGCTTTCGACGCGCACCCCGAGCCCGTCGAGCTCGGCCGTGCTGCGACGACACACCGCCACCACGCCGGCACCACGTTCCTTGAGCTGCCGGGCCAGCTCGAGGCCGATGCCGCGGTTGGCGCCTGTCACGACGGCTATTCCCATGTCGTTCGTACTCCTCAGTTCAGCCGGAAAGCACTCGTCCCACGGTGCGCAATCGCTCAATGCCACGCACTTCCAGCGGGAACAGCGGAATCTCGACGATCGGCACGTCGCCGTGGCGGCCACGGATCCGTGCGAGCTGCTCCTGCTGCTGCCGCCGCTTCTGCTCCAGGAACGGCGAGTCGCCCGCCTGCACGACATTGTTGACGATCATGCGGGAGATCGCGAGCCCGTGGCGATGAAGTTCGTCGCGCACGGCCTCGAGCTGGCATACGGCGAGCGCCTCCGGGATCGTCACCAGGGAGAAGCGCACGTCGCGGCGCAGGAATTCCATGCAGGTCGCGGCCAGATCCTGCCACCGGCCAAGGATCGCCATCACCGACTCCTTGCGCTCGCCGGTGGTGCGCAGGTGCGAGTAGATGCGCGGCGCGGTCCGCAGGTGCTCGGCCAGCATCGAGGGCATGCCGAGCAACGCCAGCGTCTGCCCGAGCGGCGCCGTATCCCACACGACGTGCCCGTAGCGCGCCTCGAGCACGAGGCGACGGATGTAGTCGACCATGAACTCCTCGTTCAGTCCCGGCAGCACCGAGGTCATGAATTGCACGAAGCTCGGGTAGTCGATGTCGACGAAGCTCGAGAAGACGCCGTACACGTCGCGGCCGAATTCCTCGTCCCACATGGCGCGGACTTCGTCGAGGCCGAGTTCCGTCAGGTAGAGCCCCGGCTGCACCTCGCGTTCGCGGTGCTCGCCCGCGATCTCGAAGATGTGCGACAGCGACGGGGTGGGATCCGTCGAGATCACCAGACTCGGCTGGCCGGACTCGGCGTGTGCCAGGGCGGTTGCGGCGGAGCACGTCGTCTTGCCGACGCCGCCCTTGCCCAGGAAGACCTCTACGCGGGTGTCGATCGGGTCGGCGGTGGCCATGGGCAATTTTCGCACGGTGGAACCGTCGCGATTGATTTGATGCGCATCCGCCGTCCAACCACCACGCCGAATGCCCGGCGCCGCGGAGTTGCACATGATTTCCATCCACGGGCCGTACGGAAGCAACCGCGGCGCGCTGATCGTCTGCGCCTCACTCGCACTGGCCGCGTGCGGCGGTGGAGGCGGCTCGGACGAGTCCGACGACTCCGACCCCGGCGGCGGTGGCGGTGGCACCGCGCAGCCCACCAGCTACAAGGTCCTCGCTGCCAACGACCTCGGCATGCACTGTGTGGACGCGGACTTCTCCGTGTTCTCGATCCTGCCGCCCTACAACGTCGTCAACGCCCAGGTCGTGCGCACGGACTCGAGCGGCCGCCCGTCGCTGCTCGACGCCGGCACGGTGGAACTGCGTTATTCGGCGATCGCGGATGCGAACGGCTCCATCAACAGCCGCAGCCAGGACAAGACGAATTTCTGGCGCCACGTCGCCCACACCTACGGCGCGGACCTCGCCCCCGGCCAGGGACTCACGGGCCTGTACATGCCGGGCGAGGCCACCGCGCCGGAGCAGACTGCCCTGTCCTGGAACTCCACGCACGGCCTCTTCAAGGCCGAGGGAATCCCCATCGTTCCCGTCGACGATGCGGGTAACGTCAATCGTTATCCGCTGCTGCGCCTCACGGCGACGGACAAGTCGAGCGGCAACGCGCTTGCCACGCTCAACGTCGTGCTGCCCGTCTCCGAGGAAACGACCTGTGCGGATTGTCACGCCACGGGCGGCCCGGCCGCGAAGGCGGCCGGCATCGGGTGGTCGGCCGCAACCGACCTCGAAGTCCAGTCGCGCGAGAACGTGCTGCTGCTGCACGACGATCGCATCGGGACGAACCTGATGGCCGCGAAGCCGGTCCTGTGCGCCGCTTGCCACTATTCCGCCGCGCTGGATCTCGGCGGGACGGGTCCAATGGGCGCGCAGGTGGGCCGCCCGACGATGTCCGCCGCGATGCACGCGTATCACGGCGACAAGATGCGCACGGCCGCCGGGACCCCGCTGTTCGACGACTGGCTCGCGCAGGGCGAAATACCGCCCTCGCCCGCCTCGCAGGCCTGCTATCTCTGCCATCCGGGCAAGAGCACGCAGTGCCTGCGTGGAGCCATGACGGATGCGGTCACGTGCCAGAACTGCCACGGTGGGATGGACAGCATCGGTGGCGCGTCGGACCTTGCAGCCGGCGGCAGCATCGACGGCCAGAACGACGGCAAGGCGCGGCGCCCGTGGCTGGACCTGCCGCGTTGCGAGTCGTGCCACACGGGCGACGCCGTGGATCACCTGACGCTCGCCGACGCAACGCTGATGGCCAGCGACGGGATCCGCACGCTGCTCGCCTTCGACGCCGCCGACCCGGCCTCGTCGCCGCGCAAGGCCACGAACGCGCGCTTCGCCGAGAATGCGAACCAGCTGTTCCGCTTCAGCAAGGGCCACGGCGGCGTGGCGTGCGAGGGCTGCCACAACAGCACGCACGCGATCTGGCCGAACCCGAGCGACGCGCACAACGACAACGTCGCTTCGCGGCAGCTGCAAGGTCACTCAGGAACGATCAGCGAATGCTCGACCTGCCACGGTGCGGGAACGCTGGGAATGAACCTGGATGGTCCCCACGGAATGCACGTGGTGAACGATTCCCGCTGGCGGAACGGCGGCCATGGCTCGCTGGCCGAGCGCAGCCGCCAGTCCTGCGCGGCCTGTCATGGCGCTGACTTCCGTGGCACCGCCCTGTCGCGCACGGCCGCCGTGCGCTCATGGGGCTCTCGGACCAGGCCCAAGGGCACCGCCGTGGGGTGCTACGACTGCCACGACGGGCCGAGCGGCGACAACTAGCGCCAGTTCTCGTAGCACTGGCGGTCGACGTACGGGTCGCCCTTCTCGTCGTACGCCACCTCGTCGTAGCAGGTCACCACCTTGCGCTTCTGCGGAGGCGGCAACGGCTGCGATTCCTGGTAGACCGGCGCCGAGCGCTTCGCCGCCGCGGACCCGATGATCGTGCCGAGCACCAGCCCGCCGATCGCCCAGGCCGCGTCGTCCGAATCGTTGTGCTTGTGGCCGCGGTAGTAGCGGTCGTAGCGATAGTAATTGCTGGCGGGGTAATACCGGTCGTAGCGACCGCCGTAGTAGTGCTGCGAATGCCCGGGCGGGCCCCAACGCTTGCCGTGCCGGTCGTAGCCGTCGGCTGCGGCCAGGGTGGGCGCCAGCATCGAAAGGGCGGCCAGGAAGGCAATGACTTTCTTCATGGTTGTCTCCTCGCCGGCCAGGGACGACCGCCCCCGCCATCCGGCTTTCGTACCGGACAACGCGGGCAGTCGGGCGGGGTTGACAGCCGGTTCGGCGCCAGCGGCGTCAATCCTCCTCGATCTCGATGCGCCGCAGTCCCTTGCCCGTCGTCACGGACGGGTCCCAGCGGATCGCCCGGTTGCGCCCGGCGGTCTTGGCGAGCAGCAACGCCTGGTCGGCGCGGTCGATGGAGTCCACGACACCGGCTTCCGGGTCCAGCAACGCGAGCCCGAACGAGGCCGTCACGTGCCGCGCGGTGCCGCCCGGCTCCACCACCAGCAGTTTCCGGGCGAGGCCGTCGCGGATGCGCTCGATGACGTTCGCGGCGGTGGCGAGGTCGGCGCCGGGCAATGCCACCAGGAACTCGTCGCCGCCGTAGCGGAACACCTTGTCGCCCGGACGCAGGTGCCTCGCCAGATAGCGCGCCGCCACGACCAGGACCTGGTCGCCGACCTGCAGTCCGAGCGCATCGTTGATCGGCTTCAGGTGGTCGATGCCCATCAGCGCCAGGCAGCATTGTCTCGCGCCCTGCTTGGCCTTCAGGCCGAGTTCCCGCAGCTGGGGCAGCATCTCGGCGCGGGCGTAGGCACCGGTCAGTGCATCGCGGCTCTGCAGCGCGCCACGCACCTCGTGCCTTAGCAGGTCCATCTGCTCGCGCAGCCGCGCGCTGCCCGCGACCAGGGCCTCGAAGTCGGCGCGCACGATCGGCTCGCCCTCCGCGGCGGCGCGCAGCATCGGCGCGGCGATGCGATGCAGTCGCTCATGCTCGGCGCCGATCGCGGCGAAGGCAGCGTGATCCCTGAGGCCGTCGGGCGCTCGCTCGTAGTACCAGCGGCCGAAGCGGCAGAGCCGGTGCGCAGATCTCGCCAGGTCGTTCGGATCGCCCGGCGCCCCGCAGACGATGGCGCGCAGCAGGTTGCCATGCCAGTCGGCATGGTCGTAGGCGGCCTCCTCGATCTGCTCCAGGGCCTTGTGCAACGCGGCCTGGTCCATCCTTAGCATCGGTGGTGATCCGTAATCCCCACGCCAGCGGCAGCGCATGGGCAGCTTCCTGCCGCACCGGCGAGCGCACAAGTCCCGGGGCCGCGCACGGCACCCCGAATTCCGGTCAATGCGTCACAGAATGGAAAAGACCCACGCCGGCGGGCTCGCCGGCGTGGGTCGGGGACGACCGCCCTCGGGTCGCGGCAGCCTTAGCCGCCCGTCGGACGGAAGTAGTTGCGCACGACCCAGTGTGCCGTGCGACGCCCGAGCGTGGCGCCGTCGTCATTCGAGTAGCGGAAGTGCATGCCGCCGTGGACGCGCGCGTTCTTGATCTCGCGGATCATCTCCTGCACCGAGTCGTAGCTGCGCGCCGTACCGGTCACCGTGCTGGTCCAGGTGAATGGCACCCGCGGCGTGCCGTAGTACGACTTCACCACCTCGGCGACGGCGCTGGCGATGCAGGTGTGTCCGGACGGATATTCGGGATGGTTCGGGCTCGCGGCGTACGGCGCCCAGCCGCCCTCGGCGATCGTCGCCGGATTGCCGTCGCTCGCGGCGGCGGGAATCGCCGCGCGCGGACGCCACGCGTCATGGAAATACTTGGAGTCGAAGCACCCGAAGATCGCGTCCCCGATCGACACCTGCAACATGGCCGCGAGGCGCGCGTTCTCGAGCACGCTGCCCTGGTTCATGAACACGCGTGACGCGCGCCCAGAAGAGGTTGGGATTCTCGGTATGGAAGCGTGCGGCTTCCTGCTGTTCGGGCGAAAGCGCCGCGCCTCCCGAGCGTCCCGTTTCCTTCACTTCGTCGAAGGCCTCGGCATACGCCACGCTGTCGAGCGGCGGCGGACCTTCGGCCCGGAACTGCGCGGGACTCGCCAGCGTGAACGTCCGCATGCAGGGCAGGAAGTGCCAGACCGGGTTACCCGCGGCGGCCGGCACGAAACCGCCGACAGCGCCCCCCCGGCACGTGGTTCTCCGCGGTACCGCGAGATGCACCGTCGCGAGGTCGACGAACGAGACCGTGCGTCGCTCCTCCGGCGTCACCGCCGGATACACGGCGCCCGGTGGCGGCGTCGCCGTGCGTGCGGCGACCGCGTTGAAGTCCGCGATCACCTCCGCCTGCACCGCGCCGGATGCGGCAAGCACGAGGCTGGCAATGGCAATCTTTGAAGTCATGGTAGGTCTCCCTGCAAACGAGTGTGGATTGAACGGGCGCAAAGTTAAGCGCCCGCAATCCCCATTGCTTGGAGGAGACTTGGAGATTTCGTGGAGATTCGAGCGAGTACCGGGAACTATTCCGACTTGTCCGACCAGACCAGCAGCCTGGCGAGAAGTCGCTCGACACCACGGTCACACGTGCGCTTCGCCGGATAGAAGACGACCGCCATGACACCCGCCGCCACCAGGGGCGGCGTCTCCCAGGGTAGCCCCTTGCGCACGAAATCCCCGAGCAGGGCCTCGGCGGCACCGAGCACGAAGAGGCTCAACAGCAGCATCGAGCCATAGACGGCCGTGCGACGGAAGAGCCTCGCGGCGTCGATCGGGCCACGATACAGCAGGCCCATCACAAAGGACGCCAGTAGTATCGGCAGCGGCGCCAGCAGGAACCAGTCCTGGTAGCGATACAGCGTGCAAACCGCCGATTCACTGTCGAGTGCACAACCAGCCGACCGCCCGCCCCAGACCAGCAACGGCCAAGCCAAGGCGGCCGTCGCCGCCACCATGCAACCGCTCAGGAACCACATCGCCTGCCGTCGCCCGTCCAGCACGCGCGTTCGGAGACAGTAGAGGACAGTCGCCACCACCACGCAGATGCAGACGGCGATCCACAGGAACATGAGCGCCAACGCCATCGGCACGGCGTCGCTCGAGTGCGCCGCGGCCAGCGACAGCAGCGCTGGGAACAGGAACAGCTGGTACGGTCTGCCAAGACTGGTACGCCAGGCGGCCGCCGGCATCAGCACGGCGGCGATCACCAGTTCCGCAATCAGCGCCTCGGGCCTGTCCATCGGCCGTAGTGACTCGAACAGGCTGAATGCAGTCGCCGCCGCGAGCACCCACGACGAGCCGGTCGAACCAGTGCGGCGCACGCCGTACCATGCGGCCAGCCCCAGGACCGCGAGGACGACTGCCACCGCCGGCATTGCAACCGAGTGCGGCAGCGCCATCGACACGCACGCGAAGGACCACTGCACGAGCGCCGCCTCCGCCGCGCGGTCCACTCCAGGTGACGCGATCCTGCCGAGGACCCGTCGAACGAAGTGTATCGAGACGGTTCCAGCGAACGCCCAGCCTGCAATCCACAGCAGTCGCTCGAGTCCGGCGACCGCATGTCCACCCGCGCGAAGCAGTTGCAGGTCCACTCCCAGGTCCTGCAGGACGGGGATTGCCCGTATGTACCCGTCGAAGAGCGGACTGCTCACCGCCGTGACCATGACACCGTAGCCGCTTGCGAGCAGCGCACTGAACAGGGCCAGCCATCGGGCATTCACGTCCGTCGCGAGTCGCCACGCCAGCATCAACGCCAGTGATGCCAGCAGGGCGATGAGCAGCAGGACGACCCACGTCGGCGGCCCGAAGGTGATCGCCCAGGCCTGGCCCGAGATGGCCGCCGCGTGGTCCTCGCGGTAATCCGCGAGTCGGTACAGGCCTCCGACGCCCTGCGCCAGCGACAACGCGGCCACCAGCGATATCAGTATCGGGTGCGTCAGCGCCCGCGCCAGTGCATCGTTCCCGGAGTCCTCCGGCGAGCCCAGAGCCTCAGTTGAGATCACGCAGCAGGACCTCGCCATCGTCGAGCTCGAGGTTGCCGACGTTGCGGAAGTCGAGGCTCTCCGACTCGCCGACGACGTCCTCCTCGCCCCTGCAGGTCAGGGCGATGGTGTAGTTGCCGCGCGGAAGGAAGCGCAACGCATAGCGGAACGCGCCGAAGCCATCGTCGACCACCGCGGTCGTGGCGAACGGCTCGACCCCGGCGCCATCGATGTCGTCCGGATCCACGTCCCGTCCCTCGAACAGGTAGACGGCCCCGCCCGTTGCCAGAGACGTTCCGGCCGGACAGGTGACGGTGACGTTGCCCTCGATCCGCGCCGCATCGCCCGTGCCGGTGGGGCGCAACCGTGGCGTCAGTGTGTACTCGTCGTCCGCCTCGTGGAGGGCCAGTGACTGGCGCAGGTCCAGCACCAGCGTGACCGATTCCCGGCTGCTCTCCTCGTCCTCGACCCGGAAATCCAACTCGGCGAAGTTGCCGTCCGCGAGCAACAGCGGAAACGCGTCTTCACCGACCGCCACGGCGTTGTCGTCCTCGTCGGCGTCGAAGAGCATGCGGACGCCCGTGTAGCTCCCCACCGGGAGCTGCTCGTCCGTGAACACGCGCAGTGGATCGCCATCCCGCAGGTCCATCAGGTCGACGAGTTCGCCGGAATTGAACTTGAGCGTGGGCGTCGACCCGTCGGAGCGTCGGAACTCGAGGCCGCGCAGGTTGACCTGCACGGCCGTGATGGCGGGATCGGCCGGCGGATCGGTCGCCAGGTCGGCGGTAAAATTCGCCTCGCAGCCGCCGAGCAGCAGCCCGAGCGCGGCCGCCGCCAGCAGCGCGCGCGATCGTCGCTTCTCGTATCGCATGGGACAGGAAATAGACCACCGAATTCCGCAGCGGTCAATGCGGGGCCGCGGCGGGCTACCGTCGCAGCATCTGCACGTTGCCCGCCACGGCCAGGGCCGCGCCGGTGAGCGTCAACGCATCGGGCCGGAAGCCCTCCAGCACGACCGACACGACCAGCGCCAGCAACGGCACCATCACGCCCACGGAAGCGGTGCGGCCCGGCCCGATGCGCTCCTGCAGCGTCAGGAAGCAGGCGAACGTCAGCACGGAGCCCAACAGCGCGAGATAGAAGAGCGAGAACCACCACGAGCCGACGGCCGGCAACGCGAAGCTCTGCCCCTGCAGCAGCCCCACGACGGCGGCCGCGGCCGCGCCGTAGAGCATGCCGTAGCCGAGCGACGGCCACAGCGGCAGCCCGTGCGTGCGATTGCGACTGGCGGTCAGGCTGCCGATCGCCGACAGGACCACCGAGGCCACGGTGAACAGCGCACCCAGCCCGGTCTCGATGTTGCCGGCCGCCCGGCCGAACTCGGTCCAGAACATGAGCGCAACGCCCGCGATCCCGAGCAGTCCGCCCGTCACGAAGCGCCGGGTCAGGCGCTGGCCGAAAAGTGCGTGGGCACCAAGGCCGGTGACCAGTGGCGAGGCCGAATAGCCGACCGCGACCAGCCCGGAGACCACGTGCCGTTCCGCGTGATACACGCAGACGTACGACACGCCGTACATGAAGACGCCCTGCAGGGCGAGCAAGGCGTGCTCCCGTGCCGTGAAACGCAGCTTGGAGCCGCGGCTGACGCACCACGCGAGCACCACCAGGCCTGCTAGCGCGAAGCGAAACGCCACGCCGACCTCGGGGGCGGTCTGGCCGATCTGGAACAGGATGGCATACCAGGTCGTGCCCCAGATGAGCACGCAGGCCGCAAACAGCTGCCAGGTCTTGAGCCTATGCATGGGCGCGCATTCTGCCGCACTGCGCGATCACCCGCATTGCACGGGACTGCACCATGGTTGACATTACGTGCAAGGAAGGACATTCGATGCTTGCCGCCCTCACCACCCTGCTCGTCTACCAGCTCGTCGGCGAGGTGCTCGTCGTCATGCTCGGGCTGCCGGTGCCCGGCCCCGTCGTGGGCATGGCCCTGCTGTTCGTCTCGCTCATCCTGCGCGGCGCCGTCTCCCCGGACCTGAACGACACCGCGAACGGCCTGTTGCGCCACCTCTCGCTGCTGTTCGTGCCGGCCGGCGTCGGCGTCATGGCGCACCTGCACCGGCTCGCGAACGAGTGGCTGCCCATCGCGGCCTCGCTCGTGCTGAGCACGCTGCTGACCATCGCCGTCACCGCGCTCGTCATGCGTGCGTTGCTGGCAACCCGTGCCAGGGAGCCGCGACCATGACGCCGCCGCTCGCCGAGCTCTGGGTCTACCTGTCGGCCACCCCCCTGCTCTTTCTCACGCTCACGCTGCTGGTCTACCAGGCGGCCTACTGGATCTACCGGCGCGCGGGATTCCATCCGCTCCTGAACCCGGTGGCCATCTCGATCGCCGTGCTGGTGCTGCTGCTGCGCCTGACGGGCACGCCCTATGAGACCTATTTCGGCGGGGCGCAATTCGTGCATTTCCTGCTGGGCCCGGCCACCGTGGCGCTCGCCGTGCCCCTGTACGCGCAACTCGGCAAGCTGAAGCGGGCCCTCTGGCCGATCTGCGGGGCACTGCTGGCGGGAGCCGTGACGGCCCTGGTGTCCGCCGTCGGAATCGCCTGGGCGCTGGGCGCGAGCGAGGTCACGTTGCTGTCGATTGCGCCGAAGTCGGTGACCACGCCGATCGCCATGGGCATCGTGGAGCGTCTCGGCGGCCTGCCCTCGCTCACGGCGGTGCTGGTCGTCACCACGGGCATCATCGGTGCCATCGGTGCGAAATACGTGCTCGATGCCCTGCGCATCACCGACCAGGGCGTGCGCGGATTCGCGCTCGGTACGGCGGCTCACGGCATCGGCACCGCGCGTGCGTTCCAGGAGAGCGACGAGGCCGGGGCGTTCTCGGGGCTGGCGATGGGATTGTGCGGACTCGTCACCGCGGTGCTGTTTCCGCTCGGCGTCTGGCTGCTGAGCTAGGATAGGCGCCACCCATGAACCCGCTCTCACGCATGTTCCGCAAGCCGCCTCCCCCGCCGCCGTCCCCGGCGCCACCGTCGCTGGCGCAGCGCATCGAGGCGCTGCAGACGGCGACCGTGGAGACCATCACGAGCATGGCGCTCGGCGAGGAAGACGCGAGCGTCCGACAGGCGGCGTATCAGCGGCTCGCCCAGCTCATCGACGAAGGCTCGATCGACGACCCCGCCGTTCTCGCGACTCTCGTGCTCGAAGCCCCGTCCAGCCGCGTGCGGCAGTCGGCCGCAACCGCGATCGTGGACCCGGCGCAGCTGCACGAACTGCTGCCGCGGGTCCGCGGCAAGGACAAGTCGGTCTACAGGATCATCCGGCAGAAGTGCGACGCGCTCATCGCCGAGCAGCGCCGGGCAGAGGAATTCGCCCGCGAGGCCGCCGCGCTCAGCGCGTCGCTCGAGGAGCTCGGCGCCCGGGTGCACGATTCCCAGTACGAGGCGACGCTCGAGAGACTGACGGCGCGATGGCACGCGCTATCCGCAAGGCCGGCGGCGGAGATCGAGCAGCGTGGCGCACAGGCCATCGAGCGCTGCCGGGAAGTCATTGCCGCGCATGCGCAGGAGATGGCCCGGCAGGCCGCCGAGCGCGAGGCGGAACGCGCGGCGCGGGAGGCGCGTGAGCGGGAACTGCAGGCCGAGCGCGAGGCAATGCAACGGGCGGAGGCAGAGCAGGCGGAGATCGAGGCGCGGGCCCGGGCCGAGGCCGACGCCGCCCGCGAGGCGGAAGAACGCGCCCGGGTCGAGCAGCGGGAAGCGGAAACGCATGCGGTCAGCGAGATCGGCGGCCTGATCCGCCTCTCCCGGGTCGCGTTGCAGGCCGGCAATACCCGGAAGGCGGCGCGGTTCCGCCAGGCCATCGACGATGCATTGCGCGCCGTCCCCGCGGTGCCGCCGCACGTGGCGCGCAACCTGCAGCAGCTCGACGAGCGCTTGAACGAGCTCAGGCAGTGGAAGGACTACGTCGTCGCGCCCAAGCGCATCGAGCTGATCGAGGAGATGGAGGCCCTGGTGGGCGCGCAGGAACCGCCTGCGGAGCTCGCCGAACACATCCGCGCGCTGCAACAGGAGTGGCGCACGATCAACAAGGGGATCACGAGCGACGCCTCCGCGGAGTCAGAGCGGTTCCAGCGGGCGCACGATGCTGCTTTCAAGCCCTGCCACGAGTACTTCGCGGCGCAGGCGGCCCGCCGGCGCGAGAACCTGGAGGCGCGCAAGCAGGTGCTCGGGCGCCTGAAGGCGTTCGAGGCGAGCCAGCAGGGCGAGAGCGTCGACTACGGCCTCGTCGCGCAAGTGCTGCGCGAAGCGCCGCGGGAGTGGCGCAGCCATTCGCCGGTGGACGCCGACGCCAATCGCCCCGCCGAGATCGAGTTCCAGCAGTGCATCGATCGGCTGCGGAAACTCGTCAACGCATGGTACGAGCGCAACGAGGCTGAGAAGTCGGCGCTCATCACGCAGGCGCGCGCCCTGGCGACGGCCGACGATGTCGTGCAGGCGATCGATGGCGTGAAGCGACTGCAGGTGCAGTGGAAGGAGACGGGCCCGCTGCCACATGCGCGTTCGCAGGCGCTGTGGAACGAGTTTCGCGGGCTGTGCGATGCCGTGTTCAAGCGACGCGAGCAGGCTTACACGCAGCGGGCGGCGGACTTCGAGGCCGCACGCGCGCACGCCGTCGCCTTGTGCGAAGAGGTCGAACAGGCGGCCGGCGTGCCGATCGACGACCGGGCGGCCGCGAAGGCAAGGATCCGCGAGTGGCACACCGCATTCGACGGCCTCGGTGAGTTGCCGAGGGCCGACTCACGAGGACTTCGTGCGCGGTTCGAGCGGGCGACCGCGCGCTACCAGGCCGCGTTGACCGAGCTGGACCGACTGGACGTCGAGGCGGCCGACTCGAAACTGCTGGAGGCCGGACGCCTCATCCGGACCTACGAACGTGCCGTGATGCGGGACGCGCCTGCGGAAGAACGCGAGATGCTGAAGGGCGCAGCCGAGAGCTTCATTGCCGGCGTGGCGCGCTGGCCCAAGGGTGGCCCGCAGGCGTTGAAGCAGGCACTGGCCCGGGCGGAGTCCGCACGCGGCCTCGCTGACGAGGCGCGCGAACGGGCGCTCAGGATGTTCTGCATCCGCTGCGAAGTCCTCAACTCGACGCCGACGCCGCCGGAGGACGAGGAACTGCGTCGCGACTACCAGATGCGCCTGCTGGTGGAGCGCATGGGCCAGCCGACCCGCCCAGATGAACGTGACCGCGATGCCCTGCTGCTCGAGTGGGTCGGCCTGGACGGCGCGGTACCCGAGGTCCACGATGAACTCGAGCGGCGCTTCATGCGCTGCCTGGCCTCGAAAGGCCCACGCCGAACCTAGACGAGCTGTAAGGCATTCGACGGTTTTTCGCGCAAGGCATCCATGAAGCTGGACCAGTTGGATTCGGCTACCTCACTCCAAGACCTGGCTGGGCTGCCTGGAAACCGGCTCGAGGCCTTGAAGGGCGATCGCAAGGGCCAGTACAGCATTCGTATCAACGACCAGTGGCGGGTGTGTTTCGAGTGGCCAAAGGAATCGAAGGGTCCGCTAAACGTCGAGATCGTGGACTATCATTGAGGTCGTATGGCACGTAATCCAATTCATCCGGGCGAACACCTGGCAGAACAGCTCGAGGCGCTGGGCATGAGCGCTGCCGAACTGGCCCGTCAGATCAAGGTACCCACGAATCGGGTGACACAGATCCTGAACGGTCAGCGCTCGATCACTGGCGACACGGCACTCAGGCTCGGACACTTTTTCGGCACGAGCCCCGAGTTCTGGCTGAATCTGCAGAAGCTGTTCGAGCTTCGGATTGCGGAACTGGAGTCTGGCAAGGCGGTGAAGGCCCTGCCTCGGCTTGCCGACGGCCGCATCCGAAGGCAGGTTGCCTAGACCCCACCAGGGCCGCTCGGCCATCGCCGCGCGGGTGCTACGATCGGCTGAACAATGAGGCACGGGGATGCCATGAACGAGACGACGACGAAAGTCCCACGTCACCTGTGGATCGTGGGCGTACTGGCCGTGCTGTGGAATGCCATGGGTGCGATGGATTACACGGCCACACAGTTTCGCGTCGAGGCCTACCTGAGCGGCTATACGCCGGAACAGCTAGCCTATTTCTTCGGGTTCCCGGCCTGGGCGGTCGCGACGTGGGCCATCGCGGTGTGGAGTGCGCTGGTCGGCTCGGTCGGCCTGCTGCTGCGCAAGGCGTGGGCGGTCTGGCTGTTCGGCGTCTCCATCGTCGCCATGGTGATCACGGGGATCTACAACTTCGGGCTGTCGCAAGGGCTCGAGATGATGGGCCCGGGCGCCATGGCGTTCACGGCCGTCATCTGGATCGTCGCGTTCAGCCTGTTCTTCTACGCGCGCGCGATGGCGAACCGCGGCGTGCTGCGCTGAGGGACCCGCAATTGTGACGCGTGCCCGCCGCGGTGCCGGACGGCTGCGGTAGGTTCATGTCTCACCACCAGCCGCGACCACAGGGGATATTCCAATGGCAGCTTCGTACGACGCCGGCTCCGACCGTGCCTCGATCCTCGGCCCGACCCTGCGATTCAAGGGCGAACTCTCCGCAGGCGAGGACCTCGTCATTCACGGCCAGGTGGAAGGGACCATCGGGCCCGCACCGAAAGTGACGATCGGCCCGGAGGCCCACGTCAAGGCGGGCATGAACGCGGACGTCATCATCGTCGAGGGGCGGGTCGAGGGCGACCTGACGGCCAAGGTGTCGATCGCGGTGCGGCCCAAGGCCAACGTGCGCGGCAACCTCGAGGCGCCGGTCATCACCATCGCCGAAGGCGCGGCCTTCAACGGCGGCATCAAGATGGAGCCGGCCCGCACCGAGTCGAGTGCCGCCAGCCCGGTCCGAACTGGCACTGGCCTGTGACCGCGCGGGAGATCTCGTCATGTGGAAACGCGAACGTACCGAGCCTGTCGACCTGGAGCGCGTCATGAGCGAACCGCCCGCCCCGCTTGCGGCAGCCGTGCGCCCGGCCGCCCCGGCGCCTGCCCCGGTGGTCGAGATCCCGCCGGAGCGCGTGTCGGGGGCACCGTCCTCACAGGCATCGCCGAGCAAGGGATCGACCTTCGGCGCCACGCTGCGCTTCAAGGGCGACCTCGTCGCCGACGAGGACCTCGTCATCCAGGGCCAGGTCGAGGGATCCATCCTGCACACCCGCAGCCTCACGATCGGCGCCCAGGGCCGCATGCAGGGCGACATCCGCGCCCGCCGGATCGTCGTCGAGGGCACGGTCGACGGAAATCTCTACGCACTCGAGAGCGTGACCCTGCGATCCGGATCCAACGTCCGCGGCGACCTCTTCGCTCCGCGGGTCGCGGTCGACCCGGGCGCGCGCCTGAGTGGTCGCATCGACATGGACAAGGCGCCGGCGGTACCGACGGTGCCGACGGTCGAACGTCGGCGGGTCGGGCGCGGCGGAGCCGGAGTCCGGGCCGATTTCGGACCAGGAGGCAGGTGAGCTGCTGTCGGGTTCGTAAGCCAGCGTATCGGGCTCGCTGACTGGGTTCCTGTGCGCCACCGGCATCACGGCGTTCCCAATGCAGGTGCGGATCGCCTGGCTGCTGCTGCTTCAACGTGCCGTCGTTGCCGCGTCGAGGTACAGCGGCTCACCGTAGCGGCCCTTGCCGTACTTGCGCATGAGCTCCTGGCCGCGCCTGGACAACAGGAATTCACCGAAACGACGGGCCGTCTGCGTTCCCGGCGTTACTTGCGTGCGATAGAGCGCGTGGTAGGGATTCGACAGGTCCTTGCCGCCGCGGAACAGCAGCTTCAGGTTCGGCAGTTCCGAACGCCGCAGGATGAAGGTGCTGGAGTCGGTCAGGAAATAGGCGCGCTCGGCATCGGCGCGGCGCAGGCTGGCGGCCATGAAGTCGCCCGTGACGATGTACCGGTCGCCGGCGGGCTCGACCCGCGCAGACTTCCACAGGAACAACTCCCGCTCGTGGGTTCCCGACTTGTCACCGCGCGAGACGAATATCGAGCGTGCCGCGTGAATGCGTCGCAGCGCTTCGGCGGCATCGGTCGCGGCCGCGACCTTCGCGGGGTCCTCCTTCGGTCCGACGATCCAGAATTCATTGGAGCCGATCAGCGCGCGGCCGGTCGCCCAGCCGTCGGCCACTGCCTTCTGTTCAGCCTCGGCTGCGTGGGCCAGCACCATGTCGACCTTGCCTTGCCGCAGCAACTCCAGTGCCTGGCCCGACCCGGCGCGGTACCAGTGGACCGTGGCATCGTTGCGCTCCGCGAACTCGGTGGCGAGCCGCTCGAGCAGTCCGGTCTCGCCCGGGCTGCCGGTGGCGACGGAGAGGTGGCGGGAGCCGTGACCCCAGGTCACGTCAGGCACCGCCTCCGCGCCAGCGGCGCACGCCAGGGCGAACAGGGCCGAGCCCGCCAGGAATCCCCGGCAGGCGCCGACTCCGCTCACTCGGCGAGCCTGACTTCGAGTGCGACAACCTGGCGTACCCAGCGCGAGAACTCGGCCTCGCCCTGGTTTGCGATCCGGAGGTTGCCGAACTCGCCGCTCAGCGGCTTGCCATCGAGCGAGTCGGCCACCAGGATCCGCCGCTGCGGCGAGAATCGCGGCTCGACCTCCGCCAGGGCGTACACGGCCCGGAAGCCGTCGGCCGCGATGACCACGACGTAGCCGGCCATGTTGCGGCCGCGCAGGCGCTCACCCACGGGTGCACCCGCCTTGCGCAGGATCTCGATCATGGGCACCCCGGACCATGTCTCGATCACGCTGCGGTCGTGGCGGGATGGGATCCGGAACTCGTCGCGCGGCATGGCCGCGAAGTCCGCCCGCGTGAGTTCGATTGGCTTGTCGACCGCGCCGCCGACCCGCAGAAGTACGTCCTCGTCGGTTGGCATGGGTCAGTCATGGTTCTCGTCGCCTGCGATGCGTGCGTTCGGAAAAAAGGCCTGCTCGCCGTTGATGCGGAACGAGGCGATGGCTGACTGCCCTGCCGTGGAGAGCAGCCAGTCGATGAACGCCTGCGCATCGGTGCGCTTGACGTGCGGGTGACGTGCCGGATCGACCAGCATCACGCCGTACTGGTTGAACAGTCGCTCATCGCCCTCGACCAGGATGGCCAGCGATCCGCGATTCGCGAACGCGAGCCACGTGCCGCGGTCGGACAGGACGTAGGCGTCCATCGCCGAGGCCGTATTGAGCGCTGCGCCCATGCCAGAGCCGGTCTCGCGATACCACGGACCCTTGCTCGCGTCGATGTCGACGCCCGCCTCCGCCCACAGGCGCAACTCGGCGGCGTGCGTGCCGCTGCGGTCGCCACGCGACACGAAGGGCGCCCCAGCGGACCGAATCGCCTGCAGCGCGACCGCGATGTCATTGCCGCCGGCCACCCCGGCGGGGTCGGCCCGCGGACCGACCAGGACGAAGTCGTTGTACATGACGTCCTGCCGTGCGACGCCGAAGCCCTCGGCCAGGAAACGTTCCTCGGCCGCCTGGTCGTGAACGAACACAACGTCGGCATCCCCGCGCCGGGCTACGTCGAGCGCCTGACCCGTCCCGAGTGCGACGACGCGGACCGCGATGCCAGTCTTCCGCTGGAACCGCGGCAGCAGGTAATCGAACAGGCCCGAGTTCTCGGTCGAGGTCGTCGAGGCCACGGTGATGTAGCGCGTGGGCGCCGGGCTCGCCGAGGCCGAGACAGCCAGCACGGCCACCCAGGCAAGCGCGACGCACGTGACGATCCGTCGACGCGGCATGACTACCATGGCAGTTCACCCTTGATGAAGGCGGCCGCCTCGGGCGAAGCGGGAGCGCGCAGGAAGCGCTCGACCGGCGCCTGCTCGACCACGCGGCCGCCGGCGAGGAACACGATCTCGTCGCCCAGTCGAAGGGCCTGGCCGAGGTTGTGCGTGACCAGCACGATCTTCGAGCCGGCTGCGTGCATGGACTGAATGGCCGACTCGATTGCCTGGGTCGCCGACGGGTCGAGGTTGGCGGTCGGCTCGTCGAGCAGCAGCAGTTCGGGCCGCAACGCCCACGCGCGCGCAAGCGCCAGCCGTTGCTGCTCGCCGCCGGACAGCACCCGCGCCGGCTGCGTGGCAAGGTGCCGCAACCCTACCCGCTCGAGCGCCCCCTCGGCGGTGCGCAGTCGCTCACCGCGCGGCACGCCTGCAAGCATCAGTCCGTAGGCGACGTTGGCCAGCGCCGAACGGCGCAGCATCACCGGTCGCTGGAACACCATCGCGTGGCGTCGCCGGCCCTCGACCGTCTCCGGTCCGTTGAAGCGGACCTCGCCCGCGGTCGGCCGCAGCAATCGGTGACACAGGCGCAGCAGCACGCTCTTGCCGGCTCCGTTCGGGCCAAGGACGACCGTGCGCGGTCCATGGTCGAGCGTGAGGTCGACTGAATCGAGGAGTCTCTTGCCGCCGACGTCGTAGGAAACGTTGGCGAGGCGCAGTGGAAGCAGCGGGGCGATGTCGTCCATGCCGCGACCTATCCGTAGCGCCGCGCGGCGGCGTCCCTGAGCACGAAGGCCACGGCGTTCACGGCGACCACGATGCCGATGAGGATGGTGCCGAGACCAAGCGCCAGCGGCAGGTCGCCCTTGCTGGTCTCGAGCGCGATCGCGGTCGTCATCACGCGCGTCACGCCGTCGATGTTGCCGCCCACGATCATCACGGCGCCGACTTCCGCCGCAGCCCGGCCGAACCCGGCAAGTACCGTCGTAACGAGCGAGAAGCGGATGTCCCACAGCAGCGTCGCGGCCGAGCGTGCCGGCCCGGCGCCGAGCGAGCGCAGCAGGTCGTGGTAATCGGCCCAGGCATCCTCCGCGGCCTGGCGGGTCAGCGCGACGACGATCGGCAGCACCAGGAGGCCCTGTGCAATCACCATGGCCTGCGGGGTGAACAGCAGCCCGAGCTCGCCGAGTGGCCCGGCGCGCGACAGCACCAGGTATACGAGCAGTCCGACGACGACCGGCGGCAGCCCCATCAGCGCATTGGTCACCACGATTACCGCGCGTCGGCCAGGAAATCGGCTGACCGCCAGCACGGCGCCCAATGGAAGGCCGATGATGGATGCGACGAGCACCGCCGAGAGGCTGACCTGCAAGCTCAGCGCGACGATCTCGACCAGGCGCGGGTCCGCCCCGACGATCATGTCCATCGCCGCGCGGCCCGCGGCACCGAAATCGCTCAATCGTTTCGACTCCCTGCGCACCACCTGATCCATATGCAGGCCCCTGCATAACTGGCCGTGGCGCATCGAGTTGTTGTTCACTGATACTATGCGTGCTCAGCACCAATCAAAATATGTCGCTCGCTGCATAACTGGAGAAGCGATGCGCCTGACTCCGTCGCTGTGCTGGTCTGCCGGGGCGCCGCGACCGACGTCCATCGATCCACGCGTCTTCGCGTTGCTCGCCCAGATTGCGGGCAAGGGGTCGCTGCGCGCAGCAGCCGCGGCCATCGCGATGCCGTATCGCTCGGCCTGGGGGCTGATGCAGGAGATGGAGCAGATCGTCGGCGGGCCACTGGTCCGGCTGGAGCGCGGCCGAGGCGCGACCCTGACGTCGGACGGAGCCAGGTTGCTGCATGCCGAGGAGGCGGCCAGGAAGCGATTCGCGAAGGAACTCGACGCCCTTTCGGTCGAGGTCGGTCCGCCGACGGCACTCGGCCGCGACTCGGCTCCGCCGATATTGCGCATCGCGGCCAGCCACGATCCGGCGCTCGTCGCGTTGCAGGATGCAATTCCGGCCGCTGCGGGCGTGAAGCTGCAGATCGAATTCTGCGGCAGCCTTGACGCCCTGGCCAGGTACAAGCACGGCGACGTGGACATCGCGGGCTTTCATTTCGTTCCCGGCGTCATTGCGCGGAGCCGGCCGTTCCTGAGCCACCTGCGGCCGTCCCGCGACCGGCTGGTGCGATTCGTCGACCGGGAGCAAGGGCTGATCGTGGCGCGCGCGCAGCGGCCGCGGGTCAAGACCCTGGCCGACGTGGTCCGGCGGAATCTGCGGTTCGTGAACCGGCAGCCCGGGTCGGGGACACGGCTGCTGATCGACACGCAGCTGGCGCTCGAGGGCCTGCAGGCCGGCGACCTGCGTGGCTACGACGACCAGGAATTCACCCACGCCGCGGTCGCCGCGACGGTCGCCTCGGGTCGCGCGGACGTCGGCTTCGGCGTAGCGGCGGCGGCGGCCGAATACGACCTCGGTTTCGTGCCGGTGGCGCACGAGCACTACTGCTTCGCCGTGCGCGAGGCCATGGTGCGATCTGCACCGCTCGTGGCGCTGCGTCAGGCGCTGACGGGTCCGATATTCAGGGAAATGGTCAGCCACATGACCGGCTACGACGCAACGCATTCCGGCGAACTGGAACGCGTCGACCACGCTCGTCGTCGACGCGCGGCACCGCGCTGAACGATCGCCGATGCGGCGGAATCGCCTACCCTGCGGGTCGCAACACTCCCGCGGGAGTGTCCATCTCGGCGAGCGGCAGTACGTCGTTCGGACCCGAGGCCGGCGATTTCGACCTGCCACGGAACCACTCCAGCCCCTGCTTCCAGGCCTCGGTAGCCTCGAAGGCCTCAGCGGAACCTGGCCCGTTTCGCCTTGAACAGGTCCATCAGCGGCGTCGTGCGCGGGCCGGGCCTGACTGCGAATTCCTGGCCCGCCGTCAAGCTGCCCGGCGCTTCGACCGAGAGATAGAAGCCGCACAGTCCGCTATGCGCCATGGTCCGCACGGCGGACGGGTCGTTCATGAAGGCGTTGAGCTTGTAGCAGGGACCGCGCGGCTGCGTTACCCGCAAGCTGCAGTCGGGGAACAGCAGTTCGTCGCCGACGTACAGCGACTCCTCCAGCACGCCGCTGATCGTCAGGTTCTCGCCGAAGCTTCCGTGCGGAAGGTTCACGGGCAGGCCGAGGGACGCGCGGTGCTCGCGCCAGAAGGCATAGTGCTCGACCGGATAGGCGTACACGGCCTTGGCGAGGCCGCCGTGCACCGTCGGGTCGGCCTGCTCGTCACCTGCGAGTCCGAGTGCGCGAACCTCGACGGGCCCCTGCACCGGCAGCTTGCGGATGCCGCTCATCACCGACTGGTCGCCGACCTGCAGTGGTTCGGCGCGACCGACCTGGACGCTGACGACGCTGTAACGCGTCGTCATGCAGCATCAAGCGGTCGAATTCGCGCAACGTCCTTCTTGATCGCCTGGGCCGCATCCCATAGGTCAACCGCACGCTGAGCGTTCAACCAGAATTCCGCGGAGTTGCCGAACAGCCGGGCGAGCCGAAGGGCCATCTCTGGGCTCACCGCACGTCGCTCACGAAGCAGTTCGTTGACCGACTGGCGAGAAACGCCCAGGGCGTCCGCCAATCCTGTTACGGTCAGGTCGTAGTCCACGAGAAAATCCTCGCGAAGCATCTCGCCAGGATGAGTCGGCCGGCGGCCCATCCCGCGCGTATTAGGAATACTCATGGTTCCGTAGCATCTCAGTGGTAGTCACAGATTTCCACGTCGTAGGCGTCGCCGTCCGCAAACCGGAAGCAGATTCGCCACTGATCATTAATCGAAATCGAGTGCTGTCCCTTACGATTTCCCTCCAGCGCATGCAGTCGATTTCCGGGTGGAATCCTCAGATCATCTAGTCGCTTTGCCAGGTCGACGTACTCCAATTTCCGAGCAGCTCGCTTGGCGATATCAGCCGGAATCCGCTTCGACTTTCCGGTGGCATACAGCTCCTGCGTGTGCCGGTCCGCGAAAGTCCTGATCATGAGTCCAACTGTAATTTGTCACGTGACGCGTGTCAACTGGACCGGCTGCTTCGTTTGTCTGGCGGCGGCGAGTCGAGCAGCACTCAGCCGCCTCGTCGCTCGAACATGAGTGCAACTGTCCCAATCAAGAGGCAAACCAACGCGACAACGTCTACCGTGAAGACGCGACCGACCTGTGGGTTGTGTCCGCCCACGTACCAGGCGAGGGCGAGGAACGAAACGACGCTCACGAGTCCTGCGGCGATCGCCAGCGGCTGCCAGGAAGGGCGGAACGCCGCGATCATGATGAACACACCGAGCAGGCCGAACAGCACGGCCCGATGACGCATCAGGGTCTGGAGATTCGGGTCGTCGAAGGACAGGCCATAGAGGGCCGACAGTCGCTCGCTGCCCAGCACCCCCGGCAGCGGCAGGAGGTGGATGATCGCGACGACGAACAGCATTGCCGGGACCAGGTAGCGCATGTGGGTGAACCGCCGAAGTCAGATTAACGGCCGCATCGCGGATCGTACAGTCGTTCCTCGAAAGCTCGTAGCGCCAGATCGGTGGGTGATCAACCGGGAGACAGCGGCCTCACGCGGGAAGATGAAAGTCCTTGTCCCGGAAGAGAGACAGGCATGCGTCGACGACATCCGGAGCGTATTCCGTTCCACTGCCGCGCTCGATCTCAGCCAAGGCGAGCTTCACGCCCAGTCCCGGTCGGTAGGGCCGATGGGAAGACATCGCCTCGACCACATCCGCCACCACCAGGATCCGGGCCTCGCGCAGGATCGCTTCCCCCTTCAGGCCACGTGGGTAGCCACTGCCGTCCAGACGTTCATGGTGCTGCAGGATGATCTCGGCAACGGGCCACGGAAAGTCGACTGACTTCAATATGTCGTGGCCCGCCTGGCAATGGCCCTGGACCAGTTGCATCTCGATGTGGCTCAGCTTTCCAGGCTTGGAGAGGATCTCCGAAGGAACCATGACCTTGCCGACATCGTGCAAGTGGCCGGCGATGTTCAATGCCTCCTGCGTCTCCGAATCCAGGCCAAGTTCGACCGCAATGGCGACCGCAAGGGCTGCAACTCGTCGCTCGTGGCCGGCGGTGTACGGATCGCGCATCTCCCCGATGGTCATTGCCACGTTCACGGTACCGAGCACGGCGGCTTTCAGCTGCGCAATGTATTGCTGGGCAGCACGCTCGGAACGCTTGCGCTCCGAGATGTCCCTGGCCGTACCGATGACTGCGGGTCGATCCTCGTACACCGCATTGGATGCGTGCACGAGGACCGGGACCGTCGATCCGTCCGGACGCGGCAATTCGAATTCCGTCTCGACTTCCTGCACCTCCCGATTCCGAAGCCGCGCCATCTGTTCCTGAATCTCTCCTCGGTCCTTTTCGACAACCCACGACCCCGGCTCTGTGCCAACCAGGGTGCTCGCTGATTCCAGGCCGACCATCCTGGCCAGAAATGGATTCGCATACACGAGTTTCCCATCCTGGACGATATAGATGCCGATGGCAGACTGTTCCACCAGGGTGCGAAACCTTTCTTCCGCCGCAATCCGGCGACGCTCCGCCAAAGCCCGCATCAGCTTGAGGTCGAAGTTGTCCAGTGCAAAGCCAATGTCATCGGCCATTTCGGTCAGCAGGTTGCGGGCCGATTCGTCAAATGCGTTGGTCTCGGGGGAGTACAGGCAGAAGGCGCCTGTTACGACACCGGTTCTGTACAGTGGCAACGCTGCACAGGCCGCGACGCCCTGCCGCCTGGCAAGGTCGAGGTAAGACTGTGAATTCCGGTCGTCCTGCAGATCCTGGCACCAGAATGGTTGCCCACCCGTGACGAGTTGTCTCGCCGGGCCGTCGACCAGTCCATCTGCGGCGTCGCCGGCAATTCCATCCCCGTGCAAGTCGGCTCCGAGCGCACCGAATCGGGCGATTGGCAACAACCTTCCGGTTGCGGCATCCATTTGCCCCACCCATGCCATCTTCATGCCAGCGAGTTGCACCGCCGCGCGGCATACTTCGTGAAGAAGTGCTGCCTCGCTGGTGCTGCGCACGATGGCCTTGTTGCAGGCACTCAGGGCCGCATAGTGACCCGTGAGCCGGCGCATCTGAGCCTCGTGGCGCTTGCGTTCAGAAATCTCCCGGATGTTGCATTGGATGACCTTGATGCCGTCACAGTCGTAGGAGTTGCTGACGAACTCCACGGGGACGATTCTCCCGGATCTCGACTGGAGGGGAAGATCGTCGTAGCGAACGTATCCGCGAGTCTGCAACTCCTCGAACACGGCCTGCGTCTCTTTTTCGTCAGTGAACAGGCCGACTTCCCAGAGCTTCTTGCCGAGGAACTCGTCATACGAGTAACCGAGCATCTCGATCAGGTAGGGATTGACGTCCTCGACCTGCGCGGTATCAGCGTTGAGCAGCAGTATGCCGTCGCGGGCCGTTTCGAACAGCCGGCGATAGCGACTTTCGGCCTGGCGCAACGCACTGACCGTGCGGAATACGGCAGTTTCGGACAGGGGCATCCGATGCTTTGTATCAGCGTCCATGGATCTGCTCCGCGCGGGTCCAGCCCGCAGTCTGGCGGAGCGCGCCGCAAGGCGTCGGTACGCTGGCACACATTTCAGATGTCGTCACAGCCTCATTGGAGGGCCGCCAGGCAATCGTGGCCACCGAAGCACGCCTGTTGATCATCGGGCGGGGGTTGCGTGCCTTCGTCGACGGCTACGTCGCGGTGCTGCTTCCGGCGTACCTGCTGGCGCTGGGATTCGGCACCTGGGAGGTGGGACTCCTCAGCACCGCCACTCTGCTGGGCTCGGCGCTTGCCACCGTGGCGGTGGGCACCTGGGGACATCGATTCCACCATCGTCGGTTGCTGCTCGCCGCTGCACTGCTGATGGCCGCCACGGGATTGAGCTTCGCCGGACTGTCGGCGTTCTGGCCGTTACTCGCGGTCGCGTTCGTAGGCACACTGAACCCCAGTTCCGGGGATGTCAGTGTGTTCCTGCCATTGGAGCATTCCCGGCTGGCCGAGGCCGCGCAGGGCAATGCCCGCACCACGCTGTTCGCTCGCTACAGTCTGACGGCTGCGTTGTGTGCCGCGTTCGGTGCGCTGGCGGCTGCCGCGCCTGACGGACTGGCGAACCTGGGCGTGGAGCGCCTGGCTGCATTGCGAATCATGTTCGTCGTCTATGGCGGCGTCGGTCTCGTCGTATGGATGCTGTACCTGCGCCTGCCGATGCCGCCGATCCAGGCGCCGCCCAATCCTCAAGCGCCCCTGGGGCCCTCGCGCGGCATCGTCGTACGGCTGGCCGCGCTGTTCTCGATCGATGCGTTCGCCGGAGGTCTGGTGGTGCAGTCGTTGCTGGCGCTGTGGCTGTTCCAGCGATTCGGGTTGTCCCTGACTTCCGCCGGTGCCTTCTTCTTCTGGGCGGGCATGCTCACCGCGGTCTCGCAACTGGCGGCGCCGTGGGTCGCCCGCCGGATCGGTCTGCTCAACACGATGGTGTTCACGCACATTCCGTCCAGCCTCGCCCTCATTGCGGCGGCATTCGCGTCGCAGGTCGAGGTGGCGCTGGGACTGCTGCTGCTGCGAGCCGCGCTGTCGCAAATGGACGTACCGACCCGCTCGGCCTTCGTGATGGCCGCGGTCACGCCGCCGGAACGGGCGGCGGCGGCGAGTTATACGTCGGTGCCGCGCAGCCTGGCTTCGGCGCTGAGTCCGTCACTGGGCGGCGCGTTGTTCGCTGCGGGGTGGATGGCTGCGCCGCTGGTGACGTGTTGGGTGTTGAAGATCATGTACGACTTGGCGTTGCTTGCGGCGTTTCGCAGGGTGAACACTGGTTCGTGATGCTGCGCGGCGGAGGCCTCAGTGCAAAGCGCCAGCGTTTACTGGCGGGCCTCGCTTTGCGTTGTTGGCGACCCGAAGAACATAGGCACCAAGAGCGGGAGTAACAAAGCTTGCTTGCCGCCAGCGACGAACTGTGCGCTGGACGGCGGCAGCGGCCGTGCCTATAAATGCCCTGAGCTCAAGAAACGAATCCAGCGATACGGGGCAAATTCGGTAGTTGCTAAAGACGTCTGGACGTCTTACGCTTGATCTCGCCTGCTCGCCTTGCCGGAATCCCCAAATGCCCGCGAAAACACGTCCTGGACAAGTTAGAGACGCAATCGTCAACGTCCTAGCCATGCGACCCGACGGCGCCTCCGTCGCAGAAATTGTCGACGCTGTACAACAAAGCATCGGACGTGCGGCACCTTCGAGCGTTCGATCATACCTTCGATTAAATACTCCGGCACTTTTCAAGAAGGCTGCACGGGGGCATTACTCGCTCAGGCGAGTGTCGGGCGTACGTGAGTCAACGGACCGAATCAGGACCACGGCTCAGGCAGCATCGCGACGCTTCGCATTCGGAAGATCTCTGCTCTTTGAGGCCGATTGCATTGAATGGCTGCGCTCTCGAGACCGCAACTCCATCCATGCGGTCGTAACTGACCCGCCCTATGGCCTGTTTGAGTATTCCCACGACCAACAAGAGAAGCTGCGTCTCGGGAAGGGCGGTGTATGGAGAATTCCACCGTCGTTCGACGGCGTGGTTCGATCTCCGCTGCCTCGATTCACGGTATTGACGCAGCGCGACTTACAAGCTCTCGATCAATTCTTCTTCGATTGGGGACGCGCAATGCTCCCCGTCCTGGTGCCAGGTGCGAATGTCATCGTAGCCAGCAATCCGTTACTGTCTTACATTGTTGCCGGCGCATTAGCTCGAGCTGGGCTCGAGCGGCGCGGTGAACTCGTGCGCCTTGTCATGACCATGCGCGGTGGGGACAGGCCGAAGGCAGCACATGACGAATTCGCCGGTGTAAGTGTCATGCCGCGCTCGATGTGGGAGCCTTGGCTGATGTTTCGAAAGCCGCTTGACGGCAGGGCCCAAGATAACCTCCGGCGGTGGAAGACTGGCGGTTTCCGCCGGCCAGCGAAGGACAAGCCCTTTGGTGATGTGGTGCAATCGGCACCAACCAACAAGGCTGAGAGAGCGCTTGCACCACATCCAAGCTTGAAGCCGCAGGCATTCCTGCGAACCTTGGTGCAGGGAGTACTGCCGCTGGGCGAGGGGATCGTATTTGATCCGTTTGCTGGGTCTGGATCAACACTGGCAGCCGCCGAAGCAGTCGGCTACGAGAGCATCGGAATTGAAAAAGACGCTGCCTACTTTGATGTCGCGTGTTCGGCCATACCAAGACTGGCCGTCTACAAGAATGGAGCGAATTACTCGCTGGCCCTATAGACCCAGTGCCGTCTGAGCTTTTCGATACCTTCTTTGTGCAGCGTTGCGGTACGTGTACCTAGCTCACCCCGAGCGTTCTTGCGAAAGTCATCTCGTGTGACGGGTCCAAGATAGACCTCGGAGAAGGTCATCGGTCGTCGATTTCGCGCCGGCTCGGATTGCACGTCCACGTCGTAGACAAATACACACATCCATTGGTCCCGGGCCCCGTGCGTATCGACGGCGCCACCGCGCTTCCGCGTAGTCTTTATCTCTACGCCCTCCGTGCCGGCTTTCACAGAGTTGTTCGGGTAGGCGCCCCCTGTTAGCGGCTGCGTAGATCCGCCTTTTTCTGGCGGTGGTGTGCGGATTTGAGCGGTGGCCGGTCTGGGGCGGGGTTGGAGCGGGGATGGTTTCGACGGGACTGTCAGCGCGATGCGTCGGTGTTGGCGCGGCCGTCCGATCGATCCGGGGATTGGGATTGGCGTCTGGTCTGCTGTCGACGCAGGAGCTGGCCGGCATAGTGCCGCTCGAGGGCGGCGGTGAGATCGTGCAGGAAGTCGACCAGGATGGCGGCCGCCTCGTCCGACAGCTCCAGCGGCAGTACGACGATGGGTAGATCGTTGGGTTCCATGGGGGATTATTTCGGGGGCTTCTTGCCCGTTCGTTGCGCTTTACGCCGCGCGGCCTGCTCGTGAGCTTCCTTCAGGCGATAGCTGTCGCCGGCGATGGTGAGGATCTCAGAGCGATGCACGAGGCGATCGACGAGCGTGACGACGCAGGCGGCGTTGGGGAAGACCTGGTTCCATTCGCCGAACGGCTTGTTGGTCGTCAGGATTGTGGAGCGCAGCTGGTAGCGGCGGGTGATGACCTCGAACAGCAGATCTGCGTAACGCGAGTCATAGGATAAGTACCCGACCTCGTCCACGCACAGCACGTCGGGCGTTGTGTAGCGGCGCAGACGCCGAGTCAGTTGGGTGGAGCTGTCCTGGGCGGCGAGGTCATGCAGCATGTCGGAGGCGAGCGTGAAGCGGGCCGTGTGGCCGCGCATGACGGCCTGATGCAGCATGTTTTTCACCAACATCGTTTTCCCCAGGCCGTTGGGGCCGACGAGGATGACGTTGGCGGCATCGGTTAAATAGCTGCCGGTCATCAGATCATCGAGGAGCTGGCGGTCGAGCTCTTTGGGCCAGTCGTAATCGAAGTCGGCCAGCGGCTTGAAGGTGCCCAAGCGGGCGCCATCGAGGCGCCGGCGCAGACTGCGGTGCTGGCGTTCGCTCTCCTCGATCTCCAGCACCCGGGCGAGCCAGGGCTCGTGCAAGATCTGCTCGGCCTGTGCCAGCAGTCCGTAGAGGTTGGCGCGTCGCAGACGCGCTCGCACGGATTCCAGCGACAGCGCCGTGGCCGCGGGCGGGGGCTTACTCGGTGTCGTCGATCTGGCAGTGCTCATCGGGCGCCTCGCGGCTGAGTTGTTCGTAATCGGCCAGGGGGTGGGGGCGCACGGTGAGGGCACGTACGCGCGGATCGTCCGGCAGCGCCACCGGGATCGGCGGAGGCTGACCGCGCCGTGCGCGGTGCAGGTCGATGAAGTGGCGCACGGCGCCGAGGTGCGCGGTATCTGCGCGCAACGCGGCCACCAAGGCGTTTTCCAGGGCGACGGCACCGTGGGTCTGCAGCAGTTCGAGGAGGCCGCGCGTGAGCACGGCCAGATGCACGCCGCGTGCGGCGGCGAGCGCAAAGAACGCCCCCGCGCTCGGGGCCGCATGATGTAACCGATCGATCGCCCGGTGCGCCCGTCCCGCACGCTTGTGCTCGGCAAGCGCCTCGATGTGCACGGGCTCCTCGATCTGCGCGCCGCGATCAAAGCTGCGCCGATGCACGGCCAGCACCGTGGCGCCATCGACCACCCGTACGCTGTCAACGCCGGCCAGCACCTGCAGGGAGCGACGCACGTGGGTGTGCGGGATCGAGTAGTCGTTCAGATCAAAGCGCACGTACGGGGTTTTGGCCGCCCGCACCACGAGGCGTTCTTCGCAGGGGAAGGGTTCTGCCGGCAGCCCAAGCAGCCGCGGATGTTCCTCCTCGAAGCAGGCGCGTACGCTGCGCTCCCGATCCTCCGGGCACGCTCGCTCGGCGGCCTCGCCCTCGCACCAGGCCAGCGCCTGGGCGTTCAAGTCGGCCAGATCGGTAAAGCGCCGGGCGGCAAAGAAGCGCTCGCGCACGAAGCGGATCGCCCGCTCGACCCGCCCCTTCTCATTGCCGCGGGCCACGGCCACGGGCCGGGGCTGGAACCGATACCAGGCCGCCAGCTCCAGTAGCGTCGGATGGAAGCGGATCGCATCGGCGCGCCGCTCGAGCACGGCGCTGCGAAGATTATCGTAGAGCAGGGTTCTTGGTACGGCATTGAAGTGCTTGAAGGCGGCCACGTGTCCGTGCAGGAAGCTGCCCATCGCGGCGTTGAGGTAGAAGCGCAGGAACACATGCCGCGAGTACGACAGCACCATCACGAAGGCCATCAGTGGTCGGCGGGCGCGACCGATCGGGAGCGTGCCAAAGTGCGCCCAGTCAACTTGCCCTTGTTCGCCGGCCAAGGTGCGCAAGCGCAGGTACGCTTCGGCCACCGGCCGCGGCCGGAACCGGCGCATCAGATGCCGGAAGTGATCCGCGCTGCCGGTGTAGCCGCGCTCGCGCACCATGTGATACAGGCGGCTGGCGCGCAGGCTTGGGAAGCGCGCGAAGGTCTCCTGGATGAAGGGCACGAACGGCTCGATCATCGAGGGCCGCACCAGCAGCGGCGGCGCGATGCCAGCCTGCGACAGAACGCGCCGTACCGTATCGCGGTGGACGTGCAGCTGCCGGCACAGCGTGCCGATGCGCCAGCCCTCGGCGTGATACAGCCGCAAGATCTCCGCCTCCAGGTGCCGCGGGATCATGCCGAGAACCCATCGGCACGCCGAGCGGGGCTATCCGCTCCACCGCCAGCGCCGCGGCTGTGTCCACCGCGGCAGCGGCGCGCCACATAGCGAGCACACCCCGACCTCGGGGACGGCGGGTCGGTTCGCGGCAGTGTTGGATCGGCGGTGCGCATCGCTCGGTTCCGGGATGATGATCGACGGTTCCGATACGCTGCCGGAACCGCCACCCCGGGCACAGCCCTGATGCGTCACTTCCTGGCGTTGGCGTCTCCGCCACCGCAGCTGTCGGGCGGCATGACGATGCGCGCCCCGGCGGGTGCGTTGATAACGC
>CAVPMU010000024.1:0-160107 GCA_963706535.1 uncultured Gammaproteobacteria bacterium
CAGGAAGAACTCGTGCTTCTGGTCGCCCTCGGGGAAGATGATCGCTTCCTTGTCGAAGCTCACCCGCCGCGCAAGGCTCGCGAGCGTACGGCAATGCTCGGGCGTGAGCCCCTGCACGAAGGGGTGGTGCTGCACCGCGCTCAGTATGTCGTCCGTCATGGCGCCCCCTGGAATTGCGATCCCGGCCGGCTGATTCTACGCTTGTGCCCGCCATGAATCCCGGCGACCTGCAGCGCTACCTCCACGACCGGATCCCGCTCGCGCGCGCGATGCAGGTCGAGGTGCGCGCCGCGACGACCAACGGCGTCGAGATCTACGCACCGCTCGAGCCCAACATCAACCACCGCGACACGGTGATCGGCGGCAGCGCCTCGGCCGTCGCGATCCTCGCCGCGTGGTCCGCGCCGTACGTGCGGATGCGCGCCGCGGGCCGGGCCGGCTGGCTGGTGATCCGCCGCAACCGCATGTCCTACGAGCGGCCGATCGTCGCGGGGTTCACCGCCACGGCCGCCCCGCCGGACGACGCGGCCTGGGCGAAGGCGGTCGCCGCGCTGGCCAAGGGCCGCCCCGCCCGCGTGAGCATGAGCGTGACGCTCGAGTGCCAGGGAGAGGCCGTCGGGCGGCTGGACGGAGAGTTCGTCGTGATGCCCGTGGCCTGACGAGGGAAGGGGATAGGGGATAGGGGATAGTGCAGGAGCCGGATCGGCCGACTGTGTCGGCCTCTTCACTGTCCCCTATCCCCTATCCGCTATCCGCTCTCTTCAGAGCGAGCGCGCAATGATTTCCTTCATGATCTCGTTGGCGCCGCCGTAGATGCGCTGCACCCGCGCATCCGTATAGAGCTGCGAGATCGGGTATTCGCGCATGTAGCCGTAGCCGCCGAAGAGCTGCAGGCACTCGTCCATGACGCGGCACTGCGTGTCCGTGACCCACAGCTTGGCCATCGAGGCGGTGACGGTGTCGAGCTTGCCGTCCTTCAGCTTCTGCAGGCAGTCGTCGACGTACACCCGCGCCACGTTCACCTGGGTCTTGACCTCGGCGAGCTTGAAACGCGTGTTCTGCATCTCTAGCAGCGCCTGGCCGAACGCCTTGCGGCTGCGGGTGTAGTCCACGGTGAGCGCGAGCGCGTACTCCATCGCGGCCACGCCACCCACGGCCATCAGCGTGCGTTCGTAGGGCAGGTCGCGCATCAGCTGGATGAAGCCCTGTCCTTCCGCCGGGCCGAGCAGGTTCGCGGCCGGCACGCGGCAGTCGTCGAGGAAGAACTCCGCCGTGTCCCAGCCGTTCTGGCCGATCTTGTCGAGCACCCGCCCGACCCGGTAGCCCGGCAGGTCGTGCGGCTCGACCATGATGATCGAGATGCCCTTGGCGCCCCTGGCCGGGTCGGTCCTGGCGACGACGCCGACGAGCCCGGCGTGCAGTCCGTTCGAGATGAACGTCTTCGAGCCGTTCAGCACGTAGTGGTCGCCTTGGCGCTCGGCGCCGGTCTTGACCGCCTGCAGGTCCGAGCCGGCGCCGGGCTCCGTCATCGCGATGGCGCCCACCAGTTCGCCCGACGCCATGCGCGGCAGCCAGTCGAGCTTCTGCGCCTCGGTGCCGTAGTTGAGCACGTAGTGCGCGAGGATGCTGTGCACCATGTGGCCGACGCTGGTGATGCCGCGCCGGTTCATCTCCTCCGCCACCACGGCCTCGTGCCGAACGTCGCCGCCGAGGCCGCCGTATTCCGCCGGGATGTCGGTGCACAGCAGGCCGACCTCGCCCGCCTTGTTCCAGATCCCGCGGTCCACGTGGTGCTGCTCGCGCCAGCGCGCGTCGTTCGGGACGACCTCGTTCTCGACGAACCGCCGCGCCGTCTCGCGGAACATCTCGAGTTCGTCGTCCATCCAGGGGGATCGGCAATCGCTCACGGTGGCTACTCGTTGCACGCTGCGGGGCCGGTCATCACAACTGGAAACTGGTGTTCTTGTCCAGAGGCAGATACTTTTGCAGGCCAGGGGGTGGACCGATGAACGAAAAGCTCTCACGCCGCGAGCTGCTGCAGGCGGCATTCGCGATCCCGGCCGCGGCCGCGCTGGCAGGGTGTCCATCCGGCGCTGCCGGCAAGACCGGGCCCGGGCCGCTGGCGGACCTCGACGCGACGGCGACGGCCGAGGCGATCGCCCGGGGCGAGTTGTCGGTGCGCGAGGCCGTCGAAGCGGCGATCAGGCGCGCCGAGGCCGTCGAGCCGCGCATCAACGCGGTGGTGACCGAGGCGTACGACCGGGCCCGCGCGAGCGCTGCCGGCGCCTTCTCCGGCCCGTTCGCGGGCGTGCCCACGTTCGTCAAGGACCTCGACGACGTTCGCGGCCTGCCTACGCACTCGGGCTCACGGTCCTTCGGGCTCGAACCGGCGACCGGCCAGGGCCCGTACGTGGATGCGCTCGAGCGTTCGGGGCTCGTCTTCCTCGGCAAGAGCAGCACGCCTGAGTTCGGACTCACGGCCTCGACGGAGCCGCTGCTGCACGGCCCGACGCGCAACCCGTGGAACCTCGAGCACAGCCCGGGCGGCTCGTCCGGCGGTGCCGCGGCGCTGGTCGCGGCGCGCGTCGTGCCCATCGCGCACGCGACCGATGGCGGCGGGTCGATACGCGTCCCCGCCGCCTGTTGCGGCGTGTTCGGGCTCAAGCCCTCGCGCGGCCGCGCGGTCCCGCTCGGCCGGCCCATCGGCCCGGTGGACATCGCCGCGAGCCATGCCGTTTCCATCTCCGTCCGTGACAGCGCGCGCTGGCTTGCGGTCACCGAGCGCACCGGCGGCGACAAGGTATACCCCGCCGACGGCATGATCGGCGGGCCATCCACGCGGCGGCTGCGCATCGCCCTCGATCTCGAAACCATGATGGGCTCGCCCGTGGACCCCGAGGTGCGCGCCGCCCTGGAAGACACGGCGCGCAAGTGCGAGGCACTGGGACACCGGGTCGAGGTGGCGCCACTGCCCCTCGCCAAGCGTGAGTTCGCCGAGGCCTTCATCCTCTACTGGTCCTCCGGCGCCGCACGCATCGCGGACGGACTCGCGAAGCGACTCGGCCGTCCCGTCACCAACGCGGATCTCGAGCCCTGGACGCTCGGACTGCGCGACTATTTCCTGCAGCGGCGCGACGGCTTCAACGCGGCCGTGGCCACGCTGCAGGCGTCCTCGGCCACCGTCGCCACGTTCTTCGAGGCGCACGACGTGCTGCTCACCCCGGTGCTCGCGAAGCCGCCACCGCGGATCGGCGAGCTGGCACCGGACCTGCCGTTCGACGTGCACTACGCGAACGCACTCGGCTACCTCGGATTCACGCCGGTGCAGAACGGCAGCGGCACACCCGGCATGTCCGTGCCCCTGCATTGGTCGCAGGCGGGCCTGCCCATCGGCAGTCACTTTGCCGCGCGCGCGGGCGACGAGCGCACGCTGCTCGAGCTGGCCTACGAACTCGAGGCGGCCTTTCCCTGGGCGGGCAGGCGGCCCGCGCTCGCCGCCACCTGAGAGGCCGTCGCGCGCGTCGCGTGGTCGGCAATCAGCGAGGCGAGGCGCTCGAACAACTGCGGCGGGAAATCGTGGCCGAACCCGTCGATCGCCACCAGGCGGCTGTTCGGGATCTTCACGGCCGTGTCCACGCCGCAGGCGAAGGGCACCAGCGGGTCGGCACGCCTGTGGATGACTAGGGTCGGGCAGGTGATGCGGCGCAACTGCGGGCTGCGATCGCCGTTCGCGATGATCGCGACCAGCTGGCGCACGACCCCGGCCGGGTGGTAGCCGCGCAGCACGGACTGGCGGATGCGCGCATGCATCTCCTCGGGCGGGGTGGGATAGCCCGGGCTGCCGATGATGGTGAAGGTGCGCACGAGGTGGCACGTCACGGCCTCCACGTCCCCGGGATTCGGCGGCCGGTGCAGCAGCTGGCGCTGCACCTTGCGCTTCGCCTGCGGCAGGTGGCGTGCGCCGGTCGAGGACATGATGGAGGTGAGCGACTGTCGATGCTCCATGGTCGCAGGCGCCACGCCATTACTCCAGCCCGGGTGCGCTAGAGTTCGCGCTGCCAACCCGAGGACCACATGCCCGATCCCGCCATCCCCGACCAACCGAAGAGCCGCTCGCTCGAGCCCCTGCGGTCGCTGCTGCCGTTCCTGCGACCCTACCGGGTGACGCTGCTGCTCGCGCTCGGGGCGCTGCTCGTGGCGGCCGCCGCGATGCTCGCGCTGCCGGTGGCGCTGCGCCAGCTGATCGACGAGGGCATGACTCCGCAGCCACGAGACCATCAATCGCTACTTCGTCGCGTTCATGGCCGCCGCCGGCGTGTTCGGCGTATTCGCGGCGCTGCGCTTCTACCTCGTCACCTGGCTCGGCGAGCGCGTGGTGGCGGACCTGCGCGAAGCGGTGTACGGCCGCGTCATCCGCATGGACCCGGCCTTCTTCGAAGTGACGCGCATCGGCGAGGTGCTGTCGCGCCTCACGGCCGACACCACGCTGGTGCAGTCCATCGCGGGCGTGAACCTGTCCATCACGCTGCGCTCCTCGATCACGATCGTGGGCAGTCTCGTCATGCTCGCCGTCACGAGCCTCAAGCTCACCGCGCTGATCCTGGTGCTGATCCCGGTGATGATCGTGCCGCTCGTGGTGCTCGGGCGCCGCGTGCGCAAGCTCTCGCGCGCCTCGCAGGACCGCATCGCCGACACCAGCGGCCTCGCCGACGAGACGCTGAACGCCATCCAGACCGTGCAGGCGTTCACGCTCGAGGAGCAGAATGCGCGGCGCTACGGCGCCGCCGTGGAAGACTCGTTCCAGGCCGCCGTGCAGCGCACGCGGGTGCGGTCGTCGCTCACCGCGCTCGCGACCATGCTGATCTTCGGCGGAGTCACCTTCGTGCTGTGGGTGGGCGCCCACGACGTGATCCGCGGCGCGATGACCGGCGGGCAGCTGAGCCAGTTCCTGCTCTACGCCGTCTACGTCGCGATCGCGACCGCGTCGCTCAGCGAGATGTGGGGCGAGATACAGCGGGCGGCGGGCGCCATGGAGCGGCTGGTCGAGCTCAAGAACGCCGAACCGGTCATCGTCAGTCCCCTCGAGCCCGTGCCGCTGCCCGAGCCCGGCCGGGGTGAGATCCGATTCGAGCGCGTCACGTTCTCCTACCCGTCGCGACCCGAAACCCGGGCGCTGGCCAACGTCGACCTCGCGATCCGTCCCGGCGAGACCGTCGCCTTCGTCGGTCCGTCGGGCGCCGGCAAGAGCACGGTGTTCCAGCTGCTGCTGCGCTTCTACGACCCCGCACGGGGGCGTATCTTGATCGACGGCGTGGACATCGCCCGGGCCGACCCGCAGGCCGTGCAACGTCGCATCGGCCTGGTGCCACAGGACACCGTGCTGTTCGCGGCGAGTGCGCGCGAGAACATCCGCTACGAACATGCCGGGCGCGAGTGATGCGGAGACAGAGGTCGCCGCGCGCGCCGCCGCGGCCGACGAATTCATCGCGCGGCTGCCACAGGGCTACGACACCTTCCTCGGCGAGCGCGGCACGCGCCTCTCGGGCGGGCAGCGCCAGCGCATCGCGATCGCGCGCGCCATCCTGCGCGACCCGCCCATCCTGCTGCTCGACGAGGCCACCAGTGCGCTCGACGCCGAGAGCGAGCGCCTGGTGCAGGAGGCGCTCGAGCGGCTGATGCGCGGCCGCACCACGATCGTCATCGCGCACCGCCTCGCCACGGTGCTCGAGGCCGACCGCATCGTGGTCATGGACGAGGGTCGCATCGTCGCGCAGGGCACGCACGGCGAGCTGGTGCGCGGCAACGAGCTGTACGCGAGGCTCGCCGCACTGCAGTTCGCGACGACCTGAGCGCCCCCGGAAATGAGCACGCGCGTGAACGAGCTGGGCCAGCCGATCGGCACCGAGGTACCCGGGTGGGCGCCGCGGGCGCGGCCGCCGCGCGCGGCGCTGGTTGGACGCTACTGCCGCATCGAGCCCGTCGATCCCGCGCGGCACGCCACCGAGCTCTGGGCCGCGAACGCCCTCGACCGCGAAGGACGCATGTGGACCTACCTGCCGGTCGGCCCGTTTGCCTCGCCGGCCGATTACCGGTCGTGGCTGGAGGCGAAGCAGGCGTCCGATGACCCGCTGTTCTTCGCGATCGTGGACGGGGCGACCGGCCTCGCCGTCGGCGTGGCCTCCTACCTGCGCACCAACCCCGCCAATGGCAGCATCGAGGTCGGCCACCTGCAGTACTCGCCGCTGCTGCAGCGGACCGCCGCCGCCACCGAGGCGATGTACCTGATGATGAAGCAGGCCTTCGATCTCGGTTATCGCCGCTACGAGTGGAAGTGCGACGCGCTGAACGACGCCTCGCGCCGCGCGGCCGTACGCCTCGGGTTCACGTTCGAGGGGGTCTTCCGCCAGGCCGTGGTCTACAAGGGCCGCAGCCGCGATACGGCCTGGTATTCGATCATCGACGCGGAATGGCCGGGGATCGACGCGGCTTACCGGAGCTGGCTGGACCCTGCCAATTTCGATGAGCTCGGCAGACAGCGCAGCTCCCTTTCGATCCCACGCGCCGGGGACGTTGCCGCGGAAACGTAGAGGCCTGGCGGACAGGCGGGTTCCGGCGACGAGGTGTTCATTTCCCCTGTTGTGCGCATGGATCATGCGCATGAGGCATGCGCATCGGCAGTGCGCATGACCCTGTGACAGAGACCACCTCGTGGGTCACCTCGGCAGCGGACCAACCGGCCGGAAGCGTTCAGCTGAAACGCGACGGCACCCAGCATTCACGCAGTTTCAGCAATAGACGGATGCTGCCGCGCAGCGTAATATTACGGTACTCGCTATTATTGTTCATCGTGCGTAATGAACCTGCAAGCCACCCCGCGCAGCCTGATCCTGAACCTGCTCCTCGCCACCGAGGGTGAGGGCCAGTCGGCGTGTGAACTGATCGCGGGCTGCGCGCTCTTCGGCATCCGCGAGGGGAGCGTGCGGGTCGCCCTCGTGCGGCTTGCCGCGGAAGGACTGGTCGAGCCGACCCGACGCGGTGCTTACCGGCTCGGTCCGCGGGCCGCCCCCCTCGCCGAGGACGTCGCGACCTGGCGCCGGGCCGAAGAGCGCTTGCGGGCGTGGACCGGCGGCTGGATCGCGGTCCACGTCGGGGCGCTCGGACGCAGCAACCGGGTCGCGCTCCGCGCTCGCGACCGCGCGCTCGCCATGCTCGGGCTGCGCGAACTCGACCGCGGCCTCTACGTGCGCCCGGACAATCTCGTCGGCGGGGTGCGCGAGGTCCGTGAGCGCCTGCACAAGCTCGGCCTCGACGCGGCGGCTGCCGTATTCGTCGCCACGGATTTCGACCCAAGGCGCGAGGCACGCGCGCGCGGCCTCTGGGACGGCGAGGAACTCACCGCCCGCTACCGGTCCACCCGCGACGCCCTCGCGCGGTGGCGCGCCCGCAGCGTCTCGCTGGACGCCGAGACCGCCGCGCGGGAAGCCTACGAACTCGGAAACGACGCCATCCGCCTGCTCGTATTCGACCCGCTGCTGCCGGCCCCCCTCGTCGACGTCGGCGAACGGCAGGCGCTCGCAGCCGCCGTGCGCGAGCACGACCAGCTCGGTCGCGCCCTCTGGCGACAGTTCAACTCCCCCACGAGGCCTTGACCATGGACATGCACACCGCCGACTCCCGCCCATCGGACTTCCTGGCCGAGACGCACGAGGTCATCAACGTCGCGCGGGAACTGCAGGACTACAACCTCTACGCCACCGACGCGGCGCTGCGCGAAGGCGTGGCGCGGGAAGGCGCGGCATGGGCGGGCGCTGAACTCGACGCGTTCGGCGCACGCATCGGACGGACCGATTACCTCGACCTCGGCAACCAGGCCAACAGGTTCCAGCCGGAGCTCGAAAGCCACGACCGCTTCGGCAATCGCGTGGACCTCGTGAAGTTCCACCCGGCCTATCACGCGCTCATGAGCACGGCCATCGAGCACGGCCTGCACTGCTCGCCTTGGTCCGACCCGAAGCCGGGCGCCCACGTGGCGCGCGCCGCGAAGTTCTACCTGCACTCGCAGGTCGAGGCTGGCCACGGCTGCCCGGTGACGATGACGTTCGCCGTGGTTCCCGCGCTGCGACTGCAACCGGGCCTCGCCGCGCAGTGGGAACCGAGAATCACCGCGCGCAGCTACGATCCGCGCAACGTACCGGTCGAGCAGAAGACCGGCATCACCGTGGGCATGGCGATGACCGAGAAGCAGGGCGGCTCGGACGTGCGCAGCAACACCACGCGTGCGTACCCGGTCGGTGCCGCGGGCCCCGGCGAGGCCTACGAGCTGGTGGGCCACAAGTACTTCGTCTCGGCGCCGATGTGCGACGCGTTCCTGGTGCTCGCGCAGGCCCCGGGCGGCCTCTCCTGCTTCCTGCTGCCGCGCTGGCGGCCCGACGGCAGCAAGAACGCGCTGCAGGTGCTCCGGCTCAAGAAGAAGATGGGCAACGCCTCGAACGCCTCGAGCGAGACGGAGTTGCGCGGCGCGCTCGCATGGATGGTCGGCGAGGAAGGCCGCGGCGTGCGCACCATCATCGAGATGGTCGCCATGACCCGCTTCGACTGCATGATCGGTTCGAGCGCCGGCCAGCGCATGGCGGTCGCGCAGGCCGTGCACCACTGCAGCCTGCGCTCGGCCTTCGGCGCTCGACTCATCGACCAGCCGCTGATGAGGAACGTGCTCGCCGACCTCGCGCTCGAGCAGGAAGCCGCGCTCGCACTCACGCTGCGCATGGCCCGCGCGATGGACCATCGCCGCACGGACCAGCACGAGGACCTGCTCGTGCGCCTCGCCGTGCCCGTCGGGAAATACTGGATCTGCAAGCGCACGCCGGCCCACGCCTGCGAGGCGATGGAGTGCATCGGCGGCAGCGGCGTCATGGAAGACTGCATGATGCCGCGGCTGTTCCGCGAATCGCCTGTGAACGCGATATGGGAGGGCAGCGGCAACGTGCAGTGCCTCGACGTGCTGCGCGCCATGCAGAAGAGCCCGGCCTCGGTGGACGCGTACTTCGCGGAGCTAGGCAAGGCGCGTGGCGCCGATGCCGCGCTCGATGCACACGTGGCGGCGCTGGCGAAGGACCTGCGCGACCCGGTCGAGGCCGAGTACCGCGCCCGGAACGTGGCGGACCGGATGGCGCTGGCGCTGCAGGCCGCGCTGTTGCTGCAGCACGCACCGAACTCCGTGAGCGATGCCTACTGTCGCTCGCGCCTCGCGCCGGCCGGTCACTACAATTTCGGAGCCCTGCCGCGCGGCGTGGATTGCGGTGCCATAATCGAGCGCGCCTGGCCCGCCACCACCTGATTCCCCGTTCGGGAGGAGCACATCGGATGACCGGTCCCGCCGCGGTCGAGCACATCGCGGCGGCGACGGGTTCGAGCGGCTTATGGGGCCTCTTCAACAACGCCGGCATCTCGGTGGCTGCCCCGCTCGAGTTCGTCACCACCGACGACCTGCGACGCCAGCTCGAGATCAACGTCGTCGGCCAGCTCGCGGTCACGCGAGCGTTCATCCCGCTGCTCAGGATCGCGCGCGACCGCATCCTCACCACCGGGTCCGTCGCGGGGTTCATCGCCATGCCGGGCCTCGGTCCCTACGCGATGTCGAAGCACGCGATGGAAGCGTTCAGCGATTCGCTGCGCCGCGAATTGCGGCCCTGGGGCATTGAGGTGTCGCTGCTGGAGCCCGGCACGATTGCGACCGACATCTGGCAGAAGGGCCTCACCGAATTCGACCAGACCATGCGCGCACCGCCGCCGGGACTGGTCGGGACCTATGGAGGGCTGCTGAACTCCATGCACGAACTGGCGCAGAAGTCGGTGCGGCACGCGCTACTGCATGGGCGCGGACTCGGGAATGCAGCGCTGGATCTCGCGCCTGCCGGACCGCTGGACGGACGCGCGGCTCGCGAAGCTGCTGCGCTGGGGCTGACGGGGATCACGGGATGAACAAGGCGTGGGTCGGTCTGCTGCTGACGGCTGCCCTGCTGCCCGGCCCGGACGTTGCCGCGGAAACGCTGCTCGTGGTGCGGAAGTCTGACAACGCCCTCGACTTCGTGGATCCAGGCTCCGCCCTGCGTCTCGCAACGGTCCCCCTCGGCCACGCGCCACACGAGGTGAGCGTCGCGCCCGACGGCCAGCTGGCCGTGGTCTCGAACTACGGAACGCGCGAGGTGCCCGGCTCGACGCTCAGCATCGTGGACCTCGAGCAGCCACGCGAGGTCCGGCGCATCGACCTCGCTCCGCACACCCGCCCCCACGGCGTGGCGTGGTTTGCCCCCGACCGCATCGCGGTGACGACCGAAGGCTCGCGACACCTGCTGGTGGTCGAGCCCTCGAGCGGCCGCATCGTGCAGGCCATCGCGACCGGGCAGGAGGTCTCGCACATGGTCGCCGTGGCTCCCGGCGGCGCACGGGCCTACGTTGCGAACATCGGCTCCGGCTCGATGACCGCGCTCGACCTCGCAGCGGGTCGCAAGCTCGCGGACGTCGCGACGGGTCGTGGCTCCGAGGCCATCGCCATCACCCCGGACGGCCGGGAGATCTGGGTCGGTGCACGCGAGGCCGGGCACATCGCGATCGTCGGGGCGCACACGCTGGAGGTGACCGCCCGGATCGAGCTGCCAGGCATCCCAATCCGCATCGCCATGGCCCCGGACGGCCGCAAGGCGTTCGTGACCTGCGCCGGATCGAGCGAACTCGTCGTGCTCGAGACCGCCACCCGGCGCGTGCTGCGACGGCGCAGGATCGACGTGCCGCTGGCCCCCGGCGCGACCGACCGCCCCTACGCCCGGATCGCGGCCGGCAGCGTCCTGCCCGTCGGCCTGCTGGTCTCCCCGGACGGGCGCAGCGTCTACGTGGCGGCCACCATGGGGGACGCCGTGCTGCGGCTCGACACCTCGGATGCTGCGGTGCAGCAGGCCCTGCCGGTGGGTGGTGAGCCGGACGGGCTCGCGGTGACCGGCCTCATGCCACGGGCCGAATGCCACGCCTGCACGCCGGATCCTAAGTAAATCTACGATTGCCGCTTCGGCCGGTCGGGGCAGACCATCGGCGCTGCAATTCGCGGGCCGATCCGTCAAGGGCGTTCGGCCGGCACAAAGACACAACCAACGGGAGTGCGACATGGGTCGTCAAGAGACTTTCTATGAGCTGATCCGCCGCCAGGGCATCTCGCGGCGCAACTTCATGAAGTTCTGTTCGCTGAGTGCCGCATCTCTCGGACTTGCGCCCTCGTTCGCGGGCCGGATCGCCCACGCGATGGAGACCAAGCCGCGCGTGCCGGTGCTGTGGCTGCACGGCCTCGAGTGCACCTGCTGCACCGAGAGCTTCATTCGCTCCGCGCACCCGCTCGCCAAGGACGTGATCCTGTCCATGGTCTCGCTCGACTATGACGACACGATCATGGCCGCCGCGGGCCACCAGGCCGAGCAGTGCATCGAAGACGTGATGCGCGACTACAAGGGCCAGTACATCCTCGCGGTCGAGGGCAACCCGCCGCTCGGCAACGACGGCACGTTCTGCATCCCGGGCGGCAAGCCGTTCGTCGACAAGCTCAAGCACGTCGCCGCCGACGCCGCCGCCGTCATCGCCTGGGGCTCCTGCGCCTCGTGGGGCTGCGTGCAGGCCGCCAAGCCCAATCCGACGCAGGCCACCCCGATCCACAAGGTGATCAAGGACAAGCCGATCATCAAGGTGCCGGGCTGCCCGCCGATCGCCGAGGTCATGACCGGCGTCATCACCTACTACGTGACCTTCGGCGAGCTGCCCGCGCTCGACCGCCAGGGTCGCCCGCTGATGTTCTACAGCCAGCGCGTGCACGACAAGTGCTATCGCCGCGGCCACTTCGACGCCGGCCAGTTCGCCGAGCAGTTCGACGACTACGGCTCGCGCGCGGGCTACTGCCTGTACAAGGTCGGGTGCCGCGGACCGACGACGTACAACGCCTGCTCGACGACGCGCTGGAACGAAGGCGTGTCCTTCCCGATCGGCTCCGGCCACGGCTGCCTCGGCTGCTCCGAGCCCGACTTCTGGGACAACGGGCCTTTCTACGAGCGGCTCGAGACGTTCCCGCAGTTCGGCGCCGAAGCGACTGCCGACAAGATCGGCGGTACGGCGGCGGCCATCGTGGGCGTCGGAATCGCCGCGCATGCGGGCCTCACGGCCCTGCGCCAGGCCAAGGTGAAACCCAATTCACCGGCTGCCGATTCGGAAAAACGGGCCGGTTGACCGAGTGGAGAACTGAAAAATGAGCATTGCAACCCCCAACGGCTTTCAGCTCGACAACTCGGGCACGCGTGTCGTCGTCGATCCGATCACGCGCATCGAGGGACACCTGCGCATCGAGGTGAACGTCGACGAGAACAACGTCATCCGCAACGCAGTGTCCACCGGCACGATGTGGCGCGGCCTGGAGGTCATCCTCCGCGGCCGTGACCCGCGCGACGCGTGGGCCTTCGTGCAGCGCATCTGCGGCGTGTGCACGGGCGTGCACGCGCTCGCCTCGGTGAGGTGCGTCGAGAACGCGCTCGCCATCGAGATCCCCGAGAACGCGAACACGATCCGCAACATCATGCACCTGGCCCTGTACTCGCAGGACCACCTCGTGCACTTCTACCACCTGCACGCCCTCGACTGGGTGGACGTGGTGAGTGCGCTCTCGGCGGATCCAAAGGCCACCTCCGAGCTGGCGCAGTCGATCTCGAGCTGGCCGATGTCCTCGCCCGGCTACTTCCGCGACCTGCAGAACCGCCTGAAGAAGTTCGTCGAGTCGGGACAGCTCGGACCGTTCCGCAACGGTTACTGGGGCCACCCGGCGTACAAGCTGCCGCCCGAAGCGAACCTGATGGCCGTCGCGCACTACCTCGAGGCGCTCGACTTCCAGAAGGAGATCGTCAAGATCCAGACCATCTTCGGCGGCCGCAACCCGCACCCGAACTGGCTGGTGGGCGGCGCGCCGTCGCCGATCAACCTCAACGCGGCCGGCGCGGTCGGCGCGGTGAACATGGAACGCCTGAACATGGTCGGGCGGATCATCGACCGCACGATCGAGTTCATCGACCAGGTCTACATCCCCGACCTGCTCGCCATCGCCTCCTTCTACAAGGACTGGGCGGGCATCGGCGGCGGCCTGTCGTCGAGGTACCTGATGTCCTACGGCGACCTGCCGAAGTCGGCGAACGACTACAGCCCGGGCAACATGATGCTGCCGGCGGGCGTGATCATCGACGGCAACCTGAACGAAGTGCTGCCGGTCGACCTGATGAAGGAAGACGAGGTGCAGGAGTTCGTGACGCACTCCTGGTACAAGTACGCCGACGAGGCCGCCGGCCTGCACCCGCTCAAGGGCGAGACGGTGCCGAACTTCGAGATCGGCAACGCCAAGGGCACGAAGACCGCCATCGAGAACGTCGACGAGGCGTCCAAGTACTCCTGGGTCAAGGCGCCGCGCTGGAAGGGCCACGCGATGGAAGTGGGCCCCCTCGCCCGCTTCGTCATCGGCTACGTGAAAGGCCAGGACGACATCAAGGGCCCGGTGGACGCAGTGCTCGGCCAGCTCGGCGTGCCGGTCACGGCTCTGTTCTCGACGCTCGGGCGCACGGCGGCCCGCGGCCTCGAGTGCCAGTGGGCGGCCTACAAGCTGAAGGGCGAGTACCAGAAGCTCATCGCCAACATCAAGGCGGGCGACACGGCAACGGCCAACATGGCGAACTTCGAGCCCAGCACGTGGAAGAAGTCCGCGCAGGGCGTCGGCTTCGTCGAGGCCCCGCGCGGTGCGCTGGCGCACTGGATCGACATCGAGGACAAGAAGATCAAGAACTACCAGTGCGTGGTCCCGACCACCTGGAACGCGAGCCCGCGTGACCCGGCCGGCAAGATCGGTGCATACGAAGCGGCGCTGCTCGACACGCCGATGCACGACCCGAACCTGCCGCTCGAGATCCTGCGCACGATCCACAGCTTCGACCCGTGCCTGGCGTGCGCTACGCACGTGCTCGACATGGAGGGTAACGAGCTCACGAGCGTCAAGGTCCGCTGAGGAGGGATGTCATGAGCGAGAAATATCTCTCTTCGACGCCGCCCGAGGCGCGCGTACGGGCGGGGCACTTCGGCGAGGCGATCATGCCGGCCGCCGGGGTGCAACCCGGCCCCGTGTACGTGTACACCGCGGGCATCCGCATCTGGCACTGGGTGACCATGCTGGCCATCATCGTGCTGTGCGTGTCCGGGTACTTCATCGGCTCTCCGCCGCCATCCATCGGCGGCGAGGCCTACGATGCGTACCTGTTCGGCTGGATCCGCTTCACGCATTTCGCGGCGGGAATGATCCTGGGCGTGGCGTTCGTGCTGCGCCTGTATGCCTTCATCGTGGGTGGCCATCACGCGCGCCAGATCTTCTACATCCCGTTCTGGAACATCGGGTGGTGGAAGGAGATGTTCGCCGAGGTGGTCTGGTACCTCTTCATCGGCAAGCCCAAGGAGTACATCGGCCACAACCCGCTCGCGCAGTTCGCGATGTTCGCCATGTTCATGCTGCCGCTGATCGTGCTGCTGCTGACGGGGTTCGCCCTGTACGCGGAGCAGGCGGGCGTGCAGACCCTGTGGTACACCCTGTTCGGCTGGGTGTTCCCGCTGCTCGGCGAGTCGATGACCGTGCGCATGTGGCACCACGTCGCGATGTGGGTCGTGATCATCTTCTCGATGGCGCACATGTACATGGCCATCCGCGAGGACATGACGCATCGCCAGACCGCCGTGAGCGCGATGGTGAGCGGCTGGAGGTTCTTCCGCTGAGGCACTCGGGCGCAGGCCCGGGCCGGAACTGAGCATACGGGACAGCGGGACGAGGGGCCGTACGCCCCGGACTCCCGCTGTCCCGTTATACTTTTGGACGTGGTCCGGACTGGACCGCAGGGACGACCGACGACATGAATGAAGATTCACTCGATCCGCAACGCCGCATCGTGGTGCTCGGCGTCGGCAACCTGCTGTGGGCCGACGAGGGTTTCGGCGTGCGCTGCGTCGAGGCCCTGGGCGCCGCCTGGGACCTGCCGCCGGACGTCGAGATCATGGACGGCGGCACGCTCGGCCTCGCGCTCGTGCCGCTGCTGCTCGACGCCACGCACATCCTGCTGTTCGATGCGGTCGCCCACCGCGGCGAGCCCGGCGCACTGATCGTGGCACGCGACGACGAGGTGCCGGCCTTGATGGGCGGCAACAAGATGAGTCTGCACCAGGTGGGCGTGAACGACATCCTCGCGAGCCTCGAGCTGCTCAACCACAAGCCCGGGCACTTCACCGTGGTCGGCATCAAGCCGGTGCAGCTTGCGGACTACGGCGGCAGCCTGACCGCGCAGGTGCAGGCGCAGGTGCCCGCCGCCCTGCAACTCGGCGTCGAAGAGCTGCGCCGCTGGGGCGTCGAGGTGCGCGAGCGCACCGGAGGCCCGGAGCGCGACGTGGTGATCGGCGCACTCCGGCAGGAACGCTACGAGTCCGGGCGGCCATCGGCGGACCAGGCGTGCCGCGTCGGGGACGAGCGCTTCCTGGCGATCCGGGCTGCGCGCGGGCGCGACGGCGAGGCGAAGGAAGGGGACGCGAAATGAGCGACGTGATCGAGGCGCTGGCCTCGCATCCGTCCTGCGACGTGCTGCGCAAGGCGGATGTCGACGATTTCCTGGCGCGCAACCCGCGCGCCCTGCTGTTCTTCACGGGCGACGTGGCCACGCGGCCGGAAGGCCTCGACGTGGCCGTCGTGGTGCGCGAGCTGGCGACCGGTTACCAGGGCCGGCTGCGTGTCGGCCTCGTGGACCGCCGCGACGAAGCCGTGCTGATGGCGAAGTACGGCGTCGTCGTCACGCCCGCCGTCGTCTGCATGCGCGACGGACAGCCCGCCGAGCTGGTGGCGCGCATGCGCGACTGGCCGGTGTTCGCGCAGGCCTGCGATCGACTGCTGGCGCCCGCAGGCGCGGCGTCGACCCCGGAGATTGGAGGAAACGCATGACCGAACACGTGCTCGTCTGGCATCCGAAGGTCCCCGGTGCAGCCCCGGTGGAGGCCGTCGAAGACGATCAGCTGCGCCTGATCGGCATGCCCACCGGCCTCGTCCGGCCGGCGCGCCAGGCGCTGGCGGCCGACCAGCTCACCCCGGCCGCGCGCGCGGTCATGGAAGAACTGGTCGCGGACTTGAAGCGCCGCATCGACGCGCCCAGTGCGCCGCCACGGCGTTTCGACCTGAGCGGCCTCGACGAGTCGGACAAGGCCACCGTGGCCGACATGCTCGGCGAGGGCAACGTCTGGGCGAAGGTCGGCGTCGGGGATGCGTTCTGGCGCGTGGTCGAGTCGGTGCTCCCGGGCGTCTGGCGCCTGGAGTCCACGAACGCGGATGGCACGACCCACGAATGGATCGACGCCGGCGCCGTGCCGCAGCCGATCCTGCAGGCGGCGCAGGAACTGCCGCGCGACACGATCGAGATCCCGAAGCAGATGCCACAGGGCGCGATGAACGCGCCGTACCTCCTCGCCGAGCTGCTCGATCGCTCGACCAGGTATCAGCCGGGCGCGGAGAACCACATCATCAACTTCACGCTGCTGCCGATGACCGAGGTGGATGCCGAGGTGTTGACCCGGGTGCTCGGGCAGATTCCGCTCGTGATCCGCTCGGGCGGCTACGGCAGCTCGCGCGTGTTCGGAACCGGCCTCCGGCACGTCTGGGCGGTGCAGTACGTCAACGGCATGGGCAACGTGATCCTCGACACGCTCGAGATCGGCGGCGTGCCGGTGTCCGTGCTGGCGGCGAAGGAGGACTTCGAGGACTCCGCCGAGCGCCTCGCCGAGATCCTCGCGGCCTTCGCGTCATGAGCGAGGTCTTCGAGGGCAGTTATCTCGGCGACGGCTCGCGGATCGCCGACGATACGCGTCTCGAGTGCGGCGTGTGCTGGTGGGTGTACGACCCGGCGCTCGGCGACGAAGAGCGGCAGATCGCGCCGGGCACGCCGTTCCGGTTGCTGCCCGACACCTGGAACTGCCCGAACTGCGCGACCGACAAGTCGAAGTTCATGGTGATCGGCAGCGCCACGCTCTCGACCGACGACGCGGTGCAGAACCTCGCCAATGCCTATCGGCGCGCGGCGCTCAAGGTAAAGGGCCTGCCGATCTACAATCCGACGCTCGCCGTCGAGGCGGTCGGCTTCCGCGAGCACGACGGACGGCAGATCGGCGTGATGGTCACGCCGTGGTTCATGAACCTGATGGTGCTGCCCTCGCCCGAGGACCTGAAGGTCTGGGTGAGCGATGGAACCGTGCGCCTGCCGCTCCCGTCGGGGGCCTACGACTTCATGGTGACGGAACTGCACGACGTGGGCCTCGTCGGCAGCTGCTCGCTGTTCTCGACGATGCTCGAGTTCACCGACCACGAGGCGGCGCAGGTCGCGGCCCAAGCCGTGACGGAGGCGCTCTTCCAGGTCGAGGAGCCGCCGCCCGCTCCGGTGGTGTCGCGCCGGCAGCTGCTGGGCGGCTGAGCTCAGGCCGCCTTCAGCTCACCCCTGATGCAGTTCAGGTAGAGCTGCTCGAAGTCGTCCGTCGTCATCGGCAGCGGATTGCCGCCCGTCGAGGGGTCGGCGAACGCCTGCGGTGCGAACGGCCGCGCGTGCTCTTCGTGTACGCCGATCTCGGCCAGCGTGTGCGGGATGCCGATCTCGCGCCGCAGGTCGAGCACCCAGCGCATCACGCCTTCGAATGAGCGTTCGGCGAGGCCGAGCCACGCGGCGAGCCGCACGAACTTGTCCTCCAGCGCCGCGCGGTTCCACTCGAGCACGTAGGGCATGACCACGGCGTTGGTGAGGCCGTGGTGGGTGTCGAGGTTGGCGGAGCACGGGTGGCTCAGGCTGTGCATCGCGCCGAGGCCCTTCTGGAACGCCGTCGCTCCCATCGAGGAGGCGACCAGCATGTGCGCGCGCGCCTCCACGTCGGCCCCGTTCCTGACCGCGCGCGGCAGGAACTCCTTGATGAGCCGCATGCCCTCGACCGCGATGCCCTCCGCCATCGGGTGATACCCGGGCGCACAGTAGGCCTCCAGGTTGTGCGAGAGCGCGTCCATGCCGACCGCCGCGGTGATGTGCGCAGGCAGGCCGACGGTGAGCTCCGGATCCTCGAGCACGATGCCCGGCATCATCTTCGCGTGGAAGATGATCTTCTTGGTGTGGTCGCGCAGGTCGGTGATGACCGAGGCGCGCCCGACCTCGGAGCCGGTTCCGGCGGTGGTCGGCACCGCGACCACGGGCGCCATGCCGGCGACGTTCACGCGCGTGTACCAGTCCTCGCGGTCCTCGAAGTCCCAGATCGGGCGCGTCTGGCCCACCATCAGCGCAATGGCCTTGGCGGTGTCGAGCGCGCTGCCGCCGCCGAAGGCGATGACTCCGTCGTGCCCGCCGCGGCGATAGGCCGCGACGCCCGCCGTCACGTTGGCCTCGACCGGATTCGCCTGCACGTCCGAGAACACCTCGCACTCGAGGCCGGCGTCGCGGCAGGTCTTCCGCGCGCTGGCGATCATCGGCAGCGCGGCGAGGCCCGCGTCCGTCACCAGCAGCGGCCGCTGCATGCCGAGCGCCTTGCAGTGGTCGGGCAGTTCCACGATGCGGCCGGCGCCGAAGCGCACCAGGGTCGGGTAGTTCCAGTTGCCCTTCAATGTCGTCGTCATGTGCTCGTCTCCGCGACGCTCTCTGCGTCGCTGTTGTGTTCACCGGAGCCCGCAGCGGCCACGGACAGTGCAAGGGCGGTGATTCGGGTTCGTTTCCGGCTCGCGAAGAAAACATGCTCGCCGGAAACGAACCCGAATCACCGCCTGACAGCCCGCGGCTGAGCGAGTCCTCGCCAAAGCGCGACGACTCGCACGCCGCATTAAGCGACCACCCACTTCCAGAGTCTCGTCCGGCGTCGGTGGGCGCTACTTGCGCCGTGCGAGTCTTCCGGCTCTGCGGAAGACTCGCTCAGGCGCCGTGTGTCGAGCCCTCGCCTGAGCGTCAAGCCTGAACGCGAAGGTGGAAGGACTTAGGCCGCGTCAGGTGCTCGTACCCGATGGCGGACAGCGTGCAGCCGCGACCGGAGTCCTTCACACCCACCCACGCGAGCGCCGGGTCGAGGTAGTCGCAGCGGTTCATGAACCACGTGCCGGTCTGCACCCGGTCGCCGATGGCGAGCGCGGCTTCCTCGTCCGCCGTCCAGATCGCGGCGGTCAGGCCGAACGCGCTGTCATTCATCAGCCGCACCGCCTCCTCGTCCGAGGCGACCTTCATGATCCCGGCCACGGGCCCGAAGATTTCCTCGCGCATCACGGGCATCGAGTGGTCGACGCCGAGCAGCACCTGCGGCGCGAGGTAGGGCGTGCCCGCCTTGCTCGCGCCGAATGCCTTCTCGTCGATGACGGCACGTGCGCCCGCCGCCACCGAGGCCGCGACCTGCTTGCGGATCTCCTCCGCCGCGGCCGTGCGCACCACCGGGCCGAGCGTGGTGTCCGCGTCGACCGGGCTGCCGAGCACGTACTTGCGCGTGAGTTCCACCCAGCCCTCGACGAATGCATCGTAGAGCCGCTCGTGCACGTACACCCGCTGGATGCCGCAGCACGACTGCCCGGAATTGAAGTACGCGCCGTCCACGAGGTTCTCGATCGCGTGGGCGAGGTTCGCGTCGTGGCGAACGTAGGCCGGGTCGCAGCCGCCGAGTTCGAGTCCCGTGCCGATGAAGCGATCGGCCGCCGCCCGCTGCACGGCATGCCCCCCCGCGACCGAGCCCGTGAACGCGACGAAGTCCACGCGCGGATCACGGATGACGCGCTCGGTGTCCGCGTGGCTCAGGTGCAGCGCCTGGAAGGCGCCCTCGGGCAGGCCGGCTTCGCGCAGGCACTCCTCGAAGCGCTCGGCGCAGAGCGGCGTCTGGGCCGAGTGCTTGAGCACCACGACGTTGCCCGCCATGAGCGCCGGCACGACGCTGTTCACGGCGATCAGGTACGGGTAGTTCCAGGCCGCCACCGTGAACACGACGCCGAGCGGCTCGCGGCGCAGGAAGCGGTGGAAGCCCGCCTTGGGACCCACGTCGATGTCGGCGAGCGCCTCGGGCGCGATGGCGATCATGTGCCGCGCACGCTCGAGCGTGCCGCGCACCTCGCTCGGCGAGTAGCGGATCGGCCGGCCCATCTGCCAGGTCAGCTCCTCGGCGATCGCGTCGCCGTGCGACTCGAAGGCGTCGCAGAAACGCCCGAGGATCGCGGCGCGTTCGGCCATCGGCACCGCGCGCCAGGCGCGCTCGGCCAGCCGCGCGCTCTCGAGGGCGGCATCGACCTGCACCGGGGTGGCGAGCGTGCGCTCGACGTACACTCGGCCGTCGACGGGGGAAATGGTGCGTTGGAGCGTCATGGGAAACCGTTGGGAAAGGGGTTAGGGGTTAGGGGATAGGGGATAGGGGATAGGGGATAGGGGATAGTAGGAAGGGAGTCGGAACGGCCGACTGTGTCGGCCTCTTCACTATCCCCTATCCCCTAACCCCTTCCTTCAGATGATCTCAAAGTACCTGGCGAGCTCCCAGTCGGAGATGTGCTTGCGGAACTCCCTCTCCTCCCACTCCCGGGTGGCGGCGAAATGCTCGACGAACGCGTCACCGAACCAGTCGCGCGCCATCTTCGAGGCCTTGAGACGCTGGGCGGACTCCCACAGCGTGCGCGGCAGCGCGAGGCGCGCCGGGTACTTGCGGTCGTAGGCATTGCCGGTCACCGGCGCTTCCGGCTCGACCTGGTTCTCGATGCCCCAGAGCCCCGACGCCAGCGCGGCGGCCAGGATCACGTGTGGATTCGCGTCCGCCGCGGCGACCCGGTACTCGACGCGCTGCGACTTCGGGCTGCCGGGAATCACGCGCAGCGCCGTGGTGCGGTTCTCGACGGCCCAGGTGGAATCCGTCGGCGCCCAGTAGCCCGGGACCAGCCGTCGGTAGGAGTTGATCGTCGGCGCGACCATGGCCAGCAGTTCGGGCATCAGCTTCTGCTGTCCGCCGACGAACCAGCGCATGGCGTCGCTCATCGAGTGCGGTCGGCCCGCCTCGTGGAACACCGAATCGCCGGACTTCGACTTGAGCGAGAGGTGGATGTGCCCGCTCTGCCCGGGCAGGTCCCGCGCCCACTTGGCCATGAAGGTCGCCATGAGTCCGTTCTTCTGCGCGATGACCTTGGCGAAGGTCTTGAACAGCGCGGCCTTGTCCGCCGAGGCGAGCGCCTTGTCGAAGGCGATCGCCGCCTCCATGACGCCAGGGCCGGTCTCCTCGTGCAGTCCCTCGATGGCCATGTCCATGACGCGGCAGTGGTCGAGCAGCTGCCGGTAGAAGTCACTGCCCGCGCTGTTGCGGATCACGGAATAACCGAACCAGCCCGGGGCCATCGGCGTCAGGCCGCGATAGTGCTTCTCGCGCACCGACTCCGGCGTCTCCTTGAACACGAAGAACTCGTACTCGAAGCCCGCATAGGCCTCGTAGCCCATGGTCCGGCCGCGCTCGATCACGCGGCGCAGCAGGTTGCGCGGGCAGACCGTCTCGCCCGGCGGCGCGAACTCACCGAGAAAGAACAGGCCGTCGTCCTCGAACGGCAGCGAGCGGCAGGTCTCGGGCAGGATGCGCACCGGCGCGTCCGGGTATCCAGTGTGCCAGCCGGTGAACTTCACGTTGTCGTAGAGCTGGTCCTGGCAGTCCCAGCCCAGCACGACGTCGCAGAACCCGAAGCCGCCGTCGAGCGCCGAGAGGAACTTCTCGCGCGAGATGTACTTGCCGCGCATGATGCCGTCGATGTCGAAGACGCCGACCTTCACGTTCTGGACGTTGCGGCTCTCGATGAGCGCACGAGCGTCGGCCGCCGTCTTCACCTGGCGTGGTTCCATGCAGTAGCTCCATCAGATACTTATTCGTTATCGCGCATATCGCGGTACTGCGCGTGCTTTCGAGTATAGGCCGGCCCACGGCCGGCGCCAGAGGGGAGCCATGCTGCACCGCAGCACGGGTGTCTAGCGGGGCGTGCGCCCGAGGAAATGGCGCGCCATGATGCGCAGGGGCTCGCCGACCCTGAACTTGGAAAGGCCTGCCCGCCAGAACAGCTCGCGCTTGTCGCACACCGTGGACATGCTGTAGCGCGAGATCTCTCCCTTGAGCTGCGGATCGGCCGCGGGGTCCTCGCCCCGCGCCAGCATGGACTCGAGCCGCGCACGCAGTTCACTCGCGGCGGCGATGCTCGCGGCCACGCGGCGCCCGCGGCGCGGGGAGATGCGGCCGTAGCGCATCTTGAGCTCGTTCAGCCGCCTGGCCGCCTCGTAGGTCGCGTCGACCAGCTCGCGGCGTGTCATCCATTTCGTCTCGTAGTTCAGGATCCGCTCCCACGTCGGTTGCACCAGCAGCTGGCGGTGTTCCTCGAGCGTGCGGGCGAACAGGCGGTAACCGAAGCGCTCCGGCTCCTCGAAGCCACGGCTGCCCGGGTCGATGAACGGTCCCATCGGCGAGATGAAGCAGGAGAGGCGCTTGTCGCCGAGCTGGAACAGGTGCTCGCAGTAGTCGACCGTCCCGCCGACCGACTCGAGCGTCTGCCCGGGCAGGCCGATCATGAAAAAGACATCGAGGCGCTCGCACCGCAGCCGCAGCGCCTCGCGCAGCATTTCCTCCATCTCGGCGGTGGTGTAGTCCGCCTCGCCCTCCTGCGCATTGCGCACCGCCTGGTCGTGGCTCTCGGGACTGAACTCGATGCTCCAGTGCGGCAGCGAGCGGTCGATCTCCTGCAGGAACTCGCTGGGCGGCACCGAGAACAGCTCGACGATGACCTCGTTCGACACGCCCGATCGGCGCAGCCGGTCGAGGACCTCGCCGGCATGGTCGGCCCCGGCCTGGCGGAGGTCGCCGATCAGGGCGATCGGTCCCTTCGTCAGGCGGGCGAAGGCCTCGACGTTGGCGACGAGGCTCGCCGGACTGCGGAACACGGGGCGCTGGCGCCTGGTGAGGTGCGTGCAGGTGGTGTGCGAGCTGCCGCAGGTGACGCACTCGTAGGCGCAACCCTTCACCGTGAACACGGCCGCGATCGGATTGCGCCACCAGCCGTTGAACGGCAGCGTGCTCTCCATGTCGCGATAGCGCGCCATCATCTCGATGACCAGGTCGGGCCGGATGTCGACGTAGTCGAGCGTCGTGGGCACGTAGCTGTGGGGATTGATGCGCACCCTGCCCGCCTCCTTCCAGGCGAGGTTCGGGATCGCGTCGAGCGGCGTCCCGTCCCGCTGCGCGACCAGCAACTGGTGCAGCGGCGGCTCGGTGCTGTCGCCACGCAGGACGAAGTCCACCTGCGGGTACTCGATCAGCTCGCGATGGAAATACGTGGAGGACAGGCCGCCCAGGATGACGGGTACGCCGGGGAGGGTCTCCTTCACGATCCGCGCCACCTCGAGCGCGCCGTGGGCGTGCGGCAGCCAGTGCAGGTCGATGCCGACGGCCCGCGGCCGCTGGCGGGCGAGGAATGCCGGCACGTCGAAGCGCCGGTCGTTCATCATGCGCAGCGCGAGGTTGACGATCCTCACGCTCATGCCCTGCTGGTGCAGGTAGCTCGCGATGGTGAGGAACCCGAGCGGATACATCTCGAACACGGTCGACGAGGGGACCATGTCGCTCACCGGGCCGTACAGGATGGCCTGCTCGCGGAAATCGTAGACGCTCGGCGCGTGCAGCAGCAGCAGGTCCACGACGGGTTCCCGGCTCACGATCGACGCGGGCGGGTGCGCATGCCGGCCCTCAATTTCGTGAACGGCAGCTGCGCCGGGTCGGCGATGTTGGGCCCGGGCGCCTCGACCACCAGGATGCGGCTCGCCATGGGGCCGAAGTCCGCGCGGAAGTGCACCGAGCTCTTGAGCGCAAGCACGGCGAACTCGGCGGGTTCGGCGCGCAGGTGGCGGAACATGGCCTGGTCGGCGGCCTGCTGCTTGCGGCTCGCCACTGCGATGCACACGCCGCCCGTCTCGAGCAGCGCCATCGGCCCGAGTTCGAACCGGCCGCCGCGATAGAACGGCCCGGTGCCGGTGAATCGCCCGTCGCCGAGCGCCACCACCTTGAAGCGCGCCGCGAGCGGCGTCTCCCCCGCCGTGCCGGTACGCGCACCGAGCTCGAGGTCGATGTTCGCGCCCTCTCCTGCGGCGTGCGCCCGCGCGGCGGCGTCCGGGTCGCAGATCACGCCGGCGAGCACACGCTGCACGTGGCTCGCGACCAGCGCCTTGATGAGGCTCATCGTGTCCGCGTTGCCGCCTGCGCCCGGGTTGTCCTGCGTGTCCGCCAGGATGAGCGGTCTGCCGCGCGCGGCGGGCGTGCGCGCGATCTCCGCGATCGCCTGCCCGACGGTGTACAGCTCGAGCGCGAACTCACCTTCCCGTCGCCGCAACCCGGCGGCAAGCTGGCGCACCGTGGTCGCGACGACGAACGCGTCGCTGCCGCAGCCGTACACGGAGGGACCGCAATCGGCAACGTCGGCCGCGGGAAAACCGGGCGCGAGACCGAGCGCCAGGACCGGCGCGCGCTCGGCGGCTTCGGCCTCCGCCATCAACGACTGCAATGGCTCGGCCAGCGTGGAGCCCGAGGTGAGCGGAACCAGGAAATCCACCTGCTCGAGATAGCTCACGACCCGTGCCCCGCCGAGCAGGTCGTGCATCACGCGCGCGGCGCGCGCGCCGCAGTCCGCCATGTCGACGTGCGGATAGGTTCGATAGGAGACGAGCGCCGTGGCTTGCCTCGCCATCTGCAGCGAGACATTGGCGTGGAAGTCGAGGCTCGCGACCACCGGCACCGTCGGGCCCACGATCTCGCGGACGCGGCGCAGCACCTCGCCGTCGGCATCGTCGAGGTGCTCGGCCACCATCGCGCCGTGCAGGTCGAGATAGACGGCGTCGACCGCGCCGGCCGCCTGCAGCTCGTCGACCAGCAACGAAGTGATGCGCTCGAATGCATCGCGGGTGACGTGGCCTGAGGGCTGCGCCGAGCACCACGCGAGCGGCGCGAGGTCGTGGTGCAGCGAACGCGCCTCGGCGGCGAAGCCCGCGGCCGGGAGGTTGATTCCGTGCACCGCCTCGAGCATCGCCGGACCGCGCACGAGGCCTGGCCATGCGTCGGGCGCCACGAAGTCGGCGTACGTCGCCTTTACTGGCGAGAAAGTGTTGGTCTCGTGCTGGAAGCCACCGACGGCGATGCGGGCCATGGCCCAATATGCCACGGCACGCGACCGCATGCCTTGCCGTGCCGGCCCTCGCGTAGAATCGAGGCCCTGATGAGCGAGCCCCCCGCCGATCCAGACCTGGAGACACCCCTGCCTCCGCGGCCGCGCAAGCTGCCGCAGCAGTCGCGCTCACGGCCTCGGAGATCGCCGAGGTCTCGCGCGTCTCGATGGGCTCGATCTACCAGTACTTCCCGAACGTGGACGCGATCGTCGCCACCGTCTACGAGGACCTGATCGAGCAGGAAGTTCGGACGTTCATCGAGCACCTGTCCGCGACCCACCGACAGGTGACCCTGCGGGACGCCTCGAGCGCCCTGATCGAGGGCACGCTGGCCTTCCACCGGCGCATGCTCGCCCTCGACAAGGACTTCCACCAGCGCTTCTACCAGAGCTTCAGCCTGACGAGGTGGTTCAACCGCCTCGCCGACGATCCGCAGGCTGCGACCCGCCTGGTCCACGAACTGCTGGTCGTACACCGCGACGAGGTGCCGTCGCGCAACCCGGAGATGGAGGCCTTCATCGTCACCTCCGCGCTGAACTCGGTGGTGCTCGAAGCGGTGAAGCTCCACCCGGAGTACCTGGAATCGCCGGATTTCAAGGATTCCCTGCTGGATCTCACCTTCGCGGTGCTGGGCCGCCAGCGCTGAGGCCGAGTCAGAGCGCGATGAAGCTCTTGAAGCCGCCCCAGAACATGCGCTTGCCGTCGAAGGGCATGGCCTTCGGGTCCATGTAGTTCTTCAGGCGCGGGTCGCTCATGAACGCCTTGTTGATGCGGTCGCGGTCGCGGCGCGACCTGTAGACGACGTAGGAGAACACCACGGTCTCGCCGGGCTTCAACTTCACGCTCTGCGGGAACGAGGTCCACTTGCCAGGCTTCACGTCGTCCGCCACCGCCTCGACGTACTGAAGAGCGCCGAGTTCGCGGTAGATCCTGCCGGCCAGCCGCGCCATCCGGCGGTACTCGGCCATGCGCTTCTTCGGCACCGGAAGCACGAAACCATCCACGTATTGACCCATCTCGATTCTCCCCGGTTGATGGACTGGATCCGGCGGACCCTCGCTCAGGCCCCGCCACCGTAGCGGCCCTCGAGCCGCAGGGCTTCCTCTATCGGCCGCACCTCGATGCTGCCGAGGCGCGCGGAAGGCCATTTCGCAGCAACCTGGATCGCCTCGTTCAGGTCGCGGGCCTCGACCAGGAAGAAACCGCCCAGGCTCTCCTTGGTCTCGGCGAACGGCCCGTCCGTGGTCGACAGCCGGCCGTGCCGGACGCGCACGGTCGTGGCACTGCGCACGCTCTGCAGCGCGTGCGTGAGAACCAGGCGTCCGCTCTGCCTGAGTTCCTCCACATGGTCGAGCGTCCGTTGTTCTTCGTAGGCGAGACACAGGTATTTCATCGCAAGCACTCCGGACAGGCCCTTCTTACCCTGGTCGATCGGCGCCTCGTTCCTTCGACAACGTCCGCGGCGGAAGTTCGCTCAGGTCAGGACCCCGAGCTGTCGCAGCCTCTCGAGCTCCGTCTCGTCGTAGCCGGCCGCCGTCAGCACCGCCTCGGTGTCGCTCCCGGCGGGGCGGGGCGCCGCGGGTAGCCCGGGACTGGAGCGACTGAATCGCGGCGCCGGAGCCGGTTGCGTCACCCCGGCCAGTTCCAGGAACGATGCCCGCGCGCGGTTGTGCGCGTGCCGGGGCGCCTCGGTCATGGACAGCACCGGCGCGAAGCAGACGTCGGTTCCTTCCATCAGCGCGCACCACTCGTCCCGGGTCTTGCCCTTGATGACCTCGGCCAGGCGCTGCTTGAGCATGGGCCAGCGTGCCGGATCGAGTTGCGGCGCGAACTCCTGCGGGTCGAGCCCCGCGATTTCCACCAGGGCCTGGTAGAACTGCGGCTCGATGGAGCCGATCGAGACGTACCTGCCGTCGGCCGTCTGGTAGGTGTCGTAGAAGTGCGCCGCACCGTCGAGCAGGTTGGCGCCGCGCTCGTCGCGCCACAGTCCCAGCGCCAGCATCGAGTACTGCATGTGCAGCAAGGCGGCGGATCCCTCGACCATCGAGGCGTCAACCACCTGGCCCTTGCCCGAGCGCCCGGCCTCGTAGACCGCCGCCAGCAAGCCGAAGGCGAGGAACATCGCGCCGCCACCGAAATCGCCGACGAGATTGAGCGGCGGCACGGGAGGCTCGCCGGCGCGGCCGATCGCGTGCAGGGCGCCGGAGAGCGAGATGTAGTTGATGTCGTGGCCGGCCGCCGCGGCGAGCGGCCCGGTCTGGCCCCAGCCGGTCATGCGGCCGTAGACGAGTCGTGGATTACGCGCCATGCACGGCTCGGGTCCGAGGCCGAGGCGCTCCGTCACACCCGGCCGGAATCCCTCGATCAGGACGTCCGCGTTCCCGCACAGCCTGAGCACGGCCTCGACGCCCTCGGCTTGCTTGAGGTCGAGCGCGATGCTGCGCTTGCCGCGTTCGCTGATCGCGGCCGGTCGCTCGCTCGACGACGACCTGCGACCGACGGAGACGACGTCCGCGCCGAGGTCGGCCAGCAGCATGCCGCAGAACGGCGCGGGGCCGAGTCCCTCGAGTTCGATGACGCTGAGTCCGCTGAGGGGTCCCACGTGGCGCGCCCCGCTCACCGCGGCGGCATCCGGATGCCGCCGTCGATGCGGATGGTCTCGCCATTGATGTAGTCGTTCTCGACGAGGCACACCGCGAGGTGCGCGATCTCCTCCGGCCGCCCGAGTCGTTTCGGGTAGAGCACCGACTTGCCGAGCGCGTCCACGACCTCCGGCGGCAGCGCGGCGAACAACGGCGTATCGATCAGCCCCGGCGCGATCGTGTTCACGCGCACCCCGATGCCCGAGAGGTCACGCGCGACCGGCAGTGTCATGCCGACGATGCCGCCCTTGCTGGCGCTGTAGGCGGCCTGGCCCATCTGGCCGTCGAACGCCGCCACCGACGCCGTATTGATCACGACGCCGCGTGTGCCATCCGGGGCGACCGGCTCGTTCCTGGCCATCTGCTCGGCACACAGTCGCAGCACGTTGAAGGTGCCGGTGAGGTTCACGTCGATGGTCTTCTGCCAGTCGGCGAGCGGGAACGGGCCGCCCTTGCCACAGGTCTTGTGGGCGGTCGCGAGGCCGGCGCAATTCACGCAGACGTGGATCGCGCCAAAGGCGCCCATCGCCTGCGCGATGCCCGCGGCCACCGAGGTCTCGTCCGCCACGTTGATCCTGGCGAAGATCGCCGCATCACGGAGCTCGGCGGCCAGCGCCTGGCCACGGGTCTCGTTGAGGTCGAAAATCGCGACCCGGGCGCCCTTCCCCGCCAGCGCCCGCACGATGGCCTCGCCGATTCCCGACGCGCCGCCGGTGACGACCGCGACCTTGCCACGAATTTCCATCTGACTCTCCTAGAATGCGGTAGGGTTTTAGAGCGGCTGCGCAGGAGGATGAATGATGGCACGGACCCGCAAGACTTCCAGCCACCCGGCCAGCGCCCTGACCCGTGACGAACTGCGTCGTATGGACGCGTACTGGCGTGCCTGCAATTACCTCGCGGCCGGCATGATCTACCTGCAGGACAATCCGCTGCTGCGCGAGCCGCTCGAGGCCGCGCACATCAAGAATCGCCTGCTCGGACACTGGGGCGCGAGCCCGGGCCTGAGCTTCATCTACGTGCACCTGAACCGGCTGATCAACAAGTACGACCTGAATGCGATCTTCCTCGCCGGTCCGGGGCACGGCGCGCCCGGCGTGCTCGGGCCCGTGTACCTCGAGGGGACCTACGCCGAAATCTACCCGAACAAGGCCGAGGACGTGGCCGGCATGCGGGAGTTCTTCCGGGAATTCTCGTTCCCGGGCGGCATCGGCAGCCACTGCACGCCGGAGACCCCGGGCTCGATCCACGAGGGCGGCGAACTCGGCTACAGCGTCTCGCACGCTTTCGGCGCGGCCTTCGACAACCCCGACCTGCTGGTCGCGGTGGTGGTGGGCGACGGCGAATCGGAAACCGGCCCGCTGGCCACGGCCTGGCACTCGAACAAGTTCCTGAACCCGGTGCGCGACGGTGCGGTGCTGCCGGTCCTGCACCTGAACGGTTACAAGATCAACAACCCCACGATCCTTGCGCGCATCTCGCACGAGGAACTCGAGGCGCTGTTCCGCGGCTATGGCTGGACGCCGTATTTCGTCGAGGGAGACGACCCGGCCGCGATGCACGAACTGATGGCTGCGACCATGGAGCGCTGCGTGCAGGAGATCCGCGCGCTCCAGTCGAAGGCGCGCCGGAGCGGCCGCCCCGAACGCGCGCGCTGGCCGATGATCGTACTGCGCAGCCCCAAGGGCTGGACGGGGCCGAAGAAGGTCGGCGGGCGGACGGTCGAAGGCTACTGGCGCGCGCACCAAGTGCCCCTGGCCGACGTGCGTGACAACCCGGCGGACCTGAAGCTGCTGGAGAAGTGGCTGAAGAGCTACCGGCCGCAGGAGTTGTTCGACGCGAACGGGCGGCTCGTCGAGGAACTCAAGGCGCTCGCGCCGAAGGGACGCCGGCGGATGAGCGCCAACCTGCACGCGAACGGCGGGCGGCTGCGTCGCCCGCTGCGGCGGCCCGACTTCCGCGAGTACGCGGTGCCGGTGAAGAAGCCCGGCGCGTCCGAGGCCGAGAACACGCGCCGGCTCGGCGAATTCCTGCGCGACATCCTGACGCTGAACCCGGACAACTTCCGGGTCTTCGGCCCGGACGAGACGACTTCGAACAAGCTCGACGCCGTGTACCAGGCGAGCAAGAAGACCTGGCTCGCCGACTACCTGCCCGTGGATGCCGACGGCGGCGAGCTCGCGCCGGACGGCCGCGTCATGGAAATGCTCTCGGAGCACACGCTCGAGGGCTGGCTCGAAGGGTACCTGCTCACCGGGCGCCACGGCTTCTTCTCGACCTACGAGGCCTTCGTGCACGTGATCGACTCGATGTTCAACCAGCACGCGAAGTGGCTGGACATCTGCGAGGACATCCCGTGGCGGGCGCCGGTCTCCTCGCTCAATCTGCTCATCACCTCGACCGTCTGGCGCCAGGACCACAACGGCTTCACGCACCAGGACCCCGGTTTCCTCGACGTGGTCGTGAACAAGAGCCCGACGGTGACGCGCATCTACCTGCCGCCGGACTCGAACTGCCTGCTGGCGGTGGCTGACCACTGCCTCGCGAGCACCAACGACATCAACGTGATCGTCTGCGACAAGCAGAAGCACCTGCAGTTCCTCGACATGGACGCTGCGATCAAGCACTGCACAAAAGGGATCGGGCTGTGGGACTGGGCGAGCAACGACCAGGGCGCGGAACCGGACGTGGTGATGGCCAGTTGCGGCGACATCGCCACGCAGGAGGCGCTCGCGGCCGTGGCGCTGCTGCGCCAGCACTTCGCGGACTTGAGGATCCGCTTCGTCAACGTCGTGGACCTCTACACCATGACGCCGCCGAAGGAGCATCCGCACGGACTCTCCGACCGCGACTTCGACACGCTGTTCACCGCGGACAAGCCGATCATCTTCAACTTCCACGGCTATCCCTGGCTGATCCACCGCCTCGCCTACCGCCGCACGAATCATCGCAACCTGCACGTGCGCGGCTACAAGGAAAAGGGCAACATCAACACCCCGCTCGAACTCGCGATCAACAACGAGGTGGACCGCTTCAGCCTCGCCATGGACGTGATCGACCGCGTGCCGCGGCTGCAGGTGGCGGGCGCGCACGTCAAGGAGAAGCTGCGCAACCTGCAGATCGAGTGTCGCAACCACGCGCACGAGCATGGCATCGATCGCGCCGCCGAGCGCGACTGGAAGTGGTCGCTATGACGAACCAGCTCGAGTTCCTGAGACAGCACTCCGTGATCGTCGCCGACACCGGTGACATCGAGTCGATTGCGCGTTTCCACCCGCAGGACGCGACCACCAACCCCAGCCTGATCCTGAAGGCGGCGCAGGACCCGCGCTACCAGCCGCTGATCGACGAGGCCGTTGCCGCGGCGGCGAGCGCCCCCGCGGACGCGCGACCGGCGGAAGTCATGGACCGGCTGTTCGTCGCCTTCGGACGGCGCATCCTGGAGCTGGTCCCCGGGCGGGTTTCCACGGAAGTGGACGCGCGGCTGAGCTTCGACACCGAGGCCACCGAGCGGAAGGCCCGGCGGCTGATCGAACTCTATGAGGTCGCCGGCGTCTCGCGCGAGCGCGTGCTGATCAAGATCGCGAGCACATGGGAAGGTATCCGCGCGGCCGAACGTCTCGAGCGCGACGGCATCCATTGCAACCTGACGCTGCTCTTCAGCTTTGCGCAGGCCGTCGCCTGCGCGGAAGCGGGCGTGACGCTGATCTCGCCCTTCGTCGGCCGGATCTACGACTGGTACAGGAAGGCGCGCGGCGTCGAGGACATTCCGCGCGACCAGGACCCGGGCGTGGCCTCGGTCACGCGCATCTACGAGTATTACAAGAAGTACGGCTACGAGACCCAGGTGATGGGCGCGAGCTTCCGCAAGACCACCCAGATCCTCGACCTCGCGGGCTGCGACCTGCTCACCATCAGCCCCGACCTGCTGCGCAAGCTCGAGACCACCGACGGTCCGGTACCACGGAAGCTCAACGTCGAATCCGCACTGGCGAGCGGCATCGAGCGCACGAGCCTCGACGAGGAGGAATTCCGCTGGCTGCACAACGAGGACGCGATGGCGACGGAGAAGCTCGCCGAGGGCATCCGCGTGTTTCATGCGGATGCCAGGAAGCTTGCGGCGTACATCACCGGACTCGGCCCGACGGGGCGCAGCTGACCACCACCGCACGAGGAGGACTCGCAATGATAGGTCTGAGACGCTTTGCTGCCTGTGCCCTGCTCGTCGCCGGCGCGGCCGTCGCCGAAGAGGCGCCGGCGTCCTGGGACGGTCTCGTCGAGGTCAAGCCCAAGCGGATGGATGCCACCTTCCTCCTCCCCGGCGCTGACTTCCGTCCGTACACCAAGCTGATGGTCGACCCCACCGAGGTCGCCTTCAGCAAGGACTGGATGAAGTCGATCAACGACCAGACGCGCGACCTGTCCCGCAAGGTCACGGACGAGGATGCGGCCAGGATCCTCGAGTCCGCGCGTGCGAACTTCGATGACATCTTCCGGGAAGCTTTCGCCAAGTCAGGCTACGAAGTCGTGAGCACCCCGGGGCCCGACGTGATGCGCGTGGCGACGGGCGTCGTGAATCTCTACCTGAACGCGCCCGACACGATGTCCGCCGGCCGATCACGCACCTACACGACGAACGCCGGGGAAGCGACGCTGATCATCGAGGTGCGCGATTCCATGACGGGGGCGCTGCTCGGGCGCGTGCTCGACCGTCGCGAGACCCGCTCGTCGGCAAGGTTGCAGATGGCGACCAGCGTGTCGAACACCAGTGACTTCCGGATACTCTTCAAGTCCTGGGCCGACATCGCCACCAAGGGCCTCGAGGAACTGAAGGCACACTCGCCGGTGCCCATGGACCTCAAGCCGAAGCAGAAGCTGTAGCTTGCGCCGGATGGACGCCCGCGCGACGCGAACCTGGGCGATCGCGCTCGGCGTCGCCGGGCTCGTCCTGGCCGTGTTCGTCGCCAGCCGGTACCTCGGTGGAAGCGACGATCAGGGCCTCGAGACGGCGACGCTGCCCGACCCTCCACCCACATCGGACGCGCCCGGGTACGTCGGGTCGCAGGCCTGCGCGAAATGCCACGCCGCCGAGTACGAGCGCTGGCAGGGCTCGCAGCATGCGCTCGCGATGCAGGTCGCGGACGAGAAGTCCGTGCTGGGGGATTTCTCGGGCAGGCGCTTCCGCCACTACGGCGTCACGAGCGAGTTCTTCCAGCGCGACGGCAGGTACATGGTCCGCACCGACGGCCCGGACGGCCAGCTTGCCGATTTCGCGGTCCGCCACGTGTTCGGCGTGTATCCGCTGCAGCAATACCTGGTCGAACTGCCCGGCGGGCACGTGCAGGCACTCTCGATCGCCTGGGACGCGCGCCCGAAGGCCGCGGGCGGGCAGCGGTGGTTCCACCTGTACCCGAAGGAACTCATCGGCCACGACGACGAGTTGCACTGGACGCAGCGGCGGCAGAACTGGAACTACATGTGCGCCGACTGCCACTCGACCAACCTGCAGAAGAACTACGACCCTGCGACGAACGCGTACGCCACGACGTGGTCGGAGATCAGCGTCGGGTGCGAGGCCTGCCACGGGCCCGGATCCGCGCACCTCGTGCTCGCCGAGGCCGCTGCGGCAAGCGGCGAGCCGTATTCCGCCAGCGGCCTCACGGCGCAACTCGACGAACGGCGTGGAGTGGCATGGACGATCGACCCTGCCACCGGCAACGCGACGCGCAGCAAGCCGCGTGACAGTGAGCGCGAGATCGAGGTCTGCGCGCAGTGCCATTCGCGGCGCGGCCAGTTCTCGAGCGACTACCGCGCAGGCGAGGCCCTGCTCGACCACTACCAGCCCGCGCTGCTGGACGAAGACCTCTACCACCCGGACGGGCAGCAACGCGACGAGGTCTACAACTGGGGCTCGTTCCTGGCCAGCCGCATGTACGCGCAGGGCGTGACCTGCGGCGATTGCCACGAACCGCACGACGGCAAGCTGCGCGCTTCGGCCAGCGACACCTGCGCCCGGTGCCATTCCGCGTCGAAATACGCCTCCGCGAGCCACCACTTCCACGACGCCGGCACGCCAGGCTCCGCTTGCGTGTCGTGCCACATGGGCACCGAGACCTACCTGGTCATCGACCCGCGTCACGACCATAGTTTCCGCATCCCGCGGCCCGACTTGAGTGCGACGCTCGGGGTGCCGAATGCCTGTAACCAGTGCCACGCGGACCGTTCGGCGGAGTGGGCCGCCGCGGCGGTCCGCAAGCACTACCCCGAGCCCAGGCCCGGCTTCCAGGGGTTTGCGGAGGCCTTCGCGGCCGCGGACGCGAATGACCCCGCCGCGACGATCGCGCTGACGCAGGTGGTCGCGAACAATGACGAGTCCGCCATCGCGCGCGCTTCGGCCCTGAGACGACTGGCGCGCACTCCCGGCGAGACCGCCATCTCGGCGGCCGAAGCGGCGCTCGAGGACCCGAGCCCGCTGGTGCGAGCCGCCGCCATCGACGCCTTCGACGCGTTGCCGCCATTGCAGCGGCGCTCGCTGGTGCCCCTGCTCGGCGATCCGTTGCGCATCGTACGCATGCGTGCCGCAAGGGCGCTGGCGCCGCTGGCAGACGACGCGTTCGATGCGGCGGGACTCGACGCATTCCGCAAGGCGACCGCCGAGTACGTGGCCGCGGAGCGACACAATGCGGATCGTCCCGAGCACCGCACGAACCTCGGCGGATTCCTCGCGGAGCGCGGTGACTACGTTTCTGCGGAGGCCGAGTATCGCGCGGCGCTGCGACTCGACGGGCGGTTTGCACCGGCCTGGGCGAACCTCGCCGACATGTTCCGCGCGCTGGGTCGTGAGGCGGACACCGAGACGACCCTGCGCGAGGGGCTGTCCATGTCGCCATCGGACGCCACGCTGCATCACGCGCTCGGGCTGTCGCTCGTTCGCCAGCAACGCAAGGACGAGGCCCTGCGCGAACTGCGGCGCGCCACGGAACTCGATCCGGACAATGCCCGGTTCAGGTACGTGTACGAAGTCGCCGTGAATGAACTGGACGCAGCGGGCGCCGGCCGCTGATCGGCCGCGTTTCAGCCGAAGCGCCCGACTCCACGGGCCGCGTCGGCAATGTCGCGCGACTCGATCACCGCGACACCCGGCGGGCACTTCAAGGCGGTGGCCACCATCGCCGCGGCGATGTCGCTCGCCGCGACCGGTCGCCACGTGGCCGGCGCAAACCGCAGCAGGTGTTCGCCCAGGCGTTCGAGCGGACGCGACTCGGCGCGCTCGCCCGCGATGACCGAGGGTCGGAAGATCGCGAGGCTGGGCCATTCCATGCCCTGCAGGCCCTGCTCCACCTCGCCCTTCACGCGCGAGTAGAAGAACGGCGACGACTTGCTCGCGCCGAGCGCGCTCACGATCGAGAAGTGACCGGCACCGTTCATGCGCGTGATCTGCGCGAGTCGCAGCGGGTACTCGAAGTCCACCTCGCGGAACTTCGCCTTCGAGCCGGCTTTCCGGATGGTCGTGCCGAGTGCGCAGAACACGTGGTCGGCGCGCAGGCTCTTGCGCAGTCCGCCGAGGTGCTCGAACTCGATGACCGCCTGCCGCAGCTTCGGATGACGCGCGGCCTCGCCGAGATCGCGGCGAGTCAGCGACGATCACGCGCTCGTACTGCGCGGCGTCGAGCAACCGCTTCAGGCACTCGCCGCCGACCAGGCCGGTGGCGCCGGCCAGGATCGCGGTCAGGCCGCTCATGCGCCGCTCACAGCGGCGCGAACGCCGGGTCGGTAATCTTCATCTCCGTCACCGGCCCGTATTTATTGACGCGATCGCGGATCAGGGCCGCGTCGCCGATCAGCACGATCGCGAGGTCCTGCGACTTCGGGAACGACTGCGCGATGGCCGAGCGCACGGCGGCGCCGTCCACCGCCGTCACGCGGGCCGCGAACTCGTCGAACGTCATCCGTCCCGAGCCCGTGGAACAGCATGTCCGCCAGTCGCCCGGCGAGCTGGCCGTTGGTCTCGATCGTGGGCGGGAACTGTCCGAGCATGTAGGTCTTCGCGGAGGTGAGGGCCGTCTCGTCGACGCCTGCGGCGTGCAGTCGGTCGAGCGTGGCGAGCGCGAGATCGATCGCGTCCGTCGTCTTGCTGGTCTCGGTAAAGGAACTGATGGAGAAGGCTCCGGGCTGCGACATCCGGTCGAAGGCCGACCCAGCGCCATAGGTGAGCCCGCTCTTGATTCGCAGCTCGGTGTTGATCATCGAGGTGAAGCGGCCGCCGAACACCGTGTTGGCCACCGACTGGGCCGTGCGCGCTGGATCGGTGCGGGACGCGCCGACGTTGCCCAGCCAGAAATAGGTCTGTGCGGCACCCGGCTTGTCGACCAGCAGCACCCTGCGGCCCGTGACGCGGGGCGCCGGCTGTGCGGCCGGTGCCGGGGCGGCCGCCTTGCCCCAGCCGCCGAACGCGGCCTCGAGGCGCCGCTTCATGTCGGCGGCGGCGAAGTCGCCGACCACGACGATGATCGCCCGGTCGCCGCGCACCTGCCCGGCGAAGTAGCTCTTCACGTCGTCCAGGGTCACTGCCGCCAACGAACGCTCGTCGCCGTCCACCGGCCGGCCGTAGGACTGGCCGCGGAACAGCCACGCGTCGCCGTAGGTGCCGATCAGTGCACGCGGATCGGAATCCTTGGCGGCGGCGATGGACTGGATGGCGAGCGTGCGGGCCTTCTCGAACTCGGACGAGTCGAGGCGCGGCCTGAGCAGCGCATCGCCCACCAGCTCGAGCATCAGGCCGGCATCCTTGGCGAGGAAGCTCGCGCTCAGGCTCAGGCTCTCCGTTCCGGCACCGGCGCCGAGCTCGCCGCCCGCGCTCTCGATGGCCTCGGCGAACTGCGCAGAGTCGCGCTTGCCCGCGCCTTTCTGCATCAGCTCCGCCGCCAGCGACGCCGTGCCCTCCTTCCCCGGCGCATCCGCCAGCGCGCCGCCCCGCACCACGACGGTCATGGAAACCATGGGCGTGTCGCGCTTCTCCAGCAGCACGACCTCGGCGCCGTTCGCGAGCGTCGTGCGCTCGAACGGCGGCAGCTTCACGCTGCCCGGTGCTGCGGCCGCTGCGCCCGTGGCGATGGCGAGGCACGCGAGGGTGCCGATGATCCCGTTGCGCGCGGCGTTCATCGTCCACCCCCCGCGGCCGGCACGGAGGCCGGCGCCGGCGGGCCTTCGAGCACGCCGATCGTGCGGTTCTCCGCACGCATCACCGCCGCCGCGGTCTTCTGGACCTCGGCCGCCGTGATGGTCTCGTACACGGCAGGCGCGTCGAACAGCTTGCGGTAATCGCCGTGGAACACCTGGTAGGTGCCGAGCGCCTGGGCCTTGCCGCTGATGGTCGCGAGACCCCGCCAGAAGCCTGCCAGCGCCTGGTTGCGCGCCTTGGCGAGCTCGGCCGTGGTCGGTCCTTCCTTCGCGATGCGGGCGACCTCCTCGTCCACCAGCCGCTCGGTGCGTGCCACGTCGCCGCCGGGCGGGACGATGGCATACACCCACGCGAGGCCCGGGTCGAAGCCCTGGTCGAGCGCGGTGCCGACCTGCACGGCCGCCTGCTCCTCTTCCACCAGTCGCCGGTGCAGGCGCGAGGAGTCGCCACCGCCCAGTATCGACAGCAGCACCTCCATCACCCGGGTCTGCCGGTCGGGCGCGGCCCCTGCATGCCACGCCATCGCGAGCAGCGGCGTCTGCGCGTCGCGGACGATGCGGATGCGTCGCTCACCGAGCTGCGGCGGCTCCCGGGTCGTGACCGGCTCGGGCGCCAGCTGCGGCTCGAGCTTCGCGAGATGCTTCTCGGCCAGTGCGAATACGGCATCCGGCTGCACGTCGCCCACGACGAACATCACGGCGTTGTTCGGCGCGTAGTACTGCTGGTAGTAGGCCTGCAGGTCCTCGACCTTCCAGCCCTCGATGTCCGACGGCCAGCCGATGGTCGGGATCTGGTAGGGATGCGCGACGAACGCGGTCGCCTGCAGCTGCTCGACCAGCGTGCCGAAGTTGTCGTCGTCGACGCCCGAGCGGCGCTCGGAATAGACCACGCCCCGCTCGCTCTCGACCACCTTCGGGTCGAAGTCGAGGTTGCGCATGCGGTCCGCCTCGAGGTCGAAGATCAGCTCCGTCGCGGAGGTCGGGAACCAGTTCTGGTACACGGTGACGTCCGCGCTGGTGTAGGCATTGTTGCGTCCGCCGTTCGCTTCCATCACCTGGTCGAACGCACCGGGCGGCCGCGTCCTGGTCCCGTTGAACATCATGTGTTCGAAGTAGTGCGAGATGCCGGTGATGCCGGGCCGCTCGTTGCGACTGCCCACGCGATACCAGGTGTACATCGCGACGTTCGGGATGTCGTGGTCCGGCCAGACGACGACCTCGAGGCCGTTCGCCAGTTTCTTCGTGACGATCTGGTCGGCGCCCGGCAGCGCTGCGGGTGCGGCCTGCGCGCAGGACACCCATGCGACGGCGGCCGTGACGAGCAGTGGGTAGCGGATCTGCATGGCTCAACCTCCGCGCTGGGACGCGATCCAGCGGTCGATCTTGGCCTCGAGCACGTCGAGCGGCAACGGCCCGTCGGCGAGGATGGCGGTGTGGAACCTGCGCAGGTCGAAGCCGGCACCCAGCTCGCGCTCGGCGCGGGATCGCAACTCGCTGATCTTGAGCTGGCCGATCTTGTAGGCGAGCGCCTGCCCGGGGATCGCGATGTAGCGCTCGGTCTCTGCGATGCGGCGCGCGTCGCTGGTGGCGCTGTTGGCGTCGATGTACTCGAGCACCTGCTCGCGGGTCCAGCCCTTCGAATGCAGGCCGGTGTCCACGACCAGCCGGATCGAGCGGAACAACTCGCCCTCGAGACGGCCGAAGTACTGGTACGGATCGACGTTGAGTCCGAGGTCGGGCCCGAGCGATTCCGCATAGAGCCCCCAGCCTTCGCTGTAGGCCGTGTAGCCGCCGAAGCGGCGGAACTTCGGCAGGGACTTCTGCTCGCGCTGCAGCGTGATCTGGAAGTGGTGGCCCGGGTTGCCCTCGTGCAGCGAGAGGGCCTCCATCGCCCACTTCGGACGCGCCTTCAGGTCGTAGGCATTGGCGTAGAAGATGCCGGGGCGGCTGCCGTCCTCGCTCGCCGCCTGGTAGCTGCCGCCGGCCGCGCTCTTCTCGCGGAACGGCTCGACCGCGCGCACCTCGTAGTCGGCCTTGGGCAGGTGCTCGAACAGGCGCGGCAGCTGCGGATCGACGCGCGCCTTGATGGCCTCGTAACCCTGCACCAGCGCCTCGCGGCTCGGCCAGACGAACTGCGGGTCGTTGTTCAGGAATACGAAGAACTCGTCGAGGCTGCCCTTGAACCCGACCTTCGCCATGACGCCGCGCATCTCGCCGTGGATGCGCTCGACCTCGCGCAGCCCGATCTCGTGGATCTCGGCCGGCGTGTAGTCCGTGGTGGTGATGCTGCGGACGTTGTACTCGTACCAGGCCTTGCCGTCCGGCAGCGCGTCGAGCCCGACGCTCGCGCGGCAGTTCGGCAGGTACTCGTCGCGCATGAAATCGTGCAGGCGGCGGTAGGCCGGGACGATCTTCGACTCGATCGCGGCCCGGTACGCGGCGGTGAGACGCTCACGATCGGCCGCGGCGAATTCCGCCGGCAGCATGCCCACCGGGCCCCAGTACAGCGAGTCCTCGGGCCGCGCGACGACGTGCGCCGCGAGCTGCGGCAGCACGCGCTCGGCGAGCACGCGCGGAAGCGTATATCCCTTCGCCATGCCCTCGCGCATGTTCACGATCGCCTGGTCGGTCCAGGCGACGAAACCGTCCACGCGCTTCAGGAAGTTCTCGTAGTCCTGCACGGTCTTGAAGGGCTGCTGGCCGTTGCCGGAGCCGAGCTGCGCGAAGCCGTTCGGCATGGAGTAGAACTGGTTGAGCGGGACCAGGTGCCCGGGATAGCGGAATCCCTCGATGTCGCGCTCGCGGGCCGACTTGAAGATGTCGTAGGAGAGCTGGTCCTGGACCGGCAGCGCGGCACGCTCGACCTGGCCGAGTCGCGCCAGGTAGTCGCGGGCCAGCTGCTCGGAGCGCGCGCGCCACTCCGGCGAAATGCTGACCGGGAGGCGGTCGTTGTAGCGCGGGTCGCCGATGGACGTGGCGAGCAGGGGGTTCGCCTCGAGAAACGCCTCGAAGTATTCGTCGAAGATCGCATTCAGCTGGCGGGACGCGGCGCCCGCGGGATCCACCGCTACCTGCGCTGCCGGCATTGCCGGGGACTGGGAGGCAGTCTGGCCGGCACAGGCAGTGAGCAATGCGACGGAAACGGCGGCGAGGAGCGGTCGTACTGGCATCGGATATACCCGCAGGCGGTGGGAAGACCGCGCACTTTGCCGCAATCCGGGGGACGGGAAAAGCGAAAAAGGGTAGCGTCCCCTTTTAAGGGTCCTCACTGATGCTTTTTCGGCCGCAGACGAGCATCTTCGACCCTGGCCACAGGAGTGGGAGGATCATGTTCCAGGTTCGCATACACGGACGCGGCGGCCAGGGCGTCGTCACCGCCGCCGAATTGCTGTCCGTCGCCGCCTTCAGGGAGGGCCGGCACGCCCAGGCTTTCCCGAGCTTCGGCTCGGAGCGCACCGGCGCCCCGGTGGTGGCCTTCTGCCGCATCGACGACCGGCCGATCCGCCTGCGGGAGCCTGTCCTGGCCCCGGACGCGCTGATCATCCAGGACCCCACGCTGCTGCACCAGGTCGACGTGTTCGGCGGACTGGTCCCGAACGGCTACGTCCTGATCAATACCACGCGCAGTCTCGAGGAACTCGGGCTGGGTGAATTCCTCGCGGACTTCGATCCCTCGCACATCTGCACCGTGCCCGCCACCGAGCTGGCGCTGAAGCACGTCGGCCGCCCGGTGCCGAACGCGGCCCTGCTCGGCGGTTTCGCGGCCATCGCTGGCCGCATCTCGCTCGAGTCCGTCAACGCCGCGATCGGCGAGAAGTTCGGCACGAAGATCGCCGCAGCCAACGTTGCCGCGGCGACCGAGTCCTATGATTGCGTCGCCAGGGGATTGCGGGAGGCCGCCAGTGCTCAAGCAGACTGAAGGTTCCGCGGCGGTCGCCGAGGCCGTCGCGCTCTGCCGCCCGGAAGTGATCTGCGCCTACCCGATCTCGCCGCAGACCCACATCGTCGAGGCGCTCGGCCGCATGGTGGGGGCTGGCAAGCTCGCGCCCTGCGAGTTCATCAACGTCGAGTCGGAGTTCGCCGCGATGTCGGTGGCGATCGGCGCCTCCGCCGCTGGTGCACGCGCCTACACCGCCACGGCGAGCCAGGGATTGCTGTTCATGGCCGAGGCGGTCTACAACGCCGCGGGCCTCGGGCTGCCGATCGTGATGACCGTCGCCAACCGCGCGATCGGCGCGCCCATCAACATCTGGAACGACCACACGGACGCGCTGAGCCAGCGCGACTGTGGCTGGCTGCAGCTGTTCGCCGAGGACAACCAGGAGGCGCTCGACCTGCACATCCAGGCATTCCGCCTCGCCGAGGAACTGTCGCTGCCGGTGATGGTGTGCATGGACGGTTTCATCCTCACCCACGCCTACGAGCGCGTGGACCTGCCCACGCAGGAGCAGGTGGACGCCTACCTGCCGCCCTACGAGCCGCGCCAGGTGCTGGACCCCGCGGACCCCGTGTCGATCGGCGCGATGGTCGGCCCCGAGGCGTTCATGGAAGTGCGCTACCTCGCCCACGCCAAGCAGCGCCAGGCACTCGAGCTCATTCCCGCGTGGGCCGACGAGTTCCGCCGCATCTTCGGCCGCGACAGCGGCGGCCTCACGCATGCCTACCGCATCGAGGATGCGCAGACCGTGGTGGTCGCGCTCGGCTCGGTGCTCGGCACGATCAAGGACACCGTGGATGAAATGCGGGAACGCGGCGTGAAGATCGGCGTGCTCGGCATCACGTGCTTCCGGCCGTGGCCCATGGCGGCCGTCCGCGAGGCGCTCGCGGGTGCAACGCGCGTCGTCGTGCTCGAGAAGAGCCTGGCGGTGGGCATGGGCGGCATCGTCGCCAACAACGTGGCCGCCTCCTACGCAGGCTCGCCGGACCTCGTGCATACCGTGATTGCCGGCCTGGGTGGCCGCGCCATCACACGCAATTCGCTGCACGAGGTGTTCGCCGAGGCGGTCGCGGGGCACCTCGAACCAGTGACCTTCCTCGACCTCGACCATACGGTGGTGGAGCGCGTGCTCGCCCGCGAGCGCGAGCAGCGCCGGTCCGGCCCGATCGCCGAGAACATCCTGCGCGACCTCGGCGTGGTCGCCGCGAAAATCGGTTGAGGAGCGCCCGATGACCTACCAGCCGATACGCTTCTACCAGACGGGCACCTTCACGGTCGGCAACCGGCTGCTGCCCGACGAGCAGCGCTCGGTGCAGGCGAACATGCGCCGCACCAACTCGCTCAATTCCGGCCACCGCGCCTGCCAGGGCTGCGGCGAGGCGCTCGGCGCGCGCTACGCGATCGACGCCGCGATGGAGGCCACGCACAGGCAACTGGTGGCCGCGAATGCCACGGGCTGCCTCGAGGTGTTCTCCACGCCCTACCCCGAGACCTCCTGGCAGATCCCCTGGATCCACTCGCTGTTCGGCAACGCCGCCGCCGTGGGGACGGGCATCGCGGCCGCAATGCGGGTCAAGGGACGGCACGACGTGCGCGTCGTCGCCCAGGGCGGCGACGGTGGCACGACCGACATCGGCTTCGGCTGCCTGTCGGGGATGTTCGAGCGCAACGACGACGTGCTCTACATCTGCTACGACAACGGCGGCTACATGAACACCGGCATCCAGCGCTCCTCGGCGACACCGCCGGGCGCGCGCACCAACACGACGATGCCCATCGGCGATTCGCCTGGCGCCGCCTTCGGGCAGGGAAAGAATGTGCCTGCGATCGCGATCGCGCACGAGATCCCCTACGTCGCGACCGCCACGGTGGCGGAGCTGCACGACCTCGAAACCAAGGTCCGTCGCGCGATGGAGTTCCGCGGAGCCCGCTACATCCAGATCCTGGTCCCCTGCCCGCTCGGCTGGGGTCATGCCTCGGCGGACACGATCCGCATGGCGCGCCTCGCCAAGGAGACGGGGCTCTTCCCGGTCATCGAGGCGGAGCACGGCACGGTGACGCACGTTTCGAAGATCAAGCACAAGGTGGCGGTCGAGGAGTACCTGCGTCCGCAGCAGCGATTCGCCCACCTCTTCAAGGACCCGTCGCGACGCGAGGTCGTCGACCGCATACAGCAGCTCGCGGACCGCAACATCCAGCGTTACCGCCTGCAGGACAACGTGGAGCGCCGGGCATGAAGCGCAAGCCATTCGCCATCACGCTCGACCCGGGCTCGAGCCTCGCCAACCACACCGGCTCCTGGCGCACGGTGCGCCCCGTGTACGTGGACCGGCTGCCGCCCTGCAACCACGCCTGCCCCGCCGGCGAGAACATCCAGGGCTGGCTGTTCCATGCCGAGGCCGGCCATTACGAGGAAGCGTGGCGCGTGCTGACGCGCGACAACCCGCTGCCGGCGGTGATGGGCCGGGTCTGCTACCACCCCTGCGAAACCGCCTGCAATAGAGGCGAACTCGACGAGTGCGTCGGCATCAACGCCATCGAGCGTTTCCTCGGCGACGAGGCGCTGCGGCGGGGCTGGAAGTTCGAGGCTGCACCCAGGGCCACCGGCAAGCGGGTGCTGGTCGTCGGCGCAGGGCCCTCGGGGCTGTCCGCCGCGTACCACCTTGCGCGGGCCGGGCACGTCGTGACGATCCGCGAGGCGGGCCCCGTCGCGGGCGGCATGATGCGCTTCGGCATCCCGAAGTACCGACTGCCGCGCGAGGTGCTCGAAGCCGAGATCCAGCGCATCGTGGACCTGGGCGTCACGCTGGAGTTGAACAGCAAGGTGTCGGACGTACTCGAGGCGAAGCAGGCGGGTCGCTTCGACGCCGTGTTCCTCGCGGTGGGCGCGCACATCGCCAAGCGCGCCTACATTCCTGCGGGCAGCGCGGCGAAGATGCTCGATGCGGTCTCCGTGCTGCGCAGCATGGAAGGCGAGGAGAAGCCGCTGCTCGGCCGTCGCGTCGTGGTCTACGGCGGTGGCAACACGGCGCTCGAACGTCGCGCGTACCGCGAAACGCCTCGGCGCGACCGAATCGATCATCGTCTACCGACGCACGCGCGAGAAGATGCCCGCGCACGAGTCCGAGCTCGAGGAAGCGCTGCAGGAAGGCGTGCTGGTGAAGTGGCTCTCGACCATCAAGCAGGCCGGCGAGTCGTCGATCACGGTCGAGAAGATGGCGCTCGACGAGAAAGGCAACGCGCAGCCGACCGGCGAGTTCGAGACGCTTGAGGCCGACTCGGTGGTGCTCGCGCTAGGTCAGGACGTGGACCTCTCGCTGCTCGACGGCGTGCCGGGCCTCGAGATCCACGACGGCGTGGTCAAGGTCGACGACGGCATGATGACCGGGCATCCCGGCATCTTCGCGGGCGGCGACATGGTGCCGGGGGAGCGCACCGTCACCGTCGGCATCGGCCACGGCAAGCTCGCCGCGCGCAACATCGACGCATGGCTGCGCGACGAACGCTGGGTGCATCCCGAAGTTCACGAGCTCGCGAGCTACGACAAGCTCAACACCTGGTATTACTCCGACGCACCGAAGTCGAAGCAGCCTGTGCTCGACACCATCCGCCGGCAGTCCACCTTCGAGGAGGTGGTCGGCAGCTTCGACGAGATCACCGCGCAGTTCGAGGCGCGCCGCTGCCTCTCCTGCGGCAACTGCTTCGAGTGCGACAACTGCTACGGTGTGTGTCCCGACAATGCCGTCATCAAGCTCGGGCCGGGGCTGCGCTACCAGTTCAACTACGACTACTGCAAGGGCTGCGGGTTGTGCGTGTCGGAGTGCCCCTGCGGGGCGATCCGCACCGTGCCGGAAGAGATCTGAACCGCAGATGGCCCAGCGGACGCAGAACGGCGGGTTCGCTCAGTCATGCGACGATTCCGCAGAATCGCATATGGCGCTCGCGACCTCATGCGCTCTGCGCCCTCTGTGGTCCCCTCTTACGGCTTGACGAACCGCAGCGTCATGCGGTCCGACTCGCCGATCGCCACGTACTTCGAGTGATCGAAGGCCGGGTCGGTCTTGTCCGAGCCATAGGCCGTCGAGCGCAGGTTGGGCGGCAGTGTCCACACGCCGAACGGGTGGTCCCTGGTGTCCTTCGGGTTCGCATTGATCTCGGACTTCGCGTCGAGCTTTAAGCCCGCCTTCTCGGCCAGCTCGATCACGGTGGCCTCGGTGACGTAACCATCCTTCGGTGAATCAGGGCCGCCGGCCTTGGCGCGATGCTGCTCGACGGCGAGGATGCCGCCCGGCTTCAGCGCCGCGTGGAACTCCTTGAAGGTCTTCTCGACCATGCCCGGCGTGCCCATCCAGCCGTGGATGGAGCGGGCCGTGAGGATCAGGTCGAAGGTGTCGGCCGGCAGGGGCGCGGACTTCACGCCCCAGTTCACGAGGTGGACCTCGCCGTACACGTCGGGCTTCGCGGCGTAGCGTGCCGCGAAGCTCTCGCGGGCCTTGCGGGCGCCCTCCGAGAGCTCGGGGTTGGCGATGTCGGCCGCGGTGGCGTAGAACTTGCCGCCGGTGCGCTTGGCATAGGGCGCGAGGATCTCCGTCCACCAGCCGCCGCCGGGCTGGATCTCGAGCACCGTCATGCCGGGCTTCAGTCCCCAGAACGTGAGCGACTCGACCGGATGGCGGAAGACGTCGCGCGACTTCGCATCCGCCGAGCGCCAGTCGCCCGCCACGACTTCTGCGAGGACCGAGTCGGCCTGCGCCTTGGCATGGTCGCCATGCTGGTCCGCAAGGGCGGCGAGCGGGGTGATGGCGAGGGCGGCAAGCGCGAGGGTTCGGATGGTCCGCATGGGTTCGTTCTCCTTGATTCCGGTCTCCAAGATTAGCAGGGACAGCGCCGATGGATTCAGGTTCCCCGGAAAGCACGAGGCCCCGGTGCTTGCGCACCGGGGCCTCGCGACAGGCCCTTGGGACCCGTTGGTCGATTACATGCCCGAATCCGTGCGGATCAGCATGACGCGACGGTTCTCCTGCCGGCCTTCGTCGGTGGCGTTGTCGGCGATCGGAGCCGACTCACCCTTGCCGATCGAGGACAGGCGGGCCGGGTCGACACCACGCGAGGTCAGGTAGTCGAACACCGCCTTCGCGCGACGATCGGACAGCGCGAGGTTGTAGGCATCGCTGCCCTTGCTGTCCGTGTGACCCTCGATCATCGACTTCGCGAACGGGACGTCGCTCATGAACGTCACGACGCGCTCGAGTTCCGTGATCGACTCGGGGCGCAGTTCCGCGCTGTCGAAGTCGAACAGCAGCTTGAGCGTCTGCTCGAGCGGGCAACCCACGCTGTCGACCTTGGTGCCGGCCGGCGTGCCGGGGCACTTGTCGTTCGCGTCGATCACGCCGTCGCCGTCACTGTCGGCGGGCGGCGGGGGCGGCGGAGCCGGGGCAGGGGCCGGGGCGGGCGCCGGAGCGGCGACCGGGACCGGGGTCGGTGCAGGCTTGCCGAACTTGTAGCCGACGTGCACGCCGTAGACCATCGGGTCGATCTCGACCGTGCCGATCTCGCCGCCGTTCAGTTCCGCGTCCGCGTCGATGTCGATCCAGCGCACGTCGAGGTTCACGAACCAGTTCTGGGACACGCCGATGTCGACGCCGACCTGTGCGGCCGGGCCGAACGAGTCCTCGAGCTTCAGCTTGGTGCCGTTGAACGCGCCGCGGGTTTCCTCGCTGCTGAACATCGTGTAGTTGATGCCGGCGCCGACGTACGGACGCCAGGTGCCGTTCGGGTTGAAGTGCCACTGCAGGCTCAGGGTCGGCGGCAGGTGATCGACGTAGGCGATACGCTCGCCGCCACCGGAATACGGCTTCAGGTCGATACCATGCGTAAACGGCCAGGCGGCCAGCAACTCCGTGCCGATGTGATCCGTCAGCATGTAGGTGATGTTGAAGGTCGGCGAGATGTCACTGTCGACGACGATGAACGCGTTTCCGACGGGTTCGCCAAGGTCGATCTGGAGGTTTTCCTCTTTCGGGTTGACCTGCGACAGGCCGACGCGGAACAGCCAATCGCCCTGTGCGGCGTTGGCGGCCAGCGGCGTCGCGAGTGCGGCGGCGACCGCGAGCGGAATCAGATAACGGGACAGCATGTGATAGTCCTCCTTGTGGCTTTTTTGCCATTCATACGTAGCTGGATGGCTGTGCGCGGGAGCACTCCGGGCCCTCCGCGGCAGCTCGACTTGGGTATAGTTCGCCTGTTTCCGTTTATTCGGCATCCGGAATTACCGCGGTTCGACACCGCGAACGAAGTCCGGTTCGCCCGACAGTATAGCTTGGATGCATCCGCCTGCGACTGATGCGCGAAAGCAACACCGAACGCCGAGCCACGTGCCGGCACCGCCCCAGGAGACCCGACGAGATGACACTGGCCCCCTTGCGTGCGTCATTCGCACTGGCGCTGCTGCTCGGCACCCCCGCCGTCGCCGCGCCCTCTGGATCGCAACCCATTGTTCCCTTTGACAAATTCAGCCTCGACAACGGCCTGACGGTGATCGTGCACACAGACCGCAAGGCGCCGATCGTGGCCGTGAACATCTGGTACCACGTCGGCTCGAAGAACGAGAAACCAGGCAAGACGGGTTTTGCGCACCTTTTCGAGCACCTGATGTACCAGGGCTCCGAGAATTACGACGATGAGTTCTTCAAGCCCTTCGAGCAGGTGGGTGCCACCAGCCAGAATGGCACGACGAGCTTCGACCGCACCAATTACTTCCAGAACGTCCCGACCACGGCGCTCGACATGGCGCTGTGGATGGAATCCGACCGCATGGGCCACCTGCTCGGCGTGATCGACCAGTCGAGGCTCGACGAGCAGCGCGGCGTAGTGAAGAACGAGAAGCGCCAGGGCGAGAACCGGCCGTACGGGCGGGTGTGGGAGGCGTTGTTCCGCGCGAGCTTCCCGTCCGGCCACCCCTATCGCTGGATGCCGATCGGTTCGATGGAGGACCTCGACGCCGCCTCGCTCGACGACGTGAAGGAGTGGTTCCGGACCTACTACGGCGCGGCCAATGCGGTGCTGGTGCTGGCGGGCGACATCGACGTGGCGACCGCGCGCGAGAAGGCCGAGCGCTACTTCGGGCACATCCCGGCCGGCCCGGCCATCACGCGGCCCGAGACCTGGGTCGCGGCGCGCAGCGAATCGACGCGCGAGGTGATGTACGACCAGGTGGCGCAGGCCCGTCTCTACCGGGCCTGGAACACTGCACGGGACGGCACGGTCGACTCCGACCTGCTCTCGCTCGCCGGGCTGGTGCTCGGCGGCGGCAAGACCTCGCGCCTCTACGAGCGTCTCGTCTACCGCGAGCGGCTCGCCGACACGGTGAATGCCGGGCAAAGCGGGCTCGAAATCGCGGGACTGTTCATGGTCACCGCCGACGTGAAGCAGGGTGTCGAGACTGCGCGCGTCGAGGCCGCGATCGAGGACGAGCTCGCCCGGTTCATCGCCGACGGTCCCACGAGCGAGGAGCTCGAGCGGGCCCGCATGTCCCTGCGTTCCGGTTTCATCAAGGGCCTCGAGCGCATCGGCGGGTTCGGCGGCAAGGCCGACGTGCTGGCCGCCTGCGAGGTCTACGAGGGCGACCCCGGCTGCTTCCAGCGCTCGCTGGACCTGTTCGCACGGGCCACGCCCGAGCAGGTGCGTTCCGCCGCGGTGCGCTGGCTCGCGCGGGGCGACCACACGCTGGAGGTGCGTCCGTACCCGAACCACGCCAACGCGCCGACGAGCGCCGTGGACCGCAGCCTCGGCGTGCCCGCGACCACGGAATTCCCGGCGGTCGCGTTCCCGGCGCTGCAGCGCCACACGCTGGCGAACGGCCTGCCGGTGGTCATCGCCGAGCGGCGCGGCGCGCCCGTCGCACGGGTGTCGCTGCTGTTCGATGCCGGCTATGTCGCGGACACCGGCCGCAAGCTCGGCACCTCGAGCTTCACCATGAGCATGCTCGACGAAGGCACGCGCAAGCTCGACGCGCTCGCGATCGCCGACCGCGCCGAATCGCTGGGCGCGGACCTCACCGCGGGCTCCTCGCTCGACACCTCGTTTGCGGCGGTGTCGGCGCTCTCCGAGCAGCTCGACGGCAGCCTCGCGCTGCTGGCCGACGTGGTGCGCAATCCCCGCTTTCCCGCCGACGAGGTGGAGCGCGTACGCAAGGAATGGATCGCCGGGATCGCGCGGGAGAAGACCGTCCCCGAGGCGCTCGCGAACCGGATCCTGCCGCCGCTGCTCTACGGCGAGGGGCACCCGTATGCGATCCCTTTCACCGGCAGCGGTACCGAGGACTCGATCGCCTCGCTCACGCGTGACGACCTGCTCGCCTTCCACGGCGACTGGATCCGCCCGGACAACACGACCCTGATCGTCACCGGCGAAGTACAGGCGGCCACGCTGCTGCCGTTGCTCGAAAAGCACTTCGGCGACTGGCGGGCGCCCGCGACTCCGCGCCCGGCCAAGGCGATCCCCGCAGCCGCACGCGCCTCGGCGCCGCGGCTGTTCCTGATCGACAAGCCCGGCGCGATCCAGACCAACATCCTCGTCGGACAGTTGACGCCGCCGAGCACGGCCCCGAACCGTCTCGAGATCGGCACGATGAACGACGTGCTCGGCGGCACGTTCACCTCGCGCATCAACATGAACCTGCGCGAGGACAAGCACTGGTCCTACGGCGCGCGCTCCAGCCTGCCCGAGGCGCTCGGCGACCGCCCGTGGCTGCTGTCGGCCCCGGTACAGACGGACAAGACGATCGAGTCCATGCGCGAGATCCTGCGCGAGGTCACCGACTTCGTGGGGCCGCGGCCGGCGACCACCGAGGAGATCACCAAGGTCCGCAATCGCGACGTGCGCGCGCTTCCGGGACGCTACGAGACCAACGCCTCGGTCAGCGGTACCATCGCCGAGATGCTGGTCTTCAAGCGGCCCGACGACTACGTCGCGACGCTCAAGGCCGCGATCGAGGCGCAGACCGATGCGGGCGTGCGCGCCGCGGCCACCGCGACGCTCGACCCCGGCCGTCTCACCTGGGTCGTGGTCGGCGACCTCGCGAAGATCGAGCAGCCGATCCGCGGCCTGGGGCTCGGCGAGGTGCGCGTGCTCGACGCCGACGGGCGCATGCTGCGCTGACATGCTGCGCTGAGGAGACTCCCTTGCGACCGACGCTCCAGGCACTCGCGCTGATCGGGCTGATGCTCGCCAGCGGGTGCCGGGCCGTTCCGCCCGTCGCATCGGCGCCGGAGGCCGCGACGGCCCCGGCGCCGGCCGGAGTCCCATGGTGGCAGGAGCGCGTCTTCTACGAGATCTTCGTGCGCTCCTTCGCCGACTCGACGGGCGGCCCGCTCGCCAACGACGGCATCGGCGACTTCCAGGGGCTGATCGAGCGGCTCGACTACCTGAACGACGGCGATCCCGCGACGAACTCGGACCTCGGCATCACCGGCATCTGGCTGATGCCGATCAGTCCCTCGCCGAGCTACCACGGCTACGACGTCACCGACTACTACGACGTGAATCCCGAGTTCGGCACGCGGGAGGACTTCCGGCGCCTCATGAAGGAGTGCCATGCGCGCGGCATCCGCGTGATCGTGGATCTGGTGCTCAATCACTCTTCCGCGCAGCATCCCTGGTTCCTGCAGGCGCTCGCCGGCGATCCGAAGTATCGCGACTGGTACGTCTTCGCCGCGCCCATGGAGGTGCCCGACGTGCGCGGGCCCTGGGACCAGCAGGTCTGGCAGGTGAAGGACGGCCAGCACTACTACGGCATCTTCTGGTCCGGCATGCCGGACCTGAACTACCGCAACCCGGAGGTGGCCGCGGAGGCGAAGCGCATCGCGGAGCACTGGCTCGGCGAGATGGGCGTGGACGGCTTCCGGCTCGACGCGATCCGCCACCTGATCGAGGACGGCGAGGAGATGAGCGACACGCCCGCGACCTTCGCGTGGCTCGAGGACTACCAGCGGCACCTCAAGCGCGTGCGCCCCGACGTGCTCACCGTCGGCGAGGTCTGGACGCACACCGAGACCGTGAGCGAGTACATCCGCCGCGACGCGCTCGACCTCGCGTTCGAGTTCGACCTCGCCACCGCGATCCTGAAAGCGGCACAGGGCGGCCGCAAGGACGAGCTCGCCTATGTGCTCGAGCTCGCCTCGACGAGCTACCCGCCGAATCGTTTCGCGACCATGATCACCAACCACGACCAGGACCGCGTCGCGAGCGTGCTGCGCGAGGACCTGCCGAGGACGAAGCTCGCGGCGAGCCTGCTGCTCACCGCACCCGGAGTGCCCTTCGTGTATTACGGCGAGGAAATCGGCCAGGTGGGAGCCAAGCCCGACGAGATGATCCGCAACCCGATGCCGTGGACGGCGGGACCGAACGCCGGATTCACCGCCGCGGCGCGTCCCTGGCAGCCGCTGCAGGGCGGCCACGAGCGTCGCAACGTCGCCATGCAGGACGGTGATCCGGACTCGCTGCTCAATCACTACCGTCGCCTCATCCGGCTGCGGCAGGCCGAGGCCGCGCTGGCTCGCGGCGAGTTCCGCAGCGTCGACACGGGTCGCGACGACGTGATCGCATGGGAGCGCTCGGCCGACGGGCGGCGCCTGCTGGTAATCACGAACCTGTCGGGCGAGGACCTCGCGGACTACCCTCTGCCCGGCACGCCGCTCGGCTTCTCCGCCGAGCTGCTGTGGGGTGAGGCGGCCGGCGACTCGGCGGCACTCGACCTCGCCGCGCGCACGACCTACGTTTACGTCGTCTCGAACTGAACCGCTGCCGGGGGCCCGCCACATGATGAGAGCCATCGCCGCAATACCGGTCCTGCTGCTGTCGGCACAGGCTCTCGCCGCCGCGCCGGACCGGCTGGACGAGGCCGCAGCCGCGCGATTCGTTGGCCTCGCGCTCGCCTGCGTGCACCAGGAGTACCCCAACAAGATCGCGCACACGCTGGCCTCCGATGCCGACGTGAAGCCGCCGCGCGTGCTCACGCCGGCCTTCTACGGCTGCTACGACTGGCATTCGTCCGTGCACGGGCACTGGCTGTTGGCGCGCCTCGCGAAGGATTTTTCGGCTGCGCCCTTCGCTGCCCAGGCGCGCGCAGCGCTCGCCCGCAGCCTCACCGCCGCGAACATCGAGGTGGAAGTGGCCTACCTGCGCGGCTCCGGCCGGGCCTCGTTCGAGCGGCCCTACGGGCTCGCGTGGCTGCTGCAGCTCGCCGCGGAACTCAGGAGCTGGGATGATCCACAGGCGCGCGAGTGGTCGGCCGCGCTCGCCCCGCTGGAAGCGGAAGCTGCCGCGCGCATCGCCGCGTGGCTGCCGAAGCTGCGCTACCCGATCCGGGTCGGTGAGCACAGCCAGACGGCGTTCGCGTTCGGCCTGATCCACGACTGGACCGAGGTTGCGGGTAACGCTGAAATGGCAAGCCTGCTCGGCGCCCGGGCCCGCGCCTACTACCTCGCCGACCGGGACTGCCCGTTGCGCTACGAACCCTCGGGCGAGGACTTTCTCTCGCCCTGCATCGCCGAAGCCGACTTCATGCGGCGCGTGCTTCCCACCGGCGTGTTCGCCCAGTGGCTGTCGAGCTTCCTGCCCGGCATCCCGACCGACGGCAGCGCCGCATGGCTCGCGCCGGGCGAAGTGACGGACCGCAGCGATCCCAAGCTCGCGCACATCGACGGACTGAACCTGAGCCGCGCCTGGATGCTCGAAGGCATCGCGAGCGGACTTCCGGACGACGACAATCGTCGCGCCGCCCTGCTCGCCGCGGCACGCGTGCACCGCGAGACCGCCTTGCCCGCGGTGACGGGCGAGCACTATGAGGGCGGGCACTGGCTCGGCACGTTCGCGGTCTACCTCACGAGTGGTGCGGGGCTGCGACGGTAACCGACGATGGACCGGCTCGAACGCTTCTACCGCATGCAGGCCATGCTCAAGGCCCGGCGTTTCGTCCGCACGCAGGAGTTCCTGGACGAGATCGAGGTCTCGCGCGCGACCTTCAAGCGCGACCTCGACTACATGAAGGACCGCCTGCACGCACCGATCGTCTACGACCGCGAGCACGAGGCCTATCGCTTCGACGACAAGGTCGCGGACCGCGAGCTCTGGCAGTTGCCGGGCCTGTGGTTCAACGCGCAGGAACTGCAGGCACTGCTCACCATGGACCGGCTGCTCGCAGAGCTGCAGCCCGGCGTGCTGTCGGAGTCGCTCGGTCCGATCCGCAGGCGGCTCAGGGACCTGCTCGAGTCCGGCGAACACTCGGCCGAGGAGATCGCGCGCCGCATCCGCGTGCTGCCGATGGGTGCACGGCAGGTCGAGCCGGCGCATTTCCGCGTGCTGAGCGCCGCACTGCTGTCGCGGCGCCGACTGCGATTGAGGCATTTCCGCCGCAAGGACGGGGACGCGCTCGACCGCGAGGTCTCGCCGCAGCGCCTCGTGCACTATCGTGACAACTGGTACCTCGACGCGTGGTGCCACAAGCGACAGGCACTGCGCACTTTCGGCGTGGACGCCATCGAAAACGCCGCCGTGACGGACAAGCCGGCGAAGGAAATCGCCGAGGACACGCTCGACCGGCACTTCGCGAGCGGCTACGGCATCTTCGCGGGTGGCGACACGCAGCAGGCCGTGCTGCTGTTCAACCCGAAGCGTGCGCGCTGGGTCGCGCGCGAGATCTGGCACCCGCAGCAGGACGGCAAACTGCAGCTCGACGGCAGCTACCTGCTCGAGTTCCCGTATTCACGCGAGCCCGAGCTCGTGATGGACATCCTGAAGTACGGCGCGGACGTCGAGGTGCTGTCGCCGCCCTCGCTGCGCGCGGCGGTCGCGGACGAGACCGAGGCTGCATCGCGTCTCTATCGACGCTGATCCGGCCGCGCGGTCCGGCGACCGCCCGCTGCCCTCAAGGCAGCTTGTTCATGCGTGGAGTCACGCCCTCGAGCGTGCCGACCGTGGCGTCCGCGCCGAGGTAGAGATCGACCTCGCGCTCGAAATGGAGCGGGCCCCGCACCACCGCGCCGGATTCGACCGTGACCTTCGGATTTCGCGACGGCTTTTGCTTGAACCAGCTGCGGTTCTCCTCGATGTGGATGCCACCCTCCACGCGGGATCCCGTCCCGACGAACACGTCGCCGTTCACCGTCTCGATGCCGCCGCCGACCTGCGCCGCGCGCAAGGAGATGTCGCCGTTGACGTTCTCGAGCGACCCGTCGACGCGCGCGCCCGTCTGCAGGTTCATCTGGCCGTTCACGGTGTTGACCGGCCCCTGCACCCGCACCCGCTCGTCGAGACTGACCGAACCGTTGACCGTATCCACGGCCGCCGCCGTCGCTCCTTGGCCCAGCCGGACCGCGCCGTTGACCGTGTCCACGTCGCCCACCTGCGCGTCGCGCCCGATGGTGACGGAGCCGTTGACCGTCGAAACGTTCCCGGCGCGCTGGCCGTCGTCGATGCGGATGCTGCCGTTGACCTTGCTGATGCCATCCCCGAGCGCCACGGCCGAAAAAGCGAAAAGCAGGGTCGCAACGTAACGGAACATCGGTCTTCTCCCGGTCGGAATTGTCGTCACTGGCTGTTGGATGCCGCGGGCCTGCGAAAGGTTGCAAGGGTGCGCTAGGCTTGTCGTTCCGCAGCCGACCGAGGAGCCGCCATGAAGACCCGCGCCGCCGTCGCCTACCAGGCCGGACAGCCCCTGGTGATCGAGACCGTGGACCTCGACGGGCCGAAGGCCGGCGAGGTGCTCGTCGAGATCAAGGCCTCGGGCGTCTGCCATACCGATGAGTTCACGCGCTCGGGCGCCGACCCCGAGGGCCTGTTCCCGGTGATCTTCGGCCACGAGGGCGCGGGCGTCGTGGTGGACGTGGGTCCGGGCGTCACTTCCGTGAAGAAGGGCGACCACGTCATCCCGCTCTATACGCCCGAGTGCCGGCAGTGCAAGTCGTGCCTGTCGCACAAGACCAACCTCTGCACCGCGATCCGCGCCACGCAGGGCCAGGGCGTGATGCCGGACGGCACCAGCCGCTTCTCGATCGGCGGCGAGAAGATCCATCACTACATGGGTTGCTCGACATTCTCGAACTTCACCGTGCTGCCCGAGATCGCCGTGGCGAAGATCCGCGAGGACGCGCCGTTCGACAAGGTCTGCTACATCGGTTGCGGCGTCACCACGGGCATCGGCGCGGTGATCAACACCGCGAAAGTCGAACCCGGCGCCAACGTCGTCGTGTTCGGCCTCGGCGGCATCGGGCTGAACGTGATCCAGGGCGCGCGCCTGGTCGGCGCCAACAGGATCATCGGCGTGGACCTGAACCCCGCGCGCAAGCCGCTCGCCGAGAAGTTCGGCATGACGCACTTCGTCAACCCGCGGGAGGTCGAGGGCGACCTCGTGCCGCACCTCGTGGCACTCACGGACGGCGGCGCGGACTACAGCTTCGAGTGTGTCGGCAACGTCGACCTCATGCGCCAGGCGCTCGAGTGCTGCCACCGCGGCTGGGGTGTCTCGGTGATCATCGGCGTCGCCGGCGCCGGACAGGAGATCCGGACGCGCCCGTTCCAGCTCGTCACCGGCCGTGTCTGGAAGGGCACGGCGTTCGGCGGCGCGCGCGGCCGCACCGACGTGCCGAAGATCGTCGACTGGTACATGGACGGCAGGATCAACATCGACGACCTGATCACCCACGTGATGCCGCTGGCGGAGGTCAATCGCGCCTTCGACCTGATGCACTCGGGTGAGTCCATCCGCAGCGTCGTGACTTTCTGATGAAGGTCATCCCCGAGCACGCCTGCTTCGGCGGCACGCAGCGCTTCCTCGCGCACGACTCGCGCGAGTGCGCAACCGAGATGCGCTTCGCGGTGTACGAGCCGCCGCAGGCCCGCGATCGGCGCGTGCCGGTGCTCTATTACCTCGCGGGCCTCACCTGTACCGAAGAGACCTTCATGATCAAGGCCGGCGCGCAGCGCGTCGCCTCCGAGCTCGGCCTGATGCTGGTGGCGCCCGACACCAGTCCCCGCCAGCCGCGATTGCCCGGCGACGACACGAGCTGGGATTTCGGCCTCGGCGCGGGCTTCTACGTGGACGCGACGCAGGCGCCCTGGTCGGCGCACTACCGCATGTACAGCTACGTGACGCGGGAGCTGCCGGCGATCGTGGAGGCGACTTTCGCGGCGGACCCGGAGCGGCGCGCGATCTTCGGGCATTCCATGGGCGGCCACGGCGCGCTCGTCTGCGCGCTCAGCAACCCGATCGCTATCGATCGGTGTCCGCCTTCGCGCCGATCGCCGCGCCCACGCAGTGCCCCTGGGGCCGCAAGGCATTCACCGGGTACCTCGGCCCCGACGAGTCCGCATGGCAGGAATACGATGCGAGCCTGCTGGTGGCGGCTCGCCCGTTCCACTCGCCGATCCTCGATCGACCAGGGCAGCGCGGACAAATTCCTCGCCGAGCAGCTGAATCCCGATCTCTTCGCCGAGGCCTGCCGGCGCTCGGGACAGGCCTTCGAGCTGCGCATGCATCCTGGGTACGACCACGGGTACTGGTTCATTCAGAGCTTCGTGGAAGAGCACTTGAGGTGGCATGCCGAGGCGCTCGAGGCGAGGCCCGCGGAGAGCGGTTGGCGCGGGGTTGGCGGTTAGTGAAGGAAGAAGGCCGGCATTGCCGGCCAGGCGTTCTGACAAGGTGTTGACTGGACTTTGTCTGGCGCCGCACGACAACTTCGGCCGAGTGACCACTTCGGGTCGGCATCGGAAGCCACGCAGCGCATTGACATAACAAATATAGTATAGCTATTATTTGTCATGTGGCGAATTGAGGAGCATCGTCGGGTAGATAGGCAACTGTCCGGTGCGGTGCCGCTGGAGATTCTGAAGCGCTACGAGAAGTGGAAAGACATTGCCGCGCTTTCGGGGCCGCCCGGGCTACGCGCCATCAAGGGATTCCACGATGAATCCCTTTCCGGCGACTGGAAAGGTCATCGATCGTCCCGTCTTGGCTTGAAGTGGAGAGTGATCTACCGCGTTGCAGCGAACGTGTTACTGATACAGGTCATTCAGGTCACGCCCCACGACAATCGGAGACCGTGAGATGAGAGAGTTCAGACTGGCCAAGCGGCGCGTCGAGGTTTCCGTCGGCGATTCGGTGCGCATTTTCCGGGAGCTCCAAGAGCTCACGCAGGCACAGCTCGCCGAACTCACGGGTATTCCGCAGTCCACGATCTCGGCCATTGAGAACGGTCGGGTCAACCTGGGCGTTGAGCGGGCGAAAGTGCTGGCGCGAGCGCTCAAGTGTCATCCGGCAGTACTGGTATTTCCGAACTGGGACGTATCGGCGGCATAACAAAGCGTTCGAGGTGTGGGCTTCTCCTGCGGCCTCGCTTGGACACAGCAAGGCCAATTCCCGCCGGGTACACGGCTTGAACCTGGGCCGATGCAAGGTGCCCGTCGGCAACACGTTCGCCGAGCGCGATCTGGTGGCTGTGCACCGACCTCGCGTGGGACCGACACCGGCACTACTCTCTTCCGGATGGCCGATGGGCGCACTGCCGAAGGGCATTGCATCGCCGGTGACACTGCAACAGCAGTACAGCCTGTTGTCGCGTGAGAGTGAATGGGAGGTGATGCCAGCCGCGCTCCACAACGAAAGCGGAATTTTGCCGTGGTCGCCATTGGCCGGCGGCTTTCTTGCGGGCAAGTACGAGCGTGGGAGCATTCCCGCGAAAGACACCCGCGCGGGTTCAGGGAAACCCCTCTATCAATGGACTTCAGCAGCGTACGCGGACGTGGATCGCAACTGGTCGACGATCGCGCTCCTCAAGCAGATCGCTGCCAGGACCGGCAAGACGCCCGCGCAGATTGCGCTGGCATGGCTATCGGATCGACCCGCGGTGACGGCTCCCATCTTTGGCGCGCGCACGGTTGCACAACTCCGCGAGGACCTGGGCGCTGTGGATCTGCACCTGGATGCAGAGCCCACGGAAGCTCTGGAAAAGGCCAGTCGGCCACAGCCTGGGAGTTACCCGTATGGTGGATTCGGGGTCGGGCAGCGGGCGAGGCCAATGGACGGTTCGGACGGACTGACGCCTTTGGTGGCAGCAGGGAGTAGCGCGCCCCTGGACCATCGCTAGTCCGTTCGTTCCAGGCTGGTCAGCAAGATTTTCGCCGATGAATGCCGAGGCTCTCTTCCTGACGCCTGGCCGGCATTGCCGGTCTTGCTTTCTCTCCACTAACCGCCAGCCGCTTTCTCCCGCCTCACTCCCGCGGCTTGCGGAACCTGAACACGAACTGGTCCGTCTTGCCCCTGACGCCCGGTTCGAACACCAGCTTCGAGTGATCGTCGTCCGGGTGTGCGAGCACGGCGCTCTCGCCGTCGAACTCGAAGCCCGCGCGGGCGAAGTCCTGCTTCACGATCGCCGGGTCGATGCGGTGCAGCTCGTCGACGAGCTGCGCCGTGTCGCCGCCGGCATTCGCGACGTGGTCCTGCACGACGACGACACCACCGGGCTTGAGCGCCGCATGCAGCTTGGCGAGCAGCAATGCTGGATCCGTGCCGGCCCAGGAGCCGTCCGCCGGCTTCCAGTAGAGATCGTGATACGACATCACGAAGAGCACGGCATCGAGGCTCCCGGGCTGAAGTTCGAGATCGCCGACCTCGGCCGTCACCTGGCGCACGTTCGGCAGGCGATCGCCGGCGTAGCGCTCGGCGATGCCCTTCGCGGCGAATTTCGCGTATGGCGGGTTGTTGTAGGCGATGACCTGCCCCTTCACGCCGACCACGCGCGCGAGCAGTTCAGTGTAGTAGCCGCCGGCGGACATGGCATCGAGCACGCGCATGCCGGGCTCGACGCCGAGGAACCCGAGGATCTCGCGTGGCTTGCGCGTGGCGTCCTGCTCGAGATCGGCCTGCGGTCGGTCGGGACTCGCAAGCGCAGCCTCGATGGCCGTCGATGCGCTCGGCGCGCTGGCAGGCGCCTCGGCACTCGCGGCCGTTTGCGCCACGACCAGCAAGAGCCCTGTGAATGCGGTCACCGCGAACCCGACATGAATCTTCATTTTCTCTTCCCCTTGATCTCGAGGTCCGAAACCTGCTGCTCGAAGGCGCGCCGGAAACTCTCCGCCTCGCCGGCCAGCCAGCTGCCGAAGGCCGTGATCGCAGGTTCCGTCGCGCGGCCCTCGGGCACGAGCAGCTGGTAGCGCAGGTCCATCCGCAGGACCGGCCCGAAGGGCACGCGCAGTCGATGCGCCGCGAGGTCGTCCATCGCGTAGGCGAGCCGGCCGAGCGCCACGCCGCGACCGAGCGTCGCGGCCTGCAGCACCAGGTGTCCATCGTCGAAATGCAGCCCGGTGCCCGAATCGACGTTGGCCACGGCTGCCGCGCGGAACCAGTCGGACCAGCCCGTCCGGCGGCCAGCGCGGCGCATGGATGCGTCGTGCAGCAGCGGCACGCGCGCGAGGTCCGCCGGACGGCGCAGCGGCCTCTGCCGCGCGAGCGACGGGCTCACGAGCGGCGCGATGCATTCCCCGAACAGCGAGATGGCCCGCAGCCCTTCCGTGCCGCCGCCGCCGAACCGAATGGCAACGTCGACGTCGTCGCTGTCGAAGTCCACCGGCGCGGTACTGGCGCGCAGCCGCAGCTGGATGTCCGGGAAACGCCGCGTGAATCGGCCGATGCGCGGCAGCAGCCAGCGCGTGGCGAAGGACGGCGTGGTGCCGATGCTGAGCGTGCCGCCGTCGCCACTTGCGCGCAGCAGGTCGACGCCGCGCGCGATGCGCCCGAACCCGTCGCTCACGTGCTCGGCGGCGAGCGCACCCTGCTCGGTCAGCACCAGCCGCCGCGTCGTGCGGCGAAACAAGGTCACGCCGAGGTATTCCTCCAGTCCGCGGATCTGGTGACTGACCGCGGCGGGCGTGACGTGCAGTTCGCGCGCCGCCTTCGTGAAGCTGAGCAGCCGCGCGGCCGCCTCGAAGGCGCGCAACGCGGTCAGCGGCGGCAGCGATCTCGGCACTGGTGAATTCCTCTCAACAGCAGTGTGACGAATTGTAGCTTCGGGGTCGCGGGTCGATTCCCTATACTAGTTGATTCGACACGGGCGCCTGACGCTCGCACTCTCCGGGAGCAAGTGACAACGATACCTGCAACACGACGCTGGTGCCTGTTCCTCAACGTCGACGGCACGCTGCTCGACATCGCCGCCACGCCGGATGGCGTGCGGGTCGACGATTCCTTGCAGGACCTGCTCGGCACGACCCGCCAGGCGCTCGACGGCGCGGTCGCGCTGATCAGCGGACGCTCGCTCGCGCAACTCGACGCCCTGTTCGCACCGGTACGCTGGACCGCCGCGGGCCAGCACGGGCTCGAGCGCCGGGACGCCACCGGGCGCATCCACCGCGCGCGACTCGATGACGCGGCCATTGCCGACGCGCGACTCGCGATGGCTGCGGCCGCTGCGGAAGCGCCAGGCGCCGTCCTCGAGGACAAGGGCCTTGCGCTCGCCCTGCACTTCCGGCAGGCGCCCGCCTTCGAGCAGCAACTGCGACGGCGGGTGACCACGATCGCGCGACAGCTCGGCGGCGCGTTCCACGTGCAGGAGGGACGCCGCGTGCTCGAGCTGAAGCCCGCCGCCGCGACCAAGGCCGACGCGATCCGTGACTTCATGACGGAGGTCCCGTTCGCGGGCTGCCGCCCGATGTTCGTCGGCGACGACCTGACCGACCTCGACGGCTTCGCCGCCGTCGAGCGACTCGGCGGACTCTCGGTGGCGGTCGGCGACCACGTGAGTGCGATGCGGCGCGTGTCCTCGCCACGCGACGTCCGTGCGCTGCTCGCGGACCTCGTCGACGGCAAGGTGGCCGCCTGATGGCGCGCATCGAGCCGAACCTCGAGCTCGGCGTCATCGGCAACTGCGAGGTCGCCGCACTCGTGGACGAGCGCGCGACGATGGTGTGGGCCTGCCTGCCGCGCCTCGACGGCGACCCGGTCTTCAACGCGCTGCTCGGCGAGGACACCGGCGAGGACGCGAGCGGCGTATTCGGCATCGACCTGCAGGGTCTTGCCGGCACGACGCAGCGCTACCAGCGCAACACCGCGATCCTCGAGACCGTCCTGCACGACGCGAACGGCAATGCGCTGCGGGTCGTCGATCACTGTCCGCGCTTCCGCGCCCGCGGCCGCATGTTCCGCCCGATGATGTTCGTGCGCACGATCGAGCCGCTCGCCGGCCGGCCGGTGGTCAACATCCGCCTGCGCCCCACCTTCGACTACGGCGCGACCGAGCCCCAGGTCGAGCGCGGCTCGCACCACCTGTGTTTCCGCGGCAACGCGTTCACGTTCCGCGTGACCACCAACGCGTCGCTCAGCGCCATCATGGACCGGCCGTGGTCGGTGGTCGACCGGCCGCTCGCCTTCCTGGTCGGGCCCGACCAGACGATCGAGGAATCACCTCTCACGCTCGCGACACGGTTCCTCGACGAGACGCGCGACTACTGGGAAGAGTGGGTTCGCAGCCTCGCGATCCCCTTCGAGTGGCAGGAAGCGGTGATCCGTGCCGCGATCTCGCTCAAGCTCTGCACCTACGAGGACACCGGCGCCGTGCTCGCGGCGCTCACCACGTCGCTGCCGGAGAGCCCGGGCAGCGGCCGCAACTGGGACTACCGCTACTGCTGGCTGCGCGACAGCTACTTCGTCATCCAGGCGCTCAACCGCCTCGGCGCGACCCGTACCATGGAGGGCTACCTGCATTTCATCGACCAGGTCGCCGCCAGCTGCTGCGACGGTGACCTGCAGCCGCTCTTCTCCGTCGCGGCGGAACCCGAGGTGCCCGAGCGCGTGGCGCCGGCGCTCGCGGGCTACCGCGGCATGGGCCCGGTGCGGGTGGGCAACCACGCCTACCTGCAGAAGCAGCACGACGTGTACGGCGCGGTCGTGCTCGCTTCCGCGCACTCCTTTTTCGACCAGCGCATGGCGACGCCGGGCGACGAGGTGCTCTACCGGCGGCTCGAGCGCTTCGGCACGCGCGCGGTCGAGGTCTTCGACCAGCCCGACGCGGGACCGTGGGAGTTCCGCGGCTTCGCGCAGGTGCACACCTTCCCGGCGGCGATGTGCTGGGCCGGCTGCGACCGTCTCGCGAGGATCGGGCGCAAGCTCGGGCTGCACGAACGCGCGCGGCACTGGCAGCAACACGCCGACACGTTGCGTGAGCAGGTGCTGTCGCGTGCCTGGAACGCCGAGCGGAGTGCCTTCACCTCGGCGTTCGGCGGCGCCGATCTCGACGCGACCGCGCTGCTGCTGCCCGAACTCGGCATCGTCGACGCACGCGACCCGCGCTTCGCCGCCACCTTATCCGCGGTCGAGCGCGAACTCAAGGACGGCGACTGGTTCTACCGCTACCGGCATCACGACGATTTCGGCCATCCGGCCACCGCGTTCACGACCTGTGCATTCTGGTACGTGAATGCGCTCGCCGCCGCGGGGCGGCGCGAGGAGGCACGCGAGCATTTCGACCGGCTGCTGTCGCGGCGGACGAGGCTCGGGCAACTGTCCGAGGACATCGCACCGTCGACCGGCGAGTTGTGGGGCAACTTCCCGCAGACCTACAGCCTCGTCGGCATCATCAATTCCGCGATCCGGCTCAGTCGCTCGTGGGAGGACGCGCTGTGAGGCGGCTGGTGGCCGTCTCGAACCGGGTCACCGCGCCGCGCCGCACGGCGGCCGCAGGCGGGCTCGCGGTCGGCGTGCTGGCCGCGATGCGCGCCCGCGGCGGACTGTGGTTCGGCTGGAGCGGGGACCTCGTGGACGGCGCGCCCGGCGACCGCCCGATCGTCAACCGGGGCAACGTCGCCTATGCGACCTTCGACCTGCCCCGCAAGGACCACGCCCCCTACTACGCCGGGTTCTGCAACGGCAGCCTGTGGCCGCTGTTCCACTATTTCGTCGGCACGTTCCAGTACTCGGACGTCCATTACGACGCCTATCGCCGCGTCAACCAGCAGTTCGCCGAGCGCCTGCTGCCATTGCTGCGCGGCGACGATCTCGTCTGGGTGCACGACTACCACCTCGTCCCGCTCGCCGGGATGCTGCGCGCCGCCGGCGCGCGCCAGCCGCTCGGCTTCTTCCTGCACATCCCCTTCCCGCACGTCGAGGCGCTGCGTGCGCTGCCCGTGTATGCCGACATCGTCAATGGCCTGCTCGCCTACGACCTCGTCGGCTTCCAGACCGCCTCCGACCTCGAGTCGTTCCGCTCCGCGGTCGTCGCGCTGCACGGGCCGCGCGCGGTCCACCGCGACGGCAGCCTGCAGGTGGACGGCCGGCGCACGGCGACGGGCGTCTTCCCGATCGGCGTCGACGTCGAGGAGATTGAGCGCGAGGCCCGCGATTCGAGCGGGCTCGAGGCCGTGCAGCGCATGCGGGCGGGACTGCTGGACCGGCGCTGCATCATCGGCGTCGACCGGCTCGACTACAGCAAGGGACTCGTCGACCGGTTCCAGTGCTTCGAGCGCTTCCTCGAGCGGCATCCGGACCATGCGAACCACGTGACGTTCCTGCAGATCGCACCGGTGAGCCGCGGCGAGGTCAAGGCCTATTCCGAGCTGCGACGCTCGCTCGAGCAGACCGCCGGACGCATCAACGGGCGATTCGCCGACACCGACTGGACACCGATCCGCTACCTGAACCGCAACTTTCCACACGACGTGCTGATGGGCTTCCTGCGCACCGCGCAGGTCGCCCTGGTCACGCCGATGCGCGACGGCATGAACCTCGTGGCGAAGGAGTTCATCGCGGCACAGGACCCGGACGACCCGGGCGTGCTGGTGCTCTCGACGCTGGCCGGTGCGGCACGCGAACTGCCGGACGCGATCCTGGTCAATCCGCGCGACACCAGCGGGGTCGCCGACGCGATCGAGCGGGCGTTGACGATGCCGTTGGCGGAACGACGGGAGCGTCATGCCAGGATGCTCGAGGTACTGCGCCGCAACGACATCCACGCCTGGCACACGCGCTTCGTGGCGCAGCTCGAGGCCGCCACCGGCGCCCGGCCGCGACCGCCCGCGGGCATGGGCGGGTCAGGACAGCGCGCGGTACAACATCCTCGCGGCGACGATCGCCAGGAAGACGCCAAACGCCGCGGAGAGCCTGCGCCGGTCCATTGAGTGCGCGAGGCGTGCGCCGAGCGGCGCCATGCTCCAGGTCACCGGCGCGACGACGGCGAATCCGGGCAGGCTCACGTAGCCGAGCGTCAGTGGGGGCATGACCCCAGCGGGAGGCTGCGCAACCAGGTAGCCGGCGGTCGCCGGGATGCTGATCCACAACCCGAGCAGTGCCGCCGTGCCGACGGCCTTGTGCACGGGCTCGCCGCACAGCGTCATCGACGGCACGGACAGGGTGCCGCCGCCGATGCCCATCATCGCGGAGACGGCGCCGATCGAAGCCGGAAGCGCCGCTCCCGCGATTCCACCCGGGACGGACTCGCGCAGCACGACGTGGTCGAGCGGCAGCAGCATCTTGAGCGCGGCAAGCAGCGCGACGACGCCGAAGACGATGGCCAGCAGTCCCGCGTCCACGTGCGTGGCGACGAGCGAACCCGCGAGCGATCCCGCCACGATCGGCAGCGACCAGCGCTTCACCACGGCGACATCGACCGACCCGCGCCGCGCATGCGAGCGCGAGGAGGAAATGGACGTGGGGATGATGGTCGCCATCGAAGTGGCGACCGCGATGTGCAGCGCAACCGCGGGATCGACACCGGCGAACTCGAGCGCGAGGTCGAGCACGGGCACGATCACGATGCCACCGCCGACACCCAGGAGTCCCGCGATCAATCCACCGGCCGCGCCCGCGCCCACGAGCGCGGCCAGCAGCGGCAGCCACTCCGCGAGCGTGCCGGTCACCGGGAGGCCGCGCAGCCTGGGAACATCGGAATCGTTCGCATGGCGCCGTCCATCGTGGAAAACCGCCGCAGTCTACCGGCAACACTCCGGGCCCGCCTCACTGTGCAGCGGTGAGGGTATAGTTCCGCGACCAACGACCTGCCCGCAATGACGGGCATTCCGGGGAAGCACATGAGCGAGACGAGCGGCGGCGAAGTCCTGGCGCGCATGCTGCAGGCCGAGGGCGTGGAGAAGGTGTTCGGCATCATCGACGGCACCTACTTCGGTTTCTACTCGAGCCTGCACCGGCTCGGCATCGAGATCGTCACGCCGCGCCACGAGACCTGCGCCGCGCACATGGCCGGCGCCTACGCGCGCCTCACCGGCAAGCTCGGTGTCTGCATGGCGAGCAACGGCCCGGGCGTGGCGAACATCCTGCCGGGTCTCGCAGTGGAGAATGCCGAGGGCAACCGCGTGCTCGCGATCACGAGCTGCCGTCGACCGCAGATCGTCTACCCGGATCGCGGCGGCGCCTACCAGTCCTTCGACCAGGTCGGGGCCATCGCGCACCTGGCGAAGTGGAGCCATGCCGTGGTGTCGTTCGACCGCGTCGCCGAGCTCGGCCGCACCGCGCTCCGCCACTGCTACGAGGGCCGGCCCGGCGTCGTGCACCTCGACGTGCCCGAGACGATCATGAACGGCAAGGTGAAGGCCGAGGTGCCCACCTGGCAGCCGCACCAGTACCGTCGCGTGGACCCGATCGTCCCGTCGCCCGCGCAGGTCGAGCAGGCGGCGGACATGCTGGCGGCGGCGGAGCTGCCGATGATCCACGCCGGCAGCGGCATCATCCACGCCGGCGCCTACGACGAACTGCGCCGCGTGGCCGAGGCCTTGCATGCGCCGGTCACCACGAGCTGGGCCGCGCGCGGCGTGCTGCCGGAGACCTCCGTGCTCGCCATCCCCATGCCCGACATCAAGCTCAACAACGAGGTACGCAACGACGCGGACCTCGTGCTGGTGGTGGGCTCGCGCCTCGGGGAGACGGACTGGTGGGGCAAGGCGCCGTACTGGCGGCATCCGTCCGAGCAGAAGATGATCCAGGTGGACGTGGACGCCCACGTGCTCGGTGCGAACAAGCCGGCGGCGCTGGCCGTGCTGGCCGATGCAAAGCTGTTCCTCGCCGCGCTGGCCACCGCGCTCGAGTCGCGCAAGGCGCGCATGAACCTCGATGCGCGCCAGCGCACGGTCGCGAAGTACCGCGAGACCCTGCGCGCGGCGCGCGCCAAGCTCGACGAGAAGCTCGCCGACCTGGCCGTGCCGATGAACCCGGCGCACATCGCGCACGTCTGCCAGCAGGTGTTTCCCGAGGGCTCGGTGCTGGTCGCCGACGGCGGCAACACCGCGGTGTGGGCCATGATGTTCCACGAGATGCGCGTGCCGAACACCATCCTCTCGACCTTCAAGTTCGGCATGCTCGGCGCCGGCGTGGCACAGGCCACGGGCGCGGCCGTCGCGCGGCCCGGACTCCCCGTCTGCTGCATCATCGGCGACGGCGCGATGGGTTTCCATCCGCAGGAAGTCGAGACCGCCGTGCGCAACGGCCTGCGCGTCATCTTCGTCGTGGCCTGCGACAAGCAGTGGGGCATGGTGAAGATGAACCAGCAGTTCGCGCTGAAGCCGATCAAGACGCTGATCAGGAAGTCGCTCGGGCCCGACGAGACCATCAAGGCGGACCTGGGCGAGATCCGCTTCGACGAACTCGGCCGCTCGATGGGCGCGCATGGCGAGCGCGTGGCCGATCCGCGCGAACTCAAGGCCGCGCTCGAGCGCGCGCTGGCGAGCGGCGGCCCCGCGGTGGTCCACGTGGACGTGGACCCCGTCAAGCACATGTGGGCGCCCGGCCTGATGCACTTCAAGGACATGCACCAGGAGCCCAAGGGCAAATGACGGAGATCGACGCGGTCCGGCTGAACTTCAGCCCCGAATCGCTCGTCGCGCTCAACGTCATCCTCGCGCTCGTCATGTTCGGCGTCGCGCTGGACATGAAGCTCGAGGACTTCAAGGGCATCGGCGCGGCGCCACGGGCGGTGCTGATCGGGCTCGCCGCGCAATTCGTGCTGCTGCCGGCGATCGCGTGGGCGCTCACGATGGTGCTGAAGCCCCAGCCGAGCATCGCCCTCGGCATCATCCTGGTGGCCTCCTGCCCCGGCGGCAACATCTCCAACTTCCTCACCAACTTCGCGCGCGGCAATACCGCGCTCTCGGTCACCGTCACTGCCTTCTCGACCGTCGGCGCGATGTTCTTCACGCCCTTCAACACGGCCTTCTGGGGCTCGATGAATCCCGCCACGCGCGAGATCCTGACCCGCATCGCCATCGATCCCGTGGAGATGCTCGCTGCGGTCGCGGTCCTGCTCGTGGTGCCGGCGCTGCTCGGCATGACCGTCGCACGCTACTTCCCGGCCTTTGCGGCGCGCTCGCGCAAGCCGTTCCGCATCCTCTCGCTGGTGGTGTTCGCGGCCTTCGTCATCGGCGCGCTGGCGGCGAACTGGGACTACTTCCTCACCTACGTGCATCGCGTCGTGATTGGCGTGTTCCTGCTGAATGCGCTCGGCCTGGCCGGTGGCTATGCCGCGGCGCGGCTCGCGCGGTTGCGGGAAGCCGACCGCCGCGCGGTGTCGATCGAGGTCGGCATCCAGAACTCGGGGCTCGGACTCGTGCTGGTGTTCAACTTCTTCGGTGGCCTCGGCGGCATGGCGATCACCGCCGCGTGGTGGGGCATCTGGCACATCCTCGCCGGCACCGCGCTCGCGACCTGGTGGCGGCGGCATCCGCCGCTGCCCGTCGCAGCGGGGATGCCCTGATGGGCCATCGCGTCCTGGTGACCGGCGCCGCTGGTTACCTCGGTAGCCGGCTGGTGGAGGCGCTGGCGCGGCCGAACGACGCGGAGCGTCGCCTCGACTGCCTGGTGGCGACGGACGTGCGCGAGGTGCCCGAGACCGGGCGCGAGGCAGGCGTCGTTTACGCATCGTCCGATGTCAGGGACGCGGGCATCGGTGAGCTGATGCGCCGGCATCGCGTCGACACGGTCGTGCACCTAGCGGCCATCGTCACGCCGGGACCGCGCTCGAATCGCGAGTTCGAATACTCGGTGGACGTGCTCGGCACGCGCAACGTGCTGGCAGGCTGCGTCGCCGCAGGCGTGCGGCGCATCGTCGTGACCTCGAGCGGCGCCGCCTACGGCTATCACGCCGACAACCCCGCGTGGCTCACCGAGGACCACCCGGTCCGCGGCAACGAGGCGTTCGCGTACTCGCACCACAAGCGGCTGGTCGAGGAGCTGCTGGCCGATTACCGCCGCGAGCATCCCGCGCTCGAGCAGGTCGTGTTCCGGGTCGGCACCATCCTCGGCGAGACCACCCGCAACCAGATCACCGCGCTGTTCGAGAAACCGCGCCTCATCGCCATCCGCGGCGCGGCGAGCCCGTTCGTGTTCATCTGGGACCGCGACGTCGTGGGCGCCATCGAGCATGCGATCTTCGCGGGCCCGCCCGGCATCTACAACGTCGCGGGCGACGGCGCGCTGTCGATCCAGGAAATCGCGGCACGCCTCGGCAAGCGCTGCGTGACGATTCCTGCCGCGGTGCTGCAGGCGTTGCTGGCGGTGCTGCACCCGCTGCGTCTCTCGCGCTACGGACCCGAACAGGTCGATTTCCTGCGCTACCGCCCGGTGCTCGACAACCGGCGGCTCAAGGAGCGGTTCGGCTACGTGCCGCGCCTGACCTCGAGCGAGGTCTTCGAGCTGTTCCGCAAGGCGCGCGGCCTGGGAGCGCCCTGACGATGCCCGGGCGTTCCTTCGACGGCGCGACGGTCCTGGTGACGGGAGCGGGCGGCGGACTCGGCCGCGCCATCGCCCTGCGTTTCGCGCAGGCCGGCGCGCACATCGTCGCGTTCGACCGCGATGTGGAAGGCGTCGCGACGCTCCGCGGCGAGCTCGAGGCTGCCGGGCGCGCCTGCCTGGCCGTGCCGGGCGACGTGACGGATCCCGCAGCCTGCGAAGCTGCCGTCGCCGCGGCCGTCGAGCGCTTCGGCTCGCTCGACGTGCTGATCAACAATGCCGGCATCAGCCACCGCAGCGGCTTCGCCGACACGGAGCTCGCCGTGATCCGCCGCGTGATGGACGTGAATTTCTTCGGGGCCGTGAACTGCACCAAGGCTGCCCTGCCCCACCTGCTCGGCAGTCGCGGCCTGGTGGTGGCCATCTCGAGCGTGGCGGGATTCTCGCCGCTCATCGCGCGTACCGGCTACGCCGCCAGCAAGCACGCCATGCATGGCTTCTTCGAGAGCCTGCGCACCGAGGTCCGGCCGCAGGGCGTGGACGTGATGATGGTCTGCCCGTCCTTCATCGCGACCCGCATCGACCGCAACGCGCTCGGCGGCGACGGCGCGCCGGTGCGACACGGCCAGGTGGTGGTGGGCCCGCAGCAGGACGCCGCAGCCGTGGCGGAACGGATCCTGCGGGGCGCGGGCCTGGGCCGGCGCCTGCTGCACGTCGGCCGTACGGCGCGGCTGGCCTGGTGGTTGACCCGCCTCGCACCCGGAATCTACGACTCGATCATGGCGCGGCGTCTGCGCGCGGAACTAGAATCCCCGACCGAGCCCGCCCGGGCGATGCCGGAAAGGAAGTCCCGACCATGAAGGTTCACGTCAAGCATTCCCTCAAGACCGACGTCGCCAGCGCCTTCAAGCTCTGCACCGAGCAGAAGAGCCAGGAGGCGGTGTACGCGGAACTCGGCGGCACGGACGTCAGGGTCAAGCGCGAGGGACGCGCGCCGAACGTCAAGCTCAGGATCTCGCGCAAGGAGCCCGCGAACCCGCCGGCCGCCATCCGCAGGTTCGTCCCCGCCACCAGCGAGGTGAGCCACGGCGAGGACTGGTCCGCAGACGGCGACGGATACGCCGCCGGCATCGCGGTCGAGATCAAGGGCGTGCCGGTGAAGATCGTCGGCACCAAGGTCCTGCGCCAGGAGAAGGGCGGCTGCGGCATCGAGTGGAATTTCGACGTGACGAGCGGCATCCCGCTGCTCGGCGGCGTGATCGCCTCGTTTGCCGCGAGCGAGATCGAGAAGAAGCTCGAGCAGGAGTTCCGGGTCCTCAAGTCCATGGCCTGAGGGCATACTGCAGGGCATGCCGCAGCTCTCGCCCACCGACCAGGCGTTCTTCCTGCTCGAGACCGACCAGCGGCCGATGAGCATCGGCGCGCTGATGGTGCTCGCGCCGCCGCGCGGCGCGGGGGGCCGGTTCGCGGACCAGCTGGTCGCGGCCATGCTGAGCCGGCCGGTGGGACCACCGTTCAGTTTCCGCCTGAAGCCGGGAACCATCGCGGGCCTGCTCGCGGTCGAGGAGGATCCGCACATGGATCCGTCCACGCAGGTCCGTCGCCACGAACTGGCCCGTGGCAGCGACCTGCCGGCGCTCTTCGAGCGCGTCTGCGACATCCACGTCCGTCGCCTGCCGCACGATGCGCCGATCTGGGAACTGCACGTGTTCAGCGGACTGCCCCGCGGGCGCGTCGCACTCTATTTCAAGACCCACCACGGGCTGATCGACGGCATCGGGTTCCTGCGCATCCTGACGAGCATGGTCGCCACCCGGCCGACCCGGAAACCGCGCGCGATCTGGGAAGGCATGCGCGGCCTGCCGGCGCCGGACGTGCCGCCGACGCGCGATGAAGGGGCCGGATTGACACGGCTGGTGGGCGACCTGCGACGCACCGCCGCCGACACCGCAAGGCTGGTCTGGCGCCAGGGACTGCGCGGCCTCGGGCTGGGCGGCGGGCTCGCGATTCCCTTCCTCACGCCGCAGGTGCTCAAGGCCGCACCCAGCCCCCATCGCGTCATGGCCCACTGCGCGCTGCCGCTGGCACGGGTGCGGCGCATCGCGAAACGCAACGGCGCCAAGGTGAACGACGTGCTGCTCACGGTGCTCGACGTGGCGATGAACCGCTACCTCGAGGAACGCGGGCTCGTGCCGGACCGGCCGCTGGTGGCGGACATGCCGGTCGCGCTGCACGACGACGGCGGCACGGGTAATCGCATCACGATCCTGCAGGTGCCGATGGGTGCCCCCCGTACCCGGCCCGCCGAGCGGCTGCGGCGCATCCTGCTCGAGACGCAGGCCGTCAAGGAGGAAGTGCGGGCGTTGTCGGGCAGCAGTCTCGTCCTCTATTCGATCGTGCAGCACACGCTCGCGAGCACCATCGAGTCGCTGCGGCTCGGCGAGCTGCCGATGCTGGCCAACGCGGTGATCTCCAATCCCGCCGGGTTGCGCAAGCGGGTGTATTTCAACGGCGCCGCGGTCGAGCTCGCCCTGCCGGTGTCGGTGGTCGCGCACCACCAGGTGCTGAACATCACCATCACCACCTACGTGGACCAACTGCACGTGACGTTCATCGCGCTGCGCGAGGCGATTCCAGACCTGCCGCGGCTGGCGAAATACACGGCCAGTGCCGTCGCCACGCTGGAGGCCGACCTCGCGAAGACCCGTGCGCGGCCGCGAGCGGCGGCCAGGAAGAGATGACCGCCGCCCCGGATGCCCTGCGCCGCGTCGGCACCGTCGCGCGGCTCGCGGGTCGCGCCCTGCAGCGCCGTTGGTCTGGCGAAATCGCGCCGTACGCCGACGACCGCTCGTTCCGCGAAACGCTCGCACCCTGGCTGGCCGGACTGCCCACCGACCTGCTCGCGGACCATCGCTTCCACTACCTGCCGGCCCGGCGTCCGCCCTGGTTCGACAGTGGCATCGACGTCGTCGCGGGCGACAAGGTCACGCTCCTGTCCGACGGGCGCGTGTACCTGTCGCGGCTGCTCGACCTCTGGGTCGCACCCTCGATCCAGCTCTGGTGCCGGATCGGCGAGCAGGGACCGGTGTTCCGCGGCACGCGCAGCACCCACACCTTCACGGCAATGACTGCGGGCCGCTTGTGGGTCGCCAGCTATTTCCCGGGCGAATGGGCCGACACCGCAGGACGACTGGCCACGCCGGAGTCTGCCTACGCGAAGGTGAGCGGCGGACTGTCGGTCTGCGTGCTCAAGTGGCGACCGGGTACCGAAGTGACGGCCGTCTTCCGTCGCCTGGCGAAGGACACTCGGGTGCCCGGCCTCGTGCTCGCCGAGGCGGAGCGCCACGACCAGCCCGTGCCGACGCCGGAGCATTGGGAGTACCTCTGGTCCCTGGGCCCCGGCGAGATCTACCGATCGGCCGCGGCACCCGACGGTCGCCCGACGATCTGCTGCCACACGCACGGCGACGTCGGCATCCTGCGCCGCGAGGCGCGGCTGCCGCTCGTCCCGGGCACGCGCCTCGCCTGGTCCTGGCGCGTCGACGAACTGCCAATCGACGTGGCAGAGGACACCCTGCCCTCGCACGACTACGTCAGCATCGCGGTGGAGTTCGACGACGGGCAGGACATCACCTATTACTGGAGCGCCAGGCTGCCGGCGGGCACCGTGTACCGTTGCCCGCTGCCGACCTGGAAGGACAAGGAGACGCACGTCGTGGCGCGCTCCGGTCGTGGCCAGCTCGGGGCGTGGCTCGCAGAGGAACGCGACCTGTACGCCGACTACGCCCGCATCATCGGCGGGCCGGCGCGCGAGATCGTGCGCGTCTGGCTGATCGCGAACAGCCTGTTCCAGCGTGGCCACGGCCGCTGCGAATATGCGAGCATCAGCGTCGAATCGGGCGGCCGCACGTTGTCGCTGCTCTGAGGTCTGGTGGACGAGGACATGAGGGAGAGGACATGTACGGACTGATGATGGATACGCCGCTGCTGATCACCGGGATCATGCAGTTCGCCGACAGGAACTTCCCGTCCGCCGAGGTCGTCTCGGTCACGTTCGACGAGCCGCGGCACCGCTGCACCTATGCGGACGTGTTCCGTCGCGCGCGGCAGCTCGCCAACGCGCTCGAGGCCGCCGGCGTGCGGCCGGGCGATCGCGTCGCGACGCTCGCCTGGAACGACTACCGGCACGTCGAGCTGTACTTCGCCGTCTCGTGCATGGGCGCGGTGCTGCACACCGTGAACCCGCGGCTGTTCCCCGAGCAGCTCGAGTACATCATCAACCACGCCGAGGACAAGCTGCTCTTCATCGACCCGACGCTGCTGCCGGTGCTCGGGCCGCTGCACGGCAAGATCCCCACGGTCGAGAAGGTCGTCGTCATGACGCGGGCCGCCTCGATGCCCGCCGCCGTGGCAGGCAAGCTCCAGGATTACGAGTCGTTCATCGCCGGCCAGTCCGACCAGTACGCCTGGCCGGACCTCGATGAGCGCACGGCGAGTGCGCTCTGCTACACCTCGGGCACCACGGGCAACCCCAAGGGCGTGCTCTACAGCCATCGCTCGACCGTGCTGCACAGCTATGCCTGCTGCATGGGCGACACGATGGGCATGACGGGTGCCGACACGGTGCTCGCGGTCGTGCCGATGTTCCACGTCAACGCCTGGGGCCTGCCCTACAACGCGCCGACGGTCGGCGCGAAGCTGGTGCTGCCGGGGCCGAAGATGGGCGACGCCGCGGTGCTGACGCAGCTCATCAACGAAGAGCGCGTCACCATGTCGGCGGGCGTTCCGACGGTGTGGACGCTGCTGATCAACCACCTGCGACAGACCGGCACCGCCGTCCCGACCATGACGCGCACCATCGTCGGCGGCTCGGCGATGCCGCTGCAGATGGCGCGCGACTTCGACGCGCTGGGCGTCAAGGCGGTGCAGGGCTGGGGCATGACCGAGACGAGCCCGCTCGGCACGGTGAGTTCGCTGCGCCCCGAGATGGAGACGCTGTCGGTCGAGGAACAGTACGGCCTGCGCGTCCGTCAGGGCCACGGCATCTTCGGCATCTCGATGAAGATCGTGGACGAGGACGGCCACGACCTGCCGTGGGACGGCAAGGCAACGGGCGAGCTCAAGGTGCGCGGACCCTGGGTGTGCAAGGGCTACTTCCGCATGGACGACACGAACGTGCTCGATGCCGACGGCTGGTTCGCCACCGGCGACGTCGCCGCCATCCACCCGAACGGCTTCCTGCAGATCACCGACCGCGCCAAGGACGTGATCAAGTCCGGCGGCGAGTGGATCAGCTCGGTGGACCTCGAGAACTGCGCCTGCGGCCACCCGGACGTGCTGATGGCGGCCGCCATCGGCGTGCGCCACCCGAAATGGGACGAGCGACCGCTGCTGCTGGTCGTGCCGCGGCAGGGCTGTACCCCGGCGCGGGATTCCGTGCTCGCGCACATCGCCGAGCACTTCGCGAAGTGGCAGCTGCCGGACGACGTGATCGTGGTCGAGAGCCTGCCGATGACGGCGACCGGCAAGATCAGCAAGAAGGACCTGCGGCAGAAGTTCCGCGATCACCTCATGGAGTGAAGCAGCGCGACCGCCTCGCCGAGGTTCATGTTCTTCGGCACGGGGTAGTCGCGGTGCGCCTCGATCATCGCCGCGTGGGCGATCGCCGGCACGTCCTCGGCCTCGAGCGCCGCGATCTTCTCCGGGATGCCGACCGTGCGATTCAATTCGCGCACCCGGTCGATGAACCGCTGCGCCAGGGCGGCCTTCGACTCGGACGCCGCACCCGCGCCGATCGCCACCGCGAGTTCGGCGAGCCGTGCCTCGGCAAGGGGCGCGTCCTTCAGGTAATCGAGCACGTAGGGCAGCACGATCGCGTTACACATCCCGTGCGGCACGCCGTAGCGGCCACCCAGCGTGTGCGAGAAGGCGTGCACGTAGCCGACATAGGCCTTGGTGAACGCGAGCCCGGCGTAGAAGGACGCGATGGCCATGCCCTCGCGCGCGGCGAGATCGTCGCCGTTCGCAAACGCGCGCGGCAGGTTCGCAAAGATCATCCGCACCGCGGCCAGGCAGTGCGGCGGGGTTTCCTCCAGCGGCCAGCGGTTCGTGTACGCCTCGACGGCATGAGTCAGCGCGTCCATGCCCGTCGCCGCCGTGATGGGCTTCGGCATGCCCCGCATGATCAGCGGGTCGAGTGCCGCCGCCATCGGCACCAGCCGCGGATCGATCGCCGCCGCCTTCACGTGCGCGACCGGATCGGTCGCGACCGCCGCGACCGTCACCTCGGAACCGGTGCCGGCCGTGGTCGGGATCGCGAACAGCGGCAGCATCGGCGCCTTCAGCTTCAGCATGCCGAGGAGTTGCGCCGGGGACTTGTGGCTGGTGGCCATCGCGCCGATCAGCTTCGCCGCGTCGATCGCCGAACCCCCACCGATCGCGAGGATTGCCTCGCTGCCATGCGCCTTCACCGCTGCGAGGCCGGCTTCCAGCACCGGGTAGGTCGGATCGGGCGTGATGCCGTCGTGCACCGCGACGTCGATGCCCTGCTGCACCAGCGCCCGCCGCAGTGGCTCGACCAGCCCGAGCTTCACGAGCACGGCATCGGTGATGATCATCACCCGCACGAAACCGAACTGCCCGATCATGCGACACAGCCGCGGTGCCGAATCGGGCCCTACCAGCACGGTCGGCCGCGGGATCGGGACCAGCCGCGGTATCGGCTTCTTGAACGGCTTGATCAGGCGATAGGCCAGCAGGCGCAGTCCGAACAGCATGCGCATCCCCGGTTCACGGTGTGGATTCGAGAATAGCGCGGCCTCCCCCCTGCCCGGCACCCGTAGAAGCCGCGCCGTCGTTCAGCGACGCAGGAAGGCCGCGAGCAGCCGATTGACCTCGTCGGCCGCTTCCACCTGGACCATGTGGCCTCGCCCGGGAATCAGCTGCAGCTCGACGCCCGGCGCCTCGAATTCGCCAGGCGCGGGCGGCGGAATGACGGCATCCGCGGCGCCCCAGATGACCAGCGTCGGCACGGTTCCCGCCAAGTCGCGCAATGTGCCGCCAGCGCGGGTCCCCGCGTAGCGGCTGCCCGCGATCCGGGCCAACGCTGCCGTCGCGCCCTCGCGCCGCTTGAACCGGAGGGCCTCATCGACGAGTTCCGCCACCGCGAAGTCCGGGGCGGCGAACAGCAGGCGCATCAGCGGCTCGAGGGCCTCCCGGCTGTCCGCGCCGATGAAGCCGCGGATGAAGTCGGCGTTGATCTTCTGGCCTATGCCGGCCGGACCGATGAGCGTCAGCGACGTCACCCGTTCCCGGGCACGATCCAGCAGCGCGAGGCACACCGCCGCACCCATCGAGTGGCCGACGAGGTGGGCACGCTCGATGCCGACCGCGTCCATGTAGCCCTGCACCGTCGCCGCCAGTTCGTCGAGCGAACCGCCGCCCACCCACTTCGACGAACCCGGGAATCCCAACGCGCATGCGGCTACGATGCACCGAAACCGCGCCGAGAGCGATGAGGGAAACCGACATGACCGACCGAGCGCCCATCCCCCGCGACCCGCAGGACGACTACACGAAGGAGATGGCGTCGCGCCGTGCCGAGTTCCTGCGCGAGAAGACCGGCGTCGCGCTGAAGCACGTGCTGAGCCCTTCGTTCGAGCCGGGGCTGCTGCCGGGCAACATCGAGAATTTCCTGGGCGTGGCGCAGGTTCCGATCGGCCTCGCCGGGCCGCTGCGCATCAATGGCGAGCACGCCACGGGCGACTTCTACGTGCCGCTCGCGACCACCGAGGGGACGCTCGTCGCGAGCTACAGCCGCGGCATGCGGGTGCTGACGGAGAGCGGCGGCGTCACGACCACGGTGGTGAAGCGCTCGATGCAGCGCGCCCCCGTCTTCATGTTCGGCAATGCACGCGAAGCGCGCGACTTCGGCGAATGGCTGGTGCAGAACTTCGACGCGGTGAAGCAGGCGGCCGAGACCACCACCCGCAGCGGCAAGCTCGTCGAGATCGAGCAGTACCCGCTCGCGAACCTGCTCTACCTGCGCTTCAACTACACGACCGGCGATGCGGCCGGCCAGAACATGACCGGCAAGGCTACCAACGCGGCCTGCGAGTGGATCCGCGATACGCATCCTGCGCACCCGAAGTACATGCTCTCGGGCAGCATCGACACGGACAAGAAGCACTCGGCGATCAATACGCTGCGCACGCGCGGCAGGCGCGTGGTCGCCGAGGCCGTGATCAAGGACGAAGTCCTGCAGCGACTCATGCGCGTGGACACGCGCACGCTGTTTCGCGCCCGCCAGATATCGAACGCAGGGTCGCTGATGGTGGGCTCCGCCTACAACGGCCCGCACGCCGCGAACGGCATCACGGCGATGTTCATCGCCACCGGACAGGACGTGGCAAACGTCGCCGAATCGCACGCGGGCATCACCTACGCACAGCTGCTCGACAATGGCGACTACTACTGGTCGGTGACGCTCACCTCGCTGATCGTCGCCTCGTACGGTGGCGGCACGGGACTGCCCACGCAGCGCGAGTGCCTCGAGCTGCTCGGCTGCTACGGGCAGGGCAAGGCCGACAAGCTCGCCGAGGTCGTGGCGGCCGTGGTGCTGGCGGGCGACGTCTCGCTCGGCAGCGCCGTGCTGTCGGGCGAATGGGTGTCGAGTCACGAGAAGATGGGGCGCAATCGCCCGTAAAGCTGGGCGGGCGTTTCAGCGGGCGGCCATGCGCGAGGCACGAGAGGTTCGCCGTAGTCGCGGCATTGCATCCTGCACACCCATCCGGAACGGATTGCGCACCCTGACCTTCGCAATGAGGAGACCGTCCTGCAGGTCTTCCGTCAGGAGGGTTTCGCAGTCCTGCAAGGACGCGGAAGCGACAACGAGACAGTCCCACCAGTTGAGCCGATGCCGCTGCTCGATGCTTCTCGCCTGCTGGAGGACCGTTTCGTCGATCGCTCGCGGAGACCACGCGAGCATTGCGGCGACATCGCGCCACGCGTCGTCGGCCGCGAGAGGCTTCGACAACCGTCGCGTGACGGTCACGTAGTACTCGTTCAACACCTGGACGCTGGTGCGTCCGGAGCCTGTCTCCCAGAGTTCGTCCAGCCAGCGCCGCGCCGTGGCGTGCTTGACGGGATCCGCGGGGTCGCGTGCGTACACCCAGACGTTCGTGTCAACGAACACCGGGGCGGTCATACAGATCCTCCCGTGCGGGATAAGCCTCGCCCGGCCGGCGCAGAGGTCGCAGCTTGCGTTCCCGGAACCACTGCCGCGCCGACTCGTAGCGACGGGACGCGCGCATCTGTTGCGCAAGCAGGTCGCCGACCAGACGCGAAACGCTCGTCTGCAGTTGCGCCGCACGCACCCTGACCCACTCGGCCGTATCTTCGTCGAGCTTGATGGTGACGTTTCGCATGGGAGGAACTTTAGCACGAATGTCGTGCTAACAACCAATCGCCCGACTGAGGGTCCGCTCATCTTCCGTGCACAACGACATCATTTGGCGCTGGCCGTCATTCTCTAGGTCACAACCGACGGAAGGATCTTGTCGCCGCAGAGACCGGCGAGCCAAGCAAAACACGCCGCGCAGGTCGATGTCCTTGGGACGGGTTGGCGCGATGCGCCCGATGAGTTCCAGCGGCACGGCGCCGTCGCAGTGCTGTGTCCGGCGCGCGGCATCTACGGCCGTACCGATGGCGGCCGCATGACCTGCGGTACCGGCCAAACTACGCACGTCGAATTGGCCACGCTCGCCCACGAGAGGACGCACTTGTGGTGCACTTCCCCACCGATCGCGTCACTCGTTCCGACCTGACCACGCGCGAAATCGAGGCCGAGGCGGTCACATACGTCCTCCGCGCACAGCTCGGCACTGCCGGCACCGAGGCCTCGGCTGAATACGTCAAGTCCAACCCGCCCGATGCCTCGCTCGAGCGCATCCGCGCCACCGCGCAGCGGCTCTCCGCCGATCTCGCCGCGATCCCGTTCGAGGCGAAGTCCGATCCCGACCAGGCGTAGCCTGGCGACCATCCAGACAGCGCCCTGCCAGAACAATCTGGACACGATCCTCAAACGCGCGAGTCAATTTTGCGGGTGCCCCCCAATCGCGCAGGATCCCGCCGCGGCTCGCCTGCGGCGTGGGAGGCGCAGTGCGTCATTGAGTTCGATGGGTCTGATAGTTATCCACCGCTCCAACTACTCCTGTCCGACCTAAACTCGGACGCACAATGTCACGGGAGGTTTGCCATGTCAGCAGTTCGACAATTCGCGTTTCGTCGCATTCATCCAGAGTCCGGAGCTGCGGTCGAGACGATCTCCATATCCGCGAGTTCCGCAGCGGCTGCATTCAACAAAGGAATGCAGGCTCAGGCGAAATGGCGGTCGACATCACTGTTCTGGGAACTCGAAGAGTTTCCTATCACCCCGAGCCCGACGCAGACGAGAGACACTGTCGAGAATATTTGACCTGACCTCCACGCCACGCGCAGCTACGCGATCCAGCAGCGGCGGGAGTTCCTCTACCCGCGCTGCCAGCTTCGTCGAGGCGCCGCCGCCCCCACACTGCTACGCGCCGATGCTACGGGACTCGCCGGACTGCGGACGCTGGTCTTCGGGTAATGTCTACGCCCAAGGCGCAACACAGTCTTCAATAGCTCGGCCCAGGAAGCGGTCGTTGAGGGCTTTTTCGCGCTTACTCATCCACCGCTTGAGAACGTCCCGATTGACTGACGCATGCCGAAGCCTTGGACCGTCGCACAGGGCCCCATTCGCGAACGTTGATGCCTCAACTGGCAGCCAAACCCAGGCGCGTCGATCCGCTGAACGGAGAAAAAGCGTCCAGGTGGCATACGCGGTCTCCAGATCCGTCGCATCGAGGTACCGTTGCCACCAATAGCGTGCGCATGCCTCCAGGTGGCGAGAGCGAGCGGCGACGCGCAGCAGCTCCTCATGGGTGGTTCGAGTTGGCCCGGCTTGCCATGCCAGCGGCTGCGGTAGCGTATTCCTTACATTAAGTCCCTCGAGGACCGTCGCGCGTCTGCGTCGCCACTCGAAGGTTGAGGAACGATCCTCTGCAACCGCTTCGGCCAGCCAATCGCCTTGACCATGCAAGTGGGCGACGATCGCCAGATTGAACAAGTCCTTGTCCGTATTGCTCCACTTCAGCGACAACAATTCCTGGCGCAACTCGGCAACCGGCACGCTTGGCAACGTGCGAAAGGCCATGTGGATCATGTCGTCGATCCCAGCCTCGCCGATGAATCGGGTTGTCACGGACTTTCTGAGCGCACGCCAAAGCAGAACCCCGCGGCGCGGATCACAACTCATGAGTGCCTCGCACAGCGCAAGGAACACCGAGTCCGCGAGGCCCACACGGCGGCGGAAGTCGTCTGTGCACTCTGCGGCGCCCTGTAACCACGTGTCTACAAGTTCCGGCGCGTGGCGCACGACCGCAATCATGTCCTCAACGGCCACATTCGCGAGATAGAGACTAGCTCCCGCCTTCCACGCCGCCTGGATCCGCTGCATCGCAGTCTCGACGGCTCGGCGGTGACGTTCTTGTTGCGCCTCCGCGTCCATGGAGCGCCGAATTCCAGCGAACGGATCCGTGTCGCCGCTTGTGTCCTCGACCGGATCGATCGAGAAGAGGTGCGGCCTATTGTCACTACGGGCCCTGCAGACCGTCAGCGACGCGCCTGGATCCGGAGCGGTCATGCCGCCTGCCGCGAAGACCTTGCTCAGGATGTCGGCAGCCAACCGTACTTCATTGGGATCCTCGCCCCGCACGCGCGCCGCTTCGAGAAGCCGCCAGGGTGCCAGGCGTGGTGCGACTTGATCGAACGGCATCGCACCGGCCGCTTCGATGATCGCACCCGAGCCGTAGTGATTGATCCAATAGTCCTCGTTCGGACGCCACGACCACTTCTGACCTAGCAGGTGACGTCCGAATCGCAGTCCATCTGCCTGTGCAAGCACGCGGAAGGACACTCTCTTAAGTTCAATCTCGGCTCCGTCGACTGCCGACAGGATCCAGCGCCACGCCACTTCGCTTTCCCTGATTGCGGCGGGCGACAAGAGCACCATCAGATTGCTTCTGTTGGCTAACGAGCCGGTCGAATAGCGCACAACCAGCGTCTCGGCTTCCGGTCCCGTGATTGGATTCAAAATATCTGTGAAGGCAAGCAGGACGCCCTTCAGATCCGCTTCCATAAGCGCCTCGATTTGACGCGCGCCGCCTTCGGAATGAAGCTCCAACAGCAGGAGTTGGCTGGCTGCGAACCACTTCTCGTCGCTTGGTGACTCTGGCAAGGACATCCGCAATTCCCGCGCCGCCTTGGCCTCATGGGGCCCAACCAGGATCAAATGCTCGGGTGCGCTGTATGCACGCACTTGGCGTGCCTCAACGGGAAGCTCCGCCTGCATTAGTTTGGCGCGCGTGATGGCTGCCAGTTGCTCAGGGTCGCACCGCGCCAAGGCCAGCTCGATCGTTTCGAACCGATGGTCCTCCACGGTTCTGTGTCTCGAGCAGTCGAGCTTGGAGACGTTGACCAATGGGGCCAGTGCCCGCACCTCGACTATGAAAGATTCAGGTATCTCAAAGTCCGGATCTAGCCAAAGGTCGCCCAGCCGTTGAACACGCGACAGGACCGGTATGCTCGCATCTAGCAGCACTCCGACGGCATGACGGCGTTCCAGTGCGAAGAAGCTCCGACCAGGATCCTCTAAATAGTCTCTGTTGTAGTTCCAAGGGCGATCGATTCCTGGATCTAGTTGGGACGCTGAGACCGCGTCGGCTTCGCGTCCTGTCAGCCAGAGCAACAATGCGGCGGCCCTGGCCGGCAACGCTGCGTTCACGCCCGGCTCCGCCTCGCGCGCGGCGACCGACGATGAAAGCGACCGCAGCGCCTCGGTCGCCTGCTCAGGGTCGACTTCGTTTAGCAGACACAACCATTTGAGGCTTTCCCAAACGGTGCTTCGACCGGCCACGGCCAGCGCAATCGCCGCGACCTCGAAGACTGGCATAGCAGTCTGTAGCGGGAATCCTTGAAGAATGGTGGGAACCGTTCTGGCAACGATGCCATCGCTACGATCCACAAGGTTTAGGTCGACGCCCACGACCCTAATTGACCCCGATGAATCGACGCCGACTCGATCCTTGAATCGCGCGGCACGGTGGCGCTCTCCGTCATCTGCATCCCTGTCCGCGGCCTGCACGTCCCGTGATACTTCGCTCAGCCAGAGTCGTGATCGAAGCAGCAGGCGGTCGAGCGCGGCTCCAGGTCGCCGGGGAATTGCGGCAAGTGCGCTGATCGCCAAATGACGAGCCGAGGTTTGGGCGTGGTTCGCAGAGTGCTCAATCGCATCCAGCAACGCATCCGGCAGACGGGTCGCGAGGCCCGCGACCTCATGGCGATGGCGGTCCGGGAGGTTCTGGGTTTGCAGCCACGCGGTAACCAGAACCCCGGCCAGCGGGTCCACCGTATTGCCGCCTTGCGCCACCAGGATGGAGACCGCCGCGCGCAGGATTTCCGCCCGCTGATCGAAACCCGCAATCGGATCGAACCATCTCTGCAACTGCGTGTCGAGTTCCTCGAAGCCGGCGCTCGTCTGCTCGTCCAGTTGTCCGAGTAAGGCGGCCCCAAGCGCATGAGCTAGCACGTCAGGCCGGAAACGATGAGTGCCGCCGGCTCCAGGAATGGTCAATCGTCCGTCGATGACATCGCTGAGTCGCAAGTGCACTTCACTCTCAGTTAAATCCGGTCGACTGGCCATTTCGGCGAGGGACTTGATCGAGAACGCGCGAGCTCCCGCCCGATACCGCTCCGCCACTTCACTGAGCCAGGCGCGCCAGTCTGCCTGGGTGAACGATCGCCCCGCTCGTTCTCCTAGAGCGTCTCGGCCGTATTCCCACAGAAGCCGATGCAATGTGATCTCGCCCGCATCGAGCAGTTGATCCCTGAGACGGACGATCAATTCAAACAGCCGCGGAGTACGGGCCAGGTGGACTAGGTCCGGATGCAGTTGGCTGCGTACCAGACCTTCCAGTGCGAGCCGTTGATCCAGTTCACCACCCGGCGCGTCGTCATAGACGTTGACCGGTACTAATGTTGGCTGAACAGGCAATCCGCACAGGCGGCCAAGTTTGTCCTCAAAATACCAGTTGCGGGTACTGACAATCACGCGAACCCGGCCAGCGAAAGGGTCGGCCTGCAGGATCTTGAGCACTGCGACCCACGGGACGGACGGCTCCTGATTCATTCCGTCAAAGAAGATCGCAAGTGTCGGCCCTTCGCCGGCAGGGCGCCCTATCAGGTGCTCAAGGCGCCGCAACCAGTGTTCGGGGTCACGGATGCCGCCGGTGATTTCGTACAGACATGTCGCAAGGAATCGTTTGATGGAGACTTCCGAGACGGACGCGAGTTCCTTCATGCTGGAGGACGCAATCACTAGCACGATTGGCTGGGCCTTGACGTTCTCGACCAGCCAAGCGATCGTTGACCAGGTCTTGCCAACGCCGTCGGAGCCCATGACAACCGCTGGCGCATCACTGGTAGCTGACCCGGCCCACCAGGCGTCGAGTGCGGCCGAAACCGATGCTCTAACGATGACCTTCTGAGTCGCGCCACCAGCGGCATTCTGATTCAGCGCGGCCTGTGAGTCCCGCGGGGAAGTCCAGATCCTCCGAAGTGTCAACTCGGCACAAGATCTGAGGCCCTCGAAGCCGATGGTCCAAGCGTCGACTTCCCGGCGCAGACGACCGATACGCTCTTCCGCCACGGCTTGCAATGCTTCGGCATGGCGGGCGGCCTCGGGCGTGAAAAGCACGCCGATCAGATCCGGGGCCGATGCACAAAGTGCCGCCAGCGCCGGAATCCCGTCGCCTTTCCAGTCAACGACAACTATCGATACACCGAGCTTGGTTGCATGCTGCTCGAGCTCCTGCTCGAGTTGCTCGGGCACATCGCGGGTTGCTGCCAGGATCCAAGCTTCCAATGCAGCGTCGCGGTTCAGTGCCTGATCGACTTCACCCAATAATTCGCGGTCGCTGAGCGAAGTCGTGTCAGCGTACTTCTTGCATTCAATTCGCAGGTGCCTGCCTTCACGCCCTGAGGTCCCTGCGTCTCCACCGTGCTGGAAACCGGTCTTTGCCACCGCCACACCGACATTGAGCAGTCGACCGACTAACGCAGCCACCAATTGCTCGAACTGCGCTGCCTGCCCGGGCTCCTGCAAAGCGGCCTTCAGCTTCGCCAGATGTTCTATGTCCGAGGCGCTCAGGACCATACCTTAACTCGGAACGGAAATCGGGTTGCCCTGTGACATCATCCTGCCGACCTCCCCTCCCTCGCCCTCGTCTGATTCAGCTCGAACAGCCTCTTCAAAATCTCCTCACCCGCCAGCGGCCACTCCCACCCGTATGCGGCCGCGACCGCTTCGTCCAAGTCCCGGTGCGCATGCTGCAGCCAGACCGGATTCGAGTTGTAGAGATTCGTCAGCGTCCGCTTCTGAAGATCCGCCGCTGCCGCGGCGCTCTTGGGAACAAGTCGGTCTGAATACCCGGGGACCACCTCCGGCACTCGATTCACCAGTGCGGGCGGATTCAGCCAATTTTCTCGCAGCTCGTCTAGTCGTTTGGCGGCAGCCGCAATTCGCCGAGCTCGTGGGTCGGCAGCATAGTCTCTAGGGGGGGTGTTCGGTGTCAGACCAGCCGGGAATGGGAAGGTCTCGAAGCAGCTGAGCGCCGTATACGTAGGGTCGTTACCGACTCCATGCATAGATGCCTTCGCAAGCGACCACAGTTCATGGACTCTCGAATGGACGATACCGAAGAAGGCGTCGTCGTCGCGTGCAAAGACGCAAAGCCGCGTGTCCGGCAGTGTGTGGCGATCAAGCCATACAAACACTCGATGCTTTGCCACGCGCGGGGTGGCGACAAATCTAGGCAGTGGGGCGAGCGCACGCCGCATGCCTGGCCGGCACTCGGCATGGCGCCACCAGAAGTCCCTGTATGACACACGCCGAAGGGATTCTCGCTCCGGCCGCACATGTTCAGCAACATGGCGGTATGGCAACTCGTATAGCGCTGCTTCCTGCTCGTCCATGGAGCAGCCGAAGTCGACGATCCAACGGCCCTGCGGTCGCGTTACAAGATCGCGGCCGTTCATCCAGGGACGCACGACCTCGCTATTGGGCCGTCCATGAGGATTCGGGGCGCCTATCCAAGATTCCGCGACGGTTCTCTCGATTTCGAACTGACCATTCTTCTGGGTCCCGATGTACGCGACGTCTCTCATTCTCGCCAAGGACCTCCACCTGGGTGAGATCAATCTCGGTCCCCCCGAGGGACCGCGTCCCAAGATCAGAAAAGATCTCCGCCACCTCTCGGCCCGCATGGCGGATCGGGGCACCTTGCACTTGTTCTTTCGGAGCAAAGCACACCATTGAGACGCGGACGGCCGCTCCCTCGTTAACCCACTCCTCGTCTGGCCAAGCATCGAAGATGCTGCAATCTTCCAACGCTCTTGCGAGCGCTCGACGATTTGCTCCTGCTCGTACCGATTGCGTGCACACAAGCCCTGCGCGGCGCAGCTTTCCCTGCCGGAGTTGCTCTTGGGCCTTCGCAAACCAGAACATCACTAGATCGGCCCCGCCGGGTACTCGGTCCCGGTAGCGGAACCGCAGGCCCGCCACATAGGATTCGCCGAGACCAGCGATCATCTTCTTGTCGCCGAGAAACGGCGGGTTGCCGACGATCGCATCCGCTCTTGGCCAGGTCGGCTCGGTCCCATCGTCATTCAGGATCGCATCCCGGCATTCGATCTGATCAAGCGGCTTAAGGATCGGATTCTTGGCGGCGGCAAAGCCGTTCTCGAGCATCCATTGCAGCTCGCCGATCCAGATTGTGACCCGGGCAAGCTCCGCCGCATACGGATTCACCTCGATCCCGCGCACGGTCTCGGGACCCACACGCGGGAACTGAAGCGGCAGACCGAGGAGTTCCGCATCGTGGATCACGCGCTTTTCAAAGTCCTTCAGACACCGAAGCGACAGATACAGGAAATTGCCTGATCCGCAGGCGGGGTCGAGCACCCTGAAATTGACAAGCCGCTCGAGGAATCCAAAGTAGCGCTGTTTCGCCGCTTGCGAGACGGTCTTCTTGGCCTTCCCGATGAGTTTAGCGATCTCCGTCCGCTCCGAGTCCCACTCCCGCTGCCAGGGCTCCAGCACCACCGGCCCTACAATCTTCATGATCGTGCTCGGATCGGTGTAATGCGCGCCCTGCTGCGAGCGCTTATCGGGGTCCAGGCCACGCTCGAACAGCGTGCCGAAGATCGACGGCTCGATGTTCGACCAGTCGAGCGCCGCACACTTCAGCACGATCTTCAGCTCCGCCTCATCGAGCGGCAACGTGGCGGCGTCATCGAACAGCCCGCCGTTAAACCAGTCAATCACCTCGAACGCGACGTCCCCGCCCTTCGCCATGCCGGCAAACAGCTGCCTGGCGTTGGCCTCGAAGGACTCTGGATGCGCTACGGACGCCGTGGCCAGCTTCGTGAATATCTGGTTCGGGAGCAGCCCAACGTCCTCGGCGAACATGCAGAAGATCAGGCGATTGAGGAAATGCGCAACGCGCTGCGGGTCGAGGCCTTTGGCCTGCAGATGATGCGCAAGCTGACTGAATTTTTCAGCGGCATCCTTGGTGACCATCAGCCGGGTGATGCCCGGCCGCAATCGCTCGGGGTTGCTGAACGCGTACTTCAGCAGTTCCCGCTTTGCCCCGTCCGCGAGATCGACGAGCTCGAGAACGTGAACCCGCTTTACGGTGCTGGTGAAGTTCGTATGAATCTCTATCCGCTTCGTGTCGCTGGTGATCAGAAGCGGTGGATTCTCCAGCATGTCCGCGTACTTCTTTAGCTGCAAATACGCCGCGTTCAGGTCCTTTCCCGGCCCCTTGTATTCCCAGGCGAACGCAGCCTTCTTCCAGACATCGGCCCAGCCGTGCCCGCCGATCGCCGTCGTGCCACCCTTCTCGAAGGTATAGGTGTCACCGTCCGGATCCGCTTCCGCCGGCGTCGGCTCGCCGAGCAGCGCACACAGGTCCAGGAAATGCTGCTGCGCGGCCGACCTCTCTGAGAGGTTTGCTGCTGTCCATTTGTTTATGAACTGGTCTGGGGTCAAGTGGACGATTCCTGGGTTTTCTAGGCAGACATTCAGAACCTTCAGGCGCGAAAGGCGCTGTCAATATGCGCCTGCAGCGTCGCACTCGAACGCGCATTCTGAGCGGCGATCAATCGGTCTCGACTGATCCGCGCCTTTCCGGAGAAGCTCGAAAACTGACTCACTGTGAAGCCAGACGCCGTATTTGAGCCCGTCCCGGCGGCGTCTGGAACGCTGACTCCCAAAAGGCCAAACGACATACCGTACTGATCTCGCCATGCGTAACGTCCTGGGCTTCCGAACCGGGTTGCGACAAAGTCCCAGAAGTAGATCAGTCCTGACTCGAGCGAGTCGAAAGGCACCGACCGAAAAAGATGCGTCGCGAGTGTCTCCACCATGAACGACTTGGCTCGAATGGTCTCCGGAAGATTGCTGTTCCAGTACTTGAGGAGCTTGACAAGGGGCTTGAATCTCCCCTGCCTCAAGGCGTTAACCTCGGCCGCAACAGCCTGGTGTTTGCGCGGTGCAGACCTGATCCACTCGCCAGAATCGCGGTCCGGAATCGACACGAGCCACCGCTGCTGCCTGTCCGGGACCGCCGGCACAACATCAATATCCAGGTGATACAGGCTCAAGCGAACGGACCGCCTTTGCCCGAATACAGAACTGACCGGATACCGGTACCGGATCGCATTCGCGAATGACTCCAGTACGCGCTCGGGCGCTGGCAGCGGAGCAAGAAGCGTGAATCCGCTCCCCCACGCTGTCGAATCAATTTCAAACACGATGTCCACGTCATCAATCGGTCGGATGGCAGTGTCCCGGGCATAACTGCCGCTCAGGTAGCTGTTCGTAATCCGCTGCGCCATCTGCCCTGTATTCAGCAGGTTTCGCAGGTAGTTGTGGCTTCCCTGCGCTCTGGCCTTCTGCGTCGGCGTGGGTTCGATTTCACGGGCGACTCGCCACAACGCAGCCTCGACCAACGCACTCATCTTGGGCCAGCCAGCGGGACGCGACGCAGGAGCGACAACACTTGTGCCAGCAACTGCAATGGGAAATTTGTCGGGACATACCACGCGTAGCGCGACAGCACCTCGGCATCCGGGCCATCGATCCGGTAGGGTTCCCCGGCTGGGTTGAACGTGTAAACGATTAGCGGGACCGGCGGCGACCGCCCCTGCAGTTGCCCCAAGACGACCTGAAGGCGCCGCGAGCTTTCTGCGTCCGCATCGTAGGAAACGATGACTAGATCTGGGTTACCCGTGTCGAACGGCTCACCGACGGCCGGCACAACCGCGCTGATGGCGCTGACGCCGCTGGCGCGCAGTGCGGCCACCACATCGCCGCCGGCTTCTGTGTCGTCGCGGGTTACCCAAACGATTGAACGGGCGTTGGCACCGGCCAGCCGCTCAAGGTCTTCTTCGATTGCGCGAAGTCGATCCCGCACGGCGCCCGCCTGAGACGTCACCAACGTTTCGACCTGGCTGTTAATCGTTTTCTCGATGGTCTCCCTGAGTTCGCGGCGTGTTGACCACAGAAACCATCCAGCGAGGAGACCACCGACAGTAACGATAATTCCTAGGGCCGTCAGTGACAATTGGAGGAGATCCTGCACTCCCTGCATCTGACGATCAGCTTGCCGCTCGAGCGCTTCGCGTTCGTACCGAATGGCGTCGGTGACTTCGACGCGCGCGTCACGGGACGCTTCGGCGGTCTGAATTTCTTGCGGCCGCGCCGGTTCTGCCTGCGGTACCTCCGCGAAAGCAAGTTGCGCGATGAAACAAGTCAGCATTGCCACTAACACGGATCTCAGATGCGCCCGTATTGGTCCGATCCCGCTCCGCCGCGTTACGGTCCATCGCTGTCTTGCGTCCATCCGCTCTCTCCCTCCCCTACTCCGCCGCTCCCGTCGTCGGTGGCTCACGTGCTATCGCCCGGGCTATCGTCTGAAGCGCGACCTGCAGCTCCGCCGAATCACCATCCTCGAGCTCGGCCTTCAAGTACTCGGCGGCATACACGGGATCGCGCGCAAAACTCTCGATGGTTACGTCTTCATGCGATCGGTAGGGCATTGCGATCACAGGTGTCACCGTCTCGGCCTTCATATCCCCTCCCCTGCTGCGCAGCGCACCTGGCGCCGCTTGCTGCACGCTATTCGAACAGCTCAGGTGTGCCGGTACGCACAAAGATGATCTGCTCGTCGGCTCCGCGGCGTTCCAGGCGATGGATCAGCAGGAAGTCGCCACCGACGTGGCACTCGCGATGATCGGCCCAGTCGCCGGCGAGCGCATGATCCCGCCACTCTGGCCCGAGCGGGCCGTCGTTCGCGATGAGCAGCAGCATCGCCTCCTTGAGCTGTTGCAGATTGAAGCGGCCGGAATGCGCGAGCCGCGTCCAGTCCTTTGCGAACGCCCGCGTGTGATCGGACGCTCGCGGCAGCGCCGCGCGTTTAGCGCTCGGCGCCTTTTTCGAGCTCACGGATCTGCTCGCCGGCTTTCGTGAAGCGGGCACGCGTCATGGCGCGCGCCTCCTTCATCGCCGCACGGGTCTCCGAGTTGGGAACCTTGAGTTCGAATGGCAACTGCTGTTCGGCGGCCACCCGGGTCAGGAAGACACGGACCGCATCCGACACGGACAGGCCCATCGACGCCAGTGCCTTGGTGGCACTCGCCTTGGTCTTCTCGTCCACGCGCACGTGAACCATCGCCCTGGTCGCCATGATTGTCTCCCGGATAAGGTGAGATACAATGTATCTCAGAGCATGGCCCAGCGCAATTCAGGGCTCCGACTATGGCGCCGAGTGCGGCGCCCGCCGCTCGCGCCACGGCAATTCGCGCTCGAGCTGGGCCGCAAGCCGGAACAAACCCGCTTCGTCACCGATGCGCGCCGTGAACAGCATGCCCATCGGCAGGCCGTCCTCGGTCCAGTGCAGCGGTAATGACATCGAGGGCTGGCCCGTGACGTTGGCGACCATCGTGTAGGGCGCCGCCTCGAACACCGGTGCGAAGGCTTCGATCACCTTCGGCCGCTGGCTGAGCAGTGCGCCCGCGGGCAGGGCCGTGAGCAGCTTCAACCCCTGCCGCTGGAAGGCCGAGAGCTGGTAGGCGCCGATCGGCAGCGGCGGCACGCCGACCGTGGGCGTGAGCAGCACGTCGAAGTCCGAGGACCACGCGAGCCACTGGCGCGAGAACGACTGCATGGTCCAGAGCGACGCAGCGACGTCGGCGGCGGACTGCGCCTCGCCCATCTTCGCCAGCACCCAGGTCGCGAGTTCGACGTCGTCGCGCGATGCCTCGCGACCGACCACGGTCTTCGCCAGTCGCAGCGTCGCCGCGACGTCGGCCGCGATCAGCGACGCGTAGCTCTCGATGAACGTCTCGGGCGGCAACGGCAGCTTCACCTCGACCAGTTCGTGGCCGAGCCGGGCGAGCGCCGCGGTCGTCGCTTCGAGCGCCTTGCGATTCTCCGGGTGCAGTGACGGAGCCAGCCCAGGATCGAAACTGAACGCGATCCGCATCCAGCCCGGCGCGGCGGCCGTTTCCTGCAGGAACGGGCGCGCGGGCGGTGGCAGCTTCATCAACTGCTGCGCATAGTCGCCCGCCGTCGCGTCGAGCAATGCCGCGCAGTCGCGCACCGTGCGGGTGACGACGTGCTCGCCGATGAAGCCCCACCACACGTCGGGCGCCTGCGGTCCGGTGGGATTGCGGCCGCGACTCGGCTTGAGCCCCACGAGTCCGCAGTTCGAGGCCGGCGTGCGGATCGAGCCACCGCCGTCGTTCGCGTTCGCGGCCGGCACGATGCGGGCCGCGACGGCCGCCGCGGAGCCGCCGCTCGAACCGCTCGAGGTGCGCTCGAGGTTCCACGGGTTGCGCGTCGGGCCGAAGAGCTCCGGCTCGGTGACGTTCGACACGCCGAGTTCCGGCGTATTGGTCTTGCCGAAGATCACGAGCCCCGCGGCCCTGTAGCGCCGCGTGAGTTCCTCGTCCTGCCCGGGCACGAAGTCCGCGAACAGCCGCGAGCCCATGCGCATCGGCTCGCCCGCACAGGCCGTCATCAGGTCCTTGACCAGGAACGGCACGCCGCGGAACGGCCCCTCCGGCAGGCCTGCCGCGATCGCCTCGCGTGCGCGACCCTCCATGAGGTGGATCACCGCGTTGATCTGCGGATTGACCGCCGCCGTGCGTGCGAGCGCCTCGTCGAGGAGTTCGCCGGGGGTCACCTCGCCGCTGCGGACGAGATCCGCGAGCCCGAGCGCGTCATGGTTGCCGTATTCCTGGAATGCCACTGCGAATCTCCGCGAATCGAGGCCGCCGATGATGTGCCACAGCCTCGGCACTTGCCAGCGCGCCGCGGCCCGCCGACACTCGGCGTCCTCCACGAACAGCCGTCCGAGCCGCCATGCATTCCAGGTTCCGTGCCGCCGCCTGCTTACTCACCCTCTGCGTCGCCGCCTCCGCCTCGACCATCGCCGCGAACCGCGGCCCGGCCGCCGTGGACGGTGCCCGCATCGTCGCGGCCGACCGCGAACCCCGGAACTGGCTGGCGCACGGCCGCACCTACGACGAGCAGCGCTACAGCCCGCTGGCGAAGATCGATGACGGCAACGTCGACCGGCTCGGCCTCGCGTGGTCGTACGCGACGGGCACGACCCGCGGCCTGCAGGCGAGCCCGATCGTCGTGGACGGCGTCATGTACACGACCGGGGTGTGGAGCGTCGTCTGGGCGCTCGACGCGAAGACCGGGCGTGAACTGTGGAAGTTCGACCCCGAGGTCCCGCGTGCCTGGGGCCGCTATGCCTGCTGCGATGCCGTCAATCGCGGCGTCGCGGTGTGGAAAGGCGCGGTCTACGTCGCCACGCTCGACGGCCGGCTCGTGAGCCTCGACGCACGCACCGGCCGCAAGCGCTGGGAAGTGAATACCATCGACCGCAGCAAGCCCTACACCATCACCGGCGCGCCGCGCATCGTGAAAGGCAAGGTGCTGATCGGCAACGGCGGCGGCGAGTACGGCGTGCGCGGCTATTTCTCGGCGTACGACGCGGCGACCGGCAAGCTCGCGTGGCGCTTCTATACCGTGCCCGGCAATCCGCGGGACGGTTTCGAGCACCCCGAACTCGCGGCGGCCGCGAAGACCTGGAACGGCGAGTGGTGGATCGGCGGCGGCGGCGGCACGGTCTGGGATTCCATGGCCTACGACGCCGAGCTCGACACCTTGTATGTGGGCACGGGCAACGGCTCGCCCTGGGCGCGGGACATCCGCTCGCCGGGCGGCGGCGACAACCTCTACCTCTCCTCCATCCTCGCGCTCGATCCGGACACCGGGCGGCTCAAGTGGCACTACCAGGTCACGCCCGCGGACAACTGGGACTACACGGCCACGCAGCACATCATCCTCGCGGACCTCGTGCTCGGCGGCGTGAAGCGCAAGGTGCTGATGCAGGCACCGAAGAACGGCTTCTTCTACGTGCTCGATCGCGTGACGGGCGAACTGCTCTCGGCCGACAAGTACATCCCCGCCACCTGGGCCAGCCACGTGGACCTGAAGACCGGCCGTCCGGTGGAGACACCCGAGGCGAACTACAGCCGCGAGACGCGTTTCATCGTCCCCGCTCCCTTCGGCGGCCACAACTGGCACCCGATGGCGTTCAACCCGACGACGGGCCTGGTGTACATCCCCGCGATGCAGCCGATGGGCATCTATCCGCTGTCCGAGGAGTTCAAGCAGACCGGCAAGTACACGCGTCGCGACATGTTCTGGAACCCCGGCATCGACTGGAACGTGTACCTCGGCACGGTCGGCGCGCTGATCGAGAAATTCGGCGGCGTGCCGCCGCCGGACCGCGGCTATCTCAAGGCCTGGGACCCGGTGCAGAAGAAGACCGTGTGGGAAATCGAGCATCCGGCGTTCTGGAACGGCGGGCTGCTCACCACCGCCGGCAACCTGCTCTTCCAGGGCACGGGCGACGGACGCTTCGTCGCCTATGCCGCGGACTCGGGGAAGATCCTGTGGGCCGTGCCGACGATGATCGGCATCATCGCGCCGCCGGTGACCTACGAGGTGGACGGCGAGCAGTACGTCGCGGTGATGGCAGGCTACGGCGGCGCGGGCGCGGTGACGGGTGGCGACCCGCGCACCATGGCCTCGGCGAAGTACGTGAACGAGGGCCAGGTGCTGGCGTTCAAGCTCGGCGGCAAGGCCGCCATGCCACGGGTCGCGGCGAAGAACGCCGGCATTCCGCAGCAGCCGAAGCTGGATGCGACCGACGCGCGGCTCGCGAACGGCGCGAGCAAGTACATGGCCACCTGCATGGTGTGCCACGGCGCGCTCGGCATCTCGGGCGGCGTGGTCCCGGACCTGCGCATGCTGACGGCCGAGAAGCACGCGATCTTCAAGGAGGTCGTGTACGACGGCGTGACGCACGGTGCCGGCATGCCGCGCATGGGCGACCTGCTCACCGAGCAGGACGTACGCGACATCCAGGCCTACCTCGTCATGCGCGCCAACCAGGACCGCGCCGTCAGAAGCCCAGACTGACCTCCACGCCCCACTGCCGGGGCTCGGTGATCGAGGCGAACGGCGTACCGAACGTGCTCGCCGTGATGTTGTTGATGCCGGTCACGTACTGCTCGTCGAACAGGTTGGTGACGAACGCGGCCACGCCCCAGCGATCGTCCTCGCTGGTCCAGGCGAGGCGCACGTCGGTGCGATGCTGGTCCTCGCCCACGGGCACCCGCCCGGTCGACCGGCAGTTGCCCTGCGCCTCGGAGTCCTCGTTGCAGCGTGACTCGCCGAGGTACGCGTAGCGGCCGGACAGGTCGAGATCGCCCGCCGGGCCCAGCTTCCAAACGTAGCTCGCACCGAGCGACGCGGAGAAATACGGCTCGCCGGTCGGCTCGCCCGAGAGGTCCACGCCCTCGAAGGTGACCTTGTCCTTGTACGTCGCGTCGATGAATGCGAGGTTGGCGAACAGGGTCACGTGGTCATAGGGCTGCCAGCGCAGTTCCGCGTCGATGCCCCAGGCCTCCTCGTCGCCGGTGTCCACGAGGTACTGCGGCACGCCGGATTCGTCCACGCCCGTCACGAGCGCGATGGCCTGCTTGTCCTCGTAGATGTAGTAGAACACCGAGGCGTTCAGGATCAGGCCGACGTGCGAGTAGAGACTCTTCACGCCCGCCTCGACGTTCCACACGTCCTCGTTCTCGAACCGCGAGCCGACCTCGACGCTGTTGTAGCCGCCGGCCTTGTAGCCCTTGGTGAGTGACCCGAACACCATCATGTCGGGCGACACCGCGTGGTCGATCACCAGGCGCGGGCTCAGGTCGTCCCACGAGTCCTTGCGGGTGACGCGGCCGGCACCGCCGTTCGGCGTGTCGATGCGGAAGATGAAATCCGCCAGTCGATAGGTCTCGGGCGGGATCGGGAAGGGCTCCGGGACCGACTGGTCGAAGAACCCGCCCTCCACCAGCATGGCGACCAGCGCATCGAGCTCCGGCGTCTCGTGCGGCCCGTTGCGCCAGCTGAATTCCTTGGCGTCGTGGGTGTAGCGCAGGCCGACCGTCAGGTTCGTCTTGTCGGTCATGTGCCAGATCACGTCGCCGAACAGCGCCGTGGCCTCGAAGTCGCCGTCGTTGTACATCACCTCGCGCCACGGCAGCCCGAGCATCGAGGGCAGGCCGTAGGCCTCGAGCACGGAACTCGTGAACGTGTAGAGCGGGATCGGCGAGCCGTCGGGGAACACGAGGCCCGCGCCCTCGCAGACCCCGAGGTTGATGCCGAGGGTGTCGATGCTGTCGGTGAGCGCGTGCGTGTCGCTCGCCTGCTCGGCGCTCTCCGAGTACCAGCTCACGCCGGCGACCCAGTCGAGGCGGTCGGACTGTCCGGAGAACTTGAACTCCTGGTACCAGCTCTCGTTGTCCTCGACGTTGGCGGTGTCGAAATAGGCCGCGGGCAGGTTGGTGCCGTCCTCGTCCTCGCGATTCAGCGTCTCGAACTGGCGCCAGGCGCTGGTGGAGCGGAAATCCGCCCAGCCGAACGCATGGTCGACGACCAGGGACACGCCGTCGAGCGAGCGCGACTCCTCGTTGCCGACCACGTCGTTGTACACGCGGGCCTTGCGCGGATCGAGGTAGGTATCGGGATCGGCCGGGAACGCGACGCCCGTGACGGGCGACACCGGGACGATGCCGATGGCCGGCCGCGCCAGCTGGTCGATTTCGTCGTGGTCCCAGCCGAGCGTGGCCGTGGTGCCCTCGGCGATGTCCCAGCGCAGCACGGCGCGGCCCGCCCAGTTGTCTTCCGTCAGCAGGTCCTTGCCGGTGGCCGCCTCCTCGATCCAGCCGTCGCTCTCGTTGTAGAGCCCGTTCAGGCGCAGCGCGACGCTGTCCGCCAGCGGCACGTTCAACATGCCCTCGACGCGCTGCTTGCCGTATTCGCCGGCGCGCAGGCGCAGCAACGCGTCGAAGTCGTCGGCCGGCTGGCGGGTGACGATGGACACCGCGCCCGCCGCGCTGTTGCGGCCGAACAGCGTGCCCTGCGGACCCTTCAGCACCTCGATGCGCTCGATGTCGTTGAACGCCAGCAGCGACGCGCCGGAGCGCGCGGCGTAGATGCCGTCCACGTAGACGCCCACCGCCGGGTCGGTGCCGACGCCGAAGTCGCTGGTCTGGATGCCGCGGATCGCGAACTTCGGCTGCGTCGGGCTGCCGGCCGAGATCCGGAGGCCGGGCACGAAGCCATCGAGGTCGCCCATGTCCTCGGCGGCGATATCGTCGATCAGGTCGGCGCTCACCACCTGCAGCGCGATCGGCACGTCCTGCAGCACCTGCTCGCGCCGCTGCGCCGTGACGACGACTTCCTCGAGCACGACGCGTGGCCCGTCCTGCGCGAGCACCCGCGGCGGCAGGGCGGCCAGGACGCACGCACCCGCCAGCGCGGCCGCAACGTCCCGCGCGAGCATGTTCTTCTGGTTCATGGAGTTCCCCCGTCGATGACGAATTGTGGCAATGGCGCGCAGCGAAGTCGACACGCGCTTCAGTTCCTGACCTGCAGCATGTACTCGGCGACCGCGAGCCGCGTTTCCGCGTCGAGGTAGTCCTGTGGCGGCATTTCCGGATAGTCGTCGCGCTTGCGGACGGGCTTCGCGATGTAGTCGGCGATGCCCTGCGGGTCGTCCATGTAGAGCGCCTGGATCACCTGCACGGGCGGTCCGATCATGCGGCCGTTGTAGATGTGGCAGCCGCTGCAGATGCCGAGGTAGGCGATCTTGCCGCGTTCGCCCGGCGCGATCACGCGCGGCGGCACGGGCGGCAGCAGGTAGTGGACCTTGCCGGCCGTATTGGTGAAGGCGCATTCGGCGAAGTCGTCGATGCCGGCCGTCACGTACTGGTGGCGGTGGATGATGCAGCTGCCGGGGCTCGGCCCCACCCGCACGATGTCCACGTTGCCGCGCTTGCCCTCCGCGAGCAGCAGCGCCTTCAACTCCGGCAGCGTGTCGTAGCCGTTGCCCAGCATCACGTTGTCGAGGATGCTCACGCGGTCGGAGTTCGGCTCGGACTCGGGGTCGGCGGTGATGTTCGCCGCGTGCGCGTGGTCCGTGATGATCAGCCCTGCCGTCCTGTTGTCGGAAACGATGTTGCCCTCGACGACCACGTCGTCCGCGGCCATCAGCAGGATGCCCGTGCCGGCCGGGATGCCCGCCACCGTGGAGCCCGGCGCGCCGAAGTTCGGGTGGTTGTTCCGCACCACGAAGTTGTTGCGGAAGATCACGTCCGAGGTGGTCTTGATCGGCAGCCCCGGCGTCACGAAGGCGAGCAGCCCACCGGTGTTGTCGTGCACGTAGTTGTTCTCGACGATCGCGTGGCGGCCGTTCTCGATCTCGATGCCGGCCACGCTGTCGAACACCTCGTTGTGCGCGACGTGGATGTTGTCGCTCATGCCGATGTAGATCGCAGCGTCCGCGATCCCCGACACGACGTTGTGCACGACGACGCCGTTCTGCCCGAGCTGCGGGAAGATGCCGTAGACGCCGGCGTCCGCGATCACGTTGTTGCGGATCTCGAAGTTGTTGCCGGCCTGCCCCATGATCCCGTTGCCCTTGTAGTTGCGGATCTCGAGGTTCTCGACCACGAAGCCGTTGCCGGAATAGAGGATGGCGTCGTTCAGCTTCTTTTCGCCGTCGAACAGGGCGCGCCGGCCCGCCTCGATCACGCCGATGAGGCGGATGCCGTCCTTGTCCACGTAGACGGTCTCGCGGTAGGTGCCTGGCAGGACGCGGATCGTGGTACCGGGCTCGGCGGCCCGCACGGCGGCCTGGATCGACTCGCCGTCCTTCACCACGAGTACCTTGTCGGTCGGAGGACCGGCCACCGACATGATCGTGCCGGTGGCCGTGGCCGCCGCGACGGACGTGGCCGCCTCCCCTTCGGCGCGGAACCCACCCTCGTAGCTCGCGCCGCCGCTGCCGGACGTCACGATCACGTCGGTCTTCGTCGAGCGGCCGAAGTACGCGCCGGCGCCGAATGCGGCGACGGCGGCCACCACGACCAGGATCCAGGCCTTCTTCATCTGCGTCCTCCTCGCAGCACGGCGCCCGAGGGCACGCGCGCAGGTCTCTCGGGCACGAAACTCTCGTCGGTGAGCGTCTGCAGGAAATCGACCAGCCGGTCGAGTTCCTCGTCCGTCAGGCGCGGCTCGTTGATGTGCCAGTGCAGGTACAACCGCTCGCCCCTCGGCACGGCGTGGCCGCGCCCCTTGTTGTAGAACCCGACGGCCTCGCGCAGCGTGTCGAACGCGCCCGAGTGCATGTAGGGCGCGGTGCGCGCGATGTTGCGCAGGGTCGGCACCTTGAAGCCGCCACGCAGCTTCGGCTCGTGGAAAGTGGCCTCGGCGCCCACGTCGAACGGCCGCCCGGGCGGCTCCGGCGCGCCGATCACCGCGACCTGCTGGTTGGTGAAGAGCGGCGGCGTGTGGCACTCCGCGCAGCGCGCGACGAAGGAGCGGAACACGTTGAGCCCCGCGACCTCGCGCTCGTTCAATGCGGCGTGGTGCCCGTGGGCGTAGCGGTCGTAGCGACTGTTGAGCGAGACGAGGGAGGTCTGGAACGCCGCCAGGGCCACGACCACCTGCTCGAGCGCGATGCCATCCGCCGCACGACCGGGGAAGGCCTCGCCAAACAGGCGCCGGTAGGTCGCATTGCCATTCAGGCTCGCGAGCAGGCGCCCGGGCGTGTTGCCCATCTCCACCGCGGAGAACAGCGGACCCTGCGCCTGCACCTCGAGCGAGTCGGCGCGCGCGTCCCAGAAGAAGCGCTCGAGGAACGCGACGTTCCACAGCGTCGGCGCGGCACGACCCGCATCCGCGCCGTGGATGCCGATCGACCGCGCGCGTCCGTCCGCGAGCCCGCGCTCGGGCTCGTGACAGCTCGCGCAGGAGAGCGTGCCGTCGCCGGAGAGCACCGGGTCGAAGAACAGGTAGCGGCCGAGGTCGATCTGCTGCGGCGTGAAGCCGTCGCGGTGCGGCGGCAGCGCGGTGCGGGTGCCGCCGACGCCGCGGCCCTGCAACGAGTCGTAGAACTGGTAGCGGTCGCGCAGCTCGCAGGTGCCGGCGGCGGTCTTCTCGAAGCTCGGCGGACAGTGGGCGCTCAGCACGAAGTCCGGTGTCGCCCGTCCTGCCGGGCTGCCGGCCGCGACGACGAGGGCGAGCAGCACGCGCGCACCCACCGTCACTTGGCGGCGCCCTGTGCGTGAATATAGGCGATCACGTCGTCGAGATCCTTGCCGGTCGCGAGCACGTGCGCCATCACGCCCATCTGGCGACCGTAGCGGTCCTCCTTGCGGCCGCCGCGGACGCCGGAACGGAAATTGCCGTGCTGGCGCTCGATGTAGGCGGCGTCGAGCCCCGCCAGCCGAGGCGACGAGAGCGCCACGTTGCCCTCCGCCTTGCCGCCGTGACAGGCGCCGCACTTGCCGTGATAGAGGTTGTTGCCGTTGCGCAGGTCCGCGCCGCGCGCCGGGACGACGGTGGTCTTCGGCAGCGACGCGAGGTATGCAGCCACGGCCGCGACCGAGGCGTCATCGCGCAGCACCGTGACCGCGGCGCGCATCTGCGATCCGGGCACGTCGCCCGGCTCGGCGCCGCGCAGGCCCGCGCGAAAGTTCTGCAACTGCCGCCGCAGGTAGTCGGCCTGCTGCCCCGCGAGCGCGGGCGCGCCGAGCGCGACATTGCCCTCGGCTCGCCGGCCGTGGCAGGCGACACAAGTCTCGAAGAGCTCGGGACCGCTGGCGGCACCGGCCACGCCGCACGCGAACGACGCGCACGCGGCCAGCAGGAGCCACGGCCCCGGGCCCGGTTTCATCGCAACTCCCCCACTGGCCGGCGGTTGCCGCCGAGCCGACGTTTTCAAAGTGGTACGTTTGTACCACCACGTTCGACGTGCGTAAAGACGGGCCCGGGCGGCTTCAGCCCGACCCTTGCGCGGGCGACACGATGCGGACGAGGTGGCTGACGATGACCGGACGGATCGTCGCGAGTCCGGCATCGCCCGCCTCGGCCAGCACCGCGCGCTTCTCGAGCCCGAGCAGCAGGCTGTAGGACATCTGCGCGTCGATCGCCGGGGTCTGCGAGCCGAGCGCGGCGTGGAATTCCTCGAGGAATCGGAGGTCTTCCGACTGCCGCGCGCGCACGACGGCGCGCAGTTTCGGCACGCGCGCCGCCTCGTGCAGGAACGCGAACTCCAGCACGCGGTCGGGACGATGCCGCGTCACCTGGTCGACGACGTACGCCGCCGCGACGTTGGCCAGGCGTTCGACGAGCGCCTCGTCCACCCCGCCGCCGGCCTCGGCCTCCTGCACGGCCGCGAGTGCACTCGCGTGGAACTCGCGCACCTGCCGCTGCGTGTGCTGCGACCAGTGCAGGAACGACTCGGCGATCAGGTCCTCGAGGTCGCGGAAATAATAGGTCGTGGACGCGAGCGGCACCCGCGCCTCGGCCGCCACGGTGCGGTGGCTCACGGCGCGCAGGCCGTCGCGCCGCAGGATGCGCAAGGTCGCCTCGAGGATTTCGCGGCGCCGCAGCTGCCCGCTCGGACGCAGCTCGGCGGTCGGCCGTCCGTTCAAGCTTGCCTCCCCCCAGGCGCGATCAGTTGTTCTTCGCGCCCTGCTCCACCCAGGTGCGGATCGTCCTGATCTCGTCGGCCGTGAGCGGGTCCTGCCCGCCGTGCGGCATCTTGATCGACGGGTCGACGCGTCCTTCGATGAGCATGACCAGCACGCTGGTGAGCGGATCCCCCGGCAGCACGACCGGCCCGAAGCGCGTGCCCTTCATCAGCGAATCATAACCCTCGAGGTCGAAGCCGCTCGCCACGTAGCCGGCCTGCCCCGGGACGTGACAGGACGTACAGTGCTTCTCGAGGATCGGAGCGACGTCGGCCTGGTACCTCACCTCGGCTGGCGGACGCTCGCAACCCGAGAGCAGGACGAACGACGCGGCCACGACGGGCAGCATGCGGAACATGGCAGTGTTCATGACGGTTCCTGGTGGACCATGAAGTGCACGTGACGCTGTGCCGGCCACGGGCCGCCGGCAATCCGATCTTCTACCTAAGCCACCCTGGCCGCACCAGCCTGAAGGTCAGGTTGATCCGTTCGCCCACGGGGCGCGTGGTCTTCGGCACCGCGTGCACCCAGTGGCGCTGGGTCGATGCGGCCATCAGCAGCAGGTTGCCGTGCGCGAGCGACAGGTCGAGCTTGTGGTCCTTGCGGCGTCGGTGGCGCAGGCAGAAGCGCCGCGTCGCGCCGAGCGAGACCGAGGCGATCACGGGCGCGGGACCGAGTTCCGGCTCGTCGTCGGCATGCCAGCCCATGCCGTCCCGCCCGTCGCGATACAGGTTCAGGAGCACGGCGTTGAACGGCGTGCCCGCAAGGCCCTCGACGCGTTCGCGAATGTGTTGCAGTCGTGGAGTCCACGGCCGCGGCACGTGTGCCGTGCCGGAGTACGTGTAGTGCGCCGACGGGTCGCCGTGCCAGGCAACGAGGCGCGGCACCGGCCGGCGTGCGCCGAAGATGACGATCTCTTCCTGCTGCCAGTCGATCCCCTGGCGCAGTTCGGCAAAGAGCTCTGCCGCCTGGTCCGCCTCGAACGCATCTGGCCACAGTCGCAGGGCGCCATCGGGCAGGTCGATCCCGATCGAGCCGTCATCGAGTTCACGTCGCAGAGCAGCCATGGGTGGACAGCCTAGCGCGGGCTGCGTGGCCGGCGCACAATGATGCGATGCAGCATTACTGGAGCCGGCCATGCCCAGCGTCCGCGCCCGCCTGACCAACGCCTTCCTGCGCCTGGCCGTGAAGCCCGTGTGGCGCCCCGGACTCGAGATCGGGGAAGTGCGCGCGCGCGCGGCGAAGATCGACGCCCGCCTCGCACGCGGCGCGCCACCCATCGCGACCGAGGAGACGGTCGCCGGCGGCGTGCCCGCGACGTGGTTCGGCGAGCCGGCGCTGGCCGCGCGCGGCACCATCCTCTACCTGCACGGCGGCGCCTGGGTGATGCACCTGCCGGGCGTCTACCGGCGCTTCGCCACGCTGCTCTCGCAGCTGACCGGCATGCGCGTGCTGCTGCCGGACTATCGACTGGCCCCCGAGCACCCGTTCCCCGCGGCGATCGACGATTGTTTCGCGGCCTACAACTGGCTGCTCGAGCAGGGCCACGCCGATCGGCCGCTGGTCGTGGCGGGGGATTCGGCCGGCGGCGGCCTGACGCTGGTCACGCTCATGCGCGCCCGCAACGCGATGCTGCCGATGCCGGACTGCGCGGTGATGCTCTCGCCCGCGGCCGATCTCACCTTCTCGGGCCCGTCGGTCAGGTACAACGCCGATGCCGACCCGATGTTCTCGATCGCCTCCGTCGACCTGCTGGCCGACAAGTACTGCCCGGGCCAGGACCTCGGCAACCCGCGCCTCTCGCCGCTGTTCGGGTCCTGGGAGGGCCTGCCGCCGCTGCTCTTCCACGTGGGCTCGACCGAGATGCTGCTCGACGATTCCGTGCGTGCGCACGACCGTGCGCGCCAGGCCGGCGTGGATGCAACGATCGAGGTGTACCTGGACGTGCCGCACGTGTTCCACGCCTTCGCGTGGCTGCCGGAGGCCAAGGTCGCCACGCGCGCCATCGGCGAATACATCACGAACCGCACGCAGCGCACGAGGCGCGATTCAGCCTGACAGGAACCGCGCGACCTCCTCGAGCGCGCGATTGGCGTCGCGCAGCACGCCGGCGTGCATCTGGAAGACGTGCCAGCGGCGCGGATAGACGCCCAGGGTCGAGCGGACGCCGGCAGCCTCGAGCCGCGCGTGCAATCGTCGGGAATCCGGCAGCAGCAACTCGTCGGTGCCGACCTGGATCAGCGTGCGCGGCAGGCCCGCGAGGCTCGTGAGGTCCGCGAAGACGGGGGACGCGAGCGGCTCGTGCGCGTCACGACCCGCGAGATAGCAACCGGCGCATTCAGCGAGCCACGCATCATCGAGCAGCACCTCGCCGGGCGGCGCCTCCCTCGGACGCTCGCCCGCGAGATCCACCCATGGCGAGAACAGCGCAATCGCATCTGGCGGCGGCAGGCCGAGCCCACGCAGTACGAGCGCCGTGGCGACGCAGAGGCCGCCACCGGCCGAATCGCCGACGAGAGCAATCCCGGTCCCATCGTGACCGCCGGCGACCAGGCCCCGGTAGGCCGCGACCGCGTCGTCCACCGCAGCCGGGAAGGGGTGCTCGGGAGCGAGGCGATAGTCGGCCGCAAAGACGCGCGCCTGGCAACGGAGCGCGAGGTGGCCGGTGAGCGCGCGGTGCGTCACGGGCGAGCCCACGCAATAGGCGCCGCCGTGCCACCGGCCTGCCGGCGCGGAAGATGGGTCTGACGAGCGTGCCGAGCGCGCCACGCAGCGCTGCGGCGACCATGCGCTCGAACGGCAAGGGATCAGTCCGAGCCGAGGATCTCGATGCGCACCCGGTCGAGACCCCGGCGCATCATCCCCAGCGTCACCGCGGCGGCATGGGACAGGTCGGCGATGCGGGAACCGACGAACGGGCCGCGGTCATTGACTCGCACTTCGACGCTGCGACCGTTGCGCAGGTTGGTCACCCGCACCCTGGTGCCGAACGGCAGGGTCGGGTGGGCCATGGTCAGGGCCGAGGCGTCGAACAGTTCGCCGCTGGCAGTCGGCCGGCCGTGGAACCGGTCGCCGTACCAGGAAACGACACCCTCCTGGACCCCGGCCTGGGCGGCGCCGAACGGCAAGGCGAGCGCCAGCACGGCCAACGCCATGAGGCCGCGCCGGCTCCTGCGCCGGGCAGCCTGGCCCTGGGTACCGGGGTTTTCTCGCGTCATCGAACGGCCTCTCGAGGGGGCGCCGGGAAGGCTGTGGGCTGTGGGCTGAAGGCTGAAGGCTGTGGGCTGTGGGTAAGAGCCACACCACAGACCTGCCGTGGGGCGCCAAGTTCAGGACAGTTTACCAGAGGGTTCCTGGCGGGCCGGGCAGCCTGCCACAAAAATCATATGAATCATGGTTTTATGTTCAATCTGACGGCGCATCGGCAGCACCGTGGCATGAGCTCCCCGCACGCCGGGCCAACGTCCTTTTGTTGCAGTGCATTGACGCCGGCAAGCCCTCATGTCATATGAGTGTCGATTCCACGATCCTGACATTCGTGCGGGGGGCTCCGGCTCGTGCAGCCGCGGCTTCACCGTGTCCTTGAGCCACGCACCCAGGCAGGCAGGCCCGAACCGATGAGCACCACTGAGCGCAGCGCCACCACGCGGCCCGGCAAGCAGGGTCTCTACGACCCGCAGTTCGAGCACGACGCCTGTGGCGTCGGTTTCGTGGTCAACATCAAGGGCCAGAAGTCCCACCGCATCCTCGAGCAGGCCATCCAGGTCCTGAAGAACCTCGACCACCGGGGCGCCTGTGGCTGCGAGGTCAACACCGGCGACGGCGCGGGCGTGCTGCTGCAGATGCCCCACGCCTTCAACGAGGAGGTCTGCCGCAAGGCCCGCATCCCGCTGCCCGCCCCCGGCGAGTACGGCAGCGGCATCATCTTCCTGCCCCGCAATCCCACCGTTCGACGCCAGATCGAGCAGAAGTTCGAGCAGGTGGTGCAGTCCGAGGGCCAGCACGTCATCGGCTGGCGCACGGTGCCGACCTCGAACGGCATGCTCGGCGAGACCGCGCGCTCCTGCGAGCCCTTCATGCGGCAGGTGTTCATCCGCCGCGACGCCTCGCTCGCCGACGAGTTCGACTTCGAGCGCAAGCTCTACGTGATCCGCAAGCGCGCCTACAACGAGATCCGCACCTCCACGCTGGCGGGCGCCGAGTACTGGTACGTGGTGAGCCTCTCCTGCCGCACGTTCGTCTACAAGGGCATGCTGCTCACGACCCAGCTCGACCAGTACTTCACCGACCTGCACAACCCCCTTATCGAGACGGCGCTGGCGCTGGTGCACTCGCGCTTCAGCACCAACACCTTCCCGAGCTGGGACCGCGCCCACCCGTACCGCTACATCGCGCACAACGGCGAGATCAACACGGTGCGCGGCAATTCCAACTGGATGCACGCGCGCGAGGCGCGCTTCGAGGCGGAGCTGTTCGGCGAGGACATCGCGAAGGTGAGCCCGATCATCAACCCGAACGGCAGCGACTCGGGGATGCTCGACAACACGCTCGAGCTGCTCTACCTCTCGGGTCGCTCGCTGCCGCACGCGATGATGATGATGATCCCCGAGCCCTGGTCGGGCCACGAGGGCATGGACGATGCCAAGCGCGCCTTCTACCAGTACCACTCGAGCCTGATGGAGCCCTGGGACGGCCCCGCCTCCATCGCCTTCACGGACGGCAGGCAGATCGGCGCGGTGCTCGACCGCAACGGCCTGCGGCCGTCGCGCTACTACGTAACGAGAGACGACCTGGTGATCATGGCCTCCGAGGCCGGCGTGCTCGACGTGCCGCCCGAGGACGTCGTGCACAAGGGCCGCCTGCAGCCGGGACGCATGTTCCTGGTGGACACCGAGCAGGGCCGCATCATCGACGACGAGGAGATCAAGCGGACGGTCGCGACGCAGCGGCCGTATCGCGAGTGGCTGGACGAGTACCTGGTCCACATCGACGACCTGCCGGCCGCGCCCGAGGTCCCGGCGCCCGATCCGGACACGCTGCTGCAGCGCCAGGTCGCGTTCGGCTACACCTACGAGGACGAGCGCATCGTGCTGACGCCGATGGCGCGCGACGGCGTGGAGGCCGTGGGCTCGATGGGCAACGACGCCGCTCTCGCGGTGCTGTCGAACAAGCCGCGGCTGCTCTACGACTACTTCAAGCAGCTGTTCGCGCAGGTGACGAACCCGCCGATCGACTGCATCCGCGAGGAGTTGATCACGTCGGCGGAGACGCGCCTCGGCTCCGAGGGCAACCTGCTGAACCCGCAGCCCTCCGACTGCCGCCGCCTCGAGATCAAGTGGCCGATCCTCACCAACGAGGAGTTCGCCAAGGTCCGCCGCATGGACCTGCCGGGGCTGCGCGTCGGGGTGCTGCCGATCCTGTTCCGCGTGACGCGCGGCGAGAAGGGCCTCGTCAAGTCGATGGAGGAGCTGAGGCTCATGGCCCGGCGCCTGATCGAGGAGGAGGAGGTCAACCTCATCGTGCTGAGCGACCGTGGCGTGAACAAGGAGTTCGCGCCCATCCCGTCGCTGATGGCCGTGGCGGGGCTGCACCACTACCTGATCCGCGAGGGGCTGCGCACGCGCGTGAGCCTGGTGCTCGAGACCGGCGAGGCGCGCGAAGTGCACCACTTCTCGCTGCTGATCGGCTACGGCGTGAGCGCCATCAATCCCTACGTGGCCTTCGAGACGATCGACCGCATGATCGACTCGGGGCTGCTCACCGGCGTCGACTACAAGGCGGCCTGCAGGAACTACGTGAAGGCCGCGGCCAAGGGCGTCATCAAGGTCGCCTCCAAGATGGGCATCTCCTCGCTGCAGAGCTACCGCGGCGCGCAGGTGTTCGAGGCGCTGGGCCTGCGGCAGGACGTGATCGACGAGTACTTCAGCTGGACGCCGTCACGCGTCGGCGGCATCGGCACGGACGTGATCGCGCAGGAAGTGCTGATGCGCCACCAGGCGGCGTTCCCCGAGCGCCCGCTCGAGCGCCACGCGCTGCCCGCGGGCGGCCAGTACCAGTGGCGCTCAGAAGGCGAGGCGCACCTCTTCAACCCGGAGTCCATCCATCGCCTGCAGAAGGCCGTGCGCACCGGCAGCTACCAGACCTTCAAGGCCTACTCGCGGCTGGTGAACGACCAGGCCGTGAACCTCTGCACGCTGCGCGGGCTGCTCGAGTTCAAGGCGGGCGATGCGATCCCGCTCGAGGAGGTCGAGCCCGCCGAGGACATCATGAAGCGCTTCAAGACCGGCGCGATGTCCTACGGCTCGATCAGCAAGGAGGCCCACGAGACGCTCGCGATCGCGATGAACCGCATCGGCGGCAAGAGCAACACCGGCGAGGGCGGCGAGGACCCCGAGCGCTTCGTGCCGCTGCCGAACGGCGACTCGAGGAACTCCGCGATCAAGCAGGTGGCCTCGGGGCGCTTCGGCGTGACCAGCGAGTACCTGGTGAGCGCGAAGGAGCTGCAGATCAAGATGGCGCAGGGCGCCAAGCCCGGCGAGGGTGGCCAGCTGCCCGGCACCAAGGTCTACCCGTGGGTGGCCAGGACCCGCCACACGACGGCGGGGGTCGGACTGATCTCGCCGCCGCCGCACCACGACATCTACTCGATCGAGGACCTGGCCGAACTGATCCACGACCTGAAGAACGCCAACCGCGAGGCGCGGGTGAGCGTGAAGCTGGTCGCGGAAGTGGGCGTGGGCACGATCGCGGCCGGCGTCGCCAAGGCGCACGCCGACGTGGTGTTGATCAGCGGCTACGACGGCGGCACCGGCGCCTCGCCGCAGACCTCGATCACGCACGCCGGCCTGCCCTGGGAGCTCGGCCTCGCCGAGACCCACCAGACGCTGGTGCTGAACAACCTGCGCAGCCGCATCGCGGTCGAGACCGACGGCCAGCTGAAGACCGGGCGCGACGTGGCGATTGCCGCGCTGCTCGGCGCCGAGGAGTTCGGCTTCGCGACCGCGCCGCTGGTGGCGACGGGCTGCATCATGATGCGCGTGTGCCACCTGAACACCTGCCCCACCGGCGTGGCCACGCAGGACCCGCGCCTGCGCGAGAAGTACCAGGGCAAGCCCGAACACGTCGTGAACTTCATGCGCTTCATCGCCGAGGAGCTGCGCGAGATCATGGCCGAGCTCGGCTTCCGCACCATCGAGGAGATGGTCGGCCGCGTCGACAAGCTCGAGGCGCGCGAGGCGGTCGATCACTGGAAGGCGAAGGGCCTCGATTTCTCGAACCTGCTCTATGCGCCCGAGGTGGACCCGGACTGGGGACGCCATTGCCAGGACCCGCAGGACCACGGCATCGAGCGCTCGCTCAACGTCAGCATGCTGCTCGAGCTGTGCAGGCCGGCCATCGAGCGCGGCGAGGAGGTGGTCGCGGAGCTGCCGATCCGCAACGTCAACCGCGTGGTCGGCACGATCACCGGCAGCGAGATCACGCGCCGCCACGGTGCGAAGGGCCTGCCGGAGGATACCGTGCGCCTGCACTTCCGCGGCTCCGCGGGCCAGAGCTTCGGTGCGTTCGTCCCGCGCGGCATGAGTCTCTCGCTCGAGGGCGACGCCAACGACTACGTCGGCAAGGGACTCTCGGGCGGCAAGATCGCGGTGTTCCCGCCGCGCGAGGCGACATTTGCGGCCGAGGACAACATCATCGTCGGCAACGTGGCGCTGTACGGCGCCACGAGCGGCGAGGCGTTCATCCGCGGCGCGGCGGGCGAGCGCTTCTGCGTGCGCAACAGCGGCGCCAACGCGGTCGTCGAGGCCGTGGGCGACCACGGCTGCGAGTACATGACCGGCGGGCGCGTCGTGGTGCTCGGCCCGACGGGACGCAATTTCGCCGCGGGCATGTCGGGCGGCATCGCCTACGTGCTCGACGAGCGCGGTGACTTCGAGAGCCGGGTGAACCCGCAGATGGTGAGTGTCGAGCGGCTCGAGTCCGCCGTCGAGATCGCCGAGCTGCGCCGACTCGTGGAGCGCCACCTCGAGCACACCTCGAGCGACCGCGCCCGGCGCGTGCTCGACGCGTGGGAGGAGACCGTGCCGCGATTCGTGAAGGTCATCCCGCGCGACTACCAGCGCATGCTCGAGGCAATCGCCCGCGCCGAGGAGCAGGGGCTGGTCGGCGAGGAGGCGATCATGGTCGCCTTCGAGGAAAACGCGCGCGACCTGTCGCGCGTGGGCGGCAACTGACACGGTCATAGACCAGGTAGGTCCATGGGAAAGCCAACGGGATTCATCGAGTACCTGCGGGAGCTGCCGGTCGACCGCGCCCCGCTCGCGCGCGTCAAGGACTGGAAGGAGTTCCACCCGCACCTCGAGGAGAAGCGGCTGCGCCAGCAGGGCGCCCGCTGCATGGACTGCGGCGTGCCGTTCTGCCACACGGGCAAGCTGGTGAGCGGCATGGCGAGCGGCTGCCCGGTCAACAACCTGATCCCGGAGTGGAACGACCTCGTCTATCGCGGGCTGTGGCACGACGCGCTCGACCGGCTGCACATGACCAACAACTTCCCCGAGTTCACGGGTCGCGTGTGCCCGGCGCCGTGCGAGGGCTCGTGCGTGCTCGGCATCGACGACCCGCCGGTCACCATCAAGAACATCGAGGCCGAGATCATCGACCGCGGCTGGGAGGAGGGCTGGGTGCTGCCGCAGGTGCCGAAGGTGCGCACCGGCAAGCGGGTGGCGGTGATCGGCTCCGGCCCCGCGGGGCTCGCGGCTGCCGAGCAGCTGAACCGCGCCGGGCACCTCGTGACGGTGCTCGAGCGCGAGGACCGGCCGGGCGGCCTGCTGATGTACGGCATCCCGAACATGAAGCTCGACAAGCGCGAGGTGGTGCTGCGGCGCATCGAGCTCATGGAACGCGCGGGCATCAAGTTCATCTGCAAGGCGAGCGTCGGCGAGAACGTCGAGGCACAACTGCTGCTGCGTGACTTCGACGCGACGGTGCTCTGCACCGGCGCCACGCAGCCGCGCGACCTGCCGGTGGAGGGCCGCGGCCTCGAGGGCGTGCACTTCGCGATGGATTACCTGACCGCGAGCACGAAGTCGCTGCTCGACGGCGGCCCCGACGCGAGCCCGATCCACGCCCGCGGCAAGGACGTGGTCGTGATCGGCGGCGGCGACACCGGCACCGACTGCGTCGGCACGGCGCTGCGGCAGGGCTGCCGCAGCCTGCTGCAGATCGAGATCATGGCGCGCCCGCCCGGCGAGCGTGCGAACGACAACCCGTGGCCGGAGTGGCCCAAGGTCTACAAGCTCGACTACGGCCAGGAGGAAGCGGCGGCGAAATTCGGCAGCGACCCGCGCGTGTACCTGACGACCGTGAAGAAGTTCGTCGGCAACGCGCAGGGCGGCCTCGAGTCACTGGTCACCGTCGAGGTGAAGTGGGAGGGCAATGTGCAGGGCCAGGTCGTGCCGGTGGAAGTGCCGGGCACGGAGCAGGTGCGGCCCGCGCAGCTCGCATTGCTCGCGATGGGCTTCCTCGGCCCCGAGCAGGCGCTGCTGCGCGACCTCGGCGTCGAGTGCGATGTGCGCAGCAACGCGCGTGCCGAGCACGGCAGGTACGCCACCAACCTGAAAGGCGTGTTCGCCGCCGGCGACTGCCGGCGCGGACAGAGCCTCGTGGTATGGGCGATCAACGAGGGGCGCGGTGCGGCCCGTGAGTGCGACCGGTTCCTGATGGGGCGCACCGATCTTCCATAATCGATGCCGCCTGTGACGTGCTTCAAGGTCCTGGCCGGCGGATCTCACGCCCCCTTGGCCGCGGCCGGCACTATCGCCCGGTGACACATCCGACCCGCGCCCTGGGACTGTCCATCCGCGCCTGGCTGGTGCTCGGCTTCGCGTTCGTCATCGGCGCCTTCGCGACCGCCAGCGTGGTTTCCCTGCGCAGCACCCGCAGCGCGACGGCCGACCTCGCCCAGATGCAGCGACAGTTCGAGCCGCTGGCGCGCAGCGTGCGCGACCTCGGCGACGGAACCGCCGCTTTCGATCGCGCGGTCCTCGCCTGCCTGCGTAGCGACACTCGCGACAAGCGCGAGGCGGCCGTCGCGGCGGCCGAGCGCCTCTCCCAGGCGGCGAATCGCACCGCGGAGGCCGGCGCCGCCGGCGACCTGCCGCCGGTCGCGCCGCTGCTCGAGCGAATCACCGAACACCAGTCCGAGGGCTTTCGCCTGCTCGACCTGCAGGACCGTCGCAGCCGTGCCGTGGCCGGCCTGGAGCGCTCGTTCGACGCGCTCGACCGTCGCATCAAGAGCGCGGGCGGCGCCGGGATCGTCGTCGGCGACTCGGTCATGGCGCGGCCGTCGATATCGGACCTCGCCCGGGCAGTGGAAGCGGCGCGCCGCGAAACCTTCGGCGACCTGTCGAGCGGCACGAGCCGTGCGGCACAGTCCGGTGGCGGCGAAGAGCGGCTGCGCAGGACGATCGAGACGCACCGTGCCGAGTTCGCGGCATCACCGGGACGGGCGTGGCTGTCGCTGCTGACGGAAGACTTCGGCAGCGCCGTGACCTACCGCCGGCGGGCACAGCAGCTGGGCGAGCAGATCGAGCTGCGCCAGGCCGCGTTCGCCGCCAACGGCGACGCGCTCGCGGCGGAGATCAGCGACCAGGTCGAGGGCCCCGCCTGGAGCCGGTTCACGGCGGCGGCAGCCGGGGCGCAACAGGCGGTCGAGGCGTCGGAACGGACGATCACGACCGCGACGATGCGCGCGGCGCTGGTCGCCGCGCTGGTCCTGGTCCTCACCGGACTGGCGATCACGGGGCCCCTGCGGCGACTCACGGCCGGTACGCGACGCCTGGCCGCCGGCCACCTCGACGCGCGGGTGACCCGCGGCGGCGCCAGCGAATTCGACGAACTCGCACACGCGTTCAACCACATGGCCACCGAGCTCGCGGAAGCCGAGCGCGCGGTCAAGACCTACCAGGCCGAGCTCGAGCAGCGGGTCGAGGAGCGCACGCTGCAGCTGCGCCACCTCGCCGACCACGACCCGCTCACCAGCCTGCCGAACCGGCGCCAGCTGTTCCAGCACCTGAACGACCTGCTGTCGGGCGGCTCGCGGACCGCGACGCACGTGGCGGTGCTGTTCCTCGACCTCGACAACTTCAAGACGGTGAACGACACGCTGGGACACGAGTTCGGCGACCGCGTGCTCACCGCGATCGGCCAGCGGCTGCGCGAAATCGCCGGCGACTCGGGTTTCATCGCCCGGCTCGGCGGTGACGAGTTCACGCTCGTCTTCGGTTTCGCGGGCGACCACGGCGAGGTCGAGCGACGCGCGGCGCGGCTGGTCGAGGGCTTCCAGCGCCCGCTGCTGATCGAGCGGCGCGAAGTGGCCATCGGGGTGAGCTGCGGCGTGGCGATCTATCCCGATCACGGCCGGGACGCCGCGGCGCTGCTGCGTGCAGCGGACGCCGCGCTGTACCGCGCCAAGGAGCTCGGCCGCAACCGGCTCTGCGTCCACGACCCCTCGATGCTGGTGCGGGCCTCGAACCGCTTCCGCGTCGAGCAGGCATTGCGCAAGGCGATCGAGGGCGGCGACTTCGTGCTGCACTACCAGCCGCAGGTGTGCCTCGGCAGGCAGCGCACCACGGCGGTCGAGGCGCTGCTGCGCTGGCGGCGCAGCGACAGCCACATCGTGCCGGCCGGCGAGTTCATCGAGATCGCCGAGCAGTCGGGCCTGATGCTCGACCTGAACGACTGGATCCTCGAGACGGCGGCCGAGGCGGTGCGCGACTGGCGGCGCGGCGGGTGGCCCGACGCCCGCGTCGCGATCAATGTCTCCGCCCAGCAGTTCGTGACCGGGAATTTCCTCGGGCAGGTGGAGCGGCTGCTCGCACGGCACGGACTGCCGCCCGAGGCGATCGAACTCGAGCTGACCGAGACCATGCTTCAGACCGGCGCGGTGACCGTCGAGACGCTGCACAGCCTGCGCCTGCTCGGCATCGACACGGCGCTCGACGACTTCGGCACCGGCTACTCGTCGCTCACCTCCATCGAGCAGCTGCCGCTCACCCGCGTGAAGCTCGACCGCAGCGTGATCGCCAACGTCGGCAGCAATCCGCGCACCGCCGCGATCGCGCATTCCATGATCAGCCTGTGCCGCAACCTCGGCCTGCAGGTGACCGTCGAGGGCGTCGAGCGTCCCGAGCAGCTCGATTTCCTCGCCGCCTGCGGCGAGATCTCCGTGCAGGGCTACCTGTTCGCGCGCCCGGTGGACGAGTCCCGGGTCGTGATTCTGGTGCGCGACACGCGCGGCAGGCTCGACGCGCTGCTGCGCGGCGCAGAGGAAGCCCGCCTCGCCGCCGCGACCGAGGAAGACCTCACGAGCTCCGTGCGCCTGCTGCGCCGCCGCCGGCGCTGAGCGTCAGAGGATCGGCGACTCGCGCTTCTCGCCGCGCTCGTAGACGACGTTGGCCCGCCCGACCAGCAGCGGGTCCAGCGGGCCGATCCGCTCGAGGTCCTTGTTCGAGTACGGCAGCTTGTGCAGGACGTAGCGCATGGCATTGAGGCGCGCGCGCTTCTTGCAGTCCGACTTGATCACCGTCCACGGCGCATCGGCGGTGTCCGTGTAGAAGAACATCGCCTCCTTCGCCCTGGTGTAGTCGTCCCACTTGTCGAGCGACGCGAGGTCCACCGGGCTCAGCTTCCACTGCTTGAGCGGGTGCGACTTGCGCTCGCGGAAACGCCGCCGCTGCTCACTGCGGCTCACGGAGAACCAGAACTTCACGAGGTGGATGCCGCTGCGCACGAGGTTGCGCTCGAACTCCGGCGCCTGCCGGATGAACTCGAGGTATTCGTCGTCGTTGCAGAAGCCCATCACGCGCTCGACGCCCGCGCGGTTGTACCAGGAGCGGTCGAACAGCACGATCTCGCCGCGCGTCGGCAGGTGGCCGACGTAGCGCTGGAAGTACCATTGCCCGCGCTCGAGCTCGCTCGGCTTCTCGAGCGCGACGACCCGCGCGCCGCGAGGATTCAGGTGCTCCATGAAGCGCTTGATGGTGCCGCCCTTGCCGGCGGCATCACGGCCCTCGAACAGGATCACCACGCGCTGCCCGGTGTCCTTGACCCACGCCTGCAGCTTCAGGAGCTCCACCTGCAGGTCGTACTTCCGGCGCTCGTAGCTGCGCCGCGACATCAGGTGCCTGTAGGGATAGCCGCCCTCGCGCCAGTCGTCGGCCAGCTCGCCGTCGGCCTTCTCGCGCCGGACATTGAGCGACGCTTCCTCGTGCTTCACCAGCAGGTTGCGCAGCGCGACCACGTCGTCGGGCGACGCGCCCGCGAGGATCGATTCGAAGGCGTCGATCAGCCCGGCCGGATCGCCACGCGCCGCACGCGACAGGATGTCGCGCACGGCGTGGGCTTTCGATTCGGTCGCCGCGGCCACCGACTCGCTCACCGTGAAGTCGGCGATATCCTGCGTGCCGAGGCGCGGCGACACGTCGCCGTCGGACGCCCGGCGCGTGCCGCCTCGGACGGCCTTGCGCTTGTGTCGCGCGCCGCGGATTGCCTGGGCATTTCCGCTGGAGTCCCGTCGTCCCGCGTCATCCATGGCCACTTCCTAACCTTGCGCGCACTGGCACTGGGCCCCGAGCGTACCCCCGCCGCCGGCGCCGCTGACTCCGGGAATCCCGCAGGTCCGGGCCGGTTGCAGGAATTCTCGTGGAGTCATGGGGTTACGATAGCGAACTGCCCGTCCGGTCGATCCAGCAGCGAGAGGAAAGCGAGCAGCTTCAGGCGGCTTCCCTCCACTTCCAGCGCGTCGGACATCACGACGTCCTTCAGGCCCGCTTCGCCCGTACCGAGCCGTACCAGCAGCTCACGGGTCAGGCGGACCGTGGCATCCGCATCCGCGAGCGGTTCGGCGCGCCGATGGCGCAGCACGGCATTCCCGAGTTCGACGACGTGCGTCTCGCCGACGTCGGTGAACACGAAGTTGAAAGTCATGCTCTTGCCGTCCGCCGCGGGCCCATCGAGGCGCACGGCCATCGAGTCGAGGAACCGCTCGACCGGCGTGTTGCCGAGCAGGTCCACCGCGCGCCGCGGGTCGATCGCGGTGCCCTGGATGCCGTTGCGCATTTCATGCGCAGCGGTGAGATAGGCGTCGCGCCAGGGGCCCGACTCGGCGCGATACCCGAGCTGGTCGTAGGTCTCGGCGAGCAACGCCTGCGCCGCCTCGTGACCCGGCTCGGTGAACACGAGGTGATTTAGGAGTGTCGCCGCCCAGCGATCGTCACCCGCCTCGTGCGCGGCCCGCGCCTTCCGCAGCACGGCCTCCGCCCCTCCCATCGCTTCCACGTAGCGCGCGCCCGCGTCCGCTGGTGGCAGCGGATCGAGATTGGCCGGATTGCCGTCGTACCAGCCGAAATACGCCTGGTACACGGCCTTGGAATCGTGGCGCACGGTGCCGTAGTAGCCGCGATTCGCAAACCGTGTGCGCAACGTCGACGGCAGTTCGAGCTGCTCGGCGATTTCCCGCGAGGTGTAGCCCTGGTTCGCGAGCCGCAGCGTCTGGTCGTGGATATAGGCATAGGTATCGCGCTGCGCCACGAGGTAATCGATCGCGCGTGCATTACCCCAGACCGGCCAGTGGTGGCTGGCAAACGCGACCTCCATGTCGCCGAACCGCGTAATCGCCTCGTCGATGTACCCGCTCCACTTGCGCGCATCGCGCACCTTCGCGCCACGCAGCGTGTAGAGGTTGTGCAGTGTGTGCGAGACGATCTCGGCGCCGCACCAGGCCTTGAGCGCGGGCAGGTAGAAAGTCAATTCCGCGGGCGCTTCCGACTCGGGCGTGTACTGGAACACGAAGCGCACGCCGTCGATTTCGAGTTCCTGCGGCGTCCGGTCCACCAGCACCGTGGGCGTGCGGATGCCGATCGTCCCGTGCGGCACGCCCTTGCCGAGCCCGGTATCGACGTGCCCTTGCGGTGAACGCGGCAGCGACGACCCGTACATGTAGAGCGCACGCCGGCCCATCGCCACGCCCGCGAGCACGTTCTCGCTGGTGGCCTCCTCCATGAAGCCGGCCGGCGCGATGATCGGAATGCGGTCCCGCGCCGCGGCGTCGTCGGGCAGGACGCCATCGATGCCGCCGAAGTGGTCGACGTGACTGTGAGTGAAAATCACGGCGGACACGACCTGGTCGCCGAGGTACCGCCGCGCCAATGCGAGCGCCGCGGCCGCCGTCTCGCGCGTCGTCAGCGGGTCGACCACGATCCAGCCGGTGCGCCCCTCGATGAGCGTCATGTTGGCCAGGTCGTAGCCACGCACCTGGTGGATGCCGGGGACGACCTCGAACAGGCCGTTGAGCGCATTCAGCCGCGCCTGCCGCCACAGGCTGGGATTCACGGTCGGCGGCGCTTCACCCGCCAGGAATCCATACGCCGTCGCGTCCCACGCCGGCTTGCCGTCCGGCCCCGGGATCACGAGCGGTTCGTCCGTGGCGATGAAGCCGCGCCTGGCATCCTCGAAATCCTGGGTATCGGCGAGCCGAAGGTCGCGAACCGAGTCCCGTTGCGCCTGCGCCGTCGCCGCAGACGCTGCGCCTGTGCCGGCGACGTGTCCGTCGTCACGTCCCGTCTTGCTCCCGCAGCCCGCGGTCAGGCCGAGAACGACAACCACTGCAACCCAATGCATGTGTCCCACGGAGTCTCCCCAGGCGACGTGATGTCAGGCAATTTCGGCGCCATGTTCGGCGAGCAGCTCGCGCAGCACCGAGCGGTGGCAGCGCGACTCGTCCGCGCAGTAGCAGCCGACCGAGAATTCAGCGTGCCGCGACAGTGCGGCGAGCGTGTCGAGCAGTGCGCGGCTCTCGGGCCGCTTCATCTCGGAGCGATACCGGCGCACGAACGCGCGCCACGCCCGCGGATCGTCGAGCGCGGCGCGGGCCTGCGTCAGCAGTTCCTCGCTCGGCGCGAGGTTGGGCAGCCAGAACGTCGTAGATGTCGCGGCTGGCGTACTCGGCCTTCGGCACGCCACGCGGCGGCCATCGCACCGTGCCGATGCGCAGTCCCTCGCCTCTCGTCCGCGGGCTGCCGAGCCTCACGATCCGGATGGCCACGACCGCCCCGCTATTCGCGCCAGGTCGGCCGCAGTACCAGTGGCGTGCGGCCGACCTTGCGACCGGCGAGCGACTTGAGCACCACTTGTCCGCGGCGGTCGACCTTGCACGGCACGACGGCCACCCCGGGACGCAGCAGGTCCCTGATCGACCGGGCCGCCTCGCGGCGCTTGAACAACGTCGCCCCGCGCGGGTCGTTCAGGATCCACGTGTCGTCGGCGAGCACGTAGTACAGGGTGAAGCCCGGAACGAGCCCGCTCGCGAGCAGGTAGCGGACCGGATCGTCGAGGTCCTCGATCTCGCGGTCGAGCGCGCGTCGCTCGGCTGCAGTCAGCTCGGTTTCGTCCGCGGCGCCCTCCGCGCTCGATCGCTTGCCGGGGGTCTTGCGCTTCGCAGCCATGAGCGTTCCTCCGCCCGCGGAAACGGGGCTACCGCATGATAGAAGGTCATGCGGAGCCCCGCGACGGAATTACGGCCGGGCCTTGCTGAACACGTAGTCCGTGTCCTTCTGCGGTAGGTGGCACGAGAAGCAGGCCGAAGCGGCGTTCGCACCGACCGCGCGCTCGGTCTTCGAGTCGCCGGCGAAGCCCTCGAACCCCCAGCCGCCGGTCTCTGGCCAGCGGGCGGCATCCTTGTGCATGACGCCCACCACCTTGCGTGGGCCCTCGACGATCGCCGCATCCGCCGCAGCAGTCGCGGCCAGCAGGTCGAACACGATGATCGCACCGTCCGGGAAGCGGCCCGAACGATACCCCTCGAGCGCGAGCTCGTTGGCGTAGAGGTGGTGGATGCCGCCGAACGCGGCGTGCAGCGGGTGGCCTTCCTCGATGACCATGGACTTGACGTGTCGCCAGTCGCGGTAGCCTTCCGGATAGGGCACCGCGGGTGGATCGGCGGCCAGGGCGGGAAGGGCGGCGGCGGCCAGGGTGAGTGCGACGAGTCGCTTGCGCATGTCGGGGATCTCCCGTGGAATGGATTATAGTTTCGCTACGAAACTATGGTGCAGACCTTACTGGACCGGCGACCGGGCCGTCAATATACTTTCGTTGCGAAACCACCAGGAGCCCCGTGCGTGGCCAACGAACGCCTGTTCACCCTGCTCGAACGCATCGGCAACCTCACGCAGGCGAGCCTGCGCGCCGCGGGCCGGGCGCACGGCCTGCAACCCGTGCCGCTGCTGGCCCTCTCCTACCTCGCCAAGGCCAACCGCTACAGCGACACGCCCGCCGCCGTGGCCGAGTACCTGGGACTCTCGCGCGCCGCCACGTCGCAGACGCTGGCCTTGCTCGAAGAACGCGGGCTGGTCGAGCGCTCGCAGGACACGGCGGACCGGCGCGTCCGGCACCTCGCGCTCACGGCCGCGGGACGCTCGATCGTATCGACCGCGCTGCCGCCGCCCGAATGGAAATCGCTGCTCGGCAGCCGCGGCAGCCCCGCCGGCCGCCTCGAGGTCGAGTTCGAGGAACTGCTGCGCTCGCTGCAGCGCGCCGGCGGCGGGGCCACGTTCGGCGTCTGCCGCACCTGCCGCCACTTCCTCGCCGAACCGGGCGGCCGCTACCGCTGCGGGCTCACGCAGGAGCCACTCGCCGCCGCGCAGACCAGCAAGATCTGCCGCGAGCACGCACCGGTCGCGGCGCGCGCCTGCCCCTAGTCTCGCCGCTCCCGCAGCACCCACCACAGTCCGCGCACGTCCATTCGCCACTCGCGCAGCACGGCGAGGAGCGCCAGTTCCTCGAGGCTGCTCACGATGCTCGCGCCCACCGCGACGTACAGCATCCAGGGGTGGAAACCGAACAGGAACAGCACGCCGATGAAGAGGCCGAACAGGTTGGCGGTCACCTTGGACGCATAGGTGTGGAAGCTCGACAGCCGGCCGTAGCGCGCGAACGAGAGCAGGTTCTCGAGCACCCACAGCCCCACCGCGAGTCCGCACAGGACCGCGTGGCCGTTGATCACCTCCGGGTGCAGCGCCCAGGTGCCGTAGACGGACGCGAACAGCAGCGAGGTGTCGGCCACCGAGTCGAGGAACGCGCCGAGCCGCGACTCGAGGTGGAAGACCCTGGCGATCAACCCGTCGGCGATGTCGGTGAGCAGCGCCGGGATCAGCACCCAGGTGAAGGCCGTCTCGCGGCCGAGGGCGGCCAGCACGACCAGCGCCGGCACGCAGAGCAGCCGCACCAGGCTCAGCAGGTTCGGCAGGTTGCGAACCACGCCGCCCTTGCGGTCCGCCGCGTTCATGGCCGGAAATGGAATCCTGCCGTCCGGATTTGCGGCGCCGCCGTCGCAAGGTTCGCGAACTCGCACAACCAGCGCCGCGTGCCCGACGGCGCGATGATCTCCTCGACGTAGAAACGCTCGGCCGAGCGGAACGGCGAACGCAGGCGCTCGAGGCGCTCGCGGATCTCGCGCTTGGCCGCCTCGGGGTCCGGAGAGCCCTCGATCTGCGCCTTGAAAGCAGCCTCGATACCGCCCTCGGCCGGTAGCGATCCCCAGTCGCCGCTCGGCCACGCGAGCCGGTAACGGAAACGCGTGTGGTCCATCATCCCCGCGCCCGCCACGCCGAACGCGCGGCGCAGGATCACGGCGCACCAGGGCACGGTGGACTGGAAGATCGTGGCAATCGCGCGCGTGCCGTCGCGGATCGTGCCGGCCTTCTCGGCCTGCGAGCCGATCGTGAAACCGCCGACGTCCACGAAGTGCACGATCGGCAGGCGGAACGTCTCCGCGAGTTCGACGTGGCGCGCAATCTTGCGCGAGGCCGCGGCGGTCCAGGTGCCGCCCATCTGGCCGGGATCGCTCGCGATCACCGCGACCGCCGCGCCGTCGAGCCGCGCCAGCGCGGTGACGGCCGAGCGTCCCCAGGCGCGGCCGATCTCGAACAGGCTGCCGCGATCGAGCAGGGCCTCGAGGATCGGGCGGACCTCGTAGGGCCAGCGGCGATCGCGCGGGATGGCCGAATCGAGCCAGGGCTCGACGCGATCGGCGGGATCGTCGCAAGCGGCGCGCGTGGGCGGCACGCCGGCCCGCGACGGCAGGTACGAGAGAAAGCGTCGCGTGCGGGCAAAAGCATCCGCCTCGCTGTCCACCACGTCGTCGATGCTGCCGCTCGAGGCATGCAGGTCGGCGCCACCGAGCTGGTCGGCCGTCACCTTCTCGCCGGCCGCCGCCACCACGGGCGGGCCCGCGGTGAACATCTGGCCCAGTCCCCGCACCATCACCGAATAGTGGCTCGCGACCAGGCGGGCGGCGCCGAGGCCGGCGACGGCCCCGAGCCCCAGCGAGACGACCGGCACTGCACCGAGGTTCGCCACCACCTGGTCGAAGCCCGGCACGTAAGGCACGTAGGTGGCGCCGAGGCGCTCGATCTCGGCGACCGAGCCGCCGCCGCCCGTACCGTCGAGCAGCCGGACCAGCGGCAGGCCGTATTCCGCCGCCATGATCTCGGCCTGCGCATTCTTCTCGTGGTGGTAGGTCTCGGAGGAGCCGCCGCGGATCGTGAAGTCGTCCGCGCTCACTACCACGGTACGGCCGTCGATCTCGCCCCGCCCGGTGAGGCAACTCGAGGCGCGGAAGCCGGTCAGCTGCCCGTTCGCGTCGTACTGGCCCTCGCCCGCGAGACTGCCCCATTCGCGGAACGAGCCGTCGTCGAGCAACGCGGCGATGCGCTCGCGCACGGTGAGCTTGCCGCGGGAGCGCTGCCGCTCGACCCGCTCCCGGCCGCCCATCTCCGCCGCGAGCCGCTGGCGCCGATGGATTTCGTCGATTTCGTCCTGCCAGCCCGATCCGCCCATGACCGCCTCCCGTGGAGCGGTGGGCAGAATTGCACATTTCGCGGCCGCTCGCGCGTGTCGCCGATGACGGCGATCACCTCGCGAAATCTGCGGCCAGTCCGATCACGTAGACGCGACTTCCGTCGAATCGACCGTACAGTGGTTCGATGCCCGGCAGCGGCAGCGGGTGCCCGGTCTGTGCAACCCGAACCGCGCCCTGCTGGATGACCGAGAGCGCGAGCCGCAGGACCAGTTCGCTGCTCACCCGGCAGTCGACACCTGCCGCGAGGCGCAACTGTTCCGCGATCGGGAAGTAGGCCGGCATCGTGCCGTCGGCGGACGGATCACTGTCATAGGCGATGCCGGCACCCAGAGTCCAGCGCGGGTCCAGCGGCTGTCGCAGTCCGACCGCAACGTGCCAGGTGTCCTCGAGGCCGCGGGGGAACATGCGTCCCCTGTTGTCGCCCAGCACCATTTGCGCCCGCCCGAACGACGACCAGTCCTGCCAACCGACGCTGGCCGCGAGCACGGCGTCCTGCGAGGTCTGTCGAGTCACGCTGAGCACGGCCTGCTGCGGCACCGTGACATCGAGTCCGACCGGGCCGGATTCCTGCAGGATTGCAGACAGCACGGGATGCAGGTTGCGCGCCCGCACCTCGCTGTCCACGGAATGCCACACGCTCGATGTCCACGCGGCGCCGAGCCGGGTCCCGGAATCGATGGCGTAGGCCAGACCGAGGGTCGCCGCGGGCGCCCAGGACTCCCCGGTGATGCGCAGGCGCCCGTCGTCGAGGCCCGCCGGCGGTCCGTAGTACGTCGCCTCATTGCCGACGGCCAGCGCTGCATCCAGCTCGGCACGCTGCGCCGCGACCGTCACCCCGATGTCCAGGCGATCAGTGAAGCGGTAGGCAACGGCCGCCGCCACGTTGACCGTGCGCAGGTCCGCATCCTCGATGATTCGACGCCCGACCCACTCCTCGCCAAAGTCGAACCCGAGGCCGAGGTAGCCGTAGATGCCTACCCCCACGGACACGCGTTCCCCACCCCGGACGGCGAACAGCGAGCCTGTGGCGAGGGCATCGGCACGATTGTCGGCCGTGCCGCGCGTGCCGTCGTCGCCCACGAACTTCGCATCGAGCGACAACGGCAGCACGGCGGCAAGGTAGTGACTTCCCGACAGCGCGGCGATGCCTGCCGGATTCGCTGCCAGTGTCGAGGCGTCGGCCGCCAGCGCAGCACGGCCGGCGGAAGCCATCGCCATGTCCGCGCCGCCGGACTCGGTAAGCCAGACGCCCGCACCGAGGGCGGGTGTCGCGAACAGAAACGCAATCCAGGGCAATGCGACCCCAGCCTGCCGCGGCAGAGCCGGCATGGGCTTTCTCATGGCGATGATGCTTCCATCAGTGGATTCCGGCAGACAGCTTAGTCCCACCGGGTCCCGCCGGCTTGCGCCGGCATCACGCGCCTTTTTCGTTTTCTTTCATTATGCTGCGACCGATCGCCATGGCCATCCGATCCACCACCCGCGACATCGCCCACCGGATCCTCGGCCAGCCGGAAATCGCCTGTCGCATCGCCGCGAATCCGCCTTTCGTGATCGAGCGGCACCGGGCGATGCTCGACGTCGCCGCGATTCCTCCGTTGCCGGCACCCGTGCTGATCGTGCACACGGGCGGCAAGCGGTTCTGGTACCGCGAGGGCGCGGCGGGCGCAGAGCGCTCGTCACTGCCGGGCCTCGTGACGATGGTGCCGGCGGGCATCCGCGCGGAAATGGTGTTGCGCGGCATCGGCGAGGGAATGCTGGTCTATTTCGACGATGACCGGCGCACGCCACGATGGCTCGCGACGAGTCGTGCCCGCTCACCGGTCACGTTCGTGGACAACGTGATCGTGACGCTGGCGCAGCAGATGACGCTCGCCGCGTCCGCGCCGCGCCGTGACGAAGCCTATCTCGGCACCCTCGGCAGCGCCCTGCTCGCGCAACTGCGGCACGTGCTCGAAAATCCCGGGGAACGCACCGCGCTGCGCGGCTCGCGCAGCGGGCTGCTGCTGGCACACGTCGCGGCGCAGCACATCCTCGGGCACCTGGCGGATCCGCTCACCGTCCGGGCCGTGGCTCGCCAGGCCGGTGTCGGCGTCACGCACTTCTCCCTGACCTTTCGCCAGGTGACAGGCATGACTCCCCACCGCTACATCCGGCGCGCCCGAATCGAGCGCGCCTGCGAACTGCTGCGCATGACCTCGCTCGCCGTCGGTGAAGTCGCCGGTGCGGTCGGGTTCGCCGGGCAGAGTCACTTCTGCACGGCCTTCGGCCGGGAAATGGGCCTCACGCCCTCTGCATACCGGCGCAAATGCCGGAACACGTGACGCACGAGGCCGCCGCCACGTAACATGCGCGACCCTGCCCCCCGTCGACCCAACCGGAGCCCTACCGAATGAAGAGACTGCATGCGGGCGCACCGCTCGCCACGCTCACGACCCTGCTGCTCGGTGCCGCCGCCGCGCACGCCGCCGACCCCGCCCCCGCCCCGACCTCCGCCATGGACGACGCGGCGAAGATGCACTATGCGCTCGGCTACCAGCTCGGCCGCGACCTCGCCGGCACCGAGAACCGGCCCGAGGCGCTGCTGAAGGGACTCGAGGACGGCCGCAAGCAGGTCGTACCCGCGATCAGCCAGCCGGAGATGGAAGCGGCGCTCGCGGCGCTCGAGCAGCGCGTGAACGAGCAGCGTGCGAAGGACCAGGCGGCGGCCGCGCAGAAGGCGGCCGCGGACGGCGCGGCCTACCTCGCGGAGAACGGCAAGCGCGACGGCGTGAAGACCACCGCGAGCGGCCTGCAGTACCGCGTGATGGCCGAGGGCACCGGTCGCACCCCGACGGCCACCGACTCGGTCACCGTGCACTACCGTGGCAAGCTGATCGACGGCACCGAGTTCGACAGCTCCTACAAGCGCGGCGAGCCGGCCACCTTCCCGGTGAACGGCGTGATCGCCGGCTGGACCGAGGCGCTGCAGCTGATGAAGGAAGGCGGGAAACTGCAGCTCGCGATCCCGCCCGCGCTCGCCTACGGCGACCGTGGACCGCTGGCCGGGCAGGTCCTGCTGTTCGACGTCGAGCTGATCAGCGTCAAGTAATCGCCTGTCGCGCAGCGCGGATCATCGCATCCGCGCTGCGTTCGACGTCCGCGTCGGTCGTGGCCCACGAGCACACGCTGATGCGCATCCCCGCCCGTCCCCGCCAGCTGGTGGCGCCTGCCCAGCAGGTGCCGTCCGCCTGGATCGCCTCGATCGCCCGGCGCGTCTGCTCCGGCGTGCCGAACGACACGACCAGCTGGTTCAGCACCACCTCGTTCAGCACCTCGTAACCTTCGGCCGCGAGTCGCTCGGCGAAACGCCGGGCATGGCGGCAGGTACGGTCGAACATCCCGGCGAGCCCGCTGCGCCCCAGCGATCGCATGGCCGCCCACACCTCCACGCCACGCGCACGACGCGACAGCTCCGGCGTGTAGTCGGACGGACTGCGCTCGACCTCGTGCGTCGGCAGGTACTCGGCGGTGATCGCCATCGCCGCCGGCAGCATGCCCGGCTCGCGCACGAAGGCGAGCCCCGAGTCGTAGGGCACGTTGAGCCACTTGTGCGCATCCGTCGCCCAGGAATCCGCGAGTTCCATGCCGACCGCGAGCGGCGCGAGCCGCGGCGAGGCCTTGGCCCACAGGCCGAAGGCGCCGTCGACGTGCACCCAGGCACCGGCCGCGCGCGCCGCCGGGCAGATCTCGCCGAACGGATCGAAGGCGCCGGAGTTGATGTTGCCCGCCTGCAGGCAGACGATCGTGGGGCCCGAGATCGCCGGCAGCCGGTCTGCCCGCATGCGTCCCTGCGCATCGGTCGGCACGCGCACCACCCGACTTCGCCCGAGGCCGAGCAGTCCAAGCGACTTGAACAGCGTCGGGTGCGCCTCGTCGCCCACGATCACCGTGATGGGCGGCGCACCGAACAGGCCGTCCGCCTCTACGTTCCACCCCGCATCGGCGAGCACTCGATGGCGGGCCGCGGCGAGCGCCGTGAAATTTGCCATCGTCGCGCCCGTGACGAACGAGCCCTGCGTGGTGGGCGGCAGGTCGAGCACGTCCTTGAGCCAGTCGAGCGCGACCTCCTCGAGCCGCGTCACGCCCGGCGTGATCTTGCCGAGCGCCGCGTTCTGGTCCCACGCACCCGCGAGCCAGTTGGCCGCGAGCGTGGCGGGCAGCGCGCCGCCGATCACGAAGCCGAAGAAGCGCGGGCCGGCCATGGCCATGGTCGCAGGCGAGACCGTCTCGTCGAGCAGCGCGAGCACCCGGGCGGGATCGGTGGGACCGTCGGGCAGCGGCTCGTCGAGCGCGGCCAGCCCCACGATGGACGCGGCCGACGGCGCCACGGAGCGCTCCGCCAGCGATCCCAGGTAACGCGCTGCCCGGCGCGCGGCGTCCTCGAGCAAAGGCATTGACGGGGCGCGGCCCGCGCCCAGCGGTTCATCGGACATCGTCTTTCCTCAGCGCGCCTGCAGCCACCCGGGCAGGAAAGTATACGGGTCGATCGCGGCCTCGCGATCGTACGCCACGGCGCTGCGCTCGAGCAGCCGCTGTGCGTGGCCGCTGCGCCAGGCATCGAAGAGTTCGGTGCAGCCACCGACGAACTCGCCGCCGATGAAGACCTGCGGAATGGTCGCGACCGAGGTGCGCGCGGTGAGGGCCGCGCGGATCCGCCCGCCGAGGTCGTCGCGCTGGTAGTCGACCGAGTCGAGGTCGATCGAACGGTAGCGGATCCCGAGCCGTGCGAACAGCCGACGAACGGACCAGCAGAACTCGCACCACTCGAGCGCGAACAGCACCACGGGCTCGCTGTTGTCGCCGCCGCTTCGGGCGCCGGGGCGGAGGCCGGAACGTCGAAGCGTGCCGCCGGCGTCGAGCGCGAGATCCCGATCTCCTCCTCCGTCATGTCGGCCGGCACGTCGGCGAACAGCGGCGTGCTGAGATGACGCTCGCCGGTGTCCGGCAGCATGCAGAGCCCGCTGGCGCCTTCGGGCAGGTTGCGGCAAGCCTCGAGCGCACAGGCCAGGGTCGCGCCGCCGGTGATGCCGGCGAGGATGCCCTCCTCCGTCGCGAGCCGGCGCGCGAGCTCGAGCGCCGCGGCCCCGTTCACCGGGATGATCCGGTCGATGAGGCCCTGCCGGACCGCATCCTCCGTGAGCTTGGGAATGAAATCGGGTCCCCAGCCCTGCATCGCGTGCGGACGGAACGAGGGGTGGCTCGCGGCCGGCGATCCGTCGTCGGCACGCGGCTGCGCGATGCCGCTGCCGAGCACCTGGGAATTGTCGGGCTCGCAGACGACGATGCGGGTCTCGGGCCGGTGTTCGCGCAGCACGCGCCCGACGCCCTTCAGCGTGCCGCCACTGCCGTAACCGGTGACCCAGGCGTCGAGGCGCTCGCCACGGAAATCCTCGAGGATCTCGTAGGCAGTGGTGAGCGAGTGCACGTTGGCGTTGGCCTCGTTCTCGAACTGGCGCGCGAGGAACCAGCCGTGCGCCTCGGCGAGCTCACGGCCCTTCGCGAGCATGCCGCTGCCCTTGAGCGCGGCGGGCGTCAGCACGACGCGGGCGCCGAGGAAGCGCATCAGCTTGCGCCGCTCGACACTGAAGTTCTCGGCCATCACCACCACCAGCGGGTAGCCCTTCGCGGCGCACACCATCGCGAGCCCGATGCCCGTGTTGCCGCTGGTCGCCTCCACCACCGTCTGCCCGGGCGCGAGCCGGCCGAGGCGCGTGATCGGCGTGTTGCCGATCGTCCCCAGGATGCTCGTGTGCCGCATCGCCTCGCCCTCCCCCCAGTGCGCCATCGATCCGGACCAGCGTAGTGTGCGCCTGTAACCCCCGGACTTCCCGCGGCAGGGCTTTTGTAACAGTTTGCAACTGTCGCTCGCGCCCGAAGCCCTTGAACCGGGACCCGGGGATGGCCACGATAGCTGCGTCCGTCCGGACGAGGAGTCGAGCATGACCGGGACCCGTACGGCCGCGCGCTTCGGCGCAGCGGCCCTGGCTGCGTGCCTGCTGGCGCTGGCGGGATGCCAGAAACGATCGGACGGCGTTCCCGAGTTGCAGTCCCAGGCGCCGATCGACGCGCGGGCGCAGGTCGAGGGGTTCGGGCTCGTCGCGGCGGGCCGGGGATTCTCCGACGGTGAACTCGCGCTCCAGCTCGAGTTCTCCCGGGCGCTGGTCGCGAGCCAGGCATTCGACGAGTTGCTCGCGGTGACCGGCCCGAAGGGCGAGGTCGTCTCCGGCGGCTGGGTGCTCGACGAGGGCGCGAAGATCCTGCGGTTCCCGTACGTGCAGGCGGGTCAGGGCTACACCGTGCGCCTGCGTGCGGGGCTCGCGGCCGCGGACGGATCGAGGCTCGGCAAGGCCCTCGAGCAGAAGATCTACACGGGGCCGATGGAGCCCGCGGCCGCGTTCGCCTCGCAGGGCAGCGTGCTGCCGGCGCGCGAGACGCGCGGCCTGCCGGTCGTGTCCGTCAACGTACCGGAGGTGGACGTCGAGTTCCTTCGGGTGCGCGATGCCGAGGTCGCCAACTTCTTCGTGAACTACCAGCGCGGCGGACGACGCAGCGGCTGGGACCTCGCCGAGAACCGCTGGAGCAAGCGCAAGGCGATCACGCAGATGGCGGACTCGGTCTACGCCAACCGCTTCGTGCTGGGCGGCGGCGAGAACGAGCGCCTGCTGACCTACCTGCCGGTGCAGAACATCACCGAGCTCAGGCCGGCGGGCCTCTACTTCGCCATCATGCGGCGGGTCGGCGACTACGAGGGTCGCTACGAGACCGCGATCTTCTTCGTGAGCGACATCGGCCTGCACGTGCGCGCCTACGGCGATCGCGTGCTGGTGCACACCGCGTCGCTGCAGTCCGGGAAGGCGCTCGGCGGCGTGGCGCTCGAGATCCTCGACAACGCGGGTCGGACCGTGGCGAAGGCAGCCACGGACGAGAAGGGCCTGGCACTGGTTGGGTACGAGATCGATGCCGCGCACGTGCTGGTCGCGCGGCAGGGCGGCGACGTGTCGCTGCTGCCCTTCAACCAGCCGGCGCTGGACCTGTCCGAGTTCGCGGTCGCGGGCCGCCCGCAGGCGTGGTTCAACGTCTATGCCTGGTCGGGGCGCGACCTGTATCGCCCCGGCGAGACGATCCGGATCGCGGCCCTGCTGCGCGACCACGATGGGCGCCTGGTCAAGCCGCAGCCGCTGTTCATGGTGCTGCGCCAGCCCGACGGACGCATCTACACCGAGAGCCGACTCGAGCCGGCGGAGGGTGGTTACGTCGAGTGGTCGCAGGCGCTGCCGCCCGAGGCGCCGACTGGCCGCTGGCCGGTCGAATTCCGCACCGCGCCGGGCGCGGGCGAGGTCGTGCAGTCGCTCACGCTGCGCATCGAGGAGTTCCTGCCCGAGCGCATGAAGCTCGAGCTCACGGCGCCGGCGAACCTGCGACCGGGATCGCCATTGTCGCTCGGGGTCGAGGGTGCCTACCTCTACGGCGCGCCCGCGGCCGACAGCCGCTTCACCGCGCGACTCGCGCTCGGCGTCGCGACGCACCCGGTCGCCGCGTTCCCGGACTATTTCTTCGGCGACCCGACGGTGGCCTTGCCCAGGGAACCGCAGGACGTCGTCGATGCGAAGCTCGACGCACAGGGTCGCCTCGCCGTCGATATCCCGCTGCCCGAGGAGGTCGGCAAGGCCGCCACGCCCGTCGCCGCGATCGTCACCGGCAGTCTCTACGAGACCGGTGGGCGTCCCGTCGTGCGCAGCCTCGAGCGCGTCGTGTGGCCGGCGCAGGCGCTGGTCGGCGCGCGGCCGCTCTTCGACCCGAAGGAAGGCGCGCCGGCGAGCGGCAACGCCGGCTTCGAACTCATCCGCAGCGGTCCGGATGGCAAGCTGGTCGCGGCCAACGGCCTGAACGTGGCCCTGGTGCGCGAACTGCGCGACTACCACTGGCGCCACGACGACGGCGGCTGGGGCTACGACTACACCGCGCGCTACGAGACGATCGCCACGCAGACGGTGGCGGCGCGCGGCGACGGTGCGCAACGAGTCGACTTCCCCGTCGAGTGGGGCGAGTACCGCCTCGAAGTCACCGACCCCGCGACGAAGCTCACGATGCGCTATCCGTTCGTCGCCGGCTGGAGCTGGAACGACCAGAACCGCGGCCTCGATGCGCGGCCCGACAAGGTGAAGGTCGCGCTCGAGCGCACCGGCTACCGCGCCGGTGACAAGATGAAGGTCACGGTGACACCGCCGAACCCGGGGCCCGGCCTGCTGGTGGTCGAGAGCGACCGGCTGCTGCACGTCGAGCCGATCGACGCTCGCCCGGGCTCGACCTTCGAGCTCACCGTGGGCAAGGACTGGGAGCGCCACGACGTCTACCTGACCGTACTCGTCTTCCGCGGCGGCACGGCGGCGAGCAAGGTGACGCCGGCGCGCGCCGTCGGCGTCGCGCACGTGCCGATGGAGCGCGGCGATCGCAGCGTGCCGGTCACGATCGCGGCGGCGAAGCAGGTCGAGCCCGAGCTGCCGCTGCCGGTCACGATCGAGGCGCCGGCGCTCGCGGGCCGCGCCGCGTGGGCGACCGTCTCCGCCGTCGACGTCGGCATCCTCAACGTCACTCGCTTCCCGGTCCCCGACGCGGCCGCGCATTTCTTCGCGCCAAGACGCCTCGGCGTGGATGCCTACGACCTCTACGGACGCGTGATCGAGAGCTACGAGGGTGGCACGGCGCGCCTGCGCTTCGGCGGCGACATCGCCCTCGACACGCTGCCGCAGGCGCGGCGACCCACCGCACGCGTGCAGACCGTGGACCTGTACTCCGGTCCCGTGCAGCTCGACGCGCGCGGCAAGGCCACCGTGAACCTCGCGGTGCCGGACTTCAACGGCACGCTGCGTGTCGCGGCGCTCATCTTCACGGACGATCGCTATGGCCACGCCGCCACCGAGACCATCGTGCGTGCACCCGTGCTCGCGGAGTTGAGCGCCCCGCGCGCGCTGGCCCCCGGCGATCGCAGCACGGTCACCGTGGACCTGCAGAATTTCACGAATGCCGCGGGCGAATTCACGGTGCGGCTCGCGACGGAAGGCCCGATCGCCGTGGACGGCGAGAGCCGGCGCGTCAGTCTCGCGCCGGACGCGAAGGCAACCCTGGGTTTCGATATCCGCGGCAAGGACGGCGCGGGCCTCGGCGTGCTCGGCCTGCGGGTCGAGGGCGGCAAGCGCCGCATCGATCGACGCTACGAGGTAGCCGTGCGTCCGGCCTGGGGTGCGGTCGTCCGTTCGAGTGCCGCCACGGTGAATCCCGGCGGCACGCTCACGCTCGGCACGGACCTCGCATCGGGCCTGATGCCGGGCACGGTATCGGCGCGACTCACGCTCAGCGCCGTCCCGCCCATTCCGTTCGCGCGCGCGCTGCAGGACCTGCTCGACTATCCCTACGGTTGCGTCGAGCAGACCGTCTCGCGCGGCTACGCGGCGCTGCTGCTCGACGCCGACAGCGCCCGTCGCATGGGGTTCGCCGGCCTCGACGCCGACGAACGGCGCCGGCGCATGGAGGGCACCATCGCGCGGCTCGCCTCCTTGCAGGCCGCGAACGGCCACTTCTCGATGTGGGGCAGCGGCGACTCGAGCGTGCCCGTGCTCACTCCGTACATCGCGGAGTTCCTGCTGCACGCCCGCGACGAGGGCTTCGACGTGCCGGAGTCGCTGCTGCAGAAGACCCTCGAGCGCCTGAACGAGAATCTCCTCACCGGCGGCCTGCCTTTCTACGGCTACGCTCAGGCCGACCACCTGCGGTTCGCCTACCAGGCCCACGCGGGCTACGTGCTCGCCCGGGTGAACCGTGCGCCGCTCGGCACCTTGCGCGCGCTGTACGACAACGAGCGCGCGAAGGCCGTCACGCCGTTGCCGCTGCTGCACCTCGGGCTCGCGCTCACGCTGCAGGGCGACAAGGGCCGCGGCGACGAGGCGATCGGCGAGGCGTTCACGAAGCAGGACGACCGCAGCGGCTGGCTCGGCGACTACGGCTCGTCCATTCGCGACGAGGCCCTGATGCTGGCGCTGCTGCGCGAGCACAAGCGGACCGACAGGGGACAGGACACGCGCCTGCTCGCGCTCTCGCGCGAACTGCAGGCGCGCGCCGCCGAACGCTACGTCTGGTACAGCACGCAGGAGCAGGTGGCGCTCGCGCGCCTCGGCCGTGCGCTGTCGCTCGACGCGGGCCGCAGCTTCGGCGGGCAACTGGCGGTGGGTGGCGAGACCTCCGCCCTCGCGCAGGGCCGCGCGGCCAGCCGCGACTTCCCGCACGCGGACCTCGCCGCCGGCGTGCACTTCGTGGCGCAGGCCGAGGCCCCGGTGTTCGCGAGCATCGACGTCGCGGGCGTGCCGAGCGTGGCCCCGGCCGCCGACAGCCGGCACATCGCCATCGAGCGTCGCTGGTACCGGACCGACGGCACACGCTGGACGCCCGGTCCCCTGCGCGAGGGCGAGTTGCTCGTCGCCGCCATCTCGGTGGAGGCCGCGGAATCCCTGCCCGATGCGCTGGTGGTGGACCTGCTGCCGGCCGGGCTCGAGGTCGAGAACCTCAACCTCGCCGACCGCAAGCAGTGGGAAGGCGTCACCATCGAGGGCGTCACCCTGAACGAGCGTGGCAGCGCGGCCGACCTGCAGCACGAGGAGTTTCGCGACGACCGCTACGTGGCAGCGATCAGGCTGGAGGGCGGCGCGAAGGCGCGGCTCTTCTACCTCGTGCGCGCAGTGACGCCGGGCACCTACACCGTGCCGCCGCCGCAGGTCGAGGACATGTACCGGCCGAACCTGCGTGGCGTCGGCCGGGCCGTGCCTGCGGCCGTGACGGTGGTGCCACCCTGACGATGACGAACGCGGAGCGCACGCGCCCCTGGCTGGTGAAGCTGCTGCTCGCGGCGGCCGCGGGCGTGCTGCTGCTGCTCGCGCTCGATCGCGCATTCCCACCGGTCCTGCCGGGCGACGAGGCGTTCGCGACCGTCGTCGTCGCCGCGGACGGCACGCCGCTGCGCGCCTTCCCCGATGCGGAGGGCGTCTGGCGCTACCCGGTCACCGTCGACGACGTGTCGCCGGAGTACCTCGTCGCACTGATCGAGTACGAGGATCGCTGGTTCTGGCGACACCCCGGCATCAACCCGGTCGCGTTGCTGCGCGCGGCCGGCCAGTGGCTGCGGCACGGGCGCGTGATCTCCGGCGGCTCGACGCTCACGATGCAGGTCGCGCGCATCCTCGATCCCCACCCGCGCAGCCTCCCCGGCAAGCTGCGGCAGGTGTTGCGCGCGCTGCAACTCGAGTGGCGGCTGTCGAAGCGCGAGATCCTCGAGCTGTACCTGAACCACGCGCCCTACGGAGGGGCGATCGAGGGCGTGGAGGCGGCGAGCTGGGCGTACCTCGGCAAGCCGGCGCGCAGGGTCTCTCGGGCCGAGGCGGCGCTGCTCGCGGTGCTGCCACAGGCACCGAGCCGCCTGCGCCCGGACCGCCATCCCGACGCGGCGCGACTCGCGCGCGACAAGGTCCTCGCACGCCTCGCCGAACGCGAGACCTGGCCCTCCGCCGAGATCGAAGACGCGCGGCTCGAACCCGTGGTCGCACGACGCCTCGCGCCGCCTCGCCTCGCGCCGCTGCTGGCCGAGCGCCTGCGCTCCGCAAACCCTCGGGCCGCGCGCGTGCCGAGCACGATCGATGCCGCGCTGCAGGCCCACCTCGAGGAGCGCGTCACCAATCATTTCGCGCGCCTGCCCGACCGCACTTCCGCCGCGCTGCTGGTCGTGGACAACGCGACGCTCGAGGCGCGCGCCTATGTCGGTTCCCTCAGCTTTACCGACGCGACCCGCCTCGGGCACGTGGACATGGTGCGCGCGACGCGCTCGCCCGGCTCGACCCTGAAGCCGTTCCTCTATGGACTCGCCATCGACGACGGGCTGGTGCACTCGGAGAGCCTGCTGGTGGATGCGCCGCAGCGCTTCGGCGACTACCGGCCCGTGAACTTCGACCCGACGTTCCACGGGCCGGTCTCGGTGTCGGAGGCCTTACGGTTGTCGCTCAACGTGCCGGCCGTCGACGTCCTCGACAGACTTGGCCCCGCGCGTTTCACGGCACGTCTCGCGCACGCGGGCCTCGCGCTTCGATTCCCGCGCGGCGCCGCGCCCAACCTCTCGCTGATCCTCGGCGGCACGGGCGCGAGTCTCGAGGACCTCGTGGGCGCGTATGCGGCCCTGCAGCGCGGCGGGCTCGCCGGCCGCGTGCGCTACCTGCCCGCCGATCCGCTGCAGGACCGGCGCCTGCTGTCGGCCGGCGCGGCCTGGATCATCCGCGAGATCCTGGAGCGACGGGGCGACGACCCGCGCGAGGACACGTTCGATACCTCGACGCGTCCACGCGTCGCCTGGAAGACCGGCACCAGCTACGGCTTTCGCGATGCCTGGGCGCTCGGTGCGACCGCGCGCCACACGGTGGGCGTCTGGGTCGGCCGGCCCGACGGAACGCCGCTGCCCGGCCAGTACGGAGCCATCACCGCGCTGCCGCTGCTGCTCGACGTCATCGAGAGCCTGCCACGCGCTGCGCAGGATGCCGGTGCCAGCCCGAGGCCGCCCGAGGTGCAGTCCGTGGAAATCTGCTGGCCCCTCGGCCTGCCGCCGGACCCGCGCTCGCCCGGGCTCTGCCACCTGCGGCGCCAGGCGTGGACGCTCGCGGGCAGCCTGCCGCCCGCGTTTCCTGAGCGCGAGGCACGCGTCTGGGGCGCAGGCCGTGTGCGGCTGCTCGTCGATACCGCGACGGGCCGGCGCCTGTCCGCAAGCTGCCGCCAGCCGCACGCCGGCCGCGAACTCGAGGTGGCGCGCTGGCCGAGCCTCGCCTATCCCTGGCTCACGAGCGAGCAGCGGCGCGTGTCGGCGATTCCCGCGCTCGCCGCGGACTGCGCGGACGACGCCTACTCGCGCATGGAGAACCTGCGCATCGAGGGACCCTCGCCGGACAGCCTGCTGGCGTGGGCGCCGGGCAGCCGCGTGGCGCCGACCGTGCGGCTGCGTGCGCTCGGCACCTCCTCGCGCGTACAGTGGCTCGTCAATGGCCGGCTCGCGGCGGAAACGCAGGGCGCGCGCGCCTGGACGCACGAGTTCGCCGTGCCCGGCGAACAGCAGGTCAGCGCGCTGGCGGCCGGCGGGGCGTGGGCGGAATTGCGACTGCGGGTACTTCCGTGAGGGACGGTGGATGAGCGACGACGAACGGGGCGAGTGGAAGAAGACCGCGTGCATCATCTGCGCGCTCAACTGCGGACTCGAGGTGCAGACCGGAGGCGAGGGAGGCCGGCGCATCACCCGCATGCGCGGTGACAAGGCACACCCGGTGTCGCAGGGCTACGTCTGCGAGAAGTCGCAGCGCATGGACTACTACCAGAACGGCGCGGACCGTCTCACCTCGCCGATGCGGCGGCGGCCCGACGGCGGCTACGAGGCAATCGACTGGGACACCGCGATCACGGAGATCGCGGCGAAGTTCAAGGCGATCAGGGACACGCACGGCGGCGAGAGCATCCTCTACTACGGCGGCGGCAACCAGGGCGCACACCTCGGCGGCACCTACGGCGACAGCACGCAGAAGGCGCTCGGCGTGCAGTACCGCTCGAACGCGCTCGCGCAGGAGAAGACCGGCGAGTTCTGGGTGGCCGGCAAGATGCTCACCACCGGCACGCACGGCGACTTCGAGCACTGCGAGGTCGCGGTGTTCGTCGGCAAGAATCCCTGGCACTCGCACGGCTTCGCGCGTACGCGAGTGGTCCTGCACGACATCCAGAAGGATCCCGGGCGCTGCCTCGTGGTCATCGACCCGCGCCGCAGCGAGACCGCGGCGATGGCGAACTACCATCTCGCGATCAAGCCCGGCACCGACGCCTGGTGCCTCGCCGCACTGGCCGCGATCCTGGTGCAGGAGGGCCTCGTCGCGCGCGACTGGATCGCGGCACACACGACCGGCTACGACGCCATCGCCGCCGTGCTGGAGAAGGTCCCGGTGTCGCGCTGCGCCGCCACCTGCGGGATCGAGGAGGCGACCTTGCGCGAGGTGGCGCGGCGCATCGCACGTGCGAAGAGCGTCTCGATGGTCGAGGACCTCGGGCTGCAGATGAACGTGCACTCGACGCTCGGCAGCTACCTGCAGCGGCTGGTGTGGCTGCTGGCCGGCCATTACGCCCGTCCCGGCACCAACAACGCCTTCGTGCCCTTCCTGTCGCTCGCCAGGGCGGGCAAGGGCGAGGGCTTCTCGAAGGCGCCCCGCTCCACGCAGCGCACGGAACGTCGCAGCCCCGTGGTCGGCGCGAAGATCATCATCGGGCTCATTCCCTGCAACGTGATCCCGGAGGAAATCCTCACCGACCACCCGAAGCGCTTCCGCGCGATGCTGGTCGAGTGCGCCAACCCCGTGCACTCGCTCGCCGACAGCCCGCGCATGCGCGCAGCCTTCCGGGCGTTGGAATTGAGCGTCGTGATCGACGTGGCGATGACAGAGACGGCGCGCGAGGCGGACTACGTGCTGCCCGCGTGCAGCCAGTTCGAGAAGCCCGAGGCGACGTTCTTCAACCTCGAGTTCCCGCGCAACGGTTTCCACCTGCGGCAACCGCTCATCGAGCCGCTGCCCGGCACGCTGCCGGAGGCCGAGATCCACGCGCGCCTGGTCGAGGCGCTCGGCGAACTCGGCGAGCGCGACTACGCACCGCTGCGCCGTGCCGCAAGCCTCGGCCGGCTCGCTTTCTCGCTCGCCTTCGCGTGGGCCTCGGCACGCAACCCGAAGATCGGCCGCTACGCCGCCGTGGTGCTCTATCGCACGCTCGGGCGCACGTTGCCGCGCGGCATGGCGCCGGCCGCGTCACTGTGGGGCATTGCGCAGCTCTACGTACGCAGCCACCCGGCCGCGGCGGCACGCGCAGGCTTCGGCGGCAACGCCATCTCCGCCGGCAACCGACTGTTCGACGCCATCCTCGGCAGTCCGTCCGGCGTGATCTTCGCCGTGAGCGAATACGCCGACAGCTGGCAGGCCATCCGCCACCCCGACCACCGGATCAACCTGCACCTGCCGGAACTGGTCCCCGAAATCGAGAAACTCGCGACGACCGACCTGCCGCGGGATCCGGAGTATCCCTTCGTGCTGTCCGCCGGCGAACGTCGCGCCGACACGAGCAACACCTCGATCCGCGATGCGGCGTGGCACGCCAAGGGAACCTTCGGCGCCCTGCGCATGAATCCGCACGATGCGGGGGCGCTCGGCTGCGGCGACGGGGACCGGCTGCGCCTCACCACCCGCCGCGGCAGCGTCGAGGTGGTGGCCGAGGTCACCGAGAACATGCAGCCCGGCCACGTCTCGCTACCGAACGGGCATGGACTCGACTACCGGAGGCCGGACGGAACGGTCGTGCACGCAGGCGTAGCCCCGAACGAGCTCACCGACCTCACGCAGCGTGACTTCCTCGCCGGAACGCCCTGGCACAAGCACGTGCCCGCGCGGCTCGAGCGCGTCGCTTAGCCCCGGCTAGAGGCTGCCCGCGTCCGGCGTCGGCGTGGCGACGGTCCTGAGGTCGATCTCGCCCGCGGAGGTGAAGCGCGCCACGGCGAAGATCGGTCCGTTCAGCTTGCCGCTCAGGGAATAGGTGACCTTCTCCATCGGCTGGCCGTCGAGCATGCCGAGCGCGTGCCGCACCATGCGCAGCACCGACACGGTCACCGGCACCTCGATCACGGTCTCGCCGAAGCGGGGCACGGTGCCGGACGCATCGCTCACCCCGGTGGCGAAGGTCTTCCCCAGCACGTCGAACTTCAGGTAGACGCCGTCGTAGGCGAGCGGCGCGTCGTTCGGATTCTGCACGCGCAGCTTGACCAGCATGCGCAGCTCCAGCCCCTCGCCCTGCAGGGGCTCGATGCCGGCGACCGTGAACTGCAGCGGGTCGACGCGCATCATGCTCGCGCAGCCAGCGAGCAACAGCGCCGCGACGGCAACCAGCGAGATTCGTAGCGGGTTTCGAAAATTCACGCGGGACACCTCGAGCTGCCGACCATGGCCGGTCTGCGTCAGACTACAATAGCCGGTGACTCGACTTACGGGGACCGCGCAAGCACGATGCGGCGGGAACGGCCCGGCACGGAGACTCTTCATTGCAGCGACGTGAATTCCTCAAGGCCGGCGCGCTGGCCGGCGGCGCAGCCATGGTCACCGAGGGCGGGGCCGCCTGGACGGCGCCGACGTTCGAGTACGCAGAGGCGACGATCGCCGAACTCGCCCAGGCGCAGGCGGAGGGTCGCCTCACGGCACGGGCGCTGACCGAGGCCTATCTCGCGCGCATCGAGGCGATCGACCGCTCGGGTCCCGGCCTCAATGCCGTGATCGAGTCCAATCCGGACGCGCTCGCCATCGCCACGGCCCTCGATGAAGAACGTGCCGCGAACGGTGCGCGCGGGCCGCTGCACGGCATCCCGGTGCTGGTGAAGGACAACATCGACACCGCCGATCGCATGCGCACCTCGGCGGGTTCGCTGGCGCTGGCGGAATCGATCGCGCCGCGCGACGCGGGGGTCGTGGAGCGCCTGCGCGCGGCCGGCGCAGTGATCCTCGGCAAGACCAACCTGAGCGAGTGGGCCAATTTCCGTTCCACGCGCTCGACCAGCGGCTGGAGCAGCCGCGGCGGGCAGACGCGCAATCCCCACGCGCTCGATCGCAATCCCTGCGGCTCGAGTTCGGGCTCGGGTGCCGCGGTGGCCGCGAATCTCTGCGCCGCGGCCGTTGGTACCGAGACCGACGGCTCGATCATCTGCCCCGCCAACGCCTGCGGCGTGGTGGGCATCAAGCCGACCGTGGGACTCGTGAGCCGCGCCGGCATCATCCCGATCTCCGCCACGCAGGACACGGCGGGGCCCATGGCCCGCACGGTGGCCGATGCAGCGTCGCTGCTCACTGCAATGGCGGGTATCGACGAGCGTGACCCGGCGACCACGGCGAGTCGCGGGCGCAGCGCAGCCGACTACACCGCCCATCTCGACCGCGGGGCGCTAAAGGGCGCGCGCCTCGGCGTCGTGCGCAGCATGTTCGGCGCGAACGAACGCGTGCGGCGCGTGGTGGAAACCGCGCTCGCCGACCTGCAAGGACAGGGCGCCGTGCTCGTGGACCCCGTCGAGATGCCGACGCAGGGCAAATTCGACGAGGACGAGTACACGGTGCTGCTGTACGAGTTCAAGGCCGGGCTCGATGCCTATTTCGACTCGCTGGGCCCCGCCGCACCGGTGCGATCGCTCGCCGGGCTGGTCGCCTGGAACGAGCGCAACGCCGCTCGCGCGATGCCGTACTTCGGGCAGGAGGTTCTCGTCGAGGCGCAGGCGAAGGGCTCGCTGGCGTCGCCCGATTACCTGGAAGCGCTCGGGCGCTGTCGGCGTCTCGCGGGCGCCGAGGGCATCGACGCCGTGATGGACCACCATCGCCTCGATGCCCTGGTGGCGCCATCGGGCGGGCCTGCGTTCACGACCGATCTCGTCAACGGCGACCACTACACCGGCGTGGGCAGTTCCTCGTTCGCAGCCGTCGCCGGTTACCCGCACGTGACGGTGCCGGCGGGCGAAGTGTTCGGGCTGCCGGTGGGACTTTCGTTCTTCGGGCGCGCGTGGAGCGACGCGAGGCTCATCGCGCTCGCCCATTCCTACGAGCAGGCGACCTGCCGGCGGCGCCCGCCCGCCTTCCTGCCGAGCGTGGTGCTGCCGGGCGCCTGAAATCGCCTCGCCGCCCGGGTTCGGCTAGAATCGCGCCCCCCGCCGGCCGCCACCCCGGTTCCCCCCACGCCCCTGCCGGGCTGCACACCTCGCAGCCGCCGGATGACCATGCTTTCCACGACCAACCTCGCCATCCAGTTCGAAGCCAAGCCCCTGTTCGAGCACGTCTCGGTCAAGTTCGCCGACGGCAACCGCTACGGGCTGATCGGGGCCAACGGCTGTGGCAAGTCCACGCTGATGAAGATCCTCGGCGGCGACCTCGAGCCGAGCGCCGGCGAGGTGGTGCTGCAGGCAGGCATGCGGCTCGGCAAGCTCAACCAGAACCAGTTCGCCTACGAGGACCAGCGCGTCCTCGACGTGGTGATGCAGGGCCACGCCGAGATGTGGCAGGCGATGCAGGAACGCGACCGCATCTACGCCGACCCGGAGGCGACCGACGCGGACTACATGCGGGCCGCCGAGCTCGAGGGCAAGTTCGCGGAGTACGGCGGATACACCGCCGAGGCGCGCGCGGGCAGCGTGCTGATCGACGCCGGCATCGAGGAATGGCGTCACGACCTGACCATGCGCGAGGTGCCGCCGGGACTCAAGCTGCGCGTGCTGCTCGCGCAGGCGCTGTTCTCGCGTCCCGACGTGCTGCTGCTCGACGAGCCGACCAACAACCTCGACATCCACTCGATCGGCTGGCTCGAGCGCGCGCTGAACGACTACGACGCCACCATGGTGATCATCAGCCACGACCGGCACTTCCTGAACCAGGTGTGCACGCACATCGCCGACCTCGACTACCAGCAGCTCAGGATCTACCCCGGCAACTACGACGACTTCATGCTGGCCTCCGTGCAGGCGCGCCAGCGGGTCGAGGCCGCCAACGCCAAGGCCAGGGCGCAGATCTCGGACCTGCAGGAATTCGTGCGGCGCTTCTCGGCGAATGCCTCGAAGGCGCGCCAGGCCACCTCGCGTAAGCGGCAGATCGAGAAGATCAAGATCGAGGAGATCCGCCCCTCCTCGCGCCAGAACCCGTACATCCGCTTCGAGCAGGGCAAGAAGCTCTATCGCACGGCGGTGACGGTGGAGGACCTGTCGTTCCGCTATCCCGGCACGGACGCCGACGTGTTCTCGAAGCTCGGTTTCACGATCGAGGCGGGACAACGCGTGGCGATCATCGGGCCGAACGGCATCGGCAAGACCACGCTGATGCGCTGCCTCGCCGGCGACCTCACGCCCGCCACGGGGCGCGTCACCTGGGTCGAGAACGCCCAGCCGGGCTACATGCCGCAGGATCCGCAGGCGGAGTTCGAGTCGAACATCGACCTCTTCGGCTGGATGTCGACCTGGACCGGCAAGGCGGACGACGACCAGCTGGTGCGGGCGACCCTGGGGAGGCTGCTGTTCTCCGGCGACGAGACCAGGAAGTCGGTGAAGGTGCTGTCGGGCGGCGAGAAGGGCCGCATGATGTACGGCAAGCTGATCCTCACCAGGCCGAACGTGATGCTCATGGACGAGCCCACCAACCACATGGACATGGAGACCATCGAGTCGCTGCAGATCGGCCTCGAGAAGTATCCCGGCACGCTGGTGTTCGTCTCGCACGACCGCGAGTTCGTCGCGAGCCTCGCCACCCGCATCATCGAACTGAAACCGGACGGCACCGTCGCCGACTTCACCGGCAGCTACGACGAGTACCTCGACATGCAGGGGCTCGAGTCCTAGCGCCGGCTGCCCGCATAGAGCTCGAACAGCAGCAGCTTGCAGGGTATCGAGCCGTTCATCAGCGCGATGGTCCGGCTCGGCCTGAGCCCGATCGCCTCGTAGGGCGAATCGGCGGCGGCCAGGATCGCGGCCTGCCAGCCGGCGAATTTGCGCTTCAGCGTGTCGCCTGCTTCCTCGTAGAGGACGCGGACGTCCGCCGCGCCGCCGCCGATGCGCTCGCCGTAGGGCAGGTTGGTCGCGAGCAGTCCCCGGCCAGCCGGCGGCTCGACGTCCTGGAAGCGGCACACGTCGAAGCGCATGTATTTCTCGACGCGCGCCTTCAGGGCGCTCTTCCTCGCCATCTCCACGTAGCCAGCATCGATGTCCGAGGCCACCACGGGCGCGAGCGGCGCCTCGAGCTTCCCGGCACGCACACGATCCTGCGTCGTGCGCCAGAGCTCCCGGTCGAAGTCCTTCAGCCACTCGAAGTAAAACTCGCCCTTCCTGCGATGGATCCGCGGCGCCTTCCCGACCGCGATCATCGCCGCCTCGATGGCGAGCGTGCCACTGCCGCACATCGGGTCGAGGAACGCCTGCGTGCCGTCATAGCCGGCCATGAGGAGGATCGCCGCGGCCAGCGTCTCCTTCAACGGCGCGGGATGGCCCTGCTCCCGGTAGCCGCGCTTGTGCAGCGACTTGCCCGAGGTGTCGAGGCTCAGCATGCAGCGGCCGCGCGCGAGGTGCGCCACCACGACCACCTTCGGCTCGACGACGTCGATCGCGGGGACGCGCCCGTCGCCGCGCTGGAACGCTTCGCGGATGCCCTCGCGCACCTGCGTGATCACCTGCTTCGGCGGCATGCCGCCGCCTTCCTCGCCCGCGCCGAGACTCTCCACCATGAAGCCGTGGCGCGCGTCGAAAATCTCGTTCCAGTGGATGCGACGCACCTGCGAGCGCAGCATCTGCGGTGACTTCGCCGGCACGTCCTTGACGACGCGCAGCAGGCGACTCGCGGTGCGCAGCTTCAGGTGCAGCTCGTAATAGAGTTCATCGCCTGCCTCGAACGACGCCGCGCGATAGCCGGGCAGGATGTCGGTCGCACCGAGCGACTCGAGCTCGTGCACCAGCGCGGGCTTGGTCTCCTCGGGACAGGTGGCGATCAGTCGCATTGGCTATGGACTCGCACGCGCGACTTGCGCACAATGCGCACGCGCGCTCGATCATCTGGATTGCGCGATCGCTCCGCCGCGCCGAAACCCATCATTCTGGTGCGGGTTTAGTCCAACGGTGCGGCGGGGCGAGTTCTCTCAGGTCTTCGACGCCTGGTAGATGCTCTCGATCGCCGCATCGAGCGCGGCGTTGAACTCCGCATCCGACTGCTGCGCCGTGAGTCCCTCGGTGAGTGCACGCGAGAAACTCGCGACCATGCCGTGCTGGCGCGCGAGCCGCCGGTTCGCTTCCTCGCGCGAGTATCCACCCGACAGCGCCACCACCTTCAGCACCCGCGGATGGCGGATGCAGTCCGCGTAGAGGTTGTCCTGGTCGGGGATAGTGAGCTTCAGCATCACGAGCTGCCCCTCCGGCAGCGCATCGAGCTGGCGCATGATCGCGGCCTTGAGCAGGTCCTCGGCCGCCGCCTTGTCCGGACACTTGATGTCCACCTCGGGCTCGATGATCGGCACCAGGCCCGCGGCGATGATCTGGCGCGCGACCTCGAACTGCTGGTCCACCACGGCCTGGATGCCCGCCGGGTCGGCCCGCTTGATCACCGAGCGCATCTTGGTGCCGAAGATGCCCTTGCCCCTGGCACGTGCGAGCAGCTGGTCGAGGCCGGGCATCGGCTTCATGAGCTGCACGCCCTGCGCCTCCGCCTCGAGGCCCTTGTCCACCTTGAGGATCGGGACGACCCGCTTGACCTCCCAGAGGTACGCCGCCGTCGGCCGGCCCTCGATCGACCGGTCCATCGTGGCCTCGAACAGGATCGCCGCGAGAACGCGCTCGCCGTTGAAGGCCGGGCTGGTGATGATGCGCGAGCGCATGGCGTGGATGAGGTCCATCATCGCGGCCTCGCCCGAGTACGCGGTCTCGGGGATGCCGTAGAGCTTCAGCGCCTTGGGCGTGCTGCCGCCACTCTGGTCCAGCGCGGCGATGAAGCCGGCCTGGTCGCGGAATTTCGCTTTCTGCTGCTCGAAGTTGCTCATGACGGGTCCCTTGTCTGCGGCTCGGTGGAACTGCGATTCTAGCGCATCGGCCCGGCACGCAGCCGGCCACGATCGACGATGGGGGAAAGCCTTGCTCAAGCTTCACGGTTTCCCGGTCAGCAACTACACCAACATGGTCCACCTCGCGCTGCTCGAGAAGGGCCTGCCCTTCGAGTACGTGACGGCCTATCCGGACCAGGGCGAGGACTTCCTGGCGAAGAGCCCGCGCGGCAAGGTGCCGTGCCTCGAGACCCCGCAGGGGTTCCTCAACGAGGCCAGCGTCATCCTCGAGTACCTCGAGGACAGCGGCACGGGCAAGCCGCTGCTGCCGGCCGACCCGTACCAGAAGGCGCGGGTACGCGCGCTGATGAAGGAGATCGAACTCTACATCGAGCTGCCCGCCCGCTCCTGCTTCCTCGAGGCGATCTTCGGCCTCTCGACACCCGACGCCATCAAGGAGAAGGCGCGCGTGGAGATCATCGCCGGTTTCGCGACCCTGAAGCGCCACGGCAGGTTCGCGCCCTACGTCGCGGGCGACACCGTCACGCTCGCCGACATCGTGTTCCTCTATTCGGTCGAGATCGCCGCGCTGGTGGCACAGCGGCAGTTCGGCCTGGACGTGTTCGCCGACCTGCCGGCGGCACGCGACCTGCTGCGGCGGCTCAACGAGACCCCGAACGCGCAGGTGATCGCCAGGCGGCGCGATGCCGAGACCCCCGCCTTCATCGCGGCGGTCCGGGCCAGGTACCAGGGGGCGAAATAGACTCGACCGTGCCGCGCGGACGGCTCGTCGAGGCGACATGAGCCTGCTGGAAACAACGCTCGCCTTCCTCGCCCGGCAGGACATCCTGCTGCGGTTCCTGGCGATGGCCCTGAGTGCGCTCGGCGAGTCCCGGGGTCACCACATCGTCGTGCCCGAGGCTTTCGGCACCCTCGGGGCTGGTGCTGTTCACGTTCTCGGTCGGGACCATGTCGGGCCCGGCGTTCTTCGCATCGCTGCGCAGGGGCTACGGCCCGATCCTCGCGACCATCGCGATCCTCATCGCCGGCGCCATCGTCGCCGTCGTGGTCGGTCGCCTGCTCGGCCTCGGCAGCGGAGCCATTGCAGGAAGCTTCGCCGGGGCTCTCACCAACACGCCGACGATCGCGTACGCGGTGTACTACGTGTTCGGGGTGCTCGGCCCGCTGCTCGCGTGCAGCCTCGTCCTGCGCCGCCGGGCCCGGGACACGGACGTACCCCCACCGCTGGTCAGCCGCAGCATCGAGGTTGAAACTTCTGCCGAACCCGGCATCGGCGGCCCCGAGCGACGATGCCCGATTGCGCCGCGGCAACGTCGTCACCGTGGTCGGCCCGGTGGACCTCGTGGACCAGGTGACGCTGGAGCTTGGCCGTGCCGCAGCGGAACCCCTCGAAGACAGCCGCGGCGCGGCGACGTGGACGTGCTGGCGCAGGATGGCTTCGTGCTGCAACCCGGCGATCGGCTGCGCATCATCGCCCCCGGCGAACAGATCCCGGCGGTGACCGCGTTTCTCGGCGACTCCGAGCGCGGCCTGCTGCTCGGCCACGTCGTGTTTCCGGTGCCGGGCATGTCGCTGACGCTCGGGCCGGCCGCGGGCACGCTGCTGGTCGCGCTCGTCTTCGGCAAGGTCGCGCGCATCGGTCCGTTCCTGAGACGATGCCGCACACCGCGGGCCAGACCATGGCCGACTTCGGGCTGCTCGGCGTGGCGATCACCGTCACCGTCTCGTACGGTCTGGCCGTCGTCCTGCGGCGCTACTTCGGCATGGGGCGGACTCGCGTGTCCGGCGTTCTCGCCGGTGCGCACACCCAGCCCGCGGTGCTCGCCTTCGCCAACGGCCGCACCGGTTGCGACAGCCGCGTCGCGCAGGGTTATGCGCTGGTGTATCCGGCGGCGCTGATCGCGAAGATCCTGATCGCGAAAGTGCTCGGGGCGCTCTGGCCCTCTACGCCTCGACGCAGGTCGAATATATGCTGCGGCATGGACTCGCTGATTGCGGCGGCGGACCGAGTGGCAAGGTACGCGCCGTGAGACGCCCGAGACGAACCGCTGCGTGACGGTTGCGACGTTTCCGCGGCAACGTCATGGCGTGGCGTATGGGCGGGCTGCGACCAAGAGGTGTTCATTTCCCATGCTGTGCGCATGGATCATGCGCATGAGTCATGCGCATGGGCTGTGCGCATGACCCTGTGAACGAGACCACCTCGCGGTGTGCCAAGTGAATTGCCAATCCAGCGGAAACGTCCGGCCGCGACCGCCGACCTATTTCAGCGTTTCGTAATACGCGACGAGGTTGGCAACCTCGGCCGGGGTGAGTCTCTTGGCCGCGCGCGCCATCTTCGCGTCCTTGGTGCGGGCGCCGCTGCGGTACTCGTCCATCGCGGTCTGGAACTCCTTGGCCGTGAGCTTGACGATGTCCGGGCTCTCGTCGTCACCCTTGCCGTCCTCGCCATGGCAATCGGAACAGACCTCTTCGGCCTTGGCCTTGCCCGCGGCAACGTCGGCCGCGTAGCCCGGTGCGCACGCGAGCGCGCCGGCGGCGAGCATCGGCAGCATCTGGGAAATCTTCATCGCGACTCTCCTCGTCCGGTTTGATCGAAACTGTCGAGCGGAAACTCCGGCTCCACGTGGCAGCGGTCGCAGTTCTTGCGCGACGCGAACGCCGTCTCGCCGTCGTGGCAGGTGAAGCACGCGTGCTTGCGCTTGTGGTCGGCCTTGGTGATCTGCACGTTGCGGCCCACGTAGAAGACGTCCATGTGGCAGTTGGAGCAGTGCATGCCCTCGCCGGTGTGCCTGGCGCCCTCGAAGGTCACCTTGCCCTCGCCATTGCCGTCGAACTCGAGCGTGAAGCCGGGCGGCACCGCCCAGGCCAGCTCGACCACACCGACGGCCAGCGCGACGACTGCCAACGCGATCGCCACGCGCCTCATCGTCCGGCCTCCGGCTGCCGTGCCTGGGGCGTGCGTCCGCGCGTGGCGAGGAATGCCAGCACCGGCATCGCCACGATCACCACGGCCAGCGAGGCGAGCACCCAGGTCGGCAGGTAGAAGGTGTGGTACACGTCCCAGCCGAAAGGTCGCAGCAGTTCGCTCAGGTAGGCGGGCGCGCCGTGCAGGTGGCCGCCGAGGGTGCCGGTGGCCGCGAGCTGGCTCGCGCCGAGGATGCCGAGACCCACCATGATCAGGCGGTTGATGACCGTCTCCCAGACTCGCTCGCCGACCCGCCAGCGCAGGAACAGCAGCGCGGCCCAGGAACCGAGCGACCAGCTCGCGGCGATCATGTGATTGCGGCCGAGCGGCGTGGTCTGCAGCGTTTCGGGCGGCCAGACCATCAGGCCGAGGCTGTAGGACGCGAGCCCGGTGGCCACGCCGAGCACCAGCAGCGACACCAGCACGCGGTCGAAGGCACGCGCCAGCGGGCCGTCCGACAAAGCGCGGAACAGGATGATTCCGGAACTCACGGTCCACAGCGCGACCGGGAAATGCACCATGATGGCGTGATACGGGCCCATCGGATCAGTCCTCCCGCCGGCCGATCAGCAGGCTGATCGAGAACACGAAACTCGCGACCAGCAGCACGCCCCCGGCCAGGCTCGCCAGCCAATGCCGGCGTATTTCGCGATCGAACTCGAGTTCGACGGCGTACTCGGCGAGCTGCGTCTCCTTGTGGCGGTATTTCACCGGCACGCCCTTGGCGATGTACTTCGAACCGGCGTGGACCCCGCTCGGAGTCCTCTGCCAGCTCACCTGGCCCGGGTAGAACAGGATCACCTCGCGCGTGTCGATGCCGCTCCAGTCCGGCGCGTCCCCGGCGATGCGGGCAGCCATGACGTCGGCCTGGCGCCCGAGGCCCACCTGCAGCGGCAGCGAGACGTAGTGCCAGCGACTGGCGCGCGCGTCGCGGTGCACCGACAGCGCGATGCTGTAGACACCCTGGTCGCGCAGGATCTTGTCCTCCAGCGGATAGCCCGTGTCGAGCGCGCGAACCAGCGTGACGTCCCAGTACCCGTCGGCCCAGCGGCCCTCGCCGAGCACGCGGATGTCGGCGCGCGAACCGCTCGGCTGGCTCAGCACCTGGCCGGGAATCACGTCGCCCTCGCGCCACTCGTGCGCCGCGTCGAACGGCACCGCGGCGTCCGCGGAGAGGTAATACGGTTGCTCGCTGCCGGCGCGGGCCGGGTCGAACATCCAGCGCGGCTGGCCGGCGTCGTTGTCCCAGTTGCTGAAGAACGCGGGGTCCCCCGAGTCGTACAGCCGGTACCAGGCGATGAGCTGGTCGTCGCCGTGGCCGAGCGGGTTCGAGAGCTGCGCGCGCCAGCTCCAGAGGTCGAGGAAGTAGCCTGCGCGACGCTGGTCGTCGAGGGTGGCCTGGTCGACGATCGAGTACCAGTCGGCGGGGTCCTTCCGCGTGGCCGGCAGGTACTTGCGCCGATGCGCGGCCTCGGCCGGCGAGCCCGTGAAGTCGCGCATGTTGGCGCCGACGGTGATGAAGCCACCGTAGCGCTGGAACTCCGGCACGCCGCCGTCGTCGAGCATCATGGCCAGGCGGTCCTCGGCGATGCCGTCCGGGTCCGAGCCGATGGGCGTGCGCGTGCGCCGCTGCCACTTGCCATCGGTGTAGCGCAGCACCTCCGAGACGACGTGCGGTCGTTTCGCCGGCCAGCGATAGTGGAAGAACACCTGCGTGTCGTTGTAGGCGACCTGCAGCGTGAGCGGCATGGTCAGCTCATCGGGAATCCAGACGTTGCGCGCGGGATCGTTGCGCACGACGCCGGTGCTGTGCGTGCCGAGCGCCAGCAGCATGGCGACCGCGAACAGCGCGGCCACGACGAGAATTGCATTACGGGGGCGAAGCATGCCCGACTCCCTGAGCCTGGTTGCAGCCCGAATGTAGGCGCGTGCGAGGCCCGGGACATTGACCGAGGTCAATTGCGGTGCAGCACGTGGCGCACCACGCAGGACTCAAACTGGACTGAGAATTCTTTACACGAGCGCGCGCCATGGAATCGACGGCAACCTCCAGCGACTGGCCGGACCAGTTCCGCCTTCACGTGCAGAACCACAAGTGGTCCGCGGCCGGGCTGGCCGTCGGGTTGCTGGTCGTACTGGTCCTGCTCGTGCAGAGCCTGGCGCGCGTCGAGGGCAACCTGCTCGGCCGCCCGGCGCATCGGCTTCGGCGTCAGCAGCCTCGAGTCCGATGGGGCGGATCTCGTCTATTGCGGCCGCGGACCGAGTGGCAAGGTTTGCGCCGTGAGACGCCCCAGACGAACCGCTGCGTGACGGCATGCGCGAGCATCGCGTCGGACATCAGAGATCGAGCACGACGTTTCCGCGGCAACGTTGGGGGCGGGCGTGGCGGATGGGCGCGCTTGGGCCAGGAGTGTTCATTTCCCGTGCCGTGTGCATGGATCATGCGCATGACCCTGTGAACGAGACCACCTCGCGGGGTCGAGCTCGATCACTTTCACGTCGAAGCCGCCAAGCGAGCCGAAGCGGAACTCGATGACGCCGCCGACATGGAAGGTGCCCCGCAGGTTTCGGCCGGAGAGGCCTTGATCTCGATCCTGTGCAGGATGTCAGCCATTTTCGATCCTCCTGTCTGGGTCGCGCACAGTGTCGACGACGCGCAGCGCAGGGTGGGAGTGACAAGTCTGGCGGGATTTCCGTGCTGGTGGCGGCGGCAAGCGACCGCTCGCCGCAAGCTCACGCGCGCTCGAAGCGGGCGACCGTCTCCACGTGCTCGGTGAACGGCATCAGGTTGAACGCGGTGAGGTCGCCCAGGCGCAACGTGCCGCCGGAGGTCAGGCGCTCGGTGTCGCGCAGCAATGACTCGAGCCCGCAGCTCACGTACAGGAACAGTTCCGGCGGCTGCGCAGCGAGCCGCTCGAGCAGTTCGCGATCGAGTCCCTTGCGCGGCGGGTCCGCGATTACGACCTCAGCCTCCGATGCAGCCTCCAGCGCCGCACCCGCCGGGCCCGGCACGACCTCGACCTTCGCGCGACTGTCCGGATCGAGCGTCGCGAGGCCGAGCGCCATGCCCTGCAGCGAATGCGGCGCCACCTCGTTCATGCGCAGCTGCCGCAGGCGCGGCAGCAGTGACAGGCCGATGGCGCCAACGCCCGCGTAGAACTCGGCGACACACGCTCCCGCGGGAACCTGCGCGTCGAGGTGCTCGACGATGCGTTGCGCGATATCGAGATTGTTCTGGCCGAAGGCACCCGGCGGGTAATGCACTGCGTTGCCGCGGAAACGCTCGATCACGCTGTCCGGCCCGCACCACTTGATGAATTCGGGACCCAGGATCGCGTTCGAGCGCTCGCAATGGGCGTTGAACCAAAGGCTGTGCAGCTCACTGCCGAGTCCGTCGCGTACGAGGTCGAGGCACGCTGCGAGCGGCTCGAGCGACGGACTGTTGGCGACGAGCACGACCTGCGCCGATTGAGAGGCGCGCTCCACCACCACCTGCAGGTAACGCGCGAGCCCCAGGTGCGGGCCTTCCGCATAGGGCGCGATATCGGCGTCGACGAGTGCACGGCGCACGACGGCGACGACGCGATTGACCAGTGGATGCTGCACGCTGCACTCGGGGATCGATACCACCCGATGCGTGCCGGCCTGGAACATCCCGATCCTGGGCGAACCCCGGCGGCCGCGGATGGCCAGCCGCGCGCGGAGCCGGAACCCATTCGTCGCACCCGAGACCTCGGCCACGCGAGGCAGTCCATGCTGGCGCGCCAGCGCCTCGAGCGCCTGGCGTGCCGCAGGGGCGATGCCCGGTTCACCGAAGCGCGGACACCCCGGGCATGGCGGACGATGTGGGCACGGCAGCTCTGTGGGTTCCGTCGTCGGCATGGACGGAGCTTGCCGCAATCGGAGGCAGCGGTGGAACAGGATCGCGGCTGTTCGAGATCTCGACCATCAGCCGGTCGAGGCGGGCGGCAAGTCGCTGGCCGAGACCGAACGCTTCCCGGCGTGCCGCCCTGGCGGACAGCTCGGTCTCGTGTGCCAGCGACATCAGTTCCTGCGCCGCCAGGTCCCCGGCCGTTCCTTTCGCGCGGTGCGCAAGGAACGCCAGCGCGTCGAAGTCGGCCTTCTGGATCGCGGAACGCATTTCAGCCGCCGTGTCGGCCTGCGTCCGCCGGGCGATCTCGAGCAGGCCGTCCGCGATGTCCCCGTTCTCGCCCAGGCGCTCGAGCAGGCGCTGCCGGTCGAAGACCGGCGCAGTGTCCCCGGCCAGCCACTTGTGCAAGCACGCATACAGGGCATCCGGACAGACCGGCTTCGCCAGGTGGTCGTCCATACCGGCCTCCAGGCAACGCGCCCTGTCCTCCGCGAACGCGTTCGCCGTCATGGCCACGATGGGCACCCGCTCCCGGCCGGGCAGGCGCCGTATGGCGCGTGTCGCCTGCAGGCCATCCATCACCGGCATCTGCATGTCCATGAACACGAGGTCGTAGACCGCGGCCTGCGCCATCTCGAGCGCCTGGAGCCCATTCGAGGCCACCGCCACCTCAAGGCCGGCCCGATTGATCAGGGCCCGGGCGACCTCCTGGTTCACCTCGTTGTCCTCGACCAGGAGGATGCCGGGGCCACGCTGCAGATGGGCGAGATCCAGCGTACCTCCACGCGGCCGCACGGCGGGCAGGCCCGGGCGATCGGCGCCCTTGCGATATCCCAGCCAGGCCGTGAGCCAGAACGTGCTGCCGGCACCGACTGCGCTCTCGACCCCGGCATCCCCGCGCATCAATCCGGTCAGGCCACGCGTGATCGCCAGGCCGAGGCCGCTGCCCGGATATGGGCGGGTCGCCGATCCGTCGACCTGCTCGAAGGTCGAGAACAGCCGACGCTGGTCTTCGGCACTGATGCCGATGCCCGTGTCGGAAACCTCGAACCGCACCAGCAACTCGTCGTCGGTCGATTCGAGTACCCGCGCGCCCAGCCGGATCGAGCCGCGCTCGGTGAATTTCACCGCGTTGGCCAGATAGTTGATCAGTGCCTGCCGGATCCGCGTCAGGTCGCCGACGAGGACGGGCGGCAGCTGCCCGAGGTCGCAGTCGAATCGCAGGCCCTTGGCCCGGATCCGCTCGACGATCTGCGTCACGACGTGATCGAGAAGTGCCTCCGGCGCGAACTCCGCGACTTCCAGCGTGAGCTTGCCGGCCTCGATCTTCGAGATGTCGAGCACGTCGTTGATCACCGCGAGCAGGTGCCTGGCCGCGCCGTCGATCTTGGCGAGCTTGAGCCGGCTGTCGGGATCGGTCAGCTCTTCCTGGAGCAGATGGGACAGACCGAGGATCGCATTCATCGGCGTGCGGATCTCGTGGCTCATGTTGGCCAGGAAGATGCTCTTGCTGCGACTCGCGGCCTCCGCCTGCGCCTTGGCGACGCCGAGTTCCGCCGTGCGTTGCGCCACCCTGCGCTCGAGATCGATGTTCAGCCGGTGGATCTCGTCCTCGGCATTGCGCTGGACCGTGATGTCCTCGGAGGCCACGACGATGCCACCGATCGTGCCGTCCGCCGCGTACCAGGGCAGGACCTCCCAGCGCAGCCACTGCACGCCGCCATCGACCCTGCGGAACGGGTCCGCATCCATCGCGATCCGTTCGCCGGTCTCAAGGCAGCGGCGGTGCACGGCCTTCCACGCATCGCCGATCTCCGGAAACACCTCGTAATGCGATCGACCCAGCACCGGCGTGTCGCCGAGCCGGTAGTTGGTCATCCAGCGCCGGCTCACCGACAGGTAACGCATTTCGCGGTCGAACATGGCCAGTGCCGCGGGCGCGTGTTCGACGAACAGCAGCAGCGTGGCGCGGCTCTTGCGCAACGCGGCCTCGCGCTCCACGTGCCCGGTGATGTCGCGACTCACGACCACGGCGCCCGAGACCGCGCCGCCCGCCGTCCGGATGGGCGCGAAGCTGCAGCTGCTGTGCCATCGTTCGCCCGTGTCCGCCCGCCGTGCCAGGTATTCGGCACCCGACTCCCGCTCGCCGCGCAGCGCCCTGCGCGCTGGCCAGTTCTCCTGCCGCAGCGGCGTCCCGTCCAGCGCGGCCAGCTCGACGTTGGCGACGAAGGCGTCGTTCGATTCGATGATCCGGCCGTCGGCGTCGAGGATGCAGACCGAGTCCGTCATGCTGGCCAGCGCCGCCTGCAGCCGTGCCTTGGTGGCCAGCACTTCCTGCTGGGCACGATCGGCCGCCGTGATTTCCTCGACCACGGAGATGAAGACGTTGGGCGTCCCGTCCTCCTTCCGGCTGAGCGCCACCGTGAGGCTGGCCCACACCAGCGTCCCGTCCTTGCGGACGTAGCGCTTCTTCAGCGAATAGGACTGTGTCTGCCCGGCCAGCAGCTGGCGAACCTGGACGAGGTCCCGATCCAGGTCCGCGGGGTACGTGATGTCCTGGAACGTCAGCGCCTGCAGCTCCTCCATGCCATAGCCGACGATCTCGCACAGCTTGCGATTGACGCGATGAAAGTGTCCATCCGGGAGGACCAGCGCCAGTCCAGCGGCCGCGCGCTCGAACAGCAGCTCGAACCGGGCGTCGGACGACTGTCGGGCGGCGCGGAGCCGGCGGTTGAACATGTGCGCGGTGGCTCGTCTATCCGAAACTGAAGCGCCCATCCAGGAACAGCTTGCGGCAGGCATCGACGACGGTCGGGTCGTAGCGAGTGCCGCGCCCGGCCGCGAGTTCCTCGAGTGCCCGGTTCAGGCCGACGGCGGGCCGGTAGGGCCGGTGCGAAACCATCGCCTCCATCACGTCGGCGACCGCGAGAATCCCGGCCTCGGTCATGATCTGCCCGCCCCGCAGGCCACGCGGATATCCGGAACCGTCGAGCCGCTCGTGGTGCTGCCGGGCCATTTCGGCGACCGGCCACGGGAAGTCGATGCTGCTCAGTATTTCGTAGCCGATCTGCGCGTGGGACCGCAGCAGGGTGTGTTCGATCTGGGTCAACTTGCCCGGCTTGGTCAGGATTTCCGCGGGCAGTGCGATCTTGCCCACGTCGTGGAGATGGCCGCCGATGCGCAGGCCCTCGAGCTGGTCGTCGTCGAGGCCGAGCGCCTCGCCGATGGCCGCCGCGAGGTCGCCGACCCGGCGCTCGTGCCCGATCGTGTACGGATCGCGGCACTCGACCATCTTCGAGATCGTCTCCACCACGGCATCGAACATCTGGCGCTTGCGTGCGTCGCTCGCGCGCAGCCGGGCATTGGCAGCCTCGAGTTCCTCGATCTTCTCCTCGAGCTTGCGGTTCACCACGCCGGCGTGGCGCTGGTGGAACTCGCGCTCGCCGAGTCGCTCGAAGCGCTGGGTCGCCTCGAAGCGGTCCCCCTCGTCGAGGATCTCCGCGACGACTGCGCGGAGGGCCGGCGCCTCGAAGGGCTTCAGCAGCACGCGTGCCGCGCCGATCTCCGCCGCGAACTCGCGGTCATGCTGCTCGCCATAGGTCGCCGTGACGAAGACGAAGGGCACGTGCCGGAGGACCGCGTGTTCCTGCAGGCGGCGGCAGAACTCGAACCCGTCCATGTTCGGCATCAGCATGTCCGACAGGATCAGGTCCGGTGCACTGGCCAGAGCGAGGTCGAGTGCATCCCGGCCGTTCCTGGCCTCGACGACCCGGTGCCCCATGCGCTCCACGATCGTGCGCACGAGCATGCGTTCGTCCGCGTGATCGTCCACGACCAGTACCGCGGCCGCGAGGCATGCGTCCGATGATCTGCGGGCAAGCGGCGCCAGTAGCATGTCGTGTCATCCCCCCATCCGTGCAGGGCGCCAATCTAGGCGCGTCGCCGCGTCGCGGGAGGCAGATGCGTCCGAATTGGCCGCAATGCATGCACGACGGGACCCGCGTAATACGCTTATGTCGCATTGCCAGAGGCTGCCGAGGGGTTAGACTCGGACTGGGGCCCCGATCACATGTGGCAACAGTTCCCCCGCAGCATTGCGTACACGACCGCGGCGACGATCACGCTGCTGCTGGCGGGCAGCTGCACCGCGCAACACAGCCTGCGGACGCTGGCCGAGAGCACCCTCTGGGAACAGCACACGCGCGACGTGTTGCGACAGCTGACGCTGGTATTGTCGACGCTGCAGGATGCCGAGATCGGCCAGCGCGGCTTCCTGCTGACCGGCGACCCGGCCTTCCTGGCGCCCCATGACCACGCGATCCGGGAGATCGAATCCTCCACGGCGACGCTGCGGCAACTGGTCCGCGACAACCCCGGCCAGCAGCGCAGCCTCGACCGCCTCGACGGACTGATCGCCGCGCGCCTCGAGAGGATCGCGGCCACGATAGAACTGGTGCGCGACGGGCGCCAGCCGCAGGCCGTCGCGCTGGTCGCAGCAGGCGGCGGGATGCGCACCATGAACGACATCCGGAGTCTGCTCGCGCAGATGGAACGGGGAGAATACGCGTTGCTCGAAGCGCGGATGCGGCAGGGCGACGCCGCCCGGCGCCGTCTGCAGCTCGCCCTGTTCGGCCTGGTCGGCATGGCCCTCGCGCTGGTCGCGATGCTCTGCGCCGTGAGCCTGCGCGAGTTGCGGGCAGCGGCGCAGGCACGCTTCGACCTCCTCGCGGCGAACCAGCAGCTCGAACGGCGAGTGGAAGAACGGACGGTCGCGCTGCGGCTGGCCAACGAGGAACTCGAGTCGTTCGCGTACTCCGTGTCCCATGACCTGCGCGCGCCCTTGCGCGCGGTGTCCGGCTTCGCGCAGATCCTCGCCCGCCGCCACCGTGACGACCTGAACGAGGAAGGCCGGCACTACATGGACAACGTCGTCGCGGCGGGCGCACGCATGGGCGCGCTGATCGACGACCTGCTGCACTACTCACGCGTCGGGCGCAGCGCCATCCGCTCGCAACCGGTAGCGCTCGCCCCCCTCGTGCAGCAGGTCCTCGGCACGCTCACGAAGCGCATCGAGTCCTCCGGCGCGCTGGTCGAGGTCGTCGAGCCGCTCGCCACGCCGGTGGGCGACACGACGCTGGTCGGCCAGGTTCTCGCGAACCTGATCGAGAATGCCTTGACCTACCAGCAGCCCGGGGTGGCACCGCGAATCCGCGTCGCCGCGCGGCAGGAGGGCGAGGCAGTCGTGATCGAAATCGAGGACAACGGCATCGGCATTCCCGTCGAATACCAGCAGAAGGTGTTCGAAGTATTCCAGCGCCTGCACGGCGACGAGCAGTATCCGGGCACGGGCATCGGGCTCGCGATCGTGCGCAAGGCGGCGCGGATGATGGGCGGCGACGTGACGGTCGAATCGCAGCTGTCCCGCGGCAGTACGTTCAGGGTTCGACTGCCGGCCACCTCCACCGGGAGCCCCTCGTGACCAATGAACTAGCGCCCGCGCGGATCCTGCTCGTCGACGACAGCCGCATGGACGTCGAGCTCACGCTCGATGCGTTCCGCGACGGTCACCTCGAGAACCAGATCGACGTTGCCATGAGTGGACAGGCGGCGCTCGATCATCTCGCGCAGCGCTGCGGCGTCGGACCGGACGGACAGTTCCGCCCTTACCCGGACCTGATCCTGCTCGACCTCAAGATGCCCGGCATGGATGGCTTCGAGGTGTTGCGGCGCGTCAAGTCGGACCCCCTCCTGAGACGCATACCGGTCGTCGTGCTGACCTCGTCCCGCGAGGAAGGCGATCGCGCGCTGTCCTACGACACGGGCGCCAATTCCTACCTCGTGAAACCGGTGAGCTTCGATGGGTTCCTGGGCGTGGTGCGCTCGATCGAGGACTACTGGTTGTCGCTCAACGTCAGCGCCCCGATGATGGCGCGGGAGCCGCCCCGGGGCGGGCGGTAACAAGGAGGTCGTGAAGTGAGCACGGGGATCCCCTCCACTGCCAGGAATGGCACACTGCGGGTGCTGATCGTCGAAGACCTGCGCAGCGACGTTGAATTGATGCTCGACGAGCTGGTGCAGGAGGGCTACGCGCCGGACTGCACGTCCGTCGCCACCGAGCGCGAGTTCGTCGCCGCCATCGTGGGACGCCCGGACGTCGTGCTGTGCGACTGGCGATTGCCGCAGTTTTCGGGCGAGCGCGCGCTCGCGCTCAAGCAGCAGCTCGATCCCGATCTGCCCTTCGTGATCGTCTCCGGCCGGATCGGCGAGGAAGCCGCCGTGGACGCGATGCACAGCGGCGCCGACGACTACGTGCTCAAGGACCGGATCTCGCGGCTCGGCCCGGCCGTCCGCCGCGCGATCGCGTATCGCCGCGAGCTTCAGGAACGACGACGGGCCGAGTCGGCCGACCGTGCCAAGAGCGTGTTCCTCGCGTCCATGTCGCACGACCTGCGCACGCCGCTGAACGCCATCATCGGCTTCAGCTCCCTGCTGCTGACCGACGGCGTCGACGACCTGACGGCCGAGCAACGCAAGCAGTTGGAGATCATCCAGAGCTCCGGGCACCAGTTGCTCGCGCTCATCACCGACCTGCTGGACATCTCGCGGATCGAAGCGGGCGCACTCGTGCTCCATCCAGCGGTCCTGCGACTCGCGGACGTGCTGGACGAACAGTGCGAGGCCGCGAGGCTGCAGGCCGCCGAACGCGGGCTCGAACTCCGTGGACCGGCCTGTGACGCGTCGATCGTGGTGCTGGCCGACCCGAGCCGGCTGCGGCAGATCATCGGCAACCTGCTGGTGAACGCCATCAAGTTCACCGACCACGGCAGCATCGGTGTCTCGGCGGAGGGCGTGCAGGACATGGCGCGCGTCGTGATCCAAGACACCGGGGTCGGGATTCCCGGCGAAGACCTGGGCACGGTCTTCGACCTGTTCAGCCGCGGCGCGCGGCAGGGCGATCCCTCGCGGGAAGGCACGGGACTCGGCCTCGCCATCTGCAAGCGACTCGTAGACGCGATGGGCGGCACCATCGGCGTGGAGAGCCATCCCGGCCGGGGCAGTCGGTTCTGGTTCACGGTTCCGCTCGCCGCTGCCGGGTGACGCCCCGCCCGCCGCGAGTGAGCCTGCCTATGCCAGCCATCGGCAATACGTATTGGATCGAAGGCCACCATGGAACTACAGTCCCCCAACACCACCGCCGATCAAGGAAGGAACCCGCCATGTCGACCGAAGCGAAGTGCCCGTACGCCCCCCCGATGCACGGTGCGAGAACCCGCCTGGGCGCCCAATCGAACAGCGACTGGTGGCCCGACCGGCTGAACGTCCAGATGCTGCACCAGCACTCGGCGAAGTCGAACCCGCTGGGCGAGCAGTTCGACTATGCGGAAGAGTTCAGGAAGCTCGACCTCGCCGCGCTCAAGAAGGACCTCTACGCGCTGATGACGGACTCGCAGGACTGGTGGCCGGCGGACTGGGGCCACTACGGCGGACTCTTCATCCGCATGGCCTGGCACAGCGCGGGCACCTACCGCGTCTCGGACGGGCGTGGCGGCGGCGGCAGCGGCAACCAGCGTTTCGCGCCGATCAACAGCTGGCCCGACAACGGCAACCTCGACAAGGCACGGCGGCTGCTGTGGCCCATCAAGAAGAAGTACGGCAACAAGATCTCGTGGGCCGACCTCATGATCCTCGCCGGCAACTGCGCGCTCGAGTCGATGGGGTTCGAGACCTTCGGCTTCGGCGGCGGCCGCGAGGACATCTGGGAGCCCGAGGACGACGTCTACTGGGGCGCCGAGAGCGAGTGGCTCGCGACCAGTGACAAGGCCGGGAGCCGCTACACCGGCGACCGCGTGCTCGAGAATCCGCTCGCCGCGGTGCAGATGGGCCTGATCTACGTGAACCCCGAGGGACCGGACGGCAACCCCGACCCGGTGGCGTCGGGCCGCGACGTGCGCGAGACCTTCGCCCGCATGGCGATGAACGACGAGGAGACCGTGGCGCTGGTGGCCGGCGGCCACACCTTCGGCAAGGCACACGGTGCCGGTGATCCCGCGCTCGTCGGCCCCGCGCCCGAGGGCGCCCCGCTCGAGGAGATGGGCCTCGGCTGGAAGAACGCGTTCGGCAGCGGCAAGGGCGTGCACGCCACCACGAGCGGCATCGAAGGCGCGTGGAAGCCCAACCCGACCAAGTGGGACATGGGTTACTTCGACATGCTGTTCGGCTACGAGTGGGAGCTGGTCAAGAGCCCCGCGGGCGCCCACCAGTGGCGGGCGAAGGACGTGAAGCCCGAGCACATGATTCCCGACGCGCACGATCCGTCCAAGAAACACGCGCCGATGATGACGACGGCGGACATGTCGATGCGCCTCGATCCGATCTACGAGAAGATCTCGCGCCGCTTCCACAAGGATCCGCAGGCGTTCGCCGACGCCTTCGCCCGTGCGTGGTTCAAGCTCACCCACCGCGACATGGGTCCGCGCGCCCGCTATCTCGGGCCCGAGGTTCCCGCTGAAGAACTGATCTGGCAGGACCCGGTGCCGGCGGTCGACCATGAACTGGTCAACGAGCAGGACATTGCGGCGCTGAAGGACAAGATCCTCTCATCGGGCCTCTCTATCCCGCAGCTCGTGACTACCGCGTGGGCGTCGGCCGCGACGTTCCGCGGATCGGACAAGCGTGGCGGCGCCAACGGTGCGCGCATTCGGCTCGCGCCGCAGAAGGACTGGGAAGTGAACCAGCCGGCGGAACTCGCCACCGTGCTGCAGAAGCTCGAGGCCATCCAGAAGGCCTTCAATGATGCGCAGTCCGGCCAGAAGCGGATCTCGGTGGCGGATCTCATCGTGCTGGCGGGCAGCGCGGCCGTCGAAGCCGCCGCGAAGAAGGCCGGGCACACGATCACGGTGCCGTTCTCGCCCGGACGCACGGATGCCACGCAGGCACAGACCGACGTGGAATCGTTCGCCGTGATGGAGCCCTTCGCCGACGGATTCCGCAACTACCTGCGCGCGGGCCTGAAGACTCCCGCGGAAGAGCTGTTGCTGGACCGTGCACAGCTGATGACGCTGACGGCTCCCGAGATGACGGTGCTGGTGGGCGGCATGCGCGCGCTGGGCGCGAACGTCGGGAATGCCAGGCACGGCGTTCTCACGAGCGCGCCGGGCACGCTGACGAACGACTTCTTCGTCAACCTGCTCGACATGGGCGTCGAGTGGCGTCCGTCCTCGACCGAAGGCATCTACGAAGCGCGTGATCGCGCCTCGGGCCAGGTGAAGTGGACAGGCACGCGGGTCGATCTCGTGTTCGGCTCGAACTCCGAGCTTCGGGCGCTCGCCGAGGTCTACGCCAGTGACGACAACCGGCAGAAGTTCGTGAAGGACTTCGTTGCGGCGTGGGCCAGGGTGATGAACCTGGATCGGTTTGATCTGGCGTAATACCATCGAAGGGCATTCGGAGTAATCTCTCGGCAGTCCCCCAGAGATGATCAACGTTGATGAAATCGCCGGGAATTCCAGCTGAGGATGGCGCGAAGACACTGGTCGCGGCCTGGCAGCGCGCACACGATGCCCTGGAGTCCGAGCGCCAGGGCAAGCTGCGCCACTTGAGCGAACGGGACTCGGCGCAGTGCTTCGCGCGGCTGTTGCGACTGTCGACGCCGTATCCGTTGCGGGAAAGCAGTGGACTGGTGGAGCAGCAACGCATCTTCGCGCGCTTGCGCAAGCAGGCATGAGTCTCGGACCGGTCTTCGATGCAGCCCTGGCCGCACAGGCTGCCTGCCAGAGGATCGGCCTGCCATTCTGCATCATCGGCGGCGTCGCCCCGCAGCGCTGGGGCGAGCCCCGCTTCACCGCCGATGCCGATCTCTCCGTGCTGGTTGAGCCGGGCGGGGAAGCCCAGGCAGCCCGAAACCTGCTTGCCGAACTTCCCGCGCGAATCGACGACGCAGCCGGCTTCGCCGGGCGCACCCGGGTGGTGCTGCTGCGCTCGGACCAGGGCGTGGGCATCGATGTCGTCCTGGCCGGTCTGCCGTATGAAGCCCGGGTCGTCGACCGTTCCAGCACCTGGCGACTCGACGATTCGACGACGCTCCGGACCTGTTCGGCTGAAGACCTGCTGGTGATGAAAGCATTCGCGGCGCGCGACAAGGATTGGGCGGACGTGACCAGCATTCTCGAACGCCAGGGCCCCGGGCTCGATCTGGACCTGGTGCGCCGGGAGCTTCGTCCGCTGATTGAAGCCAAGGAACAACCCGAAATTGCCGCGCAGCTCGAGCGTCGGATCGAACGCCACATCGGCAAGCGCGGGTGATCCATCTCCCAGAATCACCGCGTGACCTGCGGTGATTAGTTTGCCACTGCGGAGAATGCAACGCATAAGCTCCGCATGAAAAGCGGAGATTACAAGTGCATCTGGCAGGCGAACGACTGGCCGAACTGGCGCTTCGACCTGGCAGCACTTGCCGGCCCAATGGCCGAGGTCAGTCGCGCCCAAGGGCACTTGATGGGGCGCCTCGCCGACGTGGGCATGGCGTTACGCGACCAGGCGAGCCTCTCCGCGCTCACCGACGAGGTGGTCAAGACCAGCGAGATCGGAGGCGCCGCCTGCCGATCGCCTGGAGGCCGAAACCGGTCGATTCCTCGACTGGGTGAATGGCGCGTCGAACGAACCGCCGCTGCTCAAGGCCGGCCTCGGCCATCTGTGGTTCGTCACCCTGCACCCGTTCGACGACGGTAACGGCCGCATCGCCCGGGCCATCGGAGATCTGCTGCTGGCGCGCGCCGACGGCAGCCCGCAACGCTTCTATAGCCTGTCGGCGCAGATTCAGCGGGAACGCTCGGCCTATTACGACATCCTGGAGCGGACCCAGAAGCGGTCGATGGATGTGACGGACTGGCTCGCCTGGTTTCTCGACACCCTTCATCGCGCCGTCGACCAGGCACAGCACACGCTCGATGCCGTGCTGGTCAAGACACGGTACTGGCAGCGCTGGGCCACGATGCCGCTGAGCGAGCGGCAGGTGAAGTTGCTGAACCGACTGCTCGACGGCTTCGAGGGCAAGCTCACCAGCAGCAAGTGGGCAGCCATTGCGAAGTGTTCGCCGGACACCGCCCTGCGCGACATCAGCGACCTGCTCGAGCGCGGCGTGCTGCGGAAATCGGCTGCCGGCGGGCGCAGTACCAGCTACGAACTGAACGACCTGCGGTCCTGAGCCGCCGCGGGCTCATCCACTGAGCCCACCGTCTGCGACTATTTCCTCCGATGCCCGCCCTCCAGTCTTCCTTGGCCCCATGTTGGGCAGTTACATCCTCCTTTGTCAGGGACGAGCCCGCCCTCTCGATCGTGCGTTCATGTAGCTGCGCAGCACCGCGTTCATGCGGGACTGGTAGCGCGGGCCGCGTTCCTTGAACCAGGCCAGCACGTCTTCGTCGATGCGCAATGACACCGCCTGCTTCCGGACCGGTTCAACCAGCTCCGCCGAGTCCCAGAAATCATGGGGAAGCCCGGACAGCTCCGGCGGCGAGCTGTCGCGCACCTCGGTTTCGGACATGCCGCGGAGCCGATCAAGGTCCGCGCGGCCGC
>CAVPMU010000025.1:0-183206 GCA_963706535.1 uncultured Gammaproteobacteria bacterium
AGATTCTGGTAGTCAGCAAGTCGTTGTATTGCGGTCGGTTTGTGCGGTTTCGGGGCGCTTCCCTGGCTGCATAGTGTAGTCACTAATATATTGACTTACGTCCCGCGACGAGCTTATATTCACTGCCATGTCAGAACGTGGCGGCGCCGTTCATGTCGTCACCACGCGGCGCCGCTACAAGGGCCGCGTGTACGCGACCCATCTGCTGCGCCGTAGCTATCGCGAAGACGGTCGGGTCAAGAACGAGAACCCTCGGCAACCTCTCGCATCTGCCGGAGCCGCTGATCGAGGTCGTGCGCCGCTCGCTGCGGGGCGAGGTGTTCGTGCCGCTCGAGGCGCGGCTCGAGGTGCTGCGCTCGCGGCCCCACGGCCACGTGCAGGCCGTTCGGCGGGCGATGCAGCGGCTCGGGATGGACTCACTGCTCGCCTCGCGGCCGAGCCCCGAGCGCGAGCGGATCTGCGCCCTGATTGCCGCGCGGGTCCTCGCCCCGCACACCAAGCTCGCCACCACCCGCTGGTGGCACACGAGCACGCTCGCCGAGGAGTTCGGCGTCACCGCAGCCGATGAGGATGATCTGTACGTGGCGATGGACTGGCTGGCAGCCAGTCCATCGCCGCGTACAGATCATCCTCATCGGCTGCGGTGACGCCGAACTCCTCGGCGAGCGTGCTCGTGTGCCACCAGCGGGTGGTGGCGAGCTTGGTGTGCGGGGCGAGGACCCGCGCGGCAATCAGGGCGCAGATCCGCTCGCGCTCGGGGCTCGGCCGCGAGGCGAGCAGTGAGTCCATCCCGAGCCGCTGCATCGCCCGCCGAACGGCCTGCACGTGGCCGTGGGGCCGCGAGCGCAGCACCTCGAGCCGCGCCTCGAGCGGCACGAACACCTCGCCCCGCAGCGAGCGGCGCACGACCTCGATCAGCGGCTCCGGCAGATGCGAGAGGTTGCCGAGGGTCTCGTTCTTGACCCGACCGTCTTCGCGATAGCTACGGCGCAGCAGATGGGTCGCGTACACGCGGCCCTTGTAGCGGCGCCGCGTGGTGACGACATGAACGGCGCCGCCACGTTCTGACATGGCAGTGAATATAAGCTCGTCGCGGGACGTAAGTCAATATATTAGTGACTACACTATGCAGCCAGGGAAGCGCCCCGAAACCGCACAAACCGACCGCAATACAACGACTTGCTGACTACCAGAATCTCGAAAGACAGGAGAACTTCAGACTAACCCCTATCCCCTATCCCCTATCCCCTAACCCCTATCCCCTATCCCCTATCCCCTCTCTTCCCGATCTCGCCCCGGGCCACCCTGTTCCCGCCCGCCTGCTTCGCCTCCGCGAGCGCCTTCTGCGTCGCCTCGAGCAGCGCCTCGCAGGCGCAGTCGCGCGGCGGCACCACGGTGGCGACGCCGACGCTCACCGTCATGAAGCGACTGGTGCGCGAGCGCGGGTGGTGGATGGCGAGCGCGCGGATGCGCCCGAGGATGTGCTCGGCGTGCTGGTAGGCGGCCTCCTGTTCCATGGAGACGCCGAGCACCAGGAATTCGTCGTCGCCGACGCGAGCCACGATGTCGCTGGTGCGGCGCATCGCCGAGGCGATGGTGCGGCCGACCTGGCGCAGCACGTTCTCGGTGGCGCCACGCCCGAACACGTCGTGGTAGTCGCGATAGGCGTCGAGGTCGAAACGCATGATCGTGAGCGGCCGGCCGTCGCGCTGCGCGATCGACCAGTCGCGCCGCAGCACTTCGAGGAGGTGCTCCGGCGTACTGAGTCCACTCGAGCGGTCCACGGCCGCGGCGAGCGCCCCCGGCGAGCTGCGCGGCAGCGGGCGGTAATAGAGTGCGAGCCGGCCGTCGTTGAGCAGCACCGCCCAGCGCTCGCATTCGACCATCGTGGCGTCCGACCGTCGTAGCCGCGTACGCAGCCCGACGCCGGCCACCGTGGCGTTCGGGTCGGCAGGCGCCTCGGCCTCGACCTCGTCGAGCGCGCGGCCGTCGAGCCACTCCTCGGGTCGCCGCAGCAATGCCGCGAGGGTGGCGTTGGCGTAGACGACGCGCGGCACTCCGTCCGATTCCTCCACCATAGCCACGCCGTCCAGGGCATGACGCAGGACTTCTGCGAGTAGCTCGGGTGCTGGCGTGCTCATGGTGCGGGTCGGCGTCTCCTCAAGCGTCGAGTTGCAGTCCGGGCGCGTCGCGGCAGTGGTCGACGGCGCCGCGGCACTCCTGCCAGCGCGCGCTTTGCTGCAGCGCATACAAACCCGGCATCGGGCGTCCGTGCAGGCGCGCGAGCCGGACCTGGCTCAACGGGTCCGATTCTCCCGCCAGTTCGTCGAGCACTCCGAGAACCGCATCACGGTCGTTGCAGAGCGGCAGGACGTCGCAGCCCGCGGCCAGCGCACGGCGGGCGCGATCCGGCAGGGAACCGGCAAACGCGGCCCCGCCCATGCTGAGGTCGTCCGAGAACACGGCACCGGTGAAGCCGAGGTTCCAGCGCAGCTCCTGCTGGATCCAGCGCCGCGAGAATCCCGCGGGCGCCTCGTCGACCTCCGGAAACAGCACGTGCGCCACCATGACCGAGGCGAGGCCGTTGGCGATCAACTGCCGGTACGGCAGCAGGTCCTCGGCGAGCTCGCCGAGCGGACGCCGGTCCACCGGCAGCGCCTTGTGCGAATCCGCGACCACCGCGCCGTGGCCGGGGAAATGCTTGGCCGTGGCGGCCATCCCGGCCGAGCGCATGCCTTGGATGCACGCGATCGCGAGACGCGAGACGACTTGCGGGTCGCGGTGGTAGGCGCGATCGCCGATGACCTCGCTCACGCCGTAGTCCAGGTCCACGCAGGGCGCGAAGCTCATGTCGATGCCGACCGCGCGCAGTTCCGCCGCGAGCAGCCAGCCGCACTGCCACGCGAGCCGGCGGCCCGCCTCGGGATCGAGGTCGTAGGCACGGCCGATGGCGCGCTGTGGCGGCAGCTCGGTGAAACCGCTGCGGAAGCGCTGCACTCGCCCGCCCTCGTGGTCCACGGCCACCAGCAGCGGCGGCCTGCGCACCGCGCGAATTTCGCTCACCAGCGATTCGAGCTGCGGCAGCGACGCGAAATTGCGCGTGAACAGGATGACCGATCCGACCAGCGGGTGGGCGAGCACGCGCCGGTCCTCGGCGGTGAGTTCAGTGCCTGCGACGTCGACCATCAGCGGTCCGAGCGTCACGGCCGCGCCTCCCGTTCCCGCTCGGACCACTCGCTCCACGGATGGCGCGCCAGGCTCGAGTTGTAGTAGCGCACGTCGTCCGTGACCTCGCGACCGAGCCACGGCGGGCGCGAAAATGCCTCTTCCTCGTCGTCGAGTTCGAGCTCGGCGACGAGGAGGCCCGCGTTGGCACCGATGAACTCGTCCACCTCCCATTCCCGGCCGGCGTACGGCACCCAGTGGCGGCGCTTCTCGACGCGACCGCCCGCGCACAACGCGTCGAGGATCTCGTTCGCCTCGCCCACCGGGATGAGGTACTCGTACTCGAGCCGGCTCGCGCCGTGCACGCGACCCTTCAGTCCGATCCACGCGCGCGCGCCGCCGACCCGGACGCGCACCGAGCAGGTCTCGCTGCCGGCCAGGTACCCCTGTCGATAGAGCTCGCTGCGCGCGGCGGCGCCCCGCCAGTCGTTGCCCTGCACCAGGAATTTCCGTTCTATTTCTACCGGCATCGCTTCACCGGTCGAAGACCGCCATGGCCTCGACGTGGGTCGTGTGCGGAAACATGTCCATGACGCCGGCCGCGACGAGGCGGAAGCCGTGTTCCTTCACCAGCAGGCCCGCATCGCGGGCCAGGCTGCCCGGGTGGCACGAAATATACACGACGCGCCGGGCGCCGCAGCGTCCGACCACCGGCAGCACCTCGCGGGCCCCCGCGCGGGGCGGATCGAGCAGCACCCGGTCGTAGGGCCGTCGCGCCCAGTTCGAATCGCCCGAATCCTGGAACAGGTCGGCCGCGTGGAACGCGGCATTGCCGAGCCCGTTGCGCGACGCGTTTGCGCGCGCACGGGCGACGAGCGCCACGTCGCCTTCCACTCCCACCACCTCGCGCGCACGTCGTGCGAGCGGCAGCGAGAAATTGCCGAGGCCACAGAACAGGTCCAGCACGGTATCGGCCGGCCCCGCCCCGAGCTGCTCGACGGCACGGTCCACCATCGCCTCGTTCAGCGACCCGTTCACCTGGATGAAGTCGGTCGGCTCGAACTCGATCGTGACGTCGAACGCTGGTAGCGAGTAATGCAGTGGCGGCGTCCCCGGCGTGAGCGGCGCGACCGATTCCGGGCCGCCCGGCTGCAGGTAGAAGCGCACGCCATGCGCGGCCTCGAAGGCGCGCAGTTGCCCGAGGTCGGCGGCGGCCGGCGCGTCTAGCACGCGCAGCACCAGCGCACAGGCGTCCTGTGCCACCGCGACCTCGATCTGCGGCACCCGTGCGGCGATCTCGAGCCCGCCGATGAGCGCAGCCAGCGGGTCGATGAGCTCACCCACCGGCGGCGCGAGCACGCGGCACTCGTGCAGGTCCGCCACGTACGGTGCGGAACGCTCGCGAAAGCCGACCAGTACGCGTCCCTTGCGTGGCACGAGCTTGACGCCGAGGCGCGCCCGCCGGCGGTAACCCCACACCGGCCCGGTGAGCGGATCGAGTACGCGGCCGGGCTCGACCCCGCCCAGTCGCGCGAGGTTCTCGAGCAACTGCGCCTGCTTCAGCACGCGTTGCGCGGCCGGGTCGAGGTGCTGCAGAGCGCAGCCGCCGCAGGTGCCGAAATGCGGGCAGGCCGCCGGCACGCGGTCCGGGCTCGCGACCAGCACCTGCTCGAGCACCGCCTCGTCGTAGTTGCGGTGCCGGCCGATGCGTCGCAGCACCACCCGCTCGCCGGGCAGCGCGTCGGCGACGAACACGGTCTTGCCGTCGATGCGGGCGACGCCGCGCGCCTCGTGCGACAGGTCGACGATGGCGGCTTCCTCGGGCGCCGCGCTGATCCGCTTCATGCCCCGGGGGCCGGCCAGGCGTCGAGGTACTGCTGCAGGTGCGCCTTGCCGGACCGCGCCAGGAACTCCCGCACGAGGCCGTACTCGCGGTCGTGCCCGTCCACGTCGAGGCGCCCGCGCGCAAGCTCGAAGCGCAGGTACACGAGGTATGTGTTGAGGACATCCGTCTCGCAGTCGTTGCGGATGTCCTCGACCCGCCCCGCGAGGTGGGCCTCCCACACGCGCTCGCCACTCGTGCCGAGCCTGCCCGGCAGGCCGAGCAGCTGCGCGGCATTGTCGAGCCGCACGCGTCCGCCGCCGCGGGTGCCCGACAGCGCGTCCATCAGGTCGACGTGCCGCCAGTCGAAGAGATGCGCCCGCACGCGGTGGCGCAGCGCGCGGTACCTGAGCACCGGCCCGTCGAATGCGTCGCCGTTCCAGCTCACGAGCACGGGCGCGTGGCGCTCGACCTCCACGTAGAAGCGCTGCACGAGCTCGGCCTCGGGCGTGTGGGGGTCGCCGATGCTCCTGGCCGCGAAACCCTCGCCCGTGCGCAACGCCACGGCAATCGCGACGATGCGATGCTGCTCCAGCGAGAGGAACTCCGAGCCCGTCTCCTCGCGCTGCCGGGTCTGCATGACGTAGCCGACCTGCTTGTCGGAGAGCCCCTCGAGGCCGTGCAGCCGTCGTCCGAGCTCGAACGTCCGGTACGGTCTCGATGTCGAAGGCGAGCAGGTTGCCGAGTGTCACGTCGTCTCCTTGCGCATCAGCACGGCCACGGCCACCACGAGTCCCGCCTCGTCGCTGAGGGTGACGTGTCCCTGCCCCGCGCCGAGCCGGTCGCGCAGCACGCGGCCACGGTCCGACCAGATCACTTCCGGCCGTCCCCATTCGTTGGCGCGCACGCCGACGTCGCGCACCCAGATCCCGTGGGCGAATCCGGTGCCGAGCGCCTTCACGATCGCTTCCTTGGCGGCGAAACGCATCGCCAGGAAGCGCACCGGGCGCTTGTAGCCGCGGAACGCCGCCTCCTCCTCCGGCAGCAGCAGCCGCCGCACGAAATGCTCGCCGTGACGCTCGTACACCGCCTGCACGCGCTCGAGCTGCACGACGTCGGTGCCGATGCCGAAGATCATGCCTGCCGGGCTTCCTTCATGAGGGACTTCATCTCCCGCACCGCGGGGCCGATGCCGTCGAGGACCGCGCGCGCCACGATGGCATGGCCGATGTTGAGTTCGACGATCTCGGGGATGGCCGCGACCGGCTGCACGTTGTGGTAGTGCAGGCCGTGCCCGGCATGGATCGTGAGGCCGATGCGCGACCCGAAGCGCGCCGCCTCCACCAGCCGCATGTACTCGACGGCCTGCCGCTCGCCGGTCGAGTCCGCGTAGGCGCCGGTGTGCAACTCGACGACCGGCGCGCCGGCCTCGAACGCCGCCTCGAGCTGCGCGGGCTCGGGGTCGATGAACAGCGACACCCGGATGCCCGACTCGCGCAGCGCCGCGCAACAGTCCTTGAGCCTCGCGGCCTGCCCCGCGACGTCGAGCCCGCCCTCCGTCGTGAGCTCCTCGCGCCGCTCCGGCACCAGGCAGCAGTCCGCCGGCCGGATCCCGCGCGCGATGGCGATCATCGCGTCGGTTGCCGCCATCTCGAGGTTCATGCGTGTCTGCAGCGCCGCACGCATGCGTGTCACGTCGTGGTCCTGGATGTGGCGGCGGTCCTCGCGCAGGTGCAGCGTGATGCTGTCGGCGCCCGACTGCTCGGCCACGAGCGCCGCGAGCAGCGGATCGGGATAGGTCGCGCGGCGCACCTGGCGCAACGTGGCGACGTGGTCGATGTTGACGCCGAGTTTCAGTGAATGGGTGAGCACGTCTCAGCCTCCGTCGATGCCGCCGCCGTGCGCACGCATCGCGATCAGCACCTCACGCGTGCGCAGCGGCCGGCCGTCGAGACATTGGTCGATCGCCGCCTTGAGCAGGCGCCGGGCGTCGGCGAGGCTGCGGGGGTCGCCGAGTTCCTCGCGCGCGAGCGACAGCAGCGAGTCGCCGGAGAACACCAGCGTGCCCTCGGCAACGCCATTGAGTTCCTCCGGGCCGCCGTCGATTCGGTATCGGTAGCTCCGCCCCGCCTCCACCGCGCGACCGGTGCGCGCGTCCTGCTCGAGATCTAGCCCCCAGCCGAGTTCCTCGAGCAGCCGCTTCTCGAACAGCCGCAGCGCGCGGGCCGGCCCGGTCGCCGCGCCGTCGAGACGCGTGAGCAGCACGGCATAGGCGTCGAACAGCGCCGGGTGCGGGTCGTGGCGCGGCAGCAGCTTGAGCAGCAGCTCGTTGGCGTAGAACGCGCTCATCAGCCGGTCGCCTGCGAGCGCAAGCGGCGTGCGCACGCGCTCGGCGCCCGTGAGCTGGCCGGCCTCGCCTGTTGCGCTCCACGATACGAGAATCTCGGCAAACGGCTGCAGTGCCGCCGGCAGGGTCGAGCCGCCGCGCCGCGCGGCGCGCGCGAACACGGAGACCCGCCCGTGCGCGCGGGTGATGAGTTCGAGGATGCGACTCGAGTCGCGCCAGGGATGGTGGTGCAGCAGGTACGCGGGCTCGAGCTGCACGCGACGTGCCGTGCCGCTCATGACTCGTAACCGAACTTGCGCAGCGCGTTCTCGTCGTCCGACCAGCCCTCGCGCACCTTCACCCACAGCTCGAGGTGCACGGGCCGGCCGAAATGCTGACGCATCTCGAGCCGTGCCGCACGGCCGACTTCCTTCAGCACGTCGCCGCCCTTGCCGATCACGATCGCCTTCTGGCCGGTGCGCTCGACCCAGATCACGGCCTGCACCACCAGCTTGCCGGGCTCGTCCTCCGCCTCGCCGATGCCCTCCACCTCGACCACGAGGCCGTACGGCAGCTCGTCCTGCAGGCGGCGCGTGAGCTTCTCCCGCACGATCTCCGCAGCCATGAAGGGATCGCTCACATCCGTCACCTGGTCCGCCGGGAACAGCAGCGGCGAGGCGGGCAGGTACTGCGCGATGACCTCGGGCAGCTTCTCGAGGTTGCTGCGCTTCAGCGCCGAGAGCGGCACGACCTCGGCGAAGGCGGCCTTCTGCGTGATCCCGGCGATGAACGGCAACAGCCGTTCCTTGGGCCGGGCCCGGTCGACCTTGTTGATGATGAGCAGGATGGGGCGGCCGGCCTCGACCAGCCTGGCGAGCGCGCGTTCGTCCTCGTCCGTCCAGCGCAGCGCCTCGATCAGGAACAGGTTCACGTCGGAGTCCGCCAGCGAGGCGAGGGCCGTGCGGTTCATGTAGCGGTTGATCGCGCGCGGCTGCTTCGAGTGGATGCCCGGCAGGTCCACGAAGACGATCTGCATGCCGGGTCGCGTCAGCACGCCATGGATGCGGTTGCGGGTGGTCTGCGGCTTGGGGCTCACGATGCTCACCTTGCGGCCGAGCAGCGCGTTCAGCAGCGTCGACTTGCCGACGTTGGGGCGGCCGACCAGCGCGGCGAAGCCGCAGCGCACCTGTTCTTCCGCGGTCATGTCGTGGTCCCCTCGCCTGCGATTGCCTCGAGTATGCGCCCGGCCGCGTCCTGCTCGGCGCGCCGCCGCGTCGGGCCCTCGCCCCGCTCCCTCATGCCGAGGGCCGCCACCTCGCAGCTCGCGACGAACCAGTGCTCGTGTGGCTCGCCGCTCACGTCCTCGACCGCGTAGGCCGGGAGCCTCAGGCCGCGAGCCTGCAGCAGCTCCTGCAGCCGGGTCTTGGGATCCTTCAGGTCGCTCGCCCGCGGCAGCTCGGCGACGCGCGTGGCGAACAGCGCCTCGATCACGCCCTGTGCCGCTGCCAGCCCGCCGTCGAGGTACACCGCGCCGAACAGCGCCTCGAGCGAGTCGGCGAGGATCGAGCTGCGCCGGAAGCCGCCCGTCTTGAGCTCACCGCTGCCGAGCCGCAGCTGCTCGCCGAGTCCCATCGCCACCGCCGCTTCCGCCAGCGAGCGGCCGCTCACCAGCGACGACCGGTAGCGGCTCAGTTCGCCCTCGTCCGCATCTGGGTAGGCACGGTAGACCTGCACGGCGACCGCGAAGTTGAGCACCGCGTCGCCGAGGAACTCGAGCCGCTCGTAATTGACCTTGCCCGCGCTGCGATGCGTGAGCGCGGCATCGAGCAGGCCCGGGTCGTCGAATCGATACCCGAGCCGCGCTGCGGCCCATTCGCCCGAGGTGAGCAAGCTCGGGCTTACTGCTGGATGGTGACCATCTTGTCGAACTTGGTCAGCAGGAAGACGTTGGCGACGAACGGCCGCTCGACCTTGTAGGCGGCGCGAACCGTGAAGCCCTCGCTCGCCTTCTTGATCTCGACTTCCTTCCAGCCGATGCTCTTGACGTCCTCGACGTCCCAGCGCCGCTCGAGGGAGTTGCGGATCATCTGCGCATTGGTGTCGATCGCCGCGTGCTCGTCGCGCACCTGCTCCAGTGCGCGCGCCACCTTGGTGTACTCGAGGTAGACCGGCACCAGCCGGATGCCCCCGTAGAGGCCGGCGCCCAGGATCAGCAGGATCGTGACCATCCCGAGGAAGGTCGCGCCGCGTTGACGTTGCTTCATGTGTGGACTCCAGGTTGTCAGTGGATCGCATCCCCGATGCGATTCCAGATCGGTGCGTTCGGGAGGTTCCAGTTGAGCCAGATGCGCACGGCCTTGCCGACCACGTGGTCCGTCGGGACGAAGCCGACCTCGGGGAAGCGGCTGTCGCGGCTGTTGTCGCGATTGTCGCCCATGAAGAAGTAGTGTCCCGCGGGAACCACGTCGTCGAAGTCGTAGGACGGGCGCTCGGGAATGTAGAGCACCCGGTGGGGAGTCGCGCCCAGCGTTTCCTGCGCGATCTGCGCGCCGGTGTGGCCGAAGCCGGTGTAGACGCCGTCGAGTTCCACGGGCTGCAGCTCGCCGTTCACGTAGACACGCTTCTCGCGCACCACGACGTGGTCGCCCGGCAGTCCCACGAGTCGCTTGATGTAGTTCGTCGACGGGTCGGACGGCAGCCGGAAGACGACCACGTCGCCGCGCTGCGGCTCACCGAGCGCGACCACCTCGGCGTTGACCACCGGCAGGCGCAGGCCGTAGGTGAACTTGTTGACGAAGATGAAGTCGCCGTCGAGCAGCGTCGGCATCATCGAGTCGGAGGGGATGCGGAACGGCTCGAACAGGAACGAGCGCACCACCAGCACGATCAGGATGATGGGGAAGAACGAGCGCGCATACTCGACCAGCACCGGCTCGGCCGGCAGCACGCCGGCCTCGGCACGCGCGAGCCGACGGGGGCGCAGGTACCAGGCGTCGAGCGCCCAGACGAGCCCGGTCACGAGCGTGGCGAGCACCAGCACGAAGGAGAAGTCGAAAACCAAGCGTCACCTCACGAAAGTCGGCGGAGTATTGTGTATTTCCCCCGCTCCATCAATGCCTTGCGTCACAACGCAGGGCCCTCGGCGGGTCATTCCTTGCGGCCGACCTGCAGCACCGCGAGGAAGGCCTCCTGCGGGATCTCCACCTGCCCGAGCTGCTTCATGCGCTTCTTGCCTTCCTTCTGCTTCTCGAGGAGCTTGCGCTTGCGGGAGATGTCGCCGCCGTAGCACTTGGCCGTCACGTTCTTGCGCAGCGCCTTGACGCTCGAGCGGGCGATGACGTGCGCGCCGATCGCGGCCTGGATCGCCACCTCGAACATCTGGCGCGGGATCAGCTCCTGCATCTTGTCCACCAGCTCGCGGCCGCGCTGGTAGGCGCTGTCGCGGTGGATGATGATCGAGAGCGCGTCCACCTTGTCGCCGTTGATCAGCACGTCGAGCTTCACGAGCGGCGCGGCCTGGAAGCGGTCGAACTCGTAGTCGAACGACGCGTAGCCGCGGCTCACCGACTTGAGCCGGTCGAAGAAGTCGAGCACGACCTCGGCGAGCGGCAGTTCCCACTGCATGGAGACCTGGCTGCCGAGGTACAGCAGCTTCTTCTGCACGCCGCGCTTCTCGAGGCACAGCTTCATGACCGGTCCCACGTAGTCGGGCGGCAACAGCAGGTTCGCGACGATGATCGGCTCGCGCAGCTCCGCGATCTTGTCGACCGGCGGCAGCTTGGCGGGATTGTCGACCGAGACCGTCTCGCCGTCCGTGGTGCCGACCTCGTAGACCACCGTGGGCGCGCTCGTCACGAGGTCGAGCTGGTACTCGCGCTCGAGGCGCTCCTGCACGATGTCCATGTGCAGGAGACCGAGGAAGCCGCAGCGGAAACCGAAGCCGAGCGCCGTGGAGACCTCGGGCTCGTACTGCAGCGCCGAGTCGTTGAGCTTGAGTTTCTGCAACGCGTCGCGGAACGCCTCGTAGTCGTCCGAGCGCACCGGGAACAGGCCCGCGAACACGCGCGGCTTGATCTGCTTGAAACCCGGCAGCGGCGCGGCGCAGGGGCGCGCGTCGGTGGTGATCGTGTCGCCGACCGGGGCACCGTCGATTTCCCTGACGCCGGCGATGACGAATCCCACCTCGCCGGTGTAGAGCGCCTCGGCGGCGACCGACTTCGGCGTGAAGCGGCCGAGCTTGTCGACCTGGTGGGCGCGGCCGGTGGTCCAGATGCGGATCTTCTGCCCCACGCGCAGCGAGCCGTTCATCACGCGCACCAGCGAGACCACGCCCACGTAGTTGTCGAACCAGGAGTCGATGATCAGTGCCTGCAGCGGCCCGTCGGGATCACCCGCCGGCGGCGGCACGCGCGCGACCAGGGCCTCGAGCAGGTCGGGCACGTTCTCGCCGGTCTTGGCGCTCACGCGCACGGCGTCGTGCGCCTCGATGCCGATGATCTCCTCGATCTCCTTGATCACGCGGTCGGGCTCGGCCGACGGCAGGTCGATCTTGTTCAGCACCGGCACGACCTCGAGGCCCTGCTCGAGCGCGGTGTAGCAGTTCGCGACGCTCTGCGCCTCCACGCCCTGTGCCGCGTCCACGACCAGCAGCGCGCCCTCGCAGGCGTACAGGGAGCGGGACACCTCGTAGGAGAAGTCCACGTGCCCCGGGGTGTCGATCAGGTTCAGCTGGTAGGTCTGGCCGTCGCGCGCCTTGTACTGCAGCGACACGCTCTGGGCCTTGATGGTGATGCCGCGCTCGCGCTCGAGGTCCATGGAGTCGAGGACCTGCGCCTGCATCTCGCGCGCCTCGAGGCCGCCGCAGGTCTGGATGAAGCGGTCGGCCAGCGTGGACTTGCCGTGGTCGACGTGCGCGATGATCGAGAAGTTTCTGATGAGGTTCATCGGTGCGGGCGGTCCGGCCCGGCGCCGGGTCGAGCAAAGGGCGGGATTATACCGCGAGCGCCCGTTTCACTTGCGACGCATCGTAGACGCCCTCGCAGACCACCTCGCCCGCCAGCGCCAGCACCGGCACGCGCAGGCCGAACTGCACGGCCAGTTCAACGTCCGCGTCCACGTCCACGACCTGCAGGGATTCCACGGCCGGCCCGAACTCGAGCTCCAGCTCGAGCAGGAACTGCTCGCAGAGGTGGCAGCCGTCCCGGACGTAGAGCACCGTCCCCAATGGGAGTTCAGGTGGCAGGTCCGGGCTCATCGGCTCGACTCACCATGACCCTGGGCGGCGTGGCCCGGACCCAGGCCCGCGCCACGACCCACCCGGCGAGCAGGCCGATGGCAGCGGCGAGGGCCGCCAGCTCGTCCCCGGCCTGCAGCAGGTGGCGGGCCAGCAGCGGCCCGATCAGCAGCCCCGCGAAGGGGGGCAGGTAGAGCCGCGCGGCGCTCCGCAGCAGGTCGCCGTCAGCGACGCTGAGGGTCACGGTCCCACCGACCTCGAGGACGGCATCGCCGACGCGGGGCACCGGCAGCACGAGCTGGCGCCTGGCATCACCGCCCAGCCAGCGCATCCCGCAGCCCCGCCCCGGCGCGCAACCCGCGCAGGCAGTCGGCTCCTCGCAGGCCAGCGTGGCGCGGCCATCGTGTATGCGGAGCACGCGGACGCGCGCGTCCATGCTCTCAGCGCGACACCGGCTCGTCCGGCTTGCCGTTGCGCTCGGGCTCGGTCACCTCGACGGGCGCCACCGAGGTCGCGATGTCGCGCACCGTCTGCGGCGGCACCTCGCCGACGGCCGTCACGACGTGGTCCTTGATCGTGAGGGAGTAGGCATTGGCGGAACCGACGGTCGTGGATTCCGGGGGCGCGGCTCCCGAGGAGGACCCCGGTTCGATGAACACCGACACCGACGCGAAGCCGTCGGAGAAGATCAGGTGCTGCACCGGCACCGGCACCCCGGGCATGGTCTGGATGCGGCTGCCCACCAGGCGGAATCCGGGCGGCATGCGCGTCGGGCGCCATTCGGCGGCGCGCGCCGCCACGGCGGCCTTGGCGGGCTTGCGGCCGGTCTTGATCCACTGGAAGCCCGTGGCGTCGACCGAGGCCTCGGTGGCGCTCTCATCGATGCGCTTCGGCAGCTCGAGCCGCGTGAAGTGAATCTGCTCGACCGCGCGGCCGGCCGGATCCGTGACGACCGTCCGCAGCGGCATCGCCGATTCCTCATCCAGCCACAGCCGGTAACCGTAGCGGAAGGCGTCGCGCGGGCGGATGTCGAGGATGCGTACCTCGCGTCCGAGCAGCTTGTTGCCCTTGCGGACCTGCAGGTCGTACAGCGCGTCGAGCTGCGGGCTCGGCGCCGGCAGCGCCTTCAGCAGCGACCCGGCGTCGGTGCGCACCTCCACCAGCACCACGCGCCGGTCGGGCAGGTAGACGTGCACCTCGTTCGCGGTGCGCACGATCTCGCGGCCGCTGCCGTCGAGCGAAACCAGTCGCTCGGTACTCTGCTCGCCGTCCACGCGATGCACGATGCGCATCGTCTCGGACTGGCCGTTGGTGGTGTGGGTGAAGAGCCCGAAGTAGTTGCGGGTGGCCAGCGCGTCCGTCATGCGCTGCAGCCAGTCCCTCGCGTCATCGTCGGCAGCCGCCACGGGCTGCGCAACGAGACCCAGCAAGCCGATCGCCGCGAGTACCCCGGCTCGCCGCATCAGTTGCCCTCGTCGACTTCGAGCGGGACGCGGGCGATGCCGGGATCGGCTGCGAGCACGCCCGACCAGACGTTGCGGCGGCCCATCGGGTTCGCGAACTGGCTGTGTGAGACGAGGTAGCCGGCCAGCCGCTGGCTCTGGGCGGGCGTCGGGCTCGACTGGACGATCGGCAGTGTCGCGATGCCGGCCGTGCCCACGTTGCCGCCGTCGGCCGTCAGTGTCTGGCCCTCGCGCATGTCCGGGCGCACCAGCAGCACCGCCGCGAGGGCCGCGCTTGCCGCAATGGCGGTGGCGACGGCGGGACGCATCCAGCGCGGCGCGTGGCGGGACGGCCGCGCGGTCACCGGCTCGATTGCCTCGACGGGACCCGCATCGATGGCGGCCGCGACGCGCGCCGCGAAGCCCGGGCTGGCGGTGACGCCGCCCGGTGCGGCCAGCACCTCGCCGGCCAGCACGTAGTTGCCGAAGACGCGGCGCAGTTCGGGGTCGCGCTCGAGGCGCCGCACCAGCAGGCTGGCCTCGCCGGCGGGCAACTGCCCATCGAGGAATGCGGAGATCTGTTCGCAGATTCGGTCTGTCATGGCTGCATCTCAGTCGAGCAGGGGCTTGAGGCTGCGGTCGATGGCCTCGCGCGCCCGGAATATCCTGGAACGAACCGTCCCCACCGGGCAATCCATGGCCTCGGCGATTTCCTCGTAACTCAGGCCCTCGACCTCGCGCAGGATGATCGCGGTGCGCAGGTCCTCGGGCAATTGCTCCACCGCGTTATTCACCGTCTGGTGGATCTCCTCCGACAGCGCCGCCGCCTCGGGCGTGTCGTTGTGGCGCATGCGGTTGTCGACCGCCGACTGCTCGGACTCGCTCAGCTCGACCTCGTAGTCGAGCGGCCGGCGTTGCCGGGACGCCATCACGTTGCGCGCCGTGTTCACCGCGATTCGATAGAGCCAGGTGTAGAAGGCACTGTCGCCGCGGAAGGAACCGAGCGCGCGGTAGGCCTTGACGAAGGCCTCCTGGGCCACGTCCTCGGCTTCCGTCGGATCCCTCAGCAGACGCGCCACGAGCTTGATGACCTTGTGCTGGTACCTGAGCACGAGCAGGTCGAAGGCACCCCGCTCGCCCCTTTGCACCCGCCTGACGAGTTCGAGGTCGCTCTGCTCGACGCCGGCCGCCGGCTGCGCATCCCCGCTCCCGGGCTGGTGCGACTGGATAGACCCGTCCAGGGGGGAAAGTTCGCCATCGGTTTCACGTCTCGGCCACCCGGCGGGATGGCCGTCACGTCCCGTCCTGGAGGCTGGCGCCCGCGAGGCGCACGTGCAGCGCGCGCAGGGCCGCCCGCGACAGGTCGGCCGGGGTGAGCCAGACCGCCAGGGGGTGTCCCTCCACCGTCCATTTCAGCACCGTCGAGGAACCGAGCAGGCGCGAGCCGCGGACCAGCTGCGCGGGGGCGGTGCGTCCGTCCCCGAAGGCCAGCCGCCACCCGCCGTCCGCCTCGAGCGTGGCGCCGCGCAACTGGCGTGCCGGCCGCAGTCGCCAGACCTGCCAGGCAGCCAGCAACAGGCCTGTGGCAATCCCGGGACCGGTCGGCCCGCCGGGCTGCCGCAGCAGCACGACCTCGGCCACGATGGCGAAGGTCGCGATGAGCAGCATGGCGGCACGGTCCGCCAGCAGTCGGGCGGGCAGCTCAAGCCGCATGGGAACGGATCCGGTCGACGACATGGCGCAGGGACGTTTCTTCCGGGGTGGCACGACCTACAAGATACCCGAAGATCTCCGGATCCTGCAGTTCGAGAATGCGCGCGAATGCGTCGCGATCTTCCGCAGACGCCTGCGGGTAGTCACGCTCGAGATAGCGCGTCAGCAGGACATCGAGCTCCCGCATGCCACGCCGGCAGCGCCACCGCAGTCGGGCCTCGGCACTCAGTGCTGCCGCTCCGCGATCAGCTTCTTGATCTCCGCGATCGCCCGGGCCGGGTTCAGGTCCTTCGGGCAGGCCTCCGCGCAGTTCATGATCGTGTGGCAGCGGTAGAGACGGAACGGGTCCTCGAGTTCGTCGAGGCGCTCGCCGGTGGCCTCGTCGCGCGTGTCGATGATCCAGCGATAGGCCGCCAGGAGGGCCGCTGGCCCGAGGTAGCGGTCGCTGTTCCACCAGTACGACGGGCAGCTCGTCGAGCAGCAGGCGCACAGGATGCAGGCCGATGGCCGATCGATCTTCTCCTGGTCCTCCTTCGACTGCAGCCGCTCGCTGTCGGGCGGCGCCGGCGTGCGGGTCTGCAGCCACGGCTTCACCGAGGCGTACTGTGCGTAGAAATCCGTGAGGTCCGGCACGAGGTCCTTGATCACCGGCATGTGCGGCAGCGGGTAGATCTTCACGTCGCCGCGGATCTCGTCGGTCGCCTTGGTGCAGGCGAGCGTGTTCACGCCGTCGATGTTCATCGCGCAGGAACCGCAGATGCCCTCGCGGCAAGAGCGCCGGAAGGTGAGCGTAGTGTCGACCTCGTTCTTGATCTTGATGAGCGCGTCGAGAACCATCGGCCCGCACGCGTCCATGTCGACCTGGTAGGAATCGACCCGCGGATTGAGGCCGGAATCAGGGTCGAACCGGTAGATGCGGAACGTGCGCACGTTCTTCGCGCCGGCCGGCGCCGGATGGCTCTTGCCCGGCTGGAGGCGGGAATTCTCGGGGAGGCGGAATTGAGGCATGGCGTTGCTAGCGGATAGAGGATAGCGGATAGCGGATAGTGAGGCGCGGATGGCAGCTGGCGGATCGCGCTGCAGCAAGTGCAGCACGGCGGGCATGGAAAGCAGTCATTGACGGCGCTTCTTTCACTATCCGCTATCCGCTGTTCACTATCCGCTAGTAAGTCCGGGCCTTCGGCGGGACGGGCTCCACGTCGCTCGTGAGCGTGTTCAGGTGCACCGGGCGGTAGTCGATGTGCACATCGCCGCCCTCGCCCACCCAGGCAAGCGTGTGCTTGAGCCACTCCTTGTCGTCGCGTTCCTGGTAGTCCTCGCGCGCGTGGGCGCCGCGGCTCTCCTTGCGGTTCTCCGCGGAATGCATGGTCGCTACGGCCTGGCCAAGCAGGTTCTCGAGTTCCAGCGTCTCGACGAGGTCCGTGTTCCAGACCAGCGCCCGGTCGCTCACCTTCACGTCGGCCACGGACTCGCAGACCGCGGCGAGCTTGCGCACGCCCTCGTTCAGCGACTCGCCGGTGCGGAACACGGTCGCGTGATTCTGCATGGTGCGCTGCATGTCGTGGCGGATGTCGGCGGTCCGTCGTGAACCGTTCGCGTTGCGCAAGCGATCGAGCCGGCTCACGGCCAGGTCGCCGGCGTCCTTCGGCAACGGGGCTTGCGCAGCACCGGCCTGCGTCGTGGCAGCGCAGTGCCGCGCGGCTTCGCGGCCGAACACCACGAGGTCGAGCAGCGAGTTCGAGCCGAGGCGGTTCGCGCCGTGCACCGACACGCAGGCCGCCTCCCCCACGGCCATGAGCCCGGTCACGACGGAGTCCGGATCACCGTCCCTGAGTGTCACGACTTCGCCGTGCACGTTGCAGGGAATTCCGCCCATGTTGTAGTGCGCGGTCGGCAGCACCGGGATCGGTTCCTTGTTGACGTCCACGCCGGCGAAGATGCGTGCGGTCTCGGCGATTCCAGGCAGGCGCTCGCGGATCACGTCCGGCCCCAGGTGCTCGAGATGCAGGTGGATGTGGTCCTTGAGCGGGCCCACGCCCCGCCCTTCGCGGATCTCGATGGTCATCGAGCGGCTCACGACGTTGCGCGAGGCGAGGTCCTTGGCGTTCGGCGCATAGCGCTCCATGAACCGCTCGCCGGCCGAGTTCGTCACATAGCCGCCTTCGCCACGCACGCCCTCGGTGATCAGGCAGCCGGCGCCGTAGATGCCGGTGGGGTGGAACTGCACGAACTCCATGTCCTGAAGTGGCAGGCCCGCACGCAGCACCATGCCGCCGCCGTCGCCCGTGCAGGTGTGGGCCGACGTGCACGAGAAATACGTGCGGCCGTAGCCACCGGTCGCGAGGATCACCTTCTGTGCGCGGAATCGGTGCAACTGGCCGGTCGCCAGTTCGAGCGCCACCACGCCGCGGCAGGCGCCGTCCTGCATGATCAGGTCGATCGCGAAGAACTCCACGAAGAAGCGCGCCTCGTGCTTGAGCGACTGCTGGTAGAGCGTGTGCAGCATCGCGTGGCCGGTGCGGTCGGCCGCCGCACAGGTGCGCTGGGCGATGCCCTTGCCGTAGTGCGTCGTCATGCCGCCGAACGGGCGCTGGTAGATCCTGCCGTCCTCGGTGCGGGAGAACGGCACGCCGTAGTGCTCGAGCTCGATCACCGCGGCGGGCGCTTCCTTGCACATGAACTCGATGGCGTCCTGGTCGCCGAGCCAGTCCGAGCCCTTGATGGTGTCGTAGAAATGGAAGCGCCAGTCGTCCTCGCCCATGTTGCCGAGCGCGGCGCTGATGCCGCCCTGCGCCGCCACCGTGTGGCTGCGGGTCGGGAAGACCTTGGTGAGGCAGGCGGTGCTCGAGCCCGCTTCCGCGAGGCCGAAAGTCGCGCGGAGCCCGGCCCCACCGGCCCCGACCACGACGACGTCATAGGTGTGGTCCGTGAACGTGTAGGAACTCATGCCGCGACTCCGAGGGCGATGCGCAGCACGGCGAGCACGCCGGCGACGGCGGCGACGATGAGCGCGAACTTGACGACGACGAGCACGGCGATGCGCGTGCCCCGGGCTCCGACGTAATCCTCGACGATGACCTGCAGGCCGAGGTTGGCGTGCCAGGCGGCGACGAGCACGAACAGCAGCGCGAGCATCGACTGCAGCGGGGCGCCGAGCCACGCCACCACGCGATCGTGCCCGAGGCCGCCGAGCGCGAGCAGCGAGACGACGAACCAGATGCCGAGCAGCGTGAGCGCGACGGCCGTGACGCGCTGGCCGATCCAGTGGGAGGAACCGGACTTCGCCGAGCCGAGGCCCTGCACGCGGCCGAGGGGACTGCGCAGGCTCATGCCGCACCCCCGAGGCTCGCACCGAGCAGGAACCAGAACGTAATCCCCAGGATGACGGATGCGATGGCCACCGCCCAGCCACTCGCACGCGCCGCAGGACGGTCGAAGCCGACGATGGCGTCGAAGAACAGGTGCCGGACGCCGTTCAGCAGGTGGTAGCAGAAGCTCATCAGGCCGCCGAACATCACCAGCTTCAGGAACGGGGAACCGAGGTTTTCGACGGCGGCGGCGTGGCGCTCCGGCCCGCCGGCGGTCGCCACCAGCCAGTAGACCAGCACGAAGAACGACAGGCTGAGCAGGATGCCAGTGACCCGATGCAGGATGGACAGCGTGTTGGTGTACTGCCAGCGGTACTGCATGAACGGGGACAACGGCCGGTTCGGCTTCGGCATGCTTGCTTTACCTCTCGGGGCCCACCGCTAGAAGTCGATGCACCGCCCGCCTTTCTCCCAGTCGCCGTAGCGGGTGGGTTCCGGGCCGGTTCGTCCACCGATCTCGCGGGGCGGCGGGGCCGGCTGCGAGGCGCCGGTGCCCGGCCTGGCGGCACCAGGCGCTACGGGCTCGGGCAGTGGCTTTTCTTGCGGCGCATCAGGTGACACAGCAAAACAGTCTGCCAGATCTGCGAACCATTCACCACACTGAAAACGAAGGCAAATCCGGCGCGGGGAAAAGCGACCATTCCGGCTTCGACGAGTCCTGGCCGGATGCTCCGGACGGCGCCCGAGACCGTAGAATCCGGGCACCATGACGACCTACGAATCCACCCAGTCGGTGCACGCGGCACTGCTGCCGTTTCTCGGTGTACTGCGCTTCGCCGGACCGGATGCCGCCGCTTTCCTGCAGGGACAGTTGACGAGCGACACGCGCCTGCTCGCCGACGGGCCGACCCAGCTCGCCGCGTGCACGACCCCGCAGGGACGCGTGATCGCACTGCTGCGCCTGCACGCGAGTGCCGACGGCGTCCACGCCCTGCTCCCCGCCGACCTTGCCGAGCGGGTCACCACCCACCTGCGCAAGTACGTCCTGCGGGCCAAAGTCGCGATCGAAGTCGCGCACGACCTGCAGGCGGGCTGGATGGGCCCGGCCTTGCTGACCGATTCCTCCGACCCGGCCACCTTTGACGCCACGCGCACGATGTCGCCGGTGCCCCAGGCCGGCGCCACCAGCATGGTGTCGTTCGACTACGCACCCGGTCGCAAGGTGCTCGCCGCCCCGGGGACCGCCTGGCGCTCCATCGCCGGCCTGTCGCTCGATCGACCGAACCCGCGGATCGAGCAGGAGTGGCGTGCGGCCGACATCGCCGCCGGCCTGCCCCAGGTGCACGCCGCCACCGCCGAGGCCTTCATCCCGCAGATGCTGAACCTCGACCTGCTCGACGGCATCAGCTTCACGAAGGGCTGCTACACGGGCCAGGAAATCGTCGCCCGCACCCAGCACCTGGGCCGCATCAAGCGCCGCACGTTCCGCTACCACCTGCCACCGGGGCCCGAGCCCGCGCCCATGGCGGGCCTGCTTCGCGACGGCACCAAGGTCGGCGAGGTCCTGATGAGTGCGCCCGTGGCGGACGGTGTCGAGGTGCTCGCCGTGACGGCGCTGGAAGCGAGTGGGCGCGATCTCGTCCTGGAGGACGGGAGGAAGGCCGAGCCGCGGCCGCTTCCGTACGAGATCACGGAAAGCGGCTAGTGTAGTGTTTCGTTCTGTTTGGCGCTTAAGCGGCGATTGGCGCGAATGACCTTCTGCAGGATGTCGCGCGCGCTCCTGGTCCAGATGAACGGCTTGGGGTTGGCGTTGTGATGCGCGACGTACTCGTCGATGGCGGCGATCAGTTCAGGCACGCTGGTGAATACGCCGCGTCGCAGTCGCTCGGTGGTGAGGTCGCGGAAGAAGCGCTCCACCATGTTCAGCCACGAGGCGGAAGTGGGCGTGAAGTGCATGTGCCGCATGACGGGCTGGTGCTCACGCCCAACTCGGCGGCCGTCTTCCGCGTGCTCCAGTGTGTGGCTGCCGCTGGCTTGCTCTGCGTGGTTAACTTCACCAGTCGTGCCGTATCGACCTTGGCCGGCGGCGCGCCGCGCGGCAAGTCGCGCTCGATACCGGCCAGCCGCGATTGCCCATACCGCTTACGCCAGCGCGCGACCTGCACGCGCCCCACCCCCAGTTCCTCGGCGATGTCCTTCGTTCCGCATCCCGTCAGCGGCCAGCAGTACGATGCGCGCGCGGCGCGAACCTAACGCTCGTGAGTTTGGAGCGACCGGATTCACATCAGTTCCATCAAGAACAGCACACTACACTAGTTGACGCCGGTGGCCGTCATGAGATGGAACCGCCCATCGTCCGTGACCGTGCCCACGGCCTGGCTCGTTTGACCCGAGTCCGTGGAAGTGATCGTGCCCTTCCACGCGCCGACGGCCGCAACAGTGGCTGGAGGCGGATTTGAATCGGTTCCGGAACTACCTCCATCACCGCCACCGCATGCAGTGAGGGCCAGGCCCGCAAGAAGAAGGGAACCAAAAGCAGGCTCTTTGTTCACGGAAGCTCCTGCCAGCCCTTCGGGCGACGCAACGGAACGGCACGTCCCGGGCGGGTCGCTGCGAGCCGGGCACGTGTCCGATCTGCGGAATGACGCTCGAGCCGGTCATGCCGGCCCTGGACGACGGCGAGAATGCCGAACCGACAGACTTCCGGCGCCGATTCTGGCGGACGCTGCCGCTTTCGATCCTGGTGCTGGCCGTGGCGATGTTCGGACATGCATCGAGCGTCGTGTCGCCCGTGGTTCGAACCTGGATCGAACTGGCACTGACGGCACCCGTGGTGCCGTGGGCTGGCTGGCCGTTCTTCCAGCGCTGGGCGCAGTCGATCGCCAACCGCAGTCCCGGCATGTGGACGCTGATAGGGACCGGCGTGGGTACCGCCTTTGCCTATAGCGTCGTCGCCACGCTGGCACCGGGGCTGTTTCCAGAGTCATTCCGTGAGCATGGGCGCGTCTCGGTGTATTTCGAGGCGGCCGCGATCATCGTCTCGCTGACGCTGCTGGGCCAGGTCCTCGAACTCGAGGCGCGCTCGAGCACGTCGGCGGCCCTCAAGGCGCTGCTCGGACTCGCGCCGAAGACGGCGCGCCGGTTGCGGGACGACGGGACGGAGGAAGACATCCCCCTGGCTCACCTCCATGTCGGTGATCGACTGCGCGTGCGCCCCGGCGAGAAGGTGCCGGTGGACGGCGAAGTGATCGAAGGTCGTTCCAGCGTCGATGAATCGACGCTCACGGGCGAACCGATTCCCGTCGAGAAGCTGCCGGGCGCGAATGTGATCGGTGCCACGCTCAATGGCGTGGGCGCGCTCGTCGTCCGTGCCGACAAGGTCGGCTTCTGGTTCGTGCTGGCGGTGCTGGCGGTGCTGGCGAGCGCCCTCGCAACGTTCCTGGTCTGGGGCGCTTTCGGGCCCGACCCGTCGTGGACCCATGCCGTCGTCAACGCAGTTGCAGTGCCGATCATCGCCTGTCCGTGCGCGCTCGGTCTTGCCACGCCGATGTCCATCATGGTCGCGACCGGCCGGGCGGCGCAGGCGGGGTGCTGTTCCGTGATGCCGAGGCCATCGAACGCCTTCGCACCATCGACACGCTCATCATCGACAAGACGGGCACGCTGACGCAGGGGCGCCCGGCCTTCCGGGAGGTGATCGGCCATGACCCTTGCCCCGCCGAGGAGGTGCTGCGACTCGCGGCCAGCCTGGACCAGGGCAGCGAACACCCGCTCGCCGATGCGATCGTCGCCGGGGCGAGACGGCGCGGCCTGTCGCTGACCGCTGTCGAGGACTTCGAATCGCTCACGCGGCAGTCCAATCGATTCGATTACGGCCCCGGCTTGGCGAGCACCACCTCGATCTCGACCATCATGCCCGGCGCCACGAGTCCGGCCACCTGAACGGTGGAACGCGCTGGAAGATTCGGCTGTTCCTTCGTGCCGAAGAACTGGCTGTAGGCCTCCATGAAGCCTTTGAAATCCATGCGGCCGCCGAGCGCGGGGTCACCGGCGAGAAACACCGTCATCTTCACGACGTCAGCGAAGCCCAGACCCATCGACTGAAGCGATTGCTGCATGCGTGCGAACACCGAAAGCGTCTGCGTCTTCGTGTCGCCCCAGTAGGCCGGCGTACCTTGCTCGGCCTTCGGGTCGGCGGGCGCTGGTGTCAGACCGCTGTGGTGAATGACACGGTAGCCCGCCGGCACTTCGACGGCGCGTGCAATGGGGAAGGACATGGTGCCGCCGAGCGGATGGCGGACGATATCAGCCGCATCGGCGGTCGGCAGCGCGGCGAGAGCAATGAGCGCAGCGACCGTCGTCTTCACGCGGGCCGCTGGTCGGCCCGTGCAGTTCTTCATGTTCAACCTCCCTTCGGAATCGAGGATGGAAAATTCCCGAGCCGGCTCCGCGGCCGGTGCTCCTTCAATCATACGTGCCTGCGTCGTCCGCGTGATTCACAACGTGCCGATATAGGCGACGACGTCGTCGATTGCCGGCTGATCCTCGAGGGTCGCCGTCGCGGCCGCTCGCATCTGCAGGCCAGTCGTGTCCTGTGGATGCACGCCACGAAGGCCCCGCAGATACTTGTCGATCTGACGCACGAGGTACCAGTCGTTCTGCTGCGCAAGGCGAGGCGCGCCGAGCGCGGCGTTGCCTTCACCCTGTTGTCCATGGCATGCCGCGCAGGCCGTGTAGAGTTGCTTCCCGTGGTCGGCGTTGCCGGTGAGCACGGGTCTGCGCGGATCCACGCGCAAGGCCGCCGCGTACTTCACCGCGCCCGCCGTGGCCGATGCATCGCGCAATGCCAGCGCGACCGCGCGCATCTGCTCACCACCGTCGTCGTCGTCAGCGCCACCACGCCAGCCCTCGGTGAAGGCCCGCAACTGGCGCTCCACGTACCACGCGTCGAGACCCGCAAGTCGCGGCGCCCCGATCGCCGCGTTTCCGCCTCCCGCTGTGCCGTGGCAAACAGTGCAATACGCGAAATCGGTCTCCCGGGCAAAGGCCGGCAGGCTCGTCAACAACCCCGTCAGGACGGCGACGGCGATGCTCCTGCGCGCCCAGGTCAGCCTGCCTGTCACGAACGCGCGCATTCGGTCCGGGTTCGGCGACGATTCGTTCATGCGCGTGGTGTCCCCACCGGTGCTTCGGCCCGAACGCGCCGGTCAATTTCGCTGATCGCGTAGAAGGCCGACTGAATCGCACCCTCCTGCCAGCCCGGGTGGTAACTGATCTGATCGCCGATCAGGTAATGGCGCCCCTCCGGATCCTGGACGCGCTTGAACCAGCGGGTCCGCAGTTCGTCGCTCCATCGTGCCGCGCAACCAAGCATGTGGTTCATGCGCTGCCACGGGATGCTGACGCCGTTTTCGATGTACTGGCGATAGTCGGGGTGGACCTTCTCGCCCTGGCGGAGAGCGAACTCGAGCCGCTCCGCGGGGGCGAGCCGCGCGATCTTGTCTCCCGTCGCATCGGCATAGGTGTACGCGCCGAGAATGACGCCCTTCTGCCGGTGAATGCCGTGCGAGGGATACCAGATCTGGACGATGTCCTGCATCGTCCAGGAGATTCCTCCGTAAATCCGTTCCCGTTCCCAGAACCGCTCCTTCGCCTGCAAGCCGATCTTGAGCAGCTTGCCGCGCGGAACCGCAGTGAATGCAGCGGAGTAATCGGCCGGGAAGTTGTGGGTAATCCCCGCCAGCAGTTGCATGGGAATGCTGTTGAGGCAGAAGTCGGCGCTGACTGCGTGCCGTTCACCCCGGTAGCGATAGACGACGTGGACGCCACGCTCGCGCAACTCGATCGATTCGACCTGGCAGCGCGTCTGCACCCGTTTGCCGACCCGGGCCATGAACCCGTCCACGATGCGATCCATGCCGCCGACCGGCTCCATCATCATCGGCGCCTGGTCCTCCATTTCCGCGAAACTCATCGCGGTCTGGCCGACGCCCATCTGCAGCAATTCCGGCCGGCCGAGCACCTGCTTGAGTTCGGCCGGCGCGGTGAATCCCCCCGTGGCATGCCCGGCGCGCGCCGAACCCCGATACGAACCAGCCGCGTCCAGATCGCCGAAGGCCTGCACGAGGTCGCGCAAGCGCTGCAGGTCGGCGCCCGACAGCGGCGCATCCAGCTGCTCCGCGCGCAGGCTCTTCGCCAGCAACTCGGCCATGAACCCTCGCGTATCGGCAAGGTACTCGCGAATGCGGATCGGCTTGCCGCCGAAGGCGGCGTCATCCTGCAGCCAGGCGCTGCGGTTATCGTTGATGAACGGGACCAGCTCGACGCCCAATTCCCTGCAGTAATCGAGCAATGCCGCATGCTGCCCGGGAATGCGGGCGGGTCCGGCATTGAAGTAGAGATGCGGATCCGCATCGAACTCGCAGACCTGGCTGTGACCGAGCTCATCGACGCGATCGCCGTGCCGCAGCGTGAGGTTGCGGCCGCCAGCGCGGTGCGAGGCTTCGAGGACGAGGCAATCGTAACCGGCGCGGCTGAGTTCGTATGCCGCGGTGAGCCCCGCAATACCGGCCCCCAGGATCAGGACGCGGCGGCGCTCATGACCGAGCGGCGCAATATCCGGCCGGCTCGCCTGCGCAACGACTGGCAGCAGCCCGAGTCCCAGCGCGGCCCGATGGACAGCCGCGGAACCGCCGGCCGCGCCAATCAGGTTCAGGAAGCTGCGACGGGAAATCGGGCCGGGCGTGGTCACTGCCGCAACGCCGCGACCTGCCGCAGCAGGCGCAATACATTGCCGCCCCAGATTTTCTCGAGATCCTGCCGCGAGTAACCCGCGCGCAGCAGGTGCTCGGTGATTTCCGGAATGCTCGCGACATCGGGCATGTCCGTCACGCCACCGCCCCCGTCCCAGTCGGCGCCGATGCCGACGTGGTCGGGGCCAACCACCTCCAGGGCATGCAGCAGGTGGCGCATGTAGTCCTCGAAAGTGGCCTTGGGTGCCGGATATTCCATGCCCAGTGCGTGGCGCTGCTGCATCAGTTCCTGCAGCTTCTCCGGCGTGAGCGTCGCAAGGTCTCCGTAACGAGCCATGAGTTGCGCGATGGCCGCGCCGCGCCGTGGGTCGACGGGCAGAGGCGCAAGGTACTCGCTCAGGGAATTCATCTGGATGACTCCGCCCGCCGCGGCGAGCTTGCGCAAGCGCTGGTCGTCGACGTTGCGCGGATGGTCGTACACGGCCTTGCAGCCGGAGTGAGACAGGATGATGGGCGCGCGCGACAAAGCGATCATCTGATCCAGGACGTCGTCCGAGGCGTGCGATGCGTCGAGCAGAATACCGAGGCGATTGCTCTCCACGATCAGCTGCCGGCCGAGCGGACTGAGACCACCCCATTCTTTGCCATCCTGAGATCCGCGCAGGTCCGTGCTCGAATCAGCCAGGTCGTTGTGCGCGGTATGAACGAGGCCGAGCATGCGCACGCCGAGGTCGTGGAATGTCTTCAGCAAAGTCGGGTCGTGGACCAGCGGATAGCCATTCTCGATGCTGATGTAAACGACGCGCTTGCCGGCTGCCACGATACGTTCGGCGTCTTCCGCCGTCGTCGCGAGCTCGAACTTGTCATGATTCCGGGCGACCATTTCCCGAATGCGCAGGGTGACCTGCAGCGCGTAGTCGCGGGCGGCGACGTAGCCTGCTGGCGTGCGTGGGCCCTGCGGCGTGAACACGACCCAGAAGCCGCCATCCAGTCCTCCTTCGACCATCCGCGGCCAGTCCACCTGCGCCGGGTCCTGATCAGGACTGTGCCGCTGCAGGATGTCCCAGCCGGGGCGCGCCAGGTGCAACGGCGTGTCGAGGTGCGTATCGAGCGTCAACAACTCCTCGTGCAACGCGCTGGCCGCCGGGGCTGTCGCGGCGAGCAACGCCGAGGGCATGAGGCTGCTCAACGCCGCGGCGAGCGCCCGGCATTTCTGCATTCTGGTCATCTGCATCTCCGCCCTACAGTCCCGCCGTGAGCGTCAGCAGATAGGTACGTGGCGGACCTGGACGGAAGAATGCGGGGCTGCTGGTCGTGGCAAAGATATTGCCGAGATAATCCTTGTCGGTCAGGTTCTCCGCATTGAAGCGGACCCGGAGGTTCTTGAAAGGCCCGATTTCGACACCCGGTTCACCGATATCGACGTAGGCGGAATAGACTGTGTAGCCGCCGATTTCCTGGGTATTCGTGAAATTGCTGAAGCGTTCGCCCACGTACCGGGCTGCAAGATTCATCACGAGCCAGGAAGTCGTTTCGTACGTGATGGACCCCTGTACAAGCCACTCGGGGTTATCCGGAACATTGTTGCCCTTGATGTCGAGCCCGGGACGGCTGTCCTGGAATTCGACCTGGTTGTAGCTCACGTTGCTGCTCAGGAATACGTGGCCACCGAGCGCCTCCGGTTTCCAGACCCCGCTCAGCTCGGCGCCATAGGACTCCACGCCGCCGACGTTCTGGAAGAAGCTCTCCGTCGTGGCACTGCCGGGCACCAGTGCCGAAAACTGCTCGAGGCGATTGTCGAAAGCGGTGTAGTAGAGCGCGAGTGCGGCATTGAACGTCCTGCGGTTCGTGCGGTAGCCGATTTCGTAGTTATCGGAAGTCTCGGCGTCCGGCCCGGGCGCAGCCGGACTCGCGGCCGAAAAGATGTCGTCGGCGCCACGTGGCAACGCCATGTTCTCCGCGTAAGAAAGGAAAAACTGGTCGGTGGGATTGAGCGAGTAAACCAGCCCCACCTGCGGCAGCACGGAATCGCTCCAGCTGTCCGTCAGCCGGGGCTGGCGGGAATTGATGTAGTCGGCGGGATTCCGATAGCCTTTGATCTCGTAATCGAGGTCGAGCATGCGTGCCCCGAACTCGAGTTTCAGGCCATCGTCGAACAGGGACACCACGTCCTTCGCATACAACTGGACGGTATCCCGCGTCGACTCATAGTCACGCTGCAGGTGCACCGGCTCGTCGAGCAGCGGCTGGCCTGCCGGATTGCCACCGGCCTGGTTGTAGCGGGCCTGTGTCCGATGGTACTCGTCCGTCTCGACCCAGAAGCCGGCCTTGATTTCGTGATCGCCAAGTGGGTAGGTGACACCCACGGTCAGGCCGTAGCGCTCGCCCTCGACCGTCGACAGCCCATATTGCAGGCCTTTGGGCTCGAACAGGCCGGGAACGACCAGACGCTCTGCATTGTAGTTGTTGAGCGACGTAGCGTACGCCTCGGGCGAGACGCCGTAGCCCTCCTTGTCCTCGTAGTAACCCGTAGCCTCCAGGCGGCCTGCGGCACCGAACCCAAAGCGGCCCGTCAGTCCGTAGAGGTAATCGGTGCGCTGGTTGACGGCCTGCAGGTAGTACTGGTTGTGACTGGAATTGGAGAAGGCGATGCCCGGCACTGTAGGCGGCAGATCCGGTACGTAACCCAGGTAGCCGAAGTAGCGTCCGCTGCGGCCGAAGACGTCGCCAGCGGTACCGTGATACTGCGCCTCGGTGATGGCCGGCGTGTCGAAGTCGAAGAAGTCGTTGTAGACGACCTTGAATGTCAGGTCGTTATCCTCTCCGATCTGGTATCTCACTTTGCCTTCGATGTGCTCGCGATCGATCGTTCCGGGGCTGCGCCACAGATCGCTGTCGATCTTCGAACGGCTGACATAGCCGGACAGTCCGTGGTATTCGCCGCTCTCGATACGGATGAGGTTGCGGCTCAGATCGTCACTGCCGAAGGTCTGCGCGAACGTGGCTCCCGCCTCGGCCGCCGGGTCGAGGGAGAAGTACTGCACGATCGGACCCAGCGACGCGTAAGTCGGCAGCGAAACATCGCCGGCGCCCTGCGACGCGGTGACTCGCGCCAGGTTTTCGTTGTCCACATAGCGAAAGATGGGGCTGCCGCCGAACTGATCGCTGCGGCCCATCGGAATTCCGTCGAGCAGGAAGCCGATCTGCTGGAAATTGAAGGCGCGCACGAACACGGAATTGCCGAACTCGTACAGGCCCAGGGCATCGTTGGCCTGGACGTTGAATCCCGGCAGCGATTCCAGCATCTTGAGGCCCGAAATTCCGGCCGGCGCCGACAGCAGCGCCTCCCGTGTGATGGAAATCGTGTTGCTGGACTCGTCGGTGCCGATGGCGACGGCAGCCTCCGAGACGCGTGTGCCGCTCACGACGACTTCTTCGAGTCCGGCGTCTTTCGCGCGCGAAGCCTTGCGCACGGTGCCGGTCTGATCCGCTGCCGCCGGCGCGGCTTCCTGGGCGGGGGCGGCAGGACTCATGCCGCATATCAATGCAGCCACGATACCCGTCGTGGCCTGCCGGAAATCTGGACGTCGTGTCGACATGCGCATGCGCTCCTTTCCAAGTGCTGATTGGCCTGACCAAGCAGGATTCATGCCATGCGGGCGCGGCCGCGAGAAACCCCGCGTTTCGGCATGCTTTTCGCACGGGCATGAACCGGCCACGATCAGGCTTGCGCCCGTCGCTGGTGCGGGAATGGGGTGCAACGCACCAGATCGACGCGTCGGCAGTGAGCGTGGAGCCAGCTTATTCCCCTGGGTCCGCGGCCTCGAGCCGACCAGGCGGCGAGCGCAGCGCTGCCTCCATCGTGGCGCCAGTCGCGAGGCCGCCGTCCACGAGGATCGCATCGCGACCCGCCATCTCGAGCGGCGGGCGAGCGCCACGGCAGGCGCGTTCGCGGCGCTCGAGTTCCGCCAGTTCGCGCTGCTGCACTGCCTCGAGCACCTCCGCGCGGCCGCCGAGCTGACGCACGACGTCCTCGTTCAGCAGCACGGCGCCGCCGCTCGCGATTGCGCCCATGGCAAGCTCAGGTTGCGAAGGCAGGCCCGGCTTGCGCACGACCAGAACGTCGAGCGGCAGCTGCATGGCCTGCGCAACTTCGCAACCCACCGGCACGCCACCGCGCGGCCCGCCTCCGCACGATCGGCGCGCCATTCGCACATGCACCAAAGTGCCATGCTCGGATGGAAAGAGCGCGGATTTCATGCGCAACGCTCCTGCCATCGAACTGGCCGACAAGATCGACTACCTGCACGGTTCGTGCGGACCCGGCGACGAAGCTGTCGAGACGCATTTCGCCCGGGTGTTCCTGGCCGGCGAACGAGCGCTGAAGCTGCACAAGCCCGTGCGGCGCGACACGATGGATTACAGCACCCTCGCGGCCCGGCAGCGCGATTCCGAGCACGAGGTTCGGCTGAATCGCCGACTCGCCCCGGACGTGTACCGTCGCACGGTGCCGCTGGTCGTGAATGCATCGGGACGCCGGGCGCTCGACGAGCCCGGCGGGATCGTCGACTGGCTGGTCGAGATGCGCCGCCTCGATCGCGACCGCATGCTCGACGCGGCACTCGTGCGAGGTGAGACAGGCGAGCGCGCCCTCGAGCACATCGTGGACCTGCTGACCGCCTTTCACGCATCCTCGGAGCCTGAGATCTCGGACCCTGCGGCGTTCCTGCGTCGGCTCGATGCGCAGACGGGAGCGAATCACGCCTGCTCGAAGCCCTCGATGCCGGGCGCGCGGCCGTGCTCCGCGGGCATCAACGCGCGTTCCTCGCTGGCAGGCGATCCACGCTCGCGTCACGGATCGAACGCGGCTGCGTGATCGAGGCGCACGGGGACCCGGGGCCCGAGCACATCCTGCCCGCCGAGCCTCCGGCCGTGATCGATTGCCTGGCATTCGACCTGCACCTGCGCATCCTCGACCGCGCCGAGGAACTGTGCTTCCTCGAGCTCGAGTGCGCGCGGCTCGGGCACGCCGCCACCGGACGATGGCTGCTGCGCGAATGCCCGAGGCGCCGGTCCGACGACGCGCCCGAGCAACTGCTCTGCTTCTATCGCAGCCACCGCGCCGCGACACGCGCGAAGCTCTACACGTGGCGGGCAGGCGAGCCGGACGGCCGCACACCCGAGGAGTGGCGCGCGTGTGCCAGCCAGTACCTCGAGGCTGCGCTCGAGAATGCCCGCCTGAGCGTGAGATATCCGGGCTGATATGGCCTGACCTTGTCGAGCAGGGTGAGCGAGTTTCTCACGGTTGTCGTGCTCCATATCGAGGGCCGATGTTCACACCGAAGGGGCGACGCGACGCGCGGTCGCTTTGTCGCGACGATGGATCATGCTGATATCCGCGGGTTGGTTACCGCCGTTCATCGGGACGTCGCGGGGCTGCCTCGCTCTAGTGTAGTGTGCTGTTCTTGATGGAACTGATGTGAATCCGGTCGCTCCAAACTCACGAGCGTTGGGTTCGCGCCGCGCGCGCATCGTACTGCTGGCCGCTGACGGGATGCGGAACGTAAGGACATCGCCGAGGAACTGGGGGTGGGGCGCGTGCAGGTCGCGCGCTGGCGTAAGCGGTATGGGCAATCGCGGCTGGCTGGAGCACGCGGAAGACGGCCGCCGAGTTGGGCGTGAGCGCCAGCCCGTCATGCGGCACTTGCACTTCACGCCCACTTCCGCCTCGTGGCTGAACATGGTGGAGCGCTTCTTCCGCGACCTCACCACCGAGCGACTGCGACGCGGCGTATTCACCAGCGTGCCTGAACTGATCGCCGCCATCGACGAGTACGTCGCGCATCACAACGCCAACCTCAAACCGTTCATCTGGACCAGGAGCGCGCGCGACATCCTGCAGAAGGTCATTCGCGCCAATCGCCACTTAAGTCCCGAACAGAACGAAACACTACACTAGCTACTTCGCGCTACTACGCAGGCAACGTCGCAGCAGCGATTGCCGACGCCGAGCAAGCTCTGGCGCGCCAGGTCAACGAGTACGTCCTCGCCAATCTCGGCACCTTCCGGTTTTGCCTCGGCGACCTTGAGGGCGCGCGCGAAGCCTGTCTGCAGGCTGGGGAGGTGGCCCCGCATTCTTACGTCGGCCGCGAGTTCATGGCCCAAGTGCACTACTACCTCGGTGAGTTCGAGCGGGCCCGCGACTTGCGGCTGGCAGCGCTCGCCGCAGTCGACACCGGAGCGCCGGAGATTCACGAGATGTGGGGCAACCTCGCCGACGCCTACCGACAGCTCGACGAGCGCGAGGCTGCGCTCGAGGCGTACTTGCGTGCTGAGGAGATCCTCGAGCGTGATCGCCTGCGCGGTACCGCGACCCTGGCCGATCGCGCCGCGCGGGCGTTCTACTACACGGCGATTGCCGAACTCGCGCCCGCGCGCATGACGGTGGCGTTGGCGCGCGAGGTCGATGCAGAGCTTGAGGCGCTGCGCGAGGAGGAACTGGAGCCGACCGCTGGCGTACGCCTGGCACTGGCCTGGATGGGCCGGGGCGATTTCGCGGCCGCCCGCTCGGCGATCGAACGCGCGACCAAACGCTGCCCGGTCTATGCGCGCCAACCGGGTCTGGAGGCGCTGTCGCTGGCCGCGCACTGAGGACGGGGCTTCAGCCGACGATCGGCGGGCCAAGCCAGCATGGTCTCCAGAAATGGAAGTACGCGCCAGCCGCGCGCCGTCAATGCGGCCTCGGCATGACGCTTACGCTGGGTGAGCATGCGGATGCTTTTCATGGCCGAGGCTGTGTGATAACGCATCGCGGCAACGATGGTCCAGTCAGCCAGCGGGCTCGTTTCCTTCCGATCAGGTGATAGGCCCGGCGCAATCAGGCGCGCAGCGCCTCGATCAGCGACCCGGTTCCCATGATCTTCATCACTCGCTTCAGGTTGTACGCCAAGACGTGCAAGCTCATCTCGGCGCTCACCCTCGGTAGTCGCCGACACGACAAGTGGGTGGCACCCATCCTGGCTTTGATCGTCCCGAACGGATGCTCCACCGTTCGTCTGCGTACCGTCATCAGCGTCGGGTCGTGCTCCAGCCGCGCCTGCATCCGCTCGAGCACCGCGAAGACAGGCCGGCATCGCTGGCCTTCTTCGTTTTTCACCAACCGCCAGTCACTAAGCGCTCTCCTCCCGGCTACCCCGGCCGCATGTGCGGAAACAGCAGCACGTCCCGGATCGAGGGCGAGTTCGTGAACAGCATCACCAGACGGTCGACGCCGATGCCGAGGCCCGCGGTCGGCGGCAGGCCGTACTCGAGCGCGCGGACGTAGTCGGCGTCGTAGAACATCGCCTCCTCGTCACCCGCGGTCTTGCGCTCGACCTGCTCGCGGAAGCGCGCGGCCTGGTCGTCGGCATCGTTCAGCTCCGAGAAGCCGTTGGCCAGTTCTCGCCCGCCGATGAAGAACTCGAAGCGGTCGGTGATGAAAGGATCCGCGTCATTGCGCCGCGCGAGTGGCGACACTTCGGCCGGGTAGGCGTAGACGAAGGTCGGCTGGTCGAGTGTATGTTCGCCCGTCTTCTCGAAGATCTCGATCTGCAGCTTGCCCGCACCGTCCGCCGGCGAGGGCTCGATTCCGAGCCGCGCGCAGATTTCACGCAGGTAGCCCACGTCCCGCAAACGCGCACGATCAATGCCGGGATTGTGCTCGACGACCAGGTCCTCGACGGTGACCCGGCGGAAGGGCTGGCCGAGCTCGTAGGTACTGCCCTGGTACTCGACGCTGCGCGTGCCGAGCAGCGTGTCGGCGAGACCCTGGAAGATGTGCTCCACCAGGTCCATGAACTCGCGGTAGTCCGCGTAGGCCTGGTACAGCTCGAGCATCGTGAACTCGGGGTTGTGCTGCGTGGACAGGCCCTCGTTGCGGAAATTGCGGTTCAGCTCGTAGACGCGCTCGAAGCCGCCCACCACCAGTCGCTTGAGGTAGAGCTCCGGCGCGATGCGCAGGTACATGTCGACGTCGAGCGCGTTGTGGTGCGTGACGAAGGGACGCGCCACCGCCCCGCCCGGGATCACCTGCATCATCGGCGTCTCGACTTCCATGAAGTCGCGCGCGTCGAGGTAGCTGCGCAGGTACTGCACGATGCGGCTGCGCGTACGGAACACCTGCCGGCTGTCGTCGTTGACGATCAGGTCCACGTAGCGCTGGCGGTAGCGCTGCTCGACGTCGGCGAGGCCGTGCCACTTGTCGGGCAGCGGCCGCAGCGACTTCACCAGCAGCCGCAGGGACTCCGCCCGCACCGACAGTTCACCGGTCTTCGTCTTGAACAGCACGCCCTCGGCGCCCGCGATGTCGCCGACGTCCCAGCCCTTGAACTCCTCGTAGGCGGCGCCGAGCGGATCCTGCTGCAGGAACAGCTGGATCAGGCCGCTGCGGTCCTTGAGCTTGGCGAAGCTCGCCTTGCCCATCACGCGCTTGAACATCATCCGGCCAGCCACGGCCACCCGCACCTCGTGCGCGTCGAACCACTCGGCCGGGTGCCCGCCGTACGACAGGTGCAGGTCCTCGGCCGTGGCGTTGCGCCTGAAGTCGTTCGGGAACGCGTTGCCGCGCTCGCGCAGCCGCTCGAGCTTCGCGCGCCGCTCGGCGATGAGGTGGTTTTCGGAAACGTCTGGGGTGGTGTCGGACATGGGGAGGGGGAAGGCTGTGGGCTGTGGGCTGTAGGGCGGAAGGCTGTGGGCTGTGGGCTGTGGGCTGTGGGCTGTGGGTAGGAGATGGTGCTTCTTACCTACAGCCTACAGCCCACAGCCCACAGCCTACAGCCCCTGCTTGAGGCTCGCCTCGAGAAATGGTTGCAGGTCTCCGTCCAGCACGGCCGTGGTGTTGCCGATCTCCACGCCGGTGCGCAGGTCCTTGATGCGCGACTGGTCGAGCACGTAGGAACGGATCTGGTTGCCCCAGCTCACGTCCGACTTGGCGTCCTCGAGCACCTTGGCCGCGGCATTGCGCTTGTTGACCTCGAGCTCGTAGAGCTTGGCCTTCAGCATCTTCATCGCGGTCGAGCGGTTCTTGTGCTGGCTGCGCTCGCTCTGGCAGGCCACCACGATCCCGGATGGCAGGTGGCGGATGCGGACCGCCGACTCCGTCTTGTTCACGTGCTGGCCACCGGCGCCACTCGAGCGGTAGACGTCCATCTCGAGGTCGGCGGGGTTCACCTCGATGTTGATGTCGTCGTCCACTTCGGGCGAGACGAACACCGAGGCGAACGAGGTGTGGCGGCGCGCGTTCGAGTCGAAGGGGGATTTGCGCACCAGGCGGTGGACGCCGGTCTCGGTGCGCAGCCAGCCATAGGCGTACTCGCCCTCGAAGCGGATCGAGCAGCTCTTGATGCCCGCGACCTCGCCTTCGCTCAGGTCGGTGACCTCGGTCTTGAACCCCTGCTGGTCGGCCCAGCGCAGGTACATGCGCATCAGCATCTGCGCCCAGTCCTGCGCTTCGGTGCCGCCGGCGCCGGCCTGGATGTCGAGGAAACAGTTGTGCGAGTCCATCTCGCCGGGGAACATGCGCTGGAACTCGAGGCGCGCGACCTCGCCTTCGATGCGGCCCACGTCACGCTGCACGGCGTCGACGGTGCCCGCATCCGCCTCGGCTTCCGCGAGTTCGAGCAGCTCGCCGGCCTCGGCCAGGCCCGCGCTCAGCTTGTCGAGCATCCCGACGATCGCTTCGAGCCTGGTGCGCTCGCGGCCGAGTTCCTGTGCCCGCTCGGGATTGCTCCACACCGTGGGCTCCTCGAGCTCACGCAGCACCTCCGTCAGGCGCTCGCTGCGGCCTTCGTAGTCAAAGAAACCCCCTGAGCGCCCGGGTGCGCTCGGCGAGGTCATCGAGGCTGCGGTGGATCGGGTTCGTTTCCATGCTTCGGGGGGCTTCCGGGGACAGCCGTCAAGTTTAACATGCGCCCGTCACGGCACCGGGACCAGCCATTCCGCGACCAGTTGCAGCCGGCGCGAGCCCGCGTACTCGTTGACGTCCGTGCGAAAGACCATCTGCACGCGGTCCTGCGCCCGGATCGGTGCGGCCGCGGGGGCATCGAGGTAGCGGAACGCGATCGCGTCGGTGACCTCGCCCGAGGGCGCCGCAACGGACAGCTTCAGGTGGCGATCGCCCACCACGCGGCTGCTGACGACGCCAAAGGTCCCGTCGAACGACGGCTCCGGGAAGCCCGCGCCCCAGGGGCCGCCCTCGCGTATCGCGAGCGCCGTGTCCAGGTTGAGCTCGCCTGGCTCGAGCGGCCCGTCGGTGTGCAGGTCGCCCGACAGCGTGTCGGCGTCGATGCACCTCCCGACCTCCTCCGCGAAGGCGCGCTGGAAGTCGTCGAGCCGCTCCTCGCGCAGCGTCATGCCGGCCGCCATCGCGTGGCCACCGAACTTCTCCAGCAGTCCCGGATGGCTGGTGGCGACGGCGTCGAGCACGTCGCGTACGTGCAGCCCCGGCACCGAACGCGCCGAACCCTTGACCCATCCCGGCTCGCCGGGCGCGAACGCGATCACGGGCCGGTGCAGCCGCTCCTTGACCCGCGAGGCGACCAGGCCGATGACGCCCTGGTGCCAGCCAGCGTCGAACAGGCACACGCCCGGGGGCAATGCGCCCTCGAGCGTCGCCACCAGCGCGTCGACCTGCACCAGTGCTTCGTCCTGCATGCGGGTCTCGAGCTGGCGACGATCGGCGTTCAGCTGCGAGAGACGCCCGGCAAGCTCGCGTGCTTCGCCGGCATCCGTGCTCAACAGGCAGTCGATGCCGAGCGTCATGTCCTCGAGGCGACCCGCGGCATTGAGGCGCGGTCCCGCCTGGAATCCGAGATCCTGCGCGACGACGCCCTCGAGCCTGCGGCCGGCGATCTCGAGCAGGGCGCGCAATCCGGGCACGCAGCGGCCGGCACGGATGCGCCGCAGCCCCTGCGCCACGAGGATGCGGTTGTTGGCATCGAGCGGGACGACGTTGGCCACGGTGCCGAGCGCCACGAGGTCGAGCAGGTCGGCCGGGTTCACGTCGCGCCCCGCGGGCACCAGCCCGGTGTCGCGCATGCGACGGGTGAGCGCCGCCATCAGGTAGAAGGCCACGCCGACGCCCGCCAGCGCTTTCGAGCCAAACGACTCACCCGGCAGGTTTGGATTCACGATCGCCGCGGCGGCGGGCAAGGCCGCTCCCGGCAGGTGGTGGTCGGTGACGAGCACGGGAATTCCCAGCCGCCCGGCCTCCGCCACGCCCTCGAGCGAGGCGACACCATTGTCCACCGTCACGATCAGGCCTGGTGCGAGGCCCGCCGCCACGCGAACGATCTCGGGCGTGAGCCCGTAGCCGAACTTGAACCGGTCCGGCACGAGGAAGCCAGGATCCGCGAACCCGAGCCGCGTGAGTTGTCGCACGACCACCGCCGTGCTGGTCGCGCCGTCGGCATCGAAGTCGCCGATGACCAGCACCTTGGCACCCCTGCGATGCGTGTCGAGCAGCAGGTCCACCGCAGGCTCGATGCCACCGAGCGTGCTCACCGGCAGCAATCGCTCGAGGCCGTGGTCGAGGTCGGCGGAGGTCATGATGCCGCGCGCACCATAGGCCCGGCGCAGCACCGGATGCAGCGAGGGCGGGAACCCGTCCGGACGGCCTTCCGCCACGGTGCGGCGCAGTATGCGTCGCCGCATCACGCCAGCACCTCGGCCAGCGGTCGCGATCGCTTCCAGAAGGCCAGCCGGCTGCGACGTCCGATCGCGAAGGCGCTCTCGCCCACCAGCAGGTCGATGCCGGCCGTCCCGCCGCTCTCCAGTGTCGCTTTCGCCGGCGCCATGACGGCCGATTCCGCCTGCACGAGGCAGGCGTCCGCATCCGGCGCAGGTATGGACGACCAGCCGAGCAAGGCGTCACTACGCTCGCGGGCCACCTGCGCGAACTCCCCGAGCGACAGAGTGGCCGAGCCATGCGCACGCCACAATCCCGCGAGCCACGGGTCGTCGGTGTACAGGGGCGGCAGCGCCACCGGCGCTGGCGGCGAGGCGGCGCCGAAGCCCCACAGCCAGAGCGAATTGGCGACCGGCACGCCACGCTGCTCGCGCTGCCCGTTGACCGGGTGCTCGTGCAGCAGCATCTGCAATTCGTTGATCAGGCTGCGCACCTGCGCGCCGTCGCGGCCGCCCGGCATCAGCTCACGCAGGTTGCAGCCCGCGGCCACTGTCGGCTCCACGGTCGTGCAGTCGAGCGACCGGTCGCACTCGAGCAGCCAGTCGTCGTCGCGCGCGAGGTGGAAACGATACCCCGTCCCATCGAGGTGGCGGTTGATGTCGGCCAGCAGGGTCGTTGACTCCGTCGCGTCGAGGTCGAGGTGCGCGGGCGACAACTGCAGGTGATCGAGGCCCGTGAGCAGGTGCACCGGACGCGCGCAGGCCCAGGTGCCGGAGGGCAGCACTCCGTGCATCGCGGCATGCGCGCAAGGCCCGGCCGGCAGCCGCCGCATCACGTCCTCGTCGAGCTGGCACGACGCGAGCAGCCACTGCCGCCAGGCGGACGACTGCTCCGTCCGCCGCGCACGTGCGAGCAGCCACTCGAGCGCCGGCAGGCGCGCAGCCGGCCGGCCGTCGCGGACCGCGGCACGGGCGGCATCCGCGAGCCACGGCAACGCGAGCCGCAAACGACCAGCGCCGATGACCGGGGCACCCTGCATGAAGTATGTTAACCGCATGAAGTTCAATCTCGACCAACCCTCGACCGCGCACGTCGTCCGTGGCTACGGGCCCGGCGTGCTGCGCATCGGCGACCGGTCCTACGATGCGAGCCTGATCGTCACGGCGACCACGCTCATCGAGCACTGGCGCCCACGACGCATGGCGGAGCTCGCGCTCGACGACCTCGAGCCCGTCATCGCACTGCAGCCGGAAGTGCTGCTGGTCGGGTCGGGCCAGCGCCAGGTCTTCCCGGATCGCGCGATCCTCGCCGCGTTGTACCGTGCGCGCGTCGGCTTCGAGATCATGGACACGGGCGCGGCCTGCCGCACCTACAACGTACTGGTGGCCGAGGGCCGCAAGGTGGCCGCCGCCCTGATCGTCGAGGTCGCCTAGCTCAGTCCCTGCAGCAGTGGCACGAACGTCGCGGGCCCGAGCACCTCGCGCTCGAACGTCTCGCCGCGCCGGGTGACGCGCATCAGCTGCTGCTCGCGGTCGGGGCCGACGGGCATGATCAGGCGACCGCCGTTGCCGAGCTGCTCGAGCAGCGCCGCGGGGATCGCCATGGCCGCGGCCGCGACGATGATGCCATCGTAGGGCGCATAGGGCGGCCAGCCCTCGAATCCGTCGCCGTGGCGCATGTAGACGTTCGTGATGCGCAGGTCGCGCAGCACGCGCCGCGCCCGCAACTGCAAGGCCGCGATGCGCTCCACGCTGTAGAGATTGACGACCAGCGGCGCGAGCACTGCGGTCTGGTAACCGCAGCCCGTGCCGACCTCGAGCACCTTGCGCGGCGCGCCGCCCTCGAGCAGCGCCTCGGTCATGCGCGCCACGATGTAGGGCTGCGAGATCGTCTGGCCGTGGCCGATGGGCAGCGCGGTGTCCTCGTAGGCGCGACTCGCGAGCGCCTCGTCCACGAACACGTGGCGGGGCACGGCACGGATGCGCTCGAGCACCTCGGGGCTGGCGATGCCCTGCTCGCGCAGACGCGCGATCAGGCGGTCGCGCGTGCGCGCCGAGGTCATGCCGATGCCGGTCATGCGCGAATTGCTCACGTCGCGACTCGCACTCAGGGCGCCCGTCCGACGAGCCACTCGCCGATGTCGGCAACCGAGGCGTGGCGGGTGAGGTCCACCTGCAGCGGGGTCACGGAAACGTAGCCGCCGGCGATGGCCGAGAAATCGGTGCCCTCGCCCGCATCGGCGCCCTCGCCCGCCGGACCCACCCAGTAGACGGGCCGTCCGCGCGGGTCGGTCGTGCGCACCACCGACTCGGAACGGTGGCGGTGGCCGAGCCGCGTGGCCTTGAAGCCCGCGAGCTGCTCGTACGGCAGGTCCGGCACGTTCACGTTCAGGATCATCGAGGCGTGCAGCGGCGAGCGCATCAAGCGCATCACGAGCTCGCTCGCGACGCGCGCCGCCGTGTCGAAGCGATGGCCGTCACGCAGCACGAGCGACACGGCCATGGTGGGCAGGCCGAGGAAGCGTCCTTCGATCGCCGCCGCCACCGTGCCGGAATAGAGCACGTCGTCGCCCAGGTTGGCGCCGTCGTTGATCCCCGAGACCACCATGTCGGTCTGGAAGTCGAACAGGCCCGAGATGGCGAGGTGCACGCAGTCGGTCGGGGTGCCGTTGACGTAATACATCCGCTCGCCGTAGTTGGCGACCCGGAGCGGCACGTCGAGGGTGAGCGAGTGGCTGGCGCCGCTGCGATTGCGGTCCGGAGCCACCACCGTGACCTCGGCAAGCGGGCGCAGCGCATCCGCGAGGCGCTGCAGACCCTCGGCACGATAGCCGTCGTCGTTGCTGACCAGGATTCTCAAGGGGGAGACCGCGCTGGAATTGGCCGCACTATACTTGAACGCATGTCCGAAGACGACGCAGAGGCCTTCCGCGAGGCAATGCAGGAAGTCCGGCCGCTGCCGCCGCGCGAGCACCGTCCGGCCGCGCCGCGGCCGCGCCCGGTGGCCCGCTTCGCCCGCGCCGAGCAGCTCGACGTCCTGCGCGAGAGCCTGCTGCCGCCCGCTGACCCGGCCATCCTCGACACCGGCGAGGAACTGGCGTTTCGCCGCCCCGGAATCCGCGAGGACGTGCTCCGCCGTCTGCGTCGCGGCCAGTATGCGGTCGAGGCCGAGATCGACCTGCACGGCCTCGGTCGGCACGCCGCGCACGAGGCGTTGCGGACCTTCATCGGCGAAGCCGCGGCGCGCGGCCAGCGCTGCGTGCGGGTGATCCACGGCAAGGGCCGGGGCTCCGGCCCGCGCGGGCCGGTGTTGAAGCACGTCGTGAACCACTGGCTGCGCCGCATGGACGCGGTGGTGGCATTCGCCTCCGCGAGGCCTGTCGACGGCGGCACCGGCGCGGCGTACGTGCTGCTCACCACGGCGCGGCGCTGATCATTCCTCCACGGACTCCGTGGCATCCCACGCCTCGGCCAGCAGTTCGTGCAGCACGGCGGTGGCGAAGGTGCCGCGCGGCAGCTCGAATGCCAGCGTGAGTCCGTCGTCCGCGACCTGCCAGTCGGGCACACGCACCGGAAGTCGCAGGCTGCGTCGCTCCTGTTCGAGTCCCTGCGCCGCGAGGAGCGCGCGCAGGGCCGACTCCGGCGCCAGGGCGCGCTCCTCCACCGCGAGCGCCTCGCCGGTGGCCGGTGACTCGCCCGCGCCCCACAGGGGACCGGTCGGGTGGACGTCCATCTGCTCGCAGCGCGCGCGCAGGGTCTCGTCGGGGGTGGCGGCGCGGAAGTAGCTGCGACGGCCGTCGAGCATGACGGCTTCGCCCGGCAGCAGCGTGTTCCAGTCGCCGCGGCGAACGCGTTCGGCGAGCACCTCGTTGAAGAGCACGCTGCGCGCCGCCGACAGCAGGAAACTGCGCTGCGAGCGCTCGCGCGGTGCCGCCGCCCCGCTGGCCCAGTCGCGTGCGCGCGCGAGATTGCCGCCTTCGCGACCGAAGCGCTGCGGCCCGAAATAACTGGGCACGCCCCCGCCCGCGATGAGCCGCAGGCGTTCCCCGACCGCCGCTTCGTCGCCGGTGAACTCGCGCACGCGGATCTGGAAGCGGTTGCCGCGGTGGGAGCCCGGGCGCAGCTTGCGACCATGGCGACTGGCCGCGAGCACGCGGAATCCCTCGCCGCACCAGTCCAGGCAGGCCTCGACCGGCGCCGCCGCCGGCCAGGGCAGCGAGTAGGACTGCCGCGTGACGGCGTGGCGGTCCTTGAGGCCGCTGTAGCCGACGTCGCGCGGATGGATCCCCGCGAGGCGCGCGAGCTGCGAAGCGACCCAGCCCGTGTTCGCGCCGCGCTTCTCCACGACCAGCAGCAGGTGCGCGCCCGAGCCGTCGGGCTCGAACCCGAGCAATTCCTCGACCTGGAAGTCCTCGGCGGCGACGCGAATCCGACCGCTCGCGGGCGGCGGTCCATAGGCGACGGGGAGGTCCACCCGCTCAGTGCCCGTGATTGTTGCCGTTCGCGTGGGCGAGCATCACGACCGCGTGGCAGGCGAGGCCTTCGCCGCGCCCGATCGCGCCCAGCCCCTCGCAGGTGGTCGCCTTCACGTTGACGCGGTCGGCGGTGGTCTGCAGGTCGGTGGCGATGTGTTCCCGCATCGCGTTGCGGTGACTGCCGAGCCGCGGTGCCTCGGCGAGCACCGTGAGGTCCGCGTTCACCAGTCGCCAGTGGTGCTCGTGCAGCAGTTGCGCACAGTGCCGCAGGAACGAGCGGCTGTCGGCCCCCTTCCAGCGCGGATCCGTGTCGGGGAAATGCTGGCCGATGTCGCCGAGCCCCATCGCGCCGAGCAACGCGTCGCACAGCGCGTGCAGCAGCACGTCGCCGTCGGAATGCGCCACCACGCCGCGCTCGTGGGCGATCCTCACGCCGCCCAGCATCACGTGGTCGCCGGGCCCGTAGGCGTGCACGTCGTAGCCGAATCCCACCCTCATGATCGCTCCCTTGCGCGGAGGATCGCCGCGGCCAGCGCGCCGTCCTCCGGATTCGTTATTTTCAGGTTGTCGCCGTGCCCCCGGACCAGCAGCGGACGCAAGCCGAGCGCCTCGATGGCCGCCGCCTCGTCCGTCACCGTCCGCTCGCGCTCGAGACACATGGCCAGCGCACGCCTCAATAGTCCGTACCGGAATACCTGCGGCGTCAGGGCCCGCCACAATCCCTCCCGTGCCACTGTGCCGCGGCTCCTGCCATCGTCGCCCTGCCGCTTGAGCGTATCACTCACCGGGACGGCGAGCAGCCCCCCGACGGCTTCGTCACCGAGCGCATCGAAGAGCGCCCGCAGGTCCTCTGCGCGCAGGCATGGGCGCGCCGCATCGTGGACCAGTACCCAGTCGGTGTCGCGGGCACGCGCCGCGAGCGCTTCGATCGCATTCGAGACCGAGTGCTCGCGTCGCTCGCCGCCGGCGCAGGTCGACACCCGCGGATCGACGGCCTCGGGGATCCGGCGCCAGCGCCGGTCGCCGCTCGCCAGTGCCACCACCACGCCGTCGATGGAAGGCTCCGCGAGCAGCGCACCGACCGCCCATGACAGGACGGGGCGGCCGAGCAGCGGAGCGTACTGCTTCGGCGCCGCGGCGCCGTAACGCTCGCCACGGCCCGCCGCGGGCACGATGGCCCAGCGGCGTGCCGCGGGATTCATTGCGAGTCGGCCTGGGCCGTGCGCCGCTCTTCCGCCGGCGCCTCGGCAGGCCCCGCCGCGGGCGGCACCACCTGGAAGAAGGTCTCGTTCGTGCCGATCATGCCGAGGTCGGTACGGGCCCGCTCCTCGATCGCGGTGCGGCCTTCCTTGAGATCGCGCACCTCCGCGGCCAGCGTCTTGTTGCGCTCGGCCAGCCGTGCGTTCTCTTCCGCCTGCGCCTCGATCGCCTTCTGGGTGCGCCACACGTCGCGCATCCCGTTGGGCGAGACCCACAGCCGGTACTGCAGCGCGAGCAGCGCAACGAGCAGCAGGGCCGCGACGATGCGCAGCATCATGCGCCGGCCGTGGGCAACGGCACGGGGAACGCGTCCCGACCGGCGTAGCTCGCGTCGCGGCCGAGTTCGGCCTCGATGCGCAGCAGCTGGTTGTATTTCGCGATGCGGTCCGAACGGCACAGCGAGCCGGTCTTGATCTGCGTCGCCTGCGTGGCGACCGCGATGTCGGCGATCGTGCTGTCCTCGGTCTCGCCCGAACGGTGCGAGACGACCGCGCTGTAACCCGCCGCCGCCGCCATGTCGATCGCGGCCAGGGTCTCGGTGAGCGTGCCGATCTGGTTCGGCTTGATCAGGATCGAATTGGCGATGCCGCGGTCGATGGCCTCGCGCAGGATGCGAGTGTTGGTGACGAAGATGTCGTCACCCACGAGCTGCACCTTCCGGCCGAGTCGTTCCGTGAGCAGCGCCCAGCCCTCCCAGTCGCCCTCGGCCATGCCGTCTTCGACGGTGATGATCGGGTAACGACCCACCAGTCCGTCGAGGTAGTCGACGAACTGCGCGGCGGTGAACTTGCGGCCCTCGGAGGCGAGGTCGTAGATGCCATCCTGGAAGAATTCCGAGCTCGCGACGTCGAGGCCGAGGTAGACGTCCCGCCCGGCCTTGAAACCCGCGCGCTCGACGGCCTGCAGGATGGTCTCGAGCGCGGCTTCGTTCGACGGCAGGTTGGGCGCGAAGCCGCCCTCGTCGCCCACGGCCGTGGCGAGCCCGCGCTCGTGCAGCACCTTCTTCAACGTGTGGAAGATCTCGGCGCCGTAGCGCAGGGCCTCGGCGAAATTCGGCGCGCCGACCGGCAGCACCATGAATTCCTGGATGTCGACGCTGTTGTCGGCGTGCGCGCCGCCGTTGATGATGTTCATCATCGGCACCGGCATCACCTTGGGACCCGGCCCGCCGAGGCGGCGATAGAGGCCGTGGCCGTCGAGCTTCGCCGCGGCATGCCCCGCCGCGAGCGACACGGCGAGGATGGCGTTCGCGCCGAGGCGCGCCTTGGTGTCCGTACCGTCGAGCTCGATCATGCGCCGGTCGAGGCCGGCCTGGTCGCGCACGTCCTGGCCGAGCAGTGCGCTGCGGATCTCGCCGTTCGCGTTCGCGACGGCCTCGAGCACGCCCTTGCCGAGGTAGCGGGCCTCGTCGCCGTCGCGCAGCTCCACCGCCTCTCGGGTGCCGGTCGAGGCTCCCGAGGGTACCGCGGCGCGACCCATGACTCCGCCTTCGGCGAATACGTCCGCTTCCACGGTGGGGTTGCCGCGCGAATCCACGATCTCGCGGGCCTTGATGTCGACGATCCGGGTCATAGGCTCGATTCCTCGTAAGGCCGCGACTTCACCGCGGCATCGATCTGCTTCATCACCTCGAGCAGCGAACGCATGCGCGACAGCGGCCACGCGTTCGGGCCGTCCGACAGCGCCTGCGCCGGGTCGGGGTGGGTTTCCATGAATACGCCCGACACGCCGGCGGCGATCGCCGCGCGCGCGAGCACGGGCACGAACTCGCGCTGCCCTCCGGACGCACTGCCCTGCCCGCCCGGCAGCTGCACCGAGTGGGTGGCGTCGAACACTACCGGACAGCCGGTCTCGCGCATCACCGCCAGCCCGCGCATGTCGGTGACCAGGTTGTTGTAGCCGAAGCTGAAACCGCGCTCGCAGACCATGATCTGCTCGTTGCCCGTGGAGCGCGCCTTGTCGACGACGTTGCGCATCTCCCACGGCGAGAGGAACTGGCCCTTCTTGATGTTCACCGGCTTGCCCTGCGAGGCCGCGGCCAGGATGAAATTGGTCTGGCGGCACAGGAACGCCGGAGTCTGCAACACGTCCGCGACCGCGGCCACCTCGGCCATCGGCGTGTCCTCGTGCACGTCGGTGAGCACGGGCACGCCGACCTGGCGGCGCACCTCGGCGAGGATCCGGAGGCCCTCCTCGAGCCCCGGCCCGCGGAAGCTCGCCTGCGAGGAGCGGTTCGCCTTGTCGAAGGACGCCTTGAAGACATAGGGGATGCCGATCTCGCCGGTGATCTCCTTCATGTGACCGGCCACCTCGACCACGAGCGCCTCGCTCTCGATGACGCACGGCCCCGCGATCAGGAAGAACGGCCGCCCGGGCCCGACCTCGTGGCCGCAGAGCTTCATGCGCCTGCCGCCGCCGGCAATGTGGCCGCCCGGTGTTCACGCGCCGCGCGGATGAAGCCCGTGAAGAGCGGATGGCCGTCGCGCGGCGTGGAACGGAACTCCGGGTGGTACTGGCTCGCGACGAAGAACGGGTGCTGCGGCAGCTCCACGATCTCCACCAGCCCGTCGCGCGAGAAGCCGGAGAAGCGCAGCCCGGCGTTCATCATCTTCTGCAGGTAGGTGTTGTTGAACTCGTAGCGGTGGCGATGCCGTTCGCGGATCACGTCCGCGCCGTAGATGGCGTGCGCAAGCGAGCCGTGCGAAACGCGCACCTCCTGAGCGCCGAGGCGCATCGTGCCGCCGAGGTTCGACCGGTCGTCGCGCGCCTCGACCGTGCCCTTCTGGTCCTGCCACTCGGTGATGAGCGCGATGACCGGGTGCGGGCTCGCGCGGTTGAACTCGGTGCTGTGCGCGCCGTCGAGGCCCGCCACGTGGCGCGCATACTCGATGATGGCCAGCTGCATGCCGAGGCAGATGCCGAGATAGGGGACGCCGTGCTCGCGGGCATAGCGCACGGCCTGGATCTTGCCCTCGATGCCGCGCTCGCCGAAGCCGCCGGGCACGAGGATCGCGTCCATGCCGCGCAGGCAATCGACGCCGTGCTTCTCGACGTCGGTCGCCTCGACGAAGTTGAGCTTGACGCGCGTGCGCGTGCGCAGGCCCGCGTGCGTCAGCGCCTCGGTGAGCGAGATGTAGGCGTCCTTGAGATTGACGTACTTGCCGACCATCGCGATGTCGACCGTGAGGTCGGGGCTGCCCTTGGCCGCCACCACCTGCTGCCACTCCTTGAGGTCGGCCGCTGGGGCGTTGATGCCGAGCTTCTCGCAGACGATGGCGTCGAGCCCCTGCTCGTGCAGCAGCATCGGGATCTTGTAGATGTCGTCGGCATCGACGGCCGAGAACACCGCGCGTTCCTCGACGTTGGTGAACAGCGCGATCTTGCGCCGCTGCTCGGGCGGCAGCGGGTCCTTGCAGCGGCACAGCAGCACGTCCGGCTGGATGCCGATCGAGCGCAGTTCCTTGACCGAGTGCTGGGTGGGCTTGGTCTTGATCTCGCCCGAGGTCGCGATGTAGGGGACCAGCGTCAGGTGCATGTAGAGCACGTTGTTGCGCCCGAGCTCGACGCCGAGCTGGCGGATCGCCTCGAGGAACGGCAGTGACTCGATGTCACCCACCGTGCCGCCGATCTCGACCATGCAAACGTCCGCATCGCCGGCGCCGAGGCGGATGCAGTGCTTGATCTCGTCGGTGATGTGCGGGATCACCTGCACCGTGGCGCCGAGGTAGTCGCCGCGCCGCTCCTTGGCGATCACGTTCTCGTAGATGCGGCCGGTGGTGAAGTTGCTGCTGCGCCCGGTCGTCATGCGCACGAAGCGCTCGTAGTGACCGAGGTCGAGGTCGGTCTCGGTGCCGTCGTCGGTGACGAACACCTCGCCGTGCTGGAACGGGCTCATGGTGCCCGGGTCCACGTTGATGTAGGGGTCGAGCTTGACGAGCGTGACCTTGAGGCCGCGCGCCTCGAGGATCGCCCCCAGGGACGCGGCGGCAATGCCCTTCCCCAGCGAGGAAACGACGCCGCCGGTCACGCAGATGAATTTGGTCATGGGAGCCACCGTCGCAGGAGAAGCACGACGGGAGAGCAGTCTATCGTAACGGACCCTTGCCGGCCACTTCGGCGAGCCCGAATGCCTCGCGCTCCGTGAATGGAGCGCGCCCTCGCCAGGCGATGAGCCACGACGGCTCGCCGGGCGCCGCCGCATGCGCACCGCCATACGCGAAATCACCGATGGCGGCGATCTCACCGGCGATGTTCACCAGCGGAACCTGCTCACGACGCCACGGCAGGATGCCGCGCTCCTGCAGCCACTTGCGCAATGGACGTTGATGTGCACTGCCCGCGGTGCGGAACGTCTCGCCGCCGCGACGGGCCGCGATCTGCAGCACGGCGGGCAATCCCTCCCGTCGCAGTCCCGCACCGGTCGCCGCGACGAGCTCCAGGCGACCGAGGCCGCCGAGGTCGAATGTCGTGCCGACCATCCAGTCGCCCCCGGGGATCGTCACGCGCTCGTCCTCGCGCGTAGTCGCGTAGAGGTGGCCGCGATAACGGTGGACGGCGGCCCCGGGCCAGTCGACGGTTGGAACACGATCCTGCGCCGCCTCGAGCATGTCGTGGCGCAGCGCCGCCAGCGTGCGCTGCGACGGCACGGGCAGGCCGAGGCTGCGCAGCCAGGCCCGCAGCACGAGGTTCTGGCGGGCCGGCGGCAGCATCCGGAGCGCATCGAGCGAAAGCGCCGAGCCGCGGGCGACCGCCGCGAGATCCGCGGTCGCGAGCGACGACTCGATCTCGAGCGCCTCGGCGGCCTGGCGCGCCACGCGGCCCACGGTGCGGGCGGCCGCGGGCCAGCGCTGTCGCAGGATCGGCAGAACTTCCTGCCGCAGGTAGTTGCGGTCGAACCGCGTGTCGCGGTTGGACGGGTCCTCGAGCCACTCGAGGCCCACCCGCCTCGCCCACGAGTGCAATTCCTCGCGCGTGAACTCGAGCAACGGGCGCGCGTGCCAGCCGGCCGCGAATGGCACCATGCGCCCCATCCCGGCGACGGCGCGCAGTCCGCCGCCGCGCAGCCATTGCAGCAGGATGCCCTCGAGCTGGTCGTCCGCGTGGTGCGCGGTGAGGAGCACCTCGCCCTCCCCCAGCGCCGCCGCGAGGGCCCGATAGCGTGCGACGCGCGCGGCGGCTTCCGGACTTTCGCCGGGCCTGTGGCGAGCATCCACGGCCAACTGCGCGCAGGAAATCCCGAGTCGGTCGGCCAGGAGTGCGCAGGCCCGCGCCCAGGCGCCTGCATCGGCGTGCAGGCCGTGATCGACGTGACAGGCGCGGATCGCCGCGAGGACACCTTCGTCGCGCAGACGTGCGAGCGCAGCGAGCAGCACCGTGGAGTCGAGCCCGCCGCTCAGGGCTACGCAGTATCCCGTCGGCGGCTGCGGGAGCGCCGCGACGCACTGCTCGAGCGCCTTCGACAGCCGAGGGGTAGCGAAGGCCACCGGGATCAGCCGGCGTGGTAAACGCCCTGCGCGCGCAGCCGGGCGTAGCGTTTCTCCAGCAGCTCGTCCTCGGAAACCGATTCGACCTCGCCCAGGTGCCTGAGCAGCGCTTCCTCGAGCGCGTCGGCCATGGCGTGCGGGTCGCGGTGCGCGCCGCCGAGCGGCTCCTGCAGCACTTCGTCGACGAGGCCGAGCTTGTTCAGGCGTTCGGCAGTGATGCCCATGGCCTCGGCCGCGAGTTCCTTCTTGTCCGAGCTCTTCCACAGGATGGACGCGCAGCCCTCCGGCGAGATGACGGAGTAGACGCTGTACTCGAGCATGATCAGCCGGTCGCACACGCCGATGGCGAGCGCGCCGCCCGAGCCGCCTTCGCCGATGACCGCCGTGATCACCGGCACCCTGAGCGTGGACATCTCGAAGAGGTTGCGGGCGATGGCCTCGCTCTGGTTGCGCTCCTCGGAGCCGATGCCCGGGTAGGCGCCCGGCGTGTCGATGAGCGTGACGATCGGCAGGCGGAACCGCTCCGCGAGCCGCATGAGCCTGAGCGCCTTGCGATAGCCCTCGGGCTTCGGCATGCCGTAGTTGCGGCGCACCCGCTCCTTGGTGTCGCGGCCTTTCTGGTGGCCGATCAGCATGATCGGCTTGCCACCGAGCCGTGCCGTCCCGCCCACGATGGCGTGGTCGTCCGAGTGCATCCGGTCGCCGTGCAGCTCGTGGAATTCCTCGCAGATCGCGGTCGCGTAGTCGAGCGTGTAGGGACGCAGCGGGTGGCGCGCGAGCTGCGCCACCTGCCAGGGCGTGAGGTTCGCGAAGATGCTGGTGGTGAGCGCGCGGCTCTTCGCCCTCAGGCGCGCGATCTCCTCGCCGATGTTGACCTCGGCGTCGGAGGAGACGAACTTGAGTTCGTCGATCTTCGCCTCGAGCTCGGCGATCGGCTGTTCGAAATCGAGGAAGCTGAGTGGCATGGGCGCCGAGGATGCCGCAGGGCGGGCGGTTGGCGCAAATTCACTTCGCTTCGCGCTTTTCCGGCTGCGTTGGCCCGGGCGTGGGGCTCGTTCGACGGGACGCCGTAAATCCGTCCCTGGAGGCTCCGCGCGCGACGTCCATGTCGCGCGACGGCCCGTCGAACGAGCCCCACGCCCGGACCCTCGCAGCCTTGTCACGCGACCGCGCCCGCTTCGCGCCACGCACGCGCCTGCTACATCGTCGCTGCGCGAACGTTTGGGTGCGTCAGCGAGTCGGCTGAGTGAAGCCGAAATGCGCCAGCGAGAGGACTCGTCTGGAGGGCGATGGTCTGCGTCGGGAGGCACCTGGCCGGGCCGTGCGCGCCATGGACGGCGCGCCCGGAGCCCCCACGGACGGGTTCACGGCGTCCCGGCCAGGCATCTCCAGCCGTCGAACGCCACCCGACAGATGGCGAACGTCGTGCTCAGCTTTCGACGCGAGGCGCGTAGACGATCTCGACGCCCTCGCGCCCGACGATCTGCCCGAGCCGCTCGACCAGCTCGCGCGTCGGCCGCACCGTCCAGTCCTCGCCGAACTGCAGGTACGCCGCGGCATCGTCGCCGCGATAGCGGATGGCGACCGAGCAGCGCCCTCCGCGACTCGGACGCAGGGCCTGCTCGAGTGCCGAGACGAGCTTGCGCGCATCGCCATTGCGGCTCGCCTCGGGCCAGCGCAGCACGAGGCGCCGCCCATACTGCTCGCGAGCCTGGTCCACGTCGAGGATGCGCCTGGCGGTGATGCGCCAGTCCTCGATGAAGTCGTCCCAGCGCAGTCCGCCGTCCACCACCAGGATCGCGTCCTTCGCGACCAGCGAGCGGAACTGCTGGTAGACGTCCTCGAACATGGTCACCTCGAGGCGGCCGCTGCGGTCGTCGAGCACGAAGCTGGTGCGACCGCCCCGCTTGCGCACTTCGAGCACCAGGCCGGCCACGGTGACGTTGCGGCCCGGGCCTCGCCAGCCGCCTTCGTTCGAGCCCACGGGCCGCGCGCCGCCCACGTCCGCGATGCGGCCGCTGATGAGCGGTCGCAGTTCCTTCTCGTACTCGGTGATCGGGTGGCCGGTGAGGTACAGGCCGAGCGTCTCGCGCTCGCCGGCGAGCCGCACCGCCTCGCTCCAGTCCGGCAGGCTCTCGCGCACCGAGGCCGCCTGCGCAGTTGCCGGCGTCGCCGGCTCGGCGAGCCCGAACAGGTCGTCCTGGCCGGCGGCGGCGGCGCGCGAACTCTGGTCCGCGGCCTGCATCGCGCCCGGCAGCTGGTGCATCAGCGTCGCACGATTCTCGCCGAACGAGTCCAGGGCACCGGAGCGCACCAGTGCCTCGAGCACGCGGCGGTTGACCCGGTTCAGGTCGAGGCGGCGGCACAGGTCGTGGATGTCGCTGAAGCGGCCGCCGGAGGCGCGCTCCGCGAGCATGCTCTCGACCGCCGCCTGCCCGACACCCTTGATCGCGCCCAGCCCGTAGCGGATCGCCTTCGGGCCCGACACGGTGAACATGTACTGCGACTCGTTGACGTCCGGCGGCTCCACCTCGAGCGCCATGCGGTTGCACTCGTCGATGATGGTGACGACCTTGTCGGTCTTGTCCATGTCCGAGGACAGCACCGCCGCCATGAACGCCGCCGGGTAATGCGTCTTGAGCCACGCCGTCTGGTAGGAGAGCACCGCGTAAGCGGCCGAGTGCGACTTGTTGAAGCCGTAGCCCGCGAACTTCTCCATCAGGTCGAAGATGTGCGCCGCCTTGCCCTCCGCGACGCCGCGCGCCACCGCGCCCTCGACGAACACCGAGCGCTGCTGCGCCATCTCCTCCGCCTTCTTCTTGCCCATCGCGCGGCGCAGCAGGTCGGCGCCGCCGAGCGTGTAGCCCGCCAGCACCTGCGCGATCTGCATCACCTGCTCCTGGTACAGGATGACGCCGTAGGTCGACTGCAGCACCGGCTTGAGGTCGGGGTGCAGGTAGTCGACCTGCTGCCCGGTCCGGTCGTGCTTGCGGGCGATGAAGTCGTCGACCATGCCGGACTGCAGCGGTCCCGGGCGGAACAGCGCGACGAGCGCCACGATGTCGTCGAAGCAGTCGGGCTGCAGGCGGCGGATCAGGTCCTTCATGCCGCGCGATTCGAGCTGGAAGACGGCGGTCGTCTCGCAGCGCTTGAGCAGCGCGTAGGTCTGCGGGTCCTCCATCGGCAGCGCGGCCATGTCGAGCGGCGGTTCGCCCCGCGCGGCGCGGTCCGCGTTGATGGTGCGCACCGCCCAGTCGATGATGGTGAGCGTGCGCAGGCCGAGGAAGTCGAACTTCACGAGCCCTGCCGACTCAACGTCGTCCTTGTCGAACTGCGTGACGACGCTCGTGCTGCCCTCTTCGCAGTAGAGCGGCGCGAAGTCGGTGAGCACCGACGGGGCGATGACGACGCCGCCCGCGTGGGTGCCGGCGTTGCGCACCAGTCCCTCGAGCTTGCGCGCGAGGTCGATGACCTCGCGGACGTCGTCCTCGTTGCGGTAGCGCTTGCGAAGCTCCTCTTCCTTCTCGAGCGCGTCGTCGAGCGTGATGCCGAGCTCGAAGGGGACGAGCTTGGCGATGCTGTCGGCGAGGCCGTAGCTCAGGCCCAGCACTCGCGCCACGTCGCGCACCACCGCCTTGGCCGCCATCGTGCCGTAGGTGATGATCTGCGAGACGCGGTCGCGCCCGTAACGGTCCGCCACGTACTCGATCACGCGGTCGCGGCCTTCCATGCAGAAGTCCACGTCGAAGTCGGGCATCGACACGCGTTCGGGGTTCAGGAACCGCTCGAACAGCAGGTCGTAGCGCAGCGGATCGAGGTCGGTGATGCCGAGCGCGTAGGCGACGAGCGAGCCTGCGCCGGAGCCGCGGCCCGGTCCCACCGGCACGCCGTTGCCCCGCGCCCAGCGGATGAAGTCCGCGACGATCAGGAAGTAGCCCGCGAAGCCCATCTGGCAGATCACGCCGAGTTCCGTCGCGAGGCGCTCGTCGTACGGTGCGCGGTCGATCGTCGAGCCGGCCACCGCCGACAGCGACGCGAGCCGCAGCTCGAGGCCCGCACGCGACTCGTCCCGCAGGAACTCCTCCGTGGTGCGCCCTCCCGGCACCGGGTAGGCCGGCAGCGACGCCTTGCCGAGCCGGATCTCGAGGTTCAGGCGTCGCGCGATCTCGACCGAGTTCGCGAGCGCCTCGGGCAGGTCGGCGAACACCTGCGCCATCTCCTCCGGCGAACGCAGGTACTGCTCCTCGCTGTACCGGCGGGGGCGCGCCGGATCGCCGAGCAGCGTCCCCTCGTGGATGCAGACGCGCGCCTCGTGGGCCTCGAAGTCGTCGCGGGCGATGAAGCGCACGTCGTTGGTTGCGACCACCGGCACGCCTTTCGCGACCGCGAGTGCGAGCGAGCCCGCGATGCATTCCTCCTCGCCCGGGCGGTCCGTGCGCTGCAGCTCGAGGTAGTAGCGGTCGCCGAACAGCCTGAGCCACGCATCGAGCGCCTCGGCCGCCTCGGCCTCGCGACCCGCAAGCAGGCTGCGGCCGACGTCACCCTCGCGTGCGCCGGAGAGCGCGATCAGCCCGGACGTCGTGTCCCGGTCGAGCCACGCGCGCGAGAGGGTCGGCCCATGCCGGCCCTGTCCCTCGAGATAGGAACGCGAGACGAGGCGCGTCAGGTTCTTGTAGCCCCGTTCGTCCTGGCACAGCAGCACCAGCCGGCCCGGCTCGGCGCGCTCGCCTTCCTCGCGCACCAGCGCGTCCACGCCGACCAGCGGCTTGACGCCCTTCGCCTGCGCCGTGCGATAGAACTTGACCAGCGCGAACAGGTTGGCCTGGTCGGTGAGCGCGACCGCCGGCATGCCGAGCCGCGCGCAGGCGTCGATGAGTCCCTCGCGCACGGCGTGCCCATCGCCGCCCTCGCTGTCGATGCGGGCGACGCCGTCGACGAGCGAGTACTCCGTGTGCAGGTGGAGGTGGACGAAGCGCGCCATGGGCCGGGGGGGTTCAGCGGTGGAGGCAGGATTGTACCGGCGCATAGCTCAGCCGGTGCACCGGCGACGGCCCGAGCCGGCGCAGCGCCTCGAGATGCGCGGCCGTCGGATATCCCTTATGGCCCGCGAAGCCGTAGCCCGGGTAGCGACTCTCCAGTTCGCCCATGTACTCGTCCCGGGCGACCTTCGCCAGGATCGAGGCGGCGCTGACGCTCGCCACCGTCGCGTCGCCGCGGACGACCGGCTCGACCGTGCATTGGAACGCCAGGCCATGCAGGTCCGGGCACCGCTCGCCGTCCACGATCACGTGCGCCGGTGGCACGGCGAGCCCGGCCAGTGCGCGGCGCATGGCGAGGAACGTCGCCTGCAGGATGTTGAGTACGTCGATCTCCGCGGCATCCGCCCAGCCGAGGCTCCACGCGCGACTGCGGGACTGGATCTCGATCGACAGCCTGGCGCGGCGTGCGGCCGTGAGCACCTTGGAATCGGCCAGTCCGGCGATGGGGCTCGCCGCATCCAGGATCACGGCGGCCGCGACCACCGGGCCGGCCAGCGGGCCCCGGCCGGCCTCATCCACGCCCGCGACGAGTCCGGGCGCGCGCCAGTCGAATTCCGACTGCGAGATCGCGCGGCGCTTCATGCCAGCGCGCGGCGTTCAGCCAGCAGCCCGAGGATCGCCTCGGCCGAGCGTGCGCTCGCGTCCTGGCGCAGCTGGCGATGGATCTCGCCGAAGGCCTCGACCAGCACGGCTCCATCGGGTCGCTCGAGCTGCCCGAGCAGCGCCGGTCCCAGGACCTCCGGCCGCACCTGCTCCTGGAAGAACTCCGGCACGAGCGGACGCCCGGCGAGCAGGTTGGGTTGCGAGAAGAACTCGGTCTTGACGAGGCCGAGGCCACGCAGCATCCAGCTCGTGAGCGGTGCCATGCGATATGCCACGACCATCGGCCGCTTGACCAGTGCCGTCTCGAGCGTCGCCGTACCCGATGCGACCAGCACCACGTCGCTGGCCGCGATCGCCTGCTGCGCCTGGCCGTCCACGAGCCGCACCTCGATCCCCGGCGCGTGCGCCGCGATCGCACGCCCGAAGGCTTCGCGTGCGCGCAAGTTGGCCATCGGCGCCACGAACTCCATCTCCGGCCTCTGCCGCCCGAGCCACGCGAGCGTGGCGGCGAACGGGGGCCCGAGCCTGCTCACTTCCGCGTGCCGGCTGCCCGGCAGCACGGCGACGACGGGGCCACGGCCCTCGATGCCGAGTGCAGCCCGCGCCGCCGCGCGATCCGATTCGAAAGGGATGCGATCCGCGAGCGGATGCCCGACGAACACCGCGCGCACCGCATGCGCCGCGTAGAACCGCGTCTCGAACGGCAGGACGCACAGCACGAGGTCCACGGACTGACCGATGGTTCGCACGCGACCCTGCCGCCAAGCCCACACCTGCGGACTCACGTACTGCACGGTGGGGATGCCGCGGCCCTTGAGCTCGGCGGCCGCGCGCAGGTTGAACTCGGGTGAGTCGATGCCGATGAAGGCGTCGGGGCGCGCCTCGGCGAGGCGCCGCAGCAGCTCGCGCCGCAACCGCAACAGGCGCGGCAGGTGCCTGACGATCTCGACGAGACCCATCACCGCGAGCGCGTCGGCCGGATACCACTGCTCGCAGCCGGCCTCGCTCATGCGGGGCCCGGCCACGCCGAAGAAGCGCGCCCCGGGGGCACGCTCCGCAAGTGCACGGATCAGCGGGCCACCGAGATTGTCGCCCGACGCCTCGCCGGCGACGAGTCCGAACGCGGGACCGCTCGGGGCCGGTGGCAACGCGCGCCCCGTCAGCGCACGATGCTGCGCGTGGCGAGTGGCAGGAACTCCACGAGCGGCAGGATTTCCGCCTGTTCCCTCGCGATCGCCTCGAGCTGCGCCTGCGCGTCGGCGAGCTTGAGGCCCGAGCGGTAGAGCACGCGGAAGGCGTTGCGGATGTTGCGGATCTGCTCCGGCGAGTAGCCGCGCCGCTTGAGGCCCTCGGCATTGACGCTGTGCGCGGCAGCAGGCTGGCCCACGGCCATGACGTAGGGCGGCACGTCACGCGTCACGGCGGCGTTGTTCGCGATGAAGGCGTGCGCGCCGACCTTGCAGAACTGGTGGATGGCCGACAGCCCGCCCATGATCACCCAGTCGCCGAGCTGCACGTGACCGCCGAGCGTGGCGCTGTTGGCGAGCACGCACTGGTTGCCGACCTGGCAGTCGTGCGCGACGTGGGCATAGGCCATGAACAGGTTGTCGCTGCCGATGCGGGTGACGCCCTCGTCCTTGGTCGTGCCGCGATTGATCGTCACGCACTCGCGGATCACGTTGCGATCGCCGATCTCGAGCCGCGTGGGCTCGCCGCGATACTTCCTGTCCTGCGGCGCGTCGCCGACCGAGGCGAACTGGAAGATGCGGTTTTCGGCGCCGATGCACGTGGGACCGTTCACGACGACGTGCGGCCCGATCACCGTGTTGGCGCCGATCTCGACGCCAGCACCGATGACCGTGTACGCGCCGATCTCCACGCCTTCGGCAAGCTGGACGCCCGGCGCGACCACGGCCGTCGGGTGTATGGAGCCTGGCATCGCATTCCCCCTGTCGTTCGCGGCCCGGGCGCTCAGCCCGGCATCACCATCATTTCGGCCGAGCTCACTTCTTCGCCCGCCACCTCGGCGACCGTGGCGAATTTCCAGATCGTGCGGATCCTGCGCTCGAGCGTCGCACTGAGCAACAGCTGGTCGCCCGGCACGACCGGCCGCCGGAAGCGTGCCTTGTCGATGCCGGCGAAGTAGAAGCGCACGTTCTCGTCCGGGTAGACGCCGGCGGTGACGAACGTGAGTATGCCGGCCGACTGCGCCATGGCCTCGAGGATCATCACGCCCGGCATCACCGGGCGACCGGGGAAGTGCCCGGTGAAGAACTCCTCGTTGGCGGTCACGTTCTTGATCGCCACCACGCGTTCGCCCGGCACGCACTCGAGCACGCGATCCACCATCAGGAACGGATAGCGGTGCGGCAGGCGCCGCATCACCTCGTCGATACCGAAGCCGCCCTTGTCACTCATCGTCACCACCCTGCTCCTTCCGCCCGGACCTGCCCTCGAGCCGTCGCACGCGGTCCACGAGTTCATCGAGCTTGCGGAAGCGCGCCGCGTTGCGCCTGAAGACCCGCGCATCGTCCATCGGCAGCTTGCCCGAGTACACGCCCGGCTGCGTGATGGAACTCGACACCATCGTCTTGCCGGTCAGCGCCACGTCGTCGCAGATCTCGAGGTGGCCGGCGACGCCGACCATGCCGCCCAACATGCAGCGGCGACCGATGACGGCGCTGCCGGCCACGCCGGCGCAGGCGGCGATGACCGTGTGCGCGCCGATCCGTGCGTTGTGTCCGATCTGCACGAGGTTGTCGATCCTGACGCCCTCCTCGACGATCGTGTCGCCGATGGCGCCGCGATCGATGGCGCTGTTCGCGCCGATCTCGACGTCGTCCCCGATCGACACGGAGCCGAGCTGCGGGACCTTGACGTAGACGCCGCCGTCCGGAGCATGTCCGAAACCATCCGCCCCGATCACGACGCCCGGGTGCAGGATGCAGCGGCTGCCGATGCGCACGCCCGCGCACAGCGTGACGTTTGCCGCGAGCCGGCTGTCGGGGCCCACCGTCGCACCCTCGAGCACCTGCGATCCCGGACCGATGTAGGCGCGTGGCCCGATGAGCGCACCGGGCGCGACATAGGCCTGGGGCCCGATCCAGGCCGTGGGATCGACCTCCGCCTCCGCTGCGACGACCGCGCTCGGATGGCGCCCGCCGGCGACGGCCGGAACCGGATGCAGCAACTGGGCGATGCGGGCGTAGGTCGCGTAGGGATTGCGCGCGACGAGTACGGCGACCGGGCAGGCCTCGGCGTCCGCCGCCGCCAGCACCACGGCCGAGGCGCTGGTCGTGGCGAGGTGGCGGCGATAGCGGGGGTTCGCGAGGAATGCGACCGAGCCAGTGCTCGCCTCCGCGAGCGAGGCCACCCGTTCGACGACGACCTCCGGGTCGCCGCGCAGCTCGCAGCCAAACCGGACGGCCAGGTCGGCGAGCCGCACCGGCATGTTGGCTCCGGCCCGCGACCGGGTCAGGGCTTGGCGGGCGCCGCGCCCTTGCGCGACAGGGCCGCGAGCACCTGGTTGGTGATGTCCACGGCCGGGCTCGCGTAAAGCGCGTCCGCGACCACGACGTCGAGACCAGCGGCCTTCGCGTAGGCCTGCACTTCCTGCAGCACGCTGCGCTGCAGCTGGCCGAGCGCCTCGTTGCGGCGCACGTTCAGGTCCTCGAGGAACTCGTTCTGCTTGCGGGCGAGCTCGCGCTGGCCGTCGCGCAGCGCCTTCTCGGCATTGCGCCGCTCGGCCTCGGCCATGACGGCCCCGTCCTTCTGCAACTTGTCCTCGCGGGCCTTGATGTCCTTCTGCTGGTTCTCGAGGTCGCGGCGCCGGGCAGCGAACTCGTTCTCGAGGGCCTGGGAGGCCGCCTGGGCCTGCGGCGACTCCTGCAGCAGGCGCGCGACGTTCACCACGCCCACCTTGGCTTGCGCCTGGGCCTGGGCCAGCGGCAGCGCGCCGGCGACGAGCGTCACGAGTGCAAGGGTCACGGTCTTGATGCGCATGGAATGCATTACCTCAGAAAGCCTGGCCGATGGAGAACTGGAAGCCCTCGGTCTCGTCGCCGTACACGACGTCGTCGCCGTCCTCGGCGTTGAGCGGTACCGCGTAGCTGAAACGGAACACGCCGAGCGGCGCGAGCCACTGGACCGCGAGGCCGGTCGAATATCGAAGTTTATCAAACGCGAAGTCGTATTCCACGGGCGTCACGCCGTCCCTGCCCACGAACGCGATGTCGCCGGTGGAGAACACGTTGCCGATGTCGAAGAACGCGCTGAAACGCGCGGTGCTGCTCCACTTCGCCGGCATGGGCAGCAGCAGCTCGACCTGGCTCGCGATCTTGAGGTTGCCGCCGTAGGGATTGCCGAAGGAGTCCTTCGGTCCGAGCCGGCTCTCGCGGTAGCCGCGCACCGAGTCCGGGCCGCCGGAATAGAACTGCCGGTACGGCGGCAGCGCTGTCGCTTCGCCGAGCTCGATCCCGTAGCCGATCTCGGTGTTGAACATGAGGGTGAGCCGCCGCGTGATCGGCACGAACTGCAGGTAGTCGTAGTTGATCGTGGCGAACTCGACGTCGCTGCCCGGCACCGTGTAGCCCATGTTGACGCGATGGCGCGCGCCGCGGGTGGCGAAGATCGCCCGGTTGCGCGAGTCGAAGCCCCAGCCGAGCGAAAGCTCGACGGTGTCGAACTTGGTGCCGTAGAACGTGTAGGCGATCGGCGGCACGCCCGAATTCAGCGTCTCGGTGTAGGTGTTGCCGTTGCCGCGCACCCAGTCGACGGCTTCCTTCGCGCTCGAGTTCGGGTCGGTGAACAGGTCGGAGCGCTGCAGCGAGAGTCCCATCCGCAGCGACTGGAACTCCGAGATCGGCCAGCCGTAGTCGACCGCGAGCGTGCCGGTCTCGGTCTCGAAGTCGGACGACGAACTGGTGAACTGGCTCAGGCTGCGGTAGGTGGCCGAGAGCGTGCGCGACACGCCGTCGACCGTCGTGTACGGGTCGGTGTGCGAGAGACTGAAGACCTTGCTGTACTGGCCGCCGTTCACCTCGGCCGCCACGCGGTTGCCCGTGCCCATGAAGTTGCTGTGCACGAAGCTGCCATTCAGCAGGATCGACTGCGACTCGGAATAGCCGATGCCGCCGCTGAACTGGCCGGGCAGGCCCTCCTTCACCTGGAAGTCGACGTCGACGAGGTCGGGCGTGCCCGGCACCGGCGTGGTCTCGACCTCCACCTTCTCGACGTAGGGCAGCCGCTGCAGGCGCTGCTTGGAGCGCTCGACCGCGGAATTCGACAGGTAGCCGCCTTCCATCTGGCGCATCTCGCGGCGCATCACCTCGTCGTTGATGCCCGTGGTGCCGCTGAAGTTGATGCGGCGCACGTAGGCGCGATTGCCCGGATCGACGAGGAAGGTGAGCGAGATCTCCTTGGTCTCGGCATTCGGCTGCGGCACCGGGTCGATCTTGGCGAACGCGTAGCCGTCCGCGCCGAGCCTGAGCGCCATGAGCTCGGTCGTGCTGGTGATCATCTTGCGCGAGAACACGTCGCCCGGACGCACGAGCACCAGCCCGCGCAGCTCCTCCTCGGGCACCACGAGGTTGCCCGCGATCTTGACCTCGGACACGCGGTAGACGTCGCCTTCCTTGACGTTCAGCGTGATGAACATGTCTTCCTTGTCCGGCGAGATCGCCACCTGCGTGGACTCGACGTCGAAGTTCGCGTAGCCGCGGTCGAGGTACCAGGAACGCAGCGTCTCGATGTCGCCCGACAGCTCCTCGCGCGAGTAGCGGTCGTCCTGCCTGTACCACGACAGCCAGTTCGGCGTGCCGAGCTTGAACTGCTCGATCAGCTCATCGTCCTCGAAGGCCTCGTTGCCGACGATGTTGATCTGGCGGATCTTCGAGCGCTTGCCCTCCGCGATGTCGATCGCGATCCTGACGCGGTTGTCCGGCAGCTCCTCGACCTTGGTCGCGACCCGCACGCCGTACTTGCCGCGCGAGTAGTACTGGTCGGTGAGGAAACGCTCGACCTCGTCCAGCGTCGACTGGTTGAAGGTCTTGCCGCGCGCGAGGCCCACGTTGCGCAGCGACTTCTCGAGGTCCTCGGTCTTGATGTCCTTGTTGCCCTCGATCGTGAAGCTCTCGATGGAGGGGCGCTCCTGCACCACCACCACCAGGGTGCCGCCGTCGCGGCGCAGCTCGACGTCGCGGAAGAAGCCGGTCGCGTACAGCGCGGCGAGCGACTCCTCGACGCGGCGCTGGTCGAGACGGTCGCCGATGTTGACCGGCAGGTAGTTGAAGACCGTGCCCTCGCTGATGCGCTGCAGGCCCTCGATCTTGATGTCGCCGACGGTGAACTCGCCGCCGCCGACCTGGGCGAGCACGGCGGGTACGGCGAACAGGGCCGGGATCGCGGCCATCAGTTTCAATCGCATGGGATGGCTCAGCTGAACAACCGGGACAGGTCGTTGTAGAAGGCGAAACTCATGAGCACCAGCAGCAGCAGCAGGCCGACCTGCTGGCCCACGGCCTGCGCGCGCTCGGAGAGCGGGCTGCCCTTGGCGAGTTCGGCGAGTTGGTAGACGATCTGGCCGCCGTCGAGGATCGGGATGGGCAGGAGATTCAGCACGAACAGGCTCACGCTCACGATGGCGAGGAACGACAGGAACGCAAGTATGCCCTGCCGCGCGGAGAAACCGGCGTATTCCGCGATGTTGATCGGGCCGCTCAGGTTCTTGACCGACACGTCGCCGGTGGCGACGTTCCAGAGCATGCGCACCGTGAGCGCGGACATGTCCCAGGTCTTGGCCGTGGCGCGGCCGAGCGCGGCGAACGCCCCGTAGCGCTCCCGGGCGCGCATTTCCTCGGGGATCGGCGTGCCGGCATCCGGCTGCACGCCGATGCGCCCGATCATCCGCTCGCCCTCGCGCGCGGCCTCGACCTCGACCGGCAGCTCGAGACGCTGCCCGCCGCGCTCCACCGAGAACACCAGCGTGCGCCCGGCGTTCGGCTGCACCAGGCCCACGAGTTCGGGGAAGTCCGCGACCGGCTCGCCGTCCACGGCCAGCATCTCGTCGCCCTCCCGCAGTCCCGCCCGCTCGGCCGGGCTGCCGGGCAGGATCTTGCCGACCCGCGCCGGCACCACCGGGTACCAGAAGTCGAAGCCGAGGCCGGGCAACAGCGCGCCGGGCTCGGTCAGGGCACGCGTGCCCCCATCGACGTCGAGGACGGCCTCGCGCTCGGCGCCGCCGGCCGCCCGCAGGCGCACGGCGATCGGGGCACCCTCCATCAGGCGGTCGAGGATCGCGAGCACCGCGGACTCGCGGGTGACGGTCTCGCGGCCGCCGACCGCCACGATCTCGTCGCCGGACTCGATCCCGGCCTGCGCCGCGAACGACCCCTCGGTGACCTCGCCGATGACCGGCTTCAGCGCCGGCACGCCCACGACGAACAGCACCCAGTAGGCGGCCACGGCGAACAGGAAATTGGCGAACGGGCCGGCGAGCAGCACCAGGATGCGCTGCCAGACCGGCTTGCGGTTGTAGGCTTCGGAGACGTGCTCGGCGGCTACCGGGCCCTCGCGCTCGTCGAGCAGCTTGACGTAGCCGCCGAGCGGGATGGCGGCGATCGCGTACTCGGTGCCGTCACGGCCGTGATGGCTCCACAGCGCCTTGCCGAAGCCGATCGAGAAGCGCAGTACGCGGATGCCGACCCGCCGCGCCATCCAGAAGTGGCCGTATTCGTGCACGGCGACCAGGACGCCGATGGCGACGATGAAGGCGAGAATGTAACTCAGTATCGTCATGCCCCTGCCCTGGCCGCATCGACCAGCATCGAGTCCGCCAACTCACGCGCCCAGCGATCGGCCGCGAGCACTTCCGGCAGGGCCGTGGCCGTCCGGTTGTCGTGCCGCTCGAGCACCGCCTCGATCAGCTCCGGGATGCCGAGAAAGCCCAGCCGACCACCCAGGAAGGCCGCCACCGCCACCTCGTTGGCGGCATTCAGGACCACCGGGGCAGTCCCGCCCGCCTCGGCGGCGGCGCGCGCCAGCCGCAAGGCGGGGAAGCGCCGCAGGTCCGGCGCCTCGAAATCGAGCCGCGCGGCGGCCACGAGGTCGAGCGATTCTACACCGGAGCGGATGCGCTCCGGCCAGCCGAGCGCATGGGCGATGGGAGTGCGCATGTCCGGGTTGCCTAGCTGGGCGAGGATCGAGCCGTCCACGTACTCCACCATCGAATGAACGATGCTCTGCGGGTGTACGACCACTTCCACACGGCCGGGTTCCATCCCGAACAGCAGGCAGGCCTCGATCAGCTCGAGTCCCTTGTTCATCAGCGTCGCCGAATCGACCGAGATCTTGCGTCCCATGACCCAGCGCGGGTGGGCGCAGGCCTGGTCGGGCGTGACCCCGGTCAACTGTTCGCGCGGCGTGCGCAGGAACGGGCCACCCGACGCAGTGAGCAGCACCCGTCGTACGCCCTGCCCCGGGCGCCCGGCCTCGCCTCCGGCCGGCATGCACTGGAAGATGGCGTTGTGTTCGCTGTCGATCGGGATGAGGCTCGCCCCACCCTGCCGCGCCGCCTCGATGAGCAGCGGGCCCGCAACCACCAGCGATTCCTTGTTCGCGAGCAGCAAGCGCTTGCCCGCCCGGGCTGCCGCCAGCGTCGAGGGCAGGCCCGCGGCCCCGACGATCGCAGCCATCACCGCATCGACGTCCGCGGCCGCAGCGACCTCGGCGAGCGCATCGTCGCCGCAGGCGACTTTCGTCGTCGCACCGTGGGCAGCGAGGCCCGCGGCCAGCTCCCGCGCGGACTGCGGATCCTGCATCACCGCGAGCCGCGGACGGTGGCGCAGGCATTGCTCGAGCAGGCGGGCATGATTGGTGCTCGCCGCGAGTGCCGCGACCTCGAAGCGGTCCGGGTGGCGCGCGAGTACGTCGAGCGTGCTCAAGCCGATGCTGCCGGTGCTGCCGAAGACTGCCACGCGCATCATCCGGCCACCCCGATCAGGTGCAGCCCGAGCAGGAACACCGGGCCCGCGGCGGTGAGGCTGTCGAGCCGATCGAGGACGCCGCCGTGGCCCGGCAGCAGGTTGCCGCTGTCCTTCAGTCCCACGCGCCGCTTGAACAGGCTCTCGAACAGGTCGCCGACCACCGAGACCAGCGCGACGAGCACGCAGACGGCGACCCACGGCAGCAGCGGCAGCTCGAACAGCCGGGCGCCGAGCAACGCGGCCGCGACCGCGCCGAGCATGCCGGCCACGAATCCCTCCCAGGTCTTGCCCGGGCTCACGCGCGGCGCGAGCTTGTGCCGCCCGAAGCTGCGGCCACCGAAATACGCCCCCACGTCAGCCGCGGCGATCAGCACCAGCAGGTAGAGGAGCAGCAGTGGCCCGTGCGGCTCGACGAGCGCGAGGCGCGCGAGGCCGATGGCGGCGGGCACCAGGACCGCAAAACCGACCGCCACGGCGGCCCGTTGCCCGCCCGTGCCGCCGGCGAAGGCGAGCCACAGGAATGCAATGAGCCACCACAATGCCGCGACGCACAGGAAGACCTCGAGCGCGGCCGGAGCGGCGGTGAGCCACCAGGCGAGCGCAATCGCCACGCCGACCGCGACCACGTAGGCACCGCGCCGTGCGGGCGCCACCCAGCCGCAGAAGCCGGCCCATTCCCACGCGCCGGCGAGCATCGCGACCACCACCGCGAACACGGCGGCGCCCGGCGGCAGCCAGGACAGCACGCCGATGACGATGGCCGCGAGCAGCAACGCCGTGAAGATCCGCTGGCGCAGCCCGCTAGCCACCGGCCACCTGCTCGCCGGTCAACCCGAAGCGGCGCTGGCGCTGCGCGTAGTGCCGGAGCGCCCGCTCGAGCTCGGCGTCGTCGAAGTCCGGCCACAGGCAATCGCAGAAATAGAGCTCGGTGTAGGCGAGGTTCCACAGCAGGAAGTTGCTGATGCGCTGCTCGCCGCCGGTGCGGATGAACAGGTCGGGGTCGGGCGCGCCGCCGAGTTCGAGCTGCGCGGCGAACGCATCCTCGTCCACGGCCGCCGGCTCGACCTCGCCGCGCGCGGCGCGTGCCGCAAGCCGGCGGGCGGCCTGCAGGATGTCCCAGCGCCCGCCGTACGACAGCGCGACGTACAGGGCCATGCGCTCGTTGCCGGCCGTACGGCTCTGCGCGGCGCGGATCTTCTCCACCAGGTGCGGTTTCAGCGCCGTGAGCTCGCCGATGAAACGCAGCCGGATGCCGTTGCGGTGCAGCTCGTCGACCTCGCGGTCCATCGCCTCGACGAACAGCTCCATCAGGCGCTCGACCTCCTCGGCCGGACGGCGCCAGTTCTCGCTCGAGAACGCGAACAGCGTCAGTGCCTCGACGCCACGCCGCGCGCAGCCCTCGACGATCGCCCGCACGGCCTTCACGCCGGCACGGTGGCCGAGGTGGCGCGGCAGCGCGCGCCGCGCGGCCCAGCGACCGTTGCCGTCCATGATGACGGCAACGTGGCGCGGCGTGCCCGCGGCGCGGGATTGCGGTGGCGCCACGGCTCAGACCTGCATCAGGTCCTTTTCCTTCTCGGCCAGCACGTGGTCCACCTCCGCCACGTACTTGTCGGTGAGCTTCTGCACTTCCTCCTGGGCGCGACGGTCATCGTCCTCGGAGACGAGCTTTTCCTTCAGCATTTCCTTCAGCTCGTGCATCACGTCGCGACGCACGTTGCGGATCGCGACCTTCGCGCTCTCGCCCTCGTGGCGCACGACCTTCGTGAGGTCGCGCCGGCGCTCCTCGGTGAGCGCGGGCAAGGGCACGCGGATCACGGTGCCCGCCGTCGCCGGGTTGAGGCCGAGGTCGGACTTCATGATCGCCTTCTCGATGACCGGCACCATCTGCTTTTCCCACGGCACCACGGTCAGCGTGCGCGAATCCTCGACCGCCACGTTGGCGACCTGCGACAGCGGCACTTCGCTGCCGTAGTAATCGACGCGCACGTGCTCGAGCAGGCTGGTGTTGGCCCGCCCGGTGCGCAGCTTCTTCAGCTCGTTCTTCAGGGCCACCACGCACTTCGACATGCGCTCGGCCGCGTCCTTCTTGATGTCCTCGATCATGATGCGTCGTCTCCAGTCGAGCGGCGGCTTGCCTCCGCCTCAGTTCGTCACCAGGGTACCCACGTCCTCGCCGCGCGCGACGCGCACCAGCGCGCCGGGCTCGTTCATGTCGAACACCCTGAGCGGGAGGTTGTGGTCGCGGCACAGCACGATCGCGGTGGCGTCCATGACGTTCAGGCGCTGGTCGAGCACCTGGTCGTAGGTCAGCCGGTCGTAACGCTTCGCAGCCGGGTTGGTCACCGGGTCGGAGTCGTAGATGCCGTCGACCTTGGTGGCCTTGAGCAGCAGGTCGGCACCGATCTCGATGGCGCGCAGGCTCGCGGCCGAGTCGGTGGTGAAGAACGGGCTGCCGGTGCCGGCGGCGAAGATGGTCACGCGGCCCTTCTCGAGGTGGCGGATCGCGCGGCGGCGGATGTAGTCCTCGCACACCTCGTTGATGCGGATCGCGGACATGACGCGCGCGAACACGCCGACCGACTCGAGCGCGTCCTGCAGCGCCAGCGAGTTCATGACCGTGGCGAGCATGCCCATCTGGTCGGCGGTGACACGGTCCATTCCGGCCCGGGCCAGGCCCGCGCCACGGAACAGGTTGCCGCCGCCGATCACGATTGCGACCTCGGCGCCCTGCTCGCGCACCGCGGCGATCTCGCCGGCCAGGCGCCTCAGGAACGCCGGGTCGATGCCGTAGTCGCCCTCGCCCATCAGGGCCTCGCCCGAGAGCTTGACCAGGATGCGGCGGTGCGCGGGTTTTCCGTCTTGGGGTTCGGCCATCAGGTCTGTCACCTCCGACGGGGCGCCATTATAAGGAACCCCGCTCGCGCGGGGTTCCGGTTGCGTACAGGTCCGACCGGGCGGGCTCAGGCGCCCCGCACCTGGGCCATCACCTCTGCGGCAAAGTTCTCCTGCTTCTTCTCGATGCCCGCCCCGACCTCGAAGCGGACGAAGCGCAGCACCCGGGCATTGGCCTGCTTCAGCAGCTTCTCGACCGTGGTGTCGGGATCGCGCACGAAGGGCTGCCCGAGCAGCGTGATCTCGGCCAGCGACTTGCGCAGCCGCCCCTCGACCATCTTGGCGATGATCTCGCGCGGCTTCTTGCCCTGCGCCTCGGCCTCGGCCTTGGCCATCTCGATCTCGCGTTCCTTGGCCAGGAAGTCGCCGGGAACCTCGTCGGCCGAGAGGTACTGCGGGTTGATCGCCGCCACGTGCATCGCCAGGTCGTGGCCGAGCGTGGCGTCGCCGCCCTCGATCGCGACCAGCGCACCGATGCGCGTGCCGTGCAGGTAGGTGGCGAGGTTCGCGGGCGAACTCACCAGCTCGAAACGGCGCACGCCGATGTTCTCGCCGATGCGGGCCACCAGCGCGCGGCGGGTCTCCTCGACCGACTGGCCCGAGGGCAGCTGCGCCGCGAGCAGCGCGTCCATGTCGGCGGCCTGCGTCTCCAGCGCCGCCCTGGCCACGGCCGCGGCGAACGACTGGAAATCCTTCTCGCGCGCGACGAAGTCCGTCTCCGAATTGACTTCGACCACGGCGGCGCGCTTGCCGTCGGCCGAGCGCTCCAGGGCGATGACGCCCTCGGCGGCGATGCGGCCGGCCTTCTTGTCGGCCTTGGTGAGGCCCGACTTGCGCATGATCTCGGCGGCGGCCTCGAGGTCGCCATTCGCCTCGACGAGTGCCTTCTTGCACTCCATCATGCCGGCCCCGGTACGCTCGCGGAGTGCCTTCACGGCTTCGGCGGTGACGGCCATGCTCACTCCCCCACGGGCGCGGCGGGCGCCTCGGCAGGGGCCTCGACCGGCGCCTCGGCCACCGGGACCGCCTTGGCGGGAGGAGCCTTCTTGCGGGCCGCCTCGCGGCGCGCCATGAAGGCCTCCGGGCTCTCCTCGGGATCCGCCTCGGCGAGCTCGGCGGCCGCTTCCTGCACCGCCTCGGCGGTGGGCTCGGTCTCGCTGGCGGCCTTCTTGCGGGCCGGGGTCTTCTTCTTCACCGGCGCGACGCGGCGCTTCGGCGCGCCGGTCTTCGCACGCGGCTTGCCTTCCTCGTCGAGCTCGACGAACTCGTCCTCGCCGACCGCGACCTCCGGGATCGTCGAGCGGCCTTCGATCACCGCATCCGCGATGCCGCCCGCGTAGAGCTCGATGGCGCGCATGGCGTCGTCGTTGCCCGGGATCACGTAGCTGATGCCGTCCGGCGAGCAGTTGGTATCGACGATCGCGATCACCGGGATGCCGAGCTTCTGCGCCTCGTGGATCGCGATGTTCTCGTGGCCCACGTCCACCACGAACATGGCGTCCGGCAGGCCTTCCATTTCCTTGATGCCGCCGAGGCTGCGCTCGAGCTTCTCGCGCTCGCGGCGCACCATCTGCGCCTCGCGCTTGCTGCGCTGGTCGAGCATGCCGCTCGCCGCGAGCTCGTCGATCTCCATCAGCCGCTTGATGGACTGGCGGATGGTCTTGAAGTTGGTGAGCATGCCGCCGAGCCAGCGGTGGCTCACGTAGGGCATGCCGCAGCGGGCCGCCTCGCGGGCGATCGCCTCGCGCGCGGAGCGCTTGGTGCCGACGAAGAGGATCCGGCCGCCGTCGGCGACCAGGTTCTTCACGAAGCCCGCCGCCTCGAGGTAGAGGGGCAGCGACTTCTCGAGGTTGATGATGTGGATCCGGTTGCGCTCGCCGAAGATGAAGGGGGCCATCTTCGGGTTCCAGAAGCGGGTCTGGTGTCCGAAGTGGACGCCCGCTTCCAGCATCTGCCGCATGGACATGCTGGTCATCGAAAGACTCCTTGCAGGGTTTGGCCTCCACGCGCCCCATGTGGCAACCTGCGCGGCCCCGCGGCCTTTGCAGGCACCCAGCCACATGTGCCGGTGCGTGTGCGGATTTGGTTGTGAAAAAAGGCCGCGCTTTATACCATAAGTTTCCGTTTCTTCAAACACTTGCGCCCCGCCCGCCGCCGGAGGGGCAGGATCAGCCCACGATGCAGTACCCCGAACCGGCCACGACCTCCTGGCAGTCCGACGGCGCCGGCCGCGTGCCGGTCAAGTCCGCCGAGGAGCAGGCCGCGATGCGCGTCGCCGGCAGGCTCGCCGCCGAAGTGCTCGACATGATCGGCGCCCACGTCGTGCCCGGCGTGGCCACCGACGAGCTCGACCGGATCTGCCACGAGTACATCGTGGGACCCCAGCAGGCCGTGCCCGCGCCGCTCGGCTACCGGGGATTCCCGAAGTCGATCTGCACCTCCATCAACCACGTCGTCTGCCACGGCATCCCGGGCGATCGGCGCCTGAAACAGGGCGACATCGTCAACATCGACGTCACCGTCATCAAGGACGGCTTCCACGGCGACTCGAGCCGCATGTACTACGTCGGCAAGGTGCCGCCGCACGTGCAGCGGCTCGTCGACACGACCTACCGCGCGATGTGGATCGGCATCCGCAGCGTGCGACCCGGTGCGCGGCTCGGCGACATCGGCGCGGCCATCCAGCGCTACGTCGAGTCGAACCACTACTCCGTCGTGCGCGAATACTGCGGGCACGGCATCGGCCGCGGCTTCCACGAGGACCCGCAGGTACTTCACTACGGAACGCCCGGGACCGGGCTGGTGCTCGAGGCCGGGATGACCTTCACGATCGAGCCGATGGTCAACGCGGGCCGGCGCGAGGTGCGCCTGCTGCCCGACGGCTGGACCGTAATCACGCGCGACCACTCGCTCTCGGCGCAGTGGGAGCACACCGTCCTCGTCACGACGACGGGCGTCGAAGTACTGACCCTGGGCGCCGACGAGCGCCCGCCCACGTGACGGTGCCGGTGGAAACCCTCGACGGGGTCGACTACGCCTCGGCGCGCGTTGCGCTGCCCCCCTGGCCGTTCCTCGACGCGGTGTCCGCCGGACTCGAGGTCGGCGACGACCGGGTCGCCGCCTTCCGCCAGGCGCTGGCCGACGGCGACGCGAGCCTGCGCCAGCGCTTCGACGACGACGAGCCGGTCGAAGCGCTGGTCCGCGACCGGGCGCGCATGGTGGACGTGCTGCTCGGCAAGGCCTGGGCGCTGCACGCGGGCCCGCGCGAGAAGGACGTCGACCTGATCGCGGTCGGCGGCTACGGACGCGGCGAGCTGCATCCCTGCTCCGACATCGACGTGCTGATCCTGCTGCCGAAGAGCGACGCCGACGGCGGGCACGAGGGCATCGAGCGCTTCCTCGCGTTCCTGTGGGACATCGGCCTCGAGGTCGGGCACAGCGTGCGCACCATCGACGACTGCCAGCACGAGAGCGCGGCGGACGTGAGCGTCGTCACCACGCTGATCGAGGCGCGCCTGCTCGCGGGCCCCGAGCACCTGTTCCAGTCGATGCGCCGGGCGCTCGGCCAGGACAGCGTGTGGTCCTCGAAGGCCTTCTTCGAGGCGAAGGTGGCGGAGCAGCTCGCCCGGCATCACCGCTACCACGACACCGCGTACAACCTCGAGCCGAACGTCAAGGCGAGCCCCGGCGGGCTGCGCGACATCCAGACCATCGCCTGGGTCGCCAAGCGGCACTTCGGCGCCGAGACCGCCGACGAGCTGGTGGAGCACGGATTTCTCACGGCGGCGGAGCTGCGCAAGCTGCGCACGGCACAGGCCTTCCTGTGGAAGGTGCGCTTCGCGCTGCACGTGATCACCGGGCGCCGCGAGGACCGGCTCCTGTTCGACCACCAGAGCCGCATCGCACGGATGTTCGGCTACGAGGACGCGACCTACACGCTCGCGGTCGAGCAGTTCATGCAGCGCTACTACCGCACCGTGATGGACGTGAGCCTGCTGAACGAGATGCTGCTGCAGCTGTTCCGCGAGGCGATCGTCCCGGACGGCGCGAGCAACGTGGTGCCGCTCAACGCGCGCTTCCAGGTCCGCAACGACTACCTCGAGGTCACCTCGGACGACGTGTTCGCGCGCCACCCCTCCGCGATCCTCGAGCTGTTCCGGCTCATGCAGGACAATCCGGAGCTGCGCGGCGTGCGCGCGACCACCATCCGCGTGCTCGGCCGCCACCACTGGCTGATCGACGAGGAGTTCCGCCAGAACCCGCGCAACCACCGCCTGTTCCTCGAGTTCATCCGCGCCCCGCAGGGCGTGACGCACGAGTTGCGGCGCATGAACCTCTACGGCGTGCTCGGCCGCTACATCCCGGCCTTCGGCCGCATCGTCGGGCGCATGCAGTACGACCTGTTCCACGCCTACACGGTGGACGCGCACACGCTGTTCGTGGTCCGCAACCTGCGCCGCCTCGCCCTGCCCCGCTTCGAGCACGAGTTCCCGGAGCTGTCGCGGCTGATGGGCAAGCTGCCGAAGCCCGAGCTCGCGTACATCGCCGCGCTGTTCCACGACATCGCCAAGGGCCGCGGCGGCGACCATTCCGTGCTCGGCGCGGTCGATGCCGAGGCCTTCTGCCTCGAGCAGGGCCTGTCGCGCTACGACGCGCGCCTCGTCGCCTGGCTGGTCCGCAACCACCTGCTGTTCTCGGTGACCGCGCAGAAGAAGGACATCTCCGATCCCAAGGTCATCCAGGACTTCGCGCAGGCGGTTGGCGACCAGACCCACCTCGACTACCTCTACCTGCTCACCGTCGCGGACGTGCGCGGCACGAACCCCAAGCTGTGGAACTCGTGGCGCTCCTCGCTGTTCCACGACTTCTACGAGCGCGCCAAGCGTGCGCTGCGCCGCGGCCTCGAGTCGCCGGTCGACAAGGACGAGCTGGTCGAGGAAACGCGCGCGGCGGCGCGCGAGCTCGCAGCCCGCGACGGCATTGACGCCGGGCAGGCCGCGGCGGCCTGGGAGGGCCTGGGGGACGAATACTTCCTGCGACACAGCCCCGCCGAACTCGCCTGGCACCTGAAGCTGCTCGCCGCCCGCGAGCCCGGCGACACCTCGCCCCTCGTCGCCGTGCGCGAGACGCCCGAGCGCGGCGGCAACACCGTGCTCACGTACATGCCGCACACGCAGGAGAACTTCGCCCGCACCACCGCGCTGCTCGACCAGATGGGCCTCAACATCGTCGATGCGCGCATCACGCCGCTCGGCGGCGGCTTGAGCCTCGACACCTACCTCGTGCTGGAGGACACGGGCACGCCGATCACGGACCGCAACCGCGCGCACGAGATCGAGCAGCAGCTGTGGCGGGTGCTGCAGAGCCCCGCGGCGACCGCGCCGGTGGTGACGCGCCGCGCGCCGCGGCAGGTGCGCATGTTCACGACCCCCACGCAGATCACCTTCACCGACGATCCGGTCCAGCAGCGCACCATCCTCGAACTGATCGCGGGCGACCGCCCGGGCCTGCTTTCCGAGATCGGCAAGGTGCTGCTCGCCGAGCGCGTGGACGTGCTGACCGCGAGGATCATGACCGTCGGCGAGCGCGCCGAGGACGTCTTCTACATCACCGACGAGCACGGCAAGCCGCTCGCCGGCGAGGCGCTGAAGTGCCTCGAGGACCGTCTGCACGACGCCCTCGACCGCCGCGACACCGCCCGGATCGCCTGACCGGCCGGATGAACCCTCGCCTCGCCACGCTGCGACCCTACCCGTTCGAGCGACTGCGCAGCCTGCTCGCGGGCGCCGCACCGCCGACGGGCCTGCACCACATCCCGCTCTCGATCGGCGAGCCGAAGCACGCACCGCCCGCCTTCATCGGCGCGGCGCTGACGCGGGCACTCACCACGCTCGGCAGCTACCCGCTCGCCATCGGCCTGCCGGAACTGCGCGCCGCGGTCGCCGACTGGCTGGTGCGCCGGTTCGCACTGCCCGCCGGCAGCGTTCGCCCCGGGGACATGGTGTTGCCGGTGAATGGCACGCGCGAGGCGCTGTTCGCCTTCGTGCAGGCCGCGGTGGATGCATCGCGGCCGCGACCGGCGGTGCTGATGCCGAATCCGTTCTACCAGATCTACGAGGGCGCGGCCCTGCTCGCAGGCGCCGAGCCCGTGTTTCTGAACTGCGAGCCCTCGCTCGGTCACCTGCCCGATCTCGATGCCGTGGATGCCGCCACGTGGAACCGCTGCCAGGTGCTGTTCCTCTGCAGTCCCGGAAATCCCACCGGCGCGGTGATGCCGGAGAGCTACCTGCGGCGCGCGCTCGAGCTCTCGGCGCGGCACGGCTTCCTGCTCGCGGCCGACGAGTGCTACTCGGAGATCTACCTCGACGAGACCCGGCCGCCGCCCGGCCTGCTTCAGGTTGCGCGCGCCGCGGGCAACGCGGAATTCGAACGCTGCGTGGTGTTCCACAGCCTCTCGAAGCGGTCGAGCGTGCCCGGGCTGCGCTCCGGGTTCGTCGCCGGCGATGCGCAGGCGCTCGCCGATTTCAGGCTCTATCGCACCTATCACGGCTGTGCCGTGCCGGTGCACACGCAGCTCGCGAGTATCCCGGCCTGGCAGGACGAGGAGCACGTGCGCGGGAACCGTCGGCTCTACCGCGAGAAGTTCGCGCAGGTGGTGCCGGTCCTGCGCGAGGTGCTCAACGTCGACGTGCCGGCCGGGGCGTTCTACCTGTGGCTCGAGGTGGGCGACGACGAGGCCTTCACGCGCGGACTGTTCGAGCGGCAGAACGTGACGGTCCTGCCCGGCTCCTACCTCGCCCGCGATACCGCCGGCGGCAATCCGGGGCGCGGGCGGGTGCGGATCTCGCTCGTCGCGAGCGTCGAGGATTGCGTCGAGGCGGCCCAACGCATCGTCGCGTTCGTGCGCTCGCGTTGACGTTCACGCACGCCGTAGCATTCGCTCGTTATGCGAGCGCGGTGCGCGGATACGTTTCCGCGGCACCGTTAGGGGCATGGCGGATGGGCGGGTTCGGGCCAGGCGGTGTCTATTTCCCCTGCTGTGCGCATGGATCATGCGCATGAGTAATGCGCATAAGCAGTGCGCATGACCCCGTGAACGACACCACATCGCGGGTCGCTGCGGCAGCGCACGAACCAGCACCAGGCGTTTCAGCTGAAAGGCCCGCCGAAAGCGACGCAGGCGAATGCGGTATCCTTTCCGAGTTGAACCCGGGCAACGCGACGAGGCCGACATGCCGACCAACGAGAAGCTGGCCGCAACCATCGACAGGGCCTTCGAGGAGCGCGCGAATTCTACGCCGGGCAATGCACCCGCCGACGTGATCGCGGCGGTGGACGCGGCCATCGCACTGCTCGACAGCGGCGAGGCGCGGGTCGCCGAGAAGATCGATGGCCAGTGGGTCGTGCACCAGTGGCTCAAGAAGGCCGTGTTGCTGTCGTTCCGGTTGAACGACAACCAGCCGGTCGAGGCCGGCTACACGCGCTTCTACGACAAGGTGCCGCTAAAGTATGCGGACTATGGTGCGGACGAGTTCCGCGCGAGCGGCGTGCGAGTCGTCCCGCCGGCAGTAGTCCGGCGTGGCGCCTACGTCGCGCGCAACGCCGTGCTGATGCCGAGCTACGTCAACATCGGCGCCTGGGTCGGCGAAGGCACGATGGTGGACACCTGGGCCACCGTGGGCTCCTGCGCGCAGATCGGGCGCAACGTGCACCTCTCGGGCGGCGTCGGCATCGGCGGCGTACTCGAACCACTGCAGGCGAATCCCACCATCATCGAGGACGAGTGCTTCATTGGCGCCCGCTCCGAGGTGGTCGAGGGCGTCATCGTCGAGGAAGGCGCCGTGCTGTCGATGGGCGTCTACGTCGGCCAGAGCACGCGCATCTACGACCGGGAACGGGACGAAGTCTCCTACGGACGCATTCCGGCCGGCGCCGTCGTCGTGCCCGGCTCGCTGCCGGCCACCAACGGCAAGTATTCGCTTTACTGCGCGGTGATCGTGAAGCGGGTGGACGCGCAGACGCGGGCGAAGGTGGGGATCAATGAGTTGCTGCGCAACGCGGAATAGCGGATAGCGGATAGCGGATAGTGTAGGAACAGGAAGGCCGGCGGTGCCGGCCCTCCTCACCATCCGCTATCCGCTATCCGCTTCCTGCTCCGCCCGCGCCTGCCGTCCCTCCACCATGTACAGCACCTGCTCGGCCACGTTCTTCGCGTGGTCGCCGACCCGCTCGAGGCCCTTGAGCGCGAACACGGTGTCGATGGTGGCCTTGATGAACTGCTGGTCCTCCATGACGAAGGTCATCAGCTGCCGCAGTGCGGCGGCGAACTCCTCGTCGAGTTCCTCGTCGCGGCGCAGGACGTTGCGGGCCATCAGGGGGCTCGCTTCGTCGAGGGCGCGCACCGCGCTGCGCAGCATGGCGACCGAAAGGTCCGCCATGTGCCGCAGGTAGCGCGCCACCGCCACGACCGGGTCGTGCGGCGAGACGCCGCCGACCCGCGCCGCGAAGCGCGCGATCTTCTTCGCCTCGTCGCCGACGCGCTCGAGTTCGAGGCTCGAGCGCGAACAGGCGCGCACCATGCGCAGGTCGTTCGCAACCGGCTGGTGCAAGGCAATGAAGTTCTGCGTCAACTGGTCGAGCCGGATGTCGTAGTCGTTGACCAGCGGCTCGCGGGAGATGACGAATTCCGCCACGCGCCCGTCGCGGTCGAGCAGGGCCTTGACGGCGCTCGAGACCTGGTCGATCACGAGCCCGCCCATCTCGACCACGTGCATGCGCAGGTCGATGAGCCCCTGGTCCACGGACTTCTGGATGTGTCCCTCGACGGGATCGGTGGTACCCACGTCCGCCTCGTCAGCCATAGCGGCCCGTGATGTAGTCCTCGGTGGCCTTCCTCGCGGGGTTGGTGAAGATCTTCGAGGTGGCATCCACTTCCACCAGCTCGCCGAGGTACATGAACGCGGTGAAGTCGGAGACGCGCGCGGCCTGCTGCATGTTGTGCGTCACGATCAGCACCGTGACGCGCTCGCGCAGCTCGGTGATCAGCTCCTCGATCTTCGCCGTCGCGATCGGGTCGAGCGCCGAGGTGGGCTCGTCGAACAGCAGGATCTCGGGCTCCGTGGCCAGCGCGCGCGCGATGCACAGTCGCTGCATCTGGCCGCCCGAGAGCGCGAGTGCCGAGTCCTCGAGCCGGTCCTTGACCTCGTCCCAGATCGCCGCGTTGCGCAGCGCCTGCTCGACGCGCTCGGCGAGATCGGTGCGATTGCGGATGCCGCGCAGGCGCAGGCCGTAGGCGACGTTCTCGAATACCGTCTTCGGGAACGGGTTCGGCTTCTGGAACACCATGCCGATGCGCATCCGCACCTCGATCGGGTCGGTCTCGGGGCCCACGAGGTTGACATCGTCCGGGCGCAGCGTGATGGCGCCCTGGTACTTCGTGTCCGCCTGCAGGTCGTGCATGCGGTTGAAGCAGCGCAGGAAGGTGCTCTTGCCGCAACCCGACGGCCCGATCAGCGCCGTCACCTGCCGCTCCGGGATCGTCAGGTCGAGGTTCTTGAGCGCGTGGTTGGTGCCGTACCAGAAGTTCAGCTTCTCCGCGATCGCCTTCGGGGGATTCGCGCGCGTCGGCTGGCGGTCCTCGAAGGCGATGGCCACCGAGGGGGCCGCGGGTCTCTGCGTGGTCATCGTGCTCACCAGTTGATCTTCTTGCGGAAGCGGTAGCGGATCCAGATCGCCACCGCGTTCATGGCCAGGGACATGCCGAGCAGGATCGCACCCGCCGCGGCCGCGTTCGCCTGGAACGCCTGGTCGGGCCGCGAGATCCAGTTGAACATCTGGATCGGCATCGCCGTGAACTCGCTCCTCAACCACTCGAAGTTGAGGAACGGGAACTCGCCGGTGACGGGTGACGGCGGCAGGAAGGCGATGAAGGACAGCGCGCCGATCGTGATGATGGGGGCCGTCTCGCCGATGGCGCGCGACAGGCCGAGGATCAGGCCGGTCAGGATGCCGCCGGTGGAGTACGGCAGCACGTGGTCCTTGGTGACCTCCCAGCGCGTGGCGCCGAGGCCGTAGGCCGCCTCGCGGATGGCCTTGGGCACGGCCCGCAGCGACTCGCGCGTCGCCACGATCACGATCGGCAGGATCAACAGCGCCAGCGTGAGCCCGGCCGAGAGGATGCTCTGGCCGAAGTCGAACTTGTAGACGAACAGCCCGAGCGCCAGCAGGCCGTAGACGATCGAGGGCACGCCCGCGAGATTGGTGACGTTGATCTCGATGATGCCGCTGAACCAGTTCTTCGACGCGTACTCCTCGAGATAGATCGCCGCGGCCACGCCCACCGGCAGCGCCGCGAGCATGGTCACGAACATGATGAGCGTCGTGCCCACCATCGGCGAGAGGATGCCGGCCCGCTCCGCCTTGCGCGACGGGAAGTTCGTGAAGAAATCCCAGCCGAAGCGCGGCGCGCCCTGGATGACGAGGTCGAGGAACAGCACGGCGAGCAGGCCGAGGCACAGGATCAGGATCAGCAGCCCGATGATCACGAAGACCTTGTCGAGCTGCCTGCGCCAGGCGAGACCCTTGCGGATCTCGGCGAGCGTCACCGGGGCCGGGATCGACATCAGTAGGCCTCCCGGAACCGGCGGGTGAGGAAGAAGCCGATGACGTTGAACACCAGCGTCATCAGCATCAGCACCAGTCCCGCGGCGAAGATGCTCTGGTAGCCGATGCTGTCGTGCGGCAGGTCACCGAGGCTCACCTGCACGATGTAGGCCGTGATGGTCGCGGCCGGCTCGGTCGGGTCGAACGTCAGGTTGGGCTGCATGCCGGCGGCGATGGCGACGACCATGGTCTCGCCGATCGCGCGCGAGATGCCGAGGATGTAGGCCGCCGCGAGACCGGAGAAGGCGCCGGGCACCACCACCTTGAGGGCCGTCTGCAGGCGCGTGGCACCCATCGCGTAGGAGCCCTCGCGCATGTAGCGCGGCACCGCGCGCATCGCGTCCTCGCTCACCGAGGCCACGTACGGCACGATCATGAGGCCGATCACGAGGCCCGCGCTCAGCATGTTGAATCCGGGCAGCTCCGGGAAGACCTTCTGCAGCGCCGGCGTGACGATCAGCAGCGCGAAATAGCCGTAGACCACGGTGGGGACGGCGCCCAGCAGCTCGAGGATGGGCTTGACCGTCTCGCGCAGGCGGTGCGGCGCGAACTCCGAGAGATAGATTGCGATGATCGTGCCGAGCGGAATCGCCACGGCGAGCGCAACGCCCGTGACCGTGAGCGTGCCCGCCACCAGCGGCATGATGCCGTAGCGCGCGTCCGCGAACAGCGGCGTCCACATCGTGTCGGTCAGGAAGTCCTTGACCGAGACGTGCTCGAAGAAGAACGAGGACTCGTAGAACAGGATGAAGACGATCGCGACCGTGGTGAACACGGCCACGAGGCCCGCGGCGAGCAGCAGCAATTCGATGACGCGGTCGCGCCACTTGCGATAGCGCAGGGACGCGAACGCGCCAGGTGACCGCAGGGCGGTGGACTGGTTCATGAGCCGGGACCCTCATCCCCTGCACGAGTCGTGGCGGCAGACCGGCACTTTAACCCGATCGGCCGCCGCGTATCGACCGTGGCTTGAACGCAAGCCGTCAGAGCTTGGCTTCCATCGAGAGCAACTGGTCGATCGTGATCCCGACCTTGGCCTCGCCGCCGAACACGGTGCCGAGCTTCTTGTCGTTGAAGTGCTTCCAGGCGAGCGCATAGGCGTTCTTCGGCAGCGGCACGTAGCCCACTTCGGAGACGAGGTCCGCGCCCTGGGTCATCATGAACTGCACGAACTCGCGCACCTCGGGGCGGGCCATGGAGGCCTCCTTGACGTACACGAACAGCGGGCGCGACAGCGGGCTGTAGGTGCCGTTGATGACGTTCTCGATGCTCGGGGCCACCGGGCCCTTGCCGCCGTCGATCGACACGGCGCGCATCTTGTCCTTGTGCGCGGCGTAGTATGCGAAGCCGAAATAGCCGATCGCGTTCTTGTTGTTCTCGACGCCCTGCACCAGCGTGTTGTCGTCCTCGCTCGCAGTGTAGTCGCCGCGGCTGGCCTTGGCCTTCTCCATCACCGCCTCGGTGAAGTAGTCGAAGGTGCCCGAATCGGCGCCGGGCCCGAACAGCATCAGCTTCTCGGCCGGGTACTCGGCGCGCACCTGCTTCCAGGTGTTGACGCGACCCTGCGCCGACGGCTCCCACATCTTCTTGAGATCGGCGACCGTCATGGTCTTGACCCAGGTGTTCTTCGGGTTCACGACCACGGTGAGCGCGTCGAATGCCACCGGCATCTCGATGTACTTGATGCCGGCCTTGCGGCAGTTTTCCATCTCTTCCTTCGAGATCGGACGGGAGGCGTTGGCCATGTCGGTCTCGCCGCGGCAGAACTTCTTGAAGCCGCCGCCGGTGCCGGAGACACCGACCGTGACGCGGACCTTGCCGCGCTTCTGGATCTGGAACTCCTCGGCATAGGCCTCGGAGACCGGGAACACGGTGCTCGAGCCGTCGATCTTGATCATGCCCTGTGCGTGGGCGGCCTGCGGGAGCATCGCGGACACGACGCCGGCGACGACTGCCGGGATTGCCAGTTTCTGCCACAATTTCATGGAGCTAACCCTCTGCCGGTGTACGATTGATCAAGGCCTGGGCCCTGGATGGCGCGAAGTTTGGCGGAGCGATGTGACAGCTGCATGACACGGCCGCCACATCGCGAAAACTGGTTGGGACCACGACCTTCCGTCCGTAAGATACCGGGCCGCGCCCACCCCGGACCCCAGCTCGTTACAACTGCATGTCAACCACCCTGGCACTCGCCGAAGACCTGTTGCGCCGCCCTTCCGTCAGCCCGGAGGATCGCGGCTGCCTAGACGTGATCGCGGCCCGGCTCGAACCGCTGGGGTTCGTGAACGAGCGACTGCAGTACGGGCCGGTGGACAATCTCTGGGCCCGGCGGGGGCAATCGGCCCCGGTGCTGTGCTTCGCGGGCCACACCGACGTGGTACCGGCCGGACCACGCGAGGAGTGGCGCACGGATCCGTTCGAGCCCATCGTACGGGAAGGCATCCTCTACGGCCGCGGCTCGGCCGACATGAAGACCAGCCTCGCTGCCATGGTGACGGCCACGGAGCGCTTCGTCGCGCGGCACCCGGATCACCGGGGCTCGCTCGCCTTCCTGTTCACGAGCGACGAGGAAGGCCCGTCGGTCGACGGCACCCGGCGCGTCATGCGGGTGCTGGAGGCGCGCAACGAGAAGATCGACTGGTGCGTGGTCGGCGAGCCGACCAGCAGCGAGTTGCTCGGCGACACGATCAAGATCGGCCGCCGCGGCTCGCTGTCGGGCCGCCTGACGGTGCACGGCGTGCAGGGACACATCGCCTACCCCCACCTCGCCGACAATCCCGTCCACGCCTTCGCCCCGGCGCTTGCGGAACTGGTCGCGCACCACTGGGACGAGGGCAACGAGTTCTTCCAGCCGACCACCTTCCAGGTCTCGAACATCGCCGCCGGTACCGGTGCGCCGAACGTGGTCCCCGGCGAGCTCAAGGTCCGCTTCAACCTGCGTTTCTCGACCGAGCAGACGGTCGCGAGCCTGCAACGCACGGTGCTCGGCATCCTCGACCGTCACCGCGTCAATTACACGCTCGAGTGGTTCGTCTCCGGCCTGCCGTTCTTCACCCCGCCGGGACTGCTCACCGAGACCGTCGCCGCGGCCGTGCACGAACTGACCGGCCAACGTCCCGCCTTCTCGACCACCGGCGGCACCTCGGACGGACGATTCATCGCCCCCACCGGCGCCCAGGTCGTCGAGCTCGGCGTCGTCAATGCCACGATCCACAAGGTGAACGAGTGCGTGCGCGTGGCCGACGTGGAGCTGCTGGGACGGGTGTACGAGAGGGTGATGGAGAAGCTGCTGGCGGGAAGCGGATAGCGGATAGCGGATAGTGTAAAAACAAGAAGGCCGGCAATGCCGGCCATCTTCACTATCCGCTATCCGCTATCCGCTATCCGCTTCTGCGCCCAAACCAGTTCACGGCCAGCCCCCACGTCCCCAGCCCCACCAGCGCCATCAGCACCCAGGTCGGCATGTTGAGGCCGAGGAACATCCAGTCGATCTTGGCGCACTCGCCGGAGCCGGTCAGGACCTTGGCGAGCACCTCGTGCATTGGCAGCACGTCCATCATGTAGTCGAGGCTCGCGCCGCATTCGGCGACCGACCCCGGGGGCTGCGCGATGATCCACATGTGGCGCGCCGCGACGAAGATGCCTGCGAGCGCCGCGAGGTCGATCAGCACGCCGTAGACCTGCGCGCCGCGGTCGCCGGGATCGTGGGCGAAGGCGGCGGCGAAGAGCACGCCCGTGGCCATTACTGCGACGCGCTGCAGGATGCAGAGCGGGCACGGCTCGAGGCCCATGCCGTACTGGACGTAGAGCGCGTAGGCGATCAGCGCGGCACAGGCGACCGCGCCGAGCAGGTTCCCGGTGCGGCGGGTGAGCCAGGCAGGCAGCGTTCCCATCTCTAGGGTGTGCTCGCGGTCCGTGCGGCGCGGACGGCCGCGATCTGCGCCTCGACATCCTCGAGGCGCACGTGGCGCACGTCCTTGCCGAGCACCATGTAGATCACGTACTCGCAGATGTTCTTGGCGTGGTCACCGATGCGCTCGAGCGCACGCGCCACCCACAGCACGTCGAGCGCGCGGCGGATGGCGCGCGGGTCTTCCATCATGAACGTGATGCACTGGCGCTGGATGGCGTCGTACTCCTCGTCCACGAGGCGGTCGCGGCGCGCGACCTCGAGCGCCGCCTCGGTATCGAAGCGGGCGAAGGCGTCGAGCGCGCCGTGCACCATGTCGGCGACCTGCTCGCCGATGTGCTTGATCTCGCGGTAGCGGTCGGCGGGTCGCTCCACCGCGGCGAGGCGCGCCGCGATGTGCCCGAGCTTCTCGGTCTCGTCCCCGATGCGCTCGAGGTCGGTGATGGTCTTGATGACCGCCACGATCAGGCGCAGGTCGGAAGCCGTGGGGCCGCGGGTGGCGAGGATGCGGCTGCAGTCGTCGTCGATCGCCACCTCCATCGCGTTGACCTTGTGGTCGAGGCGCGCGACTTCCTCGCCGAGCCGGCTGTCGCCTTCGTAGAGTGCCTTGATGCCGTTCTGGAGCTGCTGTTCCACCAGGCCGCCCATCTGCAGGACGCCCGCGCGGACGCCCTCGAGGTCGGCGTTGAAGCGGCTCAGGATGTGGTGCGAAAGATCGGACTTTTCCATGCGTCCCTCCGGGGATCGCGCTCGGATATACAGCAGCGCCGTTACGGTATCAAGAAAAAGCCCCTGCCGCCGGAGCGGCAGGGGCCCGGGGGGCGGAGGTCAGAACTTGTAGTTCATGTCGAGCTGCAGGCGGTTGTAGTCGAGCTCGGTGCCCACGTCCTTGTTGAGCGTGTTGATCAAGTAGGTCGCGTTCAGCGTGACGTTCTTCACCGGGGCGTAGCCGCCCTTCAGCACCCAGCCCTCGGAATCGGTCTTGCCGTCGCCGAAGTCCGAGTCGATGAGCTGGGCGAACAGCGCGTCCTTGTCGAGCGACTGGTAGAACACGCCCGCCTCCCAGGTCCCGGGGTTGCCCGCCTTGCCGAGCGTCGCGCCCACCGCGTAGGCGGTGTCGTACTCGAACGTCCGAGGCCATGTTCTGCGCGTAATTGGCCCACAGCGTGAGCGGCAGGTCCCGCACCGTCGTGCCGAACTGCGCACCAACATCGAGGATCTCGTAGTCGTACGCCAGGAGGTTCACCAGGCTCTCGCCGACGCGGTAGGTGGTATTGCCGTTGGCATTGTTGGCGTACAGCGGCGACTCGCCCTGGCACAGGCCGCACTCGAAGTAGTTCGCCGCGAGACGCGTCTCGCCGCCGAGGAGCGGGAACTTGACTCCGGCCTGCAGGCCGAGCACGCGCGAGTCGGTGTTCGGCCCGTCCGGATTCGCGTTGTACTGCTCGGTGAGCCACAGCCCGTAGGCCGTGCCGAACAGCATGCCGCGCTCGAACTTCACCGCGCCGCCTTCGCCGTTGTAGTCGCCGTCGAAGAACCCGCTCTGGCCCGGGCGCCAGATGGCCCACGGCTGTTTGCCGAGTACGACATTGCCGCCCGGCACGAACTGCCAGTCGACGTAGGCCATGTCCACGCCTATCGACTTTCGGGTGCCGTTCGAGCCGAGCGTCTGGTTCGAGGAGCGCGGATCGTCGCTGCCGGTGGCCAGCAGCAGCGTCGCCTTCACGTTGTCGGTGACCTTCGCGTCGAAGCCGAGGCGCGCCCGGATGCGCTGCCGGTCGCGCTTCGCCGCGTCATCGGCTTCGCCGCTCACCACGCGCTCGGGCGCGATGTTTTCGTGGCGATAGCGCAGGTCGCCGCGCAGCTTGATCTTGGTCGCCCAGTCGGCGCCCTTGACCTTGGCGAGCTCGTTCGACGCCACGGCCGCTTCCTCCCGCGATTCTCGCGCCTGCGACTTGAGGTAATCGGTCTCGGCATCGCGACGCTCCACGCTGGCCTTGAGCTCCGCATTCTCGGTCGCGAGCGTGGTGTTGGCCGCCTCGAGCCGGTTCAGGCGCTCGGCCAGTTCCATCATCTGGGCCCGCATTGCTTCGAGCTCTGCCTTGGTGGCCGTGCCCTCGGACTGCGCATACGCATCGGTCGCGGCGAGGGCGAGCACCGCCGTCATCGCCGTCGCAAGCATGGTGTTCTTCACGGAAATCCCCTTACGCTGGTGGCCTGGCACGCGGGGAGGAGGCCCCGCGCGATCTGCGTGGCGCGCTTTATAGGCCTGCTTTGTTACAGGAAGATTACCGCCGTTGTTGCAGGCGCGTGACCGGGAAGTGACAGGTGAACGTGCTGCCCTGCCCCTCCGCGCTCGCGATCTCCAGCCGGCCGCCATGCAGCTGTAACGCGTGCTTCACGATGGCGAGTCCGAGGCCCGAGCCGCCGAGTTTGCGCGCGCGGCCCGGGTCGACGCGGTAGAAGCGCTCGGTGAGGCGCGGGACGTGCTCGGCAGGGATACCTATGCCGGTGTCGCGCACTTCGACGTGCCCGCCCTCGCCGTCAGTCCACCAGCGCACGTCGATGCGACCGTCCGCCGGCGTGTACTTCACGGCGTTCGAGAGCAGGTTGGCGAAGATCGAGTGCAGCTCGGTCTCCGAACCGAGCAGCAGCATGTCGCTGTCGAGCGCCAGGTTTACGGTCGTCGGGTGCTCGGGTCGCGCCAGCACGTCCTTGCGCAGCAGGGCCAGCATGCCCGCCACGTCCACGGGGCTCTTCTCCGCCTCGCTGGTCCGCGCTTCGAGCTTCGACAGGTCGAGCAGGTCCTGCACGATGCTGCTCATGCGGGAGGACTGGCGCCGCATCTCCTGCACCGGCACCTGCCAGGCGGGATCGAGGCCCGGGTCGTCGGCCAGCGAGTCGAGGTAGCCGCTGATCACCGTGAGCGGCGAGCGCAACTCGTGCGAGGCGTTGGCGACGAAGTCCTTGCGCATCGACTCGAGACGCACCTCGTTGGTCACGTCGCGCACGATCAGCAGTCGTTGCCCGGCCGTGTTGGTCGTCACCAGGTGGAAGGCCAGCCAGCGGTCGCTCGGCGGCGGCAGGTACACGCGTGGCGGCGGCGTGCCGCCGTTCTTCGCGAGGTGCTCGACGAAATCCGGGTGGCGGACCAGGTTGTCGATGCGCAGGCCGAAATCGAGCTTGCGGCGCAGGTCGAGCCACGCTCCGGCGGTGCGGTTGAACCACAGGATCTCGTTGTGCGGGCCGAGCAGCAGCGCGCCGTCCGGCATCGCCGAGGTCATGCGACGGAACTCGCGCAGCATCAGCAGCACGCGGCGCTTGTGGAACACCTTGCGGCGGTAGATGCGGCTCGTGACCGCGACCACCTCGCCCCACAGGCCGGTCATGTCCGGGGGGCGCTCGACCGAGCGCCGGCGCAGCCAGTGGTCGATGCGGATGAGCGCGCGCACCTGCAGCGCGAGCAGCACCGCCAGCATGACCGCCAGGGCGAGCGTGAACCTGCCGAAGGCGAGTCCGATCAGCGCGGCAATCGCGAGCGCAATGGCGATCTTGGCGAGGTGCTGCCAGGCTTGCTTGGACAAGTCGCAGTGCCTCGCGGGCCCTTACTCGGTCCGTGTGGAGAACCGGTAGCCGGACCCACGCACCGTCTGCACCAGCCCGTCGCAGCCGTGGGGCTCGAGCGCCTTGCGCAGACGACGGATGTGCACGTCCACGGTGCGCTCCTCGACGTAGACGTTGCCGCCCCACACCCGGTCGAGCACCTGGCTGCGGCTGTAGACGCGCTCCGGGTGCTCCATGAAGAACTGCAGCAGGCGGTACTCGGTGGGGCCGAGCGAGACCGTCTGGCCGGCCGCCGTGACGCGATGGCTCGCGGTGTCGAGCGTGAGGCCGCCCGCGTCGATGACCTCCCCACCGCCGGCCGGGCCCGTCCGGCGCAGCACTGCGTTGACCCGCGCCAGCAACTCGCGCGGGCTGAAGGGCTTGGTGACGTAGTCGTCGGCGCCACCCTCGAGACCCGTGACCTTGTCGTGCTCGTCCGCGCGCGCGGTCAGCATGATCACCGGCATGTCCTCGGTGTCCTTGTTGCGCTTGATGGCGCGCGTGAGCTCGAGGCCGCTCTGGTCCGGCAGCATCCAGTCCACCAGCAGCAGGTCCGGCCGGCTGTCAGCGATGCTTGCGCGCGCCGCCGAACAGTCCTCGGCCTCGCGCACGTCGAATCCCGCCCGCTTCAGGCCGAAGGCGATCATGTCGCGGATCGGTTTCTCGTCCTCGACGATCAGGATCTGCTTGCCTGTCATGGCCATCCGTCTTGGCAGTGCGATTGCAGCAGGATTACAACAGCCGATTATTACACTCCCGTGACTGGTGCAGCGGGCGGTTTCTTCGCCACGTCGTCGCGCACGTACACGGGCAGCGCATCCTCGGCAGCCACGCTCCGGCCCGCGACGAGTTCGAGCGCACCGAGTCGCGCCACCGCGTCGGCACGTGGGTACAGGCCTTCGTTGTGTGTCCAGCCTTGCGCCTCGAGCCTCTCGCGCAGGCCTGGATAGCGAGCCAGCGCGTTGCCGGCCATCCGGCCCCCGCCGGCCAGGCCCGCTGCGACAAGGTCCGGGGCCGCCACGTGCTCGCCCGAAGTCGCGACCATCGAGCCGTCGGGTTCCCGCTGGAACACGGCCCAGTACACCTCGCCCATGCGCGCGTCATTGCACACGAGCAACGGTTCGCCGTCGGTCGCAGGCATCTGCTCCGCCACCGCCGCCAGGCTCGAAACGGGCGCGACGCGCAGTCCCGCACCCAACGCCAGCCCCTGCACCACGCCACTCGCGATGCGCAGCCCGGTGAAGGCGCCGGGGCCGCGGCCAAAGGCGAGCCCGTCGAGGTCCGCGAGCGCCACGCCCGCTTCCTCGAGCAGACTCTCCACCATCGGCAGCACGAGCTCGGCGTGGCTGCGTTCCGTCAGCTCGAAGCGCATGCGCAGCTCGCCGTCGAGCAGGAGGGCGACCGAGCAGGCTTCGGTGGATGTGTCGAGGGCCAGGAGGCGCATGGGGGAAGGGGGAAGGGGATAGGGGATAGGGGGTAGGGGGTAGGGGGTAGGGGGTAGGGGGTAGGGGGTAGTAGACAGGGGCACCGAAACCGTCGCCGTCCCGTCACGGTTCCTTAATGTCGGCCGTCGATCGTTGGCGCCCCAGGCAGGAATCAAGACCTAAGGAGATGCCGATGCACGCCCGACGAATCCCGCTAGCCGCGCTCGCGATGGCCGGTGGACTGGCCCTCGCCACCTTGCCACGGGACGCGAGCGCGCAGTCTGCCACGAATTGCGACTCCACCCATACGGCGATATCGGCGATCCAGGGCAGCGGCGCCAGCGCCGCAATCACCGGCAACGTAACCACGCAGGGCATCGTGGTCGGCGATTTCGAGGGTGCGAGCCCGACGTTGCGCGGCTTCTACCTGCAGGACCTTGCTGGTGACGGCGATGCCGCGACGTCGGACGGTATCTTCGTGTTCAACGGCAACAACGACTCCGTCGCTCCCGGCGACGTCGTGCGCGTGTCCGGCACGGCCGGCGACTTTCAGGGTCAGACGCAGGTCAGCGCGGCGGTCGTGACGAAGTGCGCCTCCGGGCAGCGGATCCTGCCGGTGGAAGTGACGCTGCCGTTGCCGTCCGCAAGCTACCTCGAGCGCTACGAGGGAATGCTGGTGCGACTGCCCCAGACTCTGTACGTGACCGAACATTTCCAGCTCGGCCGCTTCGGCCAGGTCGTCCTGTCGTCCGGCGACCGCCTGCGACAGCCGACCGAGGTCGTCGCGCCGGGTGCCGCCGCGCTCACGCATGCCGCGGCCAACTCCCTGAACCGGATCATTGTCGATGACGCCCTCAACGCCCAGAACCCCGATCCGATCGTGTTCGGACGCGCGGGCCAGCCTCTGGGCGCAGCCAATACCCTGCGCGCCGGAGATACCGTCGCCGGCATGGTCGGGGTGATGACCTACACCTGGGCCGGCAATGCCGCGAGCGGCAATGCCTGGCGCGTGCGGCCGGTCAACGCGCTGGACGGCGGCGTGCCGCAATTTGCGGCGACCAATCCCCGCCCCGCCGCACCGTCGGCGGTGGGTGGCACCCTCCGGGTCGCGAGTTTCAACGTGCTCAACTATTTCCTGACGCTGGACACCGGCACGCAGAGAAACTGCGGACCGGTCGGATTCAAGCAGGAATGCCGCGGTGCCGAGACGCCGGCGGAATTCCAGCGCCAGCGCGACAAGCTGCTGGCCGCCCTCGCCCGGCTCGACGCCGACGTGGTGGGACTCGTCGAGCTCGAGAACTCGCACGATGCCGCGGGCGTGCCGGTCGATCCGCTGGCCGACCTCGTGGCGGGCCTCAATTCGCTGCAGGGCGCGGGCACCTGGGCGTACGTGGACTCGGGCATCGTCGGCACGGACACGATCCGCGTCGGCCTGATCTATCGTCCCATCAAGCTCAGGACTGCGGGCCCGCATCGCGTGCTCGACTCGGGCGTCGACGCCCGGTTCGACGACACGCGACATCGCCCGGTCGTGGCCCAGACGTTCGAGGAAATCGCGAACGGCACCCGGTTCACGACCGCCGTAACGCACTTCAAGTCGAAGTCCGCGCCGGCCAGCGACGATCCGGCCGCCGTCTGCCTCGACTCGAATCCTGCCAACGACATCCCTGACTGCGACCAGGGCGACGGCCAGGGATATTTCAACCACGCACGCACGCAGGCCGCTCGGGCGCTCGGCAAGTGGCTGGCGAGCGACCCGACCGGCAGCGGCGATCCGGACGTGCTGATCCTGGGCGACCTCAACGCTTATGCGAAGGAGGACCCGGTGCGCGTGCTGCTCGAGGCCGGCTACTCCGACCTCCTGTCGCCGTTCGGCGGCCCGCAGTCCTACACCTATGCATTCGACGGCCAGTGGGGCTCGCTGGACCACGCACTCGCGAGCGCCTCGCTGGTGCTGCAGGTGTCAGGAGCCGGCTCCGACCGCATCAATGCCGACGAGCCGTCGGTGCTCGACTACAACACCAACTTCAAGAGCGCGGGCCAGGTCGCGAGCCTGTATGCGGCCGACGAGTTCCGCACCTCCGACCACGATCCGCTGCTGGTCGGGCTGCGCCTGGACGAACGGGTACCGGCACTCGAACTCGCCACGTCCCACCGGATGCTGTGGCCTGCGAACCACCAGTATGTGCGCGTCGCTGTAGCGGCACGCGTGACTGACGACACCGATGCGGCGCCGTCGGTCGCGTTCGTCGGCGCGAGATCGAACGAGCCCGACGATCACCTCGGGGATGGCTCGACCGCGCGCGACATCGTCCGGGTGGACGACTTCACGTTCCTGCTGCGCGCCGAGCGGTCCGGGACCGGCAACGGGCGCGTGTACACGCTCACCTATCGCGCGACCGATGCAGCTGGCAATGCCACGTCGCAGGAGGTCGAGATCGCCGTGCCCTTGTCCCAGGGCTGACGGGGATGGCGCCCTTCATTCCACGCGGGTCCAGGTCTCCTGCCACCCGGAGTGACGGGCGCCATTCTCCTTGAAGTTCTCGCGGCGCGAATCGATGCGGCGTCCGTCCCCTGCGAGCTGCATCGTGCGGCGGTTGCGGATGTAGCCGAACGGCGCATCGCGCTCGATGGTGAGCACCAGTCGCTCGCCGTCCAACAGCGCAGTGACCTCCGCGCGCCGTGACTGCACCGTCTGCTCGCTGGGCCGTCCGTCGAGCGGGGCCCTCAGGACGAGTTCGCGTCGGCCGAATCGGTCCGCGATCCGGTATTCGACCTCCAGCCAGTCGCCGGAAATCCGCAGGGTGAGGCGCTCGTCGAGGTCGGTGCGCGTGCGCTTGCCGTCAGTGGCGCTTGCCAGCTGCCAGGTCCCCGCGAATCCGGCTGCAACACTCGTCGTCGTGATGCCGCCGGCCGGCGCGAGCGCGAGGAGCAGCACGCCGGCTCCCAGCAGGTTCCTGCGTTTCATTCGTCCACGGTACGCGCCCCAGGTTGCACGCGCATGAACCACTTTCGCCGTTCTGTCGCGGATGCGGCATGGATCTGTAACACGCTGGCCCTAGCCTCGTGCTCTTCGCTAAAGGCCCCTGGGAGATAGGCAATGAACATTCGACGCTCGATCGCCGCGACGACCGCCTTGATTCTGGCCGCGGCGGGCACCGCAGGTGCGCGGCCGGCCGGCACGGTGGACGTACAGATCCTGGCGATCAACGATTTCCACGGCAATCTCATGCCGCCCGCTGGTTCGAGCGGCCGCGTGGGCAGCACGGACGCCGGCGGCGTCGAGTATCTCGCGACGCACGTCGCCGCCCTGCGCTCCCTCAACCCGAACACCGCCGTCGTTTCCGCGGGGGACATGATCGGCGCGAGCCCGCTGCTGTCGGCGCTGTTTCACGACGAACCCACGATCGAGGCCTTCAACCTGATCGGGCTCGACTACAACGCGGTCGGAAACCACGAGTTCGACGAAGGCATCCAGGAACTCGTCCGCATGCAGGAAGGCGGCTGCCATCCCGTCGACGGCTGCCTCGACGACGACGACTTCACCGGTGCCGAGTTCCGCTTCCTGGCGGCCAACGCCGCCTGGAAAAAGAACGGCAAGCCGGTCTTCCCGGCCTACAAGACCAGGGCCTTCGAGGGCGTGCAGGTCGCCTTCATCGGCATGACGCTCGAGGGTACGCCGTCGATCGTGAGCCCGTCCGGCATCGCCCAGCTCGAATTCCGGGACGAGGCCGACACGGTCAATGCCCTGATCCCGCAGCTCAAGCAGCGCGGCGTCGAGGCGATCGTGGTCGTGGTGCACGAAGGTGCCACGCAGCGGCCAAGCACGTCGGGCATCAACGACTGTGCCGGCATTTCCGGGCCCATCGTCGACATCGTCACGCGCATGAGCGACGAGGTGGACGTGGTGATCACCGGCCACACCCACCAACCGTACAACTGCACGATCGACGGCAAGCTGGTGACCAGCGCGTTCTCGTTCGGTCGCCTGGTGACCAAGGTCGACCTGACCATCGACCGTGCCACCCGCGACGTCGTCGCCAAGGTTGCCGACAACCGCATCGTGACGCGCGACGTGCCAAAGGACCCGCGCCTGACCAGCCTGATCGGCAAGTACGACGCGATCGCCGCGCCGCTCACCAACCGCGTCATCGGCGTCATTACCGCCGACATCACCCGCGCGAACAATGCCGCGGGTGAATCGGCGCTCGGCGACGTGATCGCGGACGCCCAGCTCCACGCGACCGCCGCCCCCGGCCTCGGCGAGGCAGTCGTGGCATTCATGAACCCCGGCGGCATCCGCGCCGACCTCACCTACACCGGGAGCGCCGCCGGCGAGGGCAATGGCAACGTCACCTATGGCGAAGCCTTCACGGTACAGCCCTTCGGCAACAGCCTGGTGACCATGACGCTGAGTGGGGCGCAGATCGAGACGATGCTCGAGCAGCAGTTCGTCGGTTGCGGGCAGACGGCGAACCGGATCCTGCAGCCTTCGGCCGGTTTCGCGTACACGTGGAGCGCATCGGGTCCGGCGTGCGACAAGGTGGACCCGCAGTCGATCCGCGTCAACGGCGTCGCGCTGGACCCTGCGGCGAGCTACCGCGTCACGGTGAACTCATTCCTCGCCGACGGTGGCGACAATTTCTCCGTGCTGCCGCAGGGCACGCAGCGTCTCGGCGGTGCAGTGGACATGGACGCGCTCGAGGCCTACTTCGCCGCGTTCTCGCCGGTTGCGCCAGGGCCGCAGGACCGGATCGCGGTGCGGCCGTAGGAAAGGGATAGCGGATAGTGAAGAACTGAAAGGGGTGCGGCTTGAGACGCTCGGGGAGGCGTAGGCCGAGGCGATCGAGCAGCGCGAGCTGGGCGCGCGATCGGGTCGGGCGACGCAGCGGATGCGCAGCTCGCACGGCGGCGTGGTGGCGGTCGGCAGCACGACGTTGGTGCTGTGGATGGCGCCGAGTTCATCGAGGAGCGTGCGCGGGCGGTTGCCGAGTCCGGCGCGACTCTGCCACTGCTCGAGCGTCTTCCACAGCACGTAGGCGAGGAAGCAGACCAGGATGTGCGCGAGGACCCGGTCCTGGCGCTGATGCCAGATCGGGCGCAGCGACAGTTCGCTCTTGTGGGTGCGGAACGCCGCTTCGGCTTCGGAGAGGCAGCCTTCGCCGTGTCGCGACCAGTCATCCCACTCGGGCCGCGCCGACCACTCGAGCCGCAGGCGGCTGTCGCGGGCGGGGTCGTCGAGCAGGCGGATGGCATAGCGTGCGGCGCCGCGCGAGTTGGCGCCGAGGAGCCGGCCGATCTGCCGCTCCGTGGCGCTGCGGTCGATGGGACTGCGGGCGCTCTCGAGCCGCCGCTGCAAGCTCGAGAGGCCGGCTTCGATGCGCGCGCAGAAGCGCTGATGCATCGCCTGCGCCTTCTGCTGGCGGTCGGCCGAGCGCACCAGCAGGAACGTCTCAGCGCCATCGGGTCCCGCACAGACCTTCGCCTCGATCCCCTCGCGCACCTGGCGCCAGTGGCGCGCCTCGGTCAGCTGTGGCGCCAGCTTCTTCAGATCGCCCGTGAGGCCGCCGATCAGGTAGCGCCGTTGCCCGGCCTGCAGCCAGGCGATGTTGTCGGCACTGGCCATGCCGCGGTCCATGACCCAGACCCGCTGCGCCTTGCCATAGCGCGCTTCCATCGTGCCGACGATCTCCTCGACGGTGGTGACATCGACCCGGTTGCCGGCAAACACCTCATAGCCGAGCGGCATCCCGTCGCGGCTCACGACCAGTCCGATGCAGACCTGCTTGCAGTCCGGCCGGTGGTCGCGGCTGTGGCCGCGCCGGGCGAGCGGATTGGCCTCGGCCTGGCCTTCGAAGAACGTGCTCGTCACGTCGTACAGCAGCAGCTCGCAGTCGAGCGCGAACAGCTCGCCGAGCCGGCGCTTGAGATGCTCTTCGAGGGCTCGCTTGTGCGGCAGCATCGCATCGAGCGCCCGGTACAGCCGATCATCGTTGACCTGCTCCGGCGCCACCCCGAGCAGATCCTCGAGCGCCGTACGGCGGTACCAGTCCTCCGCGATGTGCAGCTCGCTCGAAGGCTCGCAGAGCCGGGCGATCACCAGGATCGCCGCCATCGTCGACCACGGCACCTGCTCGCGGCCGGCGGCCAGTGTCCCAGCGCAGAACACATCGAGCTCGAGCGCCCGCCACAGCGTCAGCGCCAGCCACACATCGCCGAAGCGCCGTGAGCGCTCGACCCGCACCTGCTCGAGCTGCACCGGCACCGGCGCGCTGGGAGTGGCGAACAGATCGGGCTGCGCGATGCGCCCGGTGATCGACTGGGCCATGGCCCGCGCGCTCGCCCGGCCCTCGGCGTCGAGTTCACCCAGCTGCGCGACCGTCTCCTGGATCACCTTGCGGCCGCGACGTACCGAGCGCACCAGACGCCAGCAAGTGTGCGTCTTGCCGTCCTTGCAAACCGTGGTGTGCCGTAAATACAGGGGCGCGACCTCGGACTCCAAGATCGCAGGCGAAACGCCTCTAAACAACGGGCAACGTTGGCACTACATCGGTGTTCCGATACACCGCGCCGGCACCCACGTATCGACCACTCAACCAGTCAATACGTTGCAGAATCGGCGCCGCGCGCGCCGCACGAAAAAAATCACGATCAGGGTGCCAACTGCGGAAGTTGGGCCAGGGCGTGTTAACACTACCGCAGTGCCTCGACGACCAGCGCGAAGCACGGAAACGCCATGAACATGACGTTGAGTTTGTCGAAGCGGCTGAAGATGCGGCGGAAGCCTTTGAGGCGGCGGAACAGCCGCTCGATCTCGTTGCGTCGCCGGTACCAGGCCTTGCTGTACGTCCAGGGCTCGATCCGCGTCGACAGCGGCGGGACGACCGGGATGAAGCCAGGATCGAGCGCGAGTTGTCGAGTTTCGTTGCCTTCGTACGCACGATCCATGAGCAGACGGCAGCGACGTGGCAGGCTGGAGAGCGAGCGCAGCAGCTCGCGGCCCGCCGGGGCGTCGCCCGCCTGGCCCGGCGACAGCGAGAAGGTCAGAGCCGTTCGAGCATCCGCGGCAACCATATGAATCTTCGTGGTCCATCCGCCTCGGGACTTGCCGATGGATTGCGGTCCGCTTTTCTTGGCGCGCCGGTGCCATCGGGATGCACCTTGACGATGGTACTGTCGAGGCTGACTGCTTCGATCTTCACGCGAATGAGTTGCTGATGCTGCAGTTCCTCGAACAAGCGATCCAGCACGCCCGCCTTGGCCCAGCGATTCATGCGGGTATAGATCGTGTGCCAGTTGCCAAAGCGCTTGGGCAGAGCGCGCCATTTGCAGCCGTTCTCTGCGACATACAGGATCGCGTTGACAACCTGGAGGTTACTGAGCGAGACGTTGCCGCGCTGGACTGGCAGAAACGGCTCGATGCGACTGAACTGAGCGGCGGTAAGTTCCATGGGCTCAGTATATCACGTAGTGTGAACAGGCCATAGCGGATAGTGGCGGAAAAAGACCGGCCGGCGCGCCGGCCTTTCTTACTATCCCCTATCCCCTATCCCCTTCTCCCAGCTTCTCCCTCAGGAACTGCGTCACTTCCTCCACTTCCCTGCTCCGTCTCATCGGCGGCAGGCTCGACAGGAACGCGCGGCCGTAGCCCTTGGTCACGAGCCGCGTGTCGCAGAGCATCACCACGCCGAAGTCCGCGCCGTCGCGGATCAGGCGGCCGACACCCTGCTTGAGCGCGATCACGGCCTGCGGGACCTGCTCGTCGAAGAACGGATTGCCGCCCTGCGCGCGGATCGCGTCGAGGCGGGCCTTGAGCAGCGGATCGTCCGGGGCCGCGAACGGCAGCTTGTCGATGATCACCACCGAGAGCGCGGCACCCTTGACGTCCACGCCCTCCCAGAAACTGCCCGTGCCGAGCAGCACCGCGTTGCCCGCTTCGCGGAACTGGCGCAGCAACTGGTCGCGAGCGGCATCGCCCTGCACGAACATCGGCACGGGCGGCGAGTCGTTCCACGCGCGGCGCAGTTCCTCCGCGCCTTCGCGCAGGGCGCGGTGGCTGGTGAAGAGCAGGAACGCGCGACCGCCGCTCGCCTCCAGCACCGGCAGCGAGGCCTGGATCACCGCGCGCGTGTGGCCGGGCGCGCCCGGGTCGCCGAGGCCCTTCGGCAGGTACAGCAGCGCCTGGTTCGCGAAGTCGAACGGGCTCTCGAAGCGGACCGTGCGTGCGTGCGACAGGCCCGAGCGGCGCTTGTAGTGCGAGAAATCATCGCCGACCGCGAGCGTCGCCGAGGTCAGGATCCACGCGCAGCCCTGCGACTGCATCAGCGTGGCGAGTTGCGAGGCAACGTCCACCGGCGCGTAGTGGCAGCTCACGCTGCGCGCGCTCGCTTCGGCCCAGCGCACCCCGCCGGGCGAGTCCTCGGTGGTGAGCGAGTGCAGGCGATCCGCGCTCTCGACCAGCCGTTCCCGCAGCCGCGCATAGGCACCCTGCCCTTCGCCGGCCATGGGCGCGAGCGCCTCGGCGAGCTCGGTCGCGCGCGCGGCGAGTCCGTTCAACGCTTCGACCAGGCGATCCGGCCACTGCGAGTGCTCGAGGCGCGCGTCCACGCCGCCACACGCGCCGAGCACCGCCGCGACCTGCGCATCGAGGCCGCTGAGCGCGGCATCCACGCTGCCGGCCATCTGCTGCGAGAGCAGCAGTTCGCCCGCGACGTCCTTCGCGATCGCCGACATCTGCCGCGTGCTGACGCTGTAGCCGAGGAATTGCGCGGCGATGTCCGGCAGCTGGTGCGCCTCGTCGATGACGATCGCATCGGCGCCGGGCAGCAGGTCGCCGAAGCCCTCTTCCTTGAGCACGAGGTCGGCCATCAGCAGGTAATGGTTCACGACCACGATGTCGGCCGCCTGCGCCTCGCGTCGCGCCGCGAGCACGAGGCAGTCGTCGTACTTCGGGCATTCGGTGCCGAGGCAGTTCTCGCGCGTCGAGGTCACCCAGGGCCACACCGGATCCTGCTCGCCGTAACCGGGCAGTTCGGCGATGTCGCCGCGCCGCGTGAGGGTCGACCACGCGCGGATCTTCGGTAGCGCGACGGCGACGTCGCGCCGCAGCCCACGCGCGTAGGCCTGCTGTTCCGCGAGGTCCAGGCGGTGACGGCACAGGTAATTCGAGCGTCCCTTGAGCAGGGCCACGCGCACCGGGCGACCGAGCGCGCCGCAGACCGCCGGCAGGTCGCGGTGATAGAGCTGGTCCTGCAGCGCGCGGGTGCCGGTGGAGAGGATCACGCGCCGGCCCGACAGCAGCGCGGGCACGAGGTAGGCGAAGGTCTTGCCGGTGCCGGTGCCTGCCTCGACGATCAGGGACTCCCGCCCCGCGAGCGCGGCCGCGACGTGCTCGGCCATGGCCACCTGCTCGTCGCGCACGGCATAGCCTGGCAGAGCGGCCGCGAGCGGGCCGGCCTGGCCGAAGACGTCCTCGAGGTCGGCGGCCACCCGCGGCTCAGCCGAACGTGGCGCGGAAGCGCAGCAGCGCCGTGGCGCCGGGCGCGAGGGGTCGGCGCAGGATCCAGCGCACGTGCGAGTAGCTCGCGGGCTTGCGGCTCGCGGGCGCGAACGTGGTACCGCCGTCCGTCGAGAATTCGACGTCGCACGCCGGCCCGACCGCCGAGCCCGGGATATAGCCGAGTCCGAAGGGCAGCCGCTTGGTCACGACGATGTCGAGCACCGGCTCCTTGCCCGGGTTGTGCACCCGGATCGTGTAATGCACCTCATCCCCGGCGTCGAGGCGCGAGGCACGGACGAAACGCCGCCGCTCCCGGCCGTCCGGACCCGTTTCCATCTCGAACTTCTCGACGACGATCTCCGTGGTGAGCAGTCCCGTACCGACCGCCACCGCATCCCCACCGGCCTGCTCGGTCCCGGGCCCCTCGTCGGCCGCGGCATGCAGCGGGCTCGTGGCCAATGCGCATAGCGCGATTACTGCACTGCAGCGCAAACTCGTCTTGACGGGGGATCGGAGCGACATGGGCAGGAACTGTGCCGGCCGGAAGGGTCGGCGGCAAGTTTCGATTGCAGCGGTTTGCGCCACTTCGGGAAGCCACCACCAGCACTGCATAGACCGAATTTGACATCACCCCCCGGGTGTTTTATTGTGCACTGCAACAAATGCTGCAATGCAGCACCCGAACCGCCAAGGAGTCTCTCATGATCACCCAGATGCAGGATTTCGTCGCCGACACCACCTCCGCCCTCTCCGGCCAGGTGCAGAAGATCCGCAAGGAGTCGGTCGAGACCGTCCGCGAGGCGGTCGCCGGTTCCGCGGAGAACCTGAAGTCCCTGAAGAGCCCGGTCCGCGTGATCGCGCGCTCGGGCGTCAAGCTGACCGTCGTCTCGCAGACGGCCATGTCCAGCCTGATCGAGCTGCAGTCGGACATGCTGACCTCCGCCCTCTCGGAAGCGGCGCTCCGCCTCGAGAAGGCCGCGCGCGCCGAGAACGTGGTCGAGCTGGTGCGTGACCAGGTCGACATGCTGCCGGCCACCCGCGCCCGCATCGTCGAGGACGCGCAGCGCGCCGTCGAGATCTTCAAGATCGCCGGCAAGGACCTCAAGAGCGTCGCCGCACACGTCTACGAGGTCGTGGTCGACACGACCGAAGAGAAAGTTCCCGAAGTGAAGACCGCGAAGCGCAAGGTCAAGACTGCCGTCCGCAAGACGAAGACCCGCGCCCGCAAGGTTGCCAGGGCCGCCTGAACGAGGCCCTCGAGCCCTCCACTTCATTCACTGGTCTCCCCCTGATTGCGCCCTCTTCGGAGGGCGCTTTTTTTTTGACTTTTCCGCGCGTTCGCGGCCACCGCTGCGGCAAGTGCCGGGTTGACGCGCCTGCGCCCGATCGGCGGCTATAATCGAAGACCGACCAGCGAAGGACGAGGCAGATGACGACGACCAACCGCGCGCTCAGAGACTGGGTGGCAGAGACCGCGAAGCTCACCCGGCCCGAACAAATCCACTGGTGCACGGGATCGGACATGGAGCGCGACGAACTCGTCGACCTGATGCTGACCCGCGGCGACCTGCTCGAGCTCAACCAGGCGACCTTCCCGAATTGCCACCTGCACCGCTCGCACCCATCGGACGTGGCGCGCGTCGAGCACCTCACCTTCATCTGCACGAAGAACAAGGACGACGCCGGTCCGAACAACAACTGGATGGACCCCGCGGCCGCGCACGCCAGGATCGACGCGCTGTTCGCCGGCTGCATGAAGGGCCGCACGCTCTATGTCGTGCCCTACTGCATGGGACCGATCGCCTCGCCCTACTCGCGCTGCGGCGTGGAGATCACCGACAGCCCGTACGTCGTGCTCAACATGCGCATCATGACCCGCATGGGCGCGGCCGCACTGCAGCGCATCGAGCGCGACGGCACGTTCGTCATGGGCCTGCACTCGATCGGCGACCTCGATCCCGAGCGCCGTTTAATCATGCATTTCCCCGAGGAACTCTCGATCAAGAGCATCGGCTCGGGCTACGGCGGCAACGCGCTGCTCGGCAAGAAGTGCCATGCGCTAAGGATCGCGAGCTGGCAGGCGCGCACCGAAGGCTGGCTCGCCGAGCACATGCTGATCGTCGGCATCGAGAACCCGCGCGGCGAAGTGCACTACGTCGCGGGCGCGTTCCCCTCCGCCTGCGGCAAGACCAATCTCGGCATGCTGATCCCGCCCGACACCATGCCGGGCTGGAAGGTGTGGACCATCGGCGAGGACATCGCCTGGATACACGTCGGCGCCGACGGCCGGCTGCGCGCGATCAACCCGGAGGCAGGCTTCTTCGGCGTGGTCCCGGGCACCAGCCCGAAGACCAATCGCAACGCCTACGAGATGATCCACCACGACACGATCTTCACCAACGTGGCACTGACGGCCGACAACGAGCCATGGTGGGAAGGCCGCATCAGCGGCTCGCCCGTGACCGACTGGCAGGGCCGACCCTACGACAAGGCGAACGGTCCGGCCGCGCACGCGAATTCGCGCTTCACCGTCTCCGCCAAGCAGAACCCCGCCTACAACCACCTGATGGAGCACCCCGAGGGCGTCCCGCTCTCGGCGATCCTGTTCGGCGGCCGTCGTCGCGAAGTCGCCCCGCTGGTGTACGAGGCCCGCGACTGGGCGCACGGCGTGATGGTCGGCGCGGGCATGGCCTCGGAGACCACCGCGGCGGCCGTCGGCCAGGTCGGCGTGGTGCGACGCGACTCGATGGCGATGAAGCCGTTCTGCGGCTACAACTTCGGCGACTACTGGGCGCACTGGCTGTCGTTCGAGGGCCGCGTCGCGAAGCTGCCGAAGATCTTCCACGTGAACTGGTTCCGCCAGGACAAGAACGGCAAGTTCCTGTGGCCGGGTTTCGGCGACAATCTGCGCGTGCTCTCCTGGATCATCGACCGCTGCGAGGGCCGCGCGGGCGCGCACGAGACGCCGATCGGATTCCTGCCGCACAAGGAGGACCTGGACCTCGAGGGACTCGAGCTGCCCGAGGGCGCGCTGCACCAGTTGCTCGACCTCGACCACGAGGCCTGGCACCGCGAGATCGACGAGGTCGGGCGCTATCTCGCCGAGTTCGGCGATCGCACGCCTGCCGCTCTCGTCGAGCAGTACCAGCGGGTGAAGAAGGCGCTTGGCTGACCTGTTGCCGTTGGTGTTCGTTGTCGCTGCGCGGGTCGGGCTCGCGGGCCGTCGATGACCCACTCGCGCTGCGCCGGGCTCAGGACCCGGTACATCGAGTCCGCCTACCACGATTAGGGGCGGGGATACGGCTTCGGAAGGTCACCGTACATCAGGTCGGCGGTGGCGTGCAGGACGGTGCGCTTCGCAGCATCGCGTCGCGTCAGTGAGAAGTCACCCCGAGTGTCCGCGCAATGGCCACGGTGGCTAGCCAGACGCCGTTGCGGACGTCGATGTACCGGGTCCTGAGCCCGGCGACTGTCGCGCCGTGGGTCAGTTGCGACGGCCCGCGAGCCCGACCCCCGCAGCTGACGCTCGCCATCGGCTCGCGTCTGCCACGGCGCTGGGTGATTCGCGTCGCTGCGGTTGGCCGCGACGGTTGGCGCCGGTCGGGCGGCTCGACGGACGGACAGGTTGGCCGCTCCATGTCGGACGCCGCAGCGCGAGCGCTGGAGCGAGGCGGCCCCGACCTCGCCGCCCCGGTGACGACATTTCGCCTCGATCCCGCTCGCGCAAGGGAACGCCGAAAAGAATCGAAAAATGGGGACGCTAACCAGTTTTCCGTCCGCCAACCGGAAAACTGGTTAGCGTCCCCATTTTTCGATTCTTTTCGAAGCGCGGTAGACCTGGAGTGGCCAACCTGTCCGTCCGTCGAGCCGCCCGACCGGCGGTCAGTCCTCGAGCTGATACCGAATAGCGTCCCTGGCGCTCGGCTCCGGCAGATGCCCGAGCCCGATCAGCCCCTTGCCCTGCAACGGCACCGAGTCCCGCCGCACGAACGACTCCTTGCCTTCTTCGTTCGTGACGAACGTGCCATTGGTGCTCTGGTCCACCAGCACGAACTTGTTGCGCTCGATCTCGATGCGCGCATGCAGCCGCGACACCAGCGTGCCCTTGACCACGATGTCGTTGTCGTCCGCCCGGCCCATGGTGAGACTGCCGTGCCCGTCGCCGAGCACGAACTCGCGCCCGAGGTAACGCACGCGCACGCGCCGCAGCCGGTGGCCCGCGCGTGCATCGGCGGCGATCGACGGCAGCATGCTGGTCGCGTCCTCCTGCTGCCACAGCACCTCGAACAGTTCCATCTCCTCGCTGTGGCCGCGCACGGAGGTGACGTCGATCTGGCGCGTCACGGCCCGCCACTCCGGCGAGAGGCGATCGACGGCGCCCGCGGTGAGGATGATCTGCCCGGCCTTGGCCTGGCTGGTCATGCGGTTCGCCGTGTGCACCGACGAGCCGAAGATGTCGCGGTTCTCGAGCACCACGGGGCCGAAATGGCAGCCGATGCGGATCGCGACGTGCTGGCCCTGCACCGTGAGCTCGGGACGCGCGCCGATGTCCTGCTGCATCTCGCCCGCCGCGTTCACGGCGTCGTCGACGGTCGGGAAGATGGCGAGGATCTCGTCGCCGATGGTCTTGATCACGGTGCCGCGGTTGCGCTCGGTCGCCCCGCGCATGAGGTCGACGCAGCCCACGATCATGTCGCGCGCGCTGTGGTCGCCGAGCAGCTCGTAGAGCCGCGTGCTGCCCACCACGTCGGCGAAGAGGACCGCCACTTCCGTTTCATTGGTCATCAGTCGCCGGATTATACATAGGCTCGCCAGCCCGACTATGCGGCGTCCCGGAGGATGCGCAGCGATGCGCGCAGCACGTCGGCGTCGGCGCCCGGCCGCACGCCCTGCTCGCCGAGGTAGCGGCGCCACGAGCGCGCGCCGGGGAAACCCGCGTACAGCCCGTGCAGGTGCCGGAGCAGCGACGGCAGGCGGTGACCCTCGGCGAGCATGCGCTCGGTGTAGTCCGCGTACTTCTCGACGATCTCGTCGCGTGAAGGCGGCGTCCACTCGGTGTCGACGAGTTCGCCGTGCAATTGCGCGAGCAGGTAGGGCTCGCTGTAGGCCTGGCGGCCGAGCATCACGCCGTCGAACCGCGGCAGCCACTCGCGTACCTGCGCGATCGTCTTCAGCCCGCCGTTCAGCACCACGGTGAGGTCCGGGTGCTCCTGCTTCAGGCGCCAGGGGACCTCGTAGCGCAACGGCGGGATCTCGCGGTTCTCCTTCGGGGTCAGCCCCTGCAGGATCGCCTTGCGGGCGTGGACCACGAACACGTTGACGCCGGCCTCGCGCACCACGGAGACGAAGTGGTGGAAGAAGCCGTAGTCGTCGAGCTCGTCGATGCCGATGCGGCACTTGACCGTCACCGGCACGCTCACCGCCTCGCGCATGGCGCTCACGCAGTCGGCGACGATCTGCGGGTCCGCCATCAGGCAGGCGCCGAAGTTGCCGTTCTGCACGCGGTCGCTCGGGCAGCCGACGTTCAGGTTGATCTCGTCGTAGCCGTACTCCGCGCCGAGCCGCGCGGCCCAGGCGAGCAGCTCCGGATCCGAGCCGCCGAGCTGAAGTGCGACCGGGTGCTCGCTCGCGTCGAAGGCGAGCAGGTGATCGACGTGGCCGTGCTTCAAGGCCTGCGCGGTCACCATCTCCGTGTACAGCAGCACCGCCGGGCTCACCAGCCGCATCAGGTAGCGGCAGTGACGGTCCGTGTAGTCCATCATCGGGGCGGCCGAGATCCGGCGATCGAGCTGCGTCATGTCCGCGCAGTCTCCTCGACCAGCCACGCCACGACCGACCGCAGCGCCTCGTCCTCCGTCCGGCCGGCCTGCAGTGCGCGCGTATGGACCTCGATCTGCCGATGCGCGCTGCTGCCACGAGCGACGATCTCGCGCAGCCCCTCGATCTCCGCCACGGCGTCGAGCGCCTCGGCGTCCTCGCGCGTGAGCTCGATCAGCTCCTCGAGCAGCTCCGCGAACGGCACGATGCGCTGCCGGCCGAGGTCGAGCAGGCCCGAGTCGTAGGAGTAACGCATCGCGCGCCAGCGGTTCTCGCCCAGGAGCAGGTGCGAGTACATGCGCCAGCGCTGGTTGCCGCGGCGCAGGCGATAGAGCATGCGCACCAGGCACTGGTTGAGTGCCGCGAGCCGGAGCGAGTCCTCGAGCGTGGTGCAGCAGTCCATCACGCGCGTCTCGAGCGTCGGGAAGCGTGCGCTCGGGCGCAGGTCCCACCAGATGCGCGACGTATCCGCGAGGATGCCCGTCTCGACCAGGATGTCGGTGTGCCGGCGGTACTCGCCCCAGCTCGAGAACTGCTCGGGCAGCCCGGTGCGCGGCACGCCGTTGAACACCATCAGGCGGAACGACATCAGCCCGGTGCGCTCGCCTTCCCAGAACGGCGAGCTGCACGACAACGCGAGCAGGTGCGGCAGGAAATAGGAGAGCTGGTTCATCAGGTCGATACGCAGCTCGTCGTCCTCGACCCCGACGTGCACGTGCAGCCCGCAGATCATCATGCGGCGCGCGGCGCCCTGCATTTCCTCGAGCAGCGCCGCATAGCGCTCCTTGTCGGTGCGCTTCTGGCGCGACGAAAGCGAAAACGGATGGCTCGACGCGGCGATCGGCGCGAGCCCGTGCCTGGCGCTCTCCTCGATCACCGCGCGGCGCAGTTCGCCGAGTTCGGCCCGCGCCGCGTGGATCGAGCGACAGACGGGGGTCGCGACCTCGACCTGGGAGCGCAGGAATTCCGGGAAGGCCCGCCCCGAGGTGCGCTCGTGCAGGTCTGCGAACAGCTCGGGGGGCGGCTCGCTCGCCACGGCCAGGGTTTCCCGGTCGACGAGCAGGTACTCCTCCTCGATGCCGAGCGTCAGCGTGGGTTCGCGGATCGCCATGCACCCTCCGTCGCCAGCTCGCCGACCAGTCGCGCCAGGATCCGCACCCAGCGCTCGATGCCGGCCGGGGACTCGAGCAGGTCCTGCCGCACTTCGATGCAGACGTGCGGCAGCCCACCCTGCTCCGCGTGCCGGTCCACGGTGTAGTCGGAGGGGTGCTTGCCACTGTAGGGCTCGTTGTCCCCCACCACCAGGCCTTCGATCGCGGCGAGGCCCGCCATCATCCGCCGCGCGGTCGCTTCGTCCCTGTCCCACAGCACGCCCACGTGCCACGGCCGCTCGTGTCCCGCCATGACGGGCGTGAAGGTGTGCACCGAGACGATGAGCGGCGTGATCCGCTGGGCGCGGAAGCCCGCCAGCATGGCCTCGATGGCTTCGTGGTAGGGATCGAAGAGGTAGGCGAGCCTTGCCCGGCGGTCGGCGTCCGTGAGCGCCTGGTTGCCCGGGATCACCCAGCCGTCGCTCTCCTTGCGGAACGCCTCGGGGTCGTCCGGGCCGCGATTGCAGTCCACGACCAGTCGCGAATAGCCCGCCAGCACCGCCGGTGCATCGAGCGCGTGTGACAGGCCCCGTGCCAGCTCCCCGGCCCCGATGTCCCAGGCGACGTGCTGCCAGCTCGGCAGCTCGGGGAGCCCGAGGCGCCCCAGGCTCCTCGGGAACGCCCGGCTCGCGTGGTCGCAGACCACCAGCGCCGGCGCCGAGCCGTGCTCGTGCAGGATGACATAGGGCGGCGGGTCGTCCGGGCCGACCAGGGACGGCCTCGCGGGCGGGATCTGTGGCATCGACCAATTGTAACCCGGGGCCCCGAATGCGAACCGGGTCACACCGTTCGTCGGACGCTCCCGCCTAACATCCTGCTCGATGCGCCCCCCGCGTGGGGCAGCAGGCGGAGTATCGCAAGGATGGGTCGGCTCTTCGACAACAAGAAGAAGAAGGTGCCACTGCACCGCTGGCTGGGTCTCCGGCCGGTCGACTTCGTGCGTGCCGCCGAAAGGCGCGCCGCCGTCCTCCTGCGCCAGCTGAGTGAACAGCGCAGGGGCAAGCACAACCGCGCGCAGCGCCACTATCCGCTATCCGCCATCCGCTATCCGCTTTCTCTCCCGTGAGCCTGCACCCCCTCCTCAAGCAGCAGTTCGACGACTCCCGGCAGGACAACGGGCAGCTCGACCTGCGCAGGCTCCTGCAGGCGATCAGCGACGCCTACACCGAGTGGGACGACGAGCGGCGCGGCGTCGTGCGCTCCATGAAGCTGCTCGCCGACGAGACCAGCGCCTTCACGCGCGAGGTGCGCGAGAGCGCAGCGTCGCAGCTGCAGATCATCCTCGACCACGTCAAGGACGCGATCCTGACCGTGGACGACACCGGGCGGATCGAGACCGTCAACACCATCGGCGAGCGGGTCTTCGGCTACGACGAGGACGCGGTGCGCGGCCGCAGGCTCGACCTGCTGATCCCCTCGCTCGCCCGGCGCCCGAACCTGACCGCGGCGCTCGAGGAGCTGTCCGAGTCGCTGGAGAACACCCAGGTCGACCTCGCGCCGCACGAGACCAAGGGCCGGCACCGCAATGGCACGCTGTTCGACGCCGAACTCGGCGTGAGCCGCGTCAAGCTCGACCGGCGCGAGGTGTTCATCGTCTGCCTGCGCGACACCACGGATCGCAAGCTCGCCGAAGCGGCCATCCGCGAAAGCGAGGCGCGCTACCGGACCCTCGTCGAGAACGCCCCCGAGGCCATCGTCGTGCTCGACATGGACCTCGGCCGCTTCGTCGAGTGCAACGACAACGCCGTGCGCTTCTTCAAGATGACGCGCGAGGAGTTGCTGGTCTGCGGCCCCGAGAAGATCAGCCCGCCCGAGCAGGCCGATGGCACGCCCTCCTTCGGCGTGTCACGTGGCCTGATCGACCGCGCGCTCAACGGCGAGGCGCCGTGCTTCGAATGGGTGCATCGCGATGCGCACGGCCGCGACATCCCGTGCGAGGTACGCCTGGTGCGCCTGCCCTCCTCGGGCCGGCGCCTGATCCGCGGCAGCATCACCGACATCACCGAGCGCAAGCGCAGCGAGTTCCTCGCCATCGGCGAACGCCGCGTGTTCGAGCGCATCACCGGCAACGTCGACCTGCCCGAGACGCTCGAGACGATCGCCGAGACCGCCGAGCGCGTGACCCCCGATTCGGTCTGCGCCATCACCCTGTTCGATGCGGACGCGAACCTGCTGTCGCACGTGGCCGGCCGGCGCCTGCCGTCGCAGGTCGCGAAAGCCCTCGTGCGCCTCGAGGTCGGGCCGCGCAACGGCTCCTGCGCCGCCTCGATCTACCTGCAGCGCCAGGTGATCGTGGCCGAGATCTCGCGCGATGCCTTGTGGGAAAACCTGCGCACGCCCGCGCTGGGTGCGGGCCTGCGCGCCTGCTGGTCGACGCCGATCCGGGCCTCCGACCAGCGCATGCTCGGCACCGTGGCCTTCTATTTCCGCCAGCCCCGCAGTCCGCTCAAGCGCGACTTCGAGCTGATGGCGCGCCTCACCGCGCTCGCCGGCATCGCCATCGAGCGCAAGCAGTCCGAGGAAGCGCTGCGTGCGAGCGAGGCCCGCTACCGCGGCCTGTTCGAGAACGTGATCGAAGGCGTCTACCGCACCGACCCGGGCGGCAAGCTCGAGTCCGTCAACCCCGCGCTGGTGCAGATGCTCGGGTTCGAGCGCGCCGAGGAACTGCTCGCCCTGCCCTCCACCCGCGAGCTCTACGTCAATGCCGCCGAGCGCGACGGGATCATCGAGCTGCTCGAGCGCAATGGCGTGGCGCGCAACGCCGAGTTCCAGCTGCGCCGGCGCGACGGCGTGATCATCACCGTCATCGAAAACGCCCGGGTCGTGCGTGACACGGACGGTTCGATCATGGGCTTCGAGGGCACGCTGGCCGACATCACCGAGCGCAAGTGCGCCGAGATCCAGCTGTCCGAGGAGAAGGAGAAGGCGCAGGTCACGCTGCAGTCGATCGGCGACGCGGTCATCACCGCCGATGCCGAGGGACTCATCGAGTACCTGAACCCGGTGGCCGAGGAACTCACCGGCTGGGAGACCCGCGAGGCCGCCGGCCGGCCGGTCGCCGAGGTCTTCCACGTCGTGAGCGAGACCACCCGCCAGCCGGTGGACAGCCCCATCCTGCGCTGCCTGCGCGAGGGCCGCATGGTGGACCTGAACGAGCCCACGCTGCTCGTCAATCGACGGCTGCAGGAAATCTCGATCCAGGATTCCGCGGCCCCGATCCGCGACCGCGGCGGACGGCTGATCGGCGCCGTCATGGTGTTCCACGACGTGAGCAACGAGCGCCGCCTGCAGCGCGCGCTCGCCTACCAGGCCACCCACGACGCACTCACCGGGCTCATCAACCGCCGCGAGTTCGAGAGCCGCCTCAACGATGCGCTGCTCACGGCGCGGCAGGGCGAGGGCCTGAGCCACGTGCTCATGTACCTCGACCTCGACCAGTTCAAGGTGGTGAACGACACCTGCGGCCACGAGGCCGGCGACCGGCTGCTGAAGCAGGTCACGAGCGTGCTGCAGACGCGCATCCGCACCACCGACGTGCTCGCCCGCCTCGGCGGCGACGAGTTCGGCGTGCTGCTGCAGGACTGCACGCTCGACACCGCGCAACGCATCGCCGAGAACCTGCGCCAGGCGATCCGCGACTTCCGCTTCGTGTGGGAGGACCGCGTGATGAACGTCGGCGTGTCGATCGGGCTCGCCGAGATCAACGGCAAGGCCGACACGCTCGCCGCCGTGATGAGCGCCGCGGACGTCGCCTGCTACTCCGCCAAGGAGTCGGGCCGCAACCGCGTGCAGACCTACAAGCAGGGCCGCGCGCCCGAGCGCCTGCGCGAGATGCAGTGGGTGTCACGCATCAACCGGGCCTGCGAGGAGGACCGCCTGCTGCTGCTGTGCCAGCCGATCGTGCCGATCCGCGCGGGCGTCGAGACGCTGCGGCACTTCGAGCTGCTGCTGCGCATGCGGGACGAGAACGGGCAGCTGGTGCAGCCGGCGGAGTTCATTCCCGCGGCCGAGCGCTTCAACCTGATGCCCGCCGTGGACCGCTGGGTGGTGCGCCAGGCCTGCCGCAAGCTGGTGCACCGGCGCAACGAGGACGCGGGCCGCCAGCCGTTCATGCTCGCCATCAACATCTCCGCGACCACGCTGAATGACGAGCAGTTCCTCGACTTCGTGCTGGCCGAGATCGCCGCGGCGGATGCGCGCCCCGGGGCGCTGTGCTTCGAGCTCACCGAGGCCGCCGCCATGTCGAGCCTCGCCGCCGCCACGCGCTTCATCGCGGAGCTGCGCGCCCGCGGCTGCCGCTTCTCGCTCGACGACTTCGGCAGCGGCCTCTCCTCGTTCATGTTCCTGAAGAACCTGCCGGTCGATTTCCTCAAGATCGACGGGCAGTTCATGCACAACGTCACCCACGACCGCATCGACCGCAGCATGGTCGAGGCGATCGCGCAGATCGGCGAGACGATGGGCATCCGCACCATCGCCGAGCGCGTGGACTCCGCGGAGGTGCTGGCGCGCCTCGCCGACATCGGCATCCAGTACGCGCAGGGGCACTACATCGGCGCGCCGCAGCCGGTCGAGGTGCTCGATTCGCTGGTGTCGACCGACACGGACGTAATACGCTTGCGGGCTTGAACCCCAACGTCATCCTGCTGATCCACTGCCCGGACCGGGAAGGCATCGTCGCGACCGTGACGACCATGATCCGGCGTTTCCGCGGCAACATCGTCGACCTCGACCAGCACGTGGACCGGCCCGAGGCCTCGAGCCGCGGCGTGTTCTTCATGCGGGTGGAGTGGACGCCGGCCGCGGACGCCCCGGAGGCCGTGGCGCGCTTCGAGGCGGAGTTCGCGGCCGAGGTCGCCGGTCCCTGCGCCATGCACTGGCGGCTCGAGCGGGCGAGCCGTCGGCTGCGGATGGCGGTGTTCGTCTCGAAAGACATCCACTGTCTCTATGACATCCTGTCGCGCTGGCAGTCGGGCGAATGGGACGTTGGGATCCCGCTGGTCGTCAGCAATCACCCGGACCTCGGGGCGGTCGCTGAACGCTATGGCATCCGCTTCGAGCACGTGCCGGTGGCGCGCGAGGCCCGGTCCGCGGCCGAGCAACGGCAACTGGAACTGCTGCGCGACGAGCAGGTGGACCTCGTCGTGCTGGCGCGCTACATGCAGATCCTGTCGGCCGGTTTCATCGCCGCCATGCCCGAGCGGGTGATCAACATCCACCACTCGTTCCTGCCCGCCTTCGGCCGCTACTCGTCCTCGACGCCGCGGGCGGAGCGCTTGCGGTCGTGTTCCTTGAGCGCACGCTTGCGGAGGCGTATCGACGACGGCGTGATCTCGACGAGTTCGTCGTCCTCGATGAACTCCATCGCCTGCTCGAGCGTGTAGCGCACCGGGGGCGTGAGCACGATGTTCTCGTCGCGGCCGGCGGCGCGGATGTTGGTGAGCTTCTTGCCCTTGAGCGGGTTCACCACGAGGTCATTGTCGCGGCTGTGGATGCCGACGATCTGCCCCTCGTACACCTCGTCGCCGTGCGCCACCATCAGCCGCCCGCGCTCCTGCAGGTTGAACAGCGAATAGCCGAGCACCGTGCCCTGCCCGTTCGAGATCATCACGCCGTTCTGGCGCGCCGCGATCGGCTTGTCGAGCACCGGCGCGTAGTGGTCGAACACGTGGAACAGCAGGCCCATCCCCGAGGTCGTGGTGCGGAACTCGGTCTGGAAACCGATCAGACCGCGCGCAGGAATGACGTAGTCGAGGCGCACGCGCCCCTTGCCGTCCGGGTGCATCGCCTGCAGCTGTCCGCCGCGACTGCCGAGCGCGGTCATCACCGCACCCTGGCTCGAATCCTCGATGTCCACGGCGAGGATCTCGTAGGGCTCGCAGAGCTTGCCGTCGATTTCCTTCGTCACCACCCGCGGGCGCGACACCGCGATCTCGTAGCCCTCGCGACGCATGTTCTCGAGCAGCACGCCGAGGTGCAGCTCGCCACGCCCGTAGACCTGGAACTTGTCCGGGTCGTCCGTCTCCTCGACCCTGAGCGCCACGTTGGTGAGTGCCTCGCGCAGCAGGCGCTCGCGGATCTGGCGGCTGGTGAGGTACTTGCCCTCGCGGCCCGCGAACGGCGAGGTATTGACCTCGAAGGTCATGCCGATGGTGGGTTCGTCCACCACCAGCGGCGGCAGCGCCTCGGGCTTCGCGGGGTCGCACAGCGTGTCCGAGATCGCCGGCGTCTCGATGCCCGCAAACGCCACGATGTCGCCCGCGCTCGCCTCCTCGACCTCGATGCGATCGAGGCCGTGGAAGCCGAGCACCTGGTTGATGCGCTCGTTGCGTGCGCGACCTTGTCGATCGACCACCGTCACCTGCATGCCGCGGCGGATCGTGCCGCGCTTGATGCGGCCGATGCCGATCGCGCCGACGTAGCTCGAGTAGTCGAGCTGCGAGACCTGCAGCTGCAGCAGGCCGTTCAGCTCCACGTCCGGCGGCGGGCAGTGCTGCACGATCGTCTCGAACAGCGGGGTCATGTCGCCGCCGCGATGTGCCGGGTCGTGGGTCGCGAAGCCCGACAGCGCCGAGGCGTAGATCACCGGGAAGTCGAGTTGCGCCTCGGTGGCGCCGAGGCGGTCGAACAGGTCGAAGGTCTGGTCCAGCACCCAGTTCGGGCGCGCCTCGTGGCGGTCGATCTTGTTGATGACCACGATCGGGCGCAGGCCGTGCGCAAAGGCCTTCTGGGTGACGAAGCGGGTCTGCGGCATGGGGCCGTCCACCGCGTCCACCAGCAGCAGCACGCAGTCGACCATCGACAGCACGCGCTCGACCTCGCCGCCGAAATCCGCGTGGCCCGGCGTGTCGACGATGTTGATGCGGTAGTCGTTCCAGCGGATCGCGGTGTTCTTGGCGAGGATCGTGATGCCGCGTTCGCGCTCGAGCGCGTTCGAATCCATCATGCGTTCCGGCATGATCTTGCGCGCGTCGAAGGTCCCCGACTGCTTGAGGAGCTGGTCGACCAGCGTGGTCTTGCCGTGGTCGACGTGGGCGATGATCGCGATGTTGCGGAGGTGCTTGGTCGGGTCGGAGGTCACAGGAGGGCGCCGGGGGAAAAAGGGCGCGGAGTATACCGGGAAACCCGCCCGCTCGCGCGGGCGCGAATCAGGGCATGAAGACTTCGGCAGTTCGGACTGGCGGAGCCCATGCTCCTTCATCAACTGGCGGAGAAAGTCCGCTGCCGAGACCTCCCGCATCGGGCGTCGTGCCGCGCCAGTGGATGCTTCTCGTCCGAGCCACCGGCATCGAGCACGGCATCAAGGGCAGCGACCAGATTGTCGAACTCTGCCTTCGTGCGTGGTGGCGTCATGAAGGGCACTAGCTTTGGCCAGCTCGCAATCGCGTCCTGAAATGGCGAGAATCCGGATTCGTTTCCGCTGAATGGGCTATCCACTGAGCCCCTCGACGCTCGATCGCGCGGATGCAGGATCCGTTGCGTTGGCCGGCGAGCCGTTCAGCTGAAACGCGTACTACTGGTTCGTCCGCTGCCGTGGCGACCCGCGAGGTGGTCTCGTTTGCACGGTCATGCGCACGACCTATGCGCATACCTCATGCGCATGATCCATGCGCACAGCAGGGGGAATAAGCAGCTCCTGGCCCGAACCCGCCCATCCGCCATGCGCCCACGTTTCCGCGGAGTGGGTTATCAACTTAACTCCACCTCGCTCAATCTGTGGTTACTGGATCCTCACCACGAACGGCAGCTCGATGACGTTCGTACCGGTCGCGACCCGCAACTTGCCGAGCACCGTCCGCCCGGAGACGAACACCCCCGCCTCCCCGGCCTGGATGGTCCAGGTGGACTCGTAGGTCGTCAGGCTGCGGCTCAGCAGCCGTCCGAGCGAGCCGTAGATGGGGATCAGTTGCTGCGCGTTGTCGGCGTACATGAACGTGCCGTTGCCGCCGTCGGCAAGTTCCGACAGGGCGATTGCATCCACGGCGCCCGTGAGTCCGATCGTGAAGATGTCCACTCCCAGCGACTGGCTGAGCTCGATCGAGGTCGCGCGGCACGCGGCCTGGTCGGCGCACACGGTATCGAGGCCGTCGGTGAACAGCACCACCGCCTTGCGCTGTCCCGGTATGCCGGCCGGCGCATTGTTCGCCGTGTACTGCAGAATCTCATCGAGCGCCGCATAGAGCGGCGTCTCGCCGCCCTCCTCGGTCGCGAGCTGGTCGAGTTCGTCGAAATAGCCCACTCGGTCGCTCGTGAACGAACCGTAGGTCGTCACCGGCGTCGTCGGTATCGCACTGCCAGCACCCTGGGCGAATGCCGACAGCATCACGCGGTCATTCGCGCCGACCTGCTCGAAGAACACCTTGCTCGCGAAAATGCGGGCATCGGTCGGATCGCTGGACGTGATGCTGCCACTCTGGTCGAGCGCGATGGCCGCCGCATACGGCACGGGAGGCAGGCCCGCGACCCGGAGAAACTGCTCGGCGCCGGGGCTCATGACGGCATACGCGGCATCGAATGCCGGATCGGCCGGCACGCGCACGCAATCGGTGACACCCGCGGTCGCATCCGCACAGGGCAGCAGCGTGAAGCTCGCCGCCGTCAGGTCCTCGAGTGCGATCGCATTCTCGTCGATGACGACGACCGTCACGCGGAACTGCAGCGTCTGTCCACCGTCGGGCGACGGCATCGGCATGGCGGTGACGTAGCCGCCGGCCGCCTGCGTGAGTCGATCGAGGTGGGCGGTCAGGCTCGCCGCCGGACTCTCGGCTACGACCACGTTCTGGATCGGCTCGGGCTCGAAGCCGCTGGCAGACACGCTTACGGGCACCGTCCCCGTGGGCACCCCGGTGAGCGTGGCTTCGCCATTGGCCGCCGTGCGCACGTCAAACGTCTGGCCCTCGACGCTGACCTGCACGCGTGCGTTGGGGATCGGCGTGTCGAACTGGTCGAGCGCCTTCGCGACGATCTGTCCGGTGCGGCGTTGGAGCGCCACGGTGGCGGTCCCGACGGCGGCCCCTGGAATCGTTGCCGACATGGTCGCCGGCAGGAACAGGTCGCGCGTGGCCGATACGGTCGCAGTGCCCGCTGGAAGGTCGGTGAAGGTGACGGTGCCGTCGGCGGCCGTCGTACCGGTCCTGGTCGTGGTGCCCGCCGTGATCGAAACCTCAGCGTCGGCGAGCCCGCTGCCGGGCGTCCTCGCGTCAGCGACCTTGACGGTCAGGTTGCCGGTCTTGAGCGATTCCTCGCCGCTCTTGAAGCCGCCGCCACAGGCGACCAGTGATGAGGCAAGGAGTCCGACGACGAAGAAGAAGCGAGATCGAGAGGGTAGCATCTGCTGGAGCCCATCCAGTGCATGGAGAAACTCCCCTTTGGTGCGCTTGCGCACACCACCCCCCCGAAAGGCGCGATTCTACATCACGCTGCGCGCAAACTGCTCAGTAGTCCCCGCCGAATCGATGTTACATATTGCGGATTTCTTGCGGATTTCGCCGTGATTGACCGCAGCGGCAATCACTGCTTCGCGGCGTCCGCGGCCCCACCGGTCTCGACCGCCGGCATCGACTCGACCGGCTGCCCCGATGCATCCACCTCGGGCGCAGGCTTCTGCACGGCCGCAGGCGCAGTGCCGACCACGACCGGCACGGAGAACGAGCGCGCCTCGGTCTGCACCTTCGAACTCATCTTTGCGACGAGGCCGATGTAGTAGAGCCCCGCCACGTCGGCCTGCACCAGCACCGTGCCGGAATAGCGCTCGCCGGCCCGCACGTTCTCGAACGCGAGCGCGCCGCCGCTCACGACGGTGAGGCCTTCCATGCCGGTGATCTCGACCTGGAGCGCGTCCGCGGGCGCCCGCGGCACGAAAACGAGTTCGATCTCGAACGGCTGGCCAACGTCCGGCTTGGCGGACATGTCGTACCTGAGGTCGACCGCCGCCGCGGTCTTGCTCGTCACGACCGCATTGGCCATGCGCTCGTCGCCTGGCGCGGCGGTCGTCGTCGCAGCATCGGCCGGCGCCGAGGGTTGTTCGGCAGCCGGCGCTGGTTCACTGGAAGCCGCAGCCTCCTCGTCCTTGCCGCCACAAGCAGTGGCCAGGGCGGCGAGCGCGATCAGGAGCAGGCTGCGGGTCATGGCGATCGTGCTTGCGTTCATGGGTGTCGATTCTCAACCGGTGATCGAAACGGTCATGCAGGTGCGGCCCCGTTGCGTCGAGCCTTCCGGCAGCGTGTGACTGTACTCGTAGAACTCGAGGACATAGTCGCCGGCCGTCACGTTCGCGTCGATTTCCTCGACGCGCGCGTCGGTCGAATCGCCGAACCACAGGAGCTCGCCGCGCGAGAGGATCAGGTCGGGGTCGGGCGCCGGGGAATCCGTGCAGCTCGCATCCGAACTCGGGCATTCGACCCGGACCGAGATGGTCCGCGCGCTCGGGACATTGAAGCGCACGAAGCGGCGGTTGCCGAGCTTGTTGTAGCTGCCTTCGGTGACGTTGGCGCAGCGGCGCACGGTGGGACCGTTCAGCGTCATCGCCGAATAGACCGGCAGGACGATAGTCTCGTCCACGTCGCCGGCGTTGGTTTCGGTGGTCGCATAGGCATCCATGGTCGCCGCGACGATGCCGCCCTCGACATCCACGCGCGACGTGACGGCCGCGGCCACGGGGACCACGGAAGGATGCAGCTTCAGCGCCGTCACGAACGAGAACAGGCTCGTGAGCGGACTGTCGTCGCGCAGCTGCGTGCGCATCACGTCGAGCATCGGGACGAAGCCGACCGACACCGCGTCGCCGTCCGCGCCGTCGTTCGCCGTGTCGAACAGGTCCCAGGCGATGCGATGGACGGAGGCTTCGTTGTACCAGCCCGGGGTGCCCCACTCCTCGGTCTCCATGTCGAACCAGCCCTCGGACGGATCCTGATCGTTGAAGGCCAAGTGGAGGGAATCGCGGTAGATCTCCGGATCCTCGACAAGCCCCGTCAGGACCATCGCCGAGAACGCGTTCGAGAGTCCCTCGCTGAAGGCGACACGCATGTCGAGGTTCTCGGACAGTGAGTGGTCCCCACCGACCGTGTCGGTACGGCTTACAGCATCTTCCAGGAAGTGCTGAAACTCGTGAGCCAGGACGTGCTGGTCAAATTCGTCGGTGTCCGTGCTCGCCGTGCCGAGGACATAGATGCCGGCCGGAAAACCGTCGCGCGATGTGGTCTGGTAAAGCGTGGTCTGAATATCGCCAATGGCTGGATTCCAGCCGCTCGACGGCCGGTTCTGCGTGCTCCAGAACGCGCTCATCGCCGGGAACTGCACGGCACTCGCACCGGCGTTGGCGATCACGAACTGCGCGGCGGAGTACAGCGTGTCGAGCACCGCGAACGGCGCGGCGGCGCGGGTGCCCGTATATCCCGCGAAACCGGCCCAGCCCGTGGTGGCCTTGAGGTTGCGCGTGACGTTCGCGACGCCCGTGTTGAACGCCGTGCCGTCCAGCACGTAGAGCGCGTTCGAGTTGGTGTTGTTCAGCACGCGCAGGTCCCAGGTCGAGGGACGGGCGGGCGTGCCGTTATGTCTAGAAAGTGCCTTGGCACGCAATCGAACGTCGATCAGCCCAGGCGCGCCAAATGAGTAGTTACCGTTCTGGTCCGTGGAGGTGACGTCAATGATCGCGCCGCCGGCAGCAGGCATCAACTCCACGTCGATCTCACGTGCCGGCATCTCGGCCGTGTCTAGGAACTCGAGCCCATTGCCAAGACTCGATGAAAAAGGCACGCGCTCGAACGTGACTCGCCCGCTGACCACCACATTCGCGGGCGGCGGTCCTGCTGTGACGTACACAGTCCTGGCGGTCGAGCCCGTGGCACCGTCGTCGTCGGTAATGGTCAGCGTAATCGCATAGGTACCCGCACTGCCATATTCATGAGTCGTATTGACGCCCGTGCCGGTGCCACCGTCACCGAAATTCCAGCTGAAACTCGCGATGGTTCCGTCTGGGTCCAGAGATCCACTGGCATCTATCGTTGTCGCGACACCCGCCTGCACCTGGTTCGGACTTACTTTGAACGAAGCGTTCGGCGGCAGATTTGGTGGGGCCGGGGTAACAGTTCGCGTGGTCGTATCGGTCGCACCGTCGTCATCCGTGACCGTCAGCGTAATTGTGTAGGTACTCGCCGAGGAGTACGAGTGCGTGGTGCTGATCCCGGTACCAGTGACGCCGTCGCCGAAATTCCATCTGTAGCTTGCAATGGTGCCATCGGTATCCGACGACCCGGCAGCGTTGACCGTAACCGTGAGCGGGCCAGCGGACGCAACCGTGAACGACGCCGTGGGCGACTGGTTGGACGATGCGCCGCCGCCACCGCCCCCGCCACCGCAGCCTGCGAGGGCCAGCAGGGCCGCCGCGAGGGCGCCCCAGGAGAGGGACTTCAACCGCAAACTTTCGACACCCGTCACCGCGCACCCCACGACGTTTACATAACGAGGAAGGATATCAGAGGTATAAGAGGTGCCAGTGGTCGGATCCGTCGGATCTGCAGGCCGGCTAGATCCGACCGATCCGACCACTGGCACCTCTAAGTTTATGTTCCCACTCGAGCTGGGTGGTGACGATGGTGCGGAGGTCGTCGTAGCGGGGGGTCCAGCCGAGCACGCCGCGAATGCGCTCGGCGTGGGCCACGAGCGACGGCGGGTCGCCGGCGCGGCGTGGTGACTCGATGACGTTGAGCGGGTGGCCCGCCACCTCCTCCACCATGCGCAGCACCTCGCGCACGCTGAATCCGTGGCCGTAGCCGCAGTTGAGCGTGGTCGAAGCACCGCCGCCGCGGCGGTAAGCGAGCGCCTTCAGGTGCGCGTCCGCGAGGTCCTCGACGTGGATGTAGTCCCGCACCCCGGTGCCATCGGGAGTCGGGTAGTCCGTGCCGAAAATCGAGATCGACTCGCGCACCCCGGCCGCCTGCTGGCACGCAACCTTGACGAGCAGGGTCGCATTCGGCGCCGTGTGCCCGATGCGCCCGCCCGGATCACTGCCCGCGACGTTGAAGTAGCGCAGCGCCACGTAGCGCAGCGCGGAGGCAGCGGCCAGGTCACGCAGCATCCACTCGCTCATCAGCTTCGAGAGTCCGTAGGGATTGATCGGCGCCGTCGGTGAGTCCTCCCGCGCCACGCCTTCCGCCGGCATCCCGTACACCGCCGCGGTGGACGAGAACACGAAGTGCTTCACCCCCGCCCGGTCGCAGCACTCGAGCAGGTTGCGCGTGCAGCAGGTGTTGTTGCCGTAGTACTTGAGCGGGTTCGACACCGACTCCGGCACGATCGTGTGCGCGGCGAAGTGCATCACCGTGTCGACGGCGTGCTCCGCGAGCAGCCGGTCCACCATCTCGCGATCGCCCGTGTCGCCCACGATGAGCGGCGCCCCGAGCACCGCGCTGCGGAAACCGGTCGATAGATTGTCGAGGACGACCACGCGCTCGCCCTGCTCGACGAGCTGGCGGACGACGTGGCTGCCGATGTACCCGGCGCCGCCGGTGACGAGGATGCTGGACATGGTCGACAATGCTAACGGCCGAGGCGTGACGGGCGTAAGGGGGTGAGCGAGCCGCGGGTCACAAAGCCAACGGTTCCTCTTCCATCGCCGCAAGCTGCTCGCGCAGGTCGAGCACGTGCTGCTCCCAGTATTTCGGCTCCTCGAACCACGGGAACGCGCGGGGAAACGCGGGATCGTCCCAGCGCCGCGCGAGCCAGCCGGCGTAATGCATGATGCGCAGCGTGCGCAGCGGCTCGATCAGCGCGATCTCGCGATAGTCGAAATCCGCGAACTCGCCGTAGCCCTCGAGCAGGTCGCCGAGCTGCATGCTCATCTCCTCGCTTCGCCCGGAGAGCAGCATCCACAGGTCCTGCATCGCCGGACCCATCATGCAGTCGTCGAGGTCGACGAAGTGCGGGCCGTCGTCGGTCCACAGCACGTTGCCCGGGTGGCAGTCGCCGTGCAGGCGCAGGCGTCGATACGGCGTGACCTCGGCGAAGCGCTGCTCGACGATGCCGAGCAGGTCCTCCACCAGCGTCACGTAGGCGTTCTCGATGTGCGACGGGATCCAGCCCTCATCGAGCAGGTAGTCCGCCGTCTCCTCCCCGAGCACCCGCCAGTCGAGCGTGGCCCGGTGTCGAAACGGCCGCGTCCCGCCGATCGCGTGGATGCGCGCGAGGAAGCGCCCCATCCACATCCGCTCGTCCTTGGTCGCGAGCTCCGGCCAGCGCCCACCCTGGCGCGCATACACCGCATAGCGAAACCCATCGCGCTCGAACAGCGTCCGTCCGTCGTGCACCTGCGGCGCCACCACCGGCACCTCCGCCCGCGCCAACTCCAGCGCGAACTCGTGTTCCTCCAGGATCGCGGGCGTGGTCCACCGCGCCGGCCGGTAGAACTTCGCCACCACGGGCACGTCGTCCTCCCGCCCCACCTGGTAGACGCGGTTCTCGTAGCTGTTGAGCGCCAGCACCCGCCCGTCGCAGCGATGCCCGAGCGCCTCGACGGCCTCGATGACCACGTCGGGCGTCAGGGCGGAGTACGGGTGGGGGGATTCGGGCATCAGGTCGCAAAGATAAGCCGGCGCGGCTTGATCCCGAAATTGGCGCGTATTACATTTGAATACATGGCAACCATCACCATACGCGTCCCGGACGAGCTGGACCAGGAACTCGCACGACTCAGCGCGGCCGAGGGCATCTCCAAGAGCGACTTTGCGCGCGAGGCCCTGCGGCGGCACCTGCAGGTGGCCCGTTACCGTGCGCTCCGTGCCGAGCTCATCCCGCGCGCACAAGCCCTGGGCGTACACACCGACGAGGACGTGTTTCGACTGCTCGAGAAACCGTGAGAATCGTCCTCGATTCGTCGGTGCTGATCGCTGCACATGCCACTCGCGCAGGCGTTTGCGCCGCGCTCTACCAGGAGGTACTCGAGCGCCACCACCTCGTGCTGTCGCGCTACATCGTCACGGAGGTTCGCCGCAAGCTGCTCGGAAAGTTCCAGCTGAACGAGGGCCTGGTCGACCGGATCGCGCTCGAACTGCTGGCGGTCGCCGAGATCATCGAGCCTGCGGAACTGCCGCGTGCTTCGTGCCGCGATCCCGCCGACATACCCGTGCTGGGAACCGCCGTCGCGGCGCACGCGGATTGGCTCATCACCGTGGACAAGGACCTCCTCGCGCTGGCGAGCTACCGGAATGTCTACATCATCAAGCCGGCCGTGTTCTGGCAACGCACGCAATGGCACGGGACCAACCGCGTCCAGGACGCGCAGCGCCGCTGAAGGTCGCTGTCGTAGACTCCCCGCGTGCGCTCCCTCCCCTCCCTCCGCCCGCGCTCGCTGAGCGGCCTGATCCTGCTCGGCTTCGCGGTGGTCGCCCTCCCGCTCCTGCTCGGCACCATCAACGCCGCGGTGGAGATGCGCAACCTCGCCGCGGCGAGCGAGCGCCTGGTGCTGAACGGCGTGGCGGCGACGCAGTACACGCAGGCGATCGTGCGACAGGTCTCCTCGCTCGAGCGCACCGCCCGGCTGCACCAGATCCTGCGCCGCCCGGGACTGCTCGAAACCTTCGAGCAGAACCGCCAGCTCTTCATCGACACGCTCGACGGACTCGAGAAATTGCCGGGCGATCCGGACCGCGCCAGCCTCATCGACGAGATGCGCGCACGGACGACGCGGATCGGCACCGACCTCGCCTCGCCCGAACCGGCCCGGGTGAACGCCGCCCTGCGCGAGTTCACGCAGCTGTCGAAGGACGCCGGCCGCCTGTCGAGACTCGCCACGCAGCAGACCGACCGCGAGCTGAAGCAACTGCGCGCCGAGACCGACGATGCACGCCGCCGTCTCTTCTGGCAGAGCGCCGCGCTGATCCCCATCACCAGCGGCCTGATCCTGCTCGTGACGCTGTTCCTCGCACGCCCGATCCGCCAGATCGACGCCGCGATCGCCGACATCGGCCACGGCCGGCTCGATGAGCCCGTCGCGGTGAAGGGACCCTCGGACCTCGAGGCACTGGGGCGGCAGCTCGAATGGCTGCGCGAGCGCCTCACCGAGATCGCCGAGGAGCGCAATCGCTTCCTGCGCCACATGTCGCACGAACTGAAGACGCCGCTCGCGAACATCCGCGAGGGATCGGAGCTGCTGGTCGAGGGCGCGGTTGGACAGTTGCAGGGCGAGCAGCGCGAGATCGCGGGCATCCTGCGCGAGAACAGCCTGCAGCTGCAGCGCCTGATCGAGAACCTGCTCTCCTACAGCGAGTGGCAGTCGAAGCGCAGCGAGCTCGAGCTCACCGAGTTCCGCCTGCCGCCACTGGTGAAATCGGCGATCGACACCTACCAGCTGCCGATCAACGCGCATCGGCTGAATCTCGAGCTGCAGGTCGAGGACGTTGCACTCACGGCCGACCGCGCCAAGCTGCGCCTGATCCTCGACAACCTGGTTTCGAACGCGGTGAAGTTCACGCCCGAGGAAGGCACGATCCACGTGCGGGCGCGCAAGGACGATGGCCATCTCGTGATCGAACGTCGCCGACACCGGTCCCGGCATCGCGACGGACGAGCGCGGACGGATCTTCGAGGCGTTCTACCAGGGCGTAACGCCCCAGGGCGGCCTGGTGCACGGTACCGGCATCGGACTGTCAGTCGTGCAGGAGTTCGTGCAGGCGCACGGCGGCACGATCGAGGTGGTGGACGGCGAGTTCCCCGGGGCGCACTTCAGGGTGCGGTTGCCGGTACAGACGAACGCTCAGACGCTCGCCGGATGACACAGGACGTCGGTGCGCGAGAAATCGCCACCCTTGAAGAGCAATGGCTCACCGAGCGACTGTGCAAGCGCATAGGCGAAACAGTCGCCGAAATCGAGGGCGGCGGCGTGCCGACCCTTGCCGAAATGCCGGTAGGCATGGCGCGCGAGGTCAGCCTGGTGACGGTCGACCGGCGCGAGGTGGACCTCGGCCCTGGCCAGCAGGAGATCGAGATCGCGGACGGCTTGCGGACCGTAGCGCGCGTCGAGGACGATCGAGCACTCGACGAGCGAAGCGACGGACATCGCACACGCGCCGTCTGCGGCGAGCGCCTCCGTGAAGGTCGCCTGCTCCGGCTCCGCGAGCAGGATCGCGAGCATGGCAGAGGAGTCGATCACCATCAGCGTGGCAGTCCGTGCTCGTCGTAGCCGAGGATCTCGTCCGGACTTCGCGCATCGATGACCGCAAGCGAGGAGCAATGCTGCGCAATCTCGTTGATCTCCTCCACGAGACGCTGCTTGCGACCGGATCGACGCAAGCGATCCAGGCGCTCCTGCACGGCACGCTTCACCGCCTCCGTCTTCGTCTCACCTGCCAGGGCCGCCAGCGCGGCCGCGAGTTCCTCGACCTGCCGATTGCGGATGTTGAGCGCCACAGATTCACCGTGTGTAGCATTTTTGGCTCTATGTATCATATGGCGATCACCCACGAATACAAGCCAGCGTGACTGCGACCATAATCTCCCGGCTCGCACAGACACTCCTCGTCCAAACCTGTCGTGTTTGCCTCGAAATGACCTCAGAACCAACCCCTGAAACCGGCCGGTACCGGGCGCTCTGCAATGCAGTCGGCACGTGCCTGTTGCTGGCCCTGTTGACCGCCTGCGCTGCCCGTCCGCCGGGCGGCACGGCTTCGGCCCCGTCCACGGCCGCCCCGGCCACGCCTGCCCCCGGCGACCTGGGCCCATACCTCGAGACCTTGTCGCGCATGGCGCCGGGCGACGCCGCTCGCCAGCAGGCCGAGGTTGCCGCCACGCTCGCCGCGGCACAGCAGTCACGCAGCTGGTCGAACACGCTGCGCTACGCCCTCGCGCTCGGCAGCCCCGGGCACGCTGGCAGCAATCCAGTCGAAGCGAAACGCCTGATCGTCGAGGTGCTGGCCGGTCCCAACGACCTCAAGCCGCAGGAGCTCGCGTTCGCCAACGCGTACCTGCGGGAGCTGGACGCACGGGTCGCGCTGTATGCGGATCTCGCCCGGCAACGCGAGGAGTCGGAGCAGAAGCTGCGGTCGCACGATGCGACGGCGGACCGGCGTGCGGACTCGCTCGCGGCGGAGAACGCGCGGCTCAAGAAGGCGCTGGCCGAGGCCGAGCGCAAGTTGAAGGCCGTCGAGGAAATGGAACGCGCGTTGCTCGAGCAGGCGTCCGAGTCGGAGAGCGAGGCGCCGCCACAGCGGTAGCGGGTGCCCGGGAGCGCGATTCCGCGGAAACGCCGTCGACGGTTCTCCCCGAGGCGTTGTTCTATTTGTGCCCATGCGCATGAGTTATGCGCATTGACCATGCGCATAGGCTGGGGGAAAACAACCCAATGTCCGGAGCTGCACCCACATCAACGTCCGCGCCGTCACGCAAGCCGGTCAACCTGAGCATCGACGCCCAGTTGCTGCGGGAAGCGCGTGCTCACGGCATAAACGTCTCCGCGTTCCTGGAGCAGGCATTGGCCGCGGAACTCAAGCAACTTCGACGCCTGCGCTGGCTTGCGGAGAATGGTGCCGCCACGAATGCCTACAACGAGGACGTCCGGCGACACAGCGCGTTCCGCAGCCGTATCCAGTTGCCCGGACGCTAGTGCGAGCAGGAGGTTTCAGCCGATGGGCCAGTTCACCGTACACCGCAATCCGAACATCACCACGCAGGCTCGCTACCCGCTGTTGCTCGACGTGCAGGCCGACCTGCTCGGCGATCTTGCGACCCGCGCGGTGATCCCCATGTCGCTGGTGGATGAACACCGGCGCCCCGCGTTCCAGGCACTCACGCCTATCTGCCAGGTCGGCGAGCGACGCTATGTCGTGATGACACCGATGCTGGCCGGCATCCCCGTCCGCGAACTCGGGACGTCGGTGGCCGACCTGTCGGGCGACGGACCGTCAATCATCGCGGCGATCGAGTTGCTGGTGAAGGGGCTTTGAAAAAGCCAGAATCTCCCCATGTCCCGCCCCGCCCGCCGCACCCCCCGCATCCTGGTCGTCGACGACGACCCGGGTCTGCTGCGGCTCCTCACGATCCGCCTGCGCGCGGAGAAGTACGAGGTGGAGCCCGCCGACAGCGGCGAGAAGGCACTCGCGGCCGTGGCGCGCTTCCGGCCCGACCTCGTCATCACCGACCTGCGCATGGCGCAGATGGACGGGATCGCGTTGCTGCGCGAGCTGCAGCGTCGCTGGCCGAGCCTGAACGTGATCATGCTGACTGCGCACGGCACCATCCCCGACGCGGTGAAGGCCACGCAGTCCGGCGCGTTCTCGTTCCTCACCAAGCCGGTCGAGAAGGAACAGCTGCTCGAGGAAGTGCGACGCGCGCTCAAGACCTCGGGCTTTGCCGACACCACCGCGGAGGACTGGCGCGCCAAGTTCGCGACGAGGAGCCCGCTGCTCGAGGACCGCCTCGCCAAGGCGCACATGGTCGCGGGCACCGACGCTTCGGTGCTGATCACGGGCGAGCCCGGCACCGGCAAGGAGCTGCTCGCGAAGTCGATCCATCGGGCGAGCTCACGCAACGAGGGATCGTTCGTCACCGTCGACTGCGGTGCGCTGGAGGGCCCGTCTGGAGAGGCTGAGCTCGCCCGGGTGCTCGGCGAGGCCAGCGGTGGATCCGTGTTCCTGCGCAGCGTGGACGACCTGCCCGGCGCGTTGCAGCCCGCCCTCGCGCGGGGGCTCGAGTCGGCCGACGTGCGCCTGCTCGCCACCAGCGACCAACGGCTCGACGAACTTGCCGCCGACGACCGCTATTCCAAGGACCTGCTCGAGCGCCTGAGCGCGGTCCACATCGACCTGCCGCCGCTGTCGAAGCGCCGCGAGGACATCCCGCTGCTGGCGCAGCAGTGCCTCGACGACGTTGCCGCGGAAACGTCCCAGCCGAAACGGTCCTGCTCACCCGAGGCCATGGAGCTCCTCGCCTCAGCCCGGTGGCCCGGGAACGTACGGCAGCTGCGGATGGTGGTGCGGCAGGCCGCCTCGACCGCTGCGGGACCCATGATCACGCCCGAGCAGGTCCAGGAGGCGCAGGGGCAGACGACACAGCTCCCCTCGTTCGACGAGGCGCGGGATGAGTTCACGCGGAGCTATCTCGTGCAACTCCTTCAAATTACTGAAGGAAACGTCAGCCAGGCGGCTCGGATGGCGAAGCGGAACCGGACGGACTTCTACAAGCTGCTGGCCAAGCACGGGCTGGAGCCGGAGGCGTTCAAGGGGTAGTCCATCAACGGGTTGAGATGTAATCCTTATAAAACGGTCAATTGCAGATCATTTTGTACCTTTAAGAAGTATAAAATGCCCCCGTGAGTCGCTCCAACCCGTCGTCGCAGTCTGCAATCCTGGCCAGCAAGCTGGCGGATTCCCTCGCAGGCGCCCTGCCGACCTCCACGCCCCGGCAGATCTTCGGTGCGACCAATTTGCCCGGCAAGGCCACCGCGGTGGTTGGCATGCGTCGCGCGGGCAAGACCACTTTCCTGCACCAGATCCGGCGCGAACGCCTGGCCCGGGGCCTGCCCCGTGACGCGGTGCCCTACCTCAATTTCGAGGATGAGCGACTCGATGCGCTCGTTGCCGAAGACCTGACCACAGTCGTCGAAGAGTTCTACCGACGACAGCCAGGCCTGCGCCGTGATGCCCGGGTGCTCTGGTGCTTCGACGAAATCCAGCTGGTCCGCAATTGGGAGCGCTTCGTGCGGCGCATGCTCGACGAGGAGAACGTCGAGGTGATGATCACCGGGTCATCTGCCGCACTGCTGTCGCGGGAGATCGCCACGTCGCTGCGCGGACGCGCGTGGGAAGTGATCATCCCCCCCTTCAGCTTCGCCGAAGCCCTGCGTCACCAGGGTGTGCAGCCGCCAGACCATCCGGACTTTCTCACCCCGTCGCAACGCTCGCATCTCGAGCGGGCGTTCCTCGACTGGCTCACGACCGGCGGATTCCCGGAAGCGCAGGGCCTCGACGCCGCCAGCCGGCATCAACTGCTGCGCGATTACGTCGACGTGTCGATGCTGCGCGATGTCGTGGAACGGCATGCGGTATCCAACGTCGCGGGACTGCGCTGGCTGGTCCGGCACCTGCTCGGCAATCCGGCCGCCATGTTCAGCGCCCAGAAATTCTTCCACGCGCTGAAGACGCAGGGTCTTGCCATCTCGAAGGACACGGTTCACCAGTTGCTCAGCCACCTCGAAGACTGCTTCCTGATCCGGACCGTATGGATGGAATCTGCCTCCGAGCGGCAGCGCATGGTCAATCCACGCAAGGCCTACCCGATCGATCCGGGATTGATCCCGGTGTTCGACCGGTCCGGGCGATCCAACCTCGGCCACGCACTGGAGACAGCCGTACTGGTCGAACTCGAGCGGCGGCGACATGCCGTCACTTACGTTCGCACGCCGGGCGGGTTCGAAGTGGATTTCCTGGCCCGCAGCGCCAGGGGCGACAGTGAACTCATCCAGGTCGCGTCCGATCCGCACGACTCGTCGACTCTCGAGCGCGAGCTGCGGGCGCTGACTGATGCCGGCCAGATGTTCCCGCACGCGCGTCGGCGCCTGCTGACCATGACGGCACCCACGACCCGGATCGAGGCGCCGGACGGCATCACGGTACAACCTGCGTACGAGTGGTGCCTGTCGGGACCGCCTTAGCCCTTCACACTGCGACGCGTAATGATCAACTTCGCCCCGCCTTCCACCTCGCGAAGCACGGCGGCGGTATCGTTCCGCAGTTCACGCTGGCTGATAGTTCGCCTCATGGACGCACCGTAGCACTTGTGCATGTCGTAGCAAGCCATCCACTCCCGCACCGAGGCCGGACGCCGCAATGATCTGCTCGAATTCGTGACCCCGTTAGCCACCCCGATCGCGTTGCCGAGCATCAGCCTCGCCGCGGACATCAGTGTCGACCCGTCCAACTACCGCAGCACCCTCGCGAGCCTCAATCCGGGCGACACGCTCGTCCTCGCCTCGGGGATCTACACGCGCGGATTACCGATGACCGGGCTCAACGGCACGGCCGAATTGCCGATCGTGGTGCGTGGTCCCGACGACCAGTCGGCTGTATTCAAGGCGGACGACTGTTGCAACACCGTGCAGCTCGAGAACGTCAGCCACATCGAAATCCGCAACCTCACGCTGGACGGCGCCGGCACCAACGGTGCATTCGGTGTCGATTCCCGCGGAACGAGCCACGACATCACGCTCGAGAACCTGAAAATCATCAACTACGGCGCGGACCAGCAGGTCGTCGGCATCTCGACCAAGGGCCCGGCCTGGAACTGGGTCATCCGCCGCAACACCATCATCGGCGCGGGCACGGGGCTCTACCTCGGCAACTCCGACGGCACCGCGCCGTTCGTGAACGGACTCATCCATCCGCCACAACGTCTGGAGCAAGCAGAACAATGCCGCCGGCGGCAGCCTCGCACGGCCGAACGTGCTCGTGGGCCACTTCCCGCTGAGCGGCATCGGCGCGAATGATCGCTACGAAATCTACGGCAATTTCTTCTACCAGAACCCGGTCGAAGCGCTGTTCCAGGGCGAAGGCAACCTCGTCCTGCACGACAACCTGTTCGTCAATTCGACCGGTAGCGCCGTCAACATCCAGGCGCACAACGACAAGCCGCGGGCGGTGACCGTTTACCACAACACGATCGTGGCGGCCGGAAACGGCATCCGGATCTCGGGCGCGGACCCCGCTTACGTGCAGAAAATCATTGCCAACGCGGCGTTCGCGGGAACACCGATCACGGGCCCCAACCAGCAGGCCAACATCACTGGCACCTATGCGTCCGCAGCCACCTGCCTGAACGCCCCCACCGCGCCTATCGGGTCGCTGGATCTGTTCCCGAAGGCGGGACAACTCTCAGGCCCGGCCGTAGACATCGCGCAGTTCACCGGCTTCATCGACGGCGACCGGGATCTCAACGGCGAGGTACGCACCGGCATCTTTTGCGGCGCGTACGACGACGAAGGAACGAACCCCGGCTGGCGACCAGCGCTGGCCATCAAGCCGGCCTCGGGTGGTCCGCCATCGCCGTCGATCACCCTGACGGCGGATCCCGACCAGGTGTCGCTTCAAGGAAGCAGCACGCTGACGTGGCCAATGATGGAAACCCGGCGCCGGGTGGCCAGAGTGGCGGCTCCGGGGGCAGCGCGGTCTCGCCCTGCCTGCTGTTCGGACTGTTGGCCCTTGCCGCGCGGCGTGGGCCAATCAAGACCTAGTCAAGCTACTGTCGAAAAATACTACAGATTGTGGTTGCATCTCTCTTGCGCCGCGGCACACCCTTCAACATAATCGCGCCCCGTCGGCGGCGGCCGGATTCGTCCCTGGCCCCGTTCACCCAAACCAGCCCGCGCTTGCGCCCGGTCTCCCCCACGTGACCGCGGGCCCGACCTCCGAGGGCCTAAGTCTTTGTTTGAACAGAGCCGTCTTGCCAGACGCCGTGTGCTCGTAGCCGCCGTCCTTGCCTCGCTTTCCCTTGCCGCCTGCAACAGCAAGCAGATGTTCGAAGGCGAGGTCGAGCCTCCGCCGCCCACCGGCGGCGTGACCGACCCGGAAAGCAACCGCGCCCCCACGATCAGCGGGCAGCCTCCCACCACGATCAAGGTCAACCAGACCTATGACTTCCAGCCATATGCCAGTGACCCGGATGGCGACACGTTGCGGTTCGAGATCCAGGGCCGCCCAAGCTGGGCGACGTTCAATCCGAACAGCGGGCGCCTATATGGCACACCACCAGTGGCTGCAACCGGTACGGTCGCTGATATTGAAATCAGGGTGACGGACGGGTTGGCGACGACGGCGCTGGCCCCGTTTTCCATCGCGGTGTCAGAGGATTCCGGCGACGGAGTTGCCGAACTGTCGTGGACGGCGCCGACGCAGAACACGGACGGTACACCATTGCAGGACCTGGCCGGATTCAACGTCTATTACGGTCGCCTGCCGAACGCGCTTTCCACAAAGCTCAGCATCGCGAATCCGAACGCGCGTGGGACGTTGATCGGACAACTGACCGGCGGAACATGGTATTTCGCGGTTTCCACATTCACGGCGTCGGGCATCGAGAGCGCTCGCACGAATCCAGTCTGGAAGTCGATCTGACACTCGGGTCGCAATTCAGCCCGGCAGAAAACCTCGGAAACCACGGCACAAAAAAAGAGGGCGGCTTAAAGCCGCCCTCCTCTGTCACATGACTCGAGTGCTTCGAGTATAAGCTTCGCTCGACCTCAGCTCAGCTTCCGACGAACGGTGCCGCCCACGGCGAGCAGCCCGAGACCCAGGAGCAGCAGGCTGCCAGGCTCTGGAACATTGATCGCGGCGTTGGAGGCCGAGAAGCTGAACGCAACGAGGCCGCCGGTGCCAGACTGCTGACCCGAGAAGTCCCACTCACCCCACGTCGTGTCAAACCCGGTGATCGACAGCCAGCCGGTGCCAGACAGGTTCAGGTCGTCGTTGTCTCCGGTCAAATTCTCGGTGACGCTGACCAACTCGAAGCTGTAGGTCAGGCCGCCGAAGGTAAATGTCCACAGCGGGCTCACCGGGCTCGGGCTCAGAATCGGATCGAACGAAAAGTCCGAAAAGGTCGCCAACGTCGTGAGCGGCGTAACTCCCGCGTAGTCCCCGGTTCCACCGTTCACTGTCGCATTCGGCGGGCTGTTGCCGAAGTCAACCGCGGTCGCCGTGTCCCAGTCGCCCGTATTCGGGGCCGCCTGGCCACCAAACGACACACCGCCCGTAATCTGGACTGCTTGCGCGCCGGTGGCCGCCAAGGCGCCGACGGCTAGAGCGGAAACCGTCAGTAAGGTCTTAAAAGTTTTCATTTTGATCTCCAAACTCCTTGTCGAATCGCTTTGGTCTGCCGACTTATTGGTCCCAGCTGGGAAATTTACGTCCAAGATTCGGTCAGCTGCCATGTACATAAAGCAATCATCGTGCCAAGGGCCGTGGGTTCTTGAGAAACAGTCACTTACGAATGCTCTGAGCATCGGGTGGCGACCCTGGTGTAAAGTTTCCCGACGCTGCAGGGTGCTGCTATTGATCACACAAGAAACGACCGTCCAATGGGGCGCTCGATTGCCTGCCGAACCCCGACGCGTCGCTGACCAGCGGGTCGGCGGAATAGTGCAAAGCGCTCCACATTTCCGACACCACCCGATTGCCGCTCCGCCCAATTCCGTGAACACTGCTCGCGTCTGAAAAAGGCAAACCCGCCGCAAGGCGGGGACGCAAAGCCTCCGGTCCTCGGGCGTGAGTCGCGCCGCGGATAGCGGGGTTGCCAGAACCGCGGTTCCGCGCCCCCGGCGCCCGCGTCTCTGCCGCAATCCCCGATGCCGCAAGCCCTCCACCCGAGCCCCCGCAGGGCGGCGTCCTGGAGAGCATGAGCATGAGCGGGAAGGCGACCAGAATGACGGCAGCGAACCTTGGTGCGAGGATTTTTGCGACGCTTCTCGTGGCAACTCTTACGGGTTGTTTCGAAGACGATTCAAAGGTCGAGCTGACGGAAAGCGTCGTCGGAGCAACTCCCGGCAGTGGTACGGGTGGCACAACCAACCCTCCCCCAAGCACGGCCAACCGCGCACCCTCGATCTCCGGCAACCCGATCACGACCGCCAAGGTCAGCCTTGCCTACAGCTTCCAGCCAGTCGCCAGTGACCCGGACGGCGACAAGCTGAGCTTCGCGATTACGAGCCAGCCAGATTGGGCGACCTTCAGCACGACCACCGGCAAGCTCTCAGGGACCCCGCCCGAGGGCAGCGCCGGCACGTTCACGGGCGTGCAGATCACCGTGAGCGATGGCAAGACCACCACCGCCCTCGCCCCTTTCAGCATCAACGTCGTCGAACCGGTCGTCGGCTCGGCCGAACTGGCCTGGCAGCCACCCACCGAGAACGAGGACGGCACACCGCTGTCCGACCTCGCGGGCTACGTGATCCGCTACGGCAAGGCCGCTGGAGCGCTCGATCAGCGAGTACGCATCACGAATCCGGGCACCACGATGTACGTCGTCGAAAACCTGATCGAGGGGACCTGGTACTTCTCGCTGTCCTCGGTGAACGCCAGTGGCGTCGAGAGCCGACCGACGGGCTACGTCTCGAAGACGATCAGCTAGGCCGAGTCCGTCGCCGGCTCTGGGGCTGGCCGCCTGAAGGTGCGTACATAGAACTTGTACGCCAGGTGCCGGCCGAGCATCAGCGGCGGCATCTTCACCCAATGTGACCTGACATACAGCAGCCATCTGGCAATGCCAACCGCGCGGCCCGGCTGGTCGGGATGCCGCGGAAACAATGCGTACGGCACCAACCGGTCCATCAGCGCGAGCACCTGCGTCGCGGGCGTGCCTGCCGCGGACGCCGACAGCACCGCCGGCGGTACGGGCGTTCCGAGCCAGCGGCTCGCGTAACGAAGCGCGTAAAACGCGGCACGCGCCAGGTCGAGTTCCACGGCGCGAGTCCAGAACCCCTCCCAGAAGCGCGGCTCGCTCACGCCGAAATGCCGCAGCAACTCGTCGATGTCCACCAGTTCACGCAGCGAATCGTCCATCTCGCTGCCGAAGAACAGGTGGGCCATCGCGTGCAGCGTCATGTCGGTCGGCGCCAGCACACGAAATCGCGAGCCCTCCACGGCGCGCGCACGAGCGAACAGCATCGAGGATGCGGGCTTCAGTCTCGCCGTCGGCATCAGGATGCCGCGATGCAGGTCCAGTTCCACGTGCCGCTCCACGTGTGTCATGGGCGGCAATTCGTGCGTCCAGGTACGGTAGTACCGGTCGTCGTAGGGGCTCAGTTCCTTCAACTTCCAGCCACGCCGCAGCAGCCTCGACTCAACGTCCGGGAGGCTGTCTTCGGGCACCAGCAGATCAACGTCTGAGAACATTCGACCCCGCGCATTCGGGGTGCCAGCCAGCAGGTACGCACAACCTTTAAGCGCGACGACGGGGATGTCCGGCGCATCGGCCAGCGCCCACGCCAGGCGGTTGATCTCCCAGGTTCCGACGCGCCGACGGGCTTCCGCCGCAATCGCCGCACTCGCCAACTGGTCGACAGCCTGGCGTGGCAGGGTCTCGCCGAGTCCGAGTGCCTCCAGGTGCACGGCGAGTCGCCCGATGAGCCTTGCCCGCCGCATCAACCGCAGCGTCAGGTCCAGATCGCCGGGCGACAGGTGCGACACCGACGCGGGATCGCGCAGGGCGGCGATGATCAGTCGCCGCGACCTATCGGTCATGCGCGTCCGCGAGCGCATTCAGGGCCGCCACCGCCTCGTCGAGATCGGAGTAGACGAGCCGGAAGCAGCGCGAGCCGTCGACCAGGCCACGCACGGTCGCGAATGCAGACGCGCCGAGCACCTCGTAATTGAATGCGTTGGTTGCCAGGCGCATGAATCCGTGGGACCTCGGCACTTCCTCGAGCGAGAGGGGCGCCCCCGCCGTCCAGCGCGGAAAAACCAGCCACGCCAACCGCGCCTCGTCGCACGCCCGCCGCACGCTGTCCGCCGGCGGACGAACGTGTGCCACCGTGCCCTTGCGTGTGCCCGGGATCTCCGGCCCGATAAACGCGTCGGGCGCAAATGCGCGCAATACTCCAATCGACTCGTTCTTGAGCGGCATGGGACGCGGGACCGGCACGAGATTCGTGGTGCCGGGCCGGACGAGGCCGAACTCGTCCGAGAACAGCCGCCATCCACGATGCGACAACGCCGCGCACAGCGTGGTCTTGCCGTCGCCGGGCGCGGCGGGCAGCAGCAAGGCACGACCGTTACGCTCGAGCGCGGCGGCATGCAGCATCAGGTACCGATGGAACCGCAGGGCAACCACCAGGTTGATGCCCCATTCGAGTACTGCGAGCGCCTGGCCTGCCGGCATATCCTCGTGGGGAGCGCGTCCGTCCACAATGAAGCGCACACGTCGCTGCAACGGTGGCCACGCGCTGCGGGCATCGTGCATCGCGACATGTATGCCGAACACCCGGTCGCCATCGAGCAGCGGATATTCGCGGTAGAGCGCCTGCAGCGGCGGCTCCAGTCCGGCGACGCGGGCTCGCAAGTGTATGTCGAACGGCCCCACGCGCACGCCGACCCCGGCCCCGCGCAGCCTGCTGCGGAACTCTTCGGGGGACAGGTTGCCGACGATCGCGGTCGCGTTCGACATTACGCCGTCACGCGATCGACGAGTCCCAACTCGGCAAGACGCAGCAGCAGGCCGCGGACCTGGCTCGAAAACGGCTCGTCCGCGGCCACGCCCTGCCTCGCGGCCAGCGCGCGGCTTGCGGACTCCGCACCCCGAGGTTCGACGAGGATTTCCTTCAACAGCAAGGCCGTTGACGCATTGACGAAATGGGTCAGGCCCGATGAACGGTGGAAGATTGCGAAGTCGCCGCCCCATTGCGCCCAATCGAGATCCGACTGCGGCACGGCACGCCAGCGAATGGCGGCGTCGGCGGGTTCCGTCAAAGCTCGGTGATGTCCCTGCCGAAGACCTGGTTACCGAACGAGGCGACCGCCGCATTGGAAACCAATGCGCCAGGAGGCAACGGCCGGGTATCCAGTGCCGTCCAGCCGCCCGAGCTGCCCTTGTACTCGATGTAGCCGCCGTCGAGACAGACGTCCTCGGGGTAAATCGTGGTCGGTTGCCCTGTGCCGCCGACCGTGCTGCGGTACTCGTTGCTGCTCGGTATCCTGATGACCTCGGCATACGGCGGATCGCCCAGGGCATACACGCCGGGCTTTACCTCACCACCCGTAGAGCTGAGGTCGAGGCACAGCGCGTCCCCCTGGTCTCCAGTAGCCGCCTTGGTGCCGATGGTGTTGCTCGCGATGGCCCAACCCACCGCCGCGGTGCTGTTCAGTGTCAGGATCGTCGGAACGGCGACCGATGCGCCTCGAACGAGCATGCGGCGACTGATCGTGGCCGGGGGTGCCGGCGCGCGCTCGGCGGCGCTGTTGTCACGACCAGCGGTCATTTCGCTATGCTCCTTGATCTCATTTCCCTGAGGTGCTCGCATGCGCAAGAATCGCACTCCTACCCGACCGATGCAAGAGTCGCGCCGGGTTTCAATGAGCAAGGTTTTTCAATGAGTTACCCTTCATTTGACAGATTCGCAACCTGGCAACTGTAAACCCCGTCGACAGTTCCAACCGCAGCAAGCGTTGCGGACATAAGCGAGCAACTCGTCACGAGCCGCGCCGCCGCGCTGTCGTATCCTCCCAGACCGCATGAGCACCCTGATCCACGAACTGCTGTCGAACAGCGCCCACCGCGGCCCCGATGCCCAGGCCCTGAAGTTCAAGAAGACCGAGGTTTCGTACGCCGGGCTGGCGGCTCTGGCGCGATCCTTCGCGCAGGCCCTGACCGGGGCGGGCCTTGCCCGGCAGGAGCGCGTCGCGATGTACCTGCCGAAGCGACCCGAGACTGTCGCGAGTATCTTCGGGACGACCATGGCCGGCTGCGTGTTCGTGCCGGTCAATCCGCTGCTCAAGCCGCCGCAGGTCGGGCACATCCTGCGTGACTGCGCGGTGCGGGTGCTCGTCACCACTGCGCAGCGCCTGGGCGAGCTTGCCGACGAACTCGCGGCTTGCCCCGACCTGCGCGCGATCATCGTCCTGGACGGGCTCGTGCCGGCGGCGGCTGTGCCGGCCGGCAAGTCCACGCCGAGCTGGGACGAGTTCCTCGCGGGCGGCGCGGCATCGCTGCACCGCGTCATCGACACGGACATTGCGGCGATCCTCTACACCTCGGGCAGCACCGGCAAACCCAAGGGCGTGGTGCTCTCGCACCGGAACATGGTCACGGGTGCGAAAAGCGTCGCGCAGTACCTCGAGAACACCCCGGACGATCGCCTGCTCGCCGTACTGCCCCTGAGCTTCGACTACGGCTTCAGCCAGCTCACGACGGCCTTCCACGTGGGCGCGAGCGTCGTACTCATGGACTACCTCTTTCCGCGCGACGTCCAGAAACTCGTCGTCAGCGAATTCATCACCGGCCTCGCCGCCGTGCCGCCGGTCTGGATCCAGCTCGCCGAACTCGAGTGGCCCGCCACCGTCACCGACCACCTGCGCTATTTCACGAACTCGGGCGGCGCCATGCCGACGGCCACGCTTGCCAAGCTGCGCTCTGCCTGGCCCCGCACCCGGCCTTACCTGATGTACGGCCTCACCGAAGCCTTCCGTGCGACGTACCTGTCGCCCGACGAAGTGGATCGCCGGCCGGAGTCCATGGGCAAGGCCATTCCGAATACCGAGGTCATGGTGGTGCGGCCGGACGGTACGCCCTGCGGAGCCGACGAACCGGGGGAACTCGTGCAGCGAGGCTCGCTCGTGGCCCTGGGCTACTGGAACGACCCGGCGAAGACCGCGGAGCGATTCAAGCCCGCGCCAGGCCAGCCGCCTGAACTGCCGTTGACCGAGATGGCAGTATGGTCCGGCGACACGGTGAAAAAGGACAAGGATGGGTTCCTGTACTTCATCGGCCGCAAGGATGAAATGATCAAGACCTCGGGCTACCGGGTGAGTCCGACCGAGGTGGAAGAAGTGATCTACGCGTCCGGAATGGTCGGCGATGCGGTGGCCATCGGTGTGCCACATCCCGCGATCGAGAAGGCCATCGTGGTCGTCGCCTCCCCGCCTCTCTCGTCCGGCTCCTCGGCGGAAGGTCCGGACGACGCTCGTACGGACCGACTGCTCGACTTCTGCCGCACCCGCATGCCGAACTTCATGGTGCCGCACCGCATCGAATGGCTGGACGAGCTGCCGCGCAACCCGAACGGCAAGTTCGATCGACCGTTGCTGGCGGCGCGCTACCAGGACTTGCTCAAGGGTCCAGGCAAGTGATTTTCGGCGCCCTCGCGCGCACTGCCCGGGACATCGGCACCATGAATGCCTGCCTGTACGCGACATCCCGACTGCTCGGCATGCTAACGCGCGGCCGCGCCCGGCTGGTCAAGTACTACATCACTGCGCAAGCGGTACCCGACGGCGACATCACGCCCGCGCGTCGTGGCCGCCAGATCGAAGTGCAGGAAGTCGAGCGCACCGAGATCCTGGCCCTGCCGTTCGACCGGCCGCGCGCGGTACTCGAAGCCCGCCTCGCGAACGGCTGCCGCTGCCTCGTCGCCCGGCGGAACGGCGCGCCGCTCGGATTCCAGTGGTTCACGCTGAGGGACTACGCGGAAGACGAAGTGCGCTGCCTGTTCCGCCTCGCGCCCGACGACCATTGCGCGTGGGACTTCGACATCTTCGTGCTGCCCGAGGCGCGCACTCAAGCCGTATTCACGCGTCTCTGGGACAAGTGCCACGAGATCCTGCGCCAGAGCGGCGTGCAGACCACGTTGAGCCGGATCAACGCTTACAACGGCGCCTCGCGGCGGGCCCACGAGCGCATCGGCGCCCGCGTCGTCGGCTGGGCTGCGTTCCTGTGCGTCGGTTCCCTGCAGTTCGCCGCGTTCTCCGGTCCGCCGCGGCTGCACGTTTCCCTGCGCCAGTCCGGCGCTCCGGTTCTCCCCGTATCGCGGATGGCGCACGCATGACTCTCGACGCATTCTCCCAGCACGCCGCGCACCCGTACTTTTCCACGAAGGACGGCGAACTGCTGATCGGGGGCCGCACGGTCTCCGCCATCGCAGGCGAAATCGGTCGCACGCCCTTTTACGCTTACGATCGGGCGGTGATGCGCCGCAAGGTCGAGGAGTTACGGGCAGCGCTGCCCGTCGAGATCGAAATCCACTATGCGATGAAGGCGAATCCGATGCCGGAGGTGGTCCGGTGCTTCGCCGGACTGGTCGACGGCATCGACGTCGCCTCGGCGGGCGAGATGGATGTGGCGCTCGCAGCCGGCATGCGCCCGGACCTCCTGAGCTTCGCCGGGCCCGGCAAGACCCCATCGGAACTCGAGCGCGCCGTCGCTGCCGGCATCGTCATCAACATGGAGTCCGAACTCGAGATGCGCCGCATCGCGGAAATCGCGCGGCGCACGGACATCCGCCCCCGCGTCGCCGTGCGCGTGAATCCGGACTTCGAGCTCAAGACTTCGGGCATGAAGATGGCGGGCGGTCCCAAGCAATTCGGTGTGGACGCCGAACGCGTGCCCGAACTGCTGGACGAGCTGTCGACGCATCCACTGGAGTTCTGGGGCTTCCACATCTACAGCGGCTCGCAGAACCTGCGGCCCGAGATTCTCGTGGAATCGCAGCGCAAGACCGCGGCGCTCGCCATCGAACTGGCGCGACGTGCGCCGAGCCCCGTGCGACTGCTGAACCTCGGCGGCGGTTTCGGCATCCCGTATTTCCCGGGCGAGCAACTGCTGCACCTCGCGCCAATCGGCGAAAACCTTCGCGAACTCGTGCCGGAGGTCCGTCGTGCGCTGCCCGAGGCAACGGTGGCGCTGGAACTCGGCCGGTACCTCGTCGGCGAGTCGGGCGTATACGTCTGCCGGGTGATCGACCGGAAGGTGTCCCGTGGTCAGGTATTCCTGATTACCGACGGGGGCCTGCACCACCACCTCGCGGCGTCGGGCAACTTCGGGCAGGTGATCCGGAAGAATTATCCCGTGCTCGTCGCAAACAGGATCGGCGACGGTCCGCGCGAGACTGCCTCCGTGGTCGGCCCGCTATGCACCCCGCTCGACCTGCTGGCCGATCGCATGGACCTCGCCGTGGCCGAGGTCGGCGATCTCATCGCCGTCTTCCAGTCGGGCGCCTACGGCCTCACGGCCAGCCCGCTCGGGTTCCTGAGTCACCCCGCACCGGCGGAAGTGCTGCTCTAGCGACGATGGGCAGTCGTACCGTCCTGCTGATCGCATTCCACTTCCCGCCCGTCCGCGGCAGCAGCGGCGTGCAGCGTACGCTGCGATTCGCCCAGCACCTGCCGAAATACGGCTGGCGACCCGTCGTGCTCACCGTGAGTCCGCGCGCATACGAAGCGACCTCGAACGCGCAGGGCAACGAGATTCCGCCCGGCCTCGAGGTGCATCGCGCCTTCGGACTGGACGCCTCGCGTCAACTGAGCATCGGCGGGCGTTACCCAAGGGCGCTGGCCCTTCCCGATCGCTGGGCAAGCTGGCGATTTCGCGCCGTCCCCGTGGCGCTGCGGCTCATCCGTGAACAGCGCATCGACGCACTCTGGTCGACGTTTCCGATCGCGACCGCGCACCGCATCGGGCTCGACGTGGCGCGTCGCTCGGGCCTGCCCTGGGTGGCGGAATTCCGCGATCCGATGTGGCAGGGAAACTATCCGCCCGACCCTGCGATGAACCGCGCATGGCAGGCGCTCGAAAATGCAGTCTTCAGTCGAGCCAACGCTGTAATTGTCACCACTCCAGGTGCCGCTGCCACGTACCAGGAGCGATTCAAGACTAGCGACCTCTCCAGGATCGAACTGATCGAGAATGGCTACGACGAGGACACCTTCTGTCGCGCGGAGGCGTCACTCGCGATTCCCGGAGTCGAACGCACGGTCGTGAGACGTCCGATCACTTTACTCCACAGCGGCATCGTCTATCGCAGCGAGCGTGATCCGACGCAACTCTTCGCCGCGCTGGCTCGCCTCAAGGCCCGCGGCATCGCGACGGCTGCCACCCTGCAGGTAGTGCTGCGCGCAAGCGGACACGAGTCGGAATACCAGCGCGACCTGCGGGCGCTCGGAATCGACGACATAGTGCGACTCGAGCCCGCGGTCGACTACCTCGATGCGCTTAGAGAAATGCTGTCAGTCGACGGTCTGCTGGTGCTGCAGGCCTCAAACTGCAATTTCCAGGTTCCGGCCAAGGTCTACGAGTACATCCGCGCAGGCCGCCCCATCATGGCGCTGACCGACCCGGCCGGCGATACAGCCAGGACACTGGACGCTGCAGGCACCGGTCTCGTCGCCCGACTCGATTCGACCGAGGACATAGCAGGGGCGTTGATCACTTTCCTCGAGCAGATTCGCCGCGAGAACTGGCAACGTCCGGACGCCGTCACCGTTGCGAGCTACTCCCGGGAACATCAGACTGCCCGGGTCGCCGGACTACTGGACGATCTGGCAGACAGGAAGAACGAGGTGCAATCCGTTGCCGACACATACTGACAGTACGCCCGATGGCGGCGGTTTCAAGCACCAGGACGCCGCGAGTTATGACGACGTCACCGAGGATTTCGAGCGGTACACGGAGCGTTTTTCGTTGCGCCTCGCCGAACCCCTGGTCGACCTGGTCGCCGTGCCCACGCCGACCCGCATCCTCGACGTCGGCTGCGGCACCGGGGCGGTCACGCGACTCGCTGCCCGGCGTTTCAAGACCGCCGAAGTGACCGGCATCGACCTTTCGGACGGCATGTTGCGCAGTGCCGGTCAACTGACCCGGCAGGACGGAGTCAGCGAGCGCGTACGCCTGCTGAAGCAGGACGCCGAGAAACTCGACCTCGCGGACGATCAGTTCGACTGCATCCTGTCACTGTTCGCACTGCGGCATTTCCCGAATCCGTTGCGTGCCCTTGAGGAGATGCGGCGCGTCGCGCGACCGGGAGCCAGGGTTGCGATCGCGGTCGGCAGCGCACCGCCCGCGTTCTCGGCGGCCGCTGCCCGCGCCGCAGTGCGCGTGGTCGTTGAGTCGCTGCAAGAGATCGCAGGACGCGCGCCGCTGAAAGCCACCGCGTTTCTCGACGACATGCTCGACGTACACCTCGGCCCGGCTTTGCCGGACCAGGAAGCCCCATGGACGCACGGCACATCCCATTTTGACGGCACCATTTCGCAACTCATGAGGCAGGCGGGGTTTGCCGACGTGCGCACGACCTGGGTCGGCCAGTCGAGTGAGATCGATTCGATCGACGACTTCTGGCGGCTGCAGGCGACCTTCTCGAGTCGCGCACGCAAGCGGCTGCCACTCGCCTCCGCGGCCCAACTCACGGCACTCAGGCATGCGTTCGACGCGCAGTGCCGACGTCATCTTGATCGCGGCGGAAAGCTCGTCTACCGAACCGGGGCCCTCGTCGGCATCGGCGTCGCTCCAGACTGACTCGGGACGGTCAGGGCATCAGGACAAAGCCACCGCGCCGCAGCGCCACGGCGGCTGGCCGGTGTGACCCCGCCCCCGCGACATTCCCCTCGTTCAAGGGTCGCAGTGTGTCCGGATCGTAGGTCCGCCAGTACACCTTGCGCTGCTGCGTCCACGCGACCAGCACCGACCCCTGTCCCGCGGCGACCACCGGATACTTGCCGGACTTGCTGACCAGTGTCGGTGCGCTTGCCGTCCAGCGACGGAGATCCACACGCGACATCAGGATCCTGCCAGCGTGCTCCCAGGCCGCGACCATGCCCGGCCCGACCCGCGCGAGGCCGGCGCTGGACATGGGGCAGGCATCGATGCGCCAGGCCTCGGAGTCGAGCCGCAGCCTGCGTTGCCTGAATCCGGCCATGTCGACCTCGACGAGGTACATGTCGCGTTCGTTGCGCTTGCGGTCCCGGTACATGACATAAAGCGGGCCTCCCGCCGACAGCGACAACGACGTATCGCAGCACTCACAGGGCAGTGCCTCGAGCGTCGCCGGCGCCGCGAATGTACTGCCGCCATCACGCGACACCGCGATCTCGAGTACGTCGTCCGTATGCCATGCGACAACCACGTCCTGCCCGCCAGCAGCGATCGAAATCCCGTCTGCCGGACCCCGCGAAACGTCAATTGGCGGGTCGAACGATGTCCGGGCTGCGCCGTACATGGCGAGCTGGGGGACCGCGGGCTTCGCCAGCGGCTGCCCGCGTGCGTACCACGCCACGTGCACCGCGTCGCCTTGTCCGATCGCCAGCTCCGGGCCCCGGAACATGCCGGCCTCCGCCGTGCTCGGCGGCCGGCTCACGCGCGCGGGAGGCTCGAACGTAGCACCCTGGTCCCGGCTGACCGCGTGCCATGCGGCCCCCTCGGCCGCGAAAACAACCTGCAGGTTCCCCGCTGAGTCGAATATGGCATCCGGAGCGATGCCGCTCTTGGGCACCCGCACGACCCGCACTTCGTCGAAGTCGGCGGACTGCGCACAACCACCGCTGGCGATGATGCCCGTTGCCATTACGCAAAGGGCCAGCACACCGAGTCGAGTCCACGCACCCGCAATTAGACCTTGCATCGATGCCTCCCCGTTCGCACCATCCCAAGGACACCAAATCAAACAGACGATCTGGCGTGGAACTGGCGGCTCTACTACTATCCCGCGGTGCCCGGAAAAACAACACTAATTGCGCTGATTGGCCTCGGCGCCGCCGCGAGAAGCATCCACATCCCCGCCTGCGCCGGCCTCGCCAACGTGAAGATCGTTGCCGGCTGCGATCCTGTTGCGCCGGTCGCCGGCCTGCCATTCCCGGTCTACGATTCGCTCGAGCGCATGCTCGCCGCGCACCGCGTGGACCTTGCGATCGTAGCGACTCCAACCGCCCATCACTTCCCGCTTGTGCTCGACTTGATCGAGCGGGGCGTGCACGTGCTCTGCGAGAAGCCCTTTACCGAGACGCTCGACCAGGCCATCGAGCTCGTGCGCCTCGCGGACGCGCGCAGCGTGAGGGTCGTGGTCAACAACGAATTTCGCTTCATGGCCTGCCACCGTGCAGCACGCCGGATGATAGGCGACCCACGTTTCGGTCACCTGCTGTTCGTCGAAGTGACGCAGACCTTTCACGCGACCGAGACAACGGAGCAAGGCTGGCGCGGGCGGGACCCCGAGCGGACCTGCAAGGAGTTCGGCACGCACGTATTCGACCTGTGTCGCTACTTCTTCGATGCCGAACCTGTCGTGCTGCGAGCGCGGATGCCCAGGGCTGCACCCAATGCTCCGGACATGCTCAACCTGATCGACCTCGGGTTCCCGGACGGTCGCTGGGCACGCATTACGCTCGACCGGCTGACTCGCGGGCGACACCGCTACCTGGACGTGCGCCTCGATGGTACGGAAGGCACCGTCGAGACCTCGCTGGGTGGCTGCGCGGAGGTCGCCCTCGGAATCAATGCACCGACCCGGCGGCCCTTCCTCCACGCGGATTTCGCGATGGGGGGACGGGCGGTGCTCTATCAAGGGGAGCGTCGGCTGTGGCTCGCCAGGGACTCCTCGGCGCCGTTCGCGGATGCGACTCGGATGCTGCTTCAGGACTTCATTGCTGCACTGAATCAGGGCACGCCCCCCGCTTGCAATGGATCCGACAACCTGCGAACGTTCGCCCTGATGCGGGCCGCATACGAGTCCGCCGCCGCCAACCGAGACGTAGATCTCGGCTTCCTGGGCGCGTTGCCATAAGGATTGCCAGTCGGGGGGCACATGAAACGCATTCTCGTCACCGGCGGGGCCGGGTTCATCGGCAGCCATCTCTGCGAGCGCCTGCTCGCCCAGGGACACGAGGTGATTTGCGCCGACAACTTCTACACCGGCACGCGGCAGAACATCGTACCCCTGCTGAACCACCCGAATTTCGAGGTGATCCGCCACGACGTCTGCTTCCCGCTCTACGTGGAAGTCGACCAGATATTCAACCTCGCCTGCCCCGCCAGCCCGATCTACTACCAGAACGATCCGGTGCAGACGGTCAAGACCAGCGTGCACGGCGCCATCAACATGCTGGGGCTCGCAAAGCGGCTGCGCATCCGGATCTTCCAGGCGTCGACCAGCGAGGTCTACGGTAGCCCGCAGGTCCATCCGCAACCGGAGTCCTACTGGGGTTACGTGAACCCGATCGGCATCCGCTCCTGCTACGACGAGGGCAAGCGCTGCGCCGAAACACTCTTTTTTGACTACCACCGCCAGCATGGGCTCGACATCCGCGTCGCGCGCATCTTCAACACCTACGGCCCGCGCATGCATCCGAACGACGGGCGCGTGGTGTCGAACTTCATCGTGCAGGCGCTGCGCGGCGATCCCATCACGCTGTATGGCGACGGGATGCAGACCCGCTCCTTCTGCTACGTGGACGACCTCGTGCGCGGGATCGACGCTTTCATGAAATCGAATGACGCGTTCCCCGGCCCGCTGAACCTCGGCAATCCCGTCGAGGTGACCATCCGCGAGCTGGCAGAGACCATCGTCAGAATGACGGGTGCGAAATCGGAGATCGTCTTCAATCCGTTGCCGCACGACGACCCGGAACGGCGCAAGCCCGACACGACGCTCGCGACCGAGCGCCTCGGCTGGACGCCCATCACCGACCTCGCCAAGGGCCTCGCCCACACTGTCGACTACTTCTCGCACCGTCTCGCGCGGGAAGGCAGCCTGGCCTGAAGCATCGACCGGAAGTGACCATGACGCAACGACCCATGGACGCCGACCGCAGCGATCGAATCGTCCGGGCGACGTTTGCGCGCCTCGACATCGCCGCAATCGCGGTCAGCGTGGGCTGCCTGTTCGCGATTCTGCTCTGGACGGCGACCGCAACGCTGCTGCTGAAAGGCGCCCCCGCCGGACAGCACATCGGCGAGCACCTCGGGCTGCTCGGGCATTTCTTCCCCGGCTACTCGGTGTCGTGGCCGGGTAGTGTCGCCGGGCTCGCCTACGGCTTCCTGGTCGGAGTCGGGGTGGGCGGCTCCGTGGGGGTGTTCTGGAATCTCGCGCACCACATGATCCTCATGTTCGTGTTCAGCCGCGCGTCCGCGGGCGGCCTGGGCGTCTAGGAGCCATCGTCGTGTCCATCAAGCTGCGCAAGAGCGAACTGATGCTGCTCGAGGCGGCCATCCGCCTCAATACCATCGTCACGGCGCTCGCATTCGGGCTGATGTCCGGCACGGCGATCTGGCTTGCGACAACCATACTGGTCGCGAACGGCGGCGAGCGGGTTGGTGCACACCTGTCGTTGCTGTCGGTGTTCTGCGCCGGTTACTCGGTCACCAGTGACGGCGCGTGGATCGGCTTCCTCTGGGGTTTCGTCTATGGCGCCCTCTCGGGCGCCATCCTCTACTGGACCTACGCAAGGAGGCTGCGCGCCGACCTGATCCCCGCGCTCATGGCCGACACCGGCTCGAGCCGGTTGCAGGCGCCCATCCTGCTCCTCTCGGGGCCGGCATTGGGCACGGGTCTCGGTCTCGTGGCGGCGCTGCAACTGTTCGCGACCACCAACTGGCTCGTGCTGCGCGGCGTGGCGCCCTACAGTGACAATGCGGCGCTGCTCGGGCACTACCTGCCCGGCTACACGGTAAGCTTCGTCGGCAGCCTGGTCGGAGCCGTCGAACTGTTCGCACTGGCCTTCGTCTGCGCGCTGCTCGTGAGCGCCGTCTACAACAGGATCGCCCGGAAGAGACACCGAGCATGAACACGGACGCTCACGTACCTGCGGCGTCCGAGCGTAGCCTGGCCTGACGGCAGAACCGGCCGTGGCCACGCTCCGACCGGAAATCGCGGTCATCGGTGCCGGCCTGATGGGGCGGTGGCATGCTGCCAATGCCCGCCGTCTCGGCGCTCGCGTAGTTGCCATCGTCGATCCAGACCAGGCGCGCGCACTGCGCCTGGCGCGAGACCACGGCGCACGGGCGTTGCCGGACCTGCGGCAACTGCAGGAGAAGCTGGGCGCGACGATCGCGCACGTCTGTACGCCGCTCGCGTCGCATTACGACACGTGCAGGACGCTGCTCGAGTCGGGCTGGCACGTCCTGTGCGAAAAGCCTCTCACACCGACCACCGCGCAGGCCCGCGAACTGCTCGATCTCGCCGAAGGCGCGGGAAGGCACCTGTGCCCCGTTCACCAGTTTGCGGTCCAGCGCGGCGTCGAAGCCTTGCTGCGGCGACGATCGTCGCTGGGGCCGTTCAGGCAGGTCGCGTTCACATTCTGCACGGCGGGCGCCAATGCCGATGTCGCAGGCGACCGGGATACGCTGCTGCTCGACGTGCTGCCGCATCCTCTCTCGATCCTGCGGCGCCTGTTCCCCGCGAGCGCACTGGCCGGCGTCGAATGGAGCGTGACCCATCCCGAGCAAGGCGAAATGCTGCTGACCGGGATCGTCGATGGCGTCCCGGTCAGCATCCTAGTGAGTTGCTCGGCGCGGCCCACGGAAGCCTCGGCCGTGATGCGCGGCGACGGCGGCACGGCGCTGCTCGATTTCTTTCATGGTTATGCGAGCTTCCAGGGAGCCGCGGTGTCGCGCGCGCGCAAGCTGACGCAACCATTCTTGCGTCCATTCGGACAGTTGGTGTCCGCGGGCGCAAACCTGGCGCTCAGGGTTGTCACCTGGGAACCCGCGTATCCGGGGCTACGCGAGTTCCTGCGTCGCTACTATGGCGCGGTGGACGGCCGCAATCCGCCGCCGGTGACGCCGCAGGATGTGCTGGAGGTCTGCCAGGTCCGCGACAGGGTCGCGATGGCGCTTGGAGGCCAACCGTGAACGCACCGGCTGCGGAGGCCCCAGCGGCATCCGGCTCGCTTACCATTGTTGTCGTCGTGCTTGCCGGTGGCGATGCGCTCGACCGCTGCCTGCGCAGTACAGCTGGAATCCCGGCGCGCCGCATCGTGATCGGGTCCCGTGACGTTACTGGCTTCTTCCAGAGCAACACCGCCGACATCGAGTACCTGGAGTCGGGTGCCCCAGTGCCGGTGCGCCGGGCGATGGGTGTCGCCGCAGCCACCACTGAATGGGTCGCGATCATCGAGGACACCTGCGAAATGTCCGCGACGTGGCAAGAGACATTCGCCCAGGTCGCCGTCGCTGCGTCCGGTCCGGCATGGGCGGGACCCGTACGGCTTGCCCCCGAGCTCGCGCCGCGATTCATGGCGCTGGCCTGCACCGAGTACGGCGAATTCACGCCCGGCAATTGGCGTCGCCTGGCGCGAGCCGCCGGATCCGGCGGATCCTGGCGCATGGCCCGCATTCCCGGCATTTGCCTGACTTACCGGCGCGCGGCCATCAGCGATCTGATCGCTGGCGAGATCGTCGAATCCGACCTGCATGCCGAACTGGAGGCCCGCGGCTCCACGATCCACCTGCATCCTGGTCTCGAAGTCACGTACTGCGCGGCCGACGCGCGGAATGCCACGGCCGCGGCGCGTTTTGCACACGGACGCATCTACGGTGGAGGCCTTGCCCGGCGATCGTCCCTGGTTGCGCGGCTCGTCGGAGCCATCAAGTGCCTCGCATTGCCGCCTGTCATGCTGGCACGCGCCGCTCGCGGACTGCCCGACGACTATGGAAGGCGCGCCACCGCGCTCGCATGGGTGTGCTGCTTCGCGGGCGCATGGTCCGCCGGCGAACTGGCAGGCCTGCTGACGGGCCGCAGGCCGCACCTCCGGGCATGGGCCTGAGGAGCAAGGTGTCGACATGCGCATAGGAGTCGACGCAAGCACCTTGAGCAATGGACGCGGCTATGGGCGGTTCGCGCGTGAAATACTGCACGAGATGATGCGCGGCGCGCCGGCCGACGAGTTTGTCTTGTTCGCCGACGGTGCCACCCTCGAATCCATCGTCGCGCCCCCGCCGAATGTGCGCCGCGAACCGGTCACCCAGACCCGCGCTGCAAGTACCGCTGCGGCCGCCGCCGATTACCGATCGCCGCGCGACATGTTGCGGATGACTGCAGCCGTGGCCCGCGCCCGCCTCGACGTGTTCTTCTCGCCGAGCGTCTACACCTATTTCCCCCTGCCTCCGGGTCTGCCGTCCGTAGTGACCATCCACGACGCAATCGCCGAGCGCTTTCCCGAACTCACGCTTCCCAGCCGACGTGCGAGGTTGTTCTGGAACGCCAAGGTGCGTCTGGCACGCCTGCAGGCGACCATCATCCTGACGGTCTCGGAATACTCGGCTCGCGAACTGACGAGGGTGCTGCGCATCCGGCCGGAGCGGATCCGCGTCACTTCCGAGGCGCCGGCGGCTGCCTATGTGCCCTGCGCAGACCCCGAGCGCATTGCGGCGGCTGCCCGTCGCTGCGGGGTGCCACAAGGCGCGCGCTGGATCACCTACGTCGGCGGCTTCAACCCGCACAAACATGTGGACCTGCTCGTCGCCGCACATGGCCGCGTCGCCCGCGAGCTGCCCGGCTCGACGCCGATGCTCGTGCTGGTCGGCGCGCCGGAGCGGGACGTTTTCCACAGCGGACTCGCTGCGGTCGAGGCGGCGATCGAGTCCGAGGGCACGCGTTCCCTGGTCGCCTGGCCGGGCTTCGTAGCGGACGAGGAGTTGGCCTGCCTGCACAGCGGGGCCGCAGCGCTCGTACTGCCGTCGGCCAGTGAGGGATTCGGGCTGCCTGCGGTGGAGGCCGCGGCTTGCGGCGCGCCGGTCATTGCCACGACCGAGAGCCCGCTGCCGGACCTGCTTGCGGGTGGCGGCCTGTTCGTCGCGCCTGGCGACGTCGACGCGCTCGCCGACGCTCTGCGACGCATGATCCAGGACGAACCCGCCCGTCGCGCAATGAGCGCCGCAGCGCGCGCGCGCGCCGCCGAACTGAACTGGACAGCGAGCGCCGGAGTGGCGCTGGCAGCACTGCGCGAGGCCGCGTCGTGAGCGGGTTGCGCATCGCGATGGTGACCACGTTCTATCCACCGCATAATTTCGGTGGCGATGGCATCGCCATCCAGCGGCTGTCGCGCGCCCTCGCCCGTCGTGGCCACGCGGTAACCGTGCTGCAACCGCTCGACGCGTACGACCTCCTGCATCACGGAGCCGAGCCGGCGCCGGCAAGGGACGATGACGGCGTCGAAGTCGTCCGCCTGCGCTCGCGCTCGAAGCACCTGTCGGTGCTGCTGACCCAGCAGCTCGGCCGCCCCGTCTTTGCCGGCGAGGCCATCGCGCGCATGCTGGACGAGCGCCCGTTCGATGTGATCGTGTACAACAACGTTTCGCTCGCCGGTGGGCCCGGCATCCTCGCGCGCGGCCACGCAATCAAGCTCTATTTCGCCCACGAGCACTGGCTGGTCTGCCCGACGCACGTGCTGTGGCGGCACGGCCGCGAGCGCTGCACCGGCCGCCAATGCCTACGGTGCGCGATCAGCTACCGCCGCCCTCCGCAGCTCTGGCGGCACACAGGACTGCTGGAGCGCAATCTCGCGCACGTGGATGCATTCGTGGCGATGAGCCGGTTCAGCCGCGACAAGCACCGTGAATTCGGCTTCCCGCGCGACATGGAGGTGCTCGACTGCTTTCTACCCGATGCGCCACCGGGAGGTCCCGTCGAGGACCCCCGACCGCAGGAGCGACCGTACTTCCTGTTCGTGGGCCGTCTCGAGCGCATCAAGGGGCTGGACGACGTCATCCCGTTGTTCGCGGACGACCCGGGTGCCGACCTGTTGATCGCCGGGGACGGCGACCACGGACCCGCGCTCCGACGGCTTGCGCAGGGTGTGCCCGCGGTGAGCTTCCTCGGCCGAGTCTCTCCTGACGCGCTCGACCGATATTATCGCCACGCGCTGTCCCTGATCGTGCCCTCGGCGGGCTTCGAGACGTTCGGCACCATCGTGATCGAGGCGTTTCGTCACGGAACACCCGTCCTGGCGCGGCGGCTCGGGCCGTTTCCGGAGATCGTCGAGCGCGCACAGGGCGGCCTGCTGTTCGACGGCTCCGACGATTTGCGGTCCGGCATGCACAGGCTCATCGATGATCCCGGCCTGCGCCCGCGCCTGGCCGCCGCGGCGCGCGCGGCGTTCGGCGCCTACTGGTCCGAGAGCGCCGTCGTACCCAAGTTCCTCGAACTCGTCCGCAAGATTGCGCGCCGACGCGACGACACATCCGTCCTGCGCAGGCTGCAAGCGGAATCGAACCACCGCGAGCCTGACTCGAGATGACCCGCGCAGTCCTCACCTTCCACAGCATTGACGACTCGGCGTCGGTGCTGTCATTTCCGGTACGGGCGTTCGCCGCCCTGGTCGAGCATCTTCTCGCCAGCGACACGCCGATCCTGTCGTTCGATGATCTGCGCACGGCCGCCCGTGGGGTCACGCTGACCTTCGACGACGGCATGGCGACCGTGGCCCGTCATGCCCTGCCCGTCCTGCGCGACGCGGGAGCACCCGCGCACCTGTTCCTCACCACGGGCCGCATTGGCCTCGACAATCGCTGGGACTCGCAGCCGACTGGCACTGCGGCGCTCGACCTCATGGACTGGGGCGGTGTCGAGGCCTGCGCCGCCGGCGGAATGACCATCGAGAGCCACACCGCAACTCATCCGGACCTTCGCGTCCTGCCAAGAGAACGGATCATCGAGGAGTGCGCCGCCGCCGACGATGCGATCGAGCAGAGGCTGGGTCGCCGCCCTCGCCTGTTCGCGTACCCGTACGGCCGCTTCGACGCACGTGCGCGTGAAGTCGCCGCGAATCGATACACGGCCGCCTTCACCACGCAGCTGGCGTATTTCCGGGGCGGTCCGGACGCGCATTGCGTGCCGCGGATCGACACCTACTACCTGCGGACACCCGCCGTGGCACGCCAGCTGTTCGCTCCGCTGGGCAGGGGGTATATCGCGGCTCGAGGCCTCCTCCGCGTGATCAGGGGCAGCCAATGAAGATCGGAGACAACCTGAGCGTCGTCATCCCCTTCGAGTGCAGTGGAGCCAACCTGCCCCGACTGCTCGATTCCCTCGCGCCGGAAGAGCATCCCGGGATCGAGTTCCTGCTGTGCCGCACGCCGGCGGACTCCGGTCTTGCGACCGGCGCCACCGCAGACAACGTGCGCTGGCTGGAATGCGCACCCGGTTCCAGGATCCCCGACATGTGGCGCGACGGCATCGCCGCCGCCCGCGGAGAATTCGTCGCCCTGCTCACCGCGCACTGCGTTCCGGCCGGGAATTGGCTGGAGAACGTGCGCCGGTTGGATTGGCCCGCGGGTGTCGCGGGCGTCGGCGGATACTTCGTGAATTCACCGCGGGCCGCGGCTCTCGACTGGGCGATCTACCTTCTGCGCTACCTGCCGTTCTCACGCCCGGCGGCGGCGCTGGCGACCGACAACATTGCGGCCGACAATGCCGTCTACCGAAGGAACGAGATCCTGTCCTGCAGGAAGCTGCTGCCCATGGGTTTCTGGGAGCCGCAGTATCACCGGGAATTTTCGGCGCGCGGCCTGCGACTGGCCCTGTCGCCGGACCTGATCGTCACGCATCACAACCGCTACACGGCAGCCCAGTTCGCGGAGCAGCGCCGCGAGCACGGTGCCCAGTACGGCCGCGACCGTGCCAGCCGGCTCGGCGGACTTGGCCTCGCGTCGTACGTTCTCGCGGCACCCGCCATACCGTTGATCCTGTTCGTCAAAGTGGTCTTACGTGCCTGGCGGTACCAGTGGGTTCGTGAACTGCGTCCTGCCGTGTGCAGCTGGCTGGTGTTTCTCTGTGCCAACTGGGCGATCGGGGAGTTCCTCGGTGTTCTCGGCGAGGTTCGAGCGAGGACCACTACGTGACGGAAGCCGCCGCAGCACCCACCATCTCGGTCGTCATGCCGATGTTCAACGCCGAGCGGCACATCGCGCGGTGCCTCGCGCCCCTGCTGGCGATGCTGCAGGCCGGCGAGATCGACGAGCTCATCGTCGTCAGCGACTGCGCCACCGACCGCTCGGAGGAGCTCGTGCGGCCGCACAGCGAGGTACGCCTCCTGCGCACCAAACGGCAGGGTGGCCCGGGCGCGGCACGCAATCTCGGCGTTGCGGCGGCGACCCGCGACTACGTCTGGTTCGTCGATTCGGATGTCGTCCTTGCCGGTGATGCGGCCCGCGTGCTGCGCACGGTGCTTGCCAAGGAAGCTTGCGGTGCGGTGATTGGCTCTTACGACGACCGGCCGGATGCGCCGAACTTCCTGTCACAGTACAAGAACCTCGTTCACCACTACTACCATCACCGCGGCCACCGGCGTGCGTCCACCTTCTGGGCCGGCTGCGGCGCCGTACGCCGGCAGCTCTTTGTGGACATTGGTGGCTTCGATGCAGACGCCTACCCGTACCCGTCGATCGAAGACATCGAACTCGGTTACCGCATCGTCGCGGCCGGCGAGCAGATCACCCTCGAATCCAGGCTGCAGGGCAAGCACCTGAAGGAGTGGCGCCTGGTCAATCTCCTGCATACCGAGATATTTCGCCGCGCCATTCCCTGGTCGCGCCTGATGTTGTCGCGCAACGTCGTTACGAGCGACCTCAACGTCAGCCAGGGCGAACTCATTCGTGCCGTGCTGGCCGGCCTGACGGGCGCCAGCCTGCTCGCGGCAATCCCGGGACTCGTCCCCATCTGGATTTCGTTGGTGGTACTCGGCGGAACTGCCGTGGCGAACAGGGAGATACTCACATTCTTCAAATGGAAGCGCGGTGCGTGGTTTGCGCTCCGGGCGTTCCTGTTCCACCAACTTTATTACGTTTACAGTTCCGCTTCCTACGCATTCGCCTCTCTGGACTACGAACTGCGTTCGACGATTCGGATCGCGCAGAAGCCTCCCGACGAAGTCAACCCTGGCCCGCCGGACCGCAGCAACCAATAGTCCAAGACAAACTCCCTTCATCAGCGGTTCGGAAGTTCCGCCGCTCCGATTGCACCAGACCTGGCGATGAAACGATCGTCGACTTCCACATTCGGCAGGTGAGCCGCATACCTCCGCAAGAGGTTCAACTGTTCACTCGATATCGGGTAGAAAATATTCTTTGAATCCGGAACCATCGATGCGTAGTTGATTCCCATGGTGGAAGCGAACGTCATCGTTAGCTTCGGACGCAACCGAAGCAGCAGCAGTTCATTTGGCAATCCGCTCCGAAACACCCACGACCCCTTTAAGCCAGAGTACTTGTTGTTTTCCTCCAGCCGTTCGTTCGGATGCGGAAGAATGAGGGCTCTTCTTGTACCAATGATGTCATGCAGCATGCTTTCTTCCTCAGCACGGTCTAGCACCGCGTCAAAGTTCGAGAGCGGCTGCCCGAGAAATACACAATCGTGCTCCTGGAGCTTCTCGATCGGCAACTCGGCCGTCAGCAGCGTCGCATATCTTGCGAAGCTGGCGCTTTGATAGAGCCCGGCAATTGGCCTGAGCTTGCTGATGTACGGCGTATTCTCGTAGATCGCCGTGTTGTGGACGTAAAACACATCGTAATCATGTTGATACGCGAACGCGCGGGGTAACAGCATTCGCGCAATTCCCCGCCACTTGTCACTCCCGTCCGGGCCTACAAAACACCGGTCGACCGCGAGGCTCTCGGCGAACACGACGACGCGATTGCCAAGCCGCTTGTTACGCCGGACGATGAATTTCTGGACTGGTGAACTGATATCGAACAACACCACGGTTGAGTCCGGCTTGAAGAAGCCGCGTAACGAAGGAAACGGGTCCAAATATGTATGAAAGAATTGACGCCAATGGGAATAGCTGTTGTACGAGACGCGAAACTGCAACACCTCCGAAAAGTTGTGCCTGACCTTTGGCAACAGCGCGTCGTATCTGTACCCATGTTGATTGAGCAGTATCAAGTGCCTGCGGCATCCGGCAAAGTATTCGTCCGCAATGGCGCAAGCCATGATCAGTCTGGGCAATCCATTTACGTAGAAGAATACGTTCATCGGAGTTCTCGCAGTGCCGTTCGGCGCTGTACGAGAAGCAAGAACAATTCGCCAAGGAGCATGCCCAGTGCCGCACCTACAATACCCAGGAGGGGAATCAAAGCCACCCTTGTAGCCAGATGAACCATGCAACTGGCTGCCGAATGCTGAAAGTCGGTTCCATGCATGCCTCGTGCCAGCAGTACCTGCCGGTAGTGCCGGTGCCAGACATTGGCCAGCCATGCGAGCGACAGCAGTTGGAGAACCGGAGCTGATGCGGCAAAGGGCTCCCCGAAAAGGAGCTTCATCAGTGGCTCTGCCGCCAACCCGATCGCGACCACAACGACTACGGCAGGAGGCAACGTACGGCGTAGAGACGCGCTCAACTCCAGGGACATTGCAGCCCCAGCCCGGTTCTGAGCTACGCGCGGAAGAAGAATCACAAAGTATGCCGTTCCAAGCCCCAGCAAAAAGCCGAATATCTTGAATGCCGCTGCGAATAATCCGATCTCATCGCGCCCCACAAAGACAGCCAGGATGATCACGTCTGATCCGAGCCCAGCCATGCGGACCAGTTGGGTACCGGTAATCGGTACGCAATCTAGCGCCAGGCGACGTAGACTTTCCAGTCGTGGAGGACTGTGGATGCGTTGCCCGATCCGGCGCAACCAGTACAGCAACCCAAGCGCAGCAAGAGCATCGGCCAACACTTTGGCGACGGCGGCGGCCGGTAGACCATAGCCCAACTGAATGGCGGCCCACAGCAGAGCAAGTGAGGCCACCTGGGTCAGGACGTTGGCTAGCGCAAATACTCCGCTTCTATGCAGAGCTTGTGGCACCCACGATACCGACAAGGCAGCCGGAAACAGCGCCATTCCGAATAGTGCAATCAGCGCGGCGCGATCAGGGTAAATCTGCAACGCAGTTACCAGAAGTGCCACATAGCACAGGCTCCCCATCAAGAGCCTGACGAGCATGACGCCGGAAATCATGCGCCCGAGGACATGCGGACTCGCTGCCGTCATCTTGACGGCGTAGATCTCGGTGCCGCCGGTCGTGGCAACAGTCGCGTATGTCAACAATGCTGTTGCGAGCGCTACGTCGCCCAGCCCGGCAGGTCCGAAGTTTGCGCTTACAAGGGTTGCAAACAGTAAACCGAGCAATCCCGCCAGGATATTGGCGGTCGCGAGGACAAGATAACGCAACGCAATCGACGAAGATTTCATGCGGCCGCATTCACAGAAACGTATGACCCGCCAGCCCTGAGCGCAATTTCCCCAATTGCGAAATCCTGTTGATGTCGCACCCTTCCAGGACGGCTACCACGCTATTCTGACGGTCCACACCGTGCTTTCACTTCGCCCCGCTCTCCCAGGATGCGAAAGAATGGACCGATGGCCCGGAAGAGACCGCGTAACGCGGAAATCGAAATTGCGCGATTGTACAGACGTGCCAGCCCTCGCCGATAAGCTGGGAACCGGTCCATTTCTTCACCTGGAATCGCTGGCAGCAGGATCCGGAAATCGAATGTCGTGTTGAGACGCAGGAGACGCGCCGCTTCCCATGTGCTGAGCAAACGGGTGTAGTCATAGGACTTGCCGCTGCGCCATCTCACAAATGCAGCTTGCCATCGCCTTGGCAGCCAGCCGACGCCCCAAACTGAGACGTGCGGCTCGGCCGCGAGGCTAAAGCGATTTGGTGTCGCCAAGGCAAGGTGCCCGCCGCTTTGGGTCACCCGTTCAATTTCCCTCAGGAACGCAGCCGGGTCCGACACATGTTCTATCACGTCCAGGGAGATTGCCGCCGGCACGACATTGTCAGCCAGGGGCAGGGCGTCTCCGAGTGCTGCCGCAAGGACTGGCTGACCACCCCACCGGGTAATCAACCGCTTCGCCACGACCAGCCAGACCATTGAAGCGTCGATACCGATACCCGCCCTGCCTTTGCTGGCTGCGGCGGCCAGCAGCATGCCTGGACCACATCCGATTTCCAGGAACGGTCCATTGCTGGTAGCGGCGCCAAGCCAGCCGTCGATTTCTCTCTGTAGTCTCTTTGGCGCATCCAGTACTTGCGCGGTCCGCAACGCAATCATGGCCTCGTTCCAGCCCGGCCGTGACGCGTAAACGTGGCGCACCAGCTCTTCGACCTGCGCAGTCGAAAATTTGGCAGCCAGTTCCCGTGCGCTTGCACGATCTTCATCGATGTCGAGCCAGAAATCATTCGAAATCCTGAAGTCTGGAATGCCATCGATGACGTCGTACCGCGCATGGCAGGCTGCGCAATCGACCCGTTGGTCGCTCACGACAAGAGTCGCGCGACACCTCGGGCAGCTCCAGGACACGTCGGAATTCGTTGGCAATATGTACACAGCAGTGTTCCGCGGGCCGAACGGCACTGGATGCGTCACGTGCCCCGTTGCAACGTAGCTACACGATCCAGAAAACCGGTTTGCAGTTGGATGTTACCTGCATGGTGAGCGAATTTCCGCCATGCCCCTCAGGTCGTCTGCAGCTGGGTCGCTCGTCGCGCTATGCTTGGTGCGATGCACGCGGCAATCGATCTGGCAGTCGCAGCCAAAGGTCTGGTCGACCCGACGGCCTTTCTTCGTTCACTCCCCCCACCAGGATCGCCCGGTCTCGAAGCCATCCGTGTCTACATCGCCCACGATTTCCCCTGGCCCGGCGCTGAAGCGTCTGATGAGGGCTCATTGGAACTTTGTCAGATGCCGAAGGACTGTCCGCTGCCGGCATTCTGGGCGGCCGCGGTCCTGCGCGGGCGTTCCCCGTACGTCGCGGTCCTGGACATAAGCTGCCCTCCGCGACCCGAATGGTGGCACCGTGCGCAGCTGGAGATCGAGCGTGGTACACCCGCATTTTTCGGCGCTGTGGAACCCGGATGGGGCGAGTGCGACAGCCGCATCGCCGGTTACCTTGCGGAGTATTCGCAGTTTGCACAACCGCTCCCGCAATGGCTGAACGAAGTGCCCGGCAACAACGCGGTGTTCAGGCGAGAGCTTCTGCCGACCGCCGAGCAGCTTCGAAAAAAGGGCTTCTCGAAGACGTCTCTGGTCTGGGGCCTGGCGCGCGAGCGCGACCTTCGCTTTGAGCCGGTCGAGGGACTGGCTGTGACCTACCAGAAGGGTTTCAACACGTGGCCTTACGTCTTGCGCCGCTACCGACACGGGCGTTGCTTTGCCGGCACCCGGCACTGGCATCCGGGCCAGCTGCCCCGGTGGCTCTGCCTGCTCGGGACGCCGGCGCTACCCGCGCTACGCCTGGCTCGCATCATGCGTGCGTGCCGGCGCCGCGCCGATCTCCGACGCGCCCTGCGCCTGCATATCGGTCCGGTGATCGCTTCCGAGCTCGGCTGGTCCGCCGGCGAATTCGCCGGCTACGCGATTGGCGCGGGAAGAGCCTGTGAGTATCTCGAATGACAAGCAAGTTTTCCGTCGTCGCCGGCCGCGTCAGCACGGAGGACAGTGCGCGGGTCCTAGAACTCCTTGAGTCGCTGCGGGGCCAAACCGGCAATCACGCCTGCGAAATCATCCTGGCCGACCGGCGCAACGACCTCATCAGTCGGCGCATCGCCGAAGCCTATCCGCACGTCACGCTCATTCCCTGCGAACCGGAGGCCACGCTGCCGGAAATGCGCGCGCGCGCGCTGGACCGGGCCACCGGCGAGTACGTCGTCGTGACGGAAGATCACTGCGTACCGCCGTCGGACTGGCTGGCGTCAATTTCCGCGGCCTTTGAGCACGCCCCCCACGGTACAGTCGCCGTGGGTGGCTGTGTCGAGAACGGCGTGTGCGATACGGCGCTGGACTGGGCGACTTTCATCTGCGAGTACGCCATGTTCGTACGGCCGGTCGCCGAAGGGCCGACGCACGGCCTGCCGGGCATGAACGTCGCCTACCGCCGTGATGCGTTGCTGGGCTTGGAGCGCGGGCGCCTCACGCAGGGATTCTGGGAGACTACGGTGCACCCGGAACTCCTCGCCCGAGGGGGCATTCTCTTCTCCTCGAACGCCATCCGCATCGACCACTGCAAGAAGTTCAGCTTCGGGCTGTTCGCCGCCCAGCGGTTCATCTACTCGCGCTATTACGCAGGCCTGCGTTTCCCGCGGGACGCCTACGCGCGCCGCATCGTCGGATTCCTGGGCTCGGTTGCGCTGCCGCCCCTGCTGCTGCTGCGCATGACTCGCAACCTTTGGGGAAAGGGACGCCTGCGCCGGGAATATCTGCGTGCGCTGCCCTACCTGTCCATCTTCCTGGTCATATGGGCGGTGGGCGAAATGGCGGGGTACCTTGCGGGCACTGGACCCGCCCTGCGGCAAATCGAGTAGCCGCCGTGGAGTTCGTCTGTCCGGCGTGTGCCGGCCCACTGCAGCAGCACCCGGACCGGTACGACTGCGCGGCCTGCCCGAGATCGTATCCGATCCTCTGCGGCATACCGGACTTCCGTCTCCGCTCGGATCGCTACCTGTCCCTGGAGGACGAGCGGGCCAAGGCCCTGCGCCTGCACGAGGCGGCCGAGCGGATGTCATTCGACGAGCTGGTGGGTTTCTATTACTCGATCACGGACGACGTACCTTCGGCCCTGGCGACCCGCTACCGGGCCTATGTACGTGACGCCCCAGGCCGCAGCAAGGGAACGCTGGACAGCCTGCTGGGGGGCGGGCGTGGCCACGCCCTGCTCGACGCAGGTTGCGGCAGCGGCGGCTTGCTCGAGGCGGGATCCGCCCGGGTCGATGCCATCGTCGGACTCGACATCGCACTGCGCTGGCTGGTCATCGCTCGCAAGCGGCTGTCCGAGAGGGGCGTCGAGGCGACGCTCGCCTGTGCCAACGTCGAGTCACCGCCCTTCCCGCCCGCAAGCTTCAGTCACGTGGCCGCCGGCGACCTGCTCGAGCACGTCTACGACCCCCGGGGTGCCGTGGCCGCACTCGAGCGCCTCCTCGAGCCGGACGGCCGAATCTGGCTCGCGGCCTCGAACCGCTACTGCCTCGGACCGCACCCCCTGGTCCGGCTGTGGGGCGTGGGCTACCTGCCGGCACGCTGGCGCAGCCGGATCGTCAGGGCGGTACGCGGGGTGGACTCGCTGCGATTCACCCACCTGACCTCACCCCGGGAGGTGACCGGATTTCTCCGCAAGCGCGGGATCGATATCCTGTCGCTCGCGCCCCGCGACGTTTCGAGCGCCTCGTCACAGGATTACCCTCGGGCCGACCGCATACTGATCGACGCATACCGGGCCGCACGCCGCACGCGTTGGCTGCGCCCGGCGCTGGTCGCCGCCGGACCGGCATTTGAAATACTTGGCAAGAAGCGCGCGCAGGGAAGGAGCATTCCGACGTGAAGTTCGCACTCGTGGGCCTGGGATCGATTGGCCGCGTCCGGATGGATGCATTGCACGCATCCCCCGGACATACGCTCACGGCCGTTTGCGACGCCGACCCGCAGAGGCTCACCACGGCAGGCTCGGCCGTCCAGGGCTACACCTCGTTTGCGGACCTTCTCGCCGCCGATGCCTGCGATGCCGTCATCATCTCGACTCCCCCAAGTACGCACGAGTCGCTCGCGCTCGCCGCTTTCGCCGCCGGCAAGCACGTGCTGGTCGAGAAACCCATGGCAAACTCGCTCGAGGCCTGCCGCCGAATGCTCGAGGCGGCGGACCGCGCGGGCCGGGTGCTTGCGGTGGGCTTCAACCAGCGCTATTTCGATGCGGTCAAGGTGGTACGCGAGGCCGTCCAGTCCGGCGCGCTCGGCACGCTCACGCATGTGAAGGGCTTCGCGGGACACACGGGACTCTCCGAGTTCTCGGCGCCCTGGATGTACGACAAGGCCACCATGGGCGGCGGCGCCCTCTGCGACAACGGCGTGCACATGATCGACCTCGTGGTGCACGTGATGGGCGAGATCACGTCGGTGTACGGAGTCGCGACGAACGCCGTCTGGAACCTCCCGCAGGTCGAGGACAATGCGTTCGCGATCCTGCGCGGGACCGGCGGGGTCGTCGGCAGCCTGCACGCGAGTTGGAGTGAGTGGAAGGGATACCACTTCTACCTCGAAGCCCATGGCGACCGCGGCATGGCGCGCGCCTACTACGCCCCGATGATGTCCACGGTCATCACGATGGACCGGCCGGGCGGCAAGCGTTCCGTCCGGCGTAACTTCTATCCAGCGGCGATCCTGCGGGAGAAGTTCCGCGGCTGGCAGACGACGGCCGTAAAAACGTTTCAGCAGGAATTCGACGATTTCGCGGCGGTCGCCGCCGATCCCTCTGCACCGCGCGTCATCGCCCGGGGCCTAGACGGCTACCGCGCCCTGGCGATTGCAGAAGCCGTCTACGAGAGCACGCGGACAGGTGCCGCCGTGCCGATAGTTGCGTGACCATGCCCGCCGCCGAGTGGTCGCACTACTCGAGGATGCGGCAACGTCGGATGCGGCCACGCTCGTCCGCAGGGTGTTCGCCCAGCGTGAGGCGGTGCAGCGTGACTTCGTCGAGATGCGCTCGGGCCACGTGTTGAGCGCGCCTGAGCGCCTTGCCAGCGCGCTCGGTGGATGGCTCGCCGAATACACGAGTCCGGACGGAATGCTGCTCGACCTCGGTTGCGGCCCCGGGCAGTTGCTCGCTGCTGCCGCCCGCAGGGGCCAGCCGGCGGTCGGCGTCGATATCGCGCTCGAGTGGATCGTGGTCGCCGGTCGGCTTGTGAGTGAGCACGGAGGGGTTCCGATGGCAGCCGCCGCCTGCGGCGAAGCCCTGCCCGTCGCGGACGAATCCATTGCGAGCATCGTGGGGCTGGACGCGAACACGTCACCGACGCGACTTTGGTCGCGGCTGAGGCTGAACGCGTGCTGCGGCCCGGAGGGCAGCTGGTGATGACGACGCCCAACCGCTTCAGCCTGACACCGGAGCCCCACGTCTTCCTGTGGGGCGTCGGCTGGCTCCCGCAACAGTGGCGGGCTCCTTTCGTCATTCCACGGGTTTCGGTCGATGACGCGCGGGGATCGGTGCGCCGCCGAAGGTGCCGCGCGACGCATGATTCCCCCCTGCCTGGAGCGATCGCGTCGGTCGGCTCGAACGTCGGCAGTCATGCGACCGTCACTGGCCGTTCTTGCGGAAGACCTCGAGGCGCGAGAATCGTACCGGGACCTCGCCTATACCGGGATCCCACCAGTAGCCCGCGCTCACCTGGAGATCGTATCCGTCCTCCTCCACGAACCCGTCGATCAGGAACGCTCGCGCCCGCTTGCCCAGCCTACCCTCCGGCTGGGCCAGGATGACTGCGCCAGCGGCGCTGTCGGCCGCCAACAAGTCGTCGCGGTATCGCAGCCGATTTTCCAGGAACAGGGACGCAGCCTGGGCCGAGCACAGGAGTGCGCCGTCGGCAAACCGCCTCCCCAGATCGCGAGACGTATCGCGCATGGTGTACGTGGGTGCGTAAAGGACCGACGCCCCATAGACTCCGCTTGCGACGAGCGTCGCGGCGAGCAGCACCGCCACGCCCTCGTACCTCCGCGCCATGGCAAGGCCAGCTGCCAGCGCCAGACCCACCCAGAACACAGCCTGCTCCAGCGTCGAGCCGCCATGCCAGAAACCGAGCGGCCGTTCGAACTGGCCATTGACCAACCAGAGCGCCCCGAACAGGCCCGGAAACACGAACAGAAACCGGACCACGGCGTGTCGCGACCTTAGCCTCGCAGCCAACAGGGCAACTAGGACCACTAGACCAAGCAGGAGCGCAGCACGGTTCGAAAGGCGGGACAAGTCGAACGCCCACGATCCGACCACGCGTGCGCCGACGGCGCCCAGCAAGAGCCCGGTCGGCAACGCCAGCCAGGCCAACCGCAACACCCCCGCCGCCCCTGATGCCGTCGTCAACCGACGTAGGACCGCTTCCCCACCCCCCCGCCGCCAGATCGTCGCCACGACGATCGTATGCAGCGCCAGGGGCAACATTACGTGCACCAGGTAGCGACCAGGAGAGTAGGCTTCGATGGCCCAGACCAGCATCGCCCAGAGCGACCAAGACCCGGTCGCGACGTATAGCCGGGTCACGACCGGATCCCGGCGCGCCGCTTGGCCCAAGCCCACCCAGCTTCCATACCAGGCGCCTATCAGCAGGCACATCACCGGCGCCCAGAACGGGTCGTCCAGGAATCGCCCGGCCACGACGAACGGCGACGCGAATTCGATATAACCGGCCAACTGCCCGCCCAGTTGCGCCAGCGAGAGATTCGCCAGCAAGCCGGCCGCGGCCGCCACGGCCAGCCCGACCGCGGCCGGGACCACCAGACCGGCAGCGAAGGTCGCGAGCAGCCGAAAGGTCGCCCTGGCTGTCTCGCGGCCCCGGGTAGCGAGTAGGACGAGCACGAATGCAGGTGCCATCAGGACCGTTGTCCCTTTCATTGCGACGGCGCACGCGAAGATGCCACCGGCAATGAACGCGTGTGCCCAACCGCGCCGGCCCAGCGTAAGCACGAGGAACGCCAGCAGCGAAAACAACAGCGCGGGCATCTCAGGTATGGCCAGCCTGCTGAGATTGACAAAAAGGGTCGCAAAGCCGAGCACCACCGCGCCGACCAGCAAGGCCAGCCCGTCCACGTGGCGCCGCAGGGCGAGCGCACTCGCCAAGAGGATCAGCGACCCGGCCACGGCACTGAACAGCCGTGCGCTCCAGAGACTCACGCCCGCCACCCCGAAGACCACGAAGTTCACGGCCTGGTAGCCCGGGCTCAGCACGAGATGGATACGGCTGATGCCGTACATCACCAACTCGCGGAACAGGACCAGGTTGCGTGCGGTCTCATTCCAGCGGCCCTCGTCGGTGATGTAGCCGATCCACAGGGCGAACGCCGGGTCGGCATCGAGGTTCAGGAACCTGACCAGGACTCCCGCCGCGCAAACCGTCCACACCGCAGTCATTGTGAACGACCGCGAGCGGGCGGATTGATCATGTGTTGCTGGGAACAGGTTGGTCACGCGGGCTGAAAACTACTTGGTAAACAGGACATGTATCCAGTTGGGCGGTTCCGCCGTGAAGGCGCGTTGCAGCCGGTACAGCAGATGAGCCGCCCGCGACGGTGCCCGGTCCGAGCGCGTCGCTCACGCCGGCCGGGACCGGACGCATCGGATCGGCTATGCGCCCCCACTCGATCAGTTCTGCAGACCTTCCTCAGGTCGGAATGGCTAAACTGTCAACGGCGAATGATTCCGGCTGCTGTCGCGATTTCGTGAGCGCTCGCAGCCTCTTGTGTAAAAGCAATGTCGTCTTGAGCGCATACGATAGCACTTGCACCATGACCACTACCGCAGAGCAGGTCGCAATCGCTATTTTCGGACTATTCGACCCGGATTACGACCGCCGGCGCCAAGCCATCTCGACAGTTGCGGCGTCGCTGGCATCTCGAACCCAGACGAAGACGCAGCGCTTCGATCACGCCTCGGGCATCGTGCTTGCCTGCGCATCGCCAGTCGTTCCCCTCGACCACGCGACTGGACCGCAGGGGTGGTCGCTGGTCTGGGGAAAAATCGCGGATGCACCTCGGCCCGCCCTCTGGGCGTTCGACCATGCCGCGCAGCACGGCCCGAATGCTGTCAATGGCCACGGCGGCATATACGTCACCTGCCTCGTAGACGGCGCCGGCGTGGTCACGCTCGCCAGCGACACGCTGGGCTTTTGTCCGGTCTATTATTGGTCGGACGATGAGGTGTTCATATTCGCGTCGGAGCCACTGTTGATTCACGCACATCCCCGGGTGGAACGGCGCCTGAGCCTCGCGGGATTGGCGGGAATACTGCTGCAGGGCCACATGGCCAACGGCCAGACCATCTGGCGGGGCATCCGTCGGCCGGACCCTGGTCACGCAGTGCGTTGGGAGCGTGGCAAGGGATCGACCTGCCTCCCGGCGAACCCACTCTCACCGACCGACGAATACTTCCGGCTCGAATACGAGAACGCGCGCCATCGCATGGCCGAGACGCTCGCGGCGTCCATTCGTCGATCGGTGCCGGAAGGAAACGTATCGCTCATGCTTTCAGGCGGACTTGATTCACGCCTCGTGGCCGGTTACCTCGATCGCATCGCGCCGCGGCGAACCACCGCATACGTCTTCGGCGACCCAAAGGACATAGAGGTCGAATGCGCAACGGCGGTGCGCAAGGCGCTGCGCATGAAGGAGGTCCGCGCGACCCTGCATTACGAGCGCTACTCGAGCCTTGCCGCGCAATTTATCCGGCAAGAGCAGCTCAGCAACAGCCTGGTTGATTTTGCCTGGCCTTCCGGCTTTGGGGATGCGGCCTTCGTGAGCCCGTACCTCATGAGCGGACTTCATGGCGACGCGGTCATCGGCGGTACCACGATTCCCTGGGCTCTCGACCCGAGGACCGGCGAATTCGGCTTCGACCGGCTGCTCGAGTCGGTGACGGCATGGGGCTTCAAGCCGGACGACGTGGCCAACCTGATGGCGGTTGACTCCGCCCGACGTATCGTGGACGACGTGATCGAGGAAATGCGCGCTCGGTACGATGCAATGCTTGGCAGTCCGTTCCAGAAGACCTGGCTGTGGACTCTTCAAAATCGGGTCCGCTTCCACACCTTCCCGTACGCGTGGCGCATGGCATCTCACGTATGGCCGCTGACGCCCTACGGCGATCGAGAAATGCTCGGCCTGGCTTCCGCATTGCCCCTGAATTACGTCCGTGACCGCCGCATGCAGCTCGACACCCTCAATCTCGAATTCCCGCTGCTGGCTCGCCAGCCGCTGGATCGCAATTCGTGGGACTCCTCGCCCGTCGTGCCGACGATGGCGTCCCGCGTGCGCTCAAAGGCCCGTCAGTTTTCGCGACGACTGCACCCGTCCGGCCCGGACCGCCGCCTGTATTTCCGCCAGTACGACATCAATAATCCCGGTTGGCGATCGATTCGCCAAGCCGCCGACCTACATCGCGCAGACGCGACTTCCATCCTCAGACCCGAGGCCCTTGGGCGTCTGCTCCCGTCGCCCGAGGCGACGATCAGCGCTCCCAGCGGCATTCGGGACACGGCCGGCAGCAAGACGCTCTGCGCACTCCTGATGCTGCTGGGAGGTGCCCAACACGCATGACTGCAGCCACGACGCTCGAGCAGGTGCTCACGGCCAACAGGGATCGGAACTGGTTCTTCGTCAGCCCTGGCGGGAACTGGGGCGACGACCTGATCTACGCCGGCGCAGACGCCCTGGCAGGCAAGCTCGACCTGCGGCCGCGCAACTTCGATTTCCGCAGTTTCGACGCGACCCATGTACCGTCCGGAGCTGCCATCTACCTGCACGGTGGCGGCGGATTCAACCCATGGAGCAGCGGCCGGGCGTTCAATATCCTGCGCCAGGCGCTTGCGGTCGAGGGTGCAGTAGTCATCCAGGGTCCACACACGTGCAGCACCCTTGATGAAGCGACTGCCGCCACGCTGAAAACTACCTTCGACGACATCCGCGCAACCGAAGTGCACTACTTCGCACGGGAGGCGGAGACGGCACGCTTCCTGCGGTCGGCGTTACCCGGACACATCCCGGTCAATGTGGATCACGACACCGCGTTTAACCTGACGCAGACGCGACTCCTGGAACTGGCCGGACTGAGCAGAGGCGTGACCGGCCGGTATCGACTCGTTGTTTCGCGCGAAGACAACGAGGCGCCACCTGCAGCGCCGTCGGCGACGCACGGTGCCGTAATCATGGACCCGGCACGGTATGCGACCAGCTTCCGACACTGGCTGAGGATTCACTACTACGCGACCAGCATCACCAGCGATCGGCTGCACTCCGCCATCCTGGGCTCGTTGATCGGCAAGCCGGTCACCCTCCTGGCTGGCGCCTACCACAAGAACCGCAGTGTCTGGGAATTCAGCCTGAGGGAGCGTGGTGTCCAATGGGGCGATGCCACCACGGCCCGCGGCCCCGAAACTGCGCGGCGCAGCTTGCTCCCGGCCTTCATCGCCCGCAGCTGGAAAGTACGACGCGCGCTGATGCGCTTGAGGGGTGTACCGCTGCAATGACCGGACGCGCCGGCTCTATGTGCTAGGCGGCCAGAAGAGGTGCCGGGTAAAGGTCGCATACCGAAGCCCGCCCGGGAGGCCGAGGGACTTCAAGTGGGCAACCCAGGCGGCCCGCAATTCACCACTCGCCATCAGCAGATCGGCTGCCGAGTGATACGCGGCACCGAGCCGGCGTCGCACCCGATGCCAGTCCGCTGTGCGCCGGGTCAACGCCTCTGCTCGCTCCCACACCGTGGATTCCGCCAGCAGGTACTCGGCGGTTTTCGAAAGTGAACCCGGCGAGTCGTGGTAACGGAAATGCCGCTCGGTAACAAAGCCAATGCGGTACTGCAGGGCCAGCTTGATTGCGGTGAATGTCCACTCGTAATGCCGGAAGGTTGGCCCGAATACGTCGTTCGAGACAGTCGACGCCCGAAAGGTGCCGCCGCAATTGGCCAGCCAGTTGCCTCGCAATAGGGCGCCGAGAGGATCGCGCGCAGCATGCGCCAACAACGCATCGTCAATCTGCCCGTCCGACGATTGCCCGTCAAAACCATTGCTCACGAGCACATCGACCGTCGGATTGGCACACATGTAGTCCAGCCGCGCGTCCAGGGCTCCGGCGAGAAGTTCGTCGTCGTCGTCCAGGCTGCAGAAATACTGGCTCCGCACCAATTCATAGCCGATTCTCCGCGCCAGCGGATAATGCCCGGTCCTGATCGTAACCATCCGCACGAACGGAAGGCGTCGTATGAACTCCACGTCCGCGCCGATCGCATGCGGGCCATTCGCGACCACGATGATTTCGTGCAGAGATGCAGCATCGAGCGAGGCCGACGCAATCGCCCTGATCAAGGCGTCACGCCGTTCGGGCCGTACCGCGGTCGGTATGACCACCGTTATTTTGTCGGGGAACATCGATTACCCGTCCGTGCCATCGTTGACCAGTAGTCGAACGAGCCTTGCCCTCAACCGCCACAAGCCCGGCACCGACCCCAATCGATTCACGGAATCGACCAGTCGCCTGATGCGGCGCGATCGCCGCAATGCGTGCAGCGCAGCCGACTCGATGTCAGTCTGGCCGCATTGTGCAGCCCATCGATGCACCTCCCGGATGAATCCCTCCTCGTTGGCGTCTGGAATATAGAGACGCCGGAGCAGCCGGGGTTCGAATTCAACGGGGAACGCGCTCCGGTGCGCCGTGGCCCCCAGCATGCTCAATGTTGCCATTGTTCGAACGCACTTCGGACAGCGCCCGCAGTTCGACGCAGCCCCGCGCCTCCAGCAGACGTGGAGATTCGCCAAGGCAACCTCGTGACGCGCGATCAGGGCCGTCTTTTCGACGCGGTCGAATGCCGCGCCGTCGTGCACGATTCGCAATGACGAGGTCGACAGGAGCGGGTCGGTCATCGGGTGCGACCCCCACGGAAACAGGTGGTCGTAGGAATGGCTGGACCCGATCAGGGCCTTCGAATAGCGTTTTTCCAGGACCAGGACGGCTGCAGCGAGTCCAGCCCCATTCGTCAGCCAACCCCATCCGCGGTGCCACAGTGAGCCCGGCCTGCGAAGATTGGTTCGAATCACGATCAGATTGCGACCAATGCCGCGGGCGCCGTCGCTGAGCGCGCGGTTCATCGCATCGAATTCCTCGACCTTGTCGAGGGGGATGTCGAAGCCCTGGACGTTGATGAGATCCCCGACATGTCCGATCGCGCCCGGTTCGACGTCCGGGGCGTGACGAAGTACGGTGAACCACGAGTCCACACCGCCGGAAAAGAACGCCGCAGTTTGGCCGGCAACCGCTTTCGCTTCCATCTTCCGAAGGACCGGCACGTTGATGCGCACCGGCCGAAGCGACGGATACCACGCTCGCCAGGCCGCCTGCAGGCATCGCAGGTTATCCAGCAATTCGGCATCGGCAGGGAGGTCAGCCGCGATGTCCTCCCCGGTTTCCAGTGCGTAGGGCAGCATGCAGACCAGCCACGGATTGGCCGATTCGGACAGTTCGCCCTGCAGATCCGCCGGCACCTCGAACCACACATCCAGTGTCATGCCGGAACCCATCTCGATGCGTCCGGTGACACGCGACACATGATCCCGGCCGGGACACTCCGTTTTATCGACCGAAACGAGTCGCATGGGAACCTTCCATCGTTGTCGACTCAGTTCGACGCACGGCTCCGGAGTATCGGCATCAGCCGGACCTTCTCCAGCAGGTACGACTCCGCGCCGGACGGACTTCCGGCCAGTTGCCAGAGCGCGGCGGTCGTCATGGCATACGCCAGAACGCCGACTACTACCTTAATGGCCAAGAGCACGGCCAGCGCCTGTGGCGGCAGGAGAGCCGGCACGAGCAGCACGCACGGCACCATGACGGCGGCTCCTGCCAGCGGTCGCCACGCACTTTCAAGCATGGCCTGTGCACGCAATTGGGGAACCGCCGATACGACCATGGCAAGCATGCCCAGCAACGCGCCCAGGGATACCGCCAGACGAACTTCCGCTACAGCCCTCGCCTCGGCTTCTGGGAAGACCATCATCAGGAGCAGCAGGAACGCGAAAAACCTGGCGACGGACAACATCGCAAGTGCCCGGACGCGACCCAGCGCAAGCAGAGCGTACTGGCCACTGTGCGAGAGTGCCGTGGCGACGCCGACGAGGCCCAGCACCTGGACGAACGGCACCGCGGATGTCCATTGATCCCCGAGCAGGATCGGCACGAACTCCGCCGCCACCAGCGCGACGCCTACGCCGGCCGGCACCCCGATGAACGCCTGGACGCCGAATGCGAGCAACACGATCCGCCGCAGTTCAGCCGGATCGTCGCGCACGTTGACGAACGCCGGAAACATCACGCGCCCGAGCGGCGCCAGGATCTCCGTGGTCGGCATGCTCGCGATCTCGTCGCTGACCGCGTACGCGCCGAGCACGGATGCGTCCGCGCGCCGGCCAACCACGAACTGGTCGAGCCTCAAGGACAGATAGCTGGCAATACTCAGCACCAGGTTCCATTGCGAAAAAGACCAGATTGCGCCGAGCCTGCTGAATGACCACTGCGGACGGAACGGATGCATCCCATAGCTGAGGGCCACTCCAATCAGGCGCCCCGCCAGACTGCCGAACACCAGCGCCCAATATGACCTCAGCGTCAGCGCCAGACCGATCGTGACCAGCGTGCCGATCACGCGCTTCGTGAAGAAAAACCTGAAGTCACGTCCGAACTCCATGTCCTTCTGGAAGCGGACGATGCCGATGTTTTCGAGTCCGCTCACCAGCACCGCGAGCGCGATCACCCGCATCACGTCCACCACACGCGGATCGCCGTAGTACGCGGCCACGAATGGCGCGCCGACAGCGACGATGATCGCTGCCAGGGTCGTCTGGCACAGCCGCAGGGTCCACGCCGTATCGAAATCGGCCTTGTCCGCCGTGCTGTTCTGTATGAGTGCCGCACCGACACCGAGGTCCAGCAGTACGTCGATCAGGCCGACCACGATCATCGCCATGGCCACGAGGCCGAAGTCGGCCGGCACCAGGACCCGCGCCAGGATCAACGTGCTCGCCAGCCCGATCAATCGGTCCGTCCACCGCATGCCGACGGAGAGCAGCCCGCCCTTGAAGGCCGTCGTTCGGTGCGCGGACGTCAAGCAGGCGGCTCCGCATTCGTGCGTCCGGCCGTCATCCGGAGCATGACCATCAGGATGGCGATGAACCAGATCCGACCCTCGAACTTCGGATACTGCGCAAACATGTCAGCGACCGTGATGGCGGCCAGCGCCCCGGCGGCGGCTGGCAGCACGGCACCCAGGAAGCCGTCGTCATTGGCCAGGCGCGTCTTGAGGGTACGCAGGGAGCGATAGATCCAGACCAGCATCGCGATGTAGAACAGGCCGCCCGGAACCCCGTGGTCCACCAGCATCGTCATGAAGGTGTTGTGCGAGGCCCGCCCACCCCGCGATAGCATCGATGCGTCCATGTAGCTGGGGCTCAGCACCGTCGTGCACATGTGTCCGCAGCCGAGCGGGCGCTGGCTGAACATCAGCCACTGCTTCTCGATGATCACGAGGCGACCGGCGCCCGTATCGACACCCTCGATTCTCTCGCCGCGGTACTTCACCGTTTCGACCCGGTTCCAATACGTCTCGTTCGTGAGCAGCATGAAGAGCGCGGCCGCCAGCACGGAGAGGATCCGTACGCGCTTCTGAAAGCGGCCGGGCGTGAAGAGGTTGTAGATCACGCCGCCTATGCCGGCCGCAAGAAAGCCACTGCGACTGATGGTCGTAATCAGCCCGTTCACGATGAACGGAATCACGCCGAGCAGACCCGCCTTGACGGGCCGCCCGCCGGCAAGGAACAACGAGCCCGCAACGAAGACACCTGTGGCAAGCTGCAATGCTGCTGCATTGGCCTCGCCGATCCCGGGACCACCGAAATCCTCAAATCGCCCACCCTTGTAAGTCGTGAACGCAATCCACCCTAGATAGAAACAACCAAGCACATGCGCCCAAAGAAACCAACCCAGGTGCCTCTCGGAATCGACGCACTTGTAGACTAGAATTATCAGCAGAAGAAACTTCATATACATGGTCAACAGGTTCTGGTGCATTTGGGTATCCAGTGCCCAGAACAATTGCACCGCAATCCACGCAATGAAAAGCACAAACGCCCAGAGCGGTTTACTGCGTGTGATCAACGACCGCGACGAGTTGTCTCGGTGCAAAGCCAAAGCCAGCAGGGTGATCCCAGCGGCGATCAGCGACCACCTCTGGTCGAGCAGGAATCCCTGCCCCCACCATCGCGAAGGTGGATTCAGGTAGAAGACCGCGACATAGGTCACGAGTCCGAATATCGGATGACGGGCGAGCGCAAGTAGCGATCCGATCCCAAAGGCGACAAGGAACAGCAGCCCGGTGAGCGACAAGGAGTACCACCCGCTACGTTATAGACAATTTCGATTCTGGATTCTGACACACATTTTCGGCCAAGGCTTTGATGCACCTTAGCTTTTCTACTTGGAGAGGTGGATGAGGATTTACTGGCAGCGACTCCTGGCAGCACTTGTTGCGTCGGTCGGGATACTTGCCCTCGGTTGCACGATCTATGCAGTAAGCGACATCCGATCGTTCGAGTGGCAACCGTTAGGTGAATTGTTCGGATTACGCGGCGTCGCATTCATTGCCTTTATTCTAATCGGCCTCGCGGTCATAACCGCGCTTTGCGCCCGCACTGCCATCGCCACGATGCAACCTGTATTGCCCCGCAGTCGAACTTTGCGGCTGGGCCTGCTGTTGTGGATAGCCATGGTCGGCTGGCTTGCCGAATGGGTCTTTCTCGAGAAGCCCGTCAGCGTCCGGATGCAGGACGCTGCTCTGGGCCAAGATCACATACGTATCGCCACGGAACGAGCGATTGCACGATTTCAGGGTGACGGCAGTCTCGACGCACTCTCGCGAACTAATGATCCCGGAAGGCGCGCCCAGCTCGCGCTCATGCTTGGCCGTGTGGCCATGAATCGCCCAAGTGTCTTCGACGACGTATCAATAGGTAACACCATAGCCAAGTATGCGAGGCGTTATGATTTAAGCCCCGTCCTACTTCTCGACTGGGCGTATCTCGATAGCTTCTACGGCGAAGCGCCTTCGGGACCCATGCCATTCTTTCGCGAGATTAACGGTGAATTGTTCCGGGATCTCGTTCAGTTACACCTCCCATGGTGGTTCATCGAGAGTCCGATTCGAATTGCGCTAATCGAAGGTCCCTGGCTGGACTACCTTGTCCCGCGCGGACTCGCCTGGAAGCTGCGCTACGCATTCCAAAAAGCAACCTACGACATCGCGATTTCGCCATACATGAACAGTGTCTACTCCGACCTGTTCCTGATACTTAGGGAGTATCGAGGCGAATTTCCCGAACTCTTCGGGCCAGGCGCACCGCGAAATCAAATTGCAGAGAGTTTCGACGTCCTTAAGGACAACGGCTTGCTGCCACCCTATGATTTCCCGTTCACGCAGCAACGCAGATCTCCTGGGTACTACCGAGCGCACCGAACCGAGCTGATAACATTTTCCAGGGCCGCGGTTTATCGACTCATCACGGACTTCGAGTTCGCCACCAAAGTCCAGGCTCTGGTGGCCCATTACTATTCCGATCGCTATTCCGAGGCGCTTGGGGCGGATGTCTGGGCCCGCGTGCCAGAGCGACAGAAGACGGTCCTGCTGGCCATCTTGCGTGACGTTGACACGACAAACATCGGAACGGTCTCCTACAATCTTTACATGGTCCCGGAGTTCAACTGCACCCCCATCGCATATGTATCCGCCGAAGCCGCACGCGATCCAGCAGCGATCCTGCAAGACGACGTAACGTGGCTGCCCGAGGACAGCGCCCGATTCTGGGGCGCGACTGGACTAATGCTGCATGGCCTGAGTGAGGTCTGGGCTACGGTGACCGGAACAGCCTTGCCGGGTGTCACGCCCGCCGCCACCATCGACGACGCGACAATCGTACTGGCCCGACAATGAAGACAGTAATAATAATTCCGACCTACAACGAACGTGAAAACATCGAGCCGCTCGTTTACGCACTCGAGCAGCAATTCACCAAGATGCAGCACGACATGCATATCCTGGTCGTTGATGATTCGTCCCCCGACGGAACAGCGGACGCTGTCCGGCGTCTGCAAGCGACGCGAACAAATCTGCACTTGCTTCTGGGAACCAAGGCCGGCCTGGGTACTGCGTACATTCGCGGGATGAAACATGCCATCAATGAGATGGGTGCGGATGCCGTGTTTGAGATGGATGCCGACTTCTCCCATAAGCCCGAAGACGTGCCTCGGCTGATGACCAACCTCGATCATGGAGCGGATCTTGTGATTGGTAGCCGGTATGTTCCAGGCGGAACTGTTCCGAAAGAGTGGGGCATGCACCGTCGCGCAAACTCGCTCGGCGGTAACATAGTCGCCCGCTATCTCGCCGGCGTATATCGTGTTCGCGACTGTACTGCCGGCTTTCGCGCGATCAAGACCGAGGCGCTACGGCGCGTCAACCTCGACGCGTTGCGTGTTCAGGGATATGCCTTCCAAGTGGCTCTCCTGCACGCACTGGTCGTGCAAGGAGCACGCGTGGTCGAGGTCCCAGTCGACTTCGTCGACCGAAAATACGGCGAGTCCAAGCTTGGACTGCGGGACATCATTGAATTTGTCGAGAACGCTTGGTGGATCCGCTTCCAAGCGTCGCGCACATTCATCAAGTTTGGAATTGTGGGCGCAAGCGGCGTCGTCGTGAATCTTGGGTTGTTCACGCTGCTGCTGAACGCTGGGGTGAACAAATTCGTCGCATCTCCAGTGGCGATCGAGGCTTCAATATTGTCGAATTTCGTGCTGAACAATTATTGGACCTTTCGTTGGCGGAAGACAGCCGACAGGACGCACGTCAAGGGGCTGAAGTTCAATGCTGTCTCCTTGGTTGCCCTCGTTATCAGCTATGGCACGTTCGTCCTGCTGTCCTATCTTCTTCCGACCACGCCCCCACAAGTGCACCAGTTCGTCGGAATCGTGCCGGCGACGCTCGTCAACTATTTCCTGAACTCGTACTGGACCTTCCGCCGCAGCAAAGAATAGTAGCCGCGCGGTAACTCGGCAGCGGTAACGGGGACCTTGCGGCAATCGATACGTCAAGTTCAGGGTGTCTTCGATGGGACTGGCAATGGCTCTAGTCGATATCCTACCTGGGACAGCCTGTCGCGTAATCCTGGCAGTGGGAATCCGGCGGAATACGCAGCGAGGGCGTGCTCTTTGGCTCTTGCGTAAAGTTTCAGGTCAAAATACATCAGGCCCAAGTTGTAGTGCGTCTCGGCCGATGCGGGATCGAACTCGAGTGCCCTCTTGTACCAGGCCTCCGCGCGATCCGTATCATTCTTCTTCCAGAAGTAGTTTCCACCGAATAGCAGCACGGTGGCATCATCCGGCGTAAACCGGTGCGCCCAATCAAGGTAACAGCGAGCGGTCGGGTAAGTAAGGAGGTTCCCACCGGCCAACTCATACCGAATTAGCAGAGCCAATGCCTCGTGATGGTTTGGGCTGTGGCGGAGCGAAAAATCCAGATTGCCGATCACTCTGGGCGCGTATGGCGACGGTGTGTTCAGCTCTTTACGTGCTGGAATCGTGTGATAGGTATCTAGATCCCACACTTTCTTTTTGCCTTGTGGCGAAACGTCTTTCATCCTGTAATCGAATCGCGCCAGATCGACGGCTCGGTACTCTCCACAGCCGAGACTGAACGCGTCGGACGACAGGTCCGCCGAGTCCGCGTTAGTAGCCAGAAAGGCAGCACTGCCAACAATTGTCAGCCAACGCATTTTGCAGCGCAAATTCACTCGTGCGCGATTGCTGAAAGTGCTACGCATATCGAGTTCTCGCACTCAGACCCCATCGACCGGAAGCTTGTACACATAGGTCGGCGCATCGACTTCCATGCAAACGACCAGGGCCGACTGCCCATTGCCCATGTCCTCGATGATGTTGAACTTGCTCCATGCACCGTTGTTTGCCGGCTTCATTCCCGAGACCGGATTCGCCGAACCTGAAGCCGGCGCCACGGTCGTGACCATCCACTGCGCGCCGCTGTCGTAGGTGCCGTCCGATCGCGTGGGCACGCGGAGTCTTATCAACTGGCCGCCTAACGACTTTGGATCGCCGAGCAGGATCGACTGAGACGCTTTGTGATAAACCGCTCCGAGACCCGGGGTCGTCAATGCTTCAAGATTGCTTGCAGGCGACACGCTCCACGCGGATTCCGCGAACGGATCGGACGCCTTCAGATTCAGTACGATCACGCCGTTGGCGTCGCGCGCCGGCGCGACGAACAAGCGCCAACGATCCTCACCGGACGGGTCGTGAACAACAGCCGCCCATCGTCCACTTTGGCCCGTGTTGTTAGCGTATATATTCACAGGCGACCCTCGGATTGCGGCCGTCGTGGTGTCCAACGAGGCCCAGGCACGTAGTGCCGTAGCTCCATGTGCGCACCAGATCTTCCCTGTCACGGGGTCGAGCGCAGCGGGGGGAGCCGTACCCATAGAAGCATTCTCCGGGTGCGTGGAGCCGAGCCACTTCCACGGACCAGAATCATTTCGCCAGGGAAGCGGGGTGCCATCGGGGGCGTTGGGTATGCCCGGTGCATTCCGATCAAACGACCATGCATGCTGCGTGCTGTATCCTATGCCAGAAGGAGACGACTGGTGTGGGTACCAGACTTTGCCGTTTGAAAATAAGCATGAATGCCAGCCATGCACAGCTCGCATTCGACCGTCGAGATACATGGCTGCAAAACCGTTTGGTACGAACCCTTGGCCGGACGGCGAGTTGGACGTGCTCTTGCCCTGGGCGGACATGATCGGCGAGATCATGTCGCCAGGCGATGGGTCGGTAAGTCGATACCACTGCGGCACGTCCGTACGGAGACTGCATGCGTATACTTCATTTCCCGCATAGTCGCCGTGGCCGCCGTTCGCCGCGAACAGTAGCTCGCCGCGCGTCTGGTCAACGCACGCCCCAGTCCACGCCTGAGTCATGGTGGCAAACGTAGCCCCGTAGCCGAGTGGTACTCCGTGGTAGGCGTCAATCAGACGCTGCCCCTTCGAGGCCGCCATGGGCACCCAGCTCTTCTCAGTGAGATCCAGGAACCACGACGGTGCCGCGCCACCGGAGACACAGGTCGTTTGAACACTGTCCGCGCCACTCACGCTTAGGATGCTCGGCGGACAGGGTTTGCTTTCGCTCTGCGCAACCCACGGAATGACGGCGCCAGCCAGGCCTGCGGATGCCGAAAGGAATTCTCTGCGTTTCATGTCTCTGGTCCCGACGAATCTGGGGTGATCAAGCCAATGGGCAGGGAATCGTCTGCCGGGAGAAGATCACCTGATCGAATCGGTGCGTCCATCCAACCGGTGCGGGCACGTTGTTCATGTAGCCCGATAGCTTGATCAGGTTCCACGCGGGGGGGTGCAGTCCGCCCGAATCATAGTTGAATGGAAAATCGCGCACGTCGATGATCTTGACGTACCCATTCGCGAGTTCCGACTGCTTGGCGACCCAAATCTGAACGCCCGTATCGCCATTGTTCGGCCAGTTGCCTGCGCCACCCCAGTTCGGAAAGTGATGTCCTGGAATGACGTGCACGAGCACGGTCACCCACTCATCCATGGGCCACCGCCAACAGTAGTTGGAAACCCTGCCAGTACCACCTGGAGAGTAATAACGGCAAGTCAGATCAAGGTTGTCCGGGTTGTCATACGCCCCGCCCGGTTGCAGCCTATCCCCCTTATTCAACTCCCGCGAGTACGAGCCGCCTGTATATGCGTTGAAATGCTTGGTCGGAAACTGAGTTGGGTAGCCTTCTCTCAGGTCCGTATTACTCGACCTTATGACGATCTGTTGAAGTGATTGCGCGGCGGACGTTTCAATGAACACCAGCTTGCCGCTCGGGTTGCCTGCTGACCATCGCGAGGCGGACAACTTCGCTCGAAACTGGATCCAGAACTCCGTGCCCCGCCAAACGTCGCTTTCAACGGCGCCGCCTATTTGGGTCCAGTTAGGGTACTGCTTGTGATAGTCGGTGTGACCGTAGTAGTCCCGGCGCCATCGCCAATCGGTGTTCGACGAGGCGCCTCCCGTCCATTCGCGCAACGGGTGTTCACCGCGAACGCCGCCGAGATCCCCCTCCGGCAGGCCATTCGTCCCCGCGCTCAATGCCGAGAACGGTCGATGCCAGCCGGAACTCGCTACCTTGACTGTGGAGCAGGTCCCTCCTCCCGAATATGAGGCGAATGTTTTTCCGTCCACCGCAACTTCGAACGATGTCGACGAGATGACCGAGGACACTCTCTGTGCAACGATGGTGCCCCCACCGCCGCCCGACGTGTCATTAAGTGCGGCGAACCCGCCACTCATGCCAACGAATCGAACCTTTTCACCTGCAGCGAGTCCGTGTGGAGCGCTGGTAGTCACGCGAATTGGATTGGTCGCCGATGCCGTCGTGACGTTGACCAGCACGTTTCCTGGAATCTCTATTTCCAGGCAAGCGCCGCCAGTGATTCCATCACTGGTGACGCGTCTGCAACTTCCATCGCTTTTCCCAATGTCCGGCACATTGCCGATCCCCCCCTGATACCGGAATAGATCGACTTCCTGTGCGTACCGGAAGTCATGCGCCCACACCACGCCCGGCCCGTTCGAACGCGCGATCCAGTCAGCTTCCGCATCCGCCGGGTTGCACGACGATACGGCCGTCGAGCCGCCGCTCACGCTCAGCGGCGAGGGCGGACAGGGTCTCCCCTGAGCACGGCCGAGAATGGGGAAAATGGCTCCGGCAAGACCCAGTCCCGCGGAACTCGTCAGGAAATCTCTACGCTTCATGTGCTGACCCCATGGCGGCGAACTCAAACTTTAGTCCCTATCGTGCCGCATTGCTTGCGACACACTTCACACTAGCGACCCGCCCTTACCGCCAGCCAGGTCGCGACCTGGCGGGTGGCCTGTTCGAGCGCACTGCGGCTCGAAAACGTGTGATCCGCGTCGCGAACCCTGCCGAGTTCGACGCCCGGCCGGGCCACTAGTTCGCCCCATGCCCCGGAGTCCTGACAGAGCGCCTCGAACTCCCGGGCGGTCAGATCGCGATCGCTCAGCAGGATGAGGATCGGGTGACTGAACGCGGCTGCGCCGCGCCGCATGCGTTCGATGAAATGGGTTGGTTCGGCCGTCGGTTTACGGGTCGCGTCCTGCCCCGCCCGACGCAGGGCCGTGAAAAGGCTGCGAACCGAGCTCCCGGGCCGCAACCCGCCGGACAAGACCTTGCGCCAGAACGACCTCTGCACGAGTCGCCGCAGGTAGTAATGCTTCACGTAGGCCTTGGCCTCCCCCGCCTCCGTGCGTACCCAGGGATTCGCGAGGACCAGACCCCTCAACCGTTCATCCTGCGCGCAATACAGCCAGGCGGCTGATGCCGCATCGCAAAGACCGAAAATGACGATTCCTTGCAGGGCCGGCACTCCGGCCATGAACGCATCCACAGCTGCACGAATGTCATCGTCGACCGACTCGAAGGTCCGCAGCTCGCCGCTGCTGTCTCCCATGCCGCGGTAGTCGAAGCGCAAGACCGGGTAGCCCGCCTCAGCGAGCCCGCGCGCCATCAGGACGAACTGCCGGTGGCTTCCAACTCGGTACTGCGGACCGCCGACGACAATGAGGACACCGATAGTGCTTGCCTCGCGATCGGGGCGATGCAGGATTCCCACCAGGGAGTCACCGCCGCACGGGAAAGTGATGGCCGCTTCTGACACTTAGTCACCCTGCCGATCAGCAACCGTGCCCGCAAGGAACCGGACAGTGTCAGCCACCATGCCGGGGGCGCGAACGATTTCGGTCGCGGCCCAGAAGGGCTCGACCACGTGGGCGCTGACGACCACCGTGCCGCCCGACGAGCGCGTCTGCTCGATCATGCTCTGCGACGGTACTGGAAACTCGGATCCGGCCGCGCGGACCACTTCCATCCAGCACACGTGTCCAAATTCCCGGGGCAAGCCAGCCGGTGACCGCACGGCGTCCAGGTCCGCCGCCAAGGCGCCGCTGAGTGCATAACCGGCCACCTCGACCGCCTCGCTGCGCTGCAGGCGATCGCGCAACTCGACAAGGCTCTCCTTGCGATCCTCCATCAGGCTTGCCGCCGTGCGCAGGCGCAGGAACTGGGCGAGGAAGCGGCCTCCGTCGAAGACCGGCTGCCAGAGAACGGTCCGCTCGACGGGTCCCATGGCACCCGAGGCCAGCGCAGTCGCCGCCAGGGCGCAGCCCAGCCGGGTCGCCAGCATCCCGGTGACCGGCGCTCCCTCAACAGCCGCCCACTGCGCAACCCGCCTGAGGTCGTCCTGCCAGGTGGTCCAGTCCGCGTCCGCAAAGTCACCGCCGCTGTCGCCGGTGCCGTATAGGTCCGGAACCAGCGTGGCGAACCCGCGATCCGCCAGGCCCAGCGCCACCTCCGTGACCATGCGCCGGGTCTTGTTCATCTCCTCGGCGAGCGGTGGCACCACCAGTACGCAGCCAGCCTGCGAGGTGACCGGTCGCCTCAAGAGGACGAAGATCGGACCCTTCGCCCCGTCGATGAAGTGCCCGGAGACGTTGGTTCGGCTCACGCCGCCGCTTTCTGTCTCACGAAATCCGCCAGGGAACCGACCGTGGCGAACACGTCGGCCGAAAGGTCGTCGTCCTCGATCGTGATGCCAAGCTCATCCTCGATCATCGTCACGACCGTCACGACGGCCATGGAATCGAACTCGGGCAGCCCTCCCAACAGTGGACTGTCGGCGGTGAGTTTCTCGGCGCGATCCCCAAGGTTCAGGGTGTCGCGCAAGATCTTCTTGATTCGGGGCAGTGTGTCCATGGTGGTAGAGGATATCCGACGGCTGGGGCAAACTCTCGGGGCAGTTCAAAGTTTACGTAAAACGAGGCCGCTAGACTGCGGCCCCGCAACGGAATTTTCGCAGAGCCGCCGCCATCGTGTTACATGAATTTGCGCTGACCCTCCGCCGCCACGGACCCGCTGGTTCGCCCGGTCCCTGGATCGAGACCGCCAAGGGGGTCAGCGTCGGGCACTCCGCGGACGGGTTGGCGACGGTCGTCATTCTCGGCGTGGACGGGCGTGAGCAACTCGCGGCCCGGCAGGCAGAGGCCTACGTCGAAAATGGCCGCAATCCCCTGGCCTGCGCCGTCGGCGACATCGGCGCGGTAATTCTCGACCTTGCCTCCGGCGCCGCGACCGCCGTGGCGGCACGCATAGGCTTGAGACAGGTGTTCTGGGCGGCGGAGGGCGACGCCTTCGGTTTCGCGTCTGACCCGAAGCACCTTCCTGCTGCGCAGGGCCGGCCGAGGCGGATCCGGCCTGAGGCGCTGTTCCAGTACCTGTACTTTCACATGATACCGGGACCCACCGGCGCCCTGACCGGCACAGCCAAACTCGAGGGCGGTCATTGGCTGCGCTGGGATGGGCGCGGGACGACGCTCGAGCGGTACTGGCGGCCCCACTTCGACGATGCGCCGACGCTGTCAGAGCCAGAGGCATCTGTTGAACTAATGGGCACACTGCGAGACGCGGTCACGCGTTCGCTGGAGTCCGGCGTCGCAGCGGGCGCATTCCTGAGCGGCGGCCTCGACAGTTCGACCGTGGCTGGTCTCGCCGCCCAGCAACGTCCCGGCCTGCCGACGATCACGATGGGGTTCGACGCCGCCGGCTACGACGAGATGGAGTACGCGCGGCTCGCGTCGAAGCACTTCGCGACGCGGCCGCTCGAATACTACGTAACGCCGGAGGATGTCCTCGCAACCCTCCCGATGATCGCCGCGGCGTTCCCCGAACCGTTCGGCAACTCTTCGGCGGCGGCGGCGTACCACTGCGCACGCATCGCGCGCGAGCATGGCCTCGAATTGCTGCTCGCGGGCGACGGCGGCGACGAACTCTTCGGGGGCAACGAGCGTTACGCCCGGCAGCAGGTGTTCGAGCGCTATGCGCGCATGCCCGCAGCCCTGCGCAGAGGCCTCATAGAACCGCTCGTCGGGGCCGCCGCGCGAGTCACCACCGCCTTCCCCATCGGCAAGGCGCGAAGCTACATCCAGCAGGCCAACGTCCCGCTGCCCGACCGACTGCAGTCCTACAACTTCCTGCATCGGCACGACCCGGCCGAGATCTTCTCACGAGCGTTGCTGGCGGAAGTGGACACCGACGCGCCGCTACGGTCGCTGCGCGAGGAATACGGCGTGCCCGGCACCGACAGCGCCGTGAACCGGATGCTGTTCCTCGACTGGAAATTCACCCTGCACGACAACGATCTCGTCAAGGTGAATGCGATGTGCCAACTGGCCGGGGTCGAGGTGGCCTACCCGATGCTCGACCAGGCCGTCGTGGATTTCAGTCTGCGCGTGCCCGGGGACTGGAAGGTGCGGGACGGACAGTTGCGCTGGTTCTACAAGCGTGCAATGCAGGGATTCCTGCCGCAGCAGATCATCGCCAAGACTAAGCACGGCTTCGGGCTGCCATTCGGCGTTTGGACGCGCACGCACGATGGATTGCGGCGAATGTCGGAGGATGCACTAGATTCACTTGGCCAGCGCGGGTACTTTCGCGCGGAGTTCCTGCAGGAAGCGCTCAGGCTGCATCGCGAGGGGCACGCATCGTATTACGGCGAGCTCGTCTGGATACTGGTCGCGCTCGAACTCTGGCTTCAGAGCCGCCTGCCCGACGCCACGCTATAGCCCAGTCGATCCGGTGGCCGCGAAATGTCCATGAAATCCATTGCAAAGCGCCTGGTCAACCTGGTAATCGGTCCGGTCGAAGTCTGGACAGTCTGGGAGAAACTCATCGACGACTCAGCCATGCCCGCGGATGGTGCGGTCGTACCGGTGACTGCCGCGATGCTCCAACGTGCAAGGGACCCGGAGATCCGCAGTCTTGCGGGCTATTCCGCTCCACAGGCAGTGGGATTCGGAGTAGTGGAAGGCAACGTCGTCGTGTGCGCGTGCTGGTATTGGTATGGCGAGCATTACGCCATCAATCGGGCGTTCTGGCCTCTCGCGGAAAATGACGCAAAGCTCGTGCAGATAACCACCGCCGACCATCGACGCGGCTGCGGACTAGCCACGCGACTAATCGCAGGCTCCGAACTCGAGATGGCGAAGCGCGGGTTCCGCCGGCTATACGCACGAATCTGGCATGGACACACCGCCTCGGAGCGAGCCTTTCGCGCCGCCGGGTGGCACAGGATTGCACGCGTCGTGGTTTTCACGGTTCCACTTATCCGCAGGCCGGTTCGCCTGCAGTGGCAGACGTGTTGAACGGCGACTCGCCGCAGAGACGGAACTCGCGCCGCATGGACTCCAGCATCATCCCGTCCTTCGAGCCAGCTTCTTGATTCTATCCTTCAAACCCCAGCGATCGAGCACCCGTCCTGCCGCCGCCGAGGCATAGTTCATCGCTATGTGCAGTCGTATCGCGACCCAGTTGGCAGCCGTTGCCCTGAGCACATAGGTCTTTGCGCATTGCCGGAAATCGGAGGCGAAGAACTGCTTCTGTGCGCCCTCCCCTTCCGTGAAATCGAATACCGACACACCAACGCCAGCGAACAAGTCCTCGAGCAGCAGGTATTGCAGCACGGTGCCCGGAGACAGCGCATGCAATTCCGGGTCGAAACCAACGTAGTCGTATGTTGCAATTCCGCCGCGGCAGAGACACAGGACATACGCGGCCGGTCGCTGACTCAGGAACAGGAGGTACCCGCGCGCCCCACCGCTGCGGGCCCTCTCCCGAAGGTCAGATGCAAACTGCTGTGACGTAGGCAGCCCTGCGTCAAGCAGGCGCGCCTGGTAGGTTGCCTCAGAAAGTGGAATCGCGAGTCCAAGGAACTCTTCCATTTCGTCTGGCGTCCGCATGACGCGCCAGTCCAGACCACCGCCATTCGCCTCCGCAAAACGCTTGACCTTCCTGCGCAGAGTTGATCGGGACTTTCCCGAGAACGACGCCAGGTACGCCTCGAACGTGCCGAGCCGGGCAATGTCTACGTAGTAGTTTCGGAACGTGTACGGCGTGTAGTAGAGCCATTCGCCGCTACGAACGAGCGTCGGCGGCGGACTCTCCACCGGATATGTCGGAACGAAATAGAAGTCGCTCATGGCACCGTCCTTCGGCACCGTCGGCAACCCTGTTATTACCGCCTGTTCGAGGAAATGCCGGCGATCCGCCAGGCCCGTCAGCCGTCGCTCAAATAGCGTTATTTCGCCCAGCCTATAGGCGAGCGACACGGCCACTGGCTCGTACTTCAGATCCGCTGCCGCCGATGCTAGTACCATCTTGATATGGCCTGCCCGACTAGGGCCTGTTCACACTATGTGATATGCTCGCGGCATGGAAATCACCGTCGAGCAATTCAAACGTATCGAGCCGTTTCTGCCCGTGCAGCGTGGCAACGTCTCGCTCGGCAATCTTCAGGTTGTCAACGCGATCCTGTATGTGGCGGAGAACGGCTGCAAGTGGCGCAGCCTTCCGAAGCGCTTCGGCAACTGGCACACGATTTACACGCGCATGAACCGCTGGGCGAAGGCCGGCGTGCTGGATCGACTGTTCGAGGAGTTGCAGCATCAGCAACTCGTCCGCATCAAGATCGAGGCGGTGAGCCTCGACAGCACAATCGTCAAGGTGCATCCGGATGGCACCGGCGCTCTAAAAAAAACGGCGCGCAATCCATCGGGCGATCTCGCGGCGGATGGACCACGAAGATTCATATGGTTGCCGCGGATGCTCGAACGGCTCTGACGTTCTCGCTGACACCCGGCCAAGCGGGCGATGCGCCAGCCGGCCGGGAACTGCTTCGGCAGCTGGCGTCGCTGCCGAAGCGCTGCCGGGTCATCATGGACCGCGCGTACGAGGGGAACGAGACCCGGCAACTCGTGCTCGACCTCGGCTTGACCCCGGTGGTGCCGCCGCTCAGCACGCGCGTCGAGCCGTGGCGATACAGCAAAGCCTGGTATCGCCGTCGCAATGAGATCGAGCGGCTGTTCCGCAGACTCAAGGGTTTCCGCCGCATCTTCAGTCGCTTCGACAAGCTCAACGTCATGTTCCTCGCCTTTCTGAGCTTCGCACTGGTCGTCGAGGCACTGCGATAGTGTTAACACGCCCTAGCCGGCCCTGCGTACGAAGAATGCTGCTTTTCACGATCATCGAGTCCTCCAGCGTGTCGACCGCTCCTGCGTAATCCGTAATGAACCGCGTGGGGAAGCGCTCGCTGCGCTCGGCCAGGAATCGACACAATTTCTCAAAGCGACTGGCGACCAGACGACGCGGCTCGAGCGGGCGGTCGGCCCAGAGCCGCTCCGTCTTCACGAACTCGTTGCTGTGCATCACGACGACCGCCGTCGGCTCGCCTGCTCGCTCCAGACTCTCGAGAACGTGCCTCATCTCCGCCGAGCTGATACCAACGAGGCTGAGTGGGCGGCCGCCCCTGGTGATCCCATCATCAAACCGCGTCACTGGCACCTCGGTGACCTCGTGCACGCTGGCCACCCGCTGCATGCGTTCGCGCCCGGGCAGGTCCGCGAGGCTGTCGTCATAGTGAGCATTCAGGCTCGAGTCAGTGCCAATCCCAACCCGTGCCAATGCACGCAAAGTCGAGGAGCTCGCGCCCCAGCTTCCGGCTCGAAACGCGGTCGGCGGGCTCGCGCCTGCCTCCATCAACTGATCACGAGCGACGCTGATCAGGTGCGACTGGACATCCTGAGCGTATTCGCCAATCAACGGGCCTTTAAACGCCGGCAAGGCAGGACACCGTGGGTCGGTAAGCCATTCGGGATGCAAGTGCAGTTCGACGCGTTGCCCGTGTGACTGGATCAGGCTGACGATTTCTCGAAGTGCCGGGAGGCCGAGCGCGAACGAGAACATCGGATCGACGAAAAATGTCGCTCGCAGACCATGTTGCTGCAGTTGAGCCAGTTGATACGGGACGCCGAACATCTCTCCGCCGCAGTCACCCCAGAGATAGGCAGCGATCTCGCCGTGACACCCTTGCGAGGAATCCAGCGGCACATGTGGCCATCGTCCGCCGTGCACCGGCCATACCTCGACATCCACGGTAATGTGTACGTTGATAGTCACAACGCGCCCAGGAAAGAGTTCAATCCTTCTTTACGCCATTCCGAACGCGTACAGCAGCCGTCCCAGCCAGCGCTCCGGACTTCGGTCCCACGGGGTGAATCGCGGCAGTTCGAAGACGTTGGACGTGGGCGTCGCAACTCCGCCGTTCGTCGATACAGCGAGTTGGAAACCGAGCTTCGCGACCAGGTCCCGGTCCCGCATCGTGTAGTCGAAATCACGGCGACCATTCGGATACGCAAACGCACGGACCGGGCGACCGGTAATCTGCTCCAGGACCTGCCGGCTGCCAGCGATCTCGGCACTCGCCTCGGAGTCCGACAGGACTCGCAGGATCGGATGACTCAGCGTGTGCGCACCCACCTCCATGCCTGCATCCGCCAGCTGCCGGACCTGCGAGGAGCGCATCATCAGGTCGGCAGGCAGCTCGCTGTGCGCGCGACGGGCGATCGCCTCGGCCACTTCGAGTCTTTCGGCCGGGCGCAGGTGTTTTACGGCCCGCAGGATGCGCTCGGCCGCGACCCCACGCGATGCGGCGTCGCCGAGCCCCAGGCTACCGTGACCCAGATCCGCCAAGTCCAGCGCCGGCCCGGTGGCACGTCGAATCGACTCGATGATCGTGTCGTTCCACATGCGTCCGCCATCCAGGAAGCCGGTGGCCACGAAGAACGTCGCGTGGATACCGTGACGTTGCAGCACGGGCAAGGCTACCGAGGCGTTGTCGGCATAACCATCGTCGAACGTGACGCTTACGGCACGAGGCGGCAGACTGCCTTGCTTCAGTCGCTCCACTCCGTCCACGAGGGCAACAGGATGGCAATGGCGCTTCAACAGCCGCATCTGCCAGTCGAATCGATCGACATCGACCTCGCCCGGGAACATCGGATCGGCACGGCGATGCACGCGGTGATAGATGAGGATCAGCAGCCGGCCGGCATGCGTGCCGGGAAGCACACGGCCAAGCGCGGACACGGTCGACGTGAGGACATTCATTGGAGCGCCTTCGCCTTGCTCACCACGTACCGATACTTGCCGGACCTTTCCGCTGGAATGTGCTCGACCCGCCGAATCGCCAGGACCGTGCCGGCACCCATGCGGCCCAACAGGCCGTTGCGGATCTGCGCCTCAACGTCCGCTGTCAGCTCGGCATCGCCCACCAGGAGCAGTTCCACGGAGAGATCCGCGTCCTGGATGAACTTGAAGGCTTTGACTCCGGGCTTGTCACGAACTTCGTAGATCAGTGCCAGCGCATGCATCGCGTTGCCCGACCTGGTGCGCACGAAGTCGGTGCTGCGGCCGACGACCTCGGTCAGGGCCGGCAGCCCTCGTCCACATGCGCAGGGCTCGGCAGCCATCACCGCCATGTCGCCGGTGCGGTAGCGGATGAACGGGAAGTCATCGGTTGCCAGGTGAGTCGTGACTATCTCGCCCTCCTCGCCCGGCGGCACCGACCGGCCAGCCTCGTCTACCAGCTCGACCACGATGTGCTCCGCCGACAGGTGCAACGAACCGCGTGGGCACTGGTGCGCTATGAATCCGGCGTCGCGCGAACCATACCCATTGGCCACGGGCGCGCCAAAAACACGTTCGATCGTGGCGCGCTGCGTGGGATACAGGGTCTCTCCGGTCGCAAAGACCACTTTCGCCCCACAACTGCTCATGTCCTGCCCGAGACGTTCGGCATGGTTCGCCAGCAATGCCAGTGCCGATGCATAGCCGAACAGCATCTTCGGCCGCAGCCGGGCAATCTTTTCGAGATAGCGATCCATCTGGTCGTCGGACATCTGGAACGCCGGCAGCAGGTGACTGCGGAACAATCGGTCGCGCAACGCCTTGATGCGATCTTGCTTCCCGAGTTCCACCGGCGAACCCCACAGCACGATCTCCGGATCGCCGATATCGACGCCCCACCAGCGCGTGGCACGCCATTTGGCGGCCACGTCGTGCGATACGCGGCTCATGCCCATGTAGAACACCAGCGGCTCGCCGCTCGAGCCACCCGTGTTGTATTTGACGAGGCGGCCAGCCGTCTCCGACTTGAGGGCCTCGGTGTTCTCGCGAATGGTGGCCTTGTCCAGGAACGGCAGCGCTTGCAGATCAGCCAGCCGCGTAATGTCGGCCGGGTCGAAGTCGTTGCGACGGAACAATTCGCGGTAGTACGGCACGTGCCGGCCGGCCGCAACCAGGAACGTCCTAAGTCGCTGGACCTGTGCCCGCTCGAGTTGCTCCGGTGTCCACCATTGCGAGGCCTCCAACTCGCGGCGCATCGCCACGCTGCGGTGCCCTTTCGCCAGTTCGTGCAGCGGGAACAGTACGCCCGCGATCAGGCGAGTCACCGAGTCGGCAGGATTCGCGTCAGGCAGCATTTGCTCTCCCTGACGTTGGTGCCACGCCGTCAGCCGCGATGTGGCGAAACTCGCTCAGCAGTACTGTGACTCGCGCAAGCCAGTCATTTTCTTCGGCATAGCGTCGAATGGCCGTGCGGTCCCAGTCCTGAGCGAACGCCTGCTCGACCGCTCGGCAGAGCGCGGCATGATCGTCGAAGGGCACGATAACACCCAGGTCCGGCCGGCACACGACTTCGGCATTACCGCCAACGTCACTGGCAACCACCGGCAATCCGCACGCCATCGCCTCGAGCAGTACGTTGGCCCACCCCTCGTTGCGGCTCGACAGCACGAAGACGTCGGCGGCCGAGAGCGCCTGCCTGACCCCCTCCGACGGCAATGCGCCCAGGAAGTGGACGCGCGCCTCGAGCCCGAGGCTCCGCACCTGTTGATCGAGCTGCGGCCTGAAATCGCCCTCGGGGCCGGCGGAGCCGACGGCAAGGTAATGCAGGTTCTGGAACCGCTCCAGCAGCGCGGGCATGCACGCGATGACGCGGTGGAATCC